>NZ_CP014205.2:3578909-4987818 GCF_001594225.2 Pseudomonas glycinae
ATTCAAGATGCTCGCGGGGCGTACCGGGATTGCTGCCGGGACTTACAAGAGTCTGAGCGTCGACGAATATGGCCGCGCGACGGCCGGCTCCAATCCCGACACGCTGGCCGGTTTTGGTATCAAGGATTCGTACACCAAGGCTGAAGTCGAGGCGCTGATTGCCAAGGCATCGGCGTTGCCGGTGGGGTCGATTGTCGCGTTCCCGGTTGACTCGCCACCTCCGGGCTTTCTGGAGTTGGACAACAGCGTCAAGAGCAGCGCGACCTACCCGGACCTGAGCGCCTATCTGGGTGGCAAGTTCAACAAAGGGGATGAGGGTGTCGGGAATTTCCGGTTGCCGGAAGCGCGTGGGGAGTTCTTGCGGGGTTGGGATCATGGGCGCGGAGTTGACCCGGGACGGGCGATAGGCGCCTTACAGAGTGACCTCTTCGGCTCCCACAGCCATACCCATATTCCCGACAACTCAAAGGGCATTTCGAATATTGCGGTCGGGACTGTAGCGGGGTCAGGGCAATATGCAGTGACCGATGGCGGTAATGTGACCGGGTTTGTCGGTGGCTCTGAAACCCGTCCCCGCAACATCGCCGTCATGTGGTGCATCAAAGCCTGGAGCGCGCCGGTCAATCAGGGAAACATCGACGTAGCGGCACTGGTCAAGGAAGTTTCCCGGCTTGGATCTGCCGTTCCGGTGGGTGCCGTCATGGCATTCCCGACGGGGATCGTACCGCCCGGCTTTCTTGAGTTGAATGGCAGTGTGCAGAGCACTTCGACTTATCCGGATTTGGCGGCATATCTCGGCACCACTTACAACAAAGGTGATGAGGGTGCAGGCAACTTCCGGTTGCCGGAATCACGTGGTGAGTTCCTGCGAGGCTGGGATCATGGGCGAGGTGTAGACCCAGGTCGGGCGATTGGCAGTTGGGCGCCTGATGAGCTTAAGTCTCACGTTCACCAGGTTGATGCGCCTGCCAATCCGAGCGGATTTGGCCAGGACAAGGTCGCTCGTGGCAACCGCTCCGACAGCAACGGAACACCACAGACGACTGCCACTGGCGGTTCGGAAACCCGTCCGCGCAGCATTGCAGTCATGTGGTGCATCAAGGCCTGGAACGCGCCGATCAATCAGGGAAACATCGACGTCGCCGCACTGGCCAATGAAGTCGCACAGCTCAAATCTTCCGTTCCGGTCGGTGCTGTCCTGTCGTTTCCAACGGGCGTCGTTCCTGCCGGTTATCTGGAGCTGGACGGCAGTGTGCAAAGCATTGCGACCTATCCGGATCTGGCGGGTTATCTCGGCACAAAGTTCAACAAGGGGGACGAAGGTGCGGGCAACTTCCGGTTGCCGGAATCTCGCGGTGAGTTTCTGCGTGGTTGGGATCATGGTCGCGGTGTTGACGCTGGTCGGACAATCGGTAGCTGGCAAAAAGCGACGTTGGTTGCGCACGATGCGGTGACCTCGACAGCGCAGGCTATCCAAGCTGCCGCCTCATCTTGGAAACTCAATCCAGACAATAGTGGGAAGTCTCACCCGGTACTTGGAGGCGACGTTGCCTCTGCGGCCGACTATCCTTCCGCATTTTTCTCTTCTGGCGAAATCACCTCCCCTGTATCGCTGAATCAGGCGGCGCTGTTTACTGATGGGCACCTGGTTGGCACCCGTCCGCGCAACCTCGCCGTCATGTGGTGCATCAAAGCCTGGAACGCACCGGTCAATCAGGGAAGCATTGATGTCGCAGCGCTGGCTCCTCTGGCCCAGCAAGCGACCGAAATCAAACACGGCACAGCCAAACTCGCCACTCAGGCGCTGACCGATGCCGGGGCTGACGACACCACAATCGTGACACCCAAAAAACTCCGCTGGGGATTTCAGATTCTCAAGGAAATCAACGGGTACATCATTTTCCCGTCCTGGCTCGGTGGATTGATCATTCAGTGGGGCAGGGTCTCCGGAAATGGTGGTACGGACATCGCCACCGCATTCCCGATCGCGTTTCCCAATGCCATGTACAGCCTGAACGCGACATTGAACTACACCCCAGGGTCGGCAGTGAACGGGTATGTGGATGTCGGTGTGTCAAGTCTCACTTCGTTTTATGGAAAACATACCTTTCCCGGGGTCACGGTCTTTCATTGGGTCGCGGTGGGCAGTTAAGGAGAGATCATGAAATACGCACTGTTTGACGAGAATTCGAACTTGCAAACCTGCCTGATTGAAGGGGTTCACCCGATCCCCGCTTCGGCAGTCAAAGTCGATGACAAGTTGTTTATCAGGTTGACCCAGGAGGCCGATGGTATCTGGCGTCGAGTAGGCGATGAAATTGTCAAAGCGCCTTTCCCGCAAGTAACTCCTGATTATGCGCAACGGGTCGCCGACGAGCGCTATGAGCGGGAGGACGCGGTCGTTTCTGTGGAAGGTCTGACTGTTGCAACCTCCCGTGACAGCGCGGGGATGATCTATGGCGCTGGCATCTCGGCGATCCTCGATCCTGATTACCGCTGCAACTTCAAAACGCTCGAGGGTTTCGTCGAGATCGGCGCGCAGCAGATTCTCGCGATTGCCAAAGCTGTCAGGGCGCACGTGCAGGCTTGTTTCGACCGCGAACTGGAATTGCTCCAGGCAATCGAGGACGGCACGTACTCCGATGAAATGCTCAAGGAAGGCTGGCCCGATTCCATGCCAGCTTCACCGACCTCCGAGCCACAATAAAACGCCCCGCACCCCGGGGCGTTTTCTTTGACGCCCAATTCATTCAACACCCGCCAAGCCCCTCCCAACGAGGGGCTTTCCCGTTTATGGAGAAACGAAAAATGGCAACCCGCCAAACCTACACCGTGCTCGTTCCATTCCCCACCGGCGGTGGGCACTGGTCGAGCGTCGGCCAGGAACTCGATCTGCTCGACGTCGAAGCCAGCGCATTGCACAGCGCCGGTCGACTGGAGCTGAAAACACCTACCACCAAGGCCGTGAAGGCCGCTGCCAAGAAGGCTGACTGACTATGGCTGAGGTTCTGAACTTCGAGCACAACGGCATTACCGTCAATGCCACCGAATCCCCCGAGGCCATGGGGGGCCTGGGCGACAACGTCATCGGTCTGGTCGGCACCGCGCCGAAAGCCGATCCGCTGATTCCGCGCAACGCACCGTTTCGCATCAACAGCTTCACCACCCATGCGCTGCTCGATCCGACAGGTTCCGAAGAGGGCACCCTGTACCACGCCGTCTACCAGATCCTCAAAGTGGTCAAGGTGCCGGTGTACGTGGTGATCGTCGAAGCGGGCGCGACCCCGGCCGATACCGTCAACGCCGTGATCGGCGGTGTTGAACCGGCCACCGGCCGCAAGCTCGGTCTGGCCGCACTGGGCAGTGTCCCGGAAGACCTGACCATCATCGGCGCGCCGGGCTTCACCGGCACCAAGGCTGTGGCCAGCGAGTTCGCCTCGTTCGGCAAGCGCATCAAGGCCCGTGTGGTGCTGGACGGCAAGGACGTCTCGGTCGCCGATCAGGTGCTGTACAGCCAGGAACTGGGCGGTGCGGATCTCGGTTTCGACCGTTGCCTGGTGGTGCACAACATGCCTGCCGTGTACTCGAAAGCGGCGAAGAAAAACGTGTTCCTCGCGCCATCCAGTCTGGCGATTGCCGCGCTGGCCAAGGTCAAGCAATGGGAAAGCCCGGGCAACCAGGTGACCTACGCCGAAGACGTGTCGCGGGTCGTGGAATACAACATCCTCGACACCTCCACCGAAGGCGATCTGCTCAACCGCTACGGCGTCAGCTACTACGCCCGCACCATCCTTGGCGGCTTCTCGCTGCTGGGCAACCGTTCGATCACCGGCAAGTTCATCAGCTACGTCGGTCTGGAAGACGCGATCAGCCGCAAGCTGGTGAAGGCCGGCCAGAAAGCCATGGCGAAGAACCTGACCAAGTCGTTCATGGATCAGGAAGTCAAACGCATCAACGACTGGCTGCAGACCCTGGTCGCCGACGAAACCATTCCCGGCGGCAGCGTGTATCTGCACCCGGAACTCAACAGCGTCGAGAAGTACAAGAACGGCACCTGGTACGTGGTCATCGACTACGGCCGCTACGCGCCGAACGAACACATGGTTTATCAACTCAACGCCCGCGATGAAATCATCGAGCAGTTCCTGGAGGACGTTCTCTAATGTTTACCAACCGTAATAGACAAGCCATCGCGGCCACCCTGCAAGGCCTGCCGCTGTCGGCGACCGTGGAGGAATTCACCCCGCCGAAGATCGAATTCGATGTGGAAAACATGACGGGCGGGCGCTTCATCGTCGAGGAAATGGCCAAGAGCGCCAAGGCACTCGGCGCCAAGCTGATCCTGCAGGGCACCGGCCCGGAAATCATGCTTGCACTGGGTGTGAAGCTGGGCGAAGACATCCTGCTGAACGTGCGCGAAGCCGGTCAGGATCAGGACGGCAACACCTGGTTCACCTACCACACCGTGGGCGGCAAGCTGAAGATCCTCGATGAGGGCACGATCAAAATGGGCGAGAAACCCAAGACCACGCTGGAGCTCTCCTGCCGGACTTACACCCGCCTGGAAAACGGCGTGCCGGTGATCGACATCGACGTGCGCACCCAGAAGTTCGTGCTCAACGGCGTCGACATCCTCGGTGATGCCCGTCGTGCGGTGCTGATGCCGTAAGTCTCGGCCAGAGGCAATCACAAAACCCTGTGGGAATGGGCAAACCCCGCTCCCACAAGGGAATGCAACACCCCTCAAGAATCACCAAGGAATTCATACATGTCGTGGATGCCACCCAAGCATGACCTGTTGTCGCCGATTACCGGCGACGACGGCTCGCAGATCGAATCGATCCAGCTCAAGCCGCTGTTCTACGCCGCCCAGAAAGAAGCACTGGAACGCGCCGGCGACGACGAAGACGACCAGTTCTTCGAACTGGCGCTGCTGGCCACCGGCTTGTCGGTCAAGGAACTCGACCAGCTCAAGCGTCCGGACTACGTGACCATCGCGCAGTACGTTCACGAATTCTCGACCCGTCCGGCGTCGTTCTTTCTCGAACAGGTCGAAGACGCGGAAAAATCCGATGATCCCGATCAGGTGCAACTGCTGTTGCCGCTCGCCGTCACCGGCCGCACCGTGACTTCGCTGAGTCTGGAAATGCCGGCGCTGCGGGCCACCAAAGTGATGAAGAAACTGAAAACGGCCAAGGAACGCGCCGAGTTCATCACCGCCCATTGCACCGGCCTGATGATCCCCGATCTGGCCCTGTTGAGCGTGCCGGACTGGACGCAATTGCAGGTGCGCATCGACGATTTTTTAAACCAGCCGGCGGCCTTCTTTCAGAACGCGACATCGAAGTAATCCTCGATATCGTGCCGCTCATTTACCCGGTAAGTGAGGCGGAAATTCTGGAGTGGGACGCCGAAAAGGCGTTGCGCCGCTACGACATAGCGATCACTCGCCTTGGCGTGAAACAGGAGTAGAGCGGCATGGCAGAGAGCAAGATTTCGCTCATGAATGCCGGCGACAGCGCCGGCGCAGGGTTTGGCAGTATCACTCTGAGCAGGGCTGCGCTCGCAGGTGCTGGGCAAACCGCGTTGGTTCAGACCAGCGACCTGCGCCAGGCACTGCTGACGGCCAGCGGAAAAATCGTGCTGCTGACTTCGGCAATCGATGCATTGAGCGTGACCCTGTCCGCCTTGCGTGGGTTGCCACAGGCTGCGAGTGCCGGAGCGAAGAGTGAGTCATCCGGCGGGCAGAAAACACCGGAAAAATCCTCCGGGGGCGCTGAGCCTCCCGAGACGCGCAAGGCGGCGATGACCATGGATTCGGCAGCGGCCACTCTTGCGAGTGTGGCGCAGCTTTCCCGCGATGACGGGAAAGACATGGCCCTCACTAGCCTGAAAATGGCCAGTGCCACTCTGGTGGCCGCCGGAGGCACTACCGGGGTTGAGCTGGTCAGGATTGAAACACTGGCAGCCAAGGCGGGAGTCGGCAGCGAAGCGGTAAACGCCGAGGGCAAGAAACGCGAATTGCTCACTTTTGCCAGCGATGCGGCCATTACTGCATCGGCATTCAAAGTTACCGGGCTGGAAGCCGGTGAAATGTTGAAGGTCTGGCGCACTTCGATGAAGCTCTCGCGCGATCAAGCCCTTGATCTGGCGGATGCGGCCAATCATCTCGGCAAAATACCCGGAGATGTCCAGGCGGCTGATATTGGTTCTGTTCTGCAGCAATCAGGCGAGGCGGCAATCAGCGCAGGCTTGCAGCCTGAGCAGGCCGCGGCATTGACGGCAGCGCTGCTGAACAGCGGCGCGAAAAAAGACGATGCCGGCAATGCGTTGAAGAACATTTCCGATGCACTGGGCAAGGGCGATCAAGCCTCGATGGCCGAGAAAGGTGCCTGGAAGCAACTGGGCCTGGATCCCAAGGCAGTGGCCGAAGCCATGCGTGATCCTGACAAACAGAATGCCCAAGGCGCTGTTCTGTCGGTGCTTGCGGCCTTGAATACCAGACCGGTGGAGCAGCGCTCGACATTGGCCCGGACATTGTTCGCGGACAGTGGAGACGCCGCGTTGTCGCTGTCTCAGGACCTCGGCAAGGTGAACGAAGCCTTTTACCTGGTCAGCGACAAAAGCCGATACGCGACATCGAAGCTGGGTGATAAAAGCTCGGTAAGGGAGTCCGCACAGGCACTTGCCAATACTCAGCAGGGGCAATGGAACATCAGGAATGCCCGTGAGGAACGTTTGGCGGTCGCCAAAGGCAATGCACTGGCGCCGGATATCGAAACGCCCGGTGAGAGCCATTCGATAGACAGGCTGAGCGATCTGGCCGAGACCTACCCGAAAACCACGGGTGCAGTTCTGACGGCGACGGCCTGGATCAAACCGGTGTTCGACGCCGTGACCGATGCGGTGGTCGGTGAGCTAAAAGATCGGGGAGGCAAATGGATCGTTGATAAAGCTGCCAGTTACCTTCCCGGTCGTTCAAAGCTCGGCTTGTCTGCAGCAACCTCTGCGACGGCCGTGGTTGAAACTCAGGGCTTGGCTCTGGCCAGTCGCAGTGCCAGCGCTGGCAACGGTCTGAAAATACTCGAACAGACTGCAAGGGTTGCTGCCCCGGGGCTGGAGCCTGTGCTCGCATCGGTGCAGCCGGCCTCGCGCTGGATGCCTTGGCAGGCGAAGGCGGCGATTGGTGCTTCGGCTGTCGCCGCAGGTATTGCCAGCGGTGACAAACAGCAGATCGCGCAAGGTCTCGGTGCCGCTGGTGGCGCCTGGGCCGGTGCGGTCGCCGGCAGCTCAATCGGCGCCTCCATAGGAAGTGTGGGGCTGGCGCCGGGCATTGCACTTGGCGGTTTGATTGGTGGACTGGTCGGGGGATGGCTGGGCGCTGAGGGAGGAGGCTTTTTAGGTGAGAAACTCATGTCCAGCGCGCCGGACAAACTCGCACCGCCGGCCGAAGTCGCCAAAGACCTGGCTGGCGCACAGACGCAAAACCAGCAGGTTTCCTTCTCTCCGACGATCCAGGTCAACTGTCCTGCCCCCGACACTGCCCAACAGATTCAGTCGATTATCGAGCAACAGATTTCCGGTCAATTCCATGGCCAATTCATGCCGCTGCTGATGGGCGGAAACCCACTCGGGACGCGTCGTGATGCAGCCCTGACTGACGGAGCCGGTACATGAAACAACAAATGGCACTGGGCAGTTTCATCTTCGGTTTGTCCCGGGATTTTGCCTACAGCACGCTGTCGCGAAAATCCGAGGGTGGCTGGACCGAGTTGCAGATCCTCAACAGCAAACCCAGATCCCATCAGACAGGACAAAAGCCTGAAACCCTGACCATCTCCGGTACCTCGATGTACGCCGTGGGGATGGAACGGCTCGATGAACTTCGTGCGCTGCAAGCACTGCGTGCACCGTTGCCGTTGATTGACGGCATCGGCCGCAACTGGGGTTTGTGGCGGATCAACAGCATCGACGAAAACCAGAGCGAGGTCATCGATGACGGCACCGCGATGGTGATCAAGTGGGTCATCGGATTGTCGGAGTTCAACAATGCGTAAGGTACGAAGCGTGGCCGGTGATTCGGTGAATCTTTTGCTGTACCGCGAAACCGGTCGCAGCGATGACAGCGCCGAAGAAGCCCTGTGGACACTCAACCCGACCCTGGCCGAGCAGGGCCCGATCCTGCCGGCCGGTGTCTGGGTGACGCTGCCGGAACTCGATTCGAAACCCGCCGCAATCAAACCGGTTCTGGCCTGGGATTAAGGAGGCTGCATGGCACAGGGATTTACGCCGGCGATCGAAATCTACGGCGCCCACAAGGACCTGCTCAACCAGCGCCTGATCAGTTGGGAACACATCGATGCCGCCGGGATGGAGTCCGATCAACTGACGCTGGTGATCGACCTGGAAGGCCTTGAAGGCTTGCCGACCCTGGGCGGAACCATCGGGTTGCGGGTGGGGTATCTGGAGACCGGGCTGGTCGAAAAAGGCCAGTTCAAGGTCACTCGACTGACACCCACGCTGTTCCCGCTGCGCCTGACGCTGGTCGCGACCGCCGCGCCTTTCAGCGGCAAGGACGACACCGGATTCAAGGAACGGCGCACGGCCAGTCATGGCCCTACAACCCTTGGCGGACTGTTTCGCGAGCTGGTCTCGAGACACGGATTCTCGCCGCGCGTGGATCCCGAACTGGCGCTGATCAGGATCGCTCATGTCGACCAGTCGAACGAAACCGACATGGGCTTCATCACACGCCTGGCGAAAAAGTACGACGCGGTGGCCAAACCGTTCAACGACCTCTACGTACTGGCGAAACCGGCACAGCTCAAAAACCTGTCGGGCCAGGTCATACCGGACGTCAGGCTGGCGGTCACCCACAACAATCGACCGGGCGATCACGCCTTCATCAGCGCCACGCTGGAAGAAACCGCCCGCACCCAGAATCAGGGTTGCAAAACCTCATTCTGGGACAGTGCGCTCGGCAAGCTGCGCGAAGTGATCACCGGTTCCGAACCCTATAAGGTCATCCGCCAGAAACTGGCCAGCGAAGAAGAAGCCAAAGCCATCGGCGAGGCCGAAGTGCGCAAGATGCTGCGCGAGAAATACAAGCTGAAGGTCACCTGTCCGGGCGATCCGTTGCTGGCGGCCGAAGGTCTGCTGGTGCTCGACGGTACCTGGCCGGATTTCATGCGCGGGCGCTGGTCGATTGAAAAGGTCACCGCCAGTGGCAAGCGCGAAGAAAGCTATCGCTGTCTGATCGAAGCGACCGGTCGGGATCCCGAGGCAAAAGCCAGGGACTGATCCCCCGGTCTCACCGCCACACACCTCACTGTGGTCACTCACACATCCTGGAACGCTCCCCATGAAGATCTCCCCGATCCTCACGCAGCTGCGTGCGCAATGCCCAAGCCTTGCCGGCCATATCGCGACAGGTGTCGACCTGGTGCTTCTGCAAGGCGACCCGAATCTGCCGATGCCCTCGGCCCATGTTTTACCGCTGGAGGATCTGGCCAGCGCCAGCACCGCACAGAACTCCGCCATCCAGCCGATCCGCGACCGCTTCGAAATCGTCCTGGTGCTTGATGCCACGGACGCTACAAAAGCGCTGGATCTGTTGCACGACCTGCGCGCCGAACTGTGGCGTGCGCTGGTGGGTTTCAAACCCGATTCCAACTACAGCGCCATCGTTTACGACGGCGGCGAAACGGTCTCGATCAACAGCAGCCGCGCGTTCTACCGGCTGCGCTTTTTCGCTGAGTTCCAGCAGGGCCGCAATCTGCCAAGTCAGCCTGCGGAGAGTTGGCACGAACGCGAACTGGACGGTTTGTCGTCCTTTACCGGGGCCACCGTGCGGGTCGATGCGATCGACCCGGCCGACCCCAACCTGAAACGCCCGGGCCCTGACGGGCGCGTGGAAATGACTTTCTCTGGAGACGTAACCCCATGAGCAACCGCATCACCGTAGTGCCGGCCGCCGGCCGTGCCGTGCCGGACCCGGAAGCCGGCGACCTGCTGCCACTGGAAGGCCGTGAAGTGCTGGACAGCGCCTGGTGGCGCCGGCGTCTGGCCGACGGCGATATCACCCTCAAAACCGCAACAGCCAAACAAAAGGGAGCCAAATAATGGCGATCGGATTCAGCAACATTCCTGCGGACATTCGTGTACCGCTGTTCTATGCCGAAATGGACAATTCGGCCGCCAATAGTGCGTCCTCGTCCATGCGCCGCCTGATCGTGGCGCAGGTCAACGACAACATCGCCCCGGGCGAAGTCGGCAAACTGGTGCTGGTTTCCAGCGTGGCGCTGGCCAAGAGCATTGGTGGCCAGGGCTCGATGCTGGCGTCGATGTACGAGACCTTCCGCAAGGCCGACCCGATCGGTGAGATCTGGTGCCTGCCGCTGCACAACGCCACCGGCGCCATCGCCAAAGGCGTGCTGACCCTGACCGGCACCGCGACCCAGGCTGGCGTGCTCAACCTGTATGTCGGCGGCGTCCGCGTCCAGGCTACCGTGGTCAACGGTGCCACCGCTGCCCAGGCGGCCAGCGCCCTGGCCCAGAAAATCAACGCCACCGCCGATCTGCCGGTGAGCGCTGCGGCCGCTGAAGGCGTCGTCACTCTGAACGCCAAATGGACCGGCGAGAGCGGCAACGACATCAGCCTGCAATTCAATCGCCTGGGCAAGAGCAACGGCGAAGAAACCCCGGCCGGCCTGACCACCGCGATCACCGCCATGACCGGCGGCGTCGGTGTGCCGGACCAGGTTGAAGCGGTTGCTGCACTGGGCGATGAGCCGTTCGAATTCATCGCACTGCCATGGTCCGACCTGGCCACCCTCAACACCTGGCAAGCGGTGATGGACGACAGCACCGGTCGCTGGTCGTGGGCCAAGCAACTGTTCGGTCACGTCTACAGCGCCAAGCGCGGCACCGTCGGCACGCTGGTGGCAGCCGGTCAGGCACGCAACGACCAGCACATGACCATTCAGGCGCTGGAGCCGGGCGTTCCGCAACCGGTGTGGGTACAGGCCGCAGCACTGGCTGCGCGCACGGCGGTGTTCATCTCCGCCGACGCCAGCCGTCCGACCCAGAGCGGCAGCCTGCCAGGCGTCGATCCGGCCCCAGCGAGCGAGCGCTTCACCCTGACCGAGCGTCAGTCGTTGCTCAACTACGGCATCGCCACCGCGTACTACGAAGGCGGCTACGTGCGCATCCAGCGCTCGATCACCACCTACCAGAAAAACGCCTACGGCCAGGCTGACAACTCGTACCTGGACAGCGAAACCATGCACCAGTCGGCGTTCATCGTGCGTCGTCTGCAAAGCGTGATCACCAGCAAGTACGGTCGCCACAAACTGGCTTCCGACGGCACCCGTTTCGGCGCCGGCCAGCCGATCGTCACCCCGGCGACCATTCGCGGCGAGCTGATCGCCCAGTACGCCAAGCTCGAACTCGAAGGCCACGTGGAAAACGCCGAGCTGTTCGCCGAGCACCTGATCGTCGAGCGCGACGTGCAGGACCCGAGCCGCGTGAACGTGCTGTTCCCGCCGGATTACATCAACGGTCTGCGCGTGTTCGCACTGCTCAACCAGTTCCGCCTGCAGTACGACGACGTCGCCTGATCGGCCCGTTTGACACTGTGATTTCAGCCCACCTTGCGTGGGCTTTTTATTTGAAGGGAGTAACACCATGGGTCAACTGATTGCAGGCACCTGCTACGTCAAGGTCGACGGTGCACAACTGACTATCAACGGCGGCTGCGAAGCCCCGCTGATGGCCGTCAAACGCGAAACCGTCGTGCCGGGTTTCTACAAGGAAACCGACATCGCGCCGTCGTTCAAGGTGACCGCGCTGCACACCGCCGACTTCCCGCTGAAGAAGCTGATCGAAGGCACCGACATCACCGTCACCTGCGAATTCAGCAACGGCAAAGTCTATGTACTGGCCGGTGCCTACCTGGTCGAAGAACCCGTCTCCAAAGGCGATGACGCCACCATCGAACTGAAATTCGAAGGCATCAAGGGGACCTGGCAATGAGCGGCGCCGTGAAGCTTCAGGTTGCGATCGAAGCTCACGGCGAGCCCCTGACCGAACTCGTCCTGCGCCGTCCGACGGTGCAGGAGGTGCGAGCGATCAAGGCGCTGCCGTACAAGATCGACAAGAGCGAAGAGGTCAGCCTCGACATGGACGTGGCGGCCAAATACATCGCCGTGTGCGCCGGCATTCCGCCGTCGTCGGTCAACCAGCTGGATCTGGCTGACCTCAACGCGCTGAGCTGGGCCGTTGCGAGTTTTTTCATGAGTGCGGCGTCGGAGCCATCACCGACCTGATTTCGGTCGCCTATGACCTGGCCTGGTTCTGGAAGGTTGACCCCGAACAGATGATGGCCAGGCCACTGGATGTGCTTCGCGAATCGCTGGAGCACGCGCAACGGATCAATGCGATGCAGCAGGTGCAGTGATGGCAGAAGAAACCAAAGCTAAAGCGTCGGTGCTGCTTACCGGCATCGACGAACTGTCACCCAAACTCGGCGCCCTGCGAGTGAAGGTCGATGACTTCAAGAAAAACCTCGAACAGACCGGCCTCGGCAAACTCGACATCAGCGGTCTGTTCAAGGGCGGCAGCGTGATTACGCCGTTCGTGGACGGCATCAAATCGGCTGCGGCGTTTCAGGGCAAGCTTGCCGAGGTCAGCGAGACGGCGAAAACCGTCGACCTGCCGGAAACACCGAAAGCCGCCGCGCAGAACATGAATGTGTTCAGCGCATCCATGGAGAAGGTATCCGCTGCGGTGGACGCCGCACTGGTGCCGGCGGTGGGCGCATTGGTGGTCGGGCTGGAGCCGATGCTGACCCAGGTCGGCAGCCTGCTGGCCGACAACCCGAAACTGGTCGAAGGCCTGGCAGCGGGGGCGATTGCGTTTTCCGCCATGCAGACCGCCGTCACCGGTATGACTCAGGTGATGGACGTCATGAGCATGGTGCTCAAGACCAACCCGATCATGCTGATCGCCATGGGCATTGCCGTGGCGGCCGGTTTGATCGTGGCCAACTGGACACCGATTTCCGCGTTCTTCACCGGATTGTGGGAGAGCGTGAAAAATGCCGGGGCCAGTGCAATGGCGACATTGCGCTCGGTACTCGACTGGCGGCCGCTGGAGGCACTGGCGGCGCTGTGGGAACCGGTCACCGGTTTCTTCTCGGGGATCTGGGACAAGGTCAAGGTCGTGACCGCGCCGGTGATCGACTTCTTCAAGTCGGTTTTCTCGTGGTCGCCCGCAGGCCTGATCCTGGAAAACTGGGGGCCGTTGACCGGTCTGTTTTCGGCGATCTGGGAACTGCTCAAGGCCTTGAGTGTGCCGGTGATGGCGTTCCTCAGAGACCTGTTCGACTTCTCGCCGATGCAGATGATCAACAGTGCGTGGGGCGGTGTTGTCGGGTTCTTCGAACCGATGCTCAGCGGCCTGCGAAAGGTCGCGCAACCGGCTAAAGATTTTCTGGTGTCGTTATTCGACTTCTCGCCCATGCAGATGATTACCAGCGCCTGGGGCGGTGTTGTTGCGTACTTCCAGCCGGTGTGGACGACGCTGCAATCGGCCGTGCAAAGCACCCGGGATACGTTGCGGGCACTGTTCGATTTTTTCCCGATGGAAATGATGACCAGCGCCTGGGGTGGTGTTGTCGGATTCTTCGAACCGATCTGGACGGCACTGCAAACGTCAGTGCAACAGGTCAAAGGCTTTTTCACCGGTCTGTTCGAGTGGTCGCCACTGGAGCAGATTGCGCAGTACTGGCAGCCGATCGGTGAGGTTTTTTCGGCGCTGTGGGGTGTTGTGCTGGCGCTGTCCGCGCCGGTCGTGGACTTTTTGCACGGCCTGTTCGAATGGAAACCCCTGGATCAGATCATCGAGAGCTGGGGGCCGATTGTCGGGTGGTTCGGCGAGTTGTGGCAAAAGCTGCAAACCGTCATCGCGCCGATCAAGGAGTTGTTCGATGGAGGTTTCGCCGGGCTGATCGCCAAGGTCACCGGCAAGGTCGAAACCCTGACTGAAGCGCAACGCCAGACCAATGCCGAAGGCAAGGGTGAACTGGCGCCGGCCTTCTTCGGTGCCAGTCCGAAACCCGAGGGTGGCAGTGCGTTGCAGGGCGGTTCGTTGCCGCAATCCTCTGGCGCCCTGATCCAGCAAAGCGCCGCCAACAACCGCACGCAACTCGAAGGCGGCCTGACAGTACGCTTCGAAAACGCGCCGGCGGGGCTGCGCACCGATCAACCGCAAACCAATCAACCGGGGCTGGCGCTCAGTTCGCGCATCGGCTATCGCTCGCTCTCCATGGGAGGTTCCAATGAACTGGCGTGACCGTTTGTTGCCGGCATCCTTTCGCGGTGTCGGTTTCTGGATCGACCAGGCGAAAACCCCGGTCGGTCGCAAGGGGCAGTTGCACGAATACCCGCAACGCGACCTGCCGTTTTTCGAGGACCTCGGCCAGCAGGCCAAGACCCACGATCTGACGGCGTTCATCATCGGTGCCGATTGCCTGGAGCAGCGCGACAAGCTGCTCCAGGCCCTGGAGCAGGGCAGCGGCGAACTGGTGCATCCGTGGCTGGGGCGCTTGCAGGTCAAGGTCGGCGAGTGCGACATGACCCATACCCGCCAGGACGGCGGGATGGTGACGTTCAGCCTGAAGTTCTACCCCGACCGGCCGCTGCCGTTTCCGACGGCGACGGTCAGCACGCAAAAAGTCCTGCTGATCAAGGCCGACGGTTTGCTCGGCTCGGCGGTGGCGCGTTTCGAACAGGCGATGACCCTGATCAAGGCGGCGCGGATCGGCATCGCCAATCTGCGCAACAGCCTCACCGGGGTGTACGACGTGATCAAGGAACAGCTCAAACCGCTGATCGCGCAGTACAAGCAGATCACCGAACTGGTCAGAGCCGTGAAGGAGCTGCCCAAGGAAGTGGCGGCGGAGTTCAAGGGGTTGCTCGGCGATATCAAGGAGCTGAAGGCATTCGCGAAGGAGGGCTACCGTGGCGTGATTGCCGACGTGTCCCAACAGATCGAAGCCATCCGCAAGGCCGACGCGCCGAAAATCACCACCGGCAAGGACACCAACGCCGCCGCGCAAGCGATGGCCAACCTGGTGCAGGACACGCTGATCGTCAAAGTGGCGCAGTGGGTGGCCTCGATGCCGGTGGCGTCGACACCGGTGAAACTGACCTCGACACCCTCGCTGGACCAGCAATCGAAGCAGCCGGTCAGCCGTCAGGAAGTTCCGGTCACCGACGATCTGCAAGCCCTGCAAAAAGAGTTGAACGAAGCGCTGCAAAAGGCCCAGGACAAGGCCGACCCCGCGCACTATCAAGCCATCGCCGATGTGAAGGAGGCGCTGATCGCGCACCTCAAGGCCGTGGCTTCGTCCGGTGTGCGACTGGTCAGCAAAACCTTTCAGGAAACCTTTCCGGCAGTGGTCGTGGCCTACAAACAGTTTGGCGACGCCACCCGTGTGACCGAGGTCATTCAGCGCAACGGTCTGTCTCATCCGAGCTTCCCACCCAACGAAGTCAAAGTTTCCCGGGAGTGAGCCATGAGCGAGATGGACAACCGCGTCACGCTGACCGTCAACAACATGGAGTACGGCGGCTGGAAAAGCGTGCAGATCACCGCGGACCTGGAGCGTCAGTTCCGCACCTTCAAACTCGACATCACCTGGCAATGGCCGGGGCAGACCGTGGATCAGCGGATCAAGGCCGGCGACCCGTGCGAAGTGCGGATCGGCCAGGATCTGGTGCTCACCGGTTATGTGTTCAAGGCCCCGATCAGCTATGACGGGCGGCAGATCAGCCTGAGCATCGAAGGCAGTTCCAAGACCCAGGATCTGGTCGATTGTGCGGCGCGAAATATCCCCGGCCAATGGCAGGATCAATCGCTGTTGAGCATCGTCCAGGCCCTGGCCGGGGAATACACGCAGTTTGTGGTCAACGAAATTCCCGAGACCGCACGCCTGAGCAAACACACCATCGTTCCGGGTGAAACCGTGTTTCAGTCGATCGACCGTCTGCTCTCGCTGTACCGGGTGTTTTCCACCGATGACGCCGAGGGGCGGCTGGTGCTGGCCAAACCGGGCAGCGGCGGCCGCGCGAGCGATGCGCTGGAGCTGGGCAAGAACATTCTCTCGGCCAATGCGCCGATGGATCACAGCCAGGTGTTCTCCGAATACAAGGTGATCGGCCAGCAAAAGGGCAACGACAAGAAGAGCGGGGCGGCAGCCAGCGAAGTGGAATCGACGGCGACCGACCTGAGCTTCAAACGCCGGCGCACCACGATCATCAACGAGGGCTCGCAACTGACGTTCGAACTGGCCCAGCAGCGGGCCCAGTGGGAAAGCGCCACGCGCATGGGCCGGGCGCTGACCACCACGTATCAGGTGCAGGGCTGGCGCCAGTCCAACGGCGATCTGTGGCGCCACAACACGCTGGTGAAGGTCAAGGATCCGGTACTCGGCTTCGATGGCGACATGCTGATCTCCAAGGTTACGTATTCGTTGTCGGCGCAAGGCTCGGTGACCACGCTGCAAGTGGCGCCGCCGCATACCTTCGACGCCAATCCGACGCCCCCGAAAAAAACCTGAGCCTGACGCCGAACCTGACTGGCATCACCTGACCCTGTGGGAGCGGGCTTGCCCGCGATAGCGGTGGTTACCGCAAACACTACTTTGCCTGACACACCGCCATCGCGGGGCAAGCCCGCTCCCACAGGTTTTGTGTTGGCAAAGTCCTGAGGACAATTCATGAGCCTACTGACACGCCTGCTGGCGCGCGGCACTGTCGTGCTCGCCAATTCGGCATCCAAGCTGCAATCGCTGCAAATGCGCCTCACCGCCGGTGAAGTGAACGACGACATGGAGCACTTCGAACCCTACGGCTTCACCAGCCATCCGCTGGCCGGTGCCGAAGGTGTCGTCACGTTTCTCGGCGGTGACCGTTCTCACGCCATCGCTCTGGTGGTCGCCGACCGCCGTTACCGCCTGCAATCGCTGGCGGCCGGCGAGGTGGCGATCTACACCGACGAGGGCGACAAGATTCACTTCAAGCGCGGGCGGATCATCGACATCGAAACCGCCACGCTCAATATCCGCGCCAGCACCGCCGTGAACTTCGAGACGCCGGTGATCAACCAGACCGGCAAGATCGTTTCCAAGGGCGATCAAGTGGCCGGCGGCATCAGCCAGATCAAGCACGTGCACGTTGGCGTGCAGGCGGGCAGTGGCCAGACCGGCGCGCCGGCGGGAGGTCAGTGATGCTTTTCAGTCAGAACCTCCACGCCGCGCTGACCCGTGCGGTGCTGATCAGCCTGTTCACCTGGCGCCGCGCCGCCGACGACGATGCCCTCGACGACGAGGAGCGTTTCGGCTGGTGGGGCGACACCTTTCCCACCGTGGCCGACGATCGCATCGGCTCACGACTGTGGCTGTTGCGCCGGGTCAAGCTGACCCGCCAGACGCAGATGGACGCCGAGTTCTATGCCCGCGAAGCCTTGCAGTGGCTGATCGATGACGGCCACTGCAGCGCCATCGACATCATCAGCGAACGCCTCGACGCCCAGCGCCTGAACCTGCGCTCGGTCCTGACCCTGGCCGACGGCGAACGCCTGGACATCAACCCCGATAACAGTTGGCAGGTGATCTATGCCGTTTGAAACCCCTTCGCTGCCGGTGCTGATCAAGCGCACCCAAAGCGACCTGGCCGGCGATTCGCTGCGCCAGTCCGATGCGCAAGTCCTGGCCCGTACACTCGGTGGTGCCGCTTACGGTTTGTATGGCTACCTTGACTGGATTGCCGAGCAGATCCTGCCCGACACCGCCGATGAATCGACCCTGGAACGCATCGCCGCACTGCGCCTGAACCAACCGCGCAAACCGGCGCAGGTTGCCACCGGCACGGTCAGCTTCAGCGCCACGGCGGGCGCGGTGCTGGACGCCGATACGTTGCTGCAGGCGAGTGACGGTCGCACCTTCAAAGTCACCGTCGCGCGCACCACCGTCAATGGCGTCAACAGCACCAGCATCGCCGCGCTGGATGCCGGCAGTCTGGGTAACGCCGAGGCCGGGCTGGCGTTGACGCCGGTGCAGCCGATCGCCGGTGTGGTCAGCAACAGTTTTGTGGTGCTGGCGCCGGGGCTCAATGGCGGCGTGGCGCGGGAAAGCCTGGAGTCATTGCGCTCGCGGGTGATCCGCTCCTATCGCGTGATCCCCCACGGCGGTTCGGCCAGCGACTATGAAACCTGGGCGCTGGAAGTACCGGGTGTGACCCGCGCGTGGTGCCGTGGCGGCTTCCTCGGGCCGGGCACCGTCGGCGTGTACATCATGCGCGACGACGATCCGCAACCGGTGCCGAATGCCGATCAACTGGCCGAAGTGCAGGCTTATATCGAGCCGTTGCGCCCGGTGACTGCCGAAGTGCATGTACGCCCGCCGGTGCAGAAGCCGGTGACTTATCAACTGAAGCTGATCCCCGACACCACTGCCGTGCGTGCCGCCGTCGAAACTCAGCTGCGCGACCTGCATAACCGTGAAGCCGACCTGGGCGAGGATCTGTTGATCAGCCATATCCGCGAAGCGATCAGCAGCGCGGCAGGTGAAACCGATCACGTGCTGTCAGCCCCGGTGGCGAACGTGGCCGCGGGTGACAGCGAACTGCTCACCTTCGGGGGTTGCGTATGGCTGCCATAAGAACCGCCGCGCAATACCAGGCGCAACTGCGCGCCTTGCTGCCGAGCGGTCCGGCATGGGATCCGGAGCGCGTGCCGGAGCTTGAGGAAGTGCTGCAAGGCGTCGCCGTCGAACTGGCGCGCCTCGACGCTCGCGCCGCCGACCTGCTCAACGAGATGGACCCGGCCGGCGTCAGCGAACTGGTGCCGGACTGGGAGCAGGTGATGAACCTGCCCGACCCGTGCCTCGGCGCCACGCCGCTGTTCGACGACCGTCGCCTCGCCGTGCGCCGCCGCTTGCTGGCGGTCGGCAGCCAGGCCGTCGGCTACTACCTGGAAATCGCCAAAAGCCAGGGTTACCCCAACGCCACCATCACCGAACTCGAAGCCCCGCGTATGGGCCGTTCGCGTTTCGGCGCAGCGCACTGGGGCACCTGGGAAGCGCAGTTCATGTGGACGCTCAATACTGGCGGCCGCTTGCTGCTCGGCCGGCGTTATGGCGCGAGCTACTGGGGCGAGCGCTTCGGCGTGAATCCGGGCTCGGCGCTGGAATGCCTGATCCACCGGGCGGCACCGGCGCATACCAAGGTGCATATCAACTATGACTAGGGAATAACGCAATGGATTATCCGAAGAGTGTCCCCAGCGTCGGCCTGGTCGATGGCCGGTTCGTCGATGAAAATCCGGTGGCCGGAACGCCCGGCTCCTTGATTCCGGCGGTGTGGGGCAACAGCGTTACACAAGAGATTCTCAACGTGATTACTGGCGCCGGGCTGGCAGCCGCCGAGGCCGATACCGGTCAGTTGCTCAGAGCCATTCAATCGATTGTCGGCAATGCCAGTCCGATGCGTTCGGTGGTAACACGGCTGACTGCATCCAGGGCGTTGACTGACCCGGAGCTGGGCCTGGTGCTGATTGATGGCGGATCCAGTGCCGTGACGGTGACGTTGCCGCCGGCGAACGCGGCGCTGGGTGTACGCGATGTGATTGTTCGGCGCATGGATAACAGCGGCAACCGATTGATCGTTCAGGCGTCGGGTTCCGACCGCATCCGTTTTCACACGCATCTTTCACCCAGCGGTTATCCGTTTTTGGTGTTGATGGGCGGCGGGGATTGGTGGCAGTTGCGCAGCGATGCTGCGGGTAGCTGGTGGCCAGTCGGTCGGTTCGACAACACTCCACTCGGCCGACCGTTTTTTGAAACGACCATCCTGCTCAGTCCCGGTGGCTACGGTGCGCTCAACGGTACAGTCATGAAGCGTGCCGAGTGGCCCTGGTTGTGGGACCACGCGCAGCTATCTGGAATGTTGGGTACCGAAGCCGCGCGTGCGGGCAACGAAGGTAAATGGACGTCGGGTGACGGTGCCGCAACCTTCCGAGGCCCTGAAGGGCGCGGTGAGTTTCTGCGAGTGCTGGACGAGGGGCGGGGCGTGGATGCGGCACGTGCGATGGGTTCTTTTCAGGTGGGCTCGACGCATTCGTATGCCATGGGCGCCAATGGTGCCGGAGCGGTCGGCGCGTGGTGGTCGGACAGCCTGACGAGTTTCGGTGCCGATACTCGTGAAGAACCGCAATACGTGTCCGGGCTGTACAACGGTGGCCCGGTCTTCCCTGCCGGTACGAGTTATCAGCGGGATGCCGCCAACGCCCTGCTGCTGGCGTTCAAGTCCCGCCCTCGCAACATCGCCTATCCCGGCCGTATCAAGCTCATCTGAGGTGCCTATGTTCAACTATCTGTTTGACGGCTCGGGCGCCTTGTCCGGGCCTGTCGAGTTTTTTGTGACCCCGGGCATCGGTATTCAACTGCCCGGCAATGCGGTGGAGTTGTCCTTCGAGTTGCCCGCGCCAGAAGCCGGTCGTACCTGGGCCCTGATCAACGGTGTACCGCGAGAGGTGATTGACCGGCGCGGTCCGGTTTTCCGCAAGGATGGCGGCGGGCAGCAGATCTGGAGTGAGTTGGGGGAGTTGCCCGATACCCTCACAACGCAGCCCTGGCCGGGGGAATTTCATGTGTGGCGCGGCGACGCCTGGCAAGTGGATGAACAGGCCCGATTGCTCAGCATCAGCCAGCAGATGCTGGAACAGCGCGACACGCTGCTGCGCGATGCCGTCCTGCGCATCGCCCCCCTGCAATACGCCGAAGACATCGGCGACGCCAGCCACGAAGAGCAACTGCAATTGCTCGAATGGAAGCTCTATAGCGTGGAGCTGAATCGCATAGAAAAGCAGGCCGGTTTCCCCACTGAAATCACTTGGCCGGCAGTGCCCGGCGCAAGCGTAACCAACTGACCGCAGCACAGGGAACCGTGCAATGGATTATCCAAACAGCATCCCCGGCGTCGGCCTGGTCAACGGCGGTTTTGTCGATGAAAACCCGGTTGCCGGCACGCCCGGATCATTGATCCCCGCCGCCTGGGGCAACAGTGTCACGCAAGAAATTCTCAACGCCATCAAGGCCGCCGGACTGACGCCGGACGAGAGCAAGACCAATCAGTTGGCAACGGCCATTGGCGCCCTGGTCGACTTCACCAAAATGAAAAACACCCCGACCACGCTGGCGGGCTACGGCATCACCGATGCGGTGGGGCGGTTGTTGGCGGTCAGGCAGATCGACGCGGTCGGGATCACGGTTTACCGCCCCAACCCCAATGCGAAAAGGATTCGCGTCCGGCTGGTCGGCGCGGGAGGTTCCGGAGGCGGATGTGCACCTGTCGAGGTGAGCACTCTGCGAATTGGCGGAGGCGGTGGCGCCGGTGCCTATGCGGAAGGTCTGTACGACGTGACAACGGACATGCTCGCCGGCGTGCCGGTCACGCTGGGCGCTGGTGGCGCGTCCCGCACTGTGGCTGGCTTGGCGGGGGGCGGCGCTTCGTTCGGTTCTTTGATGAGTGCTGCCGGTGGCGCTGGCGGATCGGTTCTGGCTGTCGCCGTGGGACCCACGGCGAACGGCTTCGTCCAGGGCGGTCCGGGTGGTCAGGTGGTCACGGGCGGCAATCTGACCAACGCCCGCGGCATGAGCGGTGGGTTCGCGATGTTCAACAACAATTGGGGCGTGCTTTCCGGTACCGGAGGGGCCAGCCCGTTTGATGGCGGTGCGTCGTCCACCGGTATCAACGGCAATGGCTATGCGGGGGTTCGTGGTTCCGGAGGTGGAGGTACCTGCTCCAACAACACGTCTGTGTCGTTTCTGAGCGGTGCCGGCGGCAACGCTTTCTGTGAAATCTGGGAGTACGCGTAATGGTCATGTATGCACGCATTGAAAACGGTGTCGCGGTCGAAGTGATCGACACCGGTGACTACGCGATCGACCAACTCTTCGCGCCTGCTTTTGTCGCTGCGATGGTGCAGGTGCCCGAGGGTGTGAGCGTCGAAATCGGCGCGCCGATGGCCGATGCGACTCCCGCGATCGAACCTTCGTGCGAACCGCAAATTCCTGTCATCGCTCAGGTCGCAATGGTCGACGACAACGAGCCTCTGGCAGCAGAGCGCGCCTGGCGCCAGTCCGCACTCGCAGCCACCGAATGGCAAGTCACCCGCCACCGCGACGAGCAGGAACTGGGACGCGGAACAACGCTCAAGGCCCAGCAATATCTGGAGCTGCTCGAGTACCGCCAGGCCTTGCGTGACTGGCCAGGTGCCGGCGCATTTCCGTCCTCCGTTTTACGACCGTCAGCGCCCCAATGGCTGGCCACGGACATTGGCTGAAGCCCTCACACAACCCATGAATTCAGATAAGGAGATAAACCGTGGACTACCCCAATAGTGTTCCCAGCGCAGGTCTGGTGAACGGCAAGTTTGTCGATGAAGACCCGGTCACCGGCAAGCCGGGATCCTTGATCCCGGCCAGCTGGGGCAACGGCATCACTCAGGAGCTGCTGACCGTCATCCAGACCGCTGGCCTCACCCCGTCCGAGACTCGAACCGACCAAGTGCTGACGGCATTGCGCAGCAACAAACTGTTTGCGACCGCGCCGCAGTTCGACAACAGTCAGTCGGTCGCCACTACCGCTTTCGTGAGCCGCAGCGGTCTGCAGTTTTCCGGTTTCGCCTCCTATCCGACGAGTACGACTTTGACAGCGGCCAGCGTGGGCGGCGTGGCCAGTTTTTCCAGCGCCACGCCGATTACGGCGACCCTGCCTTCCGTTGCCAATATTCCTCATGCCGGGACCCTGCATATCCTCAACGCCGGGAATGGCGTTCTGACGATCAGTCCCACCGGCAATGAAGCCATTGAAACCTGCAACGGCACCATCGGCGCACTCAAGCTTGGCCTCGGTGATTCGGCGCAACTGGTCAAGTTGACCGGACAGTGGCGACTGTACGGCGGATCGATCAGCGACCGGTATGCGACGGCCCATTCCGGCGTCTACGGCAATGTCGGTTACCAGCGCTTTCCCAGCGGCAACATCGATCAATGGGGAGTCGGGACGACCGATTCCAATGGCGATGTCTATGTGACCTTTCCGATCGCATTCCCGACCGCCTTTTCATCGATTGTCGCCATCCATTCGGGCGGCGATGGAGCCATGGTCGTTCAGTACGCGGGATCGGAAAGCCGAACCGGATGCCGTTTGAAGGTCCGCAGTTATAACGGGGCCGTCTCGGCAAACTGGGGTATCTATTATTTTGCAAAGGGCTACTGAATGAACCCGTTCAATGTGTTTTTCAGCGCAACTACCCGGGCCGTTTATGTACCCGGTATCAACACCTCGGACATTCCCGAGGATGTGATCGAAATTCCTCAGGCGTACTGGATCTCCCTGTTGCAGCAATTGGCCGTCTCGCCAAAGGTGATTGGCGTCAACAATGACAACGGGTTTCCGATTCTGGTGGATCCGCCGCCACCGAGTCCCGAAGAAGCAGCCGATATCGAACGCCATTGGCGCACGGCGCAACTGGCCGCGACCGATGGCCTGGTGGCGCGTGATCGCGATGAGCTGGAGGACGGCGGCGGCACCACGCTGACCACCGAGCAATATGCCGAACTGCAAACCTATCGGCGCGAGTTGCGCGGCTGGCCCCAGGCGTCGTTTTTCCCGTTCAGCGAGCATCGTCCGGTAGCGCCGCGCTGGTTGGCTTCGGCGCTCTAGCAGATAAAGGAAACGGAAATGGATTACCCGAAAAGCGTTCCCGGCATCGGGCTGGTGAACGGCAAGTTCGTCAATGAAGACGTCGTCGGTGGATTGCCGGGATCGTTGATTCCCGCGACCTGGGGCAACGGTGTCACCGATGAGTTGTTGAATGTCGTCAAGTCTGCGGGCCTTGAGCCGAGCGAAAACGATGCGACGCAGTTGCTCCTGGCAATCAAAAAGATAAGCCAGGTCGGTGAAGATAAACACGCCGCGGATATCGGCGCTGCCAATCTGTACATGGCCAACTACGTGCCGGCCATCACGACGTTGAAGGACGGGCTGGCGCTGCGTTTCACCGCAGGCAATGCCAATACCGGAGCGAGTACCTTTGCGCCGAATGGCTTGCTGCCCAAGCCGCTTTTGAGTCTGGCGCAGAGTGCATTGCGCCCAGCGGAGATTGTCGCAGGCAGTGTTTGCTCTGTGGTTTACAGCGCTTTGCTGGACAGTTGGCTGCTGGTTTACGCCAGTGGCGGCAACGCCAACAGCGGTCGATTGCTGGGGATCAAGACGTTCACCTCTTCGGGAATTTATGTACCGACGACGGGGATGAAAAATGTGCTGGTCAAGGTGCTGGGTGGCGGCGGTGGCAGTGGTGGAATAGCCGCGACCAACGGCAGCCAGGTTTCACTTGCCGGTGGCGGTGCTTCCGGAAGCTATGCCGAAGCATGGATTTCTTCAGCCGTCATAGGTGCGAACCAAGTCATTACCGTGGGTGCAAAAGGTGCAGCCGGAGCTGTTGCAGCAAGTGCCGGTCCAGGTGGGACCAGCTCCTTCGGCTCTTTGGTGTCTGCACCGGGCGGTGGCGGATCTCCCTCTCTCGGAGTCATCAATGTCACCGATTTTGGCTTGTTCGTCGGTGGCTTTCCGAGCACGAGCGCTACCGGCGGCAATATTGTTAGCAGTTCGGGTGCGGCCGGCAGTCCGGGGATCAACGTCACTGGCTCAATTCTGGCCGGGCATGGCGGGAACTCTCCGTTGGGTGGCGGTGGCTCTGGTAGCAGCGTGGCTCTGAGTCTTGCAGCACCAGGAACCGGCTACGGGGCAGGCGCCGGCGGCATTGCCAACGCCCTCAACCAACCGGGCAGGCCCGGCGGTTCTGGCGCCCCCGGCGTCGTGATCATTTACGAGTACGCCTGATGAAAACCTACGCACGCGTTGTTGAAAACACGGTGGTCGAGCTGTTCTCGACCGATGGAAACATGGTCGAGATGTTTCACCCGGATCTGCTCTGGGTCGACATCACCGATATCACGCCCGCGCCGCAAATCGACTGGTCGGCAAACTTCGGCACCCTTGGCTGGGTGTTTTCGTCGCCGGAGGAAAGTGCCCCGGAGGGAACCCTGAAAACCCTGGCAAAGAAATGGCTGACCGGTCTCGGCCGCCAACCGTGATTCAATCGGGACATCCAGGGAGGATCGAGCATCATGCAAATCACTGAAGACAATCTACTCACCATCATGCCCAACGCCCGCCGCCAAGCGGGCGTTTTTGTTTCTGCACTCAACGATGCCATGGCGCGCCATCGCATCGACACGCCCAAGCGTATTGCCGCGTTTCTTGCCCAGATCGGGCATGAGTCGGGGCAATTGCAGTACGTGCGTGAACTGGGCAACAACCAATACCTGAGCAAATACGACACCGGTACGCTGGCCCTGCGGTTGGGTAACACGCCCGAGGCCGATGGCGACGGGCAGAAGTATCGCGGGCGCGGGCTGATCCAGATTACCGGCCGCACCAACTATCGCCAGTGCAGCCTCGGGCTGTTCGGCGATGAGCGACTGCTGGCGCTACCGGAGCTGCTGGAGCAACCGCAATGGGCGGCCGAATCCGCGGCGTGGTTCTGGGCGCAGAACGGCCTGAACGCGCTGGCCGACCGTGATGAGTTCAACAGCATCACCCGGCGGATCAACGGCGGGTTGAACGGCTTGCAGGATCGCCTGGAACTCTGGGGGCGGGCGAGGGCGGTGCTATGCCAGCCTTCGGTCTGAGCGTCTGGCGGCTGATTGGCCTGGTGCTGTTGGCCGCAGGATCGGCGGCGCTGGCCTGGCAGTTTCAGGACTGGCGCTACGGTCGTCAATTGGCCGAACAGGCCCGGCTGCAGGCCGAGACCCTCAATCAACTGACTTCGGCCGCTGCCGCCGCGCAACAGGCCGAGCAGGACAAGCGTCTGGCCCTGGAGCAAAGGCTCGCGGCCGGCGAACAAACCCATTACCGAGCACTGAACGATGCCCAACGTGATCAGGATCGCCTGCGCGATCGCCTTGCCACTGCTGATCTGCGCCTGTCAGTCCTCATCGACGCAGGCGACGCTGCCCAAGGCTGTGGTGTGCCAGCCGCCTCCGGCGCCGGCGGCGTGGATCATGCAGCCGTACGCGCCCGACTTGACCCGGCGCATGCTCGACGAATTGTCGCCATCACCGGCGAAGGCGACCGCGGACTGATCGCCTTGCAGGCCTGTCAGGCCTATATCAGAGCGCTGGCGCCTGCACATTTTGAATAAGCTTGTGTATTGAAAGCGCAACCGGCTCGTGTACGGTGGTACCCATTCCATCCGATCCGGAGCGCGCCGTGAAAGAAATCACTCAACTGGCGGCCGAACTTGGCCGACGTCTGCAATTGCTCAATTCTCACGTCACTACGGCCGAGTCCTGTACCGGTGGCGGGATTGCCGAAGCCATCACCCGCATTCCGGGAAGTTCGGCATGGTTCGAGGCGGGTTACGTGACCTACTCCAACCGCCAGAAAACCCAGCAGCTGAATGTACCGACCGAGCTGTTCGGCACCGTGGGCGCGGTCAGTCGCGAAGTGGTCGAGGCCATGGTGCGCGGCGCCCAGGAAAAAAGCCTGGCGCGGTTTGCCGTGGCGGTCAGCGGCGTGGCCGGGCCGGACGGTGGTTCGCCGAACAAACCGGTGGGCACCGTCTGGCTGGCGTGGGGCGTGGGCGACCAGGTTTCCAGCGAGGTCCAGCACTTCCCCGGCAACCGCGACGACGTCCGCCGACAAACGGTGAAGGCCGCGCTAGAGGGCTTGCTGCGACTAGCGGCACGAGAAATCGAAAATCAGGGGTAGGCGATCCGTGAACGCTGTGGAATAATACTGGCTACTTATACAGGTGTTGGCCGTCAGGCCTTATTGATTACGTGAGGACTTTAATGGACGACAACAAGAAGAAAGCCTTGGCTGCGGCCCTGGGTCAGATCGAACGTCAATTCGGCAAGGGTGCCGTAATGCGTATGGGCGATCAGGACCGTCAGGCGATCCCGGCCATTTCCACCGGCTCTCTGGGTCTGGACATCGCACTCGGCATCGGCGGCCTGCCAAAAGGCCGTATCGTTGAAATCTACGGTCCTGAATCTTCCGGTAAAACCACACTGACGCTGTCCGTGATCGCCCAGGCTCAAAAAGCCGGTGCGACCTGCGCCTTCGTCGACGCCGAACACGCCCTCGACCCAGAGTACGCCGGCAAGCTGGGCGTCAACGTCGACGACCTGCTGGTTTCCCAGCCGGACACCGGCGAACAGGCCCTGGAAATCACCGACATGCTGGTGCGCTCCAACGCCGTTGACGTGATCATCGTCGACTCCGTGGCCGCTCTGGTACCGAAGGCAGAAATCGAAGGCGAAATGGGTGACATGCACGTGGGCCTGCAAGCCCGTCTGATGTCCCAGGCGCTGCGTAAAATCACCGGTAACATCAAGAACGCCAACTGCCTGGTGATCTTCATCAACCAGATCCGCATGAAGATCGGCGTGATGTTCGGCAGCCCGGAAACCACCACCGGTGGTAACGCGCTGAAGTTCTACGCCTCGGTTCGTCTCGACATCCGCCGTACCGGCGCGGTGAAGGAAGGCGACGAAGTGGTCGGCAGCGAAACCCGTGTCAAGGTTGTGAAGAACAAGGTTGCTTCGCCGTTCCGTCAGGCCGAGTTCCAGATTCTCTACGGCAAGGGTATCTACCTGAACGGCGAGATGATCGACCTGGGCGTACTGCACGGTTTCGTCGAGAAGTCCGGCGCCTGGTATGCCTACGAAGGCACCAAGATCGGTCAGGGCAAGGCCAACTCGGCCAAGTTCCTGGCGGACAACCCGGAAGTCGCGGCCAAGCTCGAGAAGCAACTGCGTGACAAACTGCTGTCGCCAGCTGTGATTGCTGATTCCAAGGCTTCTGCGGTCAAAGAGACCGAAGACGACCTGGCTGACGCTGATATCTGATTGCACCGATGACAACCGCCGTACTCGATACCCTCGTCGCGGTGCGGCGAACCGCCATGGACCTGCTCGCACGCCGCGAGCACGGTCGAGTCGAGCTGACGCGCAAACTGCGTCAGCGTGGCGCTCCCCCCGAGATGATCGAAACGGCCCTCGACCGATTGACGGAAGAAGGGCTGCTTTCCGAAGCCCGATATCTTGAAAGCTTTGTTTCCTATCGCGCCCGCTCCGGTTATGGCCCTCTGCGGATTCGCGAAGAACTGAGCCTGCGCGGTTTGCAACGCGCCGATATCGAACTCGCCTTGCGCGAGAGCGGCATAAACTGGCAGGAGCAGCTAACGGACACGTGGCAACGGAAGTTCT
Source organism: Pseudomonas glycinae (assembly GCF_001594225.2). Classification (GTDB taxonomy): domain Bacteria; phylum Pseudomonadota; class Gammaproteobacteria; order Pseudomonadales; family Pseudomonadaceae; genus Aquipseudomonas; species Aquipseudomonas glycinae. Next base: position 3,607,312 of record NZ_CP014205.2, read on the forward strand.
CCGGACAACTTCCCGGCGATGCCAAGGAACGCGCCAGACAAGGTCGATTCCTGGCGTACCGGGGATTCTCGATGGAGATGATCAACCGCTTGTTCAGCGGTAGAGGGATGGACGATTAAATCGCTTCAGCTTCAATCAAAAAAAACGGCCCGCTATTTCGATAGCGGGCCGTTTTTTTTGCCTTCACGTTACCTTCGACGGTTCGCGGGTGCGTTGCGCGGTCTGGGGTTTTGACTGGGCCCAGTTTTCCGGCAGATTGATGTAGTCCACCAGCTCCCGCAGACGCCCGTGGTTTCGGGCATTGAACGCGAATGCCAAGCGCGTCAGGTGACTGAATTGAGCCTCGTCGTGTTCTTCGCCAGCGTAGGCGTGTTGATGGAACTGATCGCTCAGGCACAGATCGGCAAAAGCCTCCTGCATATGGTCGAGGGCCTGATCGCTAAGTTTGTGATTCATGCGAATGACAAACTGGCGCTTGAGCCAGCGGCTGGAGTGGAAGTTGCCATAGAACTGGTTGATCTGCTCCACCGCCTCTTCAACGTTGTAGACCAGGCGCATCAGCTTCATGTCGGTCGGCAGGATGTAGCGGTTTTCCTCCAGTTGCTGGCGGATGAAGTCCAGCGCGCCTTGCCAGAAAGTCCCTCCCGGTGCGTCCAGCAGCACCACCGGCACCAGAGGGCTTTTGCCGGTCTGGATCAGCGTGAGCACTTCCAGCGCTTCGTCCAGGGTGCCGAACCCGCCGGGGCACAACACCAGCGCATCGGCTTCCTTGACGAAGAACAGCTTGCGGGTGAAGAAGAAATGGAACGGCAGCAGGTTATTGGTGCCGTCCACGGTGGGGTTGGCATGTTGTTCGAAGGGCAGGGTGATGTTGAACCCGAGGCTGTGATCGCGCCCGGCACCTTCATGGGCCGCGGCCATGATTCCGCCGCCGGCACCGGTGATGACCATCATGTTCGAGCGGGCCAGCGAGGCCCCGAGTTCCCGAGCCATGGCGTAAAGGGGATGTTCGACCGGGGTTCGAGCCGAACCGAATACCGTGACCTTGCGTCGCCCCTTGAACTGTTCAAGGGTGCGAAAGGCCTGCTCCAGTTCGCGCAGGGCTTGCAGGGTGATCTTGGCGTTCCAGCGGTTGTGGTCTTCCTGGGCCATGCGCAGCACGGTCAGGATCATGTCGCGGTAGATGGGGGAATTCGGGCTGTCGGGTGACACCAGGTTGAGTTGTTCTTCGACCTTGCTGATGAGGTCGTGGCCGCTTTCCTGAAAATGACGGCTGAGCAGGTCATTCGGTTGGTAAGGCATGCAACTTCTCCTTCTGCACAGAGCTTCCGGCCCTGACGTGCGGCGTCAGTGCCGCGCTGCAAGAAAACAAACAGCCGGCAGCTCCTTTCCTGCCGTTAATAAAAGATCGGGAATACGTTGAATCTAGACCCTCAAAGCATTTTTCGCTCATTGAACATCGCGCCGCAAAGTCTTTCCTGGCAACTGCTTATTGCCGCTTTTCGAAGTGTTTTCACCGCTCGTCCGATGCCACGTCGAGGGCTGAATGCTCTGATTTACTAGGTTAAAGGCACCGTGCGACAACTTTGCGTCAACGAGCGTACGCCAGGTGCACGCTATTCAAGGATTTGCGGGTGGCAAGGAGGCGGGACACATGACCAGAGTCATTCTGGAGATCGATGCGCAGCTGTATCGATTGTTGAAAGCATCAGCCGAGACCAATCATGTGAGTCTCGAAGAGGAGTGCTGCCGACGCCTGGCGGGAGGGGAGCGCCGCTCGCGTTACTTGCAGGCCTTGCTGGCCGAACTGCGCGCCGAGGATGAACAGCGGCGCGCCACGTCGAGATGATTACTTCTTCTTCGCTGGAGCCGCTTTCGGGCAATCCGATTCCTGGTAGCTGGCGGAGCCGATCGCCTTGTTGGTTTTCACTTCGGTGAATTCATAACGCATGATCGCGCCCTTGGCCATCAGCTTGCGGTACGACGGGTTGTTGCAGACCGAGGCGCCCAGCTGAAAATACACGGCTTTCGGATCGGCGCGCATTTTGTCGGCGTGGCTCTTTTGCACGCTCAGGTGATTGACCAGCGTGGTGCCTTCGACGGTGTAGCCCTGATCAAGAATGTCTTCGTTGATCGCCCGTGGCGTGCCGACGCTGCTTTGTGCGGCGACATTGCGCAGCTCTCGGTTCAGATTCTGCTCACTCAGGGATGCAGCCTGAGCGCTGAAGGACGAAGCCAGCAGAATGGCAGCGGTGGGAACGATAAGGCGCAGCATGAAACTCTCCTGGTTCAGTGACTGGTGGTTCGACCAGCCACGTGACTGTGCGTTCAGTGGCGGCGAATTATAGGGGAGCCGGTCGGGAGGGTACAGGCTTGTGCCCGTCGCTCTGGTAAACTGCCGGCCTTTATTGCCCTGCCGAGTGTCGTTCGTGTCGAGTTTCCCTGCCTGCCGGTGCCGTCTGCGATGAATCATGCCCCCAACGCCGTGGCCCGCCTGCGCGATCAGCGCGAGGACGAAGGCATCAAGCCGATCCAAGCCCGTGGTTTTCGCTCCCCGCGCTGCCGCGATTGCCGCGTGATCATCAGCCATTGCCTGTGCGCCTGGCGGCCGACCGTCGATACGCGTTCGGGTGTTTGCCTGATCATGACCGGCAAGGAAGTGTTCAAACCCAGCAATACCGGCTGGTTGATCGCCGACATCGTGCGCGACAATCATGCTTTCATCTGGTCGCGGACCGAGCCCGACGAGCAACTGCTGGCGCTGCTGAACGACCCGCAATGGCAGCCGTATCTGGTGTTCCCCGGCGAGTACGTCGAACCCTCGCGGGTGACCAACACCGTGGATCTCGATAGCAGCAAGCGTCCGCTGTTCATCCTGCTGGACGCGACCTGGACCGAAGCCCGGAAGATTTTCCGCAAGAGCCCGTATTTCGACCGTTTGCCGATCCTCAGCCTGTTGCCCGACAAGCTGTCGCGCTATCGCCTGCGCCGCTCGACCCGCAGCGAGCACCTGTGCACCGCCGAAGTGGCGGCGCTGTGTCTGGAACTGGCCGGTGATTCGGACGCGGCGTCGGCGCTGGATGCCTATTTCGATGTGTTCAGCCAGCATTACCTGGGAGCCAAGCAGCAACTGGAGGTCAATGTGTCGACCCCGGCCCACGCTGAATTGCTGCCCTATATCCGAAACGCGGCGCCATTACCGGCCTGATCCTGGCCCATACTGCTAAAGCAGTGGCCGCGTGGCTTGACCACCCCGGCCTGGCTGGTCATGCTTGGCGCCGATTGGGGTGCGGCCAAGGTTTGAAACGCCGTTTTTTGTTCGTGATTGGCGTTGAACGTGCCCCTGTGGATACCGCCGCCGGGCGGTGTCTCGAGTTGCTTTGGCAAGGCCCGAATGCCCGGGCCCGCCATCAAAAACAGGATCATTTGAAAAATGGCCACATACGACATCCTGATTGCCGATGATCACCCTCTTTTTCGTAGCGCTTTGCATCAAGCGGTGACGATGGGCCTTGGCCCGGATGTACGCATGGTGGAGGTGGCGAGCATCGCCGAGCTGGAAACCCGCCTGACCGAAAAGGCTGACTGGGATCTGGTGCTGCTGGACCTGAACATGCCGGGTGCTTTCGGGTTTTCCGGGCTGGTGATGCTGCGCGGTCAGTACCCGCAGATTCCGGTGGTGATGGTTTCGGCCCAGGAAGAAGCCTCGGTGATGGTCAAGTCCCGGGAATTCGGTGCCAGTGGTTTCATTCCCAAGTCCAGCGACCTGAGCGTGATTCAGGAAGCGGTGCGCAAAGTACTGGATGGCGACGTGTTCTGGCCACCCCAGGCGTTCGAAGCGGTCAGCGTTTCGGATGAAGCCAAGGCTGCCAGCGATGGCCTCGCCAGCCTGACGCCACAGCAGTTCCGGGTGTTGACCATGGTCTGCGAGGGTTTGCTGAACAAGCAGATTGCCTACGAGCTGAATGTGTCCGAAGCGACCATCAAGGCCCATGTCACGGCGATTTTTCGCAAGTTGAACGTGCGGACCCGGACCCAGGCCGCTTTACTGCTGCAACAACTTGAGTCAATTCCGAGCCAGTAAGTGCTGGCGTCTTCACGCTTTTTTGACTTTCGTTGATCTAGCTTCCCCACTTCCTTTCGGTCGGTTATCTACTTTATGTCACCTTTCAAGGGCCAGACGGGCCTGAAACGCATCCTCAACGCTTCCGGATACTCGCTGGACGGCTTGCGCGCCGCCTTCACCGGCGAAGCGGCTTTCCGCCAATTGGTGCTGCTTAACGTGGTTCTGATTCCACTGACGTTTTTCCTCAATGTCAGCCGGGTCGAGCAGGCGCTGCTGATCGCCGTGTGCCTGCTGGCGCTGATCGTCGAGCTGTTGAATTCGGCGGTGGAGGCGGCCATCGACCGCATCTCGCTGGAGTTGCACCCGCTGTCCAAGAACGCCAAGGACATGGGCAGTGCCGCGCAATTCGTGGCACTGAGCATGATCGCTCTGGTGTGGGCGGTGATTCTGCTTTAAGCGATGCTCGGCAGAACGATCTCGTCGCTGCGCTGGACCCCGGCGGTGAAGGCGCGGCACAGGTCGAGGAATTCGCGCATGGCGGAAGTCTGGTACTTCTGTTTGTGCCAGATGAAATAGAACTGCCGCGCCAGATCCAGATCCGGCGTCTCCACCGGCACCAGGCTGCCGCGCCGGAAGGCGTCCCGCAGCGCCAGCCGCGAAATGCAGCCAATACCCAGACCTGATTCCACGGCGCGCTTGATCGCTTCGGTGTGTTCCAGCTCGAGCCGGATGTTCAGTGCGCTGCGGTGATGCCGCATCGCCTGATCGAAGGTCAGGCGCGTGCCCGAACCCTGTTCCCGCAGAATCCACGCTTCATGGGTCAGTTCCTCCATGGTCGCGCTGCCGCGTTTGGCCAACGGATGCTGCGGGGCGCAGAACACCACCAGTTCATCCTCGACCCAGCTCTGCACTTCGATGTCCGGGTGGCTGCAATCGCCTTCGATTAGACCCAGATCAATTTCGTAATGAGCCACTTGTTGCACGATATTGGCAGTGTTCTGCACGTGCAGCTTCACCTGGCTTTCGGGGTGGCGCTGCATGAAACCGCCGATCAGCAGCGTCGCCAGGTAATTGCCGATGGTCAGGGTCGCGCCCACCGACAGCGAGCCGAAACCGGATTTGCCGTTGAGCAGGTCTTCGATTTCCTTGGCCTGATCGAGCAGGGCCACCGCTTGCGGCAACAATTGTTTGCCGAGGGCGTTGAGGCTCAGGCGTTTGCCGGCGCGATCGAACAGCTGGCAGCTGGACTGGCGCTCCAGTTCAGTGATGGAAGTGCTGGCGGCCGATTGCGACAGGTTGAGCAGCCCCGCAGCACGGGACACGCTTTCCTGCTGGGCGACGGCGACGAAGACTTGCAGTTGACGAAGAGTAAATCGCATATCGATATAACCGATAACCCTTATCTTAATAATCCAGTTAACAGATATTGTCGGCGCTATTAGAATGCGATGCAATTGCGCACCGTCGGCATTCTTCAACACGAGCCGGGCAGGCGCAGATCAATCTCCAGGAGTCCCACGTACATGAGCAACATGAACCACGAGCGTGTCCTCAGTGTTCATCACTGGAACGACACTCTGTTCAGCTTCAAGTGCACCCGCGATCCGGGCCTGCGCTTCGAGAACGGTCAGTTCGTGATGATCGGCCTGCAACAGCCCAACGGCCGCCCGCTTATGCGCGCTTACTCGATCGCCAGCCCGAACTGGGAAGAGCATCTCGAGTTCTTCAGCATCAAGGTGCCGGACGGTCCGCTGACCTCCCAGTTGCAGCACCTGAAGGAAGGCGACGAGATCATCATCTCGAAAAAACCGACCGGCACCCTGGTGCTGGACGACCTGAACCCGGGCAAGCACCTGTACCTGCTGAGCACCGGCACCGGTCTGGCGCCGTTCATGAGCGTGATCCAGGACCCGGAAACCTACGAGCGCTTCGAGAAAGTGATCCTGGTTCACGGTGTTCGTTACGTCAACGAAGTCGCCTACCGCGAATTCATCACCGAGCACCTGCCGCAAAACGAGTTCTTCGGCGAAGCGCTGCGTGACAAGCTGATCTACTACCCGACCGTGACTCGCGAACCGTTCGAGAATCAGGGTCGCCTGACCGACCTGATGCGCAGCGGCAAGCTGTTCAGCGACATCGGCCTGCCACCGATCAACCCGCAGGACGACCGCGCGATGATCTGCGGCAGCCCGAGCATGCTCGACGAGACCAGCGAAGTGCTCGACAGCTTCGGCCTGAAGATCTCGGCGCGGATGCGCGAGCCGGGTGATTACCTGATCGAGCGCGCATTCGTCGAGAAGTAAGCTGGTTATAGGTGACGCAGAGCGTCACTGGATGCATTACCACGCAGAGCGTGGGAACGATCAGCCCGCGCTGCCTGAGAAGGCAGCGCGGGCTTTTTCGTTTTCGCGATTCAGTCAGCGGCGGGAATCACTTCCAGGACGCGGATCTGCTCAGGCACAGGGTAATGCCAGCGCACATCCAGATCCCAGAACTGCGCGCCGTATTCGCGCTCTGGCGCGGGCGTCTGATACGCCGGGCGCGGATCCTGGGCCAGGCATTGCTCGATCAGCTCGACCAGCGGCTCGGCCAGGCGCTGAGCGTGCTTGTACGCCTGTTGCAGCGCCGTGTCCGTCCACTGCACGTCGATCAGGTGCGGCGCGGCACTGGCGATGCTGTTGGAGGCGTCAGTGATGATGTCGGCGTAGGGCACGTAGGGTTTGATGTCGAGAATCGGCGTGCCGTCCAGCAGGTCGATACCGGAGATGAACAGGCGATTGGCCTCGACCTTGTCCAGCTTCACCACCGACTGACCAATGCCGTTCGGCCGATGGGTGGCTCGGGTGGCGAACACGCCCATGGACTTGTTGCCACCCAGGCGCGGAGGGCGGACCTTGAGGCGCGGCTTGTCTTCCAGGGCCAGATGGAACAGGAACAGCAGCCAGACATGACTGACCTGCTCCAGCCCCTGCACCGCATCGCCCTGATCGAACGGCGCCACCAGCTCCAGCACGCCACGGGCGGCAGGGGCCAGTTGCGGCTGGCGCGGGATGGCGAACTTCTCCTTGAAGCAGGAGCGGACAAAGCCGATGGGGGAGACGCTGTAAGTCATGGTTTGCATTCGAAGCGGAGCAGGGCGGGCATGATAACCCGGCAGGCTTCAAGTCTGGTGCTGGCAGAGCTGGCGCTATCGCTGCGATGCGGCGGGCCGACAAGCCAGCTCCCACAGGTTTTGTGGTGTACACAAATCCTGCTGACACTCGAGATCTCTGTGGGAGCTGGCTTGCCAGCGATAGCCGCACCCCCGATATCAGAGGCTGAACCCACCATCCAGCGGAATGATATTACCGGTCATGTAGGCCCCGGCTGTACTCGCCAGGCTGATCGCCAGCGCCGCCATCTCTTCCTCGCGGCCCCAGCGTTTCATCGGGATCAGCGCAGTGTCTTCGGCCAGCGCCTGTTGATCACTGCCGATGTGCTGGGTCATCTTGCTCGGAAAGCGCCCCGGTGCGATGACGTTGACGTTGATGTGCTGGCTCACCAGTTCCCGGGCGAGGATCCGCGACAGCTGATGAAGGGCGGCCTTGCTCGGCCCGTAGGCGTAGGCCTGTTCACCAAAGGAAGAAATCCCCGCCACCGAACCGATGTTGATGATCCGCGCCGGATTGGCCGCCGACCCGGATTTGCGCAGCAACGGCAGAAACTGCTGGATGCAGCTGAACACCGACGTCACGTTGAGTTGCATGACCTTTTCCCAGCCCTTGACCGGGTAACTCTCCAGCGGCGCGCCCCACGTCGTGCCGGCGTTGTTCACCAGAATGTCCAGATGAGTGATCTGTTCGCCCAGTCGCTCGGCCAGCTCTTTCACGCCTTCTTCGGTCGCCAGGTTCGCCGCCATGCCCAGACAAGTGCCCAGAGCACTGAGTTCTTCAGCGGTTTGATGACAGGCTTCCGCGTCACGGGAGCAGACGTACACGCGGGCGCCGGCCTCGACATAGGCCTTGGCGATCATTTTGCCGATACCACGGGTGCCGCCGGTCACCAGGGCGGTGCGGCCTTGCAGGGAGAAATAAGGGTGCATGGCGAATCCTGAGGGCTAGGGTTCAGTACACCCTAGTCGCCGGCCGCAAAAAGCGGAGCCACTATTTTTCGAGGGAATGGAAGGGCATGCATGAAAACGGCGACCGAAGTCGCCGTGATCGAATGGGTCAACCGCGAACGCGCAGGGTCAGGCCCTTGAGGAAATTGCGCAGCAACTGATCGCCACACGGGCGGTAGTTGGTGTGGCCGACCTTGCGGAACAGCGCACTCAGCTCAGGCTTGGACACCGGGAAGTCGGCAGCCTTGAGGATCGCGTGCATGTCGTCTTCCTTCAATTCGAAGGCCACGCGCAGCTTTTTCAGGATGATGTTGTTGGTCACCGGCACTTCGATCGGCAGCGGCGGACGGCTTTCGTCCTTGCCGCGCTTGAAGATCACCAGACCGTCGAGGAAGTGCGCGATGACTTCGTCCGGGCAGCGCACGAAACCTTCTTCGTCTTCTTCTTTCTTGTCGAGGTACGTCACGACATCGGCAAGCGTGACGTCCAGGCCGCCGAGCTTGATGATCTCGACCACTTTCTTGTCGCTGATGTCGAGCATGTAGCGCACGCTGCGCAGAACGTCGTTGTGAACCATGTGTGCAATCCTGAATGTTCGCTGTGGGCACCGAGCGGGGCGCGATGCCGGAAATATTGGGTGGCTTGCGAGCCCTAGAATTTCTCTTTGCCGGACAGGTAGCGCCATTGGCCGACCGGCACCTTGCCGATGGACACGCCGCCGATGCGGATCCGGCGTATGCCGATGACCTTCAGGCCGACCGCTTCGCAGAACTGGGCGATGATCCCCGGCTGCGGGTTCTTCATGGCGAAGCGCAGGCGGTTTTCGTTCTGCCAGCTGGCCTTGACCGGCGGCAGCTCCTTGCCCTTGTGGGTGAGGCCGTGCTGCAGGCGATTGAGGCCGTGGGCAACCATGTCGCCTTCGACTTCTACCACGTATTCCTGCTCAATCTTGGCCGCGTCGGCGGTGAGCTTGCGCAACACCTTCCAGTCCTGGGTGAACACCAACAGGCCGCTGGCCTTGGGTTGCAGGTCGGCGCTGGCGGTCAGGCGCAGGAAGTGCCCGCGCAGCGGACGCTTGCCGTAGCGGTGTTCTTCGCTGAGGGTTTCGGCGTTCAGCGACTGCATGGCGCTGTCGACATCCATGCCCGCCGGCACGTTGAGCAGGATAGTCACCGGCTCCGGCGCGGTGGCCTTGGCATCCTTGTCGAGCTCGACTTTCTGGTCGCCGACCTTGAACTGCGGCTCGTCGATGACTTCGCCGTCCACGGTGACCCAGCCGCCCTCGATGAACAGCTCGGCCTCCCGGCGGGAGCAACCGACCAGCTCGATGAGGCGTTTGGAGAGGCGAATCGGGTCAGTCATGACAGGGGCCGTAACAAAAAAGGGGTGGGCATTGTACCTGCCTGGGGCCGGTTAAGCCCGATTGCATTTACAGAGTGTTCGCTTGACCTGTGGGAGCTGGCTTGCCAGCGATGTTATCACCGCGGTGTTTTGTCAGACCGAGGCGCCTGCATCGCTGGCAAGTCGAAACGTCGCACCGAAGCTCCCACAGGGTTCTATGCTTGATCAGGCATGGTTCGAGCGTTGCTGATTCTGGCGCAGACGCATATGCAACAACGGATACGGCTGGCCCATGCCATCGACCTCCGAGCGGCCGATCACCTCGAACCCTTGCTTGAAGTAAAACCCCAGCGCCTGCGGGTTCTGTTCGTTGACGTCCAGTTCGTCGGCGTTCAGGTGTTCCATCGCGTACTTCAACAGTTTCTTGCCAAGGCCCTGGCCGCGATGGGCCGGGTCGATGAACAGCATTTCGATCTTGCCCGCCGCGACCCCGGCAAACCCGGTGATGCGCTGGTGGCTGTCGCGGGTGCAGATCAGCATCACCGCATCGAGGTAGCGGGTCAGCACCAGATTCTTCAGCAGCTCGATGTAGGATTCCGGCAGGAAATCGTGGGTCGCGCGAACCGAGGCCTCCCAGACCCGGGTCAGTTCCTGATAATCGCTGAGTTTCGGCGTGTGGATGACCGAATGCTGACGCATGCCCGATAGCCTCTTTGTCATGGATGAGGGAGTCCTTCCCCTCACAAACTCTAGCCGTAAAAAAGCCCCGCATCTCGTAAAAGAGAGCGGGGCTTTCTGTATTTTTCGCGCTTAGATCTGTTCGGCCCAGAGGTCGTATTCGTCGGCGTCGGTCACCTTGCACCAGACCTTGTCGCCCGGCTTCAGGTTGCTGCCGTTGTCGATGAACACATTGCCGTCGATTTCCGGGGCATCGAAGAAGCAGCGGCCGACCGCGCCCTGCTCGTCGACTTCGTCCACCAGCACTTCGATTTCACGGCCGATGCGCAGTTGCAGGCGCGCCGAACTGATGGCCTGCTGGTGCGCCATGAAGCGTTCCCAGCGGTCTTGCTTGACGTCGTCCGGAACCACTTCCAGATCCAGATCGTTGGCTGGAGCGCCTTCGACCGGCGAATACTGGAAGCAGCCGACGCGGTCGAGCTGGGCTTCGGTCAGCCAGTCCAGCAGGTACTGAAAGTCTTCTTCGGTTTCGCCGGGGAAGCCGACGATGAAGGTCGAACGGATGATCAGGTCCGGGCAGATCTCGCGCCAGTTCTTGATCCGCGCCAGGGTCTTGTCTTCGAACGCCGGGCGTTTCATCGACTTCAGGACTTTCGGGCTGGCGTGCTGGAACGGGATGTCCAGGTACGGCAGGATCTTGCCGGCGGCCATCAGCGGGATCAGTTCGTCGACGTGCGGGTACGGGTAAACGTAGTGCAGACGGACCCAGACGCCGAGGGTGCTCAGCGCTTCGCACAGTTCGGTCATGCGGGTTTTCACCGGCGCGCCGTTCCAGAAACCGGTGCGGTACTTGACGTCAACGCCGTAGGCGCTGGTGTCCTGGGAAATCACCAGCAGTTCCTTCACGCCGGATTTGACCAGACGCTGGGCTTCGTCGAGCACGTCGCCGACCGGACGGCTGACCAGTTTGCCGCGCATCGACGGGATGATGCAGAAGCTGCAGCTGTGGTTGCAGCCTTCGGAAATCTTCAGGTACGCGTAGTGGCGCGGGGTCAGCTTGATGCCTTGCGGCGGCACCAGGTCGATCAGCGGGTTGTGATCCTGCTTCGGCGGCACGACTTCGTGCACGGCGTTGACCACTTGCTCGTACTGCTGCGGACCGGTGACGGCCAGCACGCTCGGGTGCACGTCACGGATATTGCCTTCTTCCACGCCCATGCAGCCGGTCACGATGACCTTGCCGTTTTCCTTGATCGCTTCGCCGATCACTTCCAGCGATTCGGCCTTGGCCGAGTCGATGAAGCCGCAGGTGTTGACCACGACCACGTCGGCGTCCTGATAGGTGGACACCACGTCATAGCCTTCCATGCGCAGCTGGGTCAGGATGCGCTCGGAGTCGACCAGTGCTTTCGGGCAACCCAGAGAAACGAAGCCAACCTTTGGATTGGCCGGCGCAGGAGTGGTGGACATGTCTAACCTCGGTGTTTTGTGACGTCGCTTGCCTGATTCAGGAACCGACGGATGGGCGCTTAAGGCGCGCCTCTGATCAAAAAGTGCGCAATTCTAGCGGTGAGCAACGCACTTGACCAGCTTTATGCAGGGAAATACGACGAGTGCTGCGCTATGCTTCGCGCCGTTGCGCTTTACTGAATTTTTACAGTCAACAAAACGTCTGTTACAGGGCGTAAAAACGCGCATGCTGCACACAAAGCATAGTGCTTCATATAAGAAGCCGGTCTGGGAATCAGGAGTGTTGGATGGGTCAGGCAAGTAGTCACGCGGCAGGCGCCGAAGGTTCGGCCACCAAGCCGCTGAGCATGCTGGTCGCGGCGGTCGGGGTAGTTTACGGCGACATCGGCACGAGCCCGTTGTACACCCTCAAAGAAGTGTTTTCCGGCGCTTATGGCGTTCCGGTGAACCACGACGGGGTGCTGGGCATTCTGTCGTTGATCTTCTGGTCGCTGATCTGGGTCGTGTCGATCAAATACATGATGTTCGTGCTGCGTGCCGACAACCAGGGCGAGGGCGGCATCATGGCGCTCACCGCGCTGGCACGGCGGGCAGCGGGGGAACGCAGGAAATTGCGTTCGCTGCTGGTGGTCTGCGGCTTGATCGGCGCAGCGCTGTTCTATGGCGACAGCATGATCACCCCGGCGATCTCTGTGCTGTCGGCCATCGAAGGTCTGGGCCTGGCATTTGACGGGATCGACCATTGGGTCGTGCCGTTGTCGTTGGTGGTGCTGGTCGGGTTGTTTCTGATCCAGAGCCATGGCACAGCACGGATCGGCATTCTGTTCGGGCCGATCATGGTCACCTGGTTCCTCGTTCTCGGCGCTCTCGGCGTGTACGGCATCAGCCATTCCCCGGAAGTGCTGAAGGCGCTGAACCCGATCTGGGCCGTGCGCTTTTTCATGGTGCATACCGGCATGGGCGTGGCGATCCTCGGCGCCGTGGTGCTGGCGCTGACCGGTGCCGAAGCGCTGTACGCCGACATGGGCCACTTCGGTCGCAAGCCGATTGCCCGCGCGTGGTTCCTGCTGGTGCTGCCGGCGCTGGTGCTCAACTACTTCGGTCAGGGCGCCTTGTTGCTGGACAACCCGGAAGCGGCGCGCAACCCGTTCTACCTGCTGGCGCCGAGCTGGGCACTGATTCCGCTGGTCGGTCTGTCGACCCTGGCCACGGTGATTGCGTCCCAAGCGGTGATTTCCGGCGCGTTCTCCCTGACTCGTCAGGCGATTCAGCTTGGTTACATTCCGCGTATGTACATCCAGCACACGTCCAGCGACGAGCAGGGCCAGATTTATATTGGCGCGGTGAACTGGGCGCTGATGGTCGGCGTTGTCTTGTTGGTGCTGGGCTTCGAATCCTCCGGCGCACTGGCCTCGGCCTATGGTGTGGCGGTAACCGGCACTATGCTGATGACCACGATTCTGGTGTCGGCAGTCATGCTGCTGCTATGGAAATGGCCACCGATTCTGGCGGTGCCGGTACTGATCGGCTTCCTGCTGGTGGACGGCCTGTACTTCGCCGCCAACGTGCCGAAGATCGTCCAGGGTGGCGCCTTCCCGGTGATCGCCGGTATCGCGCTGTTCGTGCTCATGACCACCTGGAAGCGCGGCAAGCAACTGCTGGTCGAGCGCCTCGACGAAGGCGCGCTGCCGCTGCCGATCTTTATCAGCAGCATCCGCGTCCAGCCACCACACCGCGTGCAGGGCACCGCTGTGTTCCTTACCGCCCGTTCCGACGCGGTGCCGCACGCGCTGTTGCACAACCTGCTGCACAACCAGGTGCTGCACGAACAAGTGGTGCTGCTGACCGTGGTCTACGAAGACATCCCGCGCGTCCCGCCATCCCGGCGCTTCGAAGTCGAAGCCCACGGCGAAGGCTTCTTCCGGGTGATCCTGCACTTCGGCTTCACCGACGAACCGGACGTGCCGCAGGCGCTGAAGCTGTGCCACCTGGATGATCTGGACTTCAGCCCGATGCGCACCACCTACTTCCTCAGCCGCGAAACGGTCATCGCCTCGAAACTCGAAGGCATGGCCCGTTGGCGTGAAGCGCTGTTTGCATTCATGTTGAAGAATGCCAACGGAAACCTGCGGTTCTTCAATCTGCCGCTGAACCGGGTGATTGAGTTGGGGACGCAGGTGGAGATGTAGTTTGCGTCTCGATTGAATAGCCCCCGTCAGCTTTGCGGCTGGCGGGGGCTTTTTTGTGTTTGTGGACTTATCAGAATCCAGTGGAGATCCCTGTGGGAGCGGGCTTGCCCGCGAATGCGGTGTATCAGTTTACAAATCAGCTGCCTGACCAACCGCCATCGCGGGCAAGCCCGGCTCCCACAAGGATCTCGGGCGTTTGCCAAAACGAAAAAGCCCCCGCAACTGTGAAGTTGCGGGGGCTTTTTTGTGGGTGCTGTCTCGTCCTGAATAAGGTTAACACCTTCTGGCTTCTTATCAGGAGGGTGCAATGGATTCGGGCGCAAAACGCAGTCAACGCGATTACACGCTGACTTTTAAATTGTCGGTTGTCGACCAAGTCGAAAAAGGCGAGTTGAGTTATAAAGAGGCTCAACGGCGCTACGGAACGTAAGGCCCGGGTGGCGGCTGAGGATCCAGGCGTCCTGGTTGAGCATGTGCCCCAGCAGAATCGTATAACTTCGTATAATGTATGCTATACGAAGTTATTACGACGTATATGCGAGGTGAGTTCGCCAGCGCCGATGCGTTCATCGCCTTTCTGGGAATGGATTTGAAGGCAAAGGACTCAGGCAAGAAACACAGTCCTCGCCACTTGAGCAAAAAAGGTAACGGAGAATTACGGCGTCTTGCACACAATGAAGCTATGGCAGCTTGTCGGTCCCCTGTTTGGAAACCGTTCTATGAATCCTATCTGGCAAGAGGTCTAGCCAGAACTCAGGCTTTGGTCATCCTCGCCCGTAAGCTTTGCCGGGTGGCATTCGCCCTCATGAAAAATCAGAGCGAATACCAACCCAATTTAAGGTTGCAGGGTTCCCCTGCAACATAGAATCTCCCACAGTGGTCGAAGGTGTACGTAGCCTTTGTGTACACCCCAAAAAACCTGTGGGAGCTGGCTTGCCAGCGATGAGGCCGGTGCAGACAACATCAGGCCGGGGTGTGCTCTTCCATCGCCGCTTTGTAGATCGAGTTTTTCGGCTGGGCAAACAGCCTTTCCATCATCGGCTCGAAGAAGCTCAGCGGCAGGGTGTCGTACTCGGGGTCGAACGCCGCCGCGTCGTATCTTGCGCAGAACTCCGCGGTCGCCAGAAACTGCGGGTGGTCGCTGAACTGCTCGCGCAGGTGCCGATCCATGCCCAGGTGATGGAAGAAGTAGTAGCCCTGGAAGATCCCGTGCTTTTCCACCATCCACAGGTTTTCGGCACTGACGAACGGCTTGAGAATGGCGGCGGCGATGTCCGGGTGATTGTAGGAGCCAAGGGTGTCGCCGATGTCGTGGAGCAGCGCGCAGACCACGTATTCCTCGTCGCGTCCGTCGCGAAAGGCGCGGGTCGCGGTTTGCAGCGAGTGGGTCAGGCGATCCACCGGGAAACCGCCGAAATCGCCTTCTAGCAGTTTCAGGTGCGCCACGATCCGGCCGGACAATTGGCGGGCGTAGGCGCTGAAATCCGCCGCAATGATCGCCCAGTCTTCCTGTGTACCGTCCTTCATGTGGGTGAAACGGGCAGTGGCACTCATGGCAGTCCTCTTGGTCGGAATTTCTAGAACGGCACGCGGCCCAGGATCATGTCGCGGTACATGACGAAGTCGCCGAGCAGGCTGTAGAACGGGTGCTGGAAGGTGGCCGGGCGGTTTTTCTCGAAAAAGAAATGGCCGACCCAGGCAAAGCTGTAGCCGGCCAGCGGCAAGGCAAGCAACAGCAGCCAGGCGCCCTTGGCGATGGTCAGGGCGAGAATGAAGATCACCAGTGTCGTGCCGATGAAATGCAGGCGACGGCAGGTGCTGTTGCTGTGCTCGCTGAGGTAATACGGATAGAACTCGGCGAAGCTGTTGAAAGGCTTGAGGGTTTCCACGACTGCGATCTCTGTGGTTATTGTTCTGATTGCAAGTTGTTCGGCGGGTAGCTTATTTGAGTCTAGAGTGATCATTGGCGTCGGCCAGTGACAATCGGCGCCACTTTACTATCCTTGGGAAATCGGCCGTAGTATGCGGCTCACCATGTCATCCAAGAAAAAACGCCATGAGCGAACGAACGACTTCTGCAAGCTGGGCGATGGGGATTGTCAAGGCACTGGAAATGGACGGCCTGGATTGCCGGGTTTTGTTCAGACAGCTGGGGCTCGACTACGCGGCGCTGGAGGATCCGGACGCGCGCTTCCCGCAGGATTCCATGACCCGACTGTGGCAACGGGCGGTCGAGCTGTCCGGCAATCCCGCCATCGGCCTGAACATGGGCAAGGTGGTGCGACCGGCTTCGTTCCATGTCGCGGGCTATGCACTGATGTCCAGCAATACGCTGGCGGAAGGTTTTCAGCGACTGGTGCGTTATCAGCGAATCATCGCCGAAAGTGCCGACCTGAGTTTTCGCCTGCTCGATGAAGGTTATGCGTTGATTCTGACGGTGCATGGCGATCACCTGCCGCCGACCCGGCAAAGTGCCGAAGCCTCGCTGGCCTGCGCGCTGGCGCTGTGCGGCTGGCTGACCGGGCGCACGCTGCACCCGCGCAAAGTGCTGGTGCAGGGCGATGAGCCGGATGACCTTGAACCCTACAAACAAGCCTTCCATGCACCGCTGGTGTTCAACGCGCCGTATGACGCGCTGATCTTCGAACGGGCCGACATGGAAGCGCCACTGCCCACCGCCAATGAGGCGATGGCGCTGCTGCACGACCGGTTTGCCGGGGAATATCTGGCGCGGTTTTCCGAAAGCCGCGTGACACACAAGGCGCGTCAGGTGTTGTGCCGCCTGCTGCCCCAGGGCGAACCCAAGCGCGACACGGTGGCGCAGACCCTGCACCTGTCGCAGCGCACCTTGCAACGACGTTTGCAGGAGGAGGGCACCAGTTTTCAGCAGTTGCTTGATGACACCCGCCGCGAACTCGCCGAGCAATACCTGGCGCAGCCGAGCATGACCTTGCTGGAGATTGCCTATCTGTTGGGCTTTGCCGACCCGAGCAATTTCTTCCGCGCCTTCCGCCGCTGGTTCGACACCACGCCCGGCGATTACCGGGCGCGGTTGCTGGAAGCGCCGAAGGCGATCAGTGACGCCAGAACGCCGGAATACACAGCACAAACACCGTAATGATCTCCAGTCGGCCGAGCAGCATGCCGAACGACAGAATCCACTTGGCCGCATCCGGCAGGCTGGCGAAGTTGCCGGCCGGGCCGATGGTCTCGCCCAGGCCCGGGCCGACGCCGGACACGGTGCTGGCGGCGCCGGTCAACGCCGTCATCCAGTCCACGCCCAACAGCGACAGCAGCAGGGCGATCACGCAGATGGTGATGGCGAAGAAGAACGAGAACGTCAGAATCGACCGGACAATTTCCTCATCGAGGCGGTGACCGTTGTACTTCTGCTTGATCACCGCACGCGGGTGAATCAACTGGTTAAGGTTGGCCTTGAGCAGGATGTAGGCGACCTGGAAGCGGAAAATCTTGATCCCGCCCGCCGTCGAACCGGAACAGCCGCCGACGAAGCCCAGATAGAAGAACAGCATCAGCGAGAAGTTGCCCCACAGGCTGTAGTCGCCCAATGCAAATCCGGTGGTGGTGACCACTGACGTCACGTTCAGCGCCACATGGCGCAACGCGTCCAGCCAATGCAGGTTGGTAGTCCACCAGTACCAAGTGCCGAGCACCAGCCAGGTCGCCAGCAACATGCCGAGCAAACCCTGTACCTGTTGATCCTTGATCAGCGCCCGGCGGTTGCCGCGCAGCGTCGCCACGTACAGGGTGAACGGCAGACTGCCGAGAATCATCACCACCACGGCCACCCAGTGCACCGCCGGTTGCGTCCATTTGGCCAGGGACTGGTCGGAGGTCGAGAACCCGCCGGTGGAAATCGCCGACATCGCGTGGTTGATCGCATCGAACGGGCTCATCCCGGCCCACCAGAACGCCAGGCTGCCGAGAATCGTGATGCCGACGTACGCCGCCACGATCAGCCGCGCCACCATGTGCGAGCGGGGCATGACCTTTTCCGAGCGGTCCGAGGATTCGGTCTGGAACAGGCGCATGCCACCGATGCGCAGCAGCGGCAGGATCGCCACCGCCATGCCGATGAAGCCGATGCCGCCGATCCAGTGCAGCAGCGAGCGCCACATCAGAATGCCGGGGGACATGTCGTCCAGGTGGTTGAGCACGGTCGATCCGGTGGCCGTGATGCCGGACATGCTTTCGAAGAACGAGTCGGTGTAACTGATGTGCTGGGTCAGCAAAAACGGCAGCGCGGCAAAGATGCACACCACCAGCCAGCTACTGACGGTCAGCAGGTACATGTCCCGGGGGCGCAGGTGAATGTGTTCCGGGCGACCGGGAATCACCAGTGCGAGGCCGGCGAGAAAGGTGATCATGCTCGCCCAGAGGAACGACGGCAGATCGCCGGTGCGCTCGAAAATCACCAGGGTGGCCATGGGCACGACCATGGCGATGGCCAGGGTGATCAGGAAGATGCCGATGATGAAACCAATGATCCGTAAGGTCGGCAACGCCATGAAGTCCGCTCGGGTTGATGTGGGAAGGGCGCCATTCTACCTGCGGTGCAAGGCATGTAAACCGACGCGTCTGGATCACTTGCAGCTAGAATAGCCGGACATTTTTTTCAGGAGGTGGCCGATGCAGGCTCTCGACGCTTTGCTCAACCGTGTTTCCGTTCCACGACTGATCGATCCGGCCCCCACCGCCGAACAGCGCGAAGTGCTGTTCGCCGCCGCGACCCGCGCACCGGATCACGGCCATTTGCAGCCGTATCGCTTCCTGACCGTCGAAGGTGCGGCGCGTGAGCAGATGGGCGAGTTGCTGGCCGAAGCTGCAAAAATGCAGGAAGGCGAAGTCACCGAAGCGATGATCGACAAGGCGCGCAACGGCCCGCTGCGGGCGCCGCTGGTGGTCGTGGTCATCGCCAAGTTGCAGGATCACGTCAAATACCCGAAGGCCGAGCAGTTGCTGGCCGCAGGCTGTGCAGCTCACGGGATTCTGCTGGCGGCTTACGCGCAGGGGATTGGTGCGGTGTGGCGTACGGGTGATCTGGCTTACTCGAAACATGTCGCCAAGGGTTTGGGCCTGACGGATGACGAAGAGGTGATTGCCTTCCTGTACCTCGGCACACCGCAGAAAGAACCGCGGGTGGCCGAGAAGGTTGATCTGGCGGAGTTTGTCAGCGCCTGGCCGGGTAAAGCCTGACTCCATCAGGGCTGAACAACAGCCCCAGGCTCCAGCGGCAATTCAAGACTCGCCACAAAGCCGCCCTGCGGATGATTGGCCAGCACCAGCGTCCCGCCATGCCGCTCCGCCGCCCGCCGGGCAATCGCCAGTCCGAGGCCATGCCCGGCGGCGGTCTGCCCCGGCGCCCGATAAAACGGTTCGCCCAACTGGCTCAGATGTTCGGCCTGCACCCCTGGCCCATGGTCACGCACGCTGACCACGATCCGCTCGCCCTGACGTGACGCCTGCATTTCAATCGACTGCCCGACCGGGTTGAACCGCTGGGCATTGCGCAGCAGGTTGTCCACGGCGCGTTCGATCATGGTCGGCCAACCGGTCAGATTGAGCACCGGCTCGGCCTCCAGACGCACGGTCTGCTCTGGCGAACCGAGTTGCGCGTCCTTTTGCAGGGTGGCGAGCAAGGCATTCAGATCCACCTCTTCGGCGCTGGCGTTGTCGGCATCGACCCGCGCCAGCACCAGAATTTCACTGATCAACGCTTCCAGCCGATCACACTCGCGGGTCAGGCGCGGCCAGAGTTTTTCCCGTTCTTCCGGGCTTGCACGCTCGGCCAGAGCCAGGGCAATGCGCAGCCGTGCCAGCGGTGAACGCAATTCGTGGGACACATCGCGCAGCAACTGGCGCTGACTGCCGATCAGGCTTTGCAGGCGTGCGCCCATGCGGTTGAAGTCGTTGGCGAGCACGCCGAACTCATCCCGACGGTTGGCCAGTTGCGCCAGGCTGTTCTGCTGATAGGTGGTTTGGCCGAGGTCGTGCACCGCGCCGCGCAAACGGCTGAGCGGGCGGGTGATGGAGAACGTCACCAGCAGGCTGAACAGGGTCAGCACCACCAGCGCAATGCCCAGCGCACTCAATGGCCAGAGCAGGCTTTCGCGGTGCCAGGCGTCGAGTTCCGGGTGCGGGATGCGATAGATGAAGAGGTAGGTGTCGCCGCTTTTTTCGCTGGTGAATTCGTCGGTCAGACGGCGCCAGGGCAGGCGTCGGTCATCGTTGTTCTGCCGCGCCTCGAAGGCCGCCGCGCGCCGAGGGAAGGTGCCGCGCACCACCGGGTCGCCGCTTTCATTCAGCACTTGCACGTCGATGTGGTACTGGCGCTTGCGCTGTTCGAGGATGTCCTGGGCGGCGTTTTCGCCCTGGGTTTCGTAAGTCTGCGTCCATTCGGCGGCCAGGGTGTTGAGGCCCGGGTGGCGGCTGAGGATCCAGGCGTCCTGGTTGAGCATGTGCCCCAGCAGAATGGAAAGCCCTGCAACCAGAGCGATGGCCAGCCAGAAGCTGGCGAGGATACGCCAGAACAATGAACGCACAGAAAATCCTCAAACAAAGAAAACCCAACGGCGGTGAGCCGTTGGGTCGGGGCGTGACGCTAGAACATTATTGCGCCTTTTGCGGCTGTTGCGCTTTCCAGGCTTTGAACTCGGCCCATTCGGCGCGACGCTCGGCCTGTTTCTTCTGGATCTCGTCGAATTTCTTCTGTTGATCCGGTTTCAACACGGCGCGGACATCGGACTCGGCCTTCTTGTGGTTGGCCGCCATCTCGTCTTTCATGGCTTTCTGGTCGGCTGGCGAGAGTTTCTCCAGGTATTTTTCGACCGTCTGCTTACGCTCGTGCATCTGCTCGCCCATGATCTTGCGGATCTGCTCGCGCTGTTCGCGGGACAGGTCCAGCTGGCTGTACGGGCCTTTGCCGTGCATGCCGTGCATCTGACCGCCATGGCGCGGGCCGTCCAGCGGGCCACCCATCGGGCCGCCATCCTGTGGCAGGGCCATGGCGACGGTCGGCAGGGCAGCGGCAAACATCAGAGCGATAAGAGTCTTGCGCATGGTGAATCTCCTTTGTCTCGTTCCCGGTACGTTCCGGATGAGTACAGATTACGGAGATCAAGGTCAGCGGCGGTCAGCGCTGTGTAAAGCTTGGGTAAACACGTTTTCGCGCCGACCTGACAAAACTGACAGACGATCAGAGGCTGTAGTAGTAGCCACGGCTGCGCAGGGCCACGATGCGCGGGCGGCCGTCGGGGTGCGGGCCGATCTTTTTGCGCAGGTTGCTGACGTGCATGTCCAGGCTGCGGTCGTACAGGGTCAGCTTGCGGCCGAGGGCGATCTGCGCCAGTTCCTGTTTGTCCAGCGGCTCGCCCGGTTGCTTGAGCAGGGCCTCGAGCAGACGGCTTTCGGAGACGGTGAGGGTGAATTCCTTTTCGTCGATACTGACCACGCCGCGCACCGGGCTGAAGCTCAGGTCGCCCAGCTCCAGCTGGGTCGACACGGCGGCCGGATGACTGCGGCGCAGCACGGCGCGCAGGCGGGCGGTCAGTTCGCGCGGATCACAGGGTTTGGCCAGGTAATCGTCGGCGCCCAGTTCCAGGCCGAGAATCCGGTCCAGCGGCTCGCCCCGGGCCGAAAGCATCAGCACCGGTAGGTCGGCATGATCACTGCGTAGTTGCTTGAGCAGTTCCAGGCCGCTGCCGTCGGGCAGCATCACGTCCAGCACCACGGCCGCCGGCGCGGTTTCGGCCAGCGCCTTGCGGGCGCTCTGGCCATCGTGACAGGCCCGGACCTGAAAGCCTTCCTGGCTCAGCCAGCTACTCAGGAGTTCACACAACTCCTGGTCATCATCAATCAGTAACAGCTCGCTCATGACTCACTCAATTTAGCCATTGCCGACGTTTTCGGCTTGCTCCACTGGCAAAGATACCGCAGAGCAGCGCCAATAGCGCTACCCCGGCCCCGGTGACGAACCATTGCTGCTGTTCGGTCAGCAGGCGCGGCAGCGGGCTGGCCTGGGCCTCCTTGAGTTGCAGCTTCAGACGCTGGTTCTCCTGGCGCAGCCGGGCGAGCTGGGCGCTTTCGCGGGTGTTGTCGGCATTTTGCAGTTGTTTGCTCAGTTCTTCCCGTTGCTGCTCACTGGCCTTCAGGCGCTGCTGCAACTCGGTGATCTGACTGCCGGCGCTCAATGAAAGCGGCGTGGAGCTGCCGCCCTCGGTGCTTTCGTCACCATGGGCGGGCGCCATGATCGACAACGTGACCAACATCAGACACAACGGACCCTTGCGCATCGCGACTCCTGTTTCCAAATGGATATTGGGCAGGTTGTCGGCCGGCAAACGAGAATAATGAGCGATTGAGAGCGCGATGAACGGACAAGGTTCATCGCGCTGAGGGCTTTTACGAGGGGGAGGTTACGGCAGGACTTGCTTGAACGGCTTGACGATCACGTTGGCGTAGACGCCGGCGGCGATGTAAGGATCGGCATCGGCCCAGGCTTGCGCAGCGCTCAGGGAGTCGAATTCGGCAACGATCAGGCTGCCGCTGAAACCTGCTGCGCCCGGATCATTGCTGTCGACCGCCGGGTGCGGGCCGGCCAGCACGATGCGGCCTTCGCCCTTGAGCACCTGCAGGCGTTCAAGGTGTGCCGGGCGCGCAGCGAGGCGGGCGTCCAGGGAGTTGGCGACGTCGGTGGCAATGATGGCGTAGAGCATGTCAGTCCTCGGTTTTTGGCGTTGTGGTATCGGCGTCGTGCAGGTGACGGGACAGGTAGATGCCTTGACCGACCAGGAACAGCACGGTCATGCCCAGGCTGCCGAATACCTTGAAGTCCACCCAGATGCTCTGGAAGGTAAAGGCAACGAACAGGTTGGCGGCCCCGCAGAACAGGAAAAAGGCGATCCAGGCGATGTTCAGTCGGGTCCAGACCGGATCCGGCAGGGTCAGTGCGTGGCCCATGATGCGCTTGATCAGCAGGCGGTCACCGATGAAATGGCTGCCGATGAAGGCCAGGGCGAACAGCCAGTTGACCACCGGGGCTTTCCATTTCAGGAAGGTTTCGCTGTGAAAGGCCAGTGTCAGGCTGCCGAACACCAGGCAGGCAATCAGGGTCAGCCACTGGCTCTTCTCCAGCTTGCGCTGCTTGATGAAGAGCGCGCCGTACACCACCAGCGAGCTGATGATCAGCATGGCGGTGGCACTGTAAATGCCGCCTACCGTCAGTTCATGGCCGGCAACGTCGACGGTACGTGGATCGAGTTTGTAGACGATGAAGAACAGCAGAAGCGGGATGAAATCGATGAATTGTTTCACAGTGAGAGCCAGAAGCTGGATGTGGCGGCATAATAACAAACATATGGGCGCGCGATAGCGCCAGCTGATTTGAGGTAACACATCCCCGTGAATGTTGATTTGCACTGCCACAGCACGGCCTCCGATGGCGCCCTGGCGCCTGCGGCACTGGTTGCGCGTGCGTTCGAGAACGGCGTGCGAGTCCTGGCCCTGACCGATCACGACACCCTCGAAGGCCTCGCCGAAGCGCGTACGGCCGCCGAGGCGCTGGGCATGCAACTGGTCAACGGCGTCGAATTGTCCTGCACCTGGGGCGGGGCGACCATTCACGTGCTCGGCTACGGTTTCGACGTCAATGCCGCACCGTTGGTCGAGGCGATTGCGAAGTTGCACGATGGCCGTTGGCTGCGGTCTGAGGAAATAAGCCGCAAGCTCGCCCTCAAGGGCATGCCGAATGCGCTCGACGGCGCGCGGCAGATCCAGCAGGAACTGGGCGACAGCGGCAACGCCCCGGCCCGTCCGCATTTCGCCGACTGGATGGTGCGTGAAGGTTTTGTAAAGGATCGCGCCGAGGCGTTTCGCAAATGGCTCGGCGCCGGCAAGCTGGGGGACGTCAAGCTGCACTGGCCGACCCTTGAAGACACCGTCGGTACGCTGCGCGCCGCCGGCGCCTGGGTCAGCCTGGCGCATCCGTGGCACTACGATTTCACCCGCAGCAAGCGCCGAAAGCTGATTGCCGACTATATTCAAGCGGGCGGGCAGGCGATCGAAGTGGTCAATGGTCATCAGCCTGCGGAACAGGTGGGCAGCCTGGCAATCCTTGCCCGTGAGTTCGGTCTGCTGGTCAGCGCCGGCAGTGATTTCCATGGCCCTGGTGGCTGGTCCGAGATCGGCCAGTACCGGCCGGTGCCGGAGGACCTTCCACCCCTGTGGTGTCGGTTCAAACATGACCCAGTTATTGCCGCCGTCTGAACAGGTAGAGAATGTGAGTCAATTTTTCCAGATTCATCCGGAAAACCCGCAAGCGCGCCTGATCAAACAGGCCGTCGAGATCATCCGCAAGGGCGGAGTTGTGGTCTATCCCACCGACTCTTCCTACGCAATCGGTTGCCAGATCGGTGACAAGAGCGCCATCGAGCGCGTTCGTCGCCTGCGTCAACTCGACGAAAAGCACAACTTCGCGCTGATCTGCAGCGATCTTTCGCAACTGGGCAACTACGCCAAGATCGATACCGGGACCTTTCGAATCCTCAAAGCCCACCTGCCGGGGCCGTACACCTTCATTCTCAACGCCACCCGCGAAGTGCCGCGCCTGCTGCTGCATCCGAAGAAACGCACCATCGGTCTGCGGGTGCCGAGCCATCCCATCGCGCTGGCGCTGCTGGCCGAACTGGGCGAGCCGCTGATGAGCGTGACTCTGATCATGCCGGGTGATGAAGACCCGTTGAGCGATCCATACGAAATGCGCCAGTTGCTCGAGCATCAGGTGGATCTGATCATCGACGGCGGTTCCGGCGGCATCAAGGCCTCCACCGTGATCGACCTGACCGGCGATGATCCGGAAGTGATCCGCGTCGGTTGCGGCGACCCGGCTCCATTCATGGCCGAGGCCTGAATGTCCGCAGTGGAAACCGTTGATCCCCAGGCCGGTGCCCAGCAGGAACTGCCGTTTGCCATGGTCTATGGCCAGGCCGTCACGGAAATGCCGCTGGACCTGTACATCCCGCCGGATGCATTGGAAGTCTTCCTCGAAGCCTTCGAAGGCCCCCTCGACCTGCTGCTGTACCTGATCCGCAAACAGAACATCAACATCCTCGACATCCCGGTGGCGGAAATCACCCGCCAGTACATGGGCTATGTCGAGCTGATGCAGTCGGTGCGCCTGGAACTGGCCGCCGAGTACCTGGTGATGGCCGCGATGCTGGCCGAGATCAAGTCGCGGATGCTGCTGCCCCGGGCCGAAACCGTCGAGGACGAAGAGGACGACCCGCGCGCCGAACTGATCCGCCGTCTGCAGGAGTACGAACGGTTCAAGGCTGCCGCCGAAGGCATCGATGGCCTGAGTCGGGTCGGTCGCGATGTGATCGTGCCCAAGCTCGACGCCCCGGAAGCCCGTGCGCGCAAGCTGTTGCCGGACGTGGCGCTGGAGGAAATCCTGATGTCCATGGCCGAGGTGCTGCGCCGCGGCGACATGTTCGAAAGCCATCAGGTCAGCCGCGAGGCGCTGTCCACCCGCGAGCGCATGAGCGATGTGCTGGAACGGCTCAAGGGCGGCGGGTTTGTGCCGTTCGTCGAGCTGTTCACCGCCGAGGAGGGCAAGCTCGGGGTGGTGGTGACCTTCATGGCGATCCTTGAACTGGTCAAGGAATCCCTGATCGAGCTGGTGCAGAATGAGCCGTTCGCCGCGATCCACGTGCGAGCCCGAGCCGAATAACGAGTCCCGATATGAACCTGACTGAACCCCGCGAGCTGGCGTCCCTGCTTGAAGCCTTTCTGTTGGCCTCGGGAAAGCCGCAATCCCTCGAGCGTCTGTATGAACTGTTTGAAGAAGGTGAGCGCCCGGAACCGCCGGTCTTCAAGAAAGCCCTGACCCTGCTCGGCAAATCCTGTGAGGGCCGGGCGTTCGAGCTCAAGGAAGTCGCTTCCGGCTATCGTCTGCAAATTCGCGAAAAGTTCGCGCCGTGGGTCGGTCGTTTGTGGGAAGAGCGTCCGCAGCGCTATTCCCGAGCGCTGCTGGAAACCATGGCGCTGATCGCCTATCGCCAGCCGATCACCCGGGGCGAAATCGAGGACGTGCGGGGCGTGGCGGTCAACACCAACATCGTCAAGACGCTGATGGAACGCGAGTGGATCCGTATCGTCGGTTACCGCGACGTGCCGGGCAAACCGGCGATGTTCGCTACCACCAAGGCGTTTCTCGACCACTTCAACCTGAAGAATCTCGACGACTTGCCGCCGCTGGCCGAGTTGCGCGAGATCGAGGCGGAACCGGTGCTCGACTTCGACGACGCTCCGGTGCCGCCGGGCTTGCAGGAGCTGGCCGATGCCAGTGCCGAGCCGGAAGAACCGAAGGAGGAAACCAGTTTTCACACTCTGCTGCTGGAACTGGACAGCATGGAGGAGGGGATCAAGACCGACTTCGACGACTTGCTGCGTGACGGGGTGGGCGGCGAATCGATGCCGACCGGGTTTGAATCCGATCCTGTCGAGCCGCCGGTTGAGGGTGAATTCGAAACTGAATTCGAGCCTGAATCTGAGTTTGAGCCTGAATTTGAGCCCGAGCAGGAAGACGATGTACTCGGCGTGGCCGAAGCCCGGGAAAAGCTGCTGGCCGCCGTCGCCCGGCTTGAGCAGCCCGCACCCGAACCCGCCGCCGAGGAAGAATTGAGCGAAGAAGAAGCCGAGGCCCGCGCCCTGGCCGAAGCCATCGAAGCCGAACGCCGCGAGTTCGAGGATTGAGCATGAGCTCGACCAAGGACCCGTGCATCAGCGTCTGCAAGTTCAGCGACGACATCTGCCTCGGCTGCGGCCGCAGCAAGCGTGAGATCCGGGCCTGGAAGAAACTCGACAAGGACGACAAGCGCACTGTATTGGCCGAAGCCGCGCTGCGTTTGATCAAGCTCGGCGCCACCGGTCGGCGGAAAAAGAAATAACCTTGCCCTGATCGACTAGTCTCTGATGCGCGCGCGGCCACATCCGCGTATGATTCGCGACCCTTCGGCGATCCCTTCGTCCGAAAACCCAGATTTCAACGCTTCAGCGGCTCATTCAGCGCCGCTGAACAGACCACACCGGGAGGTGCCCAGATGAGTGACATCAATCAGAAAGACGACCAGGAAATCGGCCCAGCAGGCGAAAAGCTGCAGAAAGTCCTCGCCCGTATCGGCGTCGGCTCGCGCCGTGACGTCGAATCCTGGATCGCTGCCGGCCGCATCAAGGTCAATGGCAAAGACGCCACTTTGGGCCTGCGTGTCGACATGCACGACGCCATCACCATTGATGGCAAGGTCATCAAGCGCGAAGAAGCCGCCGAGTCGGTTCGCCGCGTGATCATGTACAACAAGCCCGATGGCGAGATCTGCACCCGTGACGACCCGGAAGGCCGTCCGACCGTGTTCGACAAGCTGCCGCGTCCTAAGGAAGGCCGCTGGATCAACATCGGTCGTCTCGACATCAACACCACCGGTCTGCTGATGTTCACCACCGACGGTGAACTGGCCAACCGCCTGATGCACCCGTCCTACGAGATGGACCGTGAGTACGCGGTGCGTGTGCGTGGCGAAGTCGACGACGAAATGATCGAGCGCCTGAAGGCCGGCGTCGTGCTGGAAGACGGCCCGGCGCGCTTCACCGACATTCAACAGGCACCGGGCGGCGAAGGCTTCAACCACTGGTATCACTGCGTGGTGATGGAAGGCCGTAACCGTGAAGTACGTCGCCTGTGGGAATCCCAGGGCCTGGTGGTCAGCCGCCTGAAGCGCGTGCGTTTCGGTCCGGTGTTCCTCAATTCCGACCTGCCGATGGGCCGCTGGCGCGAAATGAGCCAGTACGAAGTCGACGTGCTGAGCGCCGAAGTCGGTCTGACCCCGGTGGCCATGCCGCAACTGAACGCCAAGAGCAAAGACAAGCTCGACCGCATGCAGCGCAAGTCGTCGCGTCCGATGGCGCGTACCGAGCGCGTGCGCACCCTGCGTCCGGCCAACGGTGCACCGATTGGCGCCGGTCCGCGTCCGGTCCGCGAGCCGCAGATCGAAGGCGAGCGTCCAGGTCGCAAGCCGGCAGCGCGCCCGGATGGCGAGCGTGGCCCGCGTAGTCCGCGTCCGGCCAATGGTCGTGCCGAGCGTGGCGAAGGTCGCGGTACGCCGGTGGCGGATCGCCCAGTCGACACCAAGCGTCCGGCCAAACCGGCGCCGAAGCGTCCGGGCATCAAGCTGGCTGATGATGACAAGCCGTCGGGCAAGCGCCGTGGCGCACCGGCCGGTTCCGGCCAGCGTCCGGGTTTCGGTCGCAAGAAGCCGGAATAAAGCAGTTGTAAGCTTCGAGCGGCAAGCTTCAAGCTGAAAACAGAAACGCCAACCTTAGGGTTGGCGTTTTTTTTTTTGGACTTTTTATTTCTTTTTTTCAGGCGTGTTTTTCTTGTTTTAAAACAAAAAACTTAACGCCTTTCAAATAGTTAGTCAGCTAACGTCAATCGCTGCTCCGGGCTTCGATGGGTCTGGAGTGGAAACTTTACGTTACGCACTGTCAGTGAATATTTACGAAAAGGCCGTCGCAAACCCGTAAATCGGGTGTCTTTATCAGACTGTAAGGAAAATCTGCCGGAGCCAGTCCCTCCGGGCCTTGCGTAGCGCTCTGGCGCGCTTGTTTCAGTGTCGTTTGGAGGGTGAGATGCGCCCCATGCCTGTCGTGCAGGTGCATAACAAGAAGGAGGCGCAATGAACGCCGTTATCCATTTTCACTTCTCCACGTGGGGCGAATCTTCCATCGTCCACGCCGATGGCCTGCAAAGGCCTGACTCAAATTTTGCAGCCGCCCGGGCCTCCCGGGGTGGACACATGCAATCCCGGCAACCGACACGCTGATCCGGCGAGGTCTGGCAGCAGGGGGTTAGCGGTGTACAATGCGCCGCGTTTTAACTGTGACCCTCTGCGTAATCGCGCAAACCTCAAGGTTTATCCGCCTTGTTCACTCCGCCGCGTCACAAGCGTGTCGGGTTCGATTTCGTCACAGATAAAAACAAACAGGTGACGCATGACCGTTGTAAAAAAGCTGAATTCCTGGTGCCTGCGCTGGGGTTTGATCAAGGTTGGCTGAAATCGCCACCTTGCAGCAACGTCTACTGAACATCATCAAACCTTGCGTGAGACCTTTTTCATGAGTGGACAAAACTCGCAATCAGGCGAGCTGAAACGCGGCCTGAAAAATCGCCATATTCAACTGATCGCCCTCGGTGGCGCGATCGGTACCGGATTGTTCCTCGGCTCGGCCGGGGTGCTGAAATCCGCCGGCCCGTCGATGATCCTCGGCTATGCGATCTGCGGCTTCATCGCCTTCATGATCATGCGCCAGCTCGGCGAAATGATCGTCGAAGAGCCGGTGGCCGGTTCCTTCAGCCACTTTGCGCACAAATACTGGGGCGGCTTCGCCGGTTTCCTGTCGGGCTGGAACTGCTGGATCCTGTACATCCTGGTGGGCATGTCGGAGCTGACCGCGGTCGGCAAATACATCCACTACTGGGCGCCGGAAATCCCGAGCTGGGTCACTGCCGCCGCGTTCTTCGTGCTGATCAATGCGATCAACCTGGCCAACGTCAAAGTCTTCGGTGAAGCCGAATTCTGGTTCGCGATCATCAAGGTCGTGGCGATCGTCGGCATGATCGCCCTGGGCAGCTACCTGCTGGTCAGCGGCCATGGCGGCCCGCAGGCTTCGGTCAGCAACCTGTGGTCCCACGGTGGCTTCTTCCCGAACGGCGTCAGCGGTCTGGTGATGGCCATGGCGATCATCATGTTCTCCTTCGGCGGCCTGGAAATGCTCGGTTTCACCGCAGCCGAAGCCGACAAGCCGAAAACCGTGATCCCGAAAGCGATCAACCAGGTGATCTACCGGATCCTGATTTTCTACATCGGCGCACTGGTGATCCTGTTGTCGCTGACTCCGTGGGACAGCCTGCTGGAAACCCTCAACGCTTCAGGCGATTCCTACAGCGGCAGCCCGTTCGTGCAGGTGTTCTCAATGCTCGGCAGCAACACCGCCGCGCACATCCTCAACTTCGTGGTCCTGACCGCGGCATTGTCGGTGTACAACAGCGGCACCTACTGCAACAGCCGCATGCTGCTGGGCATGGCCGAGCAGGGCGATGCGCCGAAAGCGCTGGCCAAGATCGACAAGCGCGGCGTGCCGGTGCGTTCGATCCTGGCGTCGGCGGCGGTGACTCTGGTGGCCGTGCTGCTCAACTACCTGATCCCGCAACATGCGCTGGAACTGCTGATGTCTCTGGTGGTTGCAACGCTGGTGATCAACTGGGCGATGATCAGCTTCTCGCACTTCAAGTTCCGCCAACACATGAACAAGACCCACCAGAAGCCGCTGTTCAAGGCGCTGTGGTACCCGTACGGCAACTACATCTGCCTGGCGTTCGTTCTGTTCATCCTTGGCGTGATGCTGCTGATCCCGGGCATCCAGATCTCGGTGTACGCGATTCCGGTGTGGGTGGTGTTCATGTGGGTCTGCTACGTGATCAAGAACAAGCGTGGTGCGCAACAGGCACTGCACGCAGCGAGCGCAGCCAAGTAAGCGTCGTTGCAAAAACAACAAACCCGGCCAAGTGCCGGGTTTTTTGTACTTTCGCGGTATCCTGCAGGTTCTGATCAGGGACGCTTTTCCATGCTGGTGATTTCAAACAACGTGCATCTGCCGGATGCCGAGATCGAACTGACGTACATCCGCGCCCAGGGCGCCGGTGGGCAGAACGTCAACAAGGTCTCCAGTGCCGTGCACCTGCGCTTCGACATTCCGGCCTCGTCCTTGCCCGAGTTCTACAAGGAGCGGCTGCTGGCGCTGCGCGACAGTCGCATCACCGGCGACGGCGTGCTGATCATCAAGGCCCAGCAGTACCGCACGCAGGAACAGAACCGCGCCGATGCACTGGAGCGTCTGACCGAGTTGATCCTCAGCGCCACCAAGGTCGAGAAGAAGCGGCGGCCGACCAAGCCGACGCTGGGCTCAAAGAAGCGTCGACTCGAATCGAAGACCAAGCGCGGCAGCATCAAGGCCGGGCGGGGCAAGGTGGATTTCTAGTCTTCGCGGTATTTCGCCGTGTGGCGGTACAGATAGACGCTCAATGCCAGACCGCTCAGCGCGGCGAGGGCGGCGAACAGGAAGATCGAGGCAAAACCGAAGCCTGCTGCAATCGCCCCTGCCAGCGGCCCGGTGATACCCAGCGACAAGTCGATGAACAACGAATAAGCCCCGACCGCCGCACCACGGCTCGAGGCCGGCACCAGGTTCACGGCTTCCACGCCGAGCGCCGG
This sequence comes from Pseudomonas glycinae, assembly GCF_001594225.2. Classification (GTDB taxonomy): domain Bacteria; phylum Pseudomonadota; class Gammaproteobacteria; order Pseudomonadales; family Pseudomonadaceae; genus Aquipseudomonas; species Aquipseudomonas glycinae. Next base: position 3,638,497 of record NZ_CP014205.2, read on the forward strand.
GAACACCAGCGAGAAACCGAAACCGCTCAATGCCGCGCCGGCCAGTGCCCAGTGCGCGTCCGGCGCCAGCCACAGCAACAGCAGGCCCAAGGTTTCCACCGACAGGCAGGCAATCGCCACACGAAAGCCGCCGAGGCGGTTGATCAGGTTGCCGAACAGCAGTCGCGCACCGATGAAGCTGGCGCCGAACAGGCTCAGGCACAGCACCGCGTTATCCCAGTGCTGCGTGGCGTAATACAGGGTGATGAAGGTGGCGATAGTGCCGAAACCGATCGAGCCCAGCGCCAGTCCGCAGCCATGCGGGAAGACGCGCCCGAGAACGTGCATGAACGGCAGACGCTCGCCAGCCACAATCGGCGCGGCGGTTTTCGGCCAGGCCAGCAGCAATCCCAGGCTGGCGAGCAGCAGAATGCTTACGCCCATGCTCCACAGACCGAAACGGCTGACCAGCCATACCCCGAGCGGCGCACCGACGGCCAGCGCGCCGTAACTGGCGATGCCGTTCCACGAGATGACTTTGGCGGTGTTGGCTGCACCGACCCGGCCGATGCCCCAACCGATCGAGCCTGAGCCGACCAGACTTTCCGCGCTGCCCAGCACCAGACGGCCGACGAACAGGCTGATCAGGCTCAGCAGCGGCAGGTGGGGCGTCCACGCCGAAATCAGCATGAACACACCGCTCAAACCACAGCCGGCCAGACCGATCATCACGGCACGTTTGCTGCCCTGGTTGTCGATGATCTTGCCGGCATACGGACGGCTGAGCAGGGTAGCGAGGTATTGCACGCTGATCACCAGCCCGGCGATGACCGCGCCGAAGCCCAGGTCGCTGTGCACGTAGCCCGGCAGCACCGCCAGCGGAATGCCGATATTCAGATAACCGATGAAGGTGAACAGGACGATGGAAACGACTTGCAGCGTGACCGCCAGGGGGCGCTGGGGTTCTGGCATAGAGGACGACATGAATAACGATCCACGGGAAGAGCAGAATAGATAGGCTGCTCATGATACCGATGCGGACGCGTCTGGGGCGGGGAAAAGTAAAACTATTTGGCCGGGGCGACCAATTGCGTGGTGACCAGTGCGGCCAACGCGTTTTCTTCGCTGCCGAAACGGGCGAGCAGGGCAGCCTGTTTCTCGGGCGAGAGACGGCTCCAGATCTCGATCATCTTCTCGGTGGCACCGATCAGGATCTCGGCCTGTTGTTCATCGAATTCTTTGGACATGGCAGCTCAGGTTTCAGGCAGTGTGGAAAGCGCATGTTAGCGCTTTCCACACGGTCTGTACGGCGGGTGTTGCTTACTCTTCGCTGTCGGCCGGACGGCTCTCGGCGGCTTCTTTCGGCTCGGGCTGTTGGGCACCGGCTTGTTGCGTGGTCGTCTGCTCAGTTTCGTGCAGGCTTGGGAAGGGGAGATTCGGAATCTCGTGCATGGTTGCGCTCCTCGCTAAGTCTGTTGATAGATCTGGTAGATCCGCGCTTTCAGAAAGCTTGCGAAGGATACAGCAGGAAAAGTGACAAACAGATTTTTAAATCCATTTGTTTCGACAGGCGGGATTGTCTAGACAAGTGCGACAGGGTGACGCAGGGCAAATGTGGGAGCGAGCCTGCTCGTGATGAGTGCGCCTGATCGTTCCCACGCTCCGCGTGGGAATGCCTCAATGGACGCTCTGCGTCCGCTTCGGCAGGGACGCAGAGCGTCCCGGGCTGCATTCCCACGCGGAGCGTGGGAACGATCAAGACCAGGGGGAGTTATTTGCAGACGTTGGCGATCGCTTCGGCCAGCAGGTCGAGACGCGTTGCATCAATCCCGGCAACGTTGGCCCGGCCCGAGCTGACCATGTACACGCTGTGATGCTCGCGCAGGTTTTTCACCTGTTCCGGCGACAGCCCGGTGTAGGAGAACATCCCGCGTTGCACGCCGATGTGTGCAAAACGCTCGCGCAGACCGTGCGGCTCCAGCGCTTCCACCAGACCGCTGCGCAACTGGGCGATGCGCAGACGCATGGCTTCCACTTCGTCGGCCCAGCGGCGTTTCAGCTCCGGGTCGGCGAGGATCGTGGCGACCACGGCCGCGCCGTGATCCGGTGGCGTCGACCAAAGGTTGCGGGCAATGTGCGCCAACTGGCTGCGGATGTCGATGAGCTTGTCAGCAGTTTTCGCGCTGACGATCAACGCACCGGTGCGGTCGCGGTACAGGCCGAAATTCTTCGAGCAGGAGCTGGTGATCAGCAGCTCGGGCAACTCGGCCGCAAACAGCCGGGTCGACCATGCATCCTGCTCCAGTCCGTCGCCAAAGCCCTGGTAGGCAAAGTCGATCAGCGGCAGCAGGTCACGGCGGCGTACCACCTCCAGCACTCGCTGCCAGTCGTCGTGGCTCAGGTCGAACCCGGTCGGGTTGTGGCAGCACGCGTGCAGCAGCACCACATCGCCTTTCGGCACTTCGTTGAGCACGGCAAGCATGGCATCGACATCGAGGCGGTTGTCGCTGCCGACGTACGGGTAATGGCTGATCTTGACCCCGGCGGCCGCGAAAATCGTTTCGTGGATCGGCCAGGTCGGGTTGCTCAGCCAGACGCCTTTGCCCGGCAGGCATTGGGCGATGAAATCTGCTGCCAGACGCAGGGCGCCCGTGCCGCCCGGGGTCTGGGTGGCGCCGGCGCGTTGCTCGGCGATCAGCTTCGAGTCGGCGCCAAGCACCAGCTCATTGATGACTTTGCCGAACAGCGGATTGCCGTGGCCACCGATGTAGGTCTTGGTGTCCTGGCTCTCGACCAGTCGCGCCTCGGCGATTTTCACCGCTTCGGGGATCGGCGTCAGGCCCTGGGAGTCCTTGTAGACGCCCACGCCGAGGTCGAACTTGCGCGGGTTGGAGTCCTGCGCGTAGGCCTCCATCAGGCCGAGGATCGGGTCGCCGGGCACCCGGCCGATGGCGTCGAAGTGCATTACTTGCGTCCTTCTGCGGTCTTGGCCACTTCGTCAGTGCGCGCGGCCATGATGAAGTCGTTGCGGTGCAGGCCTTTGATCGAGTGGCTCCACCAGGTCACGGTGACTTTGCCCCACTCGGTCAGCAGGCCCGGGTGGTGACCTTCGGCCTCGGAGATCTCGCCGACGGCGTTGGTGAAGGCCAGCGCGTGCTTGAAATTCTTGAACAGGAAGACTTTTTCCAGCTGCATGATGCTGTCGCGGACTTCGATGTTCCAGTCAGGGATCTGCTTGATCAGGATCGGCAGTTCTTCATCGCTGACTTGTGGGGCATCGGCACGGCACGCTTCGCAATGGGCTTGGTTCAAAGTGGACATGGTTTGATTCCTGAGATCGGATGTCTTTTTTATAAGAGCTGTTACGGTCGTCAATGTCGTCACGCTAAACCAAAGCCGCGACGACTGACAGACTCACTTGTAAGTAAAAGCCACGGTTCACGCAGCTTTTGGTTTTGGCGGAAACTTCGGTGCGTGCAGACCCAGCTGCATGCCTTGCTTGACCATGGCCATGATGTCTTCGTGGGCCAGGTCGAACAGGCGCTTGAGATTCGGCAGAACAAAGTACAGCGGTTGCAGGATGTCGATGCGGTACGGCGTGCGCATGGCTTCCAGCGGATCGAAGGCCTGATGCTCGGGCTCGTCCGACAGCGAATAAACAGTTTCTTTCGGCGAAGACAGGATGCCGCCGCCGTAGATGCGTTTGCCTTGCGGGGTGTCGACCAGGCCGAACTCGATGGTCATCCAGTACAGCCGCGCCAGATAAACGCGTTCTTCCTTGGTGGCCTGCAGGCCGAGTTTGCCGTAGGTATGGGTGAATTCGGCGAACCACGGGTTGGTCAGCAGCGGACAGTGGCCAAAGATCTCGTGGAAAATGTCCGGCTCTTGCAGGTAGTCCAGTTCTTCACGGGTGCGAATGAACGTGGCCACCGGAAACTGCTTGCTGGCGAGCAATTCGAAAAAGGTCTGGAAAGGGATCAGCGCGGGAACGCGGGCAACCTGCCAACCGGTGGTCTCGCCGAGCACCTTGTTGATCTCGCCCAATTGCGGAATGCGGTCGTGGGGCAGACCGAGTTTTTCGATACCGTCCAGGTATTCCTGGCACGCACGCCCCTCGATCACTTTCATCTGGCGGGTGATCAGCGTGTTCCACACCGCGTGTTCTTCGGCGGGGTAGTCGATAAAACCTTGCGCATCGGGCTCGCGGGCCACGTATTGCGTCTGCTTCATACTGCTCTCCTGCGAGGGGAATTTCGTTCTTGTTATGTCCTGCGATGGACTGAGAAATACCCCGGAACGTTCGTTGTTGCAGCAGGTTGAAGACCGGCCGAGTAGGAAAAGTCTCTTTAATTCGTAAAATTTTCGTTACGCTTCGTGCGATAAGTCGTGTTTTCGGTGACTGTCGGGTTTGAAAACGCCGATGGCTGTCACATAATCTTGACGACTATCTTGCGCGCTGCGCAGAAAATTCCGGCGTCAGACCGCCGCCTCACCTGTTTCGGGCCTTTATATGCGTATCAAAGTCCACTGCCAGAATCGCATCGGCATCCTGCGCGACATTCTCAATCTGCTGGTGGAGTACGGGATCAACGTCGCCCGTGGCGAGGTGGGCGGTGAGCATGGCAACGCGATCTATCTGCATTGCCCGAACCTGATCAACATTCAGTTCCAGGCGCTGCGACCCAAGTTCGAGGCGATTGCCGGGGTGTTCGGCGTCAAGCGGGTAGGGCTGATGCCCAGCGAGCGGCGGCACATGGAATTGAATGCACTGCTCGGCGCGCTGGAATTTCCGGTGCTGTCGATCGACATGGGCGGCTCCATCGTGGCGGCCAACCGGGCGGCGGCGCAGTTGCTCGGGGTGCGGGTGGATGAGGTGCCGGGGATTCCTCTGTCGCGTTACGCCGAAGATTTCGATCTGCCGGAACTGGTGCGCGCCAACAAATCGCGAATCAACGGCATGCGGGTCAAGGTCAAGGGCGACATCTTTCTGGCCGACATTGCGCCGTTGCAATCGGAGCACGACGACAGCGAGGCCATGGCCGGTGCCGTGCTGACCCTGCACCGGGCGGACCGCGTCGGCGAGCGCATCTATAACGTGCGCAAGCAGGAACTGCGTGGCTTCGACAGCATCTTCCAGAGCTCGAAAGTGATGGCGGCGGTGGTGCGCGAAGCGCGACGCATGGCACCGCTGGATGCGCCGTTGTTGATTGAAGGCGAAACCGGCACCGGCAAGGAATTGCTGGCGCGGGCCTGTCACCTGGCGAGCCCGCGCGGCCAGTCGCCGTTGATGGCGCTCAACTGCGCCGGGCTGCCGGAGTCGATGGCCGAGACCGAACTGTTTGGCTACGGTCCCGGTGCCTTTGAAGGTGCGCGTGCCGAAGGCAAGCTCGGGCTGCTGGAGCTGACGGCAGGCGGTACGTTGTTTCTCGACGGCGTCGGCGAAATGAGCCCGCGCTTGCAGGTGAAATTGCTGCGTTTCCTGCAGGACGGCTGCTTCCGTCGTGTGGGAAGTGATGAAGAGGTTTACCTGGATGTGCGGGTGATCTGCGCAACCCAGGTCGACCTGTCGGAGCTGTGCGCGCGCGGCGAGTTTCGCCAGGATCTGTATCACCGCTTGAACGTGCTGTCGCTGCACATCCCGCCACTGCGTGAATGTCTCGACGGTTTGACGCCGCTGGTGGAGCACTTCCTTGATCAGGCCAGCCGGCAGATCGGCTGCCCGCTGCCGAAACTGGCGCCGGCGGCGATGGATCGGCTCAGTCACTACCATTGGCCGGGCAACGTGCGGCAGCTGGAGAACGTGTTGTTCCAGGCGGTTTCGCTGTGCGACGGCGGCACAGTCAAGGCCGAGCACATTCGCCTGCCGGATTACGGCGTGCGTCAGCCGCTTGGCGATTTCTCCCTCGAGGGCGGGCTGGACGAGATTGTCGGGCGCTTCGAGAAAGCTGTGCTGGAGCGCTTGTATTCCGAGCATCCGAGCAGTCGGCAACTGGGTAAGCGGCTCGGGGTTTCGCACACTACGATTGCCAACAAGCTGCGTGAGTATGAAGTCGGCAAGGAGTCAGGCAGCGCCTAATCAGCCACACACTGATCCCCCCACGCTGATCGTTCCCACGCTCTGCGTGGGAATGCCTCAATGGACGCTCTGCGTCCGCTTTGGGACGCGGAGCGTCCCGGGCTGCGTTCCCACGCGGACGGTTCGACGCCTCGACGTGGGAACGATCCGCGATCAGCAATCAGGATCAGGTATTTGCCGCCAAGCGGCATGACACCGCCGGTTTTTCGTCTTCGATACATTGCCCTCATCCCCGCCTAATCCCTCAAGTCCTTTGTTTACCGGGTCCTCGGCCGTCAGAAAAAAGTTGGTCTGCAAATTGCTTATGGCTCAGCAGTACAGCGGTGGGCGGCAAACGTCCGGCATGCAGAGGAAAGAGTGTGGACAAGTACCTTTATGTGGCAATGACCGGCGCCAGCCAGAACGCACTGGCGCAAAAGGCTCATGCCAACAACCTGGCGAACATCTCCACCAATGGTTTTCAGCGCGACCTGGAGCAGGCGCGTTCGATGCCGGTGTTCGGTGACAGCTTTCCGGCGCGTGCGTTTGCCATGAGCGAACGGCCCGCCACTGACTTCACGCCGGGCTCGCTGGTGCAGACCGGTCGTGACCTCGACGTGGCTGTGTCCGGCAACGGCTGGATCGCCGTGCAGAACCCCAACGGCGGCGAAAGCTACGTGCGCACCGGCAGCCTGAATATCGACGCACTTGGCGTATTGCGTGCCGGCAATGGCATGCCGGTCATGGGCAATGGCGGGCCGATCGCGGTGCCGCCGGAGCAGCAGGTGGAAGTCGGCGAAGACGGCACCATCAGCATTCGGGCGATGGGCGAAGGCCCGCGCGTCATGGCCGAAGTCGACCGGATCAAGCTGGTCAACCCGGACATCAAGAACATGAACAAGGGCCTGGACGGTTCGATTTATACCAAGGACGGCCAGCCTGCGCCGGCCGATGCCAACGTCAAACTGGTGTCGGGTTTCCTGGAGTCGAGCAACGTCAACGCCGTGGAAGAAATGACGTCGGTGCTGGCTCTGGCCAAGCAGTTCGAACTGCACGTCAAGATGATGAACACCGCCAAAGACGACGACCAGGCCATGGCTCGGGTCTTGCAGATCAGCTAATTATCAGAACGTCGCGCCGTAAAACAGGCGCACGAGGAGAATCGAATGCTTCCGGCTCTATGGGTTGCCAAAACCGGTCTGTCCGCCCAGGACACCAACCTGACCACCATTTCCAACAACCTGGCGAACGTGTCGACCACGGGTTTCAAACGTGACCGCGCCGAGTTCCAGGACCTGCTGTACCAGATCAAGCGTCAGCCAGGCGCCCAGTCGACCCAGGACAGCGAACTGCCGTCGGGTCTGCAAGTGGGTACCGGTGTGCGCATCGTCGGCACCCAGAAAAACTTCACCGCCGGCAGCCTGCAAACCACCGAGCAGCCGCTGGACATGGCCATCGACGGTCGCGGTTTCTTCCAGATCCTGCAACCGGACGGCACCACGTCCTACACCCGTGACGGTACTTTCCACCTCGACTCCAACGGCCAGATCGTCAACGCCAGCGGTTTCGCCCTGGAACCGGCCATCGTCATCCCGAACAACGCCCAGACCTTCACGGTCGGTCGTGACGGCACCGTGTCGATCACCGTCGCCGGCAACCCTGCCGCTCAGGTGATCGGCAACCTGCAAACCGCTGACTTCATCAACCCGGCCGGTCTGCAAGCGGTGGGCAACAACCTGTTCCTGGAAACCGCCGCTTCCGGTGCGCCGCAAGTCGGTACTCCGGGCCTGAACGGTTTCGGCACCACGCTGCAGAACACCCTGGAAACCTCCAACGTCAGCACCGTGGAAGAGATGGTCAACATGATCACCACCCAGCGCGCGTACGAGATGAACTCCAAGGTGATCTCCACCGCCGACCAGATGCTCTCGTTCGTAACGCAGAATCTGTAATCAAGTCTATGAGGCGGCCATGAGGTCGCCTGCAACACCGTGAGGTAAGGGTCATGAAACGCTTTGTATCTGTTGTGGCATTGAGCGGGGTCGTCTCGCTCGCGGGCTGCGTCGCTCCGACGCCCAAGCCCAATGATCCTTACTACGCCCCGGTGTTGCCGCGCACACCGTTGCCGTCGGCCGCCAACAACGGCTCGATCTATCAGGCCGGTTTCGAGCAGAACCTGTACAGCGACCGCAAGGCGTTCCGGGTCGGTGACATCATCACCATCACCCTGAACGAGAGGACCCAGGCCAGCAAGAACGCCAACTCGCAGGTGGCCAAGAACAGCAAGACCGGCATCGGCCTGACGTCGCTGTTCGGCGGTAGCGCCACCACCAACAACCCGTTGGGCGGTAACGACCTGAGCCTGGATGTCGGTTACAGCGGTGACCGCGCGACCAAAGGTGACAGCAAGGCCGCGCAGGGCAACACCCTGACCGGCTCGATCACCGTAACCGTCGCCGACGTGCTGCCCAACGGCATCATCGCCGTGCGTGGCGAGAAGTGGATGACCCTCAACACCGGCGACGAGCTGGTGCGGATCGCCGGCCTCGTGCGGGCCGATGACATCGCCACCGACAACACCGTGTCCTCGACCCGGGTCGCCGATGCGCGCATCACCTACTCGGGCACCGGTTCGTTCGCCGATGCGAGTCAGCCAGGCTGGTTCGACCGTTTCTTCCTCAGCCCGCTGTTCCCTTTCTAGGTGGCTACGTTGAATTTCAGAAGTCTCATGGTGGCCGCGTTCCTGTTGTCGGCGGCCTTCAATGCACAAGCCGAACGGTTGAAGGACATCGCCAGCATCTCTGGCGTGCGTTCCAACCAGTTGATCGGCTATGGCCTGGTGGTCGGTCTTAACGGTACCGGCGACCAGACCACGCAGACCCCGTTCACCCTGCAGACCTTCAACAACATGCTCTCGCAGTTCGGCATCAAGGTGCCGCCGGGATCGGGCAACGTGCAGCTGAAAAACGTCGCGGCAGTATCGGTGAGTGCCGATCTGCCGGCGTTCGCCAAGCCGGGTCAGCAGGTCGACATCACCGTGTCGTCCATCGGTAACTCCAAGAGCCTGCGCGGCGGCACTCTGTTGCTGACCCCGCTCAAGGGTATCGACGGCAACGTTTACGCCATCGCTCAGGGCAACCTGGTGGTGGGTGGTTTCGACGCCGAAGGTCGTGACGGTTCGAAGATCACCGTCAACGTTCCGTCGGCCGGTCGCATCCCGGGCGGTGCGTCGGTCGAGCGTTCGGTGCCGAGTGGTTTCAACCAGGGCAACAGCCTGACGCTGAACCTCAACCGTTCCGACTTCACTACCGCCAAGCGCATCGTCGACAAGATCAACGACATGCTCGGCCCTGGCGTGGCCCAGGCCATCGACGGCGGTTCGATCCGCGTGACCGCGCCGCTCGATCCGAGCCAGCGTGTCGACTACCTGTCGATCCTGGAGAACCTCGAAGTCGATCCGGGTCAGGCCGTGGCGAAAGTCATCATCAACTCGCGTACCGGCACCATCGTCATCGGCCAGAACGTGAAGGTATCGCCGGCCGCCGTGACCCACGGCAGCCTGACCGTGACCATCACCGAAGACCCGATCGTCAGCCAGCCGGGCCCGCTGTCCAATGGCCAGACCGCCGTGGTGCCGCGTTCGCGTGTGAATGCCGAGCAGGAAGCCAAGCCGATGTTCAAGTTCGGCCCGGGCACCACCCTCGACGAGATCGTCCGTGCGGTGAACCAGGTCGGCGCCGCGCCGGGTGACCTGATGGCCATCCTCGAAGCCCTGAAGCAGGCCGGTGCGTTGCAAGCCGACCTGATCGTGATCTGAGGACGCCGATCATGGATATGCGCAAAAGCGGTCTGGTCAGCAGCAGCGATTCGGGTTCGTACTCCGACCTCAATCGCTTGAATCAGCTGAAGGTCGGCGACAAGAACAGCGATGCGAACATGCGCAAGGTCGCGCAGGAATTCGAATCGCTGTTCCTCGGTGAAATGCTCAAGTCGATGCGTTCGGCCACTGAAGCGCTGGGGCAGGACAACCCGCTCAATACGCCGGCCGCCAAGCAGTATCAGGAAATGTACGACCAGCAACTGGCGGTCTCCATGTCCCGCGAGGGCGGTGGTATTGGCCTGGCCGACGTGCTGATCAAGCAGATGTCGAAGAACAAACCGATGGCGCCGGGCGAGGCTGCGGCCGCGTCCGCCGCCAAGCAGGAAGAAGCCAGGGCCAAGGCCGCTGCCGTGGCCACGCCGATTGCCGCTGGCACCGTGGCTGCCAATGGTCCGTTGTCGCGACTCAATGGCGAGCGTCCGCTGTGGGCATCGCGTTCGGTGCATGCGCCGAACACTGAACTGACCCATCGCAATGACATGGAAATGATCAACCAGCGTCGTCTGGCGTTGCCGCCGAAACTGGCGGATCGCTTGCTCGCAGGTCTTGTGCCGTCGGCCACGCCGGCAGCGGCCACTCAATTGCCGCAACGCGCCACGACCGTCGCTGCCACCGGCGCCGGCCCGCTGTACAACGGCGACTGGCTGGCCCGCGCCGAGGCGGACAAGGCTTCCGGCGGGCAGATGCAGATTTACGGTCGCGCCATGGCGCAGATCCCGCTGGCGCCAGCCAAGCGTGCATTCAGCAGCGCCGACCAATTCGTCAACACCATGCTGCCGATGGCGCAGGAAGCCGCAGCTCGCATCGGCGTCGATCCGCGTTATCTGGTGGCTCAGGCTGCGCTGGAAACCGGCTGGGGCAAGTCGGTCATGCGCGCCCAGGACGGCAGCAGCAGTCACAACCTGTTCGGCATCAAGGCCAGCAGCAACTGGAAGGGCGATTCGGCCCGGGCGATCACCAGCGAATTCCGCAACGGGCAGATGGTCAAGGAGACGGCCGAGTTCCGTTCCTATGCCTCGTACAAGGACAGCTTCCACGATCTGGTGACGTTGTTGCAGAGCAATAATCGCTATCAAGAAGTGTTGAAGTCGGCCGATAACCCAGAACAGTTTGTACGCGAATTGCAAAAGGCCGGTTATGCAACCGACCCGAACTACGCGACGAAGATTTCGCAGATTGCCAGGCAGATGACGGTCAATCAGAACTACGCTGCGGCCGGCGTTTCAACAACGCCCTTATAAACACAAGGTAAGGTTTGAATCATGAGTTTGCTCAATATCGGGATGTCGGGGTTGGCCGCGAGTTCGTCCTCTCTGGCTGTGACAGGTAACAACATTGCCAACGTCGACACCGCCGGTTATTCACGTCAGCAAACCGTGCAGGGCACCAAGTCCTCGATTCAGTACGGTAACGTGTTCATCGGTACCGGTACGACCCTGGCCGACGTACGTCGGGTGTACAACTCCTACCTTGAATCGCAGCTGCGTACCGCCACATCGCTCAACAGCGAATCCGCCGCCTTCGGTGCGCAGGCGACCGCGCTGGACGGCTCGCTGTCCGACACCAACACTGGCCTCACCGGTGTGCTGCAGAAATTCTTCACCTCGATGCAAGGCGTGTCGACCTCGGCCACCGACGACACTTCCCGTCAGTCGGTGCTGACCGGCGCCCAGGCCCTGACCAGTCGCTTCAATGCGCTGGCCAAGCAGATGAACGATCAGAACGCCACGCTTAACGGCAACCTGTCCGACATGGCGTCCCAGGTGAACAAGCTGGCAACCTCGATTGCCACGCTGAACCAGAAGATCGGCGAGATCTCCACCAGCGGCGGCCAGCCCAACGATCTGCTCGACAGCCGTAACGAAGCCGTGCGTCAGCTCTCCGAGCTGACCGGCGCGCAAGTCGTTGAGCGTGGCACCAGCTTCGACATCTACATCGGCAGCGGCCAGCCGTTGGTCATCGGCAATACCACCAATACCCTGAGCACCGTGCCGCTCAAGGATGACCCATCGCGCATGGGCATCCAGATGGATCGTGGTTCGAGCACCATCGACATCACCTCGGCGATGACCGGTGGTGAAATCGGCGGCCTGCTGACTTATCGCAAGGAAGTGCTTGATCCGGCACTCAACGAGCTGGGCCGCGTGGCACTGGTCGTTGCCGACCAGATCAACCGCCAGCAAGCCCAGGGCATCGACAAGAACGGTGACTTCGGCGCAGCGATTTTCAACAACATCAACAGTGCCGCCCTGATCAGTCAGCGCAGTATTGCCCAGTCCGGCAACAGCGCAGGTTCGGGCAACCTTGATGTCACCATCAAGGACACCGGCAAGCTGACCACCAGCGACTACCAGGTCACCTTCACCAGCGCGACCAACTACACGGTCAAGCGCTCCGACGGCACCGACATGGGTTCGTTCAGTACCACGACCACGCCGCCACCGGTGATCGACGGCTTTACCCTGGCCCTTAACGGTGGTGCGCTGAGCGCTGGCGATACGTTCAAGGTCACCCCGACCCGCAACGCGGCGTCCAGCATTCAGACCGTGCTTACCGACCCGAAGAAAATCGCCGCAGCCGGACCGTTGACCGGCGTGGCCAGTGCCAACAACGCGGGCACCTACACCCAGCCGACGCTGACTGACGTCGTCGACATCTACAATCCGGCGTCCCAGGCGGAGCTGCAGAACGCGCTCAAGTATTCGACTCCGGTCAAGCTGGTGTTCGGTGCAGTCGCCAGTGGCAGCCAGTCGTACAATATGGTCGACGCCAAGGGCAACACCATCGGCACCGGGACCATTGTGCCGGGGCAGGCCAACACCCTGAACCTGAAGATCGGCATGGTCGACTCCACCGGTGCTCCGGTGATGGACACTACCGTCATCCCGAACGTGCAAAAGACCTTCACCGTGCAGACCACCGTGGGCGCGACGCCGAAGTCCGGCGAAACCTTCACCATCAACCTGACCGGTGCGGCTTCTTCGGACAACCGCAACGCCCAGGCACTGGTCGGCCTGCAAACCAAGCAGACCGTGGACACCGGCACCGCCAGCAAAGGCATCAGCCTGACCGACGCCTACAACAAACTGGTGACCAACGTCGGTACCCAGGCCGCCCAGAGCAAGTCCGACAGCGCAGCCACCTCGGTGATCCTGGATCAGGCCCAGGGTGCGCGGGACTCGCTGTCCCAGGTCAACCTGGATGAAGAGACCGGCAACCTGGTCAAGTATCAGCAGTACTACACAGCGTCTTCGCAGATCATCAAAGCTGCGCAGGAAACCTTCGCCACGCTGATCAACAGCCTTTAAGGAGCCGTAATTCATGCGCATTTCCACCGCCCAGTATTACGCGACACAAGCTGCCCAATATCAGCGCAACTACAGCAAGACGGTCGCGACCGCCAACGAAGCCAGCAGCCTGCAGCGCATCAACACCGCCGCCGACGATCCGATCGGGGCGGGTCGTTTGCTCCGTCTGGGTCAGCAGGCCGCGATGCTCGATCAGTACAAAGGCAACATCGACACCACCAAGAGTTCGCTGACGGTTCAGGAGTCCACGCTGACGGCCATCACCGACGCCTTGCAGCGCGCCAAGGAGATCGGGCTGGCAGCCAACAACGGCATCGCCACCGATAAGGACCGCCAGGCTTACGCCGCCGAACTGGGCCAGATCCAGCAACAAGTGCTGGGCTTGATGAACTCCAAGGACGCCAACGGCAACTACCTGTTCTCCGGCTCGAAGACCGATACCGCGCCGTACTCGCAGAATGCCGATGGCACCTACACCTACAACGGTGACCAGACCCAGATCAACCTGGGCATTGGCGACGGTTTGTCGGTGGCCACCAACACTACCGGTTGGGATGCTTTCCAGCAGACCATCAATACTGCGCGCACCCAGACCAATATGACGGCTCCGGCCGTTGATGACGGTCGCGTTGTGCTGACCAACGGTATCGTTGGCAACGCCGCGACCTATAACTCCAAGTTCGCGGCCGGCCAGCCATACACCGTGGACTTCATCAGCAGCACTCAGTTGAAGATCACCGATGCCTTGGGCAACGATGTGACGGCCGAAGCCAGCCAGAACGGTCTGATCAGCAACAGCAACGGCGCCAACCAGACGGTCAGCTTCCGTGGCGTCGACTTGAAGTTGAACATCAACCTCAAGGCCGGTGACACCAACCCGGATGCCGTCATTGCCGGTCACAGTTTCCAGCTGTCGGCCACGCCGGACTCGTTCACCACCGCACGCAGCCCAGGCAACCCGTCGACTGCGGTCATCACCGGTTCCAGCGTGACCAACCAGGCAGCCTACGACGCGGCCTTCCCGTCGGGCGGCGGCGCAGTCCTGAAGTTCACCAGCGCCACTGCGTTCGACCTGTACGCGGCCCCTGTCACTGCCGACAGCAAGCCGATCTCGTCGGGTACCGTGGCCGGCGGCAACGCCACGGCAGCAGGCGTGACCTTCGCTCTTGGCGGCACGCCAGCCGCCGGTGATCAGTTTTCGATCCAGTCCAACAACCACCAGACCCAGAACGTGCTCGACACCCTGGGCCAGATGGTCGCGGCGCTGAATACACCGATCGACGGTGATCCGGTCGCCAAGCAGAAATTCCAGGGGGCAATGGAGTCGGCACTGGGCAACATCGACAGTGCCGCCAACCAGATCGGCAGTGCGGTAACGTCCATCGGCGCCCGCGGGCAGTCGCTGGATGACCAGAGCACCACCAACCAGAGCCTGCAACTGGCAAACGCCACCACCCAGGGCACGATCCGTGATTCGGATCCGGCCGAAGTGATGACCCGCCTGACCTTGCAGCAAACCATGCTGCAGGCATCGCAGCTGGCGTTCAGCAAAATCTCTCAGTTGGGCCTGTTCAACAAGATCTGAAGCCTGGGCGGGCGCGCAAGCGCCCGCCTGCTCCGATCGCTCTGTATCATTTGTCTTTTTCTGCGGTTTCAAAGGGCTCGCTGTTCCGGGCGGGTTCCCGCCGCTTGCGAGTCCGCCGTGAATTCACTTCCTCTTGTCAGCGTCGTCATTCCTGCCTTCAATCCGCGCTTCTTCGAGCGGACATTGAACAGTGCTGTCAGCCAGACTTACAGCCCTTTGGAAATCATCGTCTGCGATGACAGTCGGGGGCCCGAGATCGAGCGCATCGTTGCGTCGGTCATCGAACAGTCCGGTGTGGGCGTGCGCTACATACGCAATCCGCGCACCCTGGGAATGGTCGGCAACCTCAAGGCCTGCCTGAGTCAGGCGCAGGGCGAGTTCATCAAGTTCCTGTGCGACGACGATCACCTGTATGCCGACTGCATCCGGCAGCAGGCCCACGAGATGATGCGTGGCGAGGTCAGTCTGGTGTTGGCCCAGCGGCTGCTCTGGGATGAGCAGGACATCATTCTGCCCGCGCGCCTGGAAAACACGTCGTTGTCGCCGCACAGTGGTCTGTTCAAGGGCGATGACCTGCTGGGCATCTTCGAGAAATTCCCGGTCAATGTCCTCGGTGGGTTTACCAACGCGTTGTTCCGGCGTGTCGACGTTGAAGAGTTGTTGCCGGCGCTGACTCAGGAAGGTCACTGCTTCGTCGCGTCGCTGGATTTTGCCCTGTATGTCTGCCTGCTAAGGCGCGGCAATCTGGCGGTGTCCAACAATGTGCTAAGCGCCGAGCGGCTGTACCCTGAGCGCCTGAGTGCACAACAGCCGATGAAAGATGCGCTTGAGGTCGAGCGTGTGTGGATGACGCAGATGCTCAAGGCGCGCAGCGGCGAGTCGGCGCCTGCACCGGGCTGGGTTCGTTACATCCCTCTGACCAAGGCTGATGATCTGCCCAGGGTCTGGGAGGAGTTGCCGCTGAGTCGTACGCTCGGCACCAAACAGAGTCGTCAGGAGTGGAGTGTCGGCATCGACAGTTGGAGTTTTGCCGAACTCTACGCTCAGTGGCTCAACTGCCGGGTACTGACCGAAGGTCAGCGCACGCTGCTGCCCGAAACCCTCGCCGGCTGGACGCATCAACCCCGGATCGTGCCGATCGTCATCGACGGGCAGGGCAGTCGCGACGGTGTCGAACGCACGCTGGCATCGCTTGCCGCTCAGGATTATCCGCCGGAGCTGATCCTTGTCCTGTCCGCCTCGTGTACCGATACCGAGCTGGACGGGCGAGTGTTCCGCATGCCTTTGCAGGACGATGGCATGGCGCAGATCAATACCCTGCTGCCGCAACTGGCGGGGGCTGACTGGTTCTACCTGCTGCAGGCCGGTGATCGGCTGGTGGCACCGGCGTTGCTGGTCATGGCCGAGCGCATCGTGCATTACCCGTCACTGAAATGTCTGTACAGCGACGAGGGCAGCTTGCGTAACGGGGAGTCGGCAGAGCCTGCGTTCAAGCCGGATTTCAACCTCGACCTGATGCGCAGCTACCCCTATGTCGGTCGGGCATTGGCATTCGAGCGTGAGCGTTTTCTGGCGCTCGGTGGTTTTGCCCCTGACTTCGCGCAGCTCGCGCCGCACGATGTGCTGTGGCGTCTGGTCGAGAGCGATGGCACACAGGTTGTCGGCCACATTGCCGAGGTCATGCTGGAGTCGCCGTTCGACCTGTCCAAGTGGCTCGTGGCCCCGGGTGTCCTCGAACAGAATCCGCGGGTGCTCGAAGCGCATCTGCAGCGCCTCGGTCTGGCCCATGACATCCGTCGTGGCAGCTGTGAACTGCTCAATCGGGTCGACTACCACCACGGCCGGCGTCCGCTGGTATCGATCATCATCGTGACCCGGGATCAGACTGCCGCCTTGCAGCGCTGCGTCGAGACGCTACTGGAAAAAACCGCCTACACCGAATACGAGCTGTTGCTGGTCGATAACGGCAGCACCAGCGCCGAAGCACTGGCCTGGCTGGACGGCATGGCACAACTGGGCAGCGACCGGGTTCGTGTGCTGAGCTTTGCGCAACAGGGCAATGCAGCCGCCACACACAACTTTGCGGTAGGGCAGGCCCGCGGCGAATACGTGCTGATGCTCAATAGCTTTGCAGTGATCACCCAGACCGACTGGCTGGACGAACTGCTCAACCATGCACAGCGCCCGGAAGTCGGGGTCGTCGGTGCCAAGTTGTACAATCCGGACGGTTGCGTGCTGCATGCCGGCCTGATTCTGGGCATGCAAGGTGCCGTGGGATTGCCCTTCTATGGTCAGTCGTTGCAGGCGGACGGGTACATGTTCCGCTTGCAGGCGGTGCATGACCTGAGTGCTGTCGGCGGCGATTGCCTGATGATTCGCAAGGCTATCTATGAAACTGTCGACGGGCTCGACGAGCAGGATCTGGCGCAGGCTCTGAATGTGGCGGATCTGTGTCTGCGCGTCGGCCGGGAAGGTTACCTGGTGGTCTGGACACCTTATGCCATGCTGGCCCTGGGCGCGCGGCCGACGGCCGAGGCCACGGCAGAAGAAGAGCAACTGCAGATTCAGGAGCACGAAACGTTCTACAAGCGCTGGTTGCCACTGATTGCGCGCGATCCTGCGTTCAACGTCAATCTGGCGGTGCATGGAGTAGGTGCGACCAGCTTCAGTCTGGAACCGGGCCTGCGTACCGGCTGGAGCCCGTTTTCACGCAAGCAGTTGCCGAATGTGCTGGCGGTGCCTATCAACGCCTCCGCCATCGGCCACTATCGCATCAGCCAGCCGATGATCGAGCTGGAGGCGGCCAACCGTGCCGAGGGGCGGATTTGCTACGGCTTGCCTTCGATCATCGACATCGAGCGGCAGGCCCCCGATGTGATCGTATTGCAGGGGCGCTATTCGGAAAGTGCCATCGATGAAATTCCACCGCTGAAAAACTTTTTCAACGCCCGGCGGATCTACGAACTCGATGACTATGTCATCGATGTCCCTCATCGCAATGCGCACATCCGCAACATGCCGAACAAGCAGGAAATGGAGCGGCTGGTGCGACGGGCGATCGGTCTGTGCGATCGGGTGGTGGTGTCGACCCAACCGCTGGCCAACGTTCTGTCGGACATGCATCACGACATCCGGGTCGTACCGAACATGTTGTCGCGGCACTTGTGGACTGACCTGCGCAGCCAGCGTCGCACCTCGAAAAAACCGCGGGTCGGATGGGGCGGCGGCACCAGTCACCATGGTGATCTGGCGGTGATTGCCGATGTGGTCCGTGAGCTGGCAAACGAGGTCGACTGGGTGTTTTTCGGCATGTGCCCGGATGACTTGCGTCCGTACATGCATGAGTTCCACGGCGTGATCCCGCTGGATGTGTATCCGGCGAAACTGGCCAGCCTCAACCTCGACCTGGCCCTTGCACCGCTGGAGTTTCACATCTTCAACGACTGCAAGAGCAACCTGCGCCTGCTGGAGTACGGTGCGTGCGGTTATCCGGTGGTCTGTACCGACACCGAGGCCTATCAGGGTTATCTGCCGTGCACCCGGGTCAAGACCAATTCCACGGACGAGTGGCTGCAGGCAATCCGCATGCACCTGGCCGACCCCGATGCGAGCTATCGCATGGGTGATCAGCTGCGTGAAGTCGTACTGCGCGACTACGTGCTGCGTGGCGACAACCTGCGGTACTGGGAAAATGGCTGGCTGGCGGACTGACCGGCACTGCTGAAAAAAGGCGACTTTCGAGTCGCCTTTTTTGCGTCTTCAAGATTCTGTTTGTATCGGAATCGATACTTTTTTCACCGCAGAGCCTCAAGAATCGAAATTTTCCTGTCGATACTTCTCTATTCGCTGACCTCGGACGGTTGCTGCTGGCGTGATCGGCTTGTGCCCGGGAGGCAGGTTTCCCGATTCAACAACAACGCAAGGAAGACGCAAATGTCAGTAGTGAATGGAACGAGTGATGCGGACGGCCTGTGGGGCACCGATGGCAATGACGAACTCTATGGACTGGAGTCGGATGATCTGCTGTTCGCCACTGCGGGATCAGACGTACTGGATGGCGGTGACGGGTTTGATACGGCGAATTATTACGCCTTGTCCTCGGGGGTGAGCGTCGAGTTCAACGATACCTCGACGACCGTCACTGCCGCTGACGGCAAGGTCGATACGCTGATCGGCGTGGAGAAGGTCTTCGGCACTTTTCAAAATGACACCTTCACCAGCAATGTGGCCGGCGTGACGCTGGAAGGCAGTGTCGGTGACGATGTGTATATCGTCGGCAGCGAGGGTGTGACGATCATCGAGGAAAACTATCTCGGCTACGACGAGCTGCGCACCAGTCTCAACACCATCAAGATGGACCCGTTCATCGAGAAGCTGACCTTTACCGGCACGGGCGACTTCAAGGGTTACGGCAATGCCAGCGACAACGAGATCATCGGTGGCGCCGGCAACGACTGGCTGTGGGGCGGCGCCGGCGCTGATCACTTCGTGGGTGGCGAAGGCTTCGATACCGTCAGCTATTCCGACAGCCTCGAAGGTGTGAGAGTCCTGGACTTCGAGAACTTCGACGCATTGACCATCGCCTATGGCGACTCCTTCACCGGCATCGAGGCGATTCAGGGATCGAATTTCGATGACGTGGTGTATCTGCTCGATAACGCCATGATCGTGGATGGAGCTGATGGTTACGACACCGTGAGCTACCGCCTCTCCTGGGACGGCGTCAATATCGGCATTGGTCAGCAGGCAGGTGCTCCGGATGTCACGTTGGTGAACGTGGAGAAAGTCATCGGTACGCCGTTCGCTGACCACTTCACCGCCAACGTCGGCGGCCTGACCCTGGAGGGCGGCGCGGGTGATGATGTGTACACGATCAACAGCGAGGGTGTGACCATCGTCGAGCAGAATTTCCCCGGTGGCATCGATCAACTGAACACCAGCCTGTCGTCGATGCACATGGCTGCGTTCATCGAGAACATGACCTACACCGGCACTGCGGATTTCACTGGATACGGTAATGACGAATCCAACAGAATCATCTCCGGTGCCGGCAATGACGTCCTGTCGGGTGGCGCGGGCGGTGATCGCTTTGAGGGCGGAGCCGGTATCGACATCGTCAGCTACGACGACAGCAACGAAGGGTTGAGCGCCTCGCTGGGCTGGGGGCCGCAAAGCGGTATCGCGCTCTACGATACCTACGTCGATATTGAAGGGCTGCGCGGTAGCCGGTTCGATGACTTCCTGCGAGGCGACTCGGGTGACAACGTCCTCGAAGGCGGGTCTGGTAGTGACCAGATTGTGGGTGGCGATGGCAATGACTATCTCTATGGCGGACTGAAATCCGGTCTCGACACAAATGTCGCGCAGGCCGACTTGCTGTCTGGCGGTTCGGGCGATGACGTCATCGTCAGTGTCGTGAATGACCTGGGTACATTGGCCCATGGAGACGAGGGCGATGACACCGTCACGGTCAACCGCGGCGTTGCCTACGGTGATGAAGGCAATGACGTGCTGACCGGGACCGGCAGCAACTACATGCTGTTCGGTGACAGCGGTAATGACGTGCTGGTTCTCAACCTTGCGGGCCAGTCCGGCAGTGGCGGCTTCGCGTTCGGCGGTACGGGTGATGACACCTATGTCGTGAACACCACCGGGCTGATAACGATTCAGGACGAAGGCTGGGACCTCAATGACACGCTGATCCTGAATACTGTCGCCAATCTCAGCCAGCTGAACGTCACTCGCATCGGTGATGACGCCTATCTGCATGGCGCCAACGACGGCAGCGTCGGCGTTCCTTACAGCGGCGTGAAACTGCAAGGCTGGTACGCCGAGTCTGCCGGGTATCCCGGGTATGCCGGGTACAACAAAATCGAGCATCTGCAGACCGCTGACGGCCAGATCTACGACCTGCCGGCCACGATCGATGGATTCGCGATGTTTGGCTGATCCGTCCGATTGATTGAAACAGCTTGATGAAAGGGATGAGTCCGGCCACGGACTCATCCCTTTTTTCATGCCTGCATTTCCTCGCCGACACAGGGCTGGTGGAGCTGGCGCGTTTCCTGCAAGTCCCCCTCAAATCGCCATAAAACGAGCGCTCGCGGTCATTCACCTGCGCCCGGACTGGCAAAGGTTCAGCCGCAAAGGCCTGCAACAGCGAGGCCGAGCCCTGTGACGTAGAAGAGGGGAGACGATGAAGGCAGTTATTTTGGCGGGTGGCCTCGGCACGCGCATCAGTGAAGAGTCGCACCTCAAGCCCAAGCCGATGATCGAGATCGGCGGCAAGCCAATTCTCTGGCACATCATGAAACAGTATTCCGCCCACGGAATTCATGATTTCGTGATCTGCCTCGGCTACAAGGGCTACGCGATCAAGGATTTCTTCGCCAACTACTTCCTGCACACCTCCGACGTCACGTTCGACATGCGCAACAACCGCATGGACGTGCACCAGAACTACAGCGAGCCGTGGAGCGTCACCCTGATCGACACCGGCGAGGAAACCATGACCGGCGGCCGACTGCTGCGTGCCGGCCGTTACCTCAAGGATGAAGAGGCGTTCTGCTTCACCTACGGCGATGGTGTTTCCGACATCAACATTGCGCAACTGGTGGACTACCACAAGGGCCACGGCCGTCTGGCGACCGTCACCGCCGTGCAGCCACCGGGCCGCTACGGCGCCCTCGAGCGTCACGGCGATCAGGTCCTCGGCTTCACCGAAAAACCGCGCGGCGACGGCGGCTGGATCAATGGCGGCTTCTTCGTGCTGTCGCCAAAAGTGCTGTCGTATATCGCTGGCGACGAAACTACCTGGGAAGCGGAGCCATTGGCTCGACTGGCTCAGGACGAACAACTGAAAGCCTTCGAGCACGAAGGCTTCTGGCATCCGATGGACACCCTGCGCGACAAGAACCATCTCGAAGCGCTGTGGCAGAGCGGGGAGGCCCCATGGAAGCAATGGGCCTGAGTCCTGAGTTCTGGCTCGGCAAGCGGGTTCTGGTCACCGGGCACACCGGTTTCAAGGGCAGCTGGCTGACTCTGTGGCTGCAAAGCCTCGGCGCGCAAGTCAGCGGTTTTTCCCTCGACCCGTCGACCGAGCCGAGCCTGTTTGAACTGGCGCGCGTGAGCGAAGGCATCAACGATCAGCGCGGCGACCTGCGTGATTTGGGCGCCTTGCTCGAGATCATCGCCGACACTGAGCCGGAGATCGTCCTGCACCTGGCGGCCCAGCCGCTGGTGCGCGAAGGCTATCGCGATCCGCTCGGCACTTATTCCAGCAACGTCATGGGCACCTTGAATCTGCTCGAAGCGATTCGTCAGGTCGGTTGCGTGCGGGCCTGCGTGCTGGTGACCACCGACAAGGTCTACGCCAACAAGGAATGGCTGTGGCCGTACCGCGAGGACGAAGCCCTCGGTGGCCACGATCCTTACAGCAGCAGCAAGGCCTGCTGCGAGTTGCTGGCGCAGTCTTACGCGGCATCGTTTTTCCCGGCCGACAAGTACGCCGAACACGGTCTGGCCCTGGCCACTGCGCGGGCCGGCAATGTGTTGGGCGGCGGCGACTTCGCCCCAGAACGCCTGATTCCCGATGTACTGAAAGCCTGGTCGGCCGACGAGCCGGTGACCCTGCGTTATCCGCAAGCCGTGCGCCCGTGGCAGCACGCGCTGGAGCCGCTGGCCGGCTATCTGCAACTGGCCGCCGGGCTCTACGAACAAGGCCCGGAGTACGCCGGAGCGTGGAACTTCGGTCCGGGCGAGGCGGACATGTGCAGCGTCGGCGAAGTGGTCGAACTGCTTGCCAACCGCTGGCCTCAGGCCCGAGGCCTGCGTATCGAAAAGAGTGACCTGCACGAAGCCGGCCTGCTGCGTCTGGACAGCAGTCGCGCCCGTCAGGTGCTGGGCTGGCAACCGCGCTGGACGTTGCAGCAATGCCTGACCCAGACCCTCGACTGGCACCTGGCGTGGCAGAACGGCGACGACATGCGCACCGTGACTCTCGGCCAACTGAACCTGTACCGGGGCGCGCTGTGAGCGAGTTTTCCTTGAAGCCGTTGCCCCTGGCCGGGTTGTTCAGCGTCCAGCACAAACGCTTCGAAGATCAGCGCGGGCACTTCGCCCGGCTGTTCTGCGAAGGCAGTCTGAAGGCATTCGGCAGTGAGTTTCACATCCGCCAGATCAATCATTCCTGCACCCGCGAAAAGGGCAGCGTGCGCGGTCTGCATTATCAGAATGCCAATGCGCCGGAAGCCAAACTGATCACCTGCCTGCGCGGTGAGGTGTGGGACGTGGCGGTGGATCTGCGCCCGGACTCGGAAACCTTCCTGCACTGGCACGCCGAGCACCTGAAGGCCGGCGACGGTCGCAGCCTGTTGATTCCCGCCGGCTTCGCCCACGGTTTCCAGACCCTCACCGAAGACGCCGAACTGCTTTATCTGCACAGCGCCGATTACGCGCCGGAGCACGAGGGCGGTCTGTCGGTGAACGATCCACGGCTGGCGATCGCCTGGCCGTTGCCTGTCAATAATTTGTCAGCCCGGGATTCCAGCCATCCCGCGCTCGATCAACACTTTGCTGGAGTGCGTCTATGAACTGTCGTGGGTGCGCTGCACCGCTGAGCCTGCCGCTGATCGATCTCGGCACCTCGCCACCGTCCAACGCCTACGTGCACGCCGATCGAATCGAGCAGGCCGAGCAATGGGTGCCGCTGAAGGTCGCTGTTTGCGAGCAATGCTGGCTGGTGCAGACCGAGGATTACACAAGCGCCGACAGCCTGTTCGACGCCGATTATGCCTACTTCAGTTCGTTCTCCAGTACCTGGCTGGCTCACGCCGAGCGCTACGTGGCCGAGATGGTCGAGCGCTTCGGCCTGACCGCCGACAGCCGCGTGGTTGAGGTCGCCGCCAATGACGGCTACTTGCTGCAGTACGTGGCTGCTCGCGGTATCAAGTGCCTGGGCGTCGAGCCGACCCGAAGCACCGCGCAGGCAGCAAGGGAAAAAGGCCTGGAGATCCGTGAACTGTTCTTCGGTCGCGACACCGCCGCCCAGCTGAAAAGCGAAGGCTGGGCCGCCGACCTGATGGCCGCCAACAATGTGCTGGCCCACGTGCCGGACATCAACGATTTCCTCGGTGGTTTCGCCACGCTGCTCAAACCGACCGGCGTCGCCACTTTCGAATTCCCGCAACTGCTGACGCTGATGGCTGGCGCGCAGTTCGATACGCTGTATCACGAACACTATTCCTATCTGTCCCTGACCGCCGTGCAGACCCTGTGCGAGCGCAATGGTCTGGAAGTGTTTGACGTCAGCCAGTTGTCCACCCATGGCGGATCGCTGCGGGTGTTCGTGCAACGCAATGACGGTGCACGCCGCGCCGTGCAGCCAGCGGTGCAACAGCAGTTGCAGGCCGAGCTCGATGCGGGTGTGAAAACCCCCGGGTACTACGCCACGCTGGCGCCGGCCGCCGAACGCATCAAGCACAATCTGCTGCGCTTCCTGTTGCAGGCCAAGGCCGACGGCAAGCGTGTGGTCGGCTACGGCGCTGCGGCCAAGGGCAACACCTTGCTCAACTACGCCGGGGTCAAACCGGACCTGCTGGCCTGGGTCGCCGATGCCAACCCGCACAAGCAGGGCAAGTTTTTGCCGGGCAGCCGCATCCCGATCGTCGCGCCGGCTCAGATCGACATCGAAAAACCGGATTACGTGCTGGTACTGCCCTGGAACCTGCTTCACGAAGTCAGTCAGCAACTGGCTCAGGTGCGTCAGTGGGATGGCCGCTTCGTGATCGCCGTGCCTGAGTTGAGCGTGCTGTGAAGGTTCTGGTCACCGGGGCCACGGGCTTCGTCGGTCGTCATCTGGTCGCGGCATTGCTGGCCCGTGGTTGCACGGTGCGGGCGGTTGCACGCGACGCGCAGAAAGCCGCGGACATGCCGTGGATCAATGACGTCGAGTTCGTGAGCGCGGATATTCACGCGGCGGATCTGGATGTCGCGGCGCTGACCGAGGGTGTCGATGCACTCGCGCACCTGGCCTGGCCGGGGTTGCCGAACTATCGGGCGCTGTTTCATTTCGAGCACAACCTGATGGCCGACTACCGCTTCATCAAAGGCGCGGTAGGGGCGGGCGTGAAGCAGGTGCTGGTGACCGGCACGTGCTTCGAGTACGGCATGCAGAGCGGTCCATTGAGCGAACAGAACGACGCGCAGCCGGCCAATCCCTACGGTCTGGCCAAGCACACCCTGCACCTGTTTTTGCAAAGTCTGCAGCAGGAGCATTCGTTCACCCTGCAATGGGCACGGCTGTTCTATCTGCATGGTGAAGGGCAGAACCCCAACAGTCTGCTGGCGGCGCTGGACCGGGCCATCGATGCCGGCGATGCGACGTTCAACATGTCGGCCGGTGAACAGCTGCGCGATTTTCTGCCGATTGAAACCGCTGCCGCTCATCTCGCCGCGATCCTGCACAAACGCGATTTCGACGGCACGATCAACTGCGCCAGCGGCCAGCCGGTTTCGGTGCGGGCGCTGGTCGAACAGCGCGTGCGTGAGCGCGGCGCGACCATCGGCCTGAACCTCGGCCACTACCCGTATCCGACCCACGAACCGCTGGCGTTCTGGGCGGTGACCGAGCGCTTGCAACAGTTATTGGGAGAGCTGCAATGAGGCACGAGTTGTATCGGGTCACCGACCTGCCGGTGCTGCAGAACCGCACCTTTGCCGATCCCGAATCGGCGAAGGCCTCGGCCAGCGCCGACATGTTGCTGGTGCAGGATGAACGCAGCGGTCTGATCTTCAATGCGGCGTTCGACGCCGACAAGCTCAGCTATGACGCTGATTACCAGAACGAGCAGGCGCATTCCGGCCAGTTCCAGAAACACCTGAGCGATGTCGAAGGCATCATCGCCCGGCACTTCAAGGGCCAGGAACTGATCGAAGTCGGCTGCGGCAAAGGTTATTTCCTGGAGCTGCTCAAGGGCCTGGGTTACCACATCACCGGCATCGACCCCGCCTACGAAGGCGAGAACGCCGACGTGATCAAGGCCCCGTTCACCCGAGGCCTGGGCCTTGCGGCGGACGCCATCGTGCTGCGCCATGTGCTGGAGCACATCCAGGATCCGCTGGGCTTTCTGGCGGTAATCGCCGAAGCCAATCAGGGCGGCGGGCAGATCTACATCGAAGTGCCGTGCTTCGACTGGATCCTCGAACACCGCGCCTGGTTCGACCTGTTCTACGAGCACGTCAATTACTTCCGCCTCGATGACCTGCGCCGGATGTTCGGCACGGTGCATGAGGCCGGTCACCTGTTCGGTGGCCAATACCTGTACATCGTTGCAGACCTTGCCACGTTGCGCCTGACCCCGGAACAACCGGTGCCACGCCTGGCGTTGCCGGACGATTTCACCGCCAGCCTCGAGCGCGCGGTGCAGATCATCCAGGGTGCACCCGGGCAGGGTTCGGCGATCTGGGGCGCCTCGTCCAAAGGCGTGATCTATTCGCTGTTCCTGCAACGCGCCGGCGTGGCGGTGGATCGCGTGGTCGATATCAACCCGGCCAAGCAGGGGCGTTACCTGCCCCTGAGCGGCGCCCGGGTATCCTCGCCGCAAGAGGCGATGGACGCCTTGCCCGAGGGCGCCAACCTGTTTGTGATGAATTCCAATTACCTCGAAGAGATCAAGCGGATGACCGGTGGACGTTACGTCTATCACGCCGTCGACAGCGCTTCGTTCCAGTGACCCTTGAGATTTTGAAAATGACCGACAACAGCATCAACAAAGCTTTTGAAGCCGAATGCCGCGAGCAGATCGCCCAGCAGGGTGACGACCAGAAACTCACCGGCCTGGCCCGTGATTTCTTCAATGAATCGGCCAAACACAAGTACAGCTACCACTTCTCGTGGATGGGCCGTCCGATCATCCAGCTGCCGCAAGACATGATGGCCATGCAGGAAATCATCTGGCAGGTGAAGCCGGATCTGGTCATCGAGTGCGGCATCGCCCACGGCGGTTCGATCATCTACTACGCCTCCCTGCTGGAACTGCAAGGTCACGGCGAAGTGCTGGGCATCGATCTGGACATCCGTGCGCACAACCGTGAAGCCATCGAAAGCCACCCGATGAGCAAGCGCATCAAGATGATCGAAGGTTCGAGCATCGATCCGGCCATCGCTGCCCAGGTTCGCGCTGCCGCCGAAGGCAAGAAAGTCATTCTGGTGCTCGATTCCAACCACACCCACGACCACGTGCTCGAAGAGCTGCGCCTCTACGCGCCACTGGTTTCGGTCGACAGCTACTGCGTGGTGATGGACACCGTGGTTGAAGACATGCCGGCCGATTTCTTCCCGGATCGTCCATGGGGCCCGGGCGACAACCCGAAGACTGCCGTGTGGAAATACCTGGAAGAGAACAAGGATTTCGAGATCGACGTTCAGCTGCAGAACAAGCTGCTGATCACCGTGGCGCCGGACGGCTATCTGCGTCGCGTTCGTTAATTCGCAACATCACCCAAGCGTTGTCTCGGCGGATCGCCGGTTGTGGAGAAAGTTATGCAAGGCAAGTTCAGTTCTGAATTGACGCTACCGCTCAACGAGCTGTTGACCGTGGTGCTGATTACGCACAATCGTCCGGCGTTCCTGCGTCGGGCGGTGAAGTATTACAGCAGCTTGCCCTGCAGAATCATGGTGCTGGACTCCACGGCCGAGCGGCCGGAAGGCGACTTCTGCGCAGTCGATTACCACCACGTGCCGCAGTTCGCCTACTGGGGCATGCAGGCCAAGCTGGCCTATGGCGTGGAGCAACTGACCACGCCGTACATGGTGCTGGCAGCCGACGACGACTTCATCCTGCACGACTCGCTGGCCGAGTCGGTGGGCTTCCTGCAGGCGAATCCGGATTACGGCATGTGCCACGGCTACTGCATGATGTACCTGACGCTGGGCGGTGGCGTGAGCTACTACCGCCGCGACAAGAAAGTGCAGGAGGACTATGCGTCCGAGCGGGCGCAGGACCGCGTCGTCGACTACATGAGTCAGTACATCCCGCCGTTCTACGCGGTGACCCGTACCGACCTGATGAAAACCTGGCATTCGGCATTGCCGCCGGGCACCAGCTTCCAGTGGCAGGAGATCGGCCACGTGTACTTCCTGCTGGCCAGTGCCAAGGCACGGATCCTGCCGATCCCGTATGTGGTGCGTGAGATCAACTATGGCAACTCCGAGCACAGCACCGAGGTCTACCACTCGCTGACCTATATCGATGCCAAATCCGTGGCCGAACGCGAAGCCTTTGCCGAATTCCTGGCGGGTCTGCCGACCGGTATCAAGGATTTGAATGCAGAGCAGGGCAAGGCGTTTGCCCTGCAAAGTTTCGAGGCGATGGTCGACAGTCTGCAAAGCGGCCGCGCTCTGACTGCGGAGCTGATTATTCAGTCGACCTGGAACCATGAACTCAAGCGCCCGGACCGCCGCTTCGGCCCCCTGCAGTACGTCGAAATGCCGTTCTACAACCAGGCTTTCTTCGATCGCCTCGAACAGTTCGAGTTCATGCTGCACGCGATGCCGGCAGGGCGTATTCAACTGGAGAAACTCGAGGGCGTGTGGACGCGTCAGGCGCACCTGATCCAGGCGCGCAACAACGATACGCCGGCAAGCGTGCTCGACCGCCTGTGGCAGGCCCATGACCTCAATGCGTTCAACCGCACCGTAGCCAAGCGCCTGGCCGAGCAACTGCAGCTGTCTGGTGAGGATGAGCAAGCGCAGACGATGCGTGACTGGATCGCACGTCTGGAAACGTTGACTGTCGCCGATCACCATCAGGTGTTCGACCAGATGCAGTCCGGCCGTCTGCTGAAGTGGCTGGAGACGCGTCAAGCCGATGCGGGGCAGATCGAGGCGATTGCCGAACATCTGGCCGTGAACGGTGGTGGCCCGCAGTTCGCCATCTTCCTGCTGGATATGGATGACGACATCGACAAGCTGCAGGTCAGCCTCGACAGCCTGCTCGAAGGTCAATGCAAGGCGTTCCGAATTGTCGTGTTCACCACCGGTGAAGCACCGGCGGCGACCACTGCGCAGAACACCCTGCACTTTGTCCGCGTGACGCCCGACAATCTCGTCGACAAGCTCAACCAGAGTGCTCGTCAGTCGCCTTGCGACTGGTTGCTGCTGGCTGAGGCGGGAGATGAGTTCACTGCCGGCGGCCTGTTGCGCGCCAGTCTGGAGCTGATGAACGCCGGTGGTATCAGCGCTGTTTCCACGGACGAGATTCAGCGCCGGGAAAACGGTGCGCTGATGGATGTGTTCCGTCCAGGCTTCAATCTCGACCTGTTGCTGAGCCTGCCAGGCCTGATGGCGCGGCACTGGTTGATCCGGCGTGAAGTATTGCTGGAAGTTGACGGCTACCGCGCCGATTTCAGCAAGGCGCTGGAGTTCGATCTGCTGCTGCGCATTATTGAACAGGGTGGCCTGAACAGCCTGGCGCACCTCGATGAGCCGCTGCTGATCACACAGGCGCCGGAGCTGGAAGAGAATCCGCATGAGCGTCTGGCATTGCTGCGTCATCTGGGCAATCGCGGTTACAAGGCCAAGGTCACGTCGGCGGTGCCGGGGCTCTACCAGATCGATTATCACCATAGCGATCGCCCTCTGGTTTCGATCGTTATCCCGGTCGGGGACGATCTGTCTGCTCTGCAACGCTGCCTGGAAGGCGTACTGTTGCGCACCCGCTATCACAAGTACGAAATCCTGATAGCAACCACGGCTTCGCAATCGGCCGAGGTCAATGACTGGCTCGGGACTTATCAGCACCCGAAAGTCAGCGTGCTGCGTGCCGATCAATCACTCAGCACGGCTGCGCTGTGCAACGCGGCCAGCCAGCAGGCTCAGGGCGAATTTCTGGTGCTGTTGGCGGCGGATGCGGAAGTGGTCAATCCGAACTGGCTGGACTCGTTGCTCAACCATGCCCTGCGCCCGGAAATCGGTGTGGTCGGCCCCAAACTGGTCAACCGCGACGGCAAGATCAGCCAGGCCGGCCTGATCCTGGGCATGAACGGTGGGGTCGGCTCTGCATTCATCGGCGAGAAACACGACGCCGAAGGCTACCTGTACCGGTTGTCCGTGGACCAGAACTACTCGGCGGTTTCGAGCGTATGCCTGATGGTGCGCAAGGAGCTGTTCGAGGCGCTGGGCGGTCTGGACGACAGCACGTTCGCTGCTGGCTTCAGCGATGTCGACCTGTGCCTGAAGGCCGGCCAGGCCGGCTATCTGACGGTCTGGACGCCATCGGTGCAAGTCATCCATCAGGGCGATATCGCCCAGGCTGATCAGGCACTGGCTGCGTTGCAGGAAAAATGGGCGGCGGCGTTCGCCCAGGATCAGGCGTACAACGCCAACCTGAGCCTGACTGGCAAAGGCTTTGTGCTGAACGACAGCGCTTCGCTCAATTGGGCGCAGTTGATCGCCTAGGTCTGGCGGACAAGGAACGGAACTCAAGACATGTTCAACGGAAAATCGATTTTCATCTCTGGCGGCACCGGCTCGTTCGGGCGCAAATTCATTGCGCGCCTGCTCGAGCAATACCAGCCCAAGCGCGTGGTGGTGTTCTCCCGGGATGAACTCAAGCAATACGAAATGCAGCAGACGTTCAATGCGCCGTGCATGCGTTACTTCCTCGGTGATGTGCGCGACGCCGATCGTCTGCGCCAGGCCATGCGCGGCATCGATTACGTGGTGCATGCCGCAGCGTTGAAGCAGGTGCCGGCGGCGGAATACAACCCGACCGAATGCATCCGCACCAACGTCAACGGCGCGGAGAACATTATCGCCGCCGCCATCGACAACGGCGTGAAGAAAGTCGTCGCGCTGTCCACCGACAAGGCTGCGAGCCCAATCAACCTGTACGGCGCCACCAAGTTGCTGTCGGACAAGTTGTTTGTTGCCGCCAACAACATCGCCGGCGAACAACAGACGCGTTTTGCCGTGGTGCGCTACGGCAATGTCGCCGGTTCGCGCGGGTCAGTGGTGCCGTTTTTCAGCCAGCTGATCGCTGACGGTGCGACTGAGCTGCCGATCACCGATGAGCGCATGACCCGGTTCTGGATCACCCTCGATCACGGCGTGCAGTTCGTGCTCGACAGCTTTGCGCGGATGCACGGCGGTGAAGTGTTCGTGCCGAAGATCCCGTCGATTCGCGTGGTCGATCTGGCGCGTGGCATGGCCGAGCATCTGCCGCACAAGAACGTCGGCATTCGTCCGGGCGAGAAGCTGCACGAGCTGATGGTGCCGCTGGACGATGCGCGGATGACCCTGGAGTTTGCCGACCACTACACCATCCAGCCGTCGATTCGTTTCACCAGCGTCGACGTGGATTTTGCCGAGGACAAACTCGGCGAGCGTGGCGTGCCGGTCGGTGAAGATTTCGAATACCGCTCCGACACCAACCCGCACTTCCTCTCGGTGGGTCAGATCGCCGACCTGCACGCGAAGCTCTCGGTATGATTCCCTACGGTCGGCAAAGCCTCGACCAGAGGGACATTGACGCCGTTGTCGAGGTGTTGCAGTCCGACTGGTTGACCCAGGGGCCGACCATCGAACGCTTCGAGCAGGCGATGGCCGAGCGTTGTCAGGCGGACTTTGCCGTGGCGGTGTGCAACGCCACGGCGGCGCTGCACATTGCCTGTCTGGCGGCAGGGCTCGGCGCGGGCGACCGCTTGTGGACTACGCCGAACACCTTTCTCGCGTCGGCCAACTGCGGCCGTTATTGCGGTGCCGACGTTGATTTCGTGGACATCGATCCGCTGACCTGGAACCTCGATGCCGAAGTTCTGGCAAGCAAACTCGATGCTGCCGAACGCGACGGTACGCTGCCCAAAGTGCTGGTGGCAGTGGCGTTCTCCGGGCAGAGCTGCGACATGCGGCGGATTGCCGAACTGGCCGAGCGCTATAACTTCACCGTCATCGAAGACGCCTCCCACGCGGTCGGCGCCAGTTACGCCGGGCGCCCGGTGGGTTGCGGTGAATTTGCCGCGATGACCGTGTTCAGCTTTCATCCTGTGAAGATCATCACCAGCGGCGAAGGCGGTATGGTGCTGACCAATCGCCCGGAACTGGCCGAGCGCCTGCAACGCCTGCGCAGCCACGGCATGACCCGCGATCCGCAACAGATGACCGAACCCAGCCACGGCCCGTGGTACTACCAGCAGGTCGAGCTGGGGTTCAATTACCGGATCACCGATCTGCAAGCCGCGCTGGGCCTGTCACAGCTAGGCAAACTGGACGAGTTCATCGCCCGTCGCAGGGAGTTGGCCGCGCGTTACGATCGCTTGCTGGCTTATTTGCCGGTTACCGTGCCGAGCCCCCAGCCGGACGCCGAGTCGGCCTGGCATCTTTACGTGGTGCGTTTGCAGACCGAACGCATCAGCCTCAGCCACCGTCAGGTATTCGAAGGCTTGCGCGCCGCCGGCATCGGCGTGAACCTGCACTACATTCCGCTGCATTTGCAGCCGTACTATCGCGACCTGGGTTTTGCCGAGGGTGACTTCCCCGAGGCCGAGCGTTATTACGCCGAAGCGATCAGCCTGCCGCTGTTCCCGTTGCTGAGCGATCAGCAGCAGGACTACGTGGTCGAGCAATTGCGTCGGTTGACCGAATGATTGCCGCCGCGGCGGTGAACGGAAAACGGTGATGCGTGATCTGAGCGAGCAGGAACAATTCTGGCAGGGCGAATTCGGTAACCAGTACGTGGATCGCAATATCGGTCAGCCACTGGTGGCGACCAATCTGGCGTTGTTCGCCAAGGCGCTGACCCGGACCGGGCGGATCGACAGCCTGCTGGAGCTGGGCACCAATGCCGGCAACAACTTGCAGGCGCTGCGTCAGTTGCTGCCGCGTTGCGAGCTGTTCGGGGTCGAGATCAATGCCAGTGCCTGCGCTCAGGCGCGTGCGCTGGAGATTGCGAACATCTGGCACGGTTCGCTGTTCGACTTTCCCCGTGAGCGCCAATACGACCTGACCCTGAGCAAAGGCGTGCTGATCCATCTGGCGCCGGAGCTGTTGCCGACCGCTTATGCGCAGTTGTACGAGCTGAGTTCGCGCTACATCCTGATCGCCGAGTATTACAATCCCTCGCCGGTGGAAGTGTCCTATCGCGGCAACAGCGGCAAGCTGTTCAAACGTGATTTCGCCGGTGAAATGCTTGATCGTTATCCTGATCTGCAACTGCTGGATTACGGCTTCGGTTATCACCGCGATCCGCAATTTCCGGTGGACGACATCACCTGGTTCCTTTTGGAAAAACGTCCTTGAACAACGTCGCAATCATCCCGGCCCGCGGGGGCAGCAAACGCATCCCGCGCAAGAATCTTGCGCCGTTCGACGGTGTGCCGATGATTGTCCGTTCGATTCGTACGGCCCTCGATTCAGGGTTGTTCGAGCAGGTGGTGGTCAGCACCGACGACGCAGAGATCGCCGACGTGGCGCGAGCCAACGGTGCTCACGTGCCGTTCATGCGTCCGGCGGAACTGGCCGATGATTTCACCGGCACTGCGGCGGTCATCGTGCATGCCTTGCAGCAACTGCCGGCCTTCGATTACGCCTGCTGTGTGTATGCCACGGCGCCGCTGCTGCAGGCGCGGTTTCTGCGTCAGGGCTTTGAATTGCTGGCTCAGCATCCGGACAAGTCCTTTGCTTTTTCGGTCACCGATTTCGGCTTTCCGGTGCAGCGCGCCTTGACCCTGGACGGGCAGGGCGCACTGACGGCGTTGTACCCCGAATTTCGCAATACCCGTTCGCAGGATCTGCCGGCTGCCTTTCAGGATGCCGGCCAGTTCTATTGGGGCCGTAGTGAGGCCTGGCTGGGTGGCGAGGTGTTGTATTCGCCGGCCAGTCTGCCGGTGATCCTGCCACGCCATCTGGTGCAGGACATCGATACCGACGAAGACTGGAAGCGCGCCGAGTACCTTTACGCCGCCCTCAAGGCTGGTGGAGAACTGCAATGAGAGTGCTGATCCGCGCCGACGCCTCGCCGACCATCGGCAGCGGCCACATCGCCCGGTGCCTGACGCTGGCGCGGGTATTGCGCACGCAAGGCAGTCACGTTGCGTTCGCCTGTCGTCGTTTGCCGGGGCATCGGCTTGATGCGTTGCAAAGCGAAGGCTTCGAGACCTTCGCGTTGCCGGATCGCTATGCCGGTGAAGACCCGGAGCAGGCCATCGAGTCGATGCTGCCGTGGCAAGCGGATATCGATGCACTGGCGACGCAGCTGGAAGGGCAGCCCGGATTTGACTGGGTCATCGCCGATCATTACGGCCTCGATCATCACTGGCAGACCGCAGCTCGTCGCTTCGCACCACGGATCGCCGCCGTCGATGATCTGGCGACCCGCCGCTACAGCGTGGACCTGTTGCTCAATCAGAACCTCTCCGGGCTCAGCGAAAATTATCAACCGCTGCTGCCGGCCGGTTGCCGAACACTGCTCGGCCCGCGCTTCGCCATGCTGCGTGAAGAATTCAGTGGCCCGGCCATCGAGATCAAACCGGTGGCGCGCCGGGTGCTGGTGAATTTTGGCGGCTTCGATGCGGCACGCCAGACTCATCACGCGATGCTGGCGCTGGCGGATTTTTCGGCGCTTGAAGTGGATTTTGTCGCCGGCGCCGACAACCCGGCCTGGGCAGAGATGCAGGCACTGGCCGAAACGCGGCCGCACTGGCGTCTGCACAGTTTCGTCAGCGATTTTCATCGACGCATGACCGAGGCCGACCTGTTTATCGGCGCCGGCGGCGGCACCAGTTGGGAGCGCGCGGCCTTGGGCCTGCCGACGATCTGCATTGCGGTGTCGAACAACCAGCAGGCCAACGGTGAGGTGATGGCGGCGGCCGGGGCGCATGTGTTCATGGGCGCGCGGGAGCAGGTCAGCGTCGAGCAGCTGCGCGATGCCATCGGCTTTGTCGTGGGCAATTTTTATCTGCGCCAGAGCCTGGCCGAGCGTTCGCGGCAACTGGTCGACGGACGCGGTGCGCTGCGGGTAGCGGCGGCACTGGCCGGCGCGGTGCTCAAGTTGCGCCTGGCGACGCCGGAGGATGCGCAGTTGCTGTTCGACGGACGCAATGCCGAGGTGGTGCGCCGCTGGTCGCTGGACAGCGGGACGATTGACTGGACGCAACATGTGAACTGGCTGGGCGCGAGCCTGCGCAATCCTCAGCGGTTGCTGCTGGTGGCCGAGGCGGATGACGGCCCGGTCGGCGTCCTACGCTACGATTTGCGCGGCTTTGAGGCAGAGGTTTCGCTGTATCTGTTCGAGGGGCGTTTTGGCCTGGGTTGGGGCCGGGCACTGCTGGCGCAGGGTGAAGCCTTTGTGGCTGCACACTGGCCGCAGATGACCGCCATCACCGCCCAGGTGTTGCCGGCCAATCGACCCTCGATGAATGTTTTTCGTGACGCCGGGTTCACCCAGAGTGCCTGCGCGTTCACCAAGGTTTTGAAGGAATCCCGTCAATGAGCAGTTTCAAGATCGGCAACCGCCGGATCGGTGCCGATGCACCGCCGTTCATCATCGCGGAAATGAGCGGCAACCATAACCAGTCGCTGGACGTCGCCTTGCAGATTGTCGAAGCGGCGGCAAAGGCCGGTGCCCATGCCTTGAAGCTGCAAACCTACACCGCCGAAACCATGACCCTGGATCTGGCGGAGGGCGAGTTCTTCATCAAGGATCCGAACAGTCTGTGGGCGGGCACCTCGCTCTATGACCTATATGAAAAGGCCCACACACCCTGGGAATGGCATGCGCCGATCTTCGCCCGGGCCAAAGAGCTGGGCATGCTCGCGTTTTCGACGCCGTTCGATGACAGCGCCGTGGACTTTCTCGAAAGCCTCGATGTGCCGGCCTACAAGATCGCCAGTTTCGAGAACACCGATCTGCCGGTGATCCGCCGTGTCGCAGCGACTGGCAAACCGCTGATCATTTCCACCGGCATGGCCAGCCTCGCCGAACTCGACGAAACCGTGCGCGCCGCCCGTGAGGCGGGATGCAAGGATCTGGTGCTGCTCAAGTGCACCAGCACCTACCCGGCGACCCCGACCAATAGCAACGTGCGCACGATCCCGCATCTGCGTGAGTTGTTCGGTTGTGAGGTCGGGCTGTCAGACCATTCGATGGGCGTCGGCGTGTCGGTGGCGGCGGTGGCGCTCGGTGCGACGGTGGTGGAAAAACACTTCACCCTCGACCGTGCGGCCGGCGGGGTTGACGCCAGTTTTTCGCTGGAACCGGCGGAACTGGCCAGTCTGGTGGTCGAAACCGAGCGCGCCTGGCAGGCCATGGGCCAGGTGCATTACGGCGTCACCGAGGCTGAGCAAAAATCGCTGGTTTACCGCCGGTCGCTGTACGTCACGGCCGATATGGCGGCCGGTGAGCCCTTCACGGCGGCCAATGTGCGTGCCATTCGTCCCGGTCTCGGTCTGCCGCCCAAGCACACCGAAGCCGTCCTCGGGCGCCGTGCGCGCCAGCCGATCAAGCGCGGTACGCCGCTGGACTGGTCATTGGTCGAATGAGCCAATCTGCCACCGATTCGGCAAAATAGCGTGACCTGCGAGTCATAACGCGCATCTTCACTGTATTGTAATGACCGGGGAGATGGCGCCTGGCCCGTTTTTCGGTCCCAGTGGTAGCCCTTTGCGCTCCCCGTGGCTGCCCGTTGTGGCGGCCGTTTTCTGTTTGTCGGCGCCCCTCGAATCCTTGCGAGCGGTGGTATTGGGCTGTTTATTATTGGGAAGCCGTAATGATTGGCATAAAAAGCATTGCGAGCTACGTTCCTGTAGCCGGCGTGGACAATTACGCACAAGGTGCAAAATTCGAGAAGGATGAAGAATTCATCCTCGGCAAGATCGGTTCGGCCTTCCTCCCGCGTAAAGACGCGGAACAGGAAACCTCCGATCTGTGCGTTGAAGCGGCCAATGCGCTGTTTGCCAACAACCCTGAACTGAAACGTGAATCCATCGATGCGCTGATCGTCGTCACCCAGAACGGTGACGAAGAAGGCCTGCCGCACACCGCTGCCATCGTCCAGGACAAACTCGGGCTGCCGACCAATGTCGCGGCGTTCGATATTTCCTTGGGTTGCTCCGGCTACGTTTACGGCATCTACGCGATCAAGGGCTTCATGGAAGCCGCCGGCCTGAAGAATGGTCTGTTGATCACCGCCGACCCGTATTCGAAGATCGTCGATCCGGAAGACCGCAACACCACCATGCTGTTCGGCGATGCCGCTACCGCGACCTGGATGGGGGAAGACCCGGTCTGGGCACTCGGCAAGGCCAAATTTGGCACCGACGGTTCCGGCGCACCGCACCTGAAAGTCACCGATGGCGTGTTCTTCATGAACGGCCGCCAAGTATTCAACTTCGCACTGCTCAAGGTGCCTGCGCATCTGCACGAACTGCTCGACGATTCCGGTCTGAAGGCCGATGACATCGATGCCTTTTGCATTCACCAGGGCAGTGCGGCGATTGTCGATGCCGTGGCGCGGCGCTTCGAAGGCGAGCCGGAGAAGTTCATCAAGGACATGGTCGAGACCGGCAACACCGTGTCGTCCAGTGTGCCGCTGCTGCTGGAAAAACACGTGATGGATTCCGACTGGAGCCGCATCGCCATCAGTGGTTTCGGCGTCGGTCTGTCGTGGGGTTCGGCGATTATTTATCGTCCTTGAATCGGTTAAAAACGGCGGATACAAAAATAGCGTTCAAGGGTTAACCTTGAACGCTATTTTTTTGCCTGAAGGGAGCGCGAGGCGTCATGAGTGAGTTTTTCCAGGCCAACGCTGAAGTCATCGAACGACGCTGGCCGGCGCTGTTCGCCCGATTGCTGAACGAAGACAGTTCGGCAATCGAGGCCGAACTGACGCAGGGGCTGGGCTCGACGCTGAGCGTTGGCGGCATTCAGCTCACCAGTCGGCATGACCGTGTCCGCGAAGCGCAGATTCAGGCTGCCAGCCTGCCGGCAGACAAGCCGCAACTGCATGTCTACGGCACCGGACTCGGGGATTTGCCCACGGTGCTGCTGGAACGCTCCGGGCTTGAGCGGCTATATGTGCACATCCTCAACGGCGCACTGTTCGCCTTGGTGCTGCAACTGCTCGATCAGCGGGAGTGGCTGCGGGATCCGCGAGTCGAATTGCTGTACGCCAGCGACCTGCCCGACATCTGCACACCGTTTTTCGCATTGCCTGCCGAGATGCTGCTGGCCGATGACTTCAACGCGAAGATTCGAGATCGGCTGGTCAGCGAAGTGCATCTGAGCTTCAACAACCGCGAGTTCGATCCGCAGTCACCGTTCATTCAACAGCGTCTGCAGGACTGCTTGCCGGTATTGCTGGCTGACGATGATGTGGCGACGTTGTTCGGCACTTGTGCCGGTCGGGAGATCTATGTGATCGGTACCGGGCCGACCCTTGAGCAGCACTTCGAACGTCTGGCGGCGATTCGCGAGCGGGCGGAGCGTCCGCTGTTCATTTGCGTCGACACCGCGTACCGACCGCTGCGCGAACACGGGATCGTGCCCGACTATGTGGTGAGTATCGATCAGCGCATCAGCTTCCGGCATTTGCCCTTCGAGGAATCCGACGGCATCCCGCTGGTGTATCTGCCCATGAGTGACCCGGAGGTGCTGAGGGCCTGGAAGGGCAAGCGTTATGGCGCTTGCTCGGCCAGTCCGGTCTATGCGGCATTGCGTGAGCAGCACCCGAGGGCGTTGCTGCATGTGGGTGGCAGCGTGATTCACCCGGCCGTGGACCTGGCTGTGAAGATGGGCGCTGCACGCATCACCCTGTTCGGCGCCGATTTTGCCTTCCCTATGAACAAAACCCATGCCGGCTGGAATGACGGTGACCTCGGGCCGTCGGTGAATCAGGCGCGGCACTGGGTGCGTGACGGATATGGCCAGCGTGTCAGTACCCAGCTCAATTTTCGCGGTTACCTGTGCGTGCTGGAGCGATACATCGCCAGTCAGCCGCAGGTGGCGTTCTTCAACAGCAGCCGCGCGGGGGCGCAGATTGCCGGTACAGCGTTCAATCAGGAGTTTGTGCAATGACTGCGCTGAAAGGCTGGGTAGACGAGTGCCACCAGTGTGCCGGGCTGTTCCGCTTGGGACGTGACGTCGAGGCCGCGTTGACCATGGTCGATGTATTTGAGGGCGCGCAGCGGTCATTGCAGTCGGCCGGTGTACAGAAGCAGCACGCCTGGGCGCAGTTGCTCACGCAGATGCTCGAGTGCCAGGAGCGTCAGGACTGGTTGGGACTTGCCGATTTCATGGAGTACGAGTTGATTCGATTGCTGGAAGAATCGTCCGCCTGACGAGGGGCGAAGGCGCTGGCCCGCAGGTTTGCGCCATGGACGGTTTTATGACGTCATTTTTTCGAGGGTAAAGTGCTGCTAAGTCTTTGTTTTCTAGGGGGTGGCAGGGTGATGGCAAATTTTTTCAAAAAAGCCCTCAAGCAACCTGCAAACCCGACGATAACTATTACGAAGGTTCTCTAGGCCATACCCGGCGGTTGCCAGGGCCGGAAGCCGCAGTACCCAACCAACGAGGAATTCGTCATGGCTTTAACAGTAAACACCAACACCACGTCGTTGAACGTTCAGAAAAACCTGAACCGCGCTTCCGACGCTCTGTCGACTTCGATGCAGCGCCTGTCTTCCGGCCTGAAAATCAACAGCGCTAAAGACGACGCCGCTGGCCTGCAGATCTCCAACCGTATGTCTTCCCAGATCCGCGGTAACACCCAGGCAATCCAGAACGCCAACGACGGTATCTCCGTTGCCCAGACCGCTGAAGGCGCTCTGCAAGCTTCGACCGACATTCTGCAGCGTATGCGTGAACTGGCTGTTAAAGCACGTAACGGTACCAACGGCACTGCTGACCAGACCGCTACCAACGCTGAATTCGCTCAGATGTCCGACGAGATCACCCGTATCTCGGCTGCTACCAACCTGAACGGCAAAAACCTGCTGGACGGTTCGGCTGGTACTGTGACCCTGCAAGTGGGCGCAAACACCGGTTCGGCTAACCACATCGACCTGGTACTGAGCTCCAAGTTCGACGCCGTCAGCCTGTCCGTAGGCAGCGGTACTGTAGTTCTGACCGGTACCACCGGTACTGGCGCTGGTTCTGCTTCGCAGAACATCGACAACGCGATCACTGCAATCGACGCCGCTATCGCTGCAATCGGTGCAACTCGTGCCAGCCTGGGTGCTTCGCAAAACCGTCTGACCAGCACCATCCAGAACTTGCAGAACATCACCGAGAACACCACTGCTGCACAAGGTCGCGTACAAGATACCGACTTCGCCGCAGAGACTGCTAACCTGACCAAGCAGCAAACCCTGCAACAGGCTTCGACCTCTGTTCTGGCTCAAGCCAACCAACTGCCTTCCGCTGTACTGAAGCTGCTTCAGTAATTTCGGAATGAGTTTTAGCGGGGGAGTGCGCTTGCGTGCTCTCTCGCTTTTTACGTTATGAGGTGATGAGCATGGACATGAGCGTCAAGCTTAACGTGTCTTATCCGGCTCCCAAGCCAGCCAATACCGTCACCGACAAGCCGTCGGAGACCAAGCCTCAGGCCGTTGAAGCGGTTCCTGCCTCGAAAAAGAGCCAGGAAGCAGATGAAACCAAGCTGAAGCTGGCGGTGCAGGAGATCGAGAAGTTCGTTCAGTCGATCAAGCGCAATCTGGAATTCTCGATCGACGAGCATTCCGGCAAGGTCATCGTCAAGGTGATCGCAAGCGAGACGGGCGAGGTCGTACGACAGATCCCTTCCGCAGAAGCCCTCAAGCTGGCAGACAGCCTCGCCAACGCAAGTCACGTGTTGTTCGACGCCAAAGTCTGATAGCTGGCATGAATAGTGTTTGAAGTTCTTTAGACGCAGGTAGTGGTCAAAAGACTGGCAACAACCCAAGGGAGATGCACATGGCAAGTCCAATTTTACCGGGTTCGGGCCTGGGTTCCGGCCTGGACATCGGTGCGATCGTTACTGCGCTGGTCAACGCCGACAAGTCGCCGAAGCAGACGCAGATCGACAATGCGACGAAAACCAACACGCTGAAGATTTCCGGTGTAGGTACGCTGAAGAGTGCGCTGACCGCCTTCCAGACGGCGATGACGAACCTTGGCAGCAAGACCAATCCTGCATTTGCCGGCTACACCGCCACGTCGAGTACGCCTGCGGTTTTGGGTGTGACTTCGGATAACACCGCAGTTTCCGGTACTTACAGTGTTGTCGTGAGTAAACTGGCCACCGGTTCGAAAGTAGCCAGTGCATCCTTTGCCGGCGGTGCGGCCAGTGCCATTCCGAGTGGTACCCTGAAAATCAGTCAGAATGGCACTGATTACAATGTCACGATTCCGGCCAACGCGACCTTGCAGAGCACTCGTGACGCCATTAACACGGCTCAGGGCTCCAACGGTATTTCCGCCAACATCGTCACCGACAGTAGCGGTGCTTCGCGGTTGGTGATCAGTTCGAGCAAGACGGGTGCAGGTTCCGACCTCTCGGTCAGCGGTATTGCCGGTCTGGAAATCGATGGCACCCAGGTGATGGGCGCTACTCCGGCGGCGGGCGCGTCCGGATCGGTCGGCGGCCTCGCTCAGGATGCCTCGTTGACCATTGACGGTCTGGCGGTATCCAGCAAGAGCAACACGGTGACCGGTGCAATCAGCGGTCTGACATTGAACCTGCTGACTGTTCCGGCGACGCCCGGGACGCCGGTCACGGTGACTGTCGATACCAACACCAAGGGCTTGCAGACGTCTGTTCAGGCATTCGTTGATGCCTACAATACCTTGAAGAGCACCATTGACACTTTGTCCAAGGCAACACCGGATGAGGATGGCAAACTGACCGTTCAGGCGGCCTTCACCGGTGACTCTCTGCCACGTTCGTTGATTGCCGATATTCGTGGGCAGCTGACAGCTCCGGGTGCCGCTGCTGCGGGGAGCCCGATGGCCTATCTGTCGCAGCTGGGTGTGATGACCGACAAACTCACCGGCAACCTGTCGCTCGATACGACTGCTTTCAACAAGGCCATGTCCACGCCGGGCATGACCGGTCAGGTCCAGCAGATGTTTACTGGTACCAATGACACCAACGGTCTGTTGGCACGCATGAGCAAGGCTGTGGATCCGTATCTGAAGCCTCCTGCAGGTAGTCTCCCTACCGCCAAGGGCCTGCTTGATCAGCGCATGGGCATCCTGAACAACAACACCAAGAGCCTGACCAGTCAGCAACTGGCGCTCGATCTGCGTGTTGCCAACCTGACCAAGACGTTGACTGCAAAATACAACGCCATGGACTTGCTGGTAGGTCAGATGAAGTCTACGGCAAGCAGTATTACGTCGTTCTTCGCCTCGCTCAACGCACAGCAATCCGCGAAGTAACATGCAAGAGCGACAAAAACCCGGCTACGCTTTCGAGCGTGTGCCGGGTTTTTGTCTTGTGGTCTAAAGTTTTTCGACTCGCTGGCGATACACTGTTCATACGAGTCATTGTGGCAAATGAGGTAGAACATGAATCCGATGTTAGCCCTTCGGCAATACCAGAAAGTAGGTGCGCACGCTCAGACATCTGAAGCGAGCCCTCATCGCCTGGTGCAAATGCTGATGGAAGGCGGCCTGGACCGTATCGCTCAGGCCAAAGGTGCGATCGAGCGCAAGGATATTCCAGCCAAGTGCACGTCGATCAGCAAGGCCATCGGCATCGTCAGCGGACTGCGTGAAGGTCTGGATCTGGAAAATTCCGCGGACACGCTGGCTGATCTGGACGGTCTTTACATCTACATGATGAAGCGTCTCGCCGAGGCGAACATCAGCAGCGATCCGCGCATTCTTGATGAGGTAGCCGGCTTGCTGAGCACCGTCAAGGAAGGCTGGGACGCGATCGCACCTGCGCCTGCTCCGCAGTTCTGAGGAGATCACCATGAGTCTTGTTTTGCAGCGAATTGAAGAAACCCGAGCAGCCTTGGTCGGAGCCCTGGCCGAGCGCAATTGGGAGGCGATCGGTCAACTGGATCTGGATTGCCGTTCCTGCATGGAAGATGTCTTGAGTGAAGCTTCGGTGGACGAGGTTGCGTTGCGCGATAACCTTGAAGAGTTGCTGCATGTCTACAAGCAGCTGCTTGAAGTGGCGATGGGTGAGCGTCAGGCGATAGTCGACGAGATGTCGCAGATCACCCAAGCGCAGAACGCGGCAAAGGTTTACCATCTGTTTGGTTA
Organism: Pseudomonas glycinae; assembly: GCF_001594225.2. Taxonomy (GTDB): domain Bacteria; phylum Pseudomonadota; class Gammaproteobacteria; order Pseudomonadales; family Pseudomonadaceae; genus Aquipseudomonas; species Aquipseudomonas glycinae. The sequence continues at coordinate 3,681,548 of NZ_CP014205.2, forward strand.
ATTAACCCTCAGTTAATCCAGATATGTGCGCCATAAATTTGACTGTGCACGGTTTTTTGACTTAACTAGTGGCTGTTTTCAGATTTCAGGCGTCTACAGGCACAAGGTGTCCTGCAAGCGTCTCGCTTGCCCCTCATTTTGGGCATTGAGTTGACTAGGGAAGTTGCTATTGCATGTGGCGTGAAACCAAAATTCTGCTGATCGATGACGATAGCGTCCGCCGCCGCGACCTGGCGGTGATCTTAAATTTTCTTGGCGAAGAAAATTTACCCTGCGGAAGCCATGACTGGCAGCAGGCAGTCGGCTCTTTGTCGTCTAGTCGTGAGGTCATTTGCGTACTGATCGGGACGGTCAATGCTCCTGGTGCGCTTTTGGGCTTGCTAAAGACACTCTCAACCTGGGATGAGTTCCTTCCGGTTTTGCTGATGGGCGATAATTCTTCGGTGGACCTGCCCGAAGACCAGCGCCGCCGGGTACTTTCGACCCTCGAAATGCCGCCGAGCTACAGCAAGCTGCTCGACTCCCTGCACCGTGCCCAGGTCTATCGCGAGATGTACGACCAGGCCCGCGAGCGCGGCCGTCATCGCGAACCCAACCTTTTCCGCAGTCTCGTCGGCACCAGTCGCGCGATCCAGCACGTGCGTCAGATGATGCAGCAAGTGGCCGACACCGATGCCAGCGTGCTGATCCTCGGCGAGTCCGGGACCGGCAAGGAAGTGGTTGCGCGCAACCTGCATTACCATTCCAAGCGTCGTGACGCGCCATTCGTACCAGTCAACTGCGGGGCGATCCCGGCCGAGTTGCTGGAAAGCGAACTGTTCGGTCACGAGAAGGGCGCCTTCACCGGCGCGATCACCAGCCGTGCCGGCCGCTTCGAGCTGGCCAACGGCGGTACGCTGTTCCTCGACGAAATCGGCGACATGCCGCTGCCGATGCAGGTAAAGCTGCTGCGCGTGCTGCAGGAGCGCACCTTCGAGCGCGTGGGCAGCAACAAGACCCAGAGCGTCGACGTGCGGATCATTGCCGCGACCCACAAGAATCTCGAAAGCATGATCGAGATCGGCACCTTCCGCGAAGACCTCTACTATCGCCTGAACGTGTTCCCGATCGAGATGGCGCCGCTGCGTGAGCGCGTTGAAGACATTCCGCTGCTGATGAACGAGCTGATCTCGCGCATGGAGCACGAGAAGCGCGGTTCGATCCGCTTCAACTCCGCCGCGATCATGTCGCTGTGCCGCCACGGCTGGCCGGGCAACGTTCGCGAGCTGGCCAACCTGGTGGAGCGCATGGCGATCATGCATCCGTACGGGGTGATCGGCGTGGTCGAGCTGCCGAAGAAATTCCGCTACGTCGACGACGAAGACGAGCAAATGGTCGACAGCCTGCGCAGCGATCTGGAAGAGCGCGTGGCGATCAACGGCCATACGCCGGATTTCAGCGCCAACGCCCTGTTGCCGCCGGAAGGTCTGGATCTGAAGGATTATCTCGGTGGTCTGGAGCAGGGCCTGATCCAGCAGGCGCTGGACGATGCCAACGGCATCGTGGCCCGCGCCGCCGAACGCCTGCGCATCCGCCGCACTACGCTGGTAGAGAAGATGCGCAAGTACGGCATGAGCCGTCGTGAAGGTGATGAACAGGCGGATGATTGACGCCTGTTTTTCAAATGCTTCATTTATAAGCGGTTTTTTTTAGGCACGGGTATTGCTACATCCCTCGCAACGTTCCGTTTCACTGACGGTCAGCCAAGCGAGAGAGCACAATGCCCCAAGCCTCCCAGATGTCTTCTGTTCCCGAGTCCTCGGGGCAACTGCCGTCCGTAGAGCAGGCGAGCCGCCAGGGGCTTGAGCAGGCATTCGCCCTGTTCAATCAGATGTCCAGCCAGTTGACCGACTCCTACAGCATGCTCGAAGCCCGGGTCACCGAGCTCAAGGGCGAGCTGGCCGTGGTCAGCGCCCAGCGCATGCAGGAACTGGCGGAAAAAGAACGCTTGGCCAACCGTCTGCAAAACCTCCTCGATCTGTTGCCCGGTGGCGTCATCGTCATCGACGGTCACGGCATTGTGTGCGAGGCCAATCCTGCCGCCATCGAATTGCTCGGCCTGCCGCTGGAAGGCGAGCTGTGGCGCCATGTCATTGCCCGTTGCTTTGCGCCCCGTGAAGACGACGGTCACGAAATTTCCTTGAAGAACGGTCGACGCCTGTCGATTGCCACCCGCTCGCTGGATGCCGAGCCGGGGCAGTTGGTGCTGCTCAACGACCTGACTGAAACCCGTCACTTGCAGGATCAGCTGGCCCGTCACGAGCGCCTGTCGTCCCTGGGGCGGATGGTCGCGTCGCTGGCGCATCAGATCCGCACACCGTTGTCCGCCGCGTTGCTGTACGCCAGTCATTTGACCGAGCAGGAACTGCCGGTCGCGACCCAGCAGCGTTTTGCCGGTCGCCTCAAGGAGCGTCTGCACGAGCTGGAGCATCAGGTGCGCGACATGCTGGTATTCGCCCGCGGTGAGCTGCCGCTGACCGACCGTGTCACGCCGAATGCCTTGATGCAGTCGCTGCAGGCCGCGGCGCTGACCCATGTGCAGGATCTGCCGATCCGCTGGCAGTGCGACAGCCATGCCGGCGAGCTGCTGTGCAATCGCGACACGCTGGTCGGCGCGCTGCTCAATCTGATTGAAAACGCGATTCAGGCGAGTGCCGGTGAGGTGCGTCTGAAAGTGCATTGCTATACCCGCGATAACACCCTGCGTTTGTGTGTCAGTGACAGTGGCAGCGGTATTGATGCGGCGGTGCTGGCGCGGCTGGGCGAGCCGTTTTTCACCACCAAAGTCACCGGGACCGGCCTGGGCCTGACCGTGGTCAAGGCCGTGGCGCGTGCGCATCAGGGAGAATTGCAGCTGCGTTCGCGGGTCGGGCGCGGTACGTGCGCGCAGGTCATCCTGCCGTTGTTTTCTGCTGTACAGGGAGCTGAGTGAAGGTCATGGGCATCAAGGTTCTGCTGGTCGAGGATGACCGCTCGTTGCGCGAAGCGCTGGCCGATACGCTGTTGCTGGCCGGTCACGACTATCACGCGGTGGGTTCGGCCGAAGAGGCGCTGAACGCCGTCGAGCGCGAAGCGTTCAGTCTGGTGGTCAGTGACGTCAACATGCCGGGCATGGACGGCCATCAATTGCTCGGCCTGCTGCGCGCACGGCAACCGCAATTGCCGGTGCTGCTGATGACCGCCCATGGCGCGGTCGAACGCGCGGTCGATGCCATGCGCCAGGGCGCGGCGGATTATCTGGTCAAGCCGTTCGAGCCCAAGGCTCTGCTGGATCTGGTAGCGCGTCACGCCTTGGGCAGCCTTGGCGCCAGCGACGCCGAAGGCCCGGTCGCGGTCGAGCCGGCCAGTGCTCAATTGCTGGATCTGGCGGCGCGGGTTGCACGCAGTGATTCCACCGTGCTGATTTCCGGCGAGTCCGGCACCGGCAAGGAAGTGCTGGCGCGCTACATCCACCAGCAATCCCATCGCGCCAGTCAGCCGTTCATTGCGATCAACTGTGCGGCGATCCCCGACAACATGCTCGAAGCCACCCTGTTCGGTCACGAAAAGGGCTCGTTCACCGGCGCCATCGCGGCCCAGGCCGGCAAGTTCGAACAGGCGGACGGCGGCACCATTCTGCTCGATGAGATTTCCGAAATGCCCCTCGGTCTGCAAGCCAAGCTGCTGCGGGTGTTGCAGGAGCGGGAAGTCGAGCGGGTCGGCGCACGCAAGCCGATCACCCTCGATATTCGCGTGGTAGCCACCACCAACCGTGATCTGGCCGGTGAAGTGGCAGCGGGGCGATTCCGTGAAGACCTCTATTATCGTCTGTCGGTTTTTCCCCTGGCATGGCGTCCGTTGCGCGAGCGCACCGCCGATATCCTGCCACTGGCCGAGCGTCTGTTGGCCAAACACGTCAATAAAATGAAGCATGCGACGGCGAAATTCTCGCCCGAGGCGCAAGCGTGCCTGATCGGTTATCCGTGGCCGGGCAACGTGCGCGAGCTGGATAACGCGGTTCAGCGCGCCTTGATTCTGCAGCAGGGCGGGTTGATCCAGCCGCAGGATTTCTGTCTCTCCGGGCCTGCGCTGTTTGCGCCATTGCCGGCGGTGGTGCCCGCCGCGTCGATCATTCGAGAGGTCGAAATCGACGCGGATTCGGCCGGTGCGCTGGGCGATGACCTGCGTCGTCGCGAGTTCCAGATGATCATCGACACCCTGCGTACCGAGCGCGGTCGACGCAAGGAAGCAGCGGAAAAACTCGGCATCAGCCCGCGCACCCTGCGGTACAAACTGGCGCAAATGCGCGATGCGGGCATGGATGTCGAAGGCTACCTGTTCGCAACCTGACGGGTGGCGCAAACGTTTGAAACGGCTTTTCTCAAAGCGGTGCCCATGAGCTGGCACCGTTGTTGCTAACACCTGAGTACCCGCCGAGTGAGTGTCAAAAAATTGCGGGCCGCCCAAGAGAGTAGACCATGAGCCAAGGTATTGAATTTAATCGGTTGATGATGGACATGAAGGCCATGCAAATGGACGCCATGTCGAAGCCGAAATCGACTTCCGCTGTCCCGGAAGTGGCAGGCAGCAACTTTTCCGACATGCTCGGTCAGGCCATCAACAAAGTGAACGATACCCAACAGGCGTCGAGCCAATTGGCCAACGCGTTCGAAATCGGCAAGAGCGGCGTCGATCTGACGGACGTGATGATTGCCTCGCAAAAGGCCAGCGTGTCGTTCCAGGCCCTGACCCAGGTGCGCAACAAGCTGGTTCAGGCTTATCAAGACATCATGCAGATGCCGGTTTAAGGACGAGATTGAGTCATGGCAGAAGCAGTCGCCGATAACGTTCCGGCCAAGGCCACCCCGATAGACGGCAAACCGCCGCTGTTCGGACTGTCCTTCCTGGAAAACCTCTCCGAGATGACCATGCTGCGTCAGGTGGGCCTGTTGGTCGGCCTGGCCGCGAGCGTGGCGATTGGCTTTGCCGTGGTGCTGTGGTCGCAGCAGCCGGATTACCGTCCGTTGTACGGCAGCCTTGCCGGCATGGACGCCAAGCAGGTCATGGACACCCTGGCCTCCGCCGACATTCCCTACACCGTCGAACCGAATTCCGGCGCCTTGCTGGTCAAGGCCGATGACCTGTCCCGTGCGCGGCTCAAGCTCGCGGCCGCTGGTGTCACTCCCAGCGACGGCAACATCGGTTTTGAAATCCTCGACAAGGAACAGGGTCTGGGCACCAGCCAGTTCATGGAAGCGACCCGTTATCGTCGCGGCCTTGAAGGCGAGCTGGCCCGCACCATTTCCAGCCTGAACAACGTCAAGGGCGCGCGCGTTCACCTGGCGATTCCGAAAAGTTCGGTATTCGTGCGTGACGAACGCAAGCCAAGCGCTTCGGTACTGGTCGAGCTGTACTCCGGTCGTTCGCTGGAGCCGGGCCAGGTCGTTGCCATCATCAACCTGGTGGCGACTTCTGTTCCCGAGTTGAGCAAATCGCAGATCACCGTCGTCGACCAGAAGGGCAACCTGCTGTCGGATCAGGCGGAAAACGCCGAAATGACCATGGCCGGCAAGCAGTTCGACTACAGCCGTCGCATGGAAAGCATGCTCACCCAGCGCGTGCACAACATTCTGCAACCGGTACTGGGCAACGATCGCTACAAGGCTGAAGTCTCGGCCGACGTTGATTTCAGTGCCGTCGAATCGACCGCCGAGCAGTTCAACCCGGATCAACCGGCGCTGCGCAGCGAACAGTCGGTCAACGAACAACGCACTGCCAGCAATGGCCCGCAAGGTGTGCCGGGTGCATTGAGCAACCAGCCGCCGTCACCGGCCTCGGCACCGCAAACCACCGGTGGCGCCGCCGCCCCGGCGAGCATGGTGCAACCAGGCCAGCCACTGGTTGATGCCAACGGTCAGCAGATCATGGACCCGGCCACCGGCCAGCCGATGCTCGCGCCGTACCCGGCGGACAAGCGTCAACAATCCACCAAGAACTTCGAACTCGACCGTTCCATCAGCCACACCAAACAGCAGCAGGGTCGCCTGAATCGCCTGTCGGTGTCGGTGGTGGTGGACGATCAGGTCAAGATCAACCCGGCCAACGGCGAAACCACCCGTGCACCGTGGAGCGCCGACGAATTGGCGCGCTTCACTCGTCTGGTACAGGACGCCGTCGGCTTCGACGCCAGCCGTGGCGACAGCGTCAGCGTGATCAACATGCCGTTCTCCGCCGAGCGCGGCGAAGTGATCGCCGACATTCCGTTCTACTCCCAGCCATGGTTCTGGGACATCGTCAAACAAGTGCTGGGCGTGTTGTTCATCCTGGTGCTGGTGTTCGGCGTGCTGCGTCCGGTGCTCAACAACATCACCGGTGGTGGCAAAAGCAAGGAGCTGGCCGGTCTGGGCGGCGACATGGAACTCGGTGGCATGGGCGGTCTGGATGGTGAACTGTCCAACGATCGCGTCAGCCTCGGCGGCCCGACCAGCATTCTGCTGCCGAGCCCGAGCGAGGGTTATGACGCTCAGTTGAACGCAATCAAGAGTCTGGTGGCAGAAGACCCGGGTCGTGTGGCCCAGGTCGTGAAAGAGTGGATTAACGCAGATGAGTGATAACCGAGCCGCCGTCGCCAAACTGTCCCGGGTCGATAAAGCCGCGATTCTGCTGCTGTCCCTGGGTTCGACCGATGCCGCACAAGTGCTGCGCCACATGGGCCCCAAAGAGGTCCAGCGAGTCGGCGTGGCCATGGCCCAGATGGGCAACGTCCACCGTGAGCAGGTCGAGCAGGTCATGAGCGAGTTTGTCGACATCGTCGGCGACCAGACCAGCCTGGGCGTCGGCTCCGACGACTACGTGCGCAAAATGCTCACCCAGGCCCTGGGTGAAGACAAGGCCAACGGCCTGATCGACCGCATTCTGCTGGGCGGCAACACCAGTGGCCTCGACAGCCTGAAATGGATGGAGCCGCGCGCCGTGGCCGACGTGATCCGTTACGAACACCCGCAGATCCAGGCGATCGTGGTGGCGTACCTCGATCCGGATCAGGCCGGTGAAGTGCTGGGCAACTTCGACCACAAGGTACGTCTGGACATCATCCTGCGCGTCTCGTCGTTGAACACCGTGCAGCCGGCCGCGCTGAAAGAATTGAACCAGATCCTCGAGAAGCAGTTCTCCGGCAACTCGAACGCCTCGCGCACCACCCTGGGTGGCATCAAGCGCGCGGCGGACATCATGAACTTCCTCGACAGCTCGATCGAAGGCCAGCTCATGGACTCGATCCGCGAAGTCGACGAAGACCTGTCCGGTCAGATCGAAGACCTCATGTTCGTGTTCAACAACCTGGCCGATGTCGACGACCGCGGTATCCAGGCGCTGTTGCGCGAAGTGTCTTCCGATGTGCTGGTGCTGGCCCTCAAGGGTTCGGACGAAGGCGTCAAGGAGAAGATCTTCAAGAACATGTCCAAGCGTGCCGCCGAACTGCTGCGCGACGACCTCGAGGCCAAGGGCCCGGTGCGCGTCAGCGACGTGGAGACCGCACAGAAGGAAATCCTCACCATCGCCCGCCGTATGGCCGAAGCCGGAGAAATCGTGCTCGGTGGCAAGGGCGGCGAGGAAATGATCTAAGCCCATGGACAAGCATGACGACGATGTGACGGACCTGATCCGTGCCCGGGACGTCCGCGGTTTCGAATCTTGGGCGTTGCCCAGCTTCGACCCGCCGAAACCTGAGCCCGAGCCGGAACCGGAGCCTGAACCGCCGGAAATGGAAGAGGTGCCGCTGGAGGAAGTCCAGCCACTGACTCTGGAAGAACTCGAAAGCATCCGTCAGGAGGCCTACAACGAGGGCTTCGCCATCGGCGAAAAGGAAGGCTTTCACAGCGCCACCCTCAAGGTGCGCCAGGAAGCCGAAGTGGTCCTGACGGCCAAGGTCAACAGCCTTGAGCAATTGATGGGCCACCTGTTCGAGCCCATCGCCGAGCAAGACACCCAGATCGAAAAGTCGCTGGTCGATCTCGTGCAGCACATCGCCAAACAGGTGATCCAGCGCGAGCTGGCCATCGACTCGACGCAGATCGAACACGTCATGCGCGACGCGCTCAAGCTGTTGCCGTTGGGCGTGGGCAATGTGCGGCTGTACGTCAATCCGCAGGATTTCGGACAGGTCAAAGCCTTGCGCGAACGTCATGAGGAAACCTGGCGCATCGTCGAAGACGAATCCCTGCTGCCGGGCGGTTGCCGGGTCGAGACCGACCACAGCCGGATCGATGCCAGCATCGAAACCCGCGTCAGCCAGGTCATGGCCAAGCTGTTCGACCAGTTGCACGAACAGGCCCTGCACCCGGCCGAGCCGGACCTGAGCCTGGACCTGCCGGAAACACCCAAACCGGCACCGATTACAGAAGAGCCGCTCGCGGACGCCCCCGATGCGCCTTGAACGCACCAGCTTCGCCAAGCGCCTGAGCACCTACGCCGAGGCCACCGAAATCGCCGGTGCGCCGATTCTCGAAGGGCGCCTTTTGCGCATGGTCGGCCTGACGCTGGAAGCCGAAGGCCTGCGCGCCGCCATGGGCACCCGCTGCATGGTGATCAACGACGACACCTATCACCCGTCCCAGGTTGAAGCCGAAGTCATGGGCTTCTCCGGCAGCAAGGTATTTCTGATGCCGGTCGGCAGCGTGGCGGGCATTGCTCCGGGCGCCCGTGTCGTGCCGCTGGCCGATACCGGCCGCCTGCCGATGGGCATGAGCATGCTCGGTCGTGTGCTGGACGGCGCCGGACGTGCGCTGGACGGCAAGGGCGGCATGAAGGCCGAAGACTGGGTGCCGATGGACGGCCCGACCATCAACCCGCTCAACCGTGACCCGATCAGCGTGCCGCTGGATGTCGGCATTCGTAGTATCAACGGTTTGTTGACGGTCGGTCGTGGTCAGCGTCTGGGTCTGTTCGCCGGTACCGGTGTCGGTAAGTCGGTGTTGCTGGGCATGATGACCCGCTTCACCGAGGCTGACATCATCGTCGTCGGCCTGATCGGTGAGCGGGGTCGTGAGGTTAAGGAATTCATCGAGCACATCCTCGGTGAAGAAGGCCTCAAGCGCTCCGTGGTGGTCGCGTCGCCGGCGGACGATGCGCCGCTGATGCGTCTGCGTGCGGCGATGTACTGCACGCGGATCGCCGAATATTTCCGCGACAAGGGCAAGAACGTCCTGTTGCTGATGGATTCCCTGACCCGTTTCGCCCAGGCCCAGCGGGAAATCGCCCTGGCCATCGGTGAGCCGCCGGCGACCAAGGGCTATCCGCCGTCGGTATTCGCCAAACTGCCGAAACTGGTGGAGCGTGCCGGTAACGCGGAGAAGGGTGGGGGTTCGATCACCGCGTTCTACACCGTATTGTCCGAAGGCGATGACCAGCAGGATCCGATTGCCGACTCCGCACGGGGCGTGCTCGACGGGCACATCGTGCTGTCGCGGCGGCTGGCCGAGGAAGGTCATTACCCTGCCATCGACATCGAAGCCTCGATCAGCCGGGTGATGCCGGCAGTCGTGGCGCCGGAACACATGCAGCGCGCGCAATACTTCAAGCAGCTGTGGTCGCGCTATCAGCAGAGCCGCGACCTGATCAGCGTCGGCGCTTATGTCGCTGGCGGTGACCGCGAGACTGACCTTGCAATCAATCTGCAACCACAACTGGTCAGATACCTGCGTCAGGGTCTCAACGACAAAATCAGCCTGGGTGAAAGCGAGGCGTACCTCGAAACGATTTTCGCCCCGGCGGCCGGCGGGTAACCGGTCATGGCCCTGAGTCGCGCCGCGCGTCTGGCGCCGGTGGTGGACATGGCCGAGAAGGCCGAAAAAACCGCCGTGCAGCGCCTGGGTTATTTTCAGGGGCAGGTGAAAGTCGCCGAGAGCAAACTCGCCGACCTCAACGCCTTTCGTCTGGATTACTCGCAGCAGTGGATCGTGCGCGGCAGCACCGGCGTGACCGGCCAATGGCTGCTGGGTTTTCAGGGCTTTCTGGCGCAACTCGACACCGCCGTCGATCAGCAGCGCCAAAGTCTGCAGTGGCACCAGAACAATCTGGACAAGGCCCGTGATGCCTGGCAACAGGCATTCGCCCGGGTCGAAGGTCTGCGCAAACTTGTACAACGCTACCGCGACGAAGCCCAGCGTGCCGAAGACAAGCGTGAGCAGAAGCTGCTCGACGAGTTGTCCCAGCGTTTGCCGCGCCACGAGGCGTTTTGACGGGCAGATCTCGCACAAATCCCGACGCCATCGCTCCTTGCCCATGGCCCTTCCAAGTGCTAAACCTTGTACAGGTTCGTCAATGACAAGGAAGCCAGTACATGTCAGTCGTTACAGAAGTGTCTGCGGATGGGCAAAAGTTGACGATTTCCGTCAAGGGCCGATTCGACTTCGGTCGCCATCAGGAATTTCGCGAGTCCTACGAGCGGCTCACTAAAAAGCCTGACTCCATTGTGGTGGATCTCAAGGATGCCACCTATCTCGACAGTTCGGCCCTGGGCATGTTGCTTCTGTTGCGTGATCACGCCGGCGGTGACGACTCGGATGTGCGGGTGGTCAACAGCAATTCGGATGTGCGCAAGATCCTCGCCATCTCCAACTTCGACAAACTGTTCGACATCAGTTGACGGCCATGCAGCCGCAAGAGCCGCTGACGATCCTGATTGCCGAAGACAGCGCCGCTGACCGGTTGCTGTTGTCGACCATCGTCCGTCGTCAGGGGCATGAAGTGCTGACGGCCACCCACGGTGCGGAGGCGGTCGAGGCATTTATCCGACAAAAGCCGCATCTGGTGTTGATGGACGCCATGATGCCGGTGATGGACGGGTTCGAAGCTGCACGGCAGATCAAGAAGCTGGCGGGTGAAAGCCTGGTGCCGATCATCTTCCTCACCTCGCTGACGGAAAGCGAAGCCCTGGCTCGTTGTCTTGAGGCCGGCGGCGACGACTTTCTGGCGAAGCCCTACAACCAGGTGATCCTTGCCGCCAAAATCAAGGCGATGGATCGCTTGCGACGTTTACAGGCCACGGTTCTTCAGCAGCGCGACCTGATCGCCAAACACCACGACTATCTGCTCAACGAGCAGCGGGTCGCCAAGGCCGTATTCGACAAGGTGGCGCATTCCGGCTGCCTGAGCGCGCCGAATATCCGTTACCTGCAATCGCCCTATGCGCTGTTCAATGGCGATCTGTTGTTGGCTGCATACACTCCGGCCGGCGACATGCATGTGTTGCTCGGTGACTTCACCGGTCACGGCTTGCCGGCGGCGGTCGGCGCGATGCCGTTGGCCGAGGTGTTCTACGGCATGACTGCCAAGGGTTACGGCCTGGCCGAAACCCTGCGGGAAATGAACGCCAAGCTCAAGCGCATCCTGCCGGTGGACATGTTCTGCTGCGCGACGCTGTTGTGCCTGAGTTTTCAGCGGCGCTCGGTGGAAGTCTGGAACGGCGGCATGCCCGACGGTTACCTGCATTGCCTCGCCACCGGGGAGCGCAAGCCACTGGCGGCGCGCCACTTGCCGCTGGGTGTGCTCAGCCCGCAGACCTTCGATGACCGCACCGAGGTTCACTCGATGGCGGTGGGCGATCGGGTGTTTCTGCTCTCCGACGGGGTCATCGACACCTGCGATGCCAACGACCAGCTGTTCGGTGTCGAGCGCTTGCACAAGGTGTTCGCCGCCAATCGCCAGCCGGATCGGCTGTTCGAGGACATCGAGCAGGCGCTGCAGGACTTTCGCGGAGAGGCCCGGGACGATGTGAGCATGGTCGAGGTCAGCCTGCTGGAAGCCGAGCAGGTCAACCCGCCGGCGCCGGTGTATTCGGACAGTGGTCAGTCCTGTCCGCTGGACTGGTCGGTGAGCTTCGAATTTCGCGGTGCCACGCTCAAGCGCTTCAATCCGCTGCCTTACCTGTTGCAGTTACTGCTTGAGGTGCATGGATTGCGGGCGCAGAGTGGCGCACTGTACAGCGTGCTGGCCGAGCTTTATTCCAACGCGCTGGAGCATGGCGTGCTTGGCCTGGATTCGAGCCTCAAGCGCGATGCGTCGGGTTTCGCCCGATATTACGAGCAGCGCAATGCCCGTCTCGAAGCCTTGCAGGACGGTTATGTGCGCGTGCATTTGCAGGTGCGGCCGGAAGGCGAGGGCGGTTGTCTGGTGGTGCGGGTCGAAGACAGCGGCCAGGGATTCGATGTCTCGCGCGTGATGGAGCGGCCGCTGGACGGTGTCCGTCTGTCGGGACGCGGAGTCAGCCTGATCCGGCAATTGGCCCGAAATGCCAGCTGGTCAGACGATGGTCGCAGTGCTCGCGTGGAGTTTTTCTGGGAGGCTCTGGCATAATCCGCGCATTCTTGATCAGGGAGTGAACAAGTGGCTGATACACATGTGGACCACGAGGCGCTGAGCGCGCTGCGGGAAGTGATGGAAGACAGCTATCCGGAACTGCTGGATACCTTCCTCGCCGATTCCGAAAACCGCCTGCGGGAGTTGCAGCAGACTGCCGATGCCGACGCATTGTCTTCCGTTGCGCACAGCTTCAAGGGCAGCAGCAGCAACATGGGCGCGACCCGTCTTGCCGTGCTGTGCCAGGAGCTGGAACAGCATGCCAAAGACAAAAGCCCTTCCGAGATCATCAAACTGGTCGCCGATATTCATAGCGAATTCGCCGATGTGCGGCCCGTTTATGTCGCCGAGCGGCAGCGCTCGCTGACGCACTGATCCTGCCGTCGGGCGGTTTTGTCGGATTTCTGACGAAACTGGCCCGGCACTTGCAGTCATCTATCCCAACTGTACCTACGATCCCAGTGCAGCGGAGACCGTGCCATGCCTGCAAGCCCCAACATTTTTCTTCAGACCGCCGCCCAGGCCAAGGCGCAAGCTGCCTCGACCAAATCATCGGCAGTGGCCGCAGAGCCCGGGGACAAGGCCTCCAGCTTCGCTCAGGTGTTCGCCGATCAAGGCCCGAACAAGCCCTCGGTGACCGTCGACAATTCGGCAAAACCTGCCCGTGACAAGGTGGCCGACAACAGCGGCAAGAAAGACCTCGGCAAGGATCAGTCTGCCGCCCCGGAGCCGGCGGTTGCCGATAGCGGCAAAGCCTTGCCCGCCGACAAACCGGCGACGGCGGCAACGGACGACAAGACCGCTACTGATGATGACTCGGCCGACACCGCGCCGGCTCCCGTTGTCGATACGGCGCCGGTGGACCCGGCGTTAGTGGCGTCGGTAGAGCCGGTCGTCACGGCGCCGGTAGTCGCCACTCCAGTCGTCGATACTGCCGCGAAGCCTGAAACCGACAAACCCGCGGTGGCGGCATTGCCGGGTATGGTCAAGGATCCGGCGCCGGCCACCGACCCGGCTTTCGACCCCGAGGCGGATCCGCTCGATTCACTGCCCGCCGTGCGCATGGCCATGGAGCAGAGTGGTCACATTTCTGCTTCCAGCCAGTCCCAGCCCAAGGCCACCCCGGCCCAGGCTCAGGCTGACGGCGAATTGACCTCGGCGCAGAACTTCGCTGCCGGCATGGCCAGCATGCTCGATGTGCAGGCTGACAAGGACAGCACCAGTCAGGGCGGTGAAAAGGCGTTCAGCGGTTTGATCGATGACGGCCTGAAGGACCTGAAAACCGCCACCAGCGACACCCGCGTGGATGATTTCGCCAACCGTCTGGCGGCGCTGACCCAGGCTGCCACGCCGAAAACCGCCAACGCGGTGCCGGTGAACCAACCGATTGCCATGCACCAGAACGGCTGGACCGAAGAAGTGGTCAACCGGGTCATGTACCTGTCGAGCAACAACCTGAAGGCGGCTGACATCCAGTTGCAGCCAGCGGAGCTTGGGCGTCTGGATATCCGGGTGAACATGGTCCCGGACCAGCAGACCCAGGTGACCTTCATGAGCGCGCATCCGAGCGTGCGTGAAGCCCTCGACGGTCAGATGCACCGCCTGCGCGACATGTTCAACCAGCAAGGCATGGGGCAGGTCGACGTCAACGTTTCCGACCAGAACCGTGGCTGGCAGGGCCAGGGCCAGGAACAGGCGCAGCAGGGGCAGAGCGGTCGCACCAGCGCCGCCGGTGGTCGCCTGGATTCGGCTGAAGAAGAGTTGACCCCGACGGCTGTCGCTGAAGCCGCGGCCACCGCCACTCACGTGATCGGCTCCAGCGCCGTCGACTACTACGCCTGATTTAAAGCGCTTCCTCAAAACCTGTGGGAGCTGGCTTGTCGGTACGCCGCATCGCAGCGATAGCGATTTGTCTGACACATTAGTTTTGAATGTGCCGCAGCCATCGCTGGCAAGCCAGCTCCCACAGGGACTCGCATCGACTCACCATTCTCTCTGGTTCTCCCCTCCGACACTTCTGGCATAACACTTGCTCTTGCCTTGCCGTGCGACTGTGAAAACCCGATTAGTGACGGATTATTGGCATGGCGAAGAGCGAAGCTGCAGCAGTAAAAGACCCCGCAACCAAAGGCAAACTCAAACTGATCATCGTGATCGTGCTGGGTCTGTTGCTGGCCATCGGCACGTCCGTGGGGGCGACCTGGTTCTTCATGCACAGTGCCCAGAGCAAGCCTGCGGCGACCGCCGAAGCGGCCCCGGTCGGCAAGCAACCGGCGATTTTCGAGCCGATGGCGCCAGCCTTCGTGGCCAACTACAACCAGAACGGCCGTCAGCGCTACATGCAGGTGAGCATCACCATGCTGGCGCGCAACCAGGCTGATCTGGAAGCGCTCAAAGTGCACATGCCGGTGATCCGCAACAACCTGGTGATGCTCTTCTCCGGTCAGGATTTCGCCACGCTGGCGACCCCGGTCGGTCAAGAGATGTTGCGCCAGAAGGCCACAGCCAGCGTCCAGGAAGTGGCGCAGAAAGAGCTGGGCAAAGTGGTGATCGAACAGTTGCTTTTCACTAATTTCGTACTGCAGTAGGAACACGACATGGCCGTGCAGGATCTGCTGTCCCAGGATGAAATCGACGCGCTGTTGCATGGCGTCGACGATGGTCTGGTACAGACCGATAACGCTGCCGAACCCGGCAGTGTCAAAAGCTACGACCTGACCAGCCAGGATCGCATCGTCCGTGGACGCATGCCGACTCTGGAAATGATCAACGAGCGTTTTGCCCGCTACACCCGCATCAGCATGTTCAACATGCTGCGCCGCTCGGCGGACGTTGCCGTCGGTGGCGTACAGGTGATGAAGTTCGGCGAATACGTGCACTCGCTGTACGTGCCGACCAGCCTCAACCTGGTCAAGATCAAACCCCTGCGCGGCACCGCGCTGTTCATCCTCGACGCCAAACTGGTGTTCAAGCTGGTGGACAACTTCTTCGGCGGCGACGGCCGTCACGCCAAGATCGAAGGGCGTGAATTCACCCCGACCGAACTGCGCGTGGTGCGCATGGTGCTGGAGCAGGCGTTCGTCGATTTGAAGGAAGCCTGGCAGGCGATCATGGAAGTCAACTTCGAGTACATCAACTCGGAAGTGAACCCGGCCATGGCCAACATCGTCGGTCCGAGCGAAGCGATCGTGGTTTCCACGTTCCACATCGAACTCGACGGCGGTGGCGGCGACCTGCACGTGACCATGCCGTACTCGATGATCGAGCCGGTGCGCGAAATGCTCGACGCCGGTTTCCAGTCGGACCTCGACGACCAGGACGAACGCTGGGTCAACGCCCTGCGCCAGGACGTGCTGGATGTCGACGTGCCGATCGGTGCCACCGTGGCTCGCCGCCAGTTGAAGTTGCGCGACATCCTGCACATGCAGCCGGGTGATGTGATTCCGGTCGAGATGCCGGAAGACATGATCATGCGCGCCAACGGCGTGCCGGCCTTCAAGGTCAAGATGGGCTCGCACAAAGGCAACCTCGCGTTGCAGGTTATCGAGCCGATCGAGCGCCGCTGAAGCGGCGCTTTCACTCCCTGATTTTTTTACCGGTTTTTTGCCCGCCGAGGACAAATGATGAACGACGATATGAACACCCAGGACGATCAGGCACTGGCCGATGAATGGGCTGCCGCCCTGGAAGAAACCGGTGAAGCCGGGCAGGCCGACATCGACGCGCTGCTGGCCGCCGATGCAGGTGCTTCGAGCTCCAACCGTCTACCGATGGAAGAGTTCGGCAGCGTGCCGAAGAACAACGATCCGGTGACCCTCGACGGTCCGAACCTGGACGTGATTCTCGACATCCCGGTGTCGATCTCGATGGAAGTGGGCAGCACCGACATCAACATCCGCAACCTGCTGCAACTCAACCAGGGTTCGGTGATCGAGCTTGATCGTCTGGCCGGCGAGCCGCTGGACGTGCTGGTCAACGGCACCCTGATCGCTCACGGTGAAGTGGTGGTGGTCAACGAAAAGTTCGGCATCCGTCTGACCGACGTGATCAGCCCGAGCGAACGCATCAAGAAGCTGCGCTGAGTGAAAAAGGTTCTGGGAGCTTTGTTCGGCCTGGCGCTGGCGTTGCCGTTCAGCGTGCTGGCGGCCGAGCCGGTGGCGACCACGGCAGCGGCGGCTGCGCCGGCCGTCAACAGCGGCGTGGCCGGACAGCTGACGCAATTGGTGCTGGGTCTGTTACTGGTGCTGGGGTTGATCTTCTTCCTCGCCTGGCTGTTGCGCCGGGTGCAGCAGGCAGGTCCCGCCGGCAAGGGCCAGGTGATCGAGCTGATCGGTTCCCGCGCGCTCGGGCCGCGTGACCGTCTGATGCTGGTGCAGGTCGGCAACGAGCAGATCCTGCTCGGCCTCAGCCCCGGAACCATCACTGCGCTGCACGTGCTCAAAGAGCCGGTCGAGGTGCCGAGCACCGCCGACAAAGCGACTCCGGAATTTGCCCAGCATCTGTTGAAGATCCTCGGCAAGGATCAGAAGGATAAGAAGTAATGGGTGCGTTGCGCATCGTCTTGACCCTGGCGTTGATGTTGGCCGCGCCGCTGGCATTCGCCGCCGATCCGTTGTCGATCCCGGCGATCACCCTGGGCACCAACGCCGAGGGCGCGCAGGAATATTCGGTCAGCCTGCAGATCCTGCTGATCATGACGGCGCTGAGCTTCATTCCGGCCGCCGTCATCCTGATGACCAGTTTCACCCGGATCATCATCGTCTTCTCGATCCTGCGTCAGGCCCTGGGCTTGCAGCAGACGCCGTCGAACCAGATTCTCACCGGCATGGCGCTGTTCCTGACGCTGTTCATCATGGCGCCGGTGTTCGATCGCGTGAACAACGATGCCTTGCAGCCGTACCTCGCGGAAAAGCTGACGGCTCAGCAGGCAGTGGAAAAGGCTCAGGTGCCGATCAAGGACTTCATGCTCGCCCAGACCCGCTCCAGCGATCTGGAGCTGTTCATGCGCCTGTCCAAGCGCACCGACATCGCGACGCCGGATCAGGCGCCGCTGACGATTCTGGTTCCGGCGTTCGTGACGTCTGAACTGAAGACCGCGTTCCAGATCGGCTTCATGATCTTCATTCCGTTCCTGATCATCGACCTGGTGGTGGCGAGCGTGCTGATGGCGATGGGTATGATGATGCTCTCGCCGCTGATCATTTCCCTGCCGTTCAAAATCATGCTGTTCGTGCTGGTGGATGGCTGGGCGCTGATCATCGGCACCCTGGCCAGCAGTTTCGGAGGTGTATCGCCATGACGCCAGAAGTAGCGGTCGACATCTTTCGCGAAGCCCTGTGGCTGACCACCATGATGGTGGCGATTCTGGTGGTGCCGAGTCTGTTGGTGGGCCTGCTGGTGTCGATGTTCCAGGCCGCGACCCAGATCAACGAACAGACCCTGAGCTTCCTGCCGCGTCTGCTGGTGATGCTGGTGACGCTGATCGTCGCCGGCCCGTGGCTGGTGCAGACGTTCATGGAATACATCACGCAGTTGTACAAAAACATTCCGATGGTCATCGGCTAAGCCATGCAATCGCTGCTTCAGCTGACCGATACCCAGATCAGTACCTGGGTGGCGACGTTCATGCTGCCGCTGTTTCGCGTCGCCTCGATGTTGATGGTGATGCCGGTCTTCGGAACCACGCTGGTGCCCCGGCGGATCCGTCTGTACTTCGCCTTCGCGATCACCGTGGTGATCACGCCCAACCTGCCGCCGATGCCGGCGGTCAGCCCTCTGGACCTCAGCGGTCTGCTGCTGATCGCCGAACAGATTCTCGTTGGCGCGGTGCTGGGTTTCTCGCTGCAATTGTTCTTTCAAGCTTTCGTGGTGGCCGGGCAGATCGTCGCGATCCAGATGGGCATGGGCTTCGCTTCGATGATCGACCCTACCAACGGCGTGTCGGTGGCGGTGATCGGGCAGTTCTTCACGATGCTGGTGACCTTGCTGTTCCTGTCGATGAACGGGCACCTGGTGGTCTTCGAAGTGCTCACCGAGAGCTTCACCACGCTGCCGGTCGGCGGCGGGTTGATGACCACGCATTACTGGGAACTGGCCGGCAAACTCGGCTGGGTGCTGGGCGCCGCGTTGTTGCTGGTGCTGCCGGCGGTCACCGCGCTGCTGGTGGTCAACATTGCCTTTGGCGTGATGACCCGCGCCGCGCCACAACTCAACATTTTCTCCATCGGCTTTCCGCTGACCCTCGTACTCGGCCTGTTCATTGTCTGGGTCGGGCTGGCGGACATACTCAATCAGTATCAACCGCTGGCCACCGAGGCCCTGCAGTTTTTACGCGAACTGGCACAGGCGCGCTGAGTCATGGCTGAGAGCGAAAGCGGTCAGGACAAAACAGAAGACCCCACGGAGAAGCGCAAAAAGGACTCCCGGGAAAAGGGTGAGATTGCGCGCTCCAAGGAGCTCAACACCCTGGCGATCATGCTCGCCGGCTCTGCCGCGCTGCTGATTTTTGGCGGGATGCTGGCGCAGGAATTGATGGACCTGATGCGCCAGAACTTCACGCTGTCGCGGGAAGTGATCATGGACGAGCGCTCCATGGCGACGTTCCTGATGAACTCCGGATTGCAGGCATTGCTGGCGATTCAGCCGATCATGATCACTCTGTTGCTGGCGGCATTCCTCGGGCCGATTGCCCTGGGCGGCTGGTTGTTTGCCGCCGGTTCGCTGGCGCCCAAGTTCAGCCGGATGAACCCGGCGGCAGGCCTCAAGCGGATGTTCTCGATGAAGGCCGTGGTCGAACTGCTCAAGGCGCTGGCCAAGTTCCTTATCACCTTGGGCGTCGCGCTGGTGGTACTCAATTCGGACATCGACGACCTGCTGCGCATCGCTCATGAGCCGCTGGACCGGGCGATCATTCACAGCTTGCAACTGGTGGGCTGGAGTTCGCTGTGGCTGGCCTGCGGGTTGATCATCATCGCGGCTGTCGACGTGCCCGTGCAGATCTGGGAAAGCATCAAGAAGCTCAAGATGACCAAGCAGGAAGTGCGCGACGAGCACAAGGATCAGGAAGGTCGGCCGGAGGTCAAGCAGCGCATTCGCCAGCTCCAGCGCGAGATGTCGCAGCGGCGGATGATGGCGGCGATCCCGGATGCCGACGTGGTCATCACCAACCCGACCCACTACGCCGTGGCACTCAAGTACGACGCCGAGAAGGGCGGGGCGCCGATGCTGCTGGCCAAGGGCAGCGACTTCCTGGCGCTGAAGATCCGCGAAATCGCCGTGGCCAACAACGTCATGCTCCTCGAATCGCCGGCGCTGGCGCGTTCAATCTACTACTCCACAGAGCTGGAAGAAGAAATCCCCGGCGGCCTGTACCTGGCGGTCGCCCAGGTACTGGCCTACGTCTACCAGATCCGCCAGCACCGCGCGGGCAAGGGCAAATTCCCGGAACCGCTCAAGGACGACCTGCCGATCCCGCCGGATCTGCGGCGCGATTCCTGATTTGTGATCAAACAAAAAAAACCGCCATCCGGTTGAACCTGATGGCGGTTTTTTCATACCCGATGATCTGTGGTGCTTGTGAGGCCGCCTTCGCGGGCAAGTCGAATCGTCGCACCGCCGCTCCCACAGGTTTAGCGTCGCTCGGAAAATATGAGCACACCACAAATCACTGTGGGAGCGGGCTTGCCCGCGAAGGCGTCAGTCGCCACGACACATCTATCAAGCCTTTACACGGAGACCTGCGACGGCGGTATTTCCAGATTATCCAGCACCCGATTCACCGCCAGTTCGCCGAGCATGATCAGTTGCGCAATCCCCACCAGCGTCCTGCGCTGCGAGGCGGGCATGAGGTGGGTGAAGTCATTGACGATGGTCCTGGCTGAGGCCAGGGTTTCGCAGGCATCGGCCAGCAGCTCTTCGTTTTTGAAGTCCGCGGTGACGGCGTACATTCTGCGGTTTTTGCGCGGTGGTGGCGTGGAGCCGGGCGGGCAGAGATAGTGATCGAGGGCGCGGTCGGCGGCTTCGTGAAGCTTTCTGGAATCGGCGGATTCGTAGGGCGAGGCGGGGTCGGTTACGGGTGGATTGGGTGTGGGTTTGATCATGGTGAAGCTCCTTTGGGGTGGAGCCGCCAAATCCAGTCGCTAAACAGGAAGGGTGGCGGCTGTACGCAGGTTAGCGAACCGGTCAAAGGCACCCGGCAGACCGCAAGGGTCTCCCGCATACAGCCACCATAACGAAATTGCAGACATACAGATCCGCAACGAAGCCTGGCACGCTGGTGCACCTTTAAATTGAGCCGAGTCGCTAAACCCGATCGCTGATTCGTCAGCGACCGAACCACAATAGAACCCGACCCCAAAGCGCACAAGCCGGCGGATTCTGGCGTAGCCGTAGGCAATGGCGCAAGGATTCGTAGCCTGTAAGGCGTGTCTGAAGGTGTCTTTTAAACGCACGAGTTTAAAAGACATTTTGTGCTGATTTCTCGGGCGCCTTCGCGAGCAAACTCGCTCCCACCTTTGGAATGCATTTCCCTGTGGAAGCGACTTTGCTGGTAAATAAATACGTTCCCTTCTTTCTTATTTCCTTTGCGTCGAGCGCGCGTGCCGTTTGTTGCGCGTCAAGCTCAGCCAGGCAGGAGACACCAGCCATGTGCCTGTGAGTTATTGCCAGTGAAACAGACGATGGACCATGCGTTCGGGTTATTGGTTGCGACCGCAAGGTATTGTCCGGCGCCACATCCATCATTACGACATAGCCAGCCGCCTGCGCTGGATACCAGTGGTCTGTATTTGATTTTCAGCACATCGATTGCTGCATTTGAAACAGGTGATCCGCCGATTGAATTCATCCAGTTGATAGCTGCGCTGATGCTGTAGGTATGTGTAGGGGTCATGACAAGGCGTACAACATTTTGTACTTTGACGGGGAACGAAACTTCACGTTGAGTGCTGTTTTCTCGCACGGTAATAGTCGCATCGCCGTTTTTGAGACCGCTGACCAGCCCGACACCATTAACTGTCGCGACATCGGTAGCGTTGGAAAAATAGTAGTAGCCGCCATCTCCAGAAGTTGGAACCCGTGTTTGTGTCGTGCCGGGTGCAGGGGTTCCGGTCAGGGCAAGAAAGTCCGCGTTGACGTTCAGGCCATTAAGCTCCATGAGGGTGGGTTCTATGGTGAAAGGATGCAATGCCTTGACGGTATAAGTGCGCAATGGCAAGGCCACCGCCGTGTCGGCATCGACGATCCTATCCAGATTTACTTCTACCTTGGTCGTCAGTTCAGTCCCGTCTTTGAGGCCCTTAAGCCATTCAACCGGCGCCTCTACCGACAAACCATCCACTGAATCATTAAGCTCTCCCGACCTGACCTCCTTGCTGACTGGATTGCCGTTCTTGTCAAAGCCTGAACACTTCACCCAGATCGGCTGCCCAGGCTCGAACAGCGGCCACTTCGCTGCGTGAATCCGCGCATCTGTTGTGAGTTCTTGAACCTTCAGCTCTGAACTCGTATTGCCGGCGATATTGGGTGTCGGCAAGCGCGGATCATTCTCGGCGACAGGTCGGATGGTCAGCGCCAAATCAGTAGATTCGTCTTCGGGTTTTCCTCCGCGAACCAGTTCCCAGCGCAACTTCATGGTTGACCCGCGCCGTGCCACGAGAAACGCTGGGTCAAGTTTGAAGTTGGCGCGTTTGTTCTCGTTGAGTGTCAGTAATGGAAAGGGTTCTGTGCCGGGTAACGGGTTAACTTCCAGCAACCGAGCCTGGTCACCCGGCAACGCTGACAGGTGTTCGACGCGCACGGTGACTCCGTTTTCGTAGGACAGCACATCAATGGGGTTGGTCGCCGGTGCCACCAGTGTTGGCGGCTTCAGATTGACCGGGGCTGTCCCTGTTACTGTGGCATTCGCCAGTTTGGAAGTGCCCACCAGATCACCGTTCGGCTTGCGCAGTTCGTAAGTCACGATGACGTTGCTACCGGCAAAGATCTTGTTGTTCGGCACTTCAAGGATGCAGGGTTTTTTCTGCCCGAACGGATCCGCTTCGACTTTGCCGCTGACGGTAACCACCACATCAGCGGGTTGCCCCGTGTTTTTCGCTGTGTACGTTGCGATGACTTCATAGTCCGCGACAAAGCGCGGGTCTATCGTCAGGACCACCAGCAGCAATGGCTTGCCCGCCAGTTTCACCAGATCGATTTCCTCGGCGTCGTCGCCGGGATAATCCTCCATCCGCTCCAACAGGATCGCCATTGGCAGACGCGTACCATCCAGGTCCTCATCTACCGTCTGCACCGGCGACCACGGTGCATCGGTGTCCGGGCTGTTGCCGAGCTGATCGGTGATGGTGTAGGAGAAATGCAGTTTTTTGTCCTGACGTTTCGCCTTGTCCAGATAGGCCCGGGTGATGGTGAAGCAAATGGTAATGGGGATTTCGTCACCGGGATTCGGCGGTTGCGGCGCCTGATTCGGATCGACCTTGGGCTTGGGCTCCAGCAGTTCGCCATTGCACTTGAGGGTGATGAGGTCATACGCCCGGCAATATGGATAGGCCACACACACTTCGGCGCTGACGAAATCCGGGCCGACGCCGTTCTTGATCGCGTCAGGCAGAAGGAGCTTGAGTTCAGAGTGGCCACCGGGATCGGTCAGGCGATCCTTCAGGCCGGGACGGATGCGGTTGTAGAGGATTTCCAGCGGTGGTGTGGATGTGCCTCGATTGGCGCTGCCACGCCTGACGGTGTAGTACAACATGTTAACCTTGTCCGGATGCAGGCGACCCTTGGGAATGCGCAACGTGGTGCGCACGTCCGGATCGACAATGGTTTCGCTGTCCAGTGCGGCCGTTTCATTCTCAAGCCAAAGCTCCATGACGTCGTCGGGATCCATGTTGCCCGCCAACGGTGGGTCGACGAGGACAACGGCGCCTTCACCGTCGGTGACCAGATCATAGGCCACCAGGGGCACGCCGATATGTGCACCTGCCACGGGCGTGGTCTGGCCGTTGACTATTGGCGGGCTAAGGACGAGAACGGTGTTGTCCGGTGGGGTTGAGGTGGTCATGGATGAGGCTCCTGCGCGGCGGGAACGGGCAGGGTTATCAGAGCGCTTAATTGCAGATTGCGCACCTGTCAGATCTGGCAGGTGTCGACGGTTTAACGACTAGTGGTCGTGTACTGTATGAAAAAACCGCCGTCCCGGTTGATTCGGAACGGCGGTTCTTTTTGTCTGGAAAGATGTGTTGCCTGTAAGTCAGCCTTCGTGAGCAAGCTCACTCCCACAGGGGGGCATCAGTGGCTACGTGTTAATTCGGTATTTCCAGATTGTCCAGCACCCGATTCACCGCCAGTTCGCCGAGCATGATCAGTTGCGCAATCCCCACCAGCGTCCTGCGCTGCGAGGCTGGCATGAGGTGGGTGAAGTCATTGACGATGCTTCTGGCTGAGGCCAGGGTTTCGCAGGCATCGGCCAGCAGCTCTTCGTTTATGAAGTCCGCGGTGACGGCATACATTCTGCGGTTTTTGCGCGGTGGTGGCGTGGAGCCGGGCGGGCAGAGATAGTGATCCAGGGCGCGGTCGGCGGCTTCGTGAAGTTTTCTGGAATCGGCGGATTCGTAGGGCGAGGCGGGGTCGGTTTCGGGTGGATTGGGTGTGGGTTTGATCATGGTGAAGCTCCGTGGTTGATTTAGCCGCCACGGCTCATCGCTAAACAAGTAAAGGTGGCGGCTGTACGCAGGTTAGCGATCCGGGCCACAGGAACCCCGGGTAGACCCTAAGGTCTCCCGCGCACAGCCACCATGACGCCAATTGTAGGAAGGAAAAACCTGCAATCGAGACTGGGCATGTTGTGTCTGTAAAGTGCCGGATCGCTAAACCCGATCGCTGATTCGTCAGCGACCGATCCACAATAGAACCCGACCCCACAGCGCACAAGCCGGCGGATTCTGGCGTAGCCGTAGGCAACGGCGCAAGGATTCGTAGCCTGTAAGGCGTGTCTGAAGGTGTCTTTTAAACACCGCAGTTTAAGGGGCGCTTGGTGCCGCCGGTCTGAAAAGACCCTCCACCTGTTAGTTCTGACAGTAGACGCGTGTTGTTTCCTGGCGCCTCATAAACCCGCAATTCACGCCGTTGCCTATTCGCACTCTGCGAGCGCAGTGGTTGATAACTCATTCACTGGAAATTCGGGGTAGAACATGACAAGGCGCGTTTACCGAAAACTGCCGGGCATGGAGATGGAGTTCGTTTCAGGGAAGCTGGAAAGGGACGCAGGCGAGCGCGCCATCTTCTATGAGGTGACGTTCAACCTGAAACTGGACTTTCTCAACTTTCTGGTCATGGCCAATCAGTTCATTCCGAGTTATCTGGATAATCCCATCAATGCGATCCGGCCTGAACTGGCCGGGTTTGCGTATCACTACTCCTACAACTACTTCTTTGGCGCAGCCGGTAATATCCGCGATAACCCGTCGTTGTTCGCTCTATTTACCGACCCCATTTATTACATGGACCAGTGGGCGAGTGATGGCGGGCCTGTAGAGCAACGATATGGAAAACCCTCGTTCACGGTAGTCGGCAACCAATTGCGCATCACAACGCGGCAGTACTTTCGGCTGGATGCGGGGGCTCTTCCGATTGAAATCAGCGACCTGCCAATCATACTTTTCGGATGGGCCTTGAATCTGATGGAAGGTCATGCGAAGTCCACTGATGTCGCGCCGGTCACCAGGGTGGTACTGATGTATACGGAGGAAGACGTTGTCGATGTCGGTGGTCACTTCGTGTTCAGGGGCACGCGCTATCTGGATAATACAGCCCTCTCTTTCGGTCAGATCACTTCGGCGCACGTTCTGGTAGCCAGTTGACTATCGGGGTTTCATCTCAGTGAACATCGCTGAGCAGGGGCGGGCGCACGACGTGCGTGCCGCCCCTTTGTGCATTCATCACCCCTCTGTTTCACGCCTTGGCAAAAGTTGGAAGGCTTCTTGCAGTAGCCGCCCTGCGCCCGCTCTGGGCGTCAAAAGTTTGCTTTAAAGGAACGGGGAAAACCGGTGGATCGCTCTCAGTTATTCAACACTGCTCGCTCGAATGTTGCCGACCTCAGTCGAGGCAATCTGGGTGTGCCGCTGTTGCTGCTGGTCATGCTGGCGATGATGATGTTGCCGGTGCCGCCGTTCCTGCTCGACGTGTTCTTCACCTTCAACATTGCCCTGTCGATCGTCGTGCTGCTGGTCTGCGTGTACGCCTTGCGGCCGCTGGATTTTGCGGTGTTCCCGACGATCCTGCTGGTGGCGACGCTGTTGCGACTGGCGCTGAACGTGGCGTCGACGCGGGTGGTGATGCTCCACGGTCAGGACGGCCACGCCGCCGCCGGTAAGGTGATCCAGGCCTTCGGTGAGGTGGTGATCGGCGGTAACTACGTGGTTGGTATCGTGGTCTTCGCGATCCTGATGATCATCAACTTCGTCGTGGTAACCAAGGGTGCGGGCCGGATCTCCGAGGTGAGCGCGCGTTTCACCCTCGACGCGATGCCCGGCAAGCAAATGGCGATCGACGCCGACCTCAACGCCGGTCTGATCGACCAGGCGCAGGCCAAGGCCCGTCGTCAGGAAGTGGCTCAAGAGGCAGAGTTCTACGGCTCGATGGACGGTGCCAGCAAGTTCGTCCGTGGTGACGCCATCGCCGGCCTGCTGATTCTGTTCATCAACCTGATCGGCGGCATGGCCGTCGGTATCTTCCAGCACAACATGACTTTCGCCGACGCCGGCAAGGTTTACGCCTTGCTGACCATCGGTGACGGTTTAGTGGCGCAATTGCCATCACTGTTGTTATCTACAGCGGCGGCGATCATGGTGACCCGTGCTTCCGGCTCGGAAGACATGGGCAAGCAGATCAATCGGCAGATGTTCGCCTCGCCGAAAGCGCTGGCCGTCGCCGCCGGTCTGATGGCGGTCATGGGCCTGGTGCCGGGCATGCCGCACTTCTCGTTCCTGACCATGGCTGCCCTGGCGGCCGGTGGCGCTTACCTGTTCTGGAAGAAGCAGAACGTGGCCAAGGTCATCGCGCTGGAAGAGGTCAAGCGTCAACAGGAGCTGCTGCCGTCGCCGGCCCGCGCCATGGAAACCAAGGAGCTGGGCTGGGACGACGTGACCCCGATCGACATGATCGGCCTGGAAGTCGGCTACCGTCTGATTCCGCTGGTGGACCGCAATCAGGGCGGGCAATTGCTGGCGCGGATCAAGGGCGTGCGCAAGAAGCTCTCGCAGGATCTGGGCTTCCTGATGCCGACCGTGCACATCCGCGACAACCTCGACCTGGCGCCGAGCGCCTATCGCCTGACCCTGATGGGCGTGATCCTGGCCGAAGCCGAGATCTACCCGGATCGCGAACTGGCGATCAACCCGGGGCAGGTCTACGGCTCGCTCAACGGCATTACCGCCAAAGATCCGGCTTTCGGCCTGGAGGCGGTGTGGATCGAAGTCAGCCAGCGCGCCCAGGCGCAATCGCTCGGTTACACCGTGGTAGACGCCAGCACCGTGGTTGCGACCCACTTGAACCAGATTCTGTACAAGCACTCCAGCGAGCTGATCGGTCACGAAGAAGTGCAGCAACTCATGCAATTGCTGGCCAAGAGCTCGCCGAAACTGGCTGAGGAGTTGGTACCGGGCGTGGTCACGCTGTCGCAGCTGCTCAAGGTGTTGCAGGCGTTGCTGGCCGAACACGTGCCGGTGCGCGATATCCGCAGCATTGCCGAAGCCATCGCCAACAATGCCGCCAAGAGTCAAGATACCGCCGCTTTGGTGGCTGCTGTGCGGGTTGGCGTATCGCGCGCCATCGTCCAAAGCATTGTAGGGACTGAGTCGGAGCTGCCAGTTATCACGCTGGAGCCAAGGTTGGAACAAATATTGCTCAATAGTCTGCAGAAGGCAGGACAAGGCTCGGAAGAGGGGGTTCTGCTGGAGCCGAGCATGGCCGAGAAGCTGCAGCGTTCGCTGATCGAAGCGGCGCAGCGCCAGGAAATGCAAGGTCAGCCGGTGATCCTGTTGGTAGCAGGCCCGGTTCGCGCGATGCTCTCGCGCTTTGGTCGCCTGGCAGTTCCCGGACTGCATGTGCTGGCCTACCAGGAAATTCCGGACAACAAGCAAGTGACCATCGTTGCGACAGTAGGGCCCAACGGCTGAGGTAGTGGTTTATGCAAGTTAAGCGTTTTTTCGCCGCCGATATGCGTCAGGCCATGAAGCTGGTTCGTGATGAGCTGGGCGCTGATGCCGCCATCATTGGCAACCGCCGCATCGCTGGCGGCGTCGAGCTGACCGCGGCGCTCGATTACAAACTGTCTGCGCTGGCCCCGCGTGTTCCGAACATGGAACTCGAGGATGAGCTGCGCAAGACCCAGTCGCGCATCGTCACCGCCCAGGCCGAGCTGAGCCTGCGTGGCGAAGCCGACGGCAACACCAATCGCCAGTTGTTCGCCGGGCTGCCGTTGACGGCCGGCCTGCCGCTGACCGCTGCCGAGCCGCTGACCGAACCGACCTACGAGGCTCCGGCTCGTCCGGCACCAGCGCCTGCAGCGGTTTCCGCTGGTGTTGACCCGCGTGCACTGGACTCGATGCGTTTCGAACTCAACAGCCTGCGCGAACTGATGGAAGTGCAACTCGGCACCCTGGCCTGGAACCAGCTGCAAGGCAGCCGTCCGGCTCAGGCCAATCTGTACCGTCGTCTGCAACGCATCGGTCTGTCCGGTCCGTTGTCCCGGGATCTGCTGTCGATGATCACCGAGATCGACGAGCCTCGTCAGGCCTGGCGCATGCTGCTGGCGCACCTGGCGCGGATGATTGCCGTGCCGGAAGTCGAGCCGCTGGAAGAGGGCGGGGTGATTGCGATGGTCGGCCCGGCCGGCATGGGCAAGACCACCACCCTGGCCAAACTGGCCGCCCGCTACGTGCTCAAGTACGGCGCGCAGAACATCGCGCTGGTGAGCATGGACAGTTTCCGTATCGGTGCTCAGGAGCAACTCAAGACGCTGGGCCGCATCCTCAATGTGTCGGTGACCCACGTCGATCCGGGCCAGTCCCTGGTGCAGGCGCTGGATCCACTGCTGCGCAAACGCGTGGTGCTGATTGACACCGCCGGCCTGCAGGCCAGCGATCCGGCCCTGCGCATGCAGCTGGAAAGTCTGGCCGGTCGTGGCATTCGGTCAAAAAATTATCTGGTTCTGGCAACCACCAGCCAAAAACAGGTTCTAACCGCCGCTTATCACAGTTACAAGCGTTGCGGGCTTGCCGGCTGCATCCTGACTAAACTGGATGAGACGGCCAGTCTGGGCGAAGTGTTGAGCCTGGCGATCAGTCACGAACTGCCGGTTGCCTACCTGACCGATGGCCCACGGATTCCGGATGATCTGCATCTGCCGCGGCGTCATCAACTGGTCAGTCGCGCCGTCAGCGTGCAAATGCAGGAAGAACCCAGCGAAGAAGCCATGGCTGACATGTTCGCTGATATCTACCACAGTCCGACCAAGCAGGTTGGCTGAGGTAATGAACAGTTTTCGTACCTACATCGATGGCCTGCCACGCATTGTTCCGGTTGTGAACGCGCAGCCAGTAATGTGGCCTCCGTCTATGCAAGACAAGGTAAAGAAATAACATGGGCAGCATGCATCCCGTACAGGTGATCGCGGTGACCGGCGGCAAAGGTGGCGTCGGCAAGACTAATGTGTCAGTGAACTTGTCCCTGGCCCTGGCAGAGCTTGGCCGTCGGGTCATGCTGCTGGACGCCGACCTGGGGCTGGCGAACGTCGACGTTCTGCTGGGCCTCACACCCAAACGCACCCTGGCCGACGTGATCGAAGGCCGCTGCGAGCTGCGCGACGTGCTGTTGCAGGGCCCCGGCGGGATCCGCATCGTGCCGGCCGCTTCCGGCACCCAGAGCATGGTTCACCTGAGCCCGGCCCAGCATGCCGGCCTGATTCAGGCGTTCAGCGACATCGGCGACAATCTCGACGTGCTGGTGATCGACACCGCTGCGGGTATTGGTGACTCGGTAGTCAGTTTTGTTCGCGCAGCGCAGGAAGTGTTGCTGGTGGTCTGCGACGAGCCGACCTCGATCACCGACGCCTACGCGCTGATCAAGCTGCTCAACCGCGATTACGGCATGAACCGCTTCCGCGTCCTGGCCAACATGGCCCAGAGCCCGCAGGAAGGTCGCAATCTGTTCGCCAAGTTGACCAAGGTCACGGATCGCTTCCTCGACGTCGCCCTACAATACGTCGGCGCGGTGCCCTACGACGAAAGCGTGCGCAAGGCGGTGCAGAAGCAGCGTGCGGTCTATGAAGCCTTCCCGCGTTCCAAGTGCGCACTGGCGTTCAAGGCGATCGCACAGAAGGTCGACACCTGGCCGCTGCCCGCCAACCCGCGCGGCCACCTCGAATTTTTCGTCGAGCGCCTCGTGCAGCAAACGGCAGGACCTGTGCTATGACCGCCAGCGGTATGAACCTTTACAAAAAGTCGGCGCGTGACGCGCAGTACGAGTTGATCGAGCGTTACGCGCCACTGGTCAAACGCATCGCCTACCACTTGCTGGCGCGGTTGCCGGCCAGTGTGCAGGTCGAAGACTTGATCCAGGCCGGGATGATCGGTTTGCTCGAAGTCTCGACCAAATACGACGCCAGCAAGGGTGCCAGTTTTGAAACGTACGCGGGCATCCGGATCCGCGGCGCGATGCTCGATGAAGTCCGAAAAGGGGACTGGGCTCCGCGCTCGGTTCACCGCAATACCCGTATGGTCAGCGACGCGATTCGCTCGATTGAAGCTAAAACCGGCCGTGACGCTAAAGATCATGAGGTTGCGGCCGAACTCCAATTGAGTCTCGACGATTACTACGGGATTTTGAACGACACCCTGGGCAGCCGCCTGTTCAGTTTCGACGACCTGTTGCAGGACGGCGAACACGAAGGGCTGCACGAGGATGGCGCCAGTGCTCATCTGGAGCCGTCGCGCGATCTGGAAGACGAACGTTTCCAGGCCGCGCTGGCGGACGCGATTGCCAATTTGCCGGAGCGTGAGCGACTGGTGTTGGCGCTGTACTACGACGAAGAGCTGAACCTCAAGGAGATCGGTGAAGTCCTTGGCGTCAGTGAATCGCGGGTCAGCCAGTTACACAGCCAGTGCGCGGCCCGCTTGCGGGGGCGTTTGGGGGAGTGGCGAGCGCGCTGAAGGCAGTGTGGGGACACTGCGAACGAGGCTGGTGCGGTGGTGAACGGCACCGGTCTTGCTCTGTTGTGCTCCAGACAGTCATCGAGTGTTTTGCCGGATTGATTGAAATGGCGCGTCCAGGTGCTGGGCGCGTTTAAGACTGCTTGGAGGTCGAATTGAACAAAGACATGAAAATCCTCATCGTTGATGACTTCTCAACGATGCGGCGGATCATCAAGAACCTGTTGCGTGATCTCGGGTTCACCAACACCGTTGAAGCCGACGATGGCGTCACTGCCATTCCGGTGCTCAACAGCGGCAGCATCGACTTTCTGGTGACCGACTGGAACATGCCCGGCATGACCGGCATCGATCTGCTGCGCCACGTGCGCGCCGATGAAAAGCTCAAGCACCTGCCGGTGCTGATGGTGACTGCTGAAGCCAAGCGCGAGCAGATCATCGAAGCGGCCCAGGCCGGCGTTAACGGCTACGTGGTCAAACCTTTCACGGCTCAGGCGCTGAAAGAAAAAATCGAGAAGATTTTCGAACGCATCGGCTGATGACGCGCGGGGGAGCTATGGAGCATAACGAATCTTCATTGGGCGATTTCGAGTCGACCCTGAAAAAACACGCAGTCGAACTGGTCGAAAGCCTTGAAAAAGGCAAGTTCGGCGACGCCGTGCAACTGATCCATGAGCTCAATCAGACCCGTGACCGTGGCCTGTACCAGGAAGTGGGCAAGCTCACGCGTGAACTGCACAGTGCGATCGTCAACTTCCAGATCGATCCGCACATGCCGCAGGCTGAGGAAGTGTCGCAAATCACCGACGCTACCGAGCGCCTGGGCTACGTGGTCAAACTGACCGAAGCTGCCGCCAACCGCACCATGGATCTGGTGGAAAGCGCGACCCCCGTGGTCAATGGCCTGGCTGACGAAGCCCAGGCCTTGAGCGCCGATTGGAGCCGCTTCATGCGCCGTGAGGTCGGGGCTGAGGAGTTCCGTGAGCTGGCGCGCCGGGTCGACGGTTTTCTGGCACGCAGCAGCGCGGACAACCGCGCGGTGTCGAGCAATCTGAACGACATTCTGCTCGCCCAGGATTACCAGGATCTCACCGGCCAGGTGATCAAACGCGTGACCCAGTTGGTCACCGAAGTCGAAAGCAACCTGCTCAAGCTCGTGCTCATGGCCAGCCAGGTGGACCGCTTTGCGGGCATCGAACATGACCGTGCGGCGATGCTTGCTGAAAAAGATCCACAAAAACATCTCTCGCAGGGTGAAGGTCCGCAGATTCATGCCGATAAACGAGAAGACGTTGTGTCCGGTCAGGACGATGTGGACGATTTGTTATCCAGCCTTGGATTCTAGAGTTTTGGAATTATAGGTTTTTTGGGTTTTTAGACCTGTAGGAGCACCCCATTAATGAGCTTCGGCGCCGATGAAGAGATCCTTCAGGATTTCCTGGTTGAGGCCGGCGAGATTCTTGAGCAACTGTCCGAACAACTGGTCGAGCTGGAAAGCCGCCCGGATGACGCAGATCTGCTCAACGCAATTTTTCGCGGTTTCCACACTGTAAAAGGGGGCGCCGGCTTCCTTCAGCTCAACGAGCTGGTGGAGTGCTGTCACATCGCCGAAAACGTGTTCGACATCCTGCGCAAGGGCGAACGACGCGTAGATGCAGAACTGATGGACGTGGTGCTCGAAGCGCTGGACGCGGTGAACAGCATGTTCAGCGAAGTCCGCGATCGCAGCCCGATCACTGCCGCCACCCCGGAACTGCTGGCCGCCCTGGCGCGTCTGGCCGAACCGCAATCGGCGGATGAAGTTCCGGCTTCGCCCGTTGCCGAGATGATCGAAGAACTGGTCGTCGAAGGCGATTCGGGTGACATCACCGATAACGAATTTGAACAGTTGCTGGACTCGCTGAACGCCGTCAAGGCCGAAGCCGAAGCCCCGGCGGCTGCCGCTGCACCTGCTTCCACCGAAGCGGCCAGCGATGAAATCACCGACGCCGAGTTCGAGTCGCTGCTCGATCAGTTGCACGGCAAGGGCCAGTTCGCGGCCGACGCCGTGGCTCCGGCTGCTGCGGCACCTGCTGCTCCGGCGGCGGGCGACAGCTCGGACATCACCGACGACGAATTCGAAGCCTTGCTCGATCAGTTGCACGGCAAGGGCAACTTTGCCGTCGATGCGCTGGAGTCGGCGATTGCTGCGGTCCCTGCGACGGCTGCTCCGGCAGCCGCTGCGGCCGGTAGCGATCTGATCACCGACCACGAGTTCGAATCGCTGCTCGACGATCTGCATGGCAAAGGCAAGTTCACTGACGTCGCCACCGGTGCCGTCGTGACTGCCGGCAATGCTTCGGCGGTTGCAGCGCCAGCTGCGAAGGCCCCGGCCGCTGCGGCAAAACCTGCTGCAAAAACACCTGAGCCGAAAGCTGAACCGGCCAAGCCAGCCGCTGCAGCACCGGCTCCGGCCCGTGCACCGGCGACGCCGCCACCGGAAAAACCGACGACTGAAGCCGAAACCACAGTGCGTGTGGACACCGCACGTCTCGACGAAATCATGAACATGGTCGGCGAGCTGGTGCTTGTGCGTAACCGTCTGGTGCGCCTGGGCCTGAACAGCGGCGACGAGTCGATGCAGAAGGCCGTGTCGAACCTCGACGTGGTCACCGCCGACTTGCAGACCGCGGTGATGAAGACCCGGATGCAGCCGATCAAGAAAGTCTTCGGCCGCTTCCCGCGTCTGGTTCGCGATCTGGCACGCCAGCTCAAGAAAGAGATCAACCTGGAACTGGTGGGTGAAGAGACCGACCTCGACAAGAACCTCGTCGAGGCATTGGCCGACCCGCTGGTCCACTTGGTGCGCAACGCCGTCGACCACGGCATCGAGTCGCCGGAAGAACGCGAAGCCTCGGGCAAGGCCCGTGGCGGCAAGGTGATCCTGGCGGCCGAGCAGGAAGGCGACCACATCCTGCTGTCGATCTCCGACGACGGCAAGGGCATGGACCCGAACGTCCTGCGCGCCATCGCCGTGAAACGCGGTGTGATGGACAAGGATGCCGCCGATCGCCTGAGCGACACCGAGTGCTACAACCTGATTTTCGCCCCGGGTTTCTCGACCAAGACCGAGATCTCCGATGTGTCCGGCCGCGGTGTGGGCATGGACGTGGTGAAGACCAAGATTTCCCAGCTCAACGGTTCGATCAACATCTACTCGACCAAGGGCCAGGGCTCGAAGATCGTCATCAAGGTGCCGCTGACGCTGGCGATCATGCCGACCCTGATGGTGATGCTCGGCAACCAGGCATTCGCGTTCCCGCTGGTGAACGTCAACGAAATCTTCCACCTCGACCTGTCGACCACCAACGTGGTGGATGGCCAGGAAGTGGTGATCGTGCGGGACAAGGCGCTGCCATTGTTCTACCTCAAGCGCTGGCTGGTCAGCTCCGCCGCTCACGAAGAGCAGCGCGAAGGCCATGTGGTGATCCTTTCGGTGGGCACCCAGCGGATCGGCTTCGTCGTCGATCAACTGGTCGGCCAGGAAGAAGTGGTCATCAAGCCATTGGGCAAAATGCTCCAGGGAACTCCGGGCATGTCCGGCGCCACCATCACCGGTGACGGCCGCATTGCACTGATTCTCGATGTTCCGAGCATGCTCAAGCGTTACGCCGCACGGCGTATTTGAATCCGGGGCGGCGGGGCGACAACGTCCCGCCGCACCTAATGGAGTGTTTATGGCAGTCAAAGTCCTGGTGGTGGACGATTCGGGTTTTTTCCGCCGCCGCGTCTCGGAAATTCTTTCAGCGGATCCGAGCATCCAGGTTGTCGGCACGGCAACCAACGGTAAAGAGGCGATCGATCAGGCACTGGCCCTCAAGCCGGACGTGATCACCATGGACTACGAGATGCCGATGATGGATGGCATCACGGCCGTGCGGCACATCATGCAGCGCTGCCCGACCCCGGTGTTGATGTTCTCCTCGCTGACACACGAAGGCGCCCGGGTCACCCTGGATGCGCTGGATGCCGGCGCGGTGGATTTCCTGCCGAAGAATTTCGAAGACATCTCCCGCAATCCGGAGAAGGTCAAGCAACTGCTGTGCGAGAAGGTGCACAGCATCTCGCGCAGTAACCGTCGTTTCAGTGCCTACAGTGCGCCGGCGCCGGCGCCTGCCGCTGCACCTGCGCCTGCGCCGACTCCGGCAGCGGCGCCGTCGAGCTTTGGCAGCCACAGCGCTCCGGCCCGTCCGGCACCTGCGCCTGCACCGACTCGCGCGCCAGCGGCCAGCGCTTCGTCGCCGGCCCCGAAACGCAAGAACTACAAGCTCGTGGCGATTGGCACATCGACCGGCGGCCCGGTAGCCCTGCAACGGGTCCTGACCCAGTTGCCGGCCAGCTTCCCGGCACCGATCGTGCTGATCCAGCACATGCCGGCGGCCTTCACCAAGGCCTTCGCCGAACGCCTGGACAAGCTGTGCCGCATCAGCGTCAAGGAAGCCGAGGATGGCGACATCCTGCGTCCGGGCCTGGCGCTGCTGGCGCCGGGTGGCAAGCAGATGATGATCGACGGCCGTGGCGCGGTGAAAATCCTGCCGGGCGACGAGCGTCTGAACTACAAGCCGTGCGTGGACATCACCTTCGGTTCTGCAGCCAAATCCTACAGTGACAAAGTTCTGGCGGTCGTGCTGACCGGCATGGGCGCCGACGGCCGTGAAGGCGCACGCCTGCTCAAGCAGGGCGGCAGCACGGTCTGGGCTCAGGACGAAGCCAGTTGCGTGATCTACGGCATGCCGATGGCCATCGTCAAGGCTGACCTCGCCGACGCGGTGTACAGCCTGGACGATATCGGCAAGCACATCGTCGAGGCATGCGTCTGATGGATGTTCTAAGCCTTATCGGGATCATCATGGCGTTCGTCGCCATCATCGGCGGCAACTACCTGGAAGGCGGTCACCTCGGCGCGCTGGCCAACGGCCCGGCAGCGCTGATCGTGCTCGGTGGCACCATCGGTGCCGCGCTGCTGCAATCGCCGATGAGCGCGTTCAAGCGCGCCATGCAGATTCTGGCCTGGATCTTTTTCCCGCCGCGTGTGGACCTGGCCGGCGGCATCGACCGCGTAGTCAACTGGAGCCTCACCGCGCGCAAGGAAGGCCTGTTGGGTCTGGAAGGCGTGGCGGATGCCGAGCCTGATGCCTACTCGCGCAAGGGCCTGCAACTGCTGGTCGACGGCGCGGAGCCGGAAGCGATCCGCAGCATCCTCGAAGTGGATTTCTACACCCAGGAAGCCCGCGATGTCGAAGCGGCCAAAGTGTTTGAAAGCATGGGCGGCTACGCGCCGACCATCGGCATCATCGGTGCGGTGATGGGCCTGATCCATGTGATGGGCAACCTGGCCGATCCGTCGCAACTGGGCAACGGCATCGCCGTGGCATTCGTCGCCACCATCTATGGTGTGGCCAGTGCCAACCTGGTGCTGCTGCCGGTTGCCGCCAAACTGAAGTCAATCGCGTTGCGGCAATCGCGTTATCGCGAAATGTTGTTGGAAGGTATTTTGTCGATCGCCGAAGGTGAAAACCCACGCTCCATCGAGTTGAAGCTCCAGGGCTTCATGGATTAAGGGACTGACCTCATGGCACGTCGTCGCCAGCATGAAGAGCACGTAAACCATGAACGTTGGCTGGTTTCCTACGCCGACTTCATCACCTTGCTCTTTGCCTTTTTCGTGGTGATGTACTCCATCTCGTCGATCAACGAAGGCAAGTACAAGATCATCTCCGAAGCGCTGATCGGGGTCTTCACCGACTCCGACCGCGCACTCAAGCCGATCCCGATCGGTGAAGAACGACCGAAGACCGTGACCCCGGCCAAGCCGCTGGTCAAGGATGCCGAACAGGTTGACGCCGGCATCGCCGGGGCCAGCGATCCGTTGAAAAGCATCGCCGATGACATCAGTGCCGCGTTCGGCGACCTGATCTCGTCGAACCAGATGACCGTGCGCGGCAACGAGCTGTGGGTCGAGATCGAACTCAACTCCAGCCTGTTGTTCGGCAGCGGTGATGCGATGCCGAGCGACATCGCATTCAACATCATCGACAAGGTCGCAACGATCCTCAAACCGTTCGACAACCCGATCCACGTCGAAGGCTTCACCGACGATCAACCGATCCGCACTGCGCAGTACCCGACCAATTGGGAACTGTCCTCGGCGCGGTCGGCGAGCATCGTGCGCATGCTGGCGATGCAGGGTGTGAACCCTGGCCGCCTGGCGTCGGTGGGCTACGGCGAATTCCAGCCGGTGGCCAACAACGCCACCGCCGAAGGCCGGGCGAAGAACCGTCGTGTGGTGCTGGTGGTGTCGCGCAATCTCGATGTGCGCCGCAGCCTGACCGGCACCGGAACCGCCCATGCGCAACCGGATGCTGCGTTGAAGCGTGCTGGCACACAAACTGCACCGACCCCGGTCAAGACGCCGGGACGCGAGAGTGCCGTCAATTCTCCGTCGCCCGCATTAATACGCTGAACCATGTCTCGGCCGAGTATCCCGGCCGGGAGGAACGATCCGAATGAGAGTCTGGGCAGTCGCCAATCAAAAGGGTGGTGTTGGTAAAACCACTTCTTCCATCGCTTTAGCCGGGTTGCTGGCAGAGGCGGGCAAGCGCGTGGTCGTGGTCGATCTCGACCCGCACGGCTCGATGACCAGCTATTTCGGTTACGACCCCGACAGCCTGGAACACAGCAACTACGACCTGTTTCTGCACAAGGGCGGCGTGCCGCAAGGTCTGCCGGGCCAACTGCTGCTGTCGACCAGCGATGAGCGCATTTCCCTGTTGCCGTCGAGCACCGCGCTGGCCACCCTCGAGCGCCAATCGCCGGGGCAGAGTGGCCTGGGGCTGGTGATCGCCAAGAGTCTGGCGCAGCTGTGGCAGGACTTCGATTACGCAATCATCGACAGCCCGCCGTTGCTCGGCGTGCTGATGGTCAACGCCCTGGCCGCCAGTCAGCAACTGGTGATCCCGGTGCAGACCGAGCACCTGGCCGTCAAAGGCCTGGAGCGCATGGTCAACACCCTGGCGATGATCAACCGCTCACGCAAACAGGCGCTGCCGTTCAGTATCGTGCCGACCCTGTTCGACCGCCGTACCCAGGCGTCGATGGGCACCTTGCGCGTACTGCGCGACAAATTCCCCGACGAGATCTGGCAGGGTTACATCCCGGTCGATACCCGTCTGCGCGACGCCAGTCGTGCCGGTGTCACGCCTTCGCAGTTCGACGGCAAGAGCCGTGGTGTGCTGGCTTACCGCGCGCTGCTCAAGCATCTGCTGGCGCAGCAACTCGTTCCGCAGGTGGCTTGAGCATGAATCGGCCGATCAAGCTGACGTCCAAGCCGCAACTGGCGCTGCAGTCCTATCTGGACGGCTTGCTGCAGGAAGTGACGGACGAGGTCGAGCAACCAGTCGTGGCGCCGGTCGAGGTGGTCGAGACCGCTGCGGCGCTGGATGAATTCCAGGCCGCCGTGCTTGAAGAGCAGGCCCGGGATGCGCAAAAAGCCGCCCGGCCGGTGGCCCCGGTTGCAGCGCCTGCCGCTGTGGTAGCCAAGGCACCTGCGACGTTGATCAAAGAGCCTGAGCCGGTGCGCGTGGTATCGACCCTGGCACCGCTGCTGCAAACCCAACTTCTGCAAACGCCACAGGCTCCGGCGGCGCCAGAGCCCGAGCCTGTAGCGCCTGCGCCAGCCCCGGTCGAACCGACCTTGGTTGCGCCACTGGTGGAAGTGCATCTGCCACCCAGCAACACGCCGCCACCGGTGGAAACCGACGGTCGTCCCGCCTGGGCTTCGGAAGCGTTCGAA
Source organism: Pseudomonas glycinae (assembly GCF_001594225.2). Lineage (GTDB taxonomy): Bacteria > Pseudomonadota > Gammaproteobacteria > Pseudomonadales > Pseudomonadaceae > Aquipseudomonas > Aquipseudomonas glycinae. The sequence goes on from NZ_CP014205.2 coordinate 3,719,957, forward strand.
TGCCTGCTGTTCGACGTCGCCGGGTTGACCCTGGCCGTGCCGCTGGTGTGCCTGGGCTCGATCTATTCGCTGGCCGGCCATGAGCTGACGCCGCTGTTCGGTCAGCCGGAATGGTTCCTCGGCATCCTGCCAAGCCAGGCCGGGAATCTGAAGGTGCTGGACACCGCACGCTGGGTCATGCCGGACCGTTATCGCGACGATTTCCGTCAGGGTCTGCAATACGTGATTTCGGTTCAGGGTTACGAGTGGGGCCTGGCGGTGCATCAGGTCAGTCGCTCGTTGCGCCTGGACCCGAATGAAATCAAATGGAGAAGTCACCGGGGTCAGCGGCCATGGCTCGCCGGCACGGTGATTGAACACATGTGCGCCTTGCTCGATGTTTCCGCACTGGCCGAGTTGATCGCCAGCGGTGGGGCAAAGCACATGTCCGGCAGTAAGCCGAACCACAAACCGACATAACGACAGTACCGGCATTCAAATGCCGGCGAACGAAACACACACCGCCAGGCGCGGTTTTTCGAGGGGCTAGGGTATGAACGACAAGGCTACGGCGGCAAAGGGTTCCGAAGATCCGATCCTGCAATGGGTGACCTTCAAGCTGGACAACGAAACCTACGGCATCAACGTGATGCGCGTTCAGGAAGTCCTGCGCTACACCGAGATCGCTCCGGTTCCGGGTGCGCCAAGCTACGTGCTGGGCATCATCAACCTGCGCGGCAACGTGGTGACCGTGATCGATACCCGTCAGCGCTTCGGCCTGATGAGCGGTGAGATCAGCGACAACACCCGTATCGTCATCATCGAAGCCGACAAGCAGGTCGTGGGCATCATGGTCGACAGCGTGGCTGAAGTGGTTTACCTGCGTCAGTCGGAAATCGAGACCGCACCGAACGTCGGTAACGAAGAGTCGGCCAAGTTCATCCAGGGCGTTTGCAACAAGAACAACGAGTTGCTGATCCTGGTCGAGCTGGACAAGATGATGAGCGAAGAAGAGTGGTCGGAACTGGAGAACATCTGATTGATTCTCGAGGTAGCGGTCATTGTCCTGTTCCTGTTCTGGGCAGGCACGCTGGCGATGTTTCTGGCGTACATCAAGGCGCAGCGGGTGATCGCTGCGCAACAGGCCCAGGGCGATGCGCTGCGTGATCAGCGCATCAGGGACCTGGCCAAACGTGTCGACGATTACCAGAACGGCAACGTGCGCATGGGCGAAGCCCTGCACGAGCTGCGCGCGGTAGTCAGTCCGATTCCGGACAAGCTGTCCCAGCTCGAACAGCGCGATCCTTCCAGCCTGTCATTCGCCCAGGCGGCGAAACTGGTGGGAATGGGCGCGAGTGTCGATGAGCTGACCCAGTCCTGCGGGTTGACCCAGGCTGAGGCGGAGTTGATGCGCAAGCTGCACAAGAACTGATATTTGCGATCTGGATCGTTCCCACGCTCTGCGTGGGAATGCATCTTGGAACGCTCCGCGTTCCGCGTGTGAAGGGTGACGCAGAGCGTCACGGGCGGGTGTTCCCACGCAGAGCGTGGGAACAATCAGCGAAAAAAATCGCAGTCATCGATGACTGCGATTTTTTTTGCCTTCAGTAATCGTCGCCGCGTTCGGTGATGTCCTTCTCGACCATCGGTGCATTCGGGTCCTGTCCCGCCGGGAACTTGCCCTTGAGATTCCAGGCAAACGCGATGATCTCGGCGATCGTGCGGTACAGCTCTTCGGGGATGCTGTCGCCCAGTTCCATTCGCGCCAGCAACTTCACCAGCTCGGCGTTTTCGTAGATCGGCACTTCACAGTCGCGGGCGATGCGCAGGATTTCTTCGGCCAGTTCTTCGTCGCCCTTGGCGGTGAGGGTCGGGGCGTGGCTGCCGTCGTATTTGAGGGCGATGGCCTGGCGTGGAGCGGTGGTGTCATTCATGCGGTTTCGTCGACCCAGCGGTGTTCGAGGCGGGTTTGGATGCCTTGCGGCGGGGTGCCGAGGTGGCAGTCGAGGTCGCCGACGTTCAGCCCGGAATCCAGCAGACGCTGGCGCAGTGCGCTCAGGTTGTTTTCGATCAGGCTCGCGGTGTACGGCCGCTCGGCCCACAACTGGCTGGACAGGCTGCCGCTGATCAATTGCGCCTGAATCTGCATCGGCCCCAGCGGTTCCATGTCGAACGCCAGATCGACGCGCCACAGTTGCTGCTTCGGTTCGCGCTCATCGCGGCGCTGCTCGTTGGCTTCCTGTTTCTCCGGTGCTTCTTCGCGCTGGAACTTGACCTGCAACGGCACGATGTCCTGCAGGTTGCGCATCGGGATTTCCAGTTGCCAGGTGCTGAGCAGGCGGCCGTCGTCGGTCACGCCGGTCTGTTCCAGACTCGACAGCTGATGACTTTGCAGGCGCGACACGGCAGCTGCGGCCAGGCGCAGCAAATGTTCCAGATCGCCTTCGCCTTCCAGACTTTGCAGCAGCCGGTCGGGCAGCGGGAAACTGCTGGGCACCGGTTTCGCGCTGACCTGACCGAGCATGCCGAGGGCGTTGCGCACGAAACTCGGTAGCGCCTGGGCCAGCGTGTTGGCGGCGATGATCGCATTCAGATTGGTATTGCCGGGCAAGCCGGGGGTGAGTTGGGCGATCAGCTTGAGCAGATCGGCTTTCATGTCCGGGGCCAGCGTCGGGGTCTGCCCGGTCAGCAGTTTGGTTTCGAGGAACACGCCGCTGTTGGCCAGCGCCTGGGCCAGACCTTTCGGCGTGCTCAGTTGCTGCACGTCCGGCAGATTGGCGAGCAGTTTGTCTACGGCGGCGCGCAAGTCCTGGGAGGTCTGATCGGTGGCGGGGGGCAGGCTCTGGAGCATTTTCAGCAAGCCATCGAGCGAACCCTGACGGCTTTGCTGACTGACCAGTTGCTGGCTGACCGCCAGTTGTTCCTGGCGATTGCTCAGCGGCAGAAACTTCAGGGTCTGCGAATCCTGCACCAGCGCCGACAGCAAAGTGCCGATGCGCAGCGGTTGCGGGCTGTCGATGCTCAGGGTGGTGCCGCTCAACGCGGTGTTGAGCAGACTGACCATCGAGCGGTACACCGTCGGTTGCCCCGGCACCTGCGGCAAGACCTGAGCCGTCAGTACCTTGCCTTGCAGCAGCGTGCCGACCGGCAGTTGCGCGGTGTCGATGCGGGTTAGGGTGGCGACGCTGCTGGCGATGGCCTGTTGCACGGTGATCGCCAGATTGCCCGCCGACGGCTGGGTGATCGCCAGACTGGTGCCCTGAGGCAGCGGCAGATTGCTGGTCGCCTGCACGGTGGTCTGACGGCCGCTGTCCAGTGTCACCTTGAGCAGCAACTCAAAGGTCTGATCCGCCTGCTTGAGCGACAACACCTCGGCTTTTGCGCTCTGGCCGGCGGCAATCAGCCCGTCGACCGGCGTCAGCAACTTCAGCAGCTCACCCACCTGCGGGCGAACGGTCGCCGGGGTGGTGGGCGGGAGCGGGAGGATGTTCATTTCGCCTGTCATACGCGGACACAACCTGAGGAAAATGCACTCGGGAGAGCGGGGGACGCCATGTATAATGCCGCCCGTCCTTCCATTCGTTCAAAAAACATAGCAATTGTTTGACGCAGCTCTCTGGATTGAGCCGTCATTGCATTTATGCTGCAACTCTTTAACGGCCGCGCCAGAGCCGACTTGAACCGTATAAGGCCCGTGATCCCTTGACCAGTCCTGTCCTGCAAACCGTCGCCCTCGCGTGTGAACGTGATCTCAGACTGCTCTTCGACAATCTCGAATTGAGACTGGCCAGTGGCGATATGGTGCAGATCAGCGGCCCCAACGGCAGCGGCAAGACCAGCCTGCTGCGTTTGCTGGCCGGTCTGATGCAGCCGACCGATGGCCAGGTATTGCTCAACGGCAAGCCACTGGGCGAGCAACGCAGCGAACTGGCGCGCAACCTGCTGTGGATCGGCCATGCTGCCGGGATCAAGGACTTGCTTACGCCGGAAGAAAACCTCGCCTGGCTCTGCGCCCTGCATCAACCCGCCGAACGCGACGCGATCTGGCAGGCCCTGGCGGCGGTTGGATTGCGCGGTTTCGAGGATGTTCCCTGCCACAGTCTGTCCGCTGGTCAACAGCGCCGCGTGGCGCTGGCGCGGTTGTATCTCGATAGCCCGCCGTTGTGGATTCTCGACGAACCGTTCACCGCGCTGGACAAGCAGGGCGTGGCACAGCTTGAAGAACACCTGGCCGGGCACTGCGAACGGGGAGGGCTGGTGGTGCTCACCACCCACCACACGCTGAGCCGGATGCCGGCCGGTTATCGCGACATCGACCTGGGGAATTGGGCGGTATGAGTGTGTTCGGCCTGCTGGTTGCCCGTGAATCCCGACTGCTGTTCCGCCGCCCGGCGGAGCTGGCCAATCCGCTGATTTTCTTCGCCATCGTCATCGCGCTGTTCCCGCTGGCCGTCGGACCGGAAACTCAAGTATTGCAAAACTTGTCCCCGGGGTTAGTCTGGGTGGCGGCACTTTTGTCGGTCCTGCTCTCGCTGGACGGGCTTTTCCGCAGTGATTTCGAAGATGGCTCCCTTGAACAGTGGGTCCTTTCGCCGCACCCCCTGCCACTTCTGGTATTGGCCAAGGTGCTGGCACACTGGCTTTTTTCCGGGCTGGCACTGGTTTTGCTCTCGCCGTTACTGGCGTTGATGCTCGGGTTGCCGGCTGCGTGTCTGCCGGTATTGCTGCTTTCGTTGCTGCTGGGAACACCGGTGCTGAGCTTGCTCGGCGCGGTGGGCGCGGCGCTGACGGTCGGTCTGAAACGCGGAGGCCTGTTGCTGGCGCTGCTGATTCTGCCGTTGTACATCCCGGTGTTGATCCTCGGCAGTGGCGCCTTGCAGGCGGCGTTGCAGGGCATGCCGGCGCTTGGTTATCTGTTGTGGCTTGGTAGCCTGACCGCCCTGGCAATAACCCTGACACCTTTTGCAATAGCGGCTGGCCTGAAGATCAGCGTCGGCGAATAATGAGGTCTGGTTAAAATTTAACCAGCAAAGACCCTGAGACTGCTCACACCGATGAGCGGCACCCGTGATGGAAACAGTATGAACTGGACCTGGTTTCACAAGCTCGGCTCGCCCAAGTGGTTCTACGGCATCAGCAGCAAGTTCCTGCCGTGGTTGAGCATCGCAGCGTTGTTGCTGATCTGCGTTGGCGTCATCTGGGGCCTGGCTTTCGCGCCGCCGGACTATCAGCAAGGCAACAGCTTTCGCATCATCTATATCCACGTACCCGCCGCGATGCTCGCTCAGTCGATCTACGTGATGCTGGCGGTGTGCGGGGTGGTCGGGCTGGTGTGGAAGATGAAACTGGCCGACGTCGCCCTGCAATGCGCCGCACCGATCGGCGCGTGGATGACCGCCGTGGCGCTGGTCACCGGGGCGATCTGGGGCAAGCCGACCTGGGGTTCGTGGTGGGTCTGGGACGCGCGGCTGACCTCGATGCTGATTCTGCTGTTCCTGTACTTCGGCGTGATCGCCCTGGGCAACGCCATCAGCAATCGCGACAGCGCCGCCAAGGCCTGCGCGGTGCTGGCCATCGTCGGTGTGATCAACATTCCGATCATCAAATACTCGGTGGAGTGGTGGAACACCCTGCACCAGGGCGCGACCTTCACCCTCACCGAAAAACCGGCGATGCCCGTTGAAATGTGGCTGCCGCTGCTGCTGACGGTGCTGGGTTTCTACTGTTTCTTCGGCGCCGTGCTGTTGCTGCGCATGCGCCTTGAAGTGCTCAAGCGCGAAGCCCGCGCCAGTTGGGTGAAAGAAGAAGTGCAGAACAGCCTGGAGGCCGCTCGATGAGTTTCGCGTCATTCGGCGACTTCCTCGCCATGGGCCATCACGGCCTGTATGTCTGGTCGGCCTACGGCTTCTGTCTGGCGGTACTGATCCTCAACGTGGCGGCGCCGATCGCGGCCCGCAAGCGTCATCTGCAACAAGAGGCGCGTCGTCTGCGCCGGGAGAACGGCAAGTGAATCCGCTGCGTAAAAAGCGTCTGATCATCATCCTGGCAATTCTGGTCGGGGTCGGCGCTGCCGTCGGCCTGGCCCTGAGCGCCCTGCAGCAGAACATCAACCTGTTTTACACCCCGACCCAGATCGCCAACGGCGAAGCGCCGCAGGACACGCGCATCCGCGCCGGCGGGATGGTCGAGAAGGGCTCGCTGCAACGCTCCACAGATTCGCTGGACGTCAAATTCGTGGTCACCGATTTCAACAAGTCCGTGACCATCACCTACCGTGGAATCCTGCCGGATCTGTTCCGTGAAGGGCAGGGCATCGTCGCACTGGGCAAGCTCAACGCCGATGGCGTGGTGGTTGCCGATGAAGTGCTGGCCAAACACGACGAGAAATACATGCCGCCGGAAGTGACCAAGGCCCTGAAGGACAGCGGTCAATCCGCGCCAACCCCTGCGAAGGAGGGTTGATCGATGACATCCACCATTTTTATTCCCGAGCTTGGCCATCTGGCGATGATCCTGGCGCTGTGTTTTGCGCTGGTGCAGGCCGTGGTGCCGTTGCTCGGTGCCTGGCGCGGTGATCGTCTGTGGATGGGCCTCGCTCAACCGGCGGCGTGGGGGCAGTTCGCGTTCCTGCTGTTCGCCTTCGGTTGCCTGACCTACTCCTTCATGACCGACGATTTCTCTGTGGCCTACGTCGCGATGAACTCCAACAGCGCGCTGCCGTGGTACTACAAGTTCAGCGCCGTGTGGGGCGCCCACGAAGGGTCGCTGCTGCTGTGGGCGTTGATCCTCGGCGGCTGGACCTTCGCGGTGTCGGTGTTCTCGCGGCAGTTGCCGCAAGTCATGCTCGCCCGTGTGCTGGCGGTGATGGGCATGATCAGCACGGGTTTCCTGTTGTTCCTGATCCTCACCTCGAACCCGTTTTCGCGGATCCTGCCGCAGATCCCGGCCGACGGTCGTGACCTCAATCCGTTGCTGCAGGACATCGGCCTGATCGTCCATCCGCCGATGCTCTACATGGGTTACGTCGGTTTCTCCGTGGCCTTCGCGTTTGCCATTGCCGCACTGCTGGGCGGTCGTCTCGATGCAGCGTGGGCACGCTGGTCGCGTCCGTGGACCATCGTCGCCTGGGCCTTCCTCGGCATCGGCATCACCCTCGGTTCTTGGTGGGCTTACTACGAACTCGGCTGGGGCGGCTGGTGGTTCTGGGACCCGGTGGAAAACGCTTCCTTCATGCCATGGCTGGTGGGCACGGCGCTGATTCACTCGCTGGCGGTCACCGAGAAACGTGGCGTGTTCAAGAGCTGGACGGTGTTGCTGGCGATTGCCGCATTCTCCCTGAGCCTGCTCGGCACTTTCCTTGTGCGTTCCGGCGTGCTGACCTCGGTGCACGCGTTTGCCTCCGATCCCGAGCGCGGCGTGTTCATCCTGATCTTCTTGCTGTTCGTGGTCGGTGGTTCGCTGACCCTGTTTGCGCTCCGCGCGCCGGTGGTCAAGAGCCAGGTCGGCTTCAACCTGTGGTCGCGGGAAACCCTGCTGCTGGGTAACAACCTGGTGCTGGTAGTGGCGGCGTCGATGATCCTGCTTGGCACGCTGTACCCGCTGATTCTCGATGCGATCAGCGGCGCCAAGCTGTCGGTCGGCCCGCCGTACTTCAACGCATTGTTCATTCCGTTGATGGCGCTGTTGATGCTGGTGATGGCCGTCGGTGTGATCGTGCGCTGGAAAGACACCCCGGTGAAATGGCTGGTCAGCATGCTGACTCCGGTGCTGCTGGGCAGCGTGGCGCTGGCGGTGGTGGCCGGTGTCGCTTACGGCGATTTCAACTGGGCGGTGATCGCGACGTTCTTGCTTGCGGCCTGGGTGTTGCTGGCCGGTGTGCGCGACATCTTCGACAAGACCCGCCACAAAGGTCTGATCAAAGGCCTGCCGACCCTGACCCGCAGTTACTGGGGCATGCAGATCGCCCACCTCGGTATCGCCGTCTGTGCGCTGGGCGTGGTGTTGTCGAGCCAGAACAGTGCCGAACGTGACCTGCGCCTGGCGCCGGGCGAGTCGATGGATTTGGCCGGTTATCAGTTCGTGTTTGAAGGCGCCAAGCACTTCGAAGGCCCGAACTTCACTTCCGACAAGGGCACCGTCCGGGTGATCCGCAACGGTCAGGAAGTCAGCGTGCTGCACCCGGAAAAACGCCTGTACACCGTGCAGAACTCGGTGATGACCGAAGCCGGGATCGACGCCGGTTTCACCCGTGACCTCTACGTCGCTTTGGGTGAACCGCTGGGCGATGGCGCCTGGGCAGTGCGGGTCCACGTCAAACCGTTCGTGCGCTGGATCTGGTTCGGCGGTCTGCTGACCGGTTTCGGTGGGTTGCTGGCGGCGCTGGATCGGCGTTATCGAGTGAAGGTCAAAGCCAAAGTGCGTGAAGCGCTGGGCATGGAAGGAGCCGCTGCATGAGACGTTGGTTGATGCTGGTGCCATTGGCGATTTTCCTGCTGGTGGCCGTATTCCTTTATCGCGGTCTGTACCTGGATCCGGCGGAGCTGCCGTCGGCGATGATCGGCAAACCATTCCCGGAGTTTTCCCTGCCGGCGGTGCAGGGCGACAAGACTCTGACCAAGGCTGACATCCTCGGCAAACCGGCACTGGTCAACGTCTGGGGCACCTGGTGCATTTCCTGCCGGGTCGAGCACCCGGTGCTGAACAAACTCGCCGAGCGCGGCGTAGTGATCTACGGGATCAACTACAAGGACACCAACGCCGATGCGCTGAAGTGGCTGGCCGAATTCCACAACCCTTATCAACTGGACATCCGCGACGACGAAGGCTCCCTGGGCCTGAACCTCGGTGTCTACGGCGCACCGGAAACCTTCTTCATCGATGCCAAGGGCATCATCCGCGACAAGTACGTCGGGGTGATCGACGAACAGGTCTGGCGGGAAAAACTGGCGGCCAAGTATCAGGCGCTGGTCGATGAGGCCAAGCCATGAAGCGCTTTTTAGCTGCCGTGGTGCTGGGCTTGAGCCTGGCCGGTGTGGCCCACGCTGCCATCGACACCTACGAGTTCGCCAAAGAAGGCGATCGCGAGCGTTTTCGCGAACTGACCAAGGAACTGCGCTGCCCCAAGTGCCAGAACCAGGACATCGCCGATTCCAACGCACCGATTGCCGCCGACCTGCGCAAAGAGATTTTCCGCATGCTCGGCGAGGGCAAGGACAATCAGCAGATCATCGACTTCATGGTCGACCGCTACGGTGATTTCGTCCGCTACAAACCGGCGCTCAATGCCAAGACCGCTTTGCTCTGGTTCGGCCCGGCCGGTCTGCTGCTGGGTGGGTTCGTGGTGATTGCCGTGATCGTCCGCCGCCGTCGCGGGCAACGCGCCGAGACGCCGCAATCGCTGTCCCCTGAAGAGCGTCAGCGCCTCGACCAACTGTTGGATAAAAACCAAGAATGATTGATTTCTGGCTTGCCGCAGGGCTGTTGCTTCTGGTCGCCCTGAGTTTTCTGCTGATCCCCGTCCTGCGCGAACGTCGCGCCCAGCGTGAAGAGGATCGAACCGCTCTCAACGTCGCCCTGTATCAGGAACGCGTCGCCGAACTGCAATCGCAGCAGGCCGAAGGCGTCCTCGACGCCGCACAAATGGACAGCGGCCGCGCCGAAGCCGCCCGTGAATTGCTGGCCGACACCGAAGGCGTGGCGCCGGCGCGGGTTTCGCGTTTGGGCAAGCCTTTGCCATTGCTGGCAGCGGTGCTGGTGCCGGTGTTGGGCCTCGGTCTGTACCTGCACTTTGGCGCGAGCGACAAGGTCGAACTGACCCGCGAGTTCGCCCAGGCGCCACAGTCGATGGAAGAGATGACCCAACGTCTGGAGCGCGCAGTCGCAGCACAACCGGATTCGGCTGAAGGCGTGTACTTCCTCGGTCGCACTTACATGGCTCAGGATCGCCCGGCGGACGCGGCGAAGATGTTCGAACGCGCGGTCAATCTCGCCGGTCGTCAGCCGGAACTGCTCGGCCAGTGGGCGCAGGCCCAATATTTCGCCGACAACAAGAAATGGTCGGACAAGGTTCAGGCCTTGACCGATGAAGCGCTGATAGCCGATCCGAAAGAAGTCACCAGTCTCGGCCTGCTGGGCATCGCCGCGTTCGAAGGCGAGCGCTATCAGGAAGCCATCGACTACTGGAACCGTCTGCTGGCGCAACTGCCGCCGCAGGACAAATCCCGTGAGGCCCTGCAGGGCGGCATCACCCGCGCCACCGAGAAACTGCAGGCCAGCGGCGGTAAGGTCGCCCAGGCGCCGGCGGCGAAAGCGGCGGCGTTGTTGAAAGTGCGTGTGGATCTGGCCAGCGAGCTCAAAGCCAAGGTGCAACCGGGCGACAGCGTGTTCATTTTTGCCCGCGCCACCTCGGGCCCACCGGCGCCGCTGGCGGCCAAGCGTCTGACCGTCGCCGACCTGCCGGTGACCGTCGAACTGGGCGATGCCGACGCAATGATGCCGCAATTGAAACTGTCGAACTTCCCCGAAGTCCAACTGGTTGCGCGCATCTCCCGTGCCGGTCAGCCGACCGCCGGTGAGTGGGTCGGTCGCAGCGGGCCTCTGCCCAGCAGCACCACCGCGCCGCAGACACTGACCATCGACAGCCCGGACAAATAGCCGGACACAACAGGAAAGCACCGCCATGAACGCCATCGCCCGAATCACAGTCCTCACACTGGCCCTGGGCTTGAGCGCATGTGCGGTGCAACGACCGGAGCCGACCACACGGCTGCCGCCGATCCCGCCGTCACAACCCGGCCCGACCCCGTCAACCACCCCGACGCCGAGCAAACCGGGCATCCCGGCCAAACCCGCCAAACCCGTCCCGCGCACCTCCGCCAGCTTCGCACCGCCCCCGGGCGGCAACAGCCACTGGGACCAGAAACTGGGCGTGTACGTACTCGACGACCAGACCAACACCTTCTACCGCCAGCGCACCTACTACCGCTGGAACAACGGCTGGAGCCGCTCGATCAGCCCCAACGGCCCGTGGGAAGAAACCAACATTCACGGCGTGCCGGCGGGACTGGGCAAGCAGTTCGGGGAGTAATGAAAAACGGCGATCTCAGGATCGCCGTTTTGCTGTCTGGGGTGATGAGCAATGCCTCACTCGTATCCTGTCCTTAACGCCTGAGCTTGCTCTGCGAGAAGCGCCAATGCCTGCTCGCTGGCGCTGGTGCGCCGGTTCTTATAGTCCATCAGATCGGCAAAACGCACACGTCGGTGCTTGCCTGTTTTGTGGTAGGACAACTCGCCGCTTTCCAGCAGTTTTATGAGGTGTGGACGTGAGACGTTGAGCAGGTCCGCGGCTTCCTGGGTCGTCAATTCGGCATGCACCGGTACGACCTGTACCGCGTTGCCGGCTGCCAGCTCCGCCAGAATGTCGATCAGCAGACGCAGGGCCGAGGTGGGCAGTTCAACGCGATGAGCTTCATTCTGCTCGTCGAAAATTTGGATGTGCTGAGTCTCGAAATGGGTCGCAAGGTAAGCGGCCAGGGCACGCTGCCCTTCAATGGCGGCTTTGACTTCGCGTTCTACGGGGAGGCTGATGGAGGGATGAATAACGGTTCCGGCTTTGGAAATGAGGAATGCCGGAACGTTATTCGAAATAAGCGAAAATCGCAATAAACGAAACAATTAGGGTTTTTATGGCTTTTTCGCCAACAACCCCTGCACATATTCGACAAACGCCCGCGCCTTGACGCTGGCCAGCCTGCCCGTCGGAGACACCGCCGACAGGTAGTCAAAACATCCTGCAAAACAACCAACGTTGCGTCACAACCTTCCGCAGACTACTAAAGGTATCTCTAGAGTTACTTTAATGGGCGAGGCAATTCCACAATGCAATACCCAATCTGCATCGAATGGGGTGACGAGAACACCGCCATCGGGATTCAGATCCCCGATATTCCCGGCGCGGTAACGGCCGGGGATACGTTTGAGGGTGCCTACAACGCAGCCGTCGAGATTGCCCACATCATGCTGCAGGAAATCGCGGCGGATGGTGATTCGATTCCGATGCCGACCTCGGCGGCGACCCATCGCAACAATCCGGAATTTGCCGACATGGGCTGGGGCATGCTGGAGCTGGACATCTCGCCGTACATGGGCAAGACCGAAAAGGTCAATGTGACGTTGCCGGGCTATGTCATCCAGCGCATTGACCGCTATGTGCGTGAACACAATGTCAAAAGCCGCTCCTCTTTTCTGGCGGATGCCGCCATGGAAAAACTGGTCCGGCATTGAACCTCGAGCCCTGTCGGATCAGCGATCCAACAGGGCTTTTCAGGTTCTAGGCCGTTGCCAGAACGGTCTTCTGCGAAGCACTCAAAAACCGCACCAGCGCCAGCAGCGGGAACGCGCTGCCGACAATCACGATCCACAACCAGCCGCCATGCTCGTACACCGCACTGGCCACCGACGAGCCGAAGGCGCCGCCGACGAAGATGCTGGTCATGTACAGCGCGTTGAGGCGGCCGCGGCTTTTGGCGTCGAGGGAGTAGACCGCGCGCTGGCCGAGCACCATGTTCATCTGCACGCAGAAATCGAGCACCACGCCGGTCACGGCCAGGCCGATCACGCTGTAGGCCGGGTGGATGAAGGCGGGCAGGAAACTCAGACTGGCGAACAGCATGGCCAGCAACGAAGCGATGCGGGTGTGGCCGGCGTCGGCCAGGCGTCCGCTGATCGGCGCGGCGATGGCACCGATGGCGCCGACCAGGGCGAAGATCGCGATTTCACTCTGGGACAGGCCATGGTTGCGCGCCAGTTCCAGCGGCACGGCGGTCCAGAACAGGCTGAAGGTGGCGAACATGCAGGCCTGGTAGAACGCTCGCTGACGCAGCACCGGTTGTTTGCGCAGCAGCGTCCACAACGATCCGAGTAACTGGCCGTAGGAGGCGCTGTGATCCGGCTGGCGTTTGGGCACAGTCAGCGCCAAAACCACGCTGATCGCTGCCATCAAGCCTGCCGCGATCATGAACATCGCCCGCCAGCCGAGGTGGTCGGCGACCACGCTCGACACTGGACGCGCCAGCAGAATCCCCAGCAGCAGACCGCCCATGATCCCGCCGACCACCCGGCCACGGGATTCTTCCGGCGCCAGATGCGCCGCCAATGGAATCAGCACCTGCACCGACACCGAGCTGAAGCCCACCAGCAACGAAATCAGCAGGAACACATTCGGTTGATCGGTAAACGCCGCACCCAGCAGGCTGGCAATTGCCACCACGGTGGTGATGATCATCAACCGGCGGTTTTCCAGCAGGTCCGCCAGCGGCACCAGAAAGAACAGGCCCAGCGCATAGCCGATCTGGGTCAGCGACACGATGAAACTGGCCATGGTGTCGCTCAGGCCGATGTCCGGCGCGATCAGGCCGATGATCGGCTGGGCGTAGTAGATGTTGGCAACGATGGCGCCGCAGCAGAAAGCGAACAGCAGCACCATGCCTCGGGTCATTGCGTGAGTTGTGGCGGTCATAGGGTTTCTCGATCCAGCGAAAAGGAATGCGGTGAGGCTAAGGGACGGGCCGAGCCGGCAGTAGAGGCTTCTGATCGATATCAGTTATTCCGTTGCGGAATGGGTGGCGCCGAACAACCCATTGTTCATCGGCGAACCTTGCGTCCGACCGTTGAGCGTCGATGATACATTCACTTACATCTTGTTCGATAGCGTGCTTATGTTGTGACCGGGTTTCAGCATTCATCAACGGAGGATTGCGATGTTTCGTCAGTTGCTTCGCCACACCACAACGATTGCCCTGATCAGTCTGCTCGGCGCCACGGCCGTGCAGGCCGCCGAAGCGCCCGGCATGCGCATGGGCGTGCGCGGCGAAATCACCGGGGTCGGTCCAGACTCGCTCAAGATTCACGTCAACAGCGGTGAAAACGTGGTGGTCCAGTTGACCCCGGACACCAAGGTCCGCGCGGTTACCCTGGCCAATATCGAAGACATCAAGCCCGGCAGCTACATCGGCTCGGCCGCCATTCCCCAAGAGGATGGCACGCTCAAGGCGCTGGAGGTTCATGTCTTCCCACCGGAGCTGGCCGGCAGCGGCGACGGTCATCGGCCGTTCGACCTGGCCAAGGGCAGCAGCATGACCAACGGCAGCGTCGGCGATCTGGTGGTCAGCAACGGCCGGGTGCTGACCGTCAACTACAAGGGCGGCCAGCAGAAGATTCTGGTGCCGGAGGATGTGCCGATCGTCAACCTGACGCCGGGCGATCGCAGCCTGCTCAAGGTCGGGGTGAAGATCGTCACTTTCGTGACCCAGAGCGCGGACGGCACGCTGACCGCGCAATCGATCTCGGCGGGCAAGGATGGCGTCAAGCCGCCCATGTAGCCGCACACAAAAAAGGCGACCTCTGCAGGTCGCCTTTTTCATTTCAGCTCAAGCCTTACTGGCCGGAGTAGATCTGGTCGAAGATCCCGCCATCGTTGAAGTGGGTCTTCTGCACGGTGCGCCAGTCGCCGAAGGTCTTCTCGACCGACAGGAAGTCGACTTTCGGGAAGCGGTCGGTGTACTTGGCCAGTACCGCCGGGTCACGTGGGCGCAGGTAGTTGGCGGCCGCGATTTCCTGACCTTGCGGCGACCACAGGAACTTCAGGTATTCCTCGGCAGCGGCGCGGGAGCCTTTCTTCTCGACCACTTTGTCGACCACCGACACCGGCGGCTCGGCTTCGGCGGAGACGCTTGGGTAGATGACTTCGAACTGGTCGCGGCCGAACTCGCGGGCGATCATTTCGGCTTCGTTTTCGAAGGTCACCAGCACGTCGCCGATCTGGTTGGTCATGAACGTGGTGGTGGCGGCGCGGCCACCGGTGTCCAGCACAGGTGCCTGTTTGAACAGCTTGCCGACGAAGTCTTTCGCCTTGTTCTCGTCACCACCGTTTTTCAGCACGTAACCCCAGGCCGACAGGTAGGTGTAGCGGCCGTTGCCCGAGGTTTTCGGGTTCGGCACGATTACCTGCACGCCGTCCTTGAGCAGGTCCGGCCAGTCTTTCAGGGCTTTCGGGTTGCCTTTGCGCACGATGAATACGGTGGCCGAGGTGAACGGCGCGCTGTTGTTCGGCAGACGGGTGACCCAGTCCTTCGGCACCAGTTGACCGTTGTCGGCCAGGGCGTTGATGTCGGTGGCCATGTTCATGGTGATGACGTCAGCCGGCAGGCCGTCGATGACCGAGCGCGCCTGTTTGCTCGAACCGCCGAAAGACATCTGCACCGTGATGTTTTCGTTGTGTTCGGCCTGCCAGTGTTTCTGGAACGCAGTGTTGTAGTCCTTGTAGAAATCGCGCATCACGTCGTAGGACACGTTGAGCAGGGTCGGTGCGGCCTGAGCCACGCTGCCGAAGGCAAGACCTGCGGCGAGAAGTGAGGCGCCAAAGAGTTTTTTCACTGCGCATTCCTTGTTCTGTGGGGGTGTTTTTACAAAGATGAGGCCATTTGCCAGCGACTATAGCGGGGCACGCATAGTCGTTTAAAGATTAAAAAGAACTTTGCTTATTCCATTTTCTTGAATAACGGGTTGCCGCATCGCGAACAGAAGGCGGCGCTGCTTTCGTGGCTCTTTTTCTGGCAAACCGGACAGTCGTGTTGCAACTGTTCACCACGCATCGCATTGGCCAGTTCGGCGGTGAAGATCCCGGTGGGCACGGCGATGATCGAGTAACCAGTGATCATCACCAGCGACGAAATCACCTGGCCCAACGGAGTCTTCGGCACGATGTCGCCGAAGCCGACGGTGGTCAGGGTCACGATAGCCCAATAGATGCCCTTGGGAATGCTGGTGAAACCGTGTTCCGGGCCTTCGATCACGTACATCAACGTACCGAACACCGTTACGAGTGTGCAGACGCTCACCAGAAACACCACGATCTTCTGCTTGCTGCCACGCAGCGCCGACATCAGGTAGTTGGCTTGCTTGAGGTACGGACTGAGTTTGAGGACGCGGAAAATTCGCAGCATCCGGATGATCCGGATAATCAACAGGTACTGCGCATCGCTGTAGTACAGCGCGAGGATGCCCGGCACGATCGCCAGCAGATCCACCAATCCGTAAAAACTGAAGGCATAGCGCAACGGTTTGGGCGAGCAGTACAGACGCAGAATGTACTCGCCGGCAAAGATGATGGTGAACCCCCACTCGATATACGCCAGCACATCGGCGTAATTGCGGTGAACGCTGTCGATGCTGTCGAGCATCACGATCACCAGGCTGGCCAGAATGATCAGCAGCAGAATGCCGTCGAAACGTCGCCCGGCGGGGGTGTCGCTCTGGAAAATCATGACGTAAAGCTGTTCACGCCAGTGCTTGTTACTGTCCATGGATCACGCCTGAATCAAAGATCAGCGCAGCCTAGGTTGATTCTCCCCGTGAGCGCAAGGCGCGCCGCTGATCTGCGGTTGCTGCGTCAGGCGAATGCCGGTGCGCAGCAGCCAGCAGGCAAGAATGAACGGTGCCGTGAGAGTCGCCAGACCCAGGGCACTGAACAGCGGCGTCAGCAGCAGCGCCAGGCCGATGCCGAACAGCGGCAGCCACGGTTGCTGGCGCTGGGCGCTGAAGGCGAGGGCGGCAAGTACCGCGTTGTAGCCACCCAGACCGAGCAACGCAACCTGACTGTCGTGGTGCAACAGGCTGGAACCCAGGCCAATCGCCGAAGCCAGCAGCGCCCAGGCAAAGGCCCGGCGATCGGCGATCAGCAAACCGGCGGCGATCAAACCACCGGCCAACGGGTGGTCGAGGAACATCACCTGACCGAAGCCTTTCAGGGCGGCACCGAGCAAGTTCACGGTGTTCAGTTCAAGCACCGGTGCGGCGGACGAAGGCTCGGCGAAACACAGGAACACCCAGCTCAGCAGCACGAACGGCGCGGTGTAGGCGGGCAGGTATTCGGTGAGGCGTGCGCGTTTGAGCCACTGCTGCGTGATCATCGCGCTCAGTCCGCCGGCCGCCAGAATCAGCGGCGGCAGCATCGGCGACCAGGGGAAATACAGGCTCAGCAACAGGCCGACCAGCACGCCGTTGTAGCTGAACAGTCCGGCCTGACGATCCGCCTTGGCGTAGTTGCGCCGTTGCGCGGTGAGCAAACCGGCGACCGCACCGAGCAGCGCGCCAGCAAACAACACCGGCGCGGTGAATAAAATGGCCAGAAGGCACAGCAGGCCACACAGCGGATGGCGCTGGAGGAAGATTTGACTGAAGCCGTTGAGCAAAGCCTCGGCCCAGTCAGGGCAGTGGGTGTTGAAATGATTGGCAGGCATGGCAGGTCATTCGGTACTGATCGTTCCCACGTCGAGGCGTCGAACCGTCTGCGTGGGAATGCCTCAAAGGACGCTCTGCGTCTGCTCTTGGGACGCAGAGCGTCCCGGGCCGCATTCCCACGCGGAGCGTGGGAACGATCTTGGTCAGTGGTTAAATCAATGTTTCGATCCGCAGCGAATTAGTCGACCCCGGCTGCCCGAACGGCACCCCCGCGGTGATCAGCAACGTATCGCCACGCTCGGCCATTCCTTGCGCCTGAGCGATTTCCAGCGCGGTCGAGCACACCTCGTCCACCTGACGCAGGCGATCATTGACCACCGAGTGAATGCCCCACGCCACGCTCAACCGGCGGGCGGTCTGCAGGTTCGGCGTCAGGTTGAGGATCGGCGCTTTCGGCCGCTCCCGCGCCGCACGCAGACTCGATGCCCCGGACTCGCTGTAGTTGACCAGCACCGCCACCGGCAGCACGTTGCTGATCCGGCGGATCGCGCAGCTGATCGCATCGGACACGGTCGCTTCGGCTTTCGGCCGGCTGACGTCGAGTTGGGTCTGGTAGTCCGGACCGTTCTCCACCTGGCGGATGATCTTGCTCATCATCTGCACGGCTTCCAGCGGGTATTCGCCGGACGCGGTTTCCGCCGACAGCATCACCGCATCGGCACCTTCGGCCACGGCGTTGGCCACGTCGGTGACTTCGGCGCGGGTCGGCGCCGGGGAGAAGCGCATCGACTCGAGCATCTGCGTCGCCACCACCACCGGTTTGCCGAGCTGGCGGCAGGTGGTGATGATGTTTTTCTGGATCTGCGGCACGCTTTCGGCCGGCACTTCCACGCCCAGGTCACCGCGAGCCACCATGATCGCGTCGCTCAGTTCGGCGATCTCGCGCAGTTGCTCGACCGCCGACGGCTTCTCGATCTTCGCCATCAGGAACGCCTTGTCGCCGATCAGTTCGCGGGCCTCGAGGATGTCTTGCGGACGCTGCACGAACGACAGCGCGACCCAGTCCACACCCAGCTCCAGACCGAAGCTCAGGTCACGACGATCCTTGGTGGTCAGCGGGCTCAGGTCGAGCACCGCTTGCGGCACGTTCACGCCTTTGCGGTCCGACAGTTCGCCGCCGTTGAGCACGGTGGTGTCGATCGCGTCGGAGTATTTGGTGACGACCCGCAGGCGCAGTTTGCCGTCATCAAGCAGCAGATCCATCCCGGCTTCAAGCGCCGCGATGATTTCCGGATGCGGCAGGTTCACCCGGCGTTCGTCGCCCGGTGTCGCATCCAGATCGAGGCGGAACGCCTGACCGCGATGCAACTGAACCTTGCCGTCAGCGAACTTGCCGACCCGCAGTTTCGGCCCTTGCAGGTCCATCAGGATCCCGAGCGGATAGTTGAGCTGGCGCTCGACTTCGCGGATCCACTGATAACGCTTGGCGTGGTCGGCGTGATCGCCGTGGCTGAAGTTGAGGCGGAAGATATTGACCCCGGCCTCGACCAGCTCGCGGATGTCTTCGATGCCGTCGACGGCAGGCCCGAGGGTGGCGAGGATTTTGACCTTTTTATCAGGCGTCATGATTTAGAGCTCTCGAGGATCAGGATGGCGCGGAAGTCGTTGACGTTGGTGCGAGTCGGCTCGGTGACGATCAGCGCATCGAGCGCCTCGAAGTAGCCATAGCCGTTGTTGTTATCCAGCTCGTCGCTGGCGCTCAGGCCCAGGGCGGCGGCGCGGGCGTAGCTGTCCGGGGTCATGATCGCGCCGGCGTTGTCTTCCGAGCCGTCGATGCCGTCGGTGTCACCGGCCAGCGCATAGACGCCGGGTTGGCCCTTGAGGCTGTCGGTGAGGCTGAGGAGGAATTCGGCGTTGCGTCCGCCACGGCCATTGCCGCGCACGGTCACCGTGGTTTCGCCACCGGAGAGAATCACGCACGGCGCCGCCAGCGGCTGACCGTGATGGATGATCTGGCGCGCGATGCCGGCGTGGACTTTCGCCACTTCGCGGGATTCGCCTTCCAGGTCGCCGAGGATCAGCGTGCTGAAACCGGCCTGACGGCATTTCACCGCCGCCGCATCCAGCGATTGCTGGGGGCGGGCGATCAACTGGAAGTGACTGCGGGCCAGGCTCGGATCACCGGGTTTGACGGTTTCCGATTCCGGGCTTTGCAGCCAGCTGCGCACGGAGGCCGGGATCTCGATGCCGTAGCGCTTGATGATCGCCAGCGCTTCGGCGCTGGTGCTCGGGTCGGCCACGGTCGGGCCGGAGGCGATGACCGTGGCAAGGTCGCCCGGCACATCGGAAATCGCATAGGTATAAACAGTCGCCGGCCAGCAGGCTTTGCCCAGGCGTCCGCCCTTGATCGCCGAGAGGTGCTTGCGCACGCAGTTCATCTCGCCGATGGTCGCGCCGGATTTGAGCAGGGCTTTGTTGATCGACTGCTTGTCGGCCAGGGTGATGCCTTCGGCCGGCAGCGCCAGCAGGGCAGAGCCACCGCCGGACAACAGGAAGATCACGCGGTCGTCTTCGGTCAGGTTGCTGACCAGTTCCAGCACGCGCTTGGCCACGGCCAGGCCGGCAGCGTCCGGCACCGGGTGCGCGGCTTCGACCACTTCGATTTTTTCGCACGGGGCGCCGTGACCGTAGCGGGTCACCACAAGACCCGAGACTTCACCTTCCCAGCAGCGCTCGACCACTTGCGCCATGGCAGCGGCAGCCTTGCCGGCGCCGATGACGATCACGCGACCTGTGCGGTCGGCCGGCAAATGAGCTTCGAGGACCTGGTTCGGATGGGCCGCGTCGATGGCTGTGGCAAACAGCTCGCGCAGCAGTTGTTGCGGATCGACCGACATGGCGGGCTCCCGGAATTCTTGTTATTGGGATAGAGCGACAGCGATGCAGCGACGCGATCCTTGTGGGAGCTGGCTTGCCAGCGATTCAGGCGCTGCGGTCTTTCAGGCCGAGCGAGTCGATGCCATCGCGGGCAAGCCCGCTCCCACAGGGAGCGGGTCAGGGACGTAACTTACTTCTTGTCGCGAATCGAGAAGTTGGCCATGTGTTCCAGGCCCTTGATCAGCGCCGAGTGGTCCCAGTTGCTGCCACCGATGGCCGCGCAGGTGCTGAACACTTGCTGGGCGTTGGCGGTGTTCGGCAGGTTGATGTTCAGCTCCTTGGCGCCTTGCAGGGCCAGGTTCAGGTCTTTCTGGTGCAGGCTGATACGGAAGCCCGGATCGAAGGTGCCTTTGATCATGCGCTCGCCGTGCACTTCGAGGATCTTCGAGGAGGCGAAACCACCCATCAGTGCTTCACGCACCTTGGCTGGATCGGCACCGTTTTTCGAAGCGAACAGCAGGGCTTCGGCGACGGCCTGAATGTTCAGGGCAACGATGATCTGGTTCGCAACTTTGGCGGTCTGGCCGTCGCCATTGCCACCGACCAGGGTGATGTTCTTGCCCATGGCCTGGAACAGCGGCAGTGCGCGTTCGAAAGCATCGGCGTCGCCACCGACCATGATGCTCAGGGTCGCGGCCTTGGCGCCGACTTCACCGCCGGACACCGGGGCGTCGAGGTATTGCGCGCCTTTCTCGTTGATCTTCGCGGCGAACGCCTTGGTGGCGGTCGGCGAGATCGAGCTCATGTCGATCACCACCTTGCCTTTGCCGATGCCGGCCGCGACGCCGTCGGCGCGGAACAGCACGTCTTCGACCTGCGGGGTATCCGGCACCATGACGATGATGAATTCAGCTTCCTGGGCCACTTCGCGCGGGTTGACCAGAGCGACGGCGCCAGCGGCGACCAGGTCGGCAGGGGCGGCGTCGTGGTGCGCCGACAGGAACAGGCTGTGACCGGCTTTCTGCAGGTTCGCCGCCATTGGGTGGCCCATGATGCCGGTGCCGATAAATCCGATTTTAGCCATGAGAAATTCCTCTTTTTATTCTGATGCTGCAATGCAGTCTGGGAGACGCAGCAGATTCATTGTGGGAGCTGGCTTGCCAGCGATGGCGGTGGGTCAGGCAACATATCTGTTGTGTGTGCCAACGCCATCGCGGGCAAGCCCGCTCCCACAGGGTTTTGTGGTGTTCGTTCAGATCGCGTTGTGGGTCTTCAGCCAGCCGAGGCCCGCTTCAGTGGTGGTCAGCGGTTTGTACTCGCAGCCGACCCAGCCCTGATAACCGATGCGATCAAGGTGTTCGAACAGGAAGCGGTAGTTGATCTCGCCAGTGCCCGGCTCGTTGCGGCCCGGGTTGTCGGCCAGCTGCACATGGTTGATCTCGGCCAGGTGCGATTGCAGGGTGCGGGCCAGATCGCCTTCCATGATTTGCATGTGATAGATGTCGTATTGCAGGAACAGATTGGCGCTGCCGACCTGCTCGCGAATCGACAGGGCCTGTGCCGTGTTGTTCAGGTAGAAGCCCGGGATGTCGCGGGTGTTGATCGCTTCCATCACCAGTTTGATGCCGACGGCTTGCAGTTTGTCGGCGGCGTACTTGAGGTTGGCGACGAAGGTCTTTTCAACAGTGGCATCGTCCACGCCCTGCGGACGGATGCCGGCCAGGCAGTTGACCTGGGTATTGCCCAGCACCTGTGCGTAAGCGATGGCCAGATCGACCCCGGCGCGGAACTCTTCGACCCGGTCCGGCAGGCACGCGATACCGCGCTCGCCCTTGGCCCAGTCACCGGCCGGCAGGTTGAACAGCACTTGGGTCAGACCGTTGGCATCGAGCCTGGCCTTGATTTCGGCAGAGCTGAAATCGTACGGGAACAGATACTCGACACCGCTGAAGCCAGCCTTGGCGGCGGCGTCGAAACGGGCAAGGAAATCCTGTTCGGTGAACAGCATGGACAGGTTGGCTGCGAAACGCGGCATGGTGGTCTCCCGTTCTAGATTCTCGTTCCCACGCTCTTCGTGGGAATGCCTCTATGGACGCTCTGCGTCCGCTTTGGGACGCAGAGCGTCCCCGGCTGCGTTCCCACGCAGACGGTTCGACGCCTCGACGTGGGAACGATCAAGCAAAAGCAATCAATCGAGCAACGAAATCGCGGTAGGCGCATCGTTGCCGACCAGCGCCAGGTCTTCGAATTCATTGACGGCGTTGATCTCGGTCCCCATGGAGATGTTGGTCACACGCTCCAGAATGATCTCGACGATCACCGGCACCTTGAACTCTTCGATCAGCTCTTCGGCCTTGCGCAGGGCAGGGGCGATGTCAGCCGGTTCGAACACACGCAGTGCCTTGCAGCCCAGGCCTTCGGCGACTGCGACGTGGTCGACACCATAACCGTTGAGTTCCGGCGCGTTCAGGTTATCGAAGGACAGCTGCACGCAGTAGTCCATATCGAACCCGCGCTGGGCCTGACGGATCAGCCCCAGGTACGAGTTGTTCACCACGACGTGGATGTACGGCAGTTTGAACTGAGCGCCGACCGCCAGTTCTTCGATCATGAACTGGAAGTCATAGTCCCCCGACAGGGCCACGACTTTACGGTTCGGATCGGCCTTCACCACGCCCAGCGCTGCCGGAATGGTCCAGCCCAACGGGCCGGCCTGGCCGCAGTTGATCCAGTGACGCGGTTTGTAGACGTGCAGGAACTGCGCGCCGGCAATCTGCGACAGACCGATGGTGCTGACGTAGCAGGTGTCCTTGCCGAACACCTGGTTCATTTCTTCGTAAACGCGCTGCGGTTTGACCGGCACATTGTCGAAGTGGGTCTTGCGTTGCAGGCTGGCTTTGCGCTGCTGGCAATCCTGCAGCCAGGCACTGCGGTTTTTCAGTTTGCCGGCGGCTTGCCATTCACGGGCGACTTCGATGAACACGGTCAGCGCGGCAGCGGCGTCGGAAACGATGCCCAGGTCCGGGGTGAACACGCGGCCGATCTGGGTCGGTTCGATGTCGACGTGAATGAACTTGCGGCCTTCGGTGTAAACGTCGACCGAGCCGGTGTGACGGTTGGCCCAGCGGTTGCCGACGCCCAGTACCACGTCGGATTTCAGCATCGTGGCGTTGCCGTAACGGTGCGAAGTCTGCAGACCGACCATGCCCACCATCAGCGGGTGATCGTCCGGGATGGTGCCCCAGCCCATCAGGGTCGGAATAACCGGAATGCCGGTCAGCTCGGCGAACTCGACCAGCAGTTCGCTGGCGTCGGCGTTGATGATGCCGCCGCCGGCCACCAGCAATGGACGCTCGGCCTGATCGAGCATCGCCAGGGCTTTTTCGACTTGCACGCGGGTCGCGCTCGGCTTGGCCAGCGGCAGTGGCTGGTAGGCGTCGATGTCGAATTCGATTTCAGCCATCTGCACGTCGAACGGCAGGTCGATCAGCACCGGGCCCGGGCGGCCGGAGCGCATTTCGTAGAAGGCCTTCTGGAAGGCGTAAGGCACCTGGCCCGGCTCCAGAACGGTGGTCGCCCACTTGGTCACCGGCTTGACGATGCTGGTGATGTCGACGGCCTGGAAGTCTTCCTTGTGCATACGGGCGCGGGGTGCTTGCCCGGTGATGCAGAGGATCGGGATCGAGTCCGCGGAGGCGCTGTACAGACCGGTGACCATGTCGGTACCGGCCGGGCCGGAAGTACCGATGCACACGCCGATGTTGCCGGCTTTGGTGCGGGTGTAGCCCTCGGCCATGTGCGAGGCGCCTTCAACGTGGCGAGCGAGGACATGATCGATGCCACCGACTTTCTGCAGGGCGGAGTACAGCGGGTTGATTGCAGCGCCTGGAATGCCAAAAGCGGTATCAACCCCTTCACGGCGCATCACCAGAACGGCGGCTTCGATTGCTCTCATTTTGCTCATGGTTTTGTGCCTCTTTACGTTTTGTAATTGTATACAAGTGGCTTTGCGCAGAGTGTATTCACGGCGGACGGCGCAGGTCAATCCATTTTCTCAAGCGCCTGTTTCATTCGTCGGAAGCCCGTTCTGCTGTGGCTTTTCGTCGCATGAGGCGCTTTTCGAGAATTATTGTATACAAAAAAATAATTCATTGTGTTCTATTTGTTGCATCGGGCTGCGACGCAAGCGCGCAGCAAAAAAACGCAGCCCAACGACTTTCCCAATAACAAAATGAGGACGGCACCATGAGCGCTTTAACCTTGAAAGTCGCAGTCAAGCTGGTCAACGAAGCCATCAGCGCAGGGCGGGCGATCTCCGCCGCACCGCTGACCATTGCAGTACTGGATACCGGCGGCCACCTGGTCACCTTGCAACGCGAAGACGGCGCCAGCCTGCTGCGCCCGAACATCGCCATCGGCAAAGCCTGGGGCGCCATCGCCCTGGGCAAGGGCTCACGCCTGCTGGCGCTGGACGCGCAACAACGCCCGGCGTTCATCGCCGCCCTCAACAGCATGGGGCAGGGCAGCGTCGTGCCGGCACCGGGCGGTGTGTTGATTCGTGATCAGGCGGGGAACGTGCTGGGTGCGATCGGCATCAGCGGCGATCTCTCGGACATTGATGAACAGGTGGCAATCAAGGCCGTAGAGGCCCTGGACCTGCGGGCGGATGCGGGGGTGGCTGCGTGATGTGCGGCGATTGATCGAAAGTCATCGCTGGCAAGCCAGCTCCCACACATTGTGCGTTGCATTCAAACTCTGCGAACGGCACCAAACCCTGTGGGAGCTGGCTTGCCAGCGATGGCGGTCTTACTGACACATCCAGATAACAGACTGACCCAGCCAAAGGAATCATTGAGGTCTAGCCTTCTGATGAACTCATCAGAAAGGGGCAACGGATTGCCTGATCTTCCTGCTTCGCATCGTCTGCGAACCGGTCGCTATGCCGAGCCGAATCAAATCTATTTACTGACTTCAAACACTCTTGATCGAGAACCGATCTTTGCCGATTTCGCGTTGGGCAGACTGGTTGTTCATCAACTTCGTCGCGCACAGGACCACGGAATGGCGAAATCGTTGGCGTGGGTTGTGATGCCCGATCATTTTCACTGGCTGGTCGAGCTGGAAAATTGCTCTCTCCGCAAACTGATGCGCGAGACCAAATCCCTGATTGCGCGAGAGGTGAATCTGCACAGTGGCAGACATGGGCCGTTATGGCAGCAGGGTTACCATGACCGGGCGTTGAGGCGGGAAGATGACTTGGTGAAAATGGCACGGTATGTAGTGGCCAACCCTTTGCGCGCTGGGCTGGTGGGTAAAATCGGCGACTATCCGCTGTGGGATGCAGTTTGGCTTTAGCAACTTTGAACCGAGTTGCCTTCATCGCTGGCAAGCCAGCTCCCACAGGGATTTGTGTTGTTTGCTAAATCTGAATTCAGCACAGAAACCTGTGGGGGCCGCGATGCGACGATTCGACTTGCTCGAGATAGTCGCACCGCGAATTTTCAGTCCGGCTCGCAGCCCTTGAGCACCAACCGGATGATGGTTTGTGCTGCCGCTTCATAGTCGGCTTCGTCGAGTTTGTCCTTGCCGGTGATGGCGGAGATCTGCCAGTCGAAGTCGGCGTAGGTCTGGGTTGCGGCCCAGATGCTGAACATCAGGTGGTTGGGGTCGATCGGGGCGATCTGGCCGCGGTCGATCCAGGTCTGGATGCAGTCGATGTTGTGCTTGGCCTGGCCGTTGAGCTGCTCGACCAGGTCGGCGCTCAGGTGCGGGGCGCCGTGCATGATTTCGCTGGCGAACACCTTGGAGGCGAAGGGCAGGTCGCGGGAGATGCGGATCTTCGAGCGGATGTAGCCGCTCAGCACTTCGCTCGGTACGCCGTCCGGATTGAACGGGGTCGAGGCCTGCAGAATCGGCACGATGATACTTTCCAGCACCTCGCGGTAGAGGTTTTCCTTGGACTTGAAGTAGTAATAGACGTTGGGCTTGGGCAGTCCTGCCTTGGCGGCGATGTCGCTGGTTTTGGTCGCAGCGAAGCCCTTGTCGGCAAACTCTTCACTGGCTGCACGCAGGATCAGTTCTTTGTTGCGCTCGCGGATTGTGCTCATAAACCCGGTGGTTCCTTGCCTGTTCTGGCGGTTGCGCATGGTAGCACCGGCCTCGCGCGGCGCTCAACAATGCCCCGTGTGGCCCGCAGTCGCGGTATGCTGCGCGGCATTATTCACATAAGGAAACATGATTCATGGCAGGAAGCAGTTTGCTGGTGCTGATCGACGACATCGCCACCGTTCTGGACGACGTTGCGTTGATGACCAAAATGGCTGCCAAGAAGACCGCCGGCGTGCTCGGCGACGACTTGGCGCTCAATGCCCAGCAGGTCTCCGGCGTACGCGCGGAGCGGGAAATCCCGGTGGTCTGGGCGGTGGCCAAGGGCTCGTTCGTCAACAAGCTGATCCTGGTGCCGTCGGCGCTGGCGATCAGTGCGTTCGTGCCGTGGCTGGTGACGCCACTGTTGATGGTCGGTGGCGCTTACCTGTGTTTCGAAGGTTTCGAAAAACTCGCGCACAAGTTCCTGCACAGCAAGGCTGAAGATGAGGCTGAGCATGCGCAGTTGGTTGAAGCCGTGGCTGATCCCGCAACCGATCTGGTGGCGTACGAGAAGGACAAGATCAAGGGCGCGATCCGCACCGACTTCATCCTCTCGGCGGAAATTATCGCCATCACCCTCGGCACCGTGGCCGATGCTTCGCTGACCCAGCAAGTGATCGTGATGTCGGGCATCGCCATCGTCATGACCGTGGGCGTTTACGGCCTGGTGGCCGGTATCGTCAAACTCGATGACCTCGGTCTGTGGCTGACCCAGAAGCCCGGGCAGATGGCAAAAAGCATCGGCAACAGCATTCTGCGTGCGGCGCCGTACATGATGAAAGGCCTGTCGGTGATCGGCACTGCTGCGATGTTCCTGGTCGGTGGCGGCATCCTGACCCACGGCGTGCCGGTGGTGCATCACTGGATCGAAAGCGTCGGCGCAGCGGCCGGTGGTGCCGGGTTTGTGGTGCCGATGCTGTTGAACGGCGTGGCGGGGATCATCGCGGGTGCGGTGGTGCTGGCGGGCGTGTCCGTGATCGGTAAAGTCTGGAAAGCCCTGAAAGGTTAAATCCTGAGGCAAATAAAAAGGCCATTCGGCTCGCATCGAATGGCCTTTTTTGTGGCTGTTGTTTTTACTCGGCGATCTGCAACTTGCGCGACTCGGTGTAGACGTAGCGCACCTTCTCGTACTCGAACGGTGAGTTCAACTGACCGTAGCGGAAGCTGGTCTGGTAACGCTTGTCGACGCCACGCAGTACCCACACTTCCGGGTGGTTGGAGCTGACTTCCGAGACGTTGAGGAAGTTGATCGCAGACTCGGCGGTGTAGTCCACGGCCAGGCCTGCGGTATCGCGCAGGTTCGACGGGCCGAGGATCGGCAGCACGAAGTAAGCACCGCCCGGTACGCCGTAAAAGCCCAGGGTCTGGCCGAAGTCTTCGTTCTGGCGCGGCAGGCCCATGGCGGTGGCCGGATCCCAAAGCCCGGCGATGCCGATGGTGGTGTTGAGCAGCAGGCGCGCGGTGGTTTCCATCGAGCGCTTGCCCTTGAACTGCAACAGGCTGTTGACCAGGTTCGGTACGTCGCCAATGTTGTTGAAGAAGTTGCTCACGCCGGTGCGCACGAAGCTCGGGGTGACGTAGCGATAGCCATTGACCACCGGCAGGAACACCCATTGGTCGAAGCGGTAGTTGAAGTGGTAGACGCGGCGGTTCCACTCTTCCAGCGGGTCATAGACGTTCAGCGCGCTGAGGGTCGAACGCTCGAACTCGCGCTGATCCAGCCCCGGGTTGAACTTGAGTTTGGACAGCGGCTCCTTGAAGCCGTCGCTGTCGATGACCACCGGTGCATTGGCTTTGCTGTTGTCGGCCTGGGCCATACCTGCACTGAGGAGCGCTGCAATCAGCAGGAGATATTTAGCCACGGAAGAACTCCAGCATGGCGTCGCTGTTGACGCGGTAGTTAAGGTTGCCGCAATGGCCGCCCAGCGGATAAACGGTCAGGCGATCGCCGAAGGTGCGGCGCAGGAAACCGAGGTCGCCCGGGCCGAGGATCACGTCGTCAGCGTTGTGCATGACGGCGATTTTCGGGCTGTCGTGCAGGTAATCCTTCAAGGCGTACAGGCTCACCTGATCGATCAGTTGCAGCAGGCTGCCGCCGTCGGTGCGGGCGCGCCACATCGGGATCACCTGTTCGGTGAGGTAGCAGTCGAAGTCGCATTGCAGCGCACGCTTTAGGAACGGCGTGAGGCTGGTGCCTTCGGTGATCGGGAATTTCGGCGGGGTGATCAGGCCGCGACGGTTGATCAGGTCGGAAGTGAACGCGATATCCGCCGCCGAGAAACGGAACGAGGTGCCGATCAGCATCGCCATCTGCTCGTTGCTCAGGTGTTGCTTGGACTGCTGGAAGTCGTAGAGCAGCGCATCGTTGAGGTCGATGTAGCCCTTCTGTTGGAAGTAGCGGGTCAGTTTGTTCAGCACCAGCTCATAGAACGTCGTGCTGTTGTTGATGCCCTTGACCTCGGTCTGTACCAGCTTGTCGAGGTTGGTAATCGAGGTGTAGAGGTTGACCGGCGGATTGAGCAGCAGGACTTTCTTGAAGTTGAAGCTGCGCCGGGTTTCATCCAGATGGGCGACGAACGCTGCGTCCAGTGCGCCGAGGCTGTAGCCGCTGAGGTAATAGTCAGTGATCGGCAGTTTCGGGTTTTGCGCCCGCACGGCCTGCATCACCCGGTACATGTCTTCGGCATCTTCCTTGGTCACGCCGGGGGTGGCGAAACGCGAGGCGGCGCTCATGAAGTCGAAGCTGGTCGGCGATGACAGCTGCACGACGTGGTAGCCGGCCTTGTAATAAAGCTTCTTCAGGTACTCGTTGAGCGTGCTGTCATAACGCGCGCCGGTGCCGGCGATCAGGAAGATCAGCGGTGCGGCCTTGTCCTGGGTGGCGATGCGGTAGGTCAGTTTTTTCACCGGCCAGAAATTGTCCGGCAGGATGAATTCGCGCTCGGGGCGCAGGGTGACGCTGCGATCGGCCTGATCGATGTCGTCGTCCAGTGGCAGTTCCGGGCGTAAGTCCGGCGGCGTGGTAGCGATGGTCGCCTCGAACGGATTGGTCAGGGGATAGCCATAGCTGGCGGCGTCGATATCCACCGCCAGTGCGGACGCACTCAGAATAAGGCCGCCAAACAGGGCGGCGAAGCGCAAGGAACGGAGCATGACTGGATCCCTTAGAGGAAGGTGCCGAATGAAGTTCGCAGGCTATGACCACCGGGGTTGCGCCAAAGTGCCATGCCTCGGCACCAAACTGACGGAATTCGGAGTAATAGTAGCCGGACGATACACTTTGCAAGGAAGGAATGACCAGTTAAGAGTTGTTAGTCCTTGCGTATGCGCCGCGGCAGATTAAGCTGGCCGCCGATTTCATCGATTGGAGTGTTCCATGTCCCGCCGCTTGCCCGTGATTCTGCTGCTCGTTCTGTTGCCGTTGTGGCTGGCCGCCAGTTATGGCGCGCGTTATGGCTTCATGGAGGACGCGCAGTGGGTGGGCATCTGCGTGGATGAGGCGAGCCGCTGGGAATGCTCGGTGCGCTCGAATCTGGGCCTGATGATTCATTTTCAGCTGCTTGGCTGGGCGGCGGTCGCGGCTGCGGTGATCGGTTTTGTAGTGCCGGGCCGAGCCGGGTGGTGGCTGGCGGTGCTGGCGCTGGTGTTCGGGTTGCCGGCGCTGGCGCTGTACAACACGACGCTGGCGGTGTTTGCGGTGGTGATTGCCGGTTTGCGACTGGTTCGAGCATCTCGCGGCGTCTGACAGTCAGCCATCGCTGGCAAGCCAGCTCCCACGCTTGATCCATGTAGATACAGAACCTGTGGCAGACAGGAATCCTGTGGAAGCTGGCTTGCCAGCGAAGAGGCCGGTTCAGCCCTGAAGATCAGTGGTTGCGAACCCGCAGGCAGCGCCATAGTGCAGCCACCATCAACACGCTGACCAGCGCCCAGCCCCAGGCCTGCTGATTCTGCAGTCCTTCGCGGTACAGCTGCGGCGCAATGCCGGCGCCGATGATGAAGGTCAGCAGGGCGATCTCCCGACGGGCCACGGGCACTGGACGGCACAGGTAAACCAGCGCCGGCAGGATGAACGCCACGCTCGGGAAGCTGCGATAGCGCGGATCGAACACCAACTCCAGCATCATCACCGCAGCGGCAAAACCGGCTGCCGCCACCAGCCAGCCGGCCCGTCGCTCGAAAGCGTTGAACGCCCGTTCACGCCAGCCATTACGGGCGCTCAAGGTCAGCGCAGCATGGGCCAGCACCAACAGATTCAGAGCCGTCAGCAAGCCGACCCAGAGCCATTCGCTGGCAAATCGCGTGGTCACCCGCGCCAGATCACCCCAGGCACCGATCGAGCAGGCGGCGAGGGCGCCGAGCAGCGGCAGGATCAGCGCCGAGCGCGTCGTGCGAACCCGGCCGCCCAGCAGTAATGTGCCGAGGAAAATCAGCCCGCCGACCGCCAGCCACTGCGACCAGTACGGCACGTTCGACACCGGGCCGGCCAGCACGCGCTTGTCCTGGCGATCAGCATCGAACAGCCCCCAGTAACCGCCGACCGCGCCTTCGCTGCCGCGCTTCCATGGCTGGTCGAACGCTTCGATCAGGTTGTAACGCCAGCCTTCCTGTTCGGCGAGGGTGACAAAACCACGAATGAACTTGGCCTCGTTGACCCGGCTCGGCAGGGCGGTTTCGCGCTGGCGACCTTCGCTCGGCCAGCCGGTTTCGCCAATCATCACGTCCTTGGGGGCGAACTTGTTGCCGAACACCTGGCGCACTTCCGCTACATGATGCAGCGCGGCGTCGATGTTCGACGGATCATCTTCCCAGTACGGCAGCAAATGAATGGTCAGGAAATCAACCGCCGGCGCGACTTCCGGGTGCTTGAGCCAGAACTCCCAGACATCGGCGTAGGTCACCGGCTGCTTGATGTGGCTCTTGACCTTGTTGATCAGCTTCACCAGCTGGGTCGCGGTAACCTCTTTGCGCAGCAAGGCTTCGTTGCCGACGATCACGGCGCTGACCACATCCGGGTTGGCGTTGGCCGAGGCAATCAGCAGATCGACTTCCTTCTCGGTGTCCACCGGATTGCTGTTGACCCACGCGCCGATCATCAACTTCAAACCGTGCTTGCGCGCCAGATCCGGCAGCGCTTCGAGGCCGCTCATTGAGTAGGTGCGGATGCATTCGAAGCGGGTGGCGAGCAGGGCGAGGTCGGCGTCCATGCGCTCCGGGCGCAGTTTGAACGGCACGTCGAACGGCGATTGGTCTTTGTCGAACGGGGTATAGGAGGCGCATTGCAGCTTGTGGGTCGGGGTGGCGACGTCCGGCAGGATCACCGGTTTACCGAGGCCGTACCAGAAACCGCACAGGGCAAACAGCCCGAGCAGGCAGGCGAACAGATAAGGACGAAAGGGGAAGCGGGAAGTCGCGGACATGGTCAGGCCGAGTGGCTGCAAAGCGACGCATGTTACCTGCATTTATAAGCAGGTTGGTGGCCCGCACGATTTTGACATGCAAAGTTCGGGCGGATTGTCTGGCGCCAAATATCCGGACGCAGTTAATGGCGTTCTGATGTCGTTTCTCGTTGCTTCGAGGTCGCTGGCAGAGCAGGTCTTATCGGGCGTCAGGTTGATGATCAAAAGCGTCAGTACTCCGCTGATGTTCGAACGAATTCGCGAACGGGCGTGATGGGGGCGCCGAGCACCATAACAACACGTTGACGATGCCCGGCATCCGTCGGGCGCAGCATTTCGGGGAAGTAACGATGAAGATGCGACGACTTTTAGGCGCAGGTGCCGCTCTGGTACTTGCGATGAGCTCCACTTTCGCCAGCGCTGAAAAACAGACCCTGAACATCGGTTACGTTGACGGCTGGTCCGACAGCGTCGCGACCACTCACGTGGCGGCCGAAGTGATCAAGCAGAAACTCGGCTACGACGTGAAACTGCAGGCCGTCGCCACCGGCATCATGTGGCAGGGTGTTGCCACCGGCAAACTCGACGCCATGCTCTCGGCCTGGCTGCCAGTGACCCACGGCGAATACTGGACCAAGAACAAGGATCAGGTCGTCGATTACGGCCCGAACTTCAAGGACGCGAAAATCGGTCTGATCGTGCCGGAGTACGTCAAGGCCAAGTCGATCGAGGACCTGAAAACCGACGACTCCTTCAAGAATCGCATCGTCGGCATCGATGCCGGTTCAGGCGTGATGCTCAAGACCGATCAGGCGATCAAGGATTACGGCCTCGACAAATACACCCTCAAGGCCAGTTCCGGCGCCGGCATGATTGCCGAGCTGACTCGCGCCGAGAAGAAAAACGAATCCATCGCCGTCACCGGCTGGGTGCCGCACTGGATGTTCGCCAAGTGGAAACTGCGCTTCCTCGACGACCCGAAAGGCGTGTATGGCGCGGCTGAAACCGTGAACAGCATCGGCAGCAAGGAGCTGGCGACCAAGGCGCCGGAAGTGGCCAAGTTCCTGAAGAACTTCCAGTGGGCTTCGAAAGACGAAATCGGCGAAGTCATGCTGGCGATTCAGGACGGTGCAAAACCTGACGCAGCGGCCAAGGATTGGGTTGCCAAGCACCCTGAGCGTGTTGCCGACTGGACCAAGTGATTTAAGCCGAAGCGTCTAATCTGCGCTTCCCAGGGCCGCCCGACATGACCGTCGGGCGGCCTTTTTTGTTTGTCCTCTATTAATAGGCAGCGTTGGCCGTTTTCGATCCGTCTGGAAATTGGCGAAAACGTCATGGCGTTCTACTACTAAGGTCGTCTGGAACCCGGCTCGCAGCCGCATACAGTGGATATGTTCCAAAAATAAAAATCTGTGCTGCGAGGATAAAAACAATGAACGACAGCATTTACCTCTCGATTCAGAACAGCCCGCGATTCAAGGAGCTGGTGAAGAAAAGAGAAAGGTTCGCCTGGATACTCTCGGCGATCATGCTCGGGCTTTATTCCGGCTTCATCCTTCTGATCGCGTACGGGCCGCAAGTGCTCGGGACGAAAATCAGCCCCGAATCATCCATCACCTGGGGCATCCCGATCGGTGTAGGACTGATTGTCTCGGCCTTCGTCCTTACCGGCATTTACGTGCGCCGCGCCAATGGCGAGTTCGACGACCTGAACAACGCGATTCTCAAGGAGGCTCAGCAATGATCCGGCGTCTACTGGCTCTTTTGAGCATCGCAGCGTTCGCTCCAGCCGTCTGGGCCGCTGACGCCCTGACCGGCGAAGTCCACAAACAACCACTCAACGTTTCCGCGATCGTCATGTTTGTGGTGTTTGTCGGTGCGACCCTGTGCATTACCTACTGGGCTTCCAAACGCAACAAGTCGGCGGCCGACTACTATGCGGCGGGCGGCAAGATCACCGGTTTCCAGAACGGTCTGGCAATTGCCGGTGACTACATGTCGGCGGCGTCCTTCCTGGGTATTTCCGCGCTGGTGTTCACCTCCGGCTACGACGGCCTGATCTACTCGATCGGCTTCCTGGTGGGCTGGCCGATCATTCTGTTCCTGATCGCCGAGCGTCTGCGTAACCTGGGCAAATACACCTTTGCCGACGTGGCGTCCTACCGCCTCGGGCAAACCCAGATCCGCACGCTGTCGGCCTGCGGTTCGCTGGTGGTGGTGGCGTTCTACCTGATTGCGCAAATGGTCGGTGCCGGCAAGTTGATCCAGCTGCTGTTCGGTCTCGACTACCACGTCGCGGTGATTCTGGTCGGCATCCTGATGTGCATGTACGTGCTGTTCGGCGGCATGCTGGCGACCACTTGGGTACAGATCATCAAGGCGGTGCTGTTGCTGTCCGGTGCCTCGTTCATGGCGCTGATGGTGATGAAGCACGTCAATTTCGACTTCAACACCCTGTTCTCCGAAGCGATCAAGGTTCACGCCAAGGGCGAAGCGATCATGAGCCCGGGCGGTCTGGTCAAAGATCCGATCTCGGCGTTCTCCCTGGGTCTGGCACTGATGTTCGGTACCGCCGGCCTGCCGCACATCCTGATGCGCTTCTTCACTGTCAGCGATGCGAAAGAAGCCCGCAAGAGCGTGCTGTACGCGACCGGTTTCATTGGCTACTTCTACATCCTGACCTTCATCATCGGCTTCGGCGCGATCCTGCTGGTCAGCACCAATCCGGCCTTTAAAGATGCAGCCGGCGCTCTGCTCGGCGGCAACAACATGGCGGCGGTGCACCTGGCCAACGCCGTGGGCGGCAGCGTGTTCCTTGGCTTCATCTCGGCGGTAGCGTTCGCGACCATTCTGGCGGTCGTGGCCGGTCTGACCCTGGCCGGTGCTTCGGCGGTGTCTCACGACCTGTACGCCAGCGTGATCAAGAAGGGCAAGGCCAACGAGAAGGATGAGATCCGCGTTTCGAAGATCACCACCATCGCGCTGGGCGTTCTGGCCATTGGCCTGGGCATCCTGTTCGAAAGCCAGAACATTGCGTTCATGGTTGGCCTGGCGTTCTCCATCGCGGCAAGCTGCAACTTCCCGGTGCTGCTGCTTTCGATGTACTGGAAGAAGCTGACCACTCGTGGCGCCATGATTGGCGGCTGGCTGGGCCTGGTGAGTGCGGTGGGTCTGATGATTCTTGGCCCGACCATCTGGGTGCAGATTCTGCATCATGAGAAGGCGATCTTCCCTTACGAGTATCCGGCGTTGTTCTCGATGATCATTGCGTTTATCGGGATCTGGTTCTTCTCGGTCACCGATAAGTCGGCCGAAGCCGAGAATGAGCGTGCGCTGTTCTTCCCGCAGTTTGTGCGTTCGCAGACTGGGTTGGGGGCTAGTGGGGCGGTTTCGCACTGAGGCTTTTTGTGTAGGTTGAGTTGAATGAAAATGCCCTGGTCGAGAGATTGGGGCATTTTTTTTGTGGGCGGTTATCGGACTTTCTTAGGGTGGTTTTGGTTTGTGTGTATATCCGTTGCTGCGGTAACGGCTGCTTGGGGTTCCGCCCTTACGGCGGGTCACTTTTTCCAAACGCCGAAAAAGTAACCAAAAAGGCTTTACCCTGACGTACGGCCCTCGCTGTGGCTCGGGTTCCTTCGCTCCGGGATTGATCCGGGGGCATCGCCTACGGTTTGCTTCGCTGCACCTCCTCTCGATGTGTTTGGCTTCGCCAAACGGTCGCTACGCTCCCACCCCCGGATCAATCCCTCCACTCAGCCTGCCGACGGGCCCTGCGATCAACAGCGGTACTCGAGCTAACGCTCATTGTGGTGAGTGGGGAGGGGCGCGGCGTGTTTGGCTTTTGCTCTGGCTCTGGCTCTGGCTCTGGCTCTGGCTTTTGATTTTTTGCCCCTTCGGCAGGCCGAGCGTAGGTGTCCATCAGGGGGTAGGCGCGCAGCGCCGTGCGGCGAAGCCGCATACATCGAGAGGAGGTGCAGCGAAGCAAACCGTAGGCGATGCCCCCTGATGGACACCGTAGCGAGGGAACACTGAGCCTAGGCGAAGTGCCGTACGCCGGGGCAAAAGCCTTTTGGTTCCTTTTTGGCGTTTGAAAAAGGGACTCGCTGTAAGAGCGAAACCGCCAGCGGCAGCACCCGAAGCAACGGATATACACCCAATCAACAAAAAAAACAGTCGGCCCAAAGGCCGCTGAGATGCCCAAAACGAAAAACGGCCCCCATTCACATGGAGGCCGTTCCCGGTACAGCGCTAAGACGCTATCGCAAGACAGCTCTTATTTGCGGTCTTCCAGCTTGGTGATATCCCGCGACTCGTAGCCAGTGTACAGCTGACGCGGACGGCCAATCTTGTACGGGCTGGAGAGCATTTCCTTCCAGTGCGAAATCCAGCCGACAGTACGTGCCAGGGCGAAGATCACAGTGAACATGCTGGTCGGAATGCCGATCGCCTTGAGGATGATCCCCGAGTAGAAGTCGACGTTCGGGTACAGCGAGCGCTCGATGAAGTACGGATCGGTCAGGGCGATCTCTTCCAGGCGCATGGCCAGTTCGAGTTGCGGGTCGTTCTGGATGCCCAGTTCCTTCAGCACTTCGTCGCAGGTCTGCTTCATTACAGTCGCGCGAGGGTCGCGGTTCTTGTAGACGCGGTGACCGAAGCCCATCAGCTTGAACGGATCGTTCTTGTCCTTGGCCTTGGCGATGAACTTGTCGATGTTCGAAACATCGCCGATTTCATCGAGCATGGTCAGCACGGCTTCGTTCGCACCGCCGTGGGCAGGGCCCCACAGTGCGGCGATGCCGGCGGCGATACAGGCGAACGGGTTGGCGCCCGAGGAGCCCGCCAGACGCACGGTGGAGGTCGAGGCGTTCTGCTCGTGGTCGGCGTGGAGGATGAAGATCCGGTCCATGGCCTTGGCGAGTACCGGGCTGATCGGTTTGATCTCGCACGGGGTGTTGAACATCATGTGCAGGAAGTTTTCCGCGTACGACAGGTCGTTGCGCGGGTACATCATGGGTTGGCCCATGGAGTACTTGTAAACCATCGCGGCCAGGGTCGGCATCTTGGCAACCAGGCGGATCGCGGAGATTTCGCGATGCTGCGGGTTATTGATGTCGAGGGAGTCGTGGTAGAAGGCCGAGAGGGCGCCGACTACACCACACATGACGGCCATCGGGTGGGCGTCGCGGCGGAAGCCGTTGAAGAAGGTTTTCAGCTGTTCGTGAACCATGGTGTGGTTCTTCACGGTGCCGACGAACTGGGCCTTTTGCTCTGCAGTCGGCAGTTCGCCGTTCAGCAGCAGGTAGCAGGTTTCCAGGTAGTCCGACTTTTCAGCCAGCTGTTCGATCGGGTAGCCGCGGTGCAGCAGGATGCCGTTGTCGCCGTCGATATAGGTGATCTTCGATTCGCAGGAAGCGGTCGACATGAAACCGGGGTCGAAAGTGAAGCGGCCCGTGGCCGTCAGGCCCCGAACATCGATAACATCGGGACCAACGGTGCCGGTTAAAATGGGCAGCTCGACGGGGGCTGCGCCCTCGATGATCAACTGCGCTTTTTTGTCAGCCATGTGGCCTCCTATTTATGCTTGAAATCATCAGACAGACCCCCCACGCAGGGCCCGCACCACTATAGTGAGATAAATTCGAATGTCAATTTGCCTAAAGTCTTGCTCCAGAAGGCTTTAACCGTACTTTTTCCTCGAAATTGCCTGCCATTTACGCCTTTTATACGACTTGTGCAATCCGCTATTGGGGGTAGGCGATTGCGTTGTCATTAGTAGCCTAACTGTCTATACTCGGCGACCGACCGCCAAGGGCTTTTGGGCTTGCTTTCATTGGGGGTCGCATCCCTGGGTGGTGGTTACCTGACCAGTGCACTCCCCAACAACTTTGCCCTGATTGTTAGGGGCTCTTCAGTGTGAAAAAAAAGCCGTGAAAAGCCAACGACCTGTAAACCTAGACCTAAGGACCATCAAACTCCCCATCACCGGCGTTACGTCGTTTCTTCACCGTGTTTCCGGCATCATCCTCTTCCTGGGCCTTGGCATCATGCTTTATGCATTGGGCAAATCCCTGGGTTCCGAGGAAGGTTATGTCGAGGTGAAGGCATGCTTGACCAGCCCGCTGGCCAAGTTCGTAGCATGGGGCCTCCTGTCCGCTCTTCTGTATCACCTGGTTGCCGGTGTGCGCCACTTGATCATGGACATGGGCATCGGTGAGACGCTGGAAGGCGGCCGCCTGGGCTCGAAACTGATCATCGCCGTTTCCGTGGTGCTGATCGTTCTGGCAGGAGTTTGGATATGGTAACCAGCGTTACAAACCTTTCGCGTTCGGGCCTCTATGACTGGATGGCACAGCGTGTGTCTGCGGTCGTTCTCGCGGCTTATTTCATATTCCTGATCGGCTACCTCGCCGCGAACCCGGGCATTGGCTACGACCAATGGCACGGCCTGTTCGCCCACAACGGAATGCGTATCTTCAGTCTGCTGGCACTGGTTGCCCTGGGCGCTCACGCCTGGGTCGGCATGTGGACCATCGCGACCGACTACCTGACGCCAATGGCGCTGGGCAAGTCCGCGACTGCAGTACGTTTCCTTTTCCAGGCAGTATGCGGCGTCGCGATGTTCGCTTACTTCGTCTGGGGTGTGCAGATTCTCTGGGGTATCTGATTCATGGCTAACATTCCAACGATTTCTTTCGACGCCATCATTATTGGTGGCGGCGGTGCCGGCATGCGCGCAGCGCTGCAACTGGCCCAGGGCGGTCACAAGACGGCCGTGATCACCAAGGTTTTCCCGACCCGTTCGCACACTGTGTCCGCACAGGGCGGGATCACCTGCGCCATCGCTTCGGCCGACCCGAACGATGACTGGCGCTGGCACATGTACGATACCGTCAAGGGTTCCGACTACATCGGTGACCAGGACGCTATCGAATACATGTGTCAGGAAGGCCCGGCTGCCGTTTTCGAGCTCGACCACATGGGTCTGCCGTTCTCGCGTACCGAGCAAGGCCGTATCTACCAGCGTCCGTTCGGCGGTCAGTCGAAGGATTACGGTAAAGGCGGGCAGGCTGCCCGTACCTGCGCCGCTTCCGACCGTACCGGTCACGCGCTGCTGCACACCCTTTATCAGGGCAACCTGAAAGCCGGTACCACGTTCCTGAACGAGTACTACGCTGTCGACCTGGTGAAAAACCAGGAAGGCGAATTCGTCGGTGTGATCGCGATCTGCATCGAAACCGGCGAAACCACCTACATCCGCGCCAAAGCCACCGTACTGGCTACCGGCGGTGCAGGTCGTATCTATGCCTCCACCACCAACGCCCTGATCAACACTGGTGACGGCGTCGGCATGGCTCTGCGTGCTGGCGTGCCG
Organism: Pseudomonas glycinae; assembly: GCF_001594225.2. GTDB lineage: Bacteria > Pseudomonadota > Gammaproteobacteria > Pseudomonadales > Pseudomonadaceae > Aquipseudomonas > Aquipseudomonas glycinae. The sequence goes on from NZ_CP014205.2 coordinate 3,758,969, forward strand.
GTACAAGACATCGAAATGTGGCAGTTCCACCCGACCGGCATCGCCGGCGCCGGTGTACTGGTGACCGAAGGTTGCCGTGGTGAAGGTGGTTACCTGATCAACAAGCACGGCGAGCGTTTCATGGAGCGTTATGCTCCGAACGCCAAAGACCTTGCCGGTCGTGACGTGGTTGCCCGTTCGATGGTTAAAGAGATCATCGCCGGTAATGGTTGCGGTCCGAATGGCGACCACGTGATGCTCAAACTCGACCATCTGGGCGAGGAAGTGCTGCACAGCCGTCTGCCAGGTATCTGCGAGCTGTCGAAGACTTTCGCACACGTTGATCCGGTGGTTGCTCCGGTTCCGGTTGTTCCGACTTGCCACTACATGATGGGCGGCGTTGCCACCAACATTCATGGCCAGGCGATCACCCAGGACGCCGAAGGCGTGGATCAGATCATTCCTGGTCTGTTCGCGGTAGGTGAAGTGGCTTGCGTATCGGTTCACGGTGCCAACCGTCTGGGCGGCAACTCGCTGCTCGACCTGGTGGTATTCGGCCGCGCTGCCGGCCTGCACCTGGAGAAGGCGCTGACCGACGGCATCGAATACGACGACGCTACCGAAGCCGACATCGAAGCTGCCCTGGCACGTCTGAACGCCCTGAACAACCGTACCGACGGCGAAGACGTCGCTACCCTGCGTCGCGAGCTGCAAAGCTGCATGCAGAACTACTTCGGTGTATTCCGTACCGGCGAATACATGCAGAAGGGTATTGCCCAGCTGGCCGATCTGCGCAAGCGCATCGCCAACGTGAAGATCAACGACAAGTCGCAGGCGTTCAACACTGCCCGTATCGAAGCGCTGGAACTGCAAAACCTGCTGGAAGTGGCTGAAGCTACCGCCATCGCTGCCGAAGTACGTAAAGAGTCCCGCGGTGCTCACGCCCGTGAAGACTTCGAAGATCGTGACGACGAAAACTGGCTGTGCCACACCCTGTACTTCCCGGGTGAGAAACGCGTCGCCAAGCGTGCCGTGAACTTCTCGCCGAAGACTGTTCCGACTTTCGAACCTAAAGTCCGGACTTATTAAGGGTGACCGCCATGTTGCAAGTCAGTGTTTATCGTTACAACCCTGATCAGGACGCTGCGCCGTTCATGCAGGAATTCCAGGTTGATACCGGTGGTAAAGACCTGATGGTGCTGGACGTGCTGGCCCTGATCAAAGAGCAGGACGAAGGTTTCTCCTATCGTCGCTCCTGCCGTGAAGGCGTCTGCGGCTCCGACGGCATGAACATCAACGGCAAGAACGGCCTGGCGTGCATCACGCCGCTGTCCGCTGTCGTCAAAGGTAACAAGCTGATCGTTCGTCCGCTGCCAGGTTTGCCGGTTATCCGTGACCTGGTTGTCGATATGAGCATCTTCTACAAGCAATACGAGAAGGTTAAGCCATTCCTGCAGAACGACACGCCGGCTCCGGCCATCGAGCGTCTGCAGTCCCCTGAAGAGCGTGAAAAGCTCGACGGTCTGTACGAGTGCATCCTGTGCGCCTGCTGCTCGACCTCTTGCCCGTCCTTCTGGTGGAACCCGGACAAGTTCCTGGGTCCAGCTGCCCTGCTGCAAGCGTACCGCTTCCTGGCAGACAGCCGTGACACCAAGACATCCGAGCGTCTGGCGTCCCTCGATGACCCGTTCAGCGTCTTCCGCTGCCGGGGCATCATGAACTGCGTCAACGTATGTCCGAAAGGCCTGAACCCGACTAAGGCCATCGGTCACATCCGTAACATGCTGCTTTCGAGCGGCGTGTGATTCAGCTGCTGTAACCGCTGTACCCGTAGAGGGCTTAGGCGCGGGCTTCAACCCGCGCCATGGCTATAACCAGAGCAGCAGCCATAAGCTGCGGCTCTTATTTTGAAGAAATGAGACAAGCAGGGGCATCCGGGCTGGTACCCGGACTATCAGTGTGATCCTAAGTGGCTTGTTTTGGTCGCTGCATTCGGACTTCTGCAAGCTTGCTCGGTGTCGGCACCGATGGTGTTCCCCTAACCGAGGGTGACCAAGCATGCAAGAAAGCGTGATGCAGCGCATGTGGAACAGCGCCTACCTTTCAGGTGGAAACGCTGCCTATGTGGAAGAGCTCTACGAGCTCTACCTGCACGACCCTAACGCTGTGCCAGAAGAGTGGCGCACCTACTTTCAGAAGCTGCCTGCCGACGGCAGCTCTGCCACCGATGTTTCGCACTCCACAATTCGCGATCATTTCGTGCTGCTGGCAAAGAACCAGCGCCGCGCCCAACCGGTTTCCGCCGGCAGCGTGAGCAGTGAGCACGAGAAGAAGCAAGTTGAAGTGCTGCGATTGATCCAGGCCTACCGTATGCGTGGCCACCAGGCAGCCCAGCTTGACCCGCTGGGGCTGTGGCAGCGTCCTGCACCTGCAGACCTGTCGATCAATCACTACGGCTTGACCAATGCCGATCTTGATACGACCTTCCGTGCCGGCGACCTGTTCATCGGCAAAGAGGAAGCGAGCCTACGCGAAATTCACGAAGCGTTGCAGCAGACATATTGCCGCACCATCGGCGCTGAATTTACGCACATCACCGATTCCGAGCAGCGCCAGTGGTTCCAGCAGCGTCTGGAAAGCGTGCGTGGCCGTCCGGAATATTCCGCGGACATCAAGAGCCACCTGCTCGAGCGCGTGACGGCCGGTGAAGGCCTGGAAAAATACCTGGGCACCAAATACCCGGGCACCAAGCGTTTCGGTCTGGAAGGCGGCGAAAGCCTGATTCCGATGCTCGACGAACTGATCCAGCGTTCCGGTTCCTACGGCACCAAGGAAGTCGTCATTGGCATGGCCCACCGTGGCCGTCTGAACGTACTGGTCAACACCTTCGGCAAGAACCCGCGCGAGCTGTTCGACGAGTTCGAAGGCAAGAAGAAGGTCGAGCTGGGTTCCGGTGACGTTAAATACCACCAGGGCTTCTCGTCCAACGTAATGACCACCGGCGGTGAAGTTCACCTGGCCATGGCGTTCAACCCGTCCCACCTGGAAATCGTTTCCCCGGTGGTCGAGGGTTCGGTTCGCGCCCGTCAGGATCGTCGCAACGACCCTACCGGTGAGAAGGTTCTGCCGATCTCCATCCACGGTGATGCTGCATTCGCCGGTCAAGGCGTGGTCATGGAAACCTTCCAGATGTCGCAGACGCGCGGTTTCAAGACCGGCGGTACCGTGCACATCGTGATCAACAACCAGGTCGGTTTCACCATCAGCAACCCGCTGGACTCGCGCTCCACCGAGTACGCGACCGACGTTGCGAAAATGATCCAGGCGCCGATCCTCCATGTGAATGGTGATGATCCGGAAGCCGTGTTGTTCGTGACCCAGTTGGCCATCGACTACCGCATGCAGTTCAAGCGTGACGTGGTGATCGACCTGGTCTGCTACCGTCGTCGCGGCCACAACGAGGCCGACGAGCCAAGCGGCACCCAGCCTCTGATGTATCAGCAGATCACCAAGCAGCGCACCACCCGTGAGCTGTACGCTGATCGTCTGACCCAGGCCGGTGTACTGGACGCAGAGCGTGTTCAGGCGAAAGTCGACGAATACCGCAACGCGCTGGACAACGGTCTGCACGTCGTGAAATCGCTGGTCAAAGAGCCGAACAAAGAGCTGTTCGTGGACTGGCGTCCGTATCTGGGCCACGCCTGGACTGCGCGTCACGACACTCGCTTCGACCTCAAGACCCTGCAGGAACTGTCCGCCAAGCTGCTGGAAATTCCGGAAGGCTTCGTGGTTCAGCGTCAGGTCGCGAAGATCTACGAAGACCGTCAGAAAATGCAAGCCGGCGGCCTGCCGATCAACTGGGGTTACGCCGAAACCATGGCGTACGCGACCCTGGCGTTCGAAGGTCACCCGATCCGCATGACCGGTCAGGACATTGGCCGCGGCACGTTCTCGCACCGTCACGCTGTGCTGCACAACCAGAAAGATGCCGGTACCTACATTCCGCTCAAGCATCTGTATGAAGGTCAGCCACGCTTCGACCTGTACGACTCGTTCCTGTCGGAAGAAGCCGTACTGGCGTTCGAATACGGTTACTCGACCACTACGCCAAACGCGCTGGTGATCTGGGAAGCCCAGTTCGGCGACTTCGCCAACGGTGCACAGGTTGTTATCGACCAGTTCATCACCAGCGGCGAGCACAAGTGGGGCCGTCTCTGCGGTCTGACCATGCTGCTGCCACACGGTTACGAAGGTCAGGGCCCTGAGCACAGCTCGGCACGTCTTGAGCGTTACCTGCAGCTGTGCGCCGAGCACAACATTCAGGTGTGCATGCCGACCACCCCGGCCCAGATCTACCACTTGCTGCGCCGTCAGGTGATTCGCCCGCTGCGCAAGCCATTGGTCGTTCTGACTCCAAAGTCGCTGCTGCGCCACAAGCTGGCCATCTCGACCCTGGAAGATCTGGCCGAAGGTTCGTTCCAGACCGTTATCCCGGAAATCGATGCACTGGACCCGAAAAAGGTCGAGCGCGTTGTTCTGTGCAGCGGCAAGGTCTACTACGACCTGCTGGAAAAACGTCGTGCCGAAGGCCGCGAAGATATCGCCATCGTGCGTATCGAGCAGCTGTACCCGTTCCCTGAGGACGACTTGAAAGAAGTCCTGGCTCCTTACACCAATGCCAAAGCGGCCGTGTGGTGTCAGGAAGAGCCGATGAACCAGGGCGCCTGGTACTGCAGTCAGCACCACCTGCGTCGCAGCATCAGCAACCTCAACAAATCTCTCGTACTCGAGTACGCGGGCCGTGAGGCTTCTGCTGCCCCAGCATGTGGTTACGCATCGATGCACGCCGAGCAGCAGGAACAACTGCTGCAAGACGCGTTTACCGTTTAACGCCTTCGCGCACCTGAAACCGAATTTAAGGAACCACAGATAATGGCTATCGAGATCAAAGCCCCCACTTTCCCGGAATCGGTTGCCGATGGCACCGTTGCCACCTGGCACAAACAACCGGGCGACGCCGTCAAGCGTGACGAACTGATCGTCGACATCGAAACCGACAAAGTCGTACTGGAAGTGCTGGCTACCGCCGACGGCGTACTGGGCGCAATCGTCAAGGGCGAGGGCGAAACCGTCCTGTCCGACGAAGTCCTGGGCTCCATCGTTGAAGGCGGCGCTGCATCCGCTGCTCCGGCTGCCGCTGCTGCTCCGGCCGCTGCCGCCGCTGCACCTGCTGCCGCTGATGGCGAAGACGACCCGATCGCTGCTCCTGCCGCGCGCAAGCTGGCTGAAGAGAACGGCATCAACATCGCTTCCGTTGCCGGCACCGGCAAAGGCGGTCGCGTGACCAAGGAAGACGTGGTTGCAGCCGTTGCTGCCAAGAAAGCCGCTCCGGCTGCCGCGCCTGCCAAGGCTGCTGCTCCGGCCGCCGCCGCTCCTGTGTTCGCCGCTGGCGACCGCATCGAGAAGCGCGTTCCGATGACCCGCGTTCGTGCCACCGTTGCCAAGCGTCTGGTTGAAGCTCAATCGAACATGGCGATGCTGACCACTTTCAACGAAGTCGACATGACCGAAGTCATGGCCCTGCGTTCGAAGTACAAGGACCTGTTCGAGAAGTCCCACAACGGCGTACGTCTGGGCTTCATGTCGTTCTTCGTGAAGGCTGCCACCGAAGCGCTGAAACGCTTCCCGGCGGTCAACGCTTCGATCGATGGCAACGACATCGTTTACCACGGTTATGCCGACATCGGCGTCGCAGTTTCCAGCGATCGTGGCCTGGTAGTTCCGGTTCTGCGTAACGCCGAGCACATGAGCCTGGCTGAGATCGAAGGCGGCATCGCCACCTTCGGCAAGAAAGCCCGTGACGGCAAACTGTCGATGGACGAAATGACCGGCGGTACTTTCACCATCACCAACGGTGGTACCTTCGGTTCGATGATGTCGACCCCGATCGTCAACCCGCCGCAGGCAGCGATTCTGGGCATGCACAACATCATCCAGCGTCCGATGGCCATCAACGGTCAGGTCGTGATCCGTCCGATGATGTACCTGGCGCTGTCCTACGATCACCGTCTGATCGATGGCAAAGAAGCTGTAACCTTCCTGGTGACCATCAAGAACCTGCTGGAAGATCCGGCTCGTCTGTTGCTGGATATCTGATAGAAGCAGCTGCAAGCTTCGAGCAACAAGCCGCAAGAAAGGGCGGCTTGGCTTGAAGCTTGTGGCTTGAAGCTTTTCGCTAAAGAGGATTTTTTGAATGTCGCAGAAATTTGACGTAGTAGTGATCGGTGCGGGCCCTGGCGGCTACGTGGCAGCCATCAAGGCCGCTCAACTCGGCCTGAGCACTGCCTGCATCGAGAAGTACACCGATGCTGAAGGCAAGCAAGCCCTGGGCGGCACCTGCCTGAACGTAGGCTGCATTCCTTCCAAGGCGCTGCTGGACAGCTCCTGGAAATACAAGGAAGCGAAAGAAAGCTTCAACGTCCACGGTATCTCGACCGGCGAAGTCAAAATGGACGTCGCTGCGATGGTTGGCCGCAAGGCTGGTATCGTCAAGAACCTGACTGGCGGTGTTGCCACCCTGTTCAAGGCCAACGGCGTTACTTCGATCCAGGGCCACGGCAAACTGCTGGCCGGCAAGAAAGTCGAAGTCACCAAGCCGGACGGCTCGGTTGAAGTCATCGAAGCCGAAAACGTCATCCTGGCTCCAGGTTCGCGTCCGATCGACATTCCACCGGCTCCGGTCGATCAGAAAGTCATCGTCGATTCGACTGGCGCTCTGGAATTCCAATCCGTACCTAAACGTCTGGGCGTGATCGGCGCTGGCGTGATCGGTCTGGAACTGGGTTCGGTCTGGTCGCGTCTGGGTGCAGAAGTGACTGTTCTGGAAGCCCTGGACACCTTCCTGATGGCAGCGGACACCGCGGTTTCCAAGGAAGCGCTGAAAACCCTGACCAAGCAGGGTCTGGACATCAAACTGGGCGCTCGCGTAACCGGCTCGAAAGTGAACGGCGACGAAGTCGTTGTGAACTACACCGACGCCAACGGCGAACAGACCATCACTTTCGACAAGCTGATCGTAGCCGTTGGTCGCCGTCCGGTGACCACTGATCTGCTGGCTGCCGACAGCGGCGTGACCCTGGACGAGCGCGGTTTCGTGCACGTTGACGATCACTGCGCCACCACTGTACCGGGCGTTTACGCCATCGGCGACGTGGTTCGCGGCATGATGCTGGCTCACAAGGCTTCGGAAGAGGGCATCATGGTTGTCGAGCGCATCAAGGGCCACAAGGCCCAGATGAACTATGACCTGATCCCTTCGGTTATTTATACTCACCCGGAAATCGCATGGGTCGGTAAAACCGAGCAGGCCTTGAAAGCTGAAGGCGTTGAAGTTAACGTCGGCACCTTCCCGTTCGCAGCATCCGGCCGTGCCATGGCCGCCAACGATACCGGTGGTTTCGTCAAGGTCATCGCCGATGCCAAGACTGACCGCGTATTGGGCGTGCACGTGATTGGCCCGAGCGCTGCAGAACTGGTTCAGCAGGGCGCGATCGGTATGGAATTCGGCACCAGCGCTGAAGACCTGGGCATGATGGTTTTCTCCCATCCGACCCTGTCTGAAGCCTTGCACGAAGCCGCTTTGGCAGTGAATGGCGGCGCCATCCACATTGCCAACCGCAAGAAGCGTTAAGACACACAATAAGAAACCACGGCGGTACGGCCCGTCGTGAGCCTTGCGTGCAAGACTCACCGCGGAATGTCCGCTGGACGCAGCCTTGCGTAGCTGCACCGGGTATCCGGAAAAGCTACGCAAGCAGCAGTCACAGGTGGCGCGGCACTCATAAAGAGCGCAGCGCCGAATGCGCAGTACCTAACGAAGACGGTAAAAAGCATGAATCTTCACGAGTATCAGGGTAAGCAGCTGTTCGCTGAATACGGCCTGCCAGTTTCCACTGGTTTCGCAGTAGACACCCCGGAAGCAGCAGCAGAAGCTTGCGACAAAATCGGCGGCAACGAGTGGGTTGTCAAAGCCCAGGTTCACGCCGGTGGTCGCGGTAAAGCGGGCGGCGTCAAGCTGGTTCGCAGCAAAGAAGACGCCAAAGCCTTCGCACAGCAGTGGCTGGGCAAGCGTCTGGTGACTTACCAGACTGACGCCAACGGCCAGCCAGTCACCAAGATCCTGGTTGAATCGTGCACTGATATCGCTAAAGAGCTGTACCTGGGCGCTGTCGTTGACCGTTCGAGCCGTCGCATCGTGTTCATGGCTTCCACCGAAGGTGGCGTGGACATCGAGAAAATCGCTCACGACACTCCAGAAAAAATTCTGAAAGCCACTATCGATCCACTGGTTGGCGCTCAGCCATTCCAGGGTCGCGAGCTGGCATTCCAGCTGGGTCTGGAAGGCAAGCAGGTTGCTCAGTTCGCCAAGATCTTCGTAGGTCTGGCCAAGCTGTTCAAGGATCACGACCTGGCTCTGCTGGAAGTGAACCCGCTGGTGATCAAGGCTGACGGCGATCTGCACTGCCTGGACGCCAAGATCAACATCGACGCCAACGCAATGTACCGTCAGCCAAAGCTGAAGACTTTCCACGATCCGTCGCAGGACGATCCGCGCGAAGCGCACGCTGCCAAGTTCGAACTGAACTACGTAGCGCTGGAAGGCAACATCGGCTGCATGGTGAACGGTGCCGGCCTGGCCATGGGTACCATGGACATCGTCAACCTGCACGGCGGCAAGCCAGCCAACTTCCTCGACGTAGGTGGTGGTGCTACCAAAGAACGCGTAACCGAAGCTTTCAAAATCATTCTGTCCGACAGCAATGTCGCTGCAGTACTGGTTAACATCTTCGGCGGCATCGTTCGTTGCGACATGATTGCCGAAGGCATCATCGGTGCAGTGAAAGAAGTCGGCGTGAAAATCCCGGTTGTTGTTCGTCTTGAAGGCAACAACGCTGAACTGGGCGCTAAAGTACTGGCAGAAAGCGGTTTGAACATCATCGCTGCTACCAGCCTGACCGACGCTGCTCAACAAGTCGTTAAAGCTGCGGAGGGCAAGTAATGAGCGTCCTGATCAATAAAGACACCAAAGTAATCTGCCAGGGCTTCACCGGTGCGCAGGGTACTTTCCACTCCGAACAAGCCATTGCCTACGGCACCAAAATGGTTGGCGGCGTGACGCCAGGCAAAGGTGGCACCACTCACCTGAACCTGCCAGTGTTCAACACCGTGAAAGAAGCTGTAGAAGCCACTGGCGCCACCGCCAGCGTCATCTACGTTCCGGCTCCTTTCTGCAAGGACTCGATCCTGGAAGCAGCTTTCGGCGGCATCAAGCTGATCGTCTGCATCACCGAAGGCATTCCTACCCTGGACATGCTGGACGCCAAAGTTAAGTGCGACGAGCTGGGTGTTACCCTGATCGGCCCTAACTGCCCAGGCGTGATCACCCCAGGCGAATGCAAGATCGGCATCATGCCAGGTCACATTCACTTGCCAGGCAAGGTCGGTATCGTTTCCCGTTCCGGCACCCTGACCTACGAAGCTGTGAAGCAGACCACTGACGCCGGTTTCGGTCAGTCGACTTGCGTCGGCATCGGTGGTGACCCGATCCCGGGTTCGAACTTCATCGACATCCTGAAGCTGTTCCAGGAAGACCCGAAGACCGAAGCGATCGTCATGATCGGCGAGATCGGCGGTTCGGCTGAAGAAGAAGCGGCTGCCTACATCAAGGCACACGTGACCAAGCCGGTTGTTTCCTACATCGCTGGTGTGACTGCTCCTCCGGGCAAGCGCATGGGCCATGCTGGCGCAATCATCTCCGGCGGCAAAGGCACTGCAGACGAGAAATTCGCTGCTCTGCAAGACGCAGGCGTGAAAACCGTGCGTTCGCTGGCAGACATCGGCAAGGCCCTGGCCGAGCTGACTGGCTGGGAAGTGAAGAAGTAAGCTTCGGCTGACTTCTCTGCTCCAGCAACAGAGGCCACCTTCGGGTGGCCTTTGTCGTTTCTGGGGTTCGGGTGGACGATGGCAATTTATAAGCACTCACCCAATAACATGCAAAAACGCGACACGGAAACGTCGCGTATCGGATAGTTCGCCCTCGAACAGTGCGTTTGTCAGGCAAATTCGTTAGGCTAGCCGCCATTTTGCGTCTGCCGCCCACAAGGCATGCAACGCGCTAAACGGGTCAGTCTTATACGGATTGACAGCATTTCCCTAACCCCACAGGGAAATCCCCCTCTAAATTCCGATTCAGTAGTGTGGTATTTCCTTAATGAAAGTTTTGAAAGGTCAGGACATCCTGGCACTTGGCTTTATGACATTCGCCCTGTTCGTCGGGGCCGGCAACATCATCTTCCCGCCTATCGTCGGTTTGCAGTCCGGGCCTAACGTCTGGATCGCGGCGCTGGGCTTTTTGATCACGGCAGTCGGTCTGCCGGTGGTCACGGTAGTTGCACTGGCCAAGGTTGGTGGCGCAATGGACGCCCTGAGCAGCCCGATCGGCAAGATCGCTGGCGGCGTACTGGCAGCGGCTTGCTACCTGGCAGTCGGCCCGTTGTTCGCAACGCCGCGTACCGCGACCGTTTCCTTTGAAGTGGGCTTGGCGCCGTTGACCGGCGAGAGCCCGCTGGCACTGTTCCTCTACAGCTCGGTGTACTTCCTGCTGGTGTTCTTCATTTCGCTCTACCCTGGGCGTCTGCTGGACACCGTCGGTCGCTTCCTCGCGCCACTGAAGATCATCGCCCTGGCCGTGCTCGGCATCGCCGCGTTCGCGCTGCCGGCCGGTGACATCGGCGTAGCCACCCCGGAATACGTCGCGGCGCCGTTCTCGCAAGGCTTCATCAATGGTTACCTGACCATGGATACTCTCGGCGCGCTGGTGTTCGGCATCGTCATCGTCAACGCGATCCGCTCCCGTGGCGTCGAGTCGCCGGCGCTGATCACCCGTTACGCGATCATCGCCGGGCTGATTGCCGGTGTCGGTCTGGCGCTGGTGTATGTCAGCCTGTTCCGTCTGGGTTCCGGCAGCCATGAAGTGGCGGCGGGCGCGACCAACGGCGCCGCGGTGCTGCACGCCTACGTGCAACACACCTTCGGTTCGCTGGGCAGTGGCTTCCTTGCCGTGCTGATTTCCCTGGCGTGCCTGGTGACCGCTGTTGGCCTGACCTGCGCCTGTGCCGAATACTTCAGCCGCGTATTGCCGCTGTCCTACAAGACCCTGGTAATCATCCTGGCGGCGTTCTCGCTGCTGGTGTCCAACCTGGGCCTGACCAAGCTGATCGCGTTCTCGATCCCGGTGCTGACTGCGATCTACCCACCGTGCATCGTGCTGGTGGCCCTGAGCTTCTGCGCCGGGTTCTGGCATGAGCAGAGCCGCATCATGGGCCCGGTAATGCTGGTGTCGTTCGTGTTCGGCACCATCGATGCGTTGAAAGGTGCTGGCCTGGCTGACTGGATGCCATCGCAACTGGCCCACCTGCCGCTGAGCGAGCAAGGTCTGGCGTGGCTGGTGCCGTGCGTGATGACCCTGGTGGTTGCCGTGGTTTGCGACCGCCTGCTGGGCAAGCGCGCCGAAGCACTCGCTTAAGATTGCCGGGTCGCCACAAGCGGCTGCCGAGCGATTAAACAGAAATGCCCCGTATCAATCGATACGGGGCATTTTTTATGGGCTTCAGGCAGTGTCTTTTTCCCTCGACTAACGTCGAAGGGGAGCCGAAATCTTCATCACAGGGAATTGCATGTCGTTCATCCAAGCCAACCTGATCCATCTGCTGGCCGCGCTCTGGTTTGTCATCTGCTGGGGCGGTTACACCCGTTATGCCACCTGGAAGGGCCGTGACACGGCGTGTCTGGCCAGCGTGCTGCACCTGTACCGCGAAGACTGGATGCGCCGCATGCTGCTGCGTGACAACCGTATCGCCGACGCCAGCGTGATCGGCAACCTCGAACGCAACGCCTCGTTCTTCGCCTCCAGCACACTGATTATCCTGGCGGGCATCCTGACCGTGCTCGGTGCTTCCGAGCGCGCGGTGTCGCTGCTGGCAGACATTCCGATGGTGCAACAGGCCTCGCAGGGGATGTCGGAGATCAAGTTGCTGTGCCTGGCGCTGGTGTTCGTCTACGCCTTCTTCACCTTCAGCTGGTGCATGCGCCAATACAACTTCGCCGCCATTCTGGTCGGCTCGGCCCCGATGATCGGTGAGCGGCAGGTCTCGGAGCAGGAGCGCAAGGCGTTCGCCTCGCGGGCGGCGCGGGTGATTTCGATGGCGGCCAACCAGTTCAACTTCGGTCTGCGCTCCTATTACTTCGGGATGAGCATGCTGGCGTGGTTCGTCAGCCCGTGGCTGTTCATGTTGATGAGCGCAGGCGTGGTGCTGGTGTTGTATCGCCGGGAGTTTCACTCCGACGTGCTCGATGTAATGGTCTATACCCCTACAGAGGCGCCATTGCCCGAAGCGAACAAAGAGGCTGCTTGATGAGTATTCCGTTCTGGTGTGTGTTTATCAGTGCATTGTTGATCTACGTGGCGCGGATGCCGGTTGGCAAGGCCATGAAAGAGCAGGGCGGTTACAACAACCACTTGCCGCGTCAGCAGCAGGCGCAACTCACCGGTTATGGGGCTCGGGCGCTGGCGGCACATCAGAACAGCATCGAAGCCTTCGCCCTGTTTGCCGTTGGTGTGCTGATGGCACACACCACGCAGACGGCGGGATGGCTGATCGATACACTGGCGATCATCTTTGTGATTTCACGGATTTTCTATCTGTGGTTCTACCTGGCGGATATTCCCAAGCTGCGCAGTCTGGTCTGGCTGGTCGGCTTAGTGTGTTCATTGTTGCTGATGATTAGTCCGACTTTTAGAACCGTCTTGCTCTAAGCCGGCATGGGCAAAAAATCACAGGCAAAAGAAAACCCGCACTTGGCGGGTTTTCTTTTCGGCCAGCGAGAAGCGGCTTATTGCTTCTTGGCAGCTTCTTCTTGCGCTGCAGCGTTCGATTCGGCCTGATCTTTGGCGGCTTCGGCATTTTCTTTCGCCGCGTCGTTCACTTTATCCTGAGCTTCGTTCATTTTCTGCTGAGCTTGTTCAGCATGTTGGTTGGCATCTTGAGCTTTGTCCTCGGATTTTTTATCGCAGGCAGCGAGACCGAGGGAAGCGGTCAACATCAAGGCAATAGCTAAAGTCTTACGCATGGGGTGTTTCTCCTTATGGAAAATAACTACTGGCCTTAAGAACTCGCGCCCAAGGGTTAAGTTCCTCATTTGTTTCAGATATATAAGTTTGTTTTGCAATGGAACTTTTGCTGTTCTTTCCACTACCGGGAACAGCGACTAACAAGAGTAATTATCAAATGGCCGAAAACCCCGTTTTTGAGCGTGCGACACGGTTTCTCTCGGCCCTGCGTCACTGTCAGGTACTGGGATTGAAAGTGCACAGCGCCAGCCACGAAGGCCTGACGGTGGTGCTGCCGTACAGTGTGCAGATCGTCGGCAACCCGCTGACCGGCGTGGTCCACGGCGGGGCGATCACTTCGCTGATGGACACTGCATGCGGCATGTCGACCCTGTGCGTGCTGCCGGAATTCGAAGTCTGCCCGACCCTCGATCTGCGCATCGACTACATGCACGCCGCCGAGCCACATAAAGACGTGTTTGGCTTCGCCCAATGTTATCGAGTCACCACCGATGTGATCTTCGCTCGCGGCTTTGCCTATCAGGATGATCCCGAGCAGCCGATTGCCCATGTCGTCGGCACCTTCATGCGCATGGGCAAAGGCCTTAAAGGCACGAAAGGCTTTGGTGGCGCGATCAAGGGAGAAAGCCCATGAGCGACGATTTCAAGCAGCAACTGCAAGAGGCACACGCAAAGGGTGACTATGCGCCGCTGCTGAAGCTGATTCCCTATGCCGGGCTGATTGGTGTCGAGTGTTCGCGGGTCGGTGATGACTTGCTGTTCAAACTGCCCGCGAACAAGGACAACATTGGTAACCCTTTATTGCCGGCGATTCATGGCGGGGTGATTGCCGGGTTCATGGAACTGTCCGCCGCTCTGCACCTGCTGATTTTCACCGGTGCGCCCGGTGTGCCGAAGATTATCGATTTCTCCCTCGATTACCTGCGGGCCGGGCAATTTCGCGACACCTGGGCCCGGTGTCAGGTCTGCCGCCAGGGCCGGCGGGTGGCCAACGTCGCGGTCACGGCCTGGCAAAGCACCGAAAGTGAACCGATCGCGACCGCCCGCGCGCATTTCAAAATCGATGAGCCCTTGAAATCCTGAAGCACGCCCCCAACTCACAGAACAACCCGCCGCCGACCGGCAAGGTCGCGGCCAATGCCATCTGATTGGAGTTTGATGACCATGAGTGTGGAAACTCAAAAGGAAACCCTGGGCTTCCAGACCGAGGTGAAGCAACTGCTGCACCTCATGATCCATTCGCTGTATTCCAACAAGGAAATCTTCCTTCGCGAATTGATCTCGAACGCCTCTGACGCCGTCGACAAATTGCGCTTCGAAGCCCTGGCAAAGCCTGAGTTGCTCGAAGGTGGCGATGAACTGAAAATCCGTGTGAGCTTCGACAAGGACGCCAAGACCGTCACCCTCGAAGACAACGGCATCGGCATGAACCGTGACGATGTGATCACCCACCTGGGTACCATCGCCAAATCCGGCACCGCCGATTTCATGAAAAACCTGTCCGGCGATCAGAAAAAGGATTCGCACCTGATCGGTCAGTTCGGCGTGGGTTTCTACTCGGCCTTTATCGTTGCTGACAAAGTTGACGTGTACAGCCGTCGCGCCGGCACCGCCGCCAGCGAAGGCGTGCACTGGTCGTCGAAAGGCGAGGGCGAATTCGAAGTCGCCACCATCGACAAACCGGACCGCGGCACCCGCATCGTCCTGCACCTGAAATCCGGCGAAGACGAGTTTGCCGATGGCTGGCGCCTGCGCAACATCATCAAGAAGTACTCCGACCACATCGCGCTGCCGATCGAGCTGCCGAAAGAAGTGGCCGCGGCCGAAGGTGAAGAGAAGCCTGAAGTTGAATGGGAAACCGTCAACCGCGCCAGCGCCCTGTGGACCCGTCCTCGCACCGAAGTGAAGGACGAGGAATATCAGGAGTTCTACAAACACATCGCCCACGACTTCGAAAACCCGCTGTCGTGGAGTCACAACAAGGTTGAAGGCAAGCTCGAGTACAGCTCGCTGCTGTATGTGCCGGCCCGCGCACCGTTCGATCTGTACCAGCGTGAAGCGCCGAAAGGCCTGAAGCTGTACGTGCAGCGCGTGTTCGTGATGGATCAGGCCGAGTCCTTCCTGCCGCTGTACCTGCGCTTCATCAAGGGCGTGGTCGACTCCAACGACCTGTCGCTGAACGTGTCGCGGGAAATCCTGCAGAAAGACCCGATCATCGACTCGATGAAGTCGGCGCTGACCAAGCGTGTTCTGGACATGCTGGAAAAACTGGCGAAGAACGAGCCTGAGCAATACAAGGGCTTCTGGAAAAACTTCGGTCAGGTCATGAAAGAAGGCCCGGCAGAAGATTTCGCCAACAAGGAAAAAATTGCCGGTCTGCTGCGTTTCGCATCGACCAACGGCACCGATGGCGAGCAGATCGTCGGTCTGGCCGAGTACCTGGCGCGCGCCAAGGAAGGTCAGGACAAGATCTACTACCTCACCGGCGAAACCTACGCGCAGGTCAAGAACAGCCCGCACCTGGAAGTCTTCCGCAAGAAAGGCATCGAAGTGCTGCTGCTGACCGACCGTATCGACGAGTGGCTGATGAGCTACCTCAGTGATTTCGACGGCAAGGGCTTTGTTGACGTGGCACGCGGTGACCTGGACCTGGGCAGTCTGGACTCGGAAGAGGACAAGAAGGCCGCAGAGGAAGTCGCCAAGTCGAAAGAAGGTCTGGTCGAGCGTCTGAAAACCGCACTGGGCGATTCCGTTGCCGAAGTCCGGGTTTCCCATCGCCTGACCGATTCGCCGGCCATCCTGGCGATTGGCGAGCAGGACCTGGGTCTGCAAATGCGTCAGATCCTTGAAGCCAGTGGGCAGAAGGTGCCGGATTCGAAGCCGATCTTCGAATTCAACCCGAGCCACCCGCTGATCGAGAAGCTCGACAACGAGGCCAGCGTAGATCGCTTCAGCGACCTGTCGCACATCCTCTTCGACCAGGCTGCCCTGGCGGCGGGCGACAGCTTGAAAGACCCGGCCGCTTACGTGAGCCGTCTGAACAAGCTGCTGGTTGAGCTGTCGGCCTGATCAAGCTGTAGAAAAACCCGCTTCGGCGGGTTTTTTCATTCTGGAATTCAACCAATCTGGAGTCAGAAATGAGCCAAGTCACTGTACGTTCCGTGGTCTATCAGATTGACGGCCAGCCTTATGAAGGTCGCCTGGCATTTGACGCCGAGCACAAGGGCGCGCGTCCGGGCCTGCTGATGGCGCCGAACTGGATGGGTGTCAGCGCTGGCGCTGAAGAGATCGCCAAATCGGTGGCGGCCAAGGGTTATGTGGTGCTGATCGCTGACGTATACGGCCAGGCCGTGCGTCCGCAGGACGCTGATGAGGCCGGTGCGGCGATGATGCCACTGAAGAATGATCGTGCGCTGCTGCGCAAGCGTATGCAGGCCGCATTCGAACAATTGCAGAAGCAGGGCGAAGCGTCGGTCGATACCTCGAAACTGGCGGTGTTCGGTTTCTGCTTCGGCGGCTGCTGTGCGCTGGATCTGGCTCGCACCGGTGCCTCGGTGAAAGCGGCGGTGTCGTTCCACGGCACCCTGGATTCGCCGAATCCGGCGGACGCCAAGAACATCAAGGGCTCGGTGCTGGTGCTGCACGGCGCTTCCGATCCGCTGGTGCCGAAAGAGCAGTTGCCGGCATTCGAAGACGAGATGAACGGTGCTGGTGTGGACTGGCAGTTGCTGAGCTACGGCGGCGCGGTGCACTCGTTCACCGATCCGCACGCCAATGTGCCGGGCAAGATGATGTACGACGCGAAGACCGCAGCGCGTGCGTTCAAGTCGATGCATGATTTGCTGGAAGAAGTGTTCAAGGGCTGAATCGGCTGACACACTCCCACGCCTGGCGTGGGAGTGTTGCTTTACAGCGGTGTCGGCTCGCTGCGCGATTTAGGCAGCTCGATCCGCTCGACTTCCCCCGGCACCGTCGGCCAGTCCCCGGCCGCCCACTTGCGCCGCGCCTCATCGATCGCCGCCGGATCGCTCGCGACAAAATTCCAGTTGATCCGCCGTGGACCGTCCAGTGGCGCACCGCCGAACAGCACCGCGTGGCTGTCGCTTTCGGCGAACAGGCTCATCTCTTCCCCGGTCGGCAACACCACCAGTGCATGGGGTTCGACCGCTTCGCCATTGAGCTGCACATCACCACTCAACACGTACAGCGCCCGCTCTTCATGCTCGGTCGGGATCAGCAGTGTGGTCGCGGTTTGCATCTTCAATTCGGCATACAGCGTAGGAGAAAGCACCGGCACCGGCGATTCCAGGCAAAAGCCTGACCCGGCGATCATGCGGATCTGTACACCGAGGTTATCGCTGACCGGCAAGGTCGAGGCCGGGTGGTGGCTGTAATGCCCCGGGCCTTGTTCGTGATCCTTGGGCGAGGCGAGCCAGATTTGCAGGCCGTGCATCTTGAAGCATTGTTCCCACAGCGGTTCGGGCGTGCGCTCGACGTGAGCGATCGCCGTGCCGGCGGTCATCCAGCTGACATCGCCGGCGCTGACCACCTGATCCGAACCCAGGCTGTCCTTGTGCTGGATCTGCCCGTCGAACAAATACGTAAGGGTCGACAGACCGATGTGCGGGTGCTGTCGGATGTTCATGCCTTTGCCCGCCGGATAAACCGTTTCGAGCATGTGATCGAAAAACACGAAAGGCCCGACGCTGCGGCATTTGGCTGACGGCAGCGGGCGCAAGATCGGCTGGCCTTCGACGTCTTCGGTGCGCGGGCGGATGATCAGGGGTTGGGTGTCCATGGTCCATTCCAGGCTGGGCGGGTGATGCGTGGAGCATAACCCGCCGGTGTCGTCGGGGTGATTACTGGCTGTCGAAGCCGACGGGTGCGTGGGTTTCGATGGTGACTTCGCTGGTGGTCATCAGCTTGTGGATCGGGCAGCGGTCGGCAACACGCAGCAGTTCTTCGCGCTGGGCATCGGTGAGCACGCCCTTCAGGGTAAGGGTCACGTGCAAGGCGTACTTGCCTTTCTGTTCCTGGCTGTTGTCGCGTTTGACCTCAACGCCGACGCCGGTCAGCGGGATGTCCTTTTTCTTCGCGTACAGCTTCAGGGTCAGAGCCTTGCAGGCACCCAGGGCGGCGTCGAAGTAATCGTGCGGCTCGGGAGCCGAGCCTTCACCGCCGGCAGTCGTCGGGACATCGGCAAACAGCTCATGCTCATCGATCTGAACGGTGTGGCGAAAACCCTCGGCGGACACGGTATTGACGGTAACGGTCATGTGAACCTCGCAAGCAGTAGGAAAAGGGATTCGATCAAAAAAGACCTTGCAGGTATAGAGCATTTCCCACACAGGCGCGTTCCACTTTCTTGCCGGGTGAACCCTCGTTGCCCGG
This sequence comes from Pseudomonas glycinae, assembly GCF_001594225.2. Classification (GTDB taxonomy): domain Bacteria; phylum Pseudomonadota; class Gammaproteobacteria; order Pseudomonadales; family Pseudomonadaceae; genus Aquipseudomonas; species Aquipseudomonas glycinae. The sequence continues at coordinate 3,777,528 of NZ_CP014205.2, forward strand.
CGAGGGTCTAGGCTATGCCTGTCTGCCGGAGAATGCTTGTGTCCGTGTTTCGTTTGAGTCTTGCCGTCCTGATGGTTTTCACCGGCGCCGCCAGCGCCCGGGAATACACCTACAGTGACGCGCACCTGCATTACGTGGATTTTTTCCAGGAAACTGCCGGCATGCCGAAATTGCTCACGGCCATGAAGGAAAACTCCATTGAGCATGTGATGATTTCCGGCATTCCCGTGGCGAAGAAATGGCACGAAGACGAGCCGAAGCGCCCGCGTTATTACGCTGGCGATGATGCCGATGCCTATTGGTACAGCGCGACGGACGTGATCGTCGCCGACGCGGTGCAGAAGCTCACGCCGGAGCAGCGCCAGTCCTTTCACCCGTTTCTTTCAGGCTTCAACCCCAACGACAAGAACTCCGCCGCGCACATCCAGCGCATGCTCGATCTGTATCCCGGCTTGTGGCAGGGTATCGGCGAGGTCTTCACCCGTCATGACGATCTCACGGCACTCACCTCCGGCGACACGCCACGCGCCAATAATGAAGCCATGACCCGCATCTATCACCTGGCCGCCGAAAACGATCTGCCGGTGATGCTGCATTCCAACATCACCTCTAAGCGTGAGAAGAATCCGCTGTACCTGAAGGAAATCGAAGAGCCGCTGCGTAATCATCCGCACACCCGGTTCATTTGGGCCCATGCCGGCACCAGTGCCGAGATCCATCGTCATCAGACAAAGCTGGATTTTCTGCTGCCGACCCTGACGCGAATGCTGGAGACATACCCGAACCTGTTCATTGATCTGTCGTGGAGCCTGCTGACGCCTTATCTGCTGGATGAAAAGGAACAGCCGCGAGCGGAGTGGGTGCAACTGGTGGAGCGCTATCCGGATCGCTTCATGATTGGTTCGGACGTGGTCGGGCGATTCAACAAACTCGGTAAGGAAATTCATAGCTTCAAGCCGTTTCTCGACGCCTTGCCTGAGGCAGTCGCGAAAAAAGTCGCACGGGACAACTTCCTGGCGATCTTGCCGCGAACAGCGCTCAAGTCCGGTCAACCTGCGCTGAATCGTTAATGCCGACGGTTCGTAGGATCAAGGCCTTTTGATATCGCGTTTTGGTCTTACGCATTTTTTAAAAGGGCCGATACCTTCTAGAGCAACCAGCTGCAGGGTTGATGCAGCGCTTTTGGAAGGAACCAGAGCAATGAGTATCCGTAGTCTCAATATTGCGCCCCGGGCCGGGCTGGGTTTTGGCGTGCTGGCGCTGATGGTGTTTGCCCTTGGGGCGTTTGCCCTGCTGCAGATGTCGAACATGCGCGCGCAATCCGACGAGGTCGACAACAACTGGTTGCCCAGCGTGATGGCGGTGGGCGAGATGAGCCAGGACATGCTGCGCCTGCGCGCGTTGACCATGCGCCTGTTGCTCAATCGCGATCCGCAGGCGCTGGATCAGAACGTGGCCAAGCTCAATGATTTGCGCGGTGTGCTGAGTGAAGCCCAGCAACGTTACGACAGCCTGATCGCATTGCCTGAAGAGCGCGCGCTGTTCGACCGCTTCAAGGTCGCCGAACACAAGTATCTGGAGTTTCAAGCGCAGGTGATGACCTTGTCTGCTCAGGGACGAGTGGAAGAGGCGGCCGCCATTCTCAATGGGCAGATGAGCCCGCTGGCGGATGAAATTGCAGTGACCCTGCGTGAACTGGTCGAGTTGAACAAGCACAACGCCAATCTGGCCACTGAGGCCGCACGTTTGGTGTTCACTAACTCGCGGGTGTGGGTCGGGGTGATGATCGGCATCACCGCGCTGATTACCATCGCCCTGGCGTTGTTGCTGACCCGCAGCATCGTGCTGCCGCTGTCGCAATCACTCAGTGTTGCGGAAGTGGTGGCCGGTGGCGACCTGACCGGGGATATCAGCATTTCCGGCAAGGACGAACCGGCGCGGCTGCTGCATGCGCTCAAGAGCATGCAGCACAACCTGCGCGACACTATCCGCCAGATCTCGGAGTCCTCCAGTCAACTGGCCTCGGCTTCGGAAGAATTGAGCTGTGTTACCGAAGACGCCACGCGGGGGCTGCACCAGCAGAGTCTGGAAATTGAACAGGCGGCCACGGCGGTCAATCAGATGACCGCTGCCGTGGAAGAGGTGGCGAGCAATGCCGTCGCGACTTCCGAGGCCTCTCGTGAATCAGATCGAATTGCCCAGCATGGTCGCGAGCAGGTCCAGCAAACCGTGTCGTCCATCGAGCTGCTGGCGGACGATGTCACGGCGAATGCCACGCAGGTGGAAGATCTGGCGCAGAAGGTCTACAGCATCAGCAAGGTGCTGGATGTGATCCGCTCGATTGCCGAGCAGACTAATTTGCTGGCGTTGAACGCGGCGATCGAGGCCGCGCGGGCGGGGGATGCCGGACGGGGTTTTGCGGTGGTGGCGGACGAAGTGCGGGCGCTGGCCCATCGCACTCAGCAGTCGACCCAGGAAATCGAGCAGATGATCGGCGGCATCCAGCAGGGCACCGATTCGGCGGTCAGCTCGATGCAGCAGAGCAACGTTCGGGCGCGCTCGACGCTGGAGCTGGCGAAGGCCGCCGGCGTTGCGCTGGAGGAAATCGCTTCGGCATTCACCTTGATCAACGAGCGCAATCTGGTGATCGCCAGTGCGTCGGAGGAGCAGGCGGCCGTGGCGCGGGAGGTTGACCGCAATCTGATGAATATCCGTGACCTGGCGATGCAGACGTCTGCAGGGGCCAATCAGACCAGCGCCGCGAGTCAGGAGTTGTCGCGGCTGGCGGTGGACCTGAACAGCATGGTCGCCAAGTTCTCGGTCTGATCAGCGTTCGACAGGCGAAAAAAAGCCCCGCATTTGCGGGGCTTTTCGTTGAATCAGCTGCCTTTGACCGTCTTGCCGTTGACCGTGCCGTCGAGGAGCATGATGTTGTACTCCTTGCCGTCGGTTTCGACCTGTTGCAGGCGAACCAGCAGGTAATCCCAGTCCTTGGCGAACCACAGGACGGTGATGCGCTTGCTTTGTGTCGGATCGCGAACGCGCTCGACCTTGATCGCATCGATCTGGCCAGCCTTGGTTTCGACTTTCTCCGAACCCAGCACGCGGAAGTCGTAGGTATCGACTTCGCCATCATCGACCACCTGATAGCTCATGCTTTTCTTGCCGGCGGCCACGTCATGCTGCAGCGCCAGTTGATAGGTGGATTTGTCGACCATACCGCGGTTGAGCGGGATTTTCACCGCGTCGCCGCGGTCGGTGCCGGTCACCAGCTTGTTGGCCCAGTCGAAGTCCAGGTCAGCCTTTTTCGCCTTGCCCAGACCACCGCGTTCAAAGTGGTAGGACTGTGGCAGCAGGGTGTCCTTGTCCAGGGTCAGGGTGCTTTCCTCGGACAGGCTGGCAATCATCATCGAGGCCTTGAAGCTGAGCTTCCAGACGCCGTTGGCCTGTTTGGTCAGGCTGCGCTCGGCGGTGCCGCTCATGGGCAGCTGTTTCCAGTCGGCGGTGTAGCTGGCGGAGAACGGTTGAAGGTCTGCCGCCTGGGCAAAAGGCAGGGCGAGCAGAGCGCAAGCGAAGAGCAGGGCGCGACGCATAATATCTCCTAGTTTCGAATCAAGTGACCGCTGGCCGGCAATGGCTGGCCATCCAGTAAAGCACCTTGCTCGCCGAGGCTCAGCCGTCCTTCGGCGAACCAGCGTACGGCCATCGGGTAGATCAGGTGTTCCTGAGCGTGAACCCGCTGCGCCAGACTTTGCGGCGAATCGTGCAACTCTACCGGTATTACTGCCTGTACGACCAGTGGTCCGCCATCGAGTTCCTCGGTGACGAAGTGCACGGAACAGCCGTGTTCGGCGTCGCCGGCCTCCAGCGCGCGCTGATGAGTGTGTAACCCTTTGTATTTGGGGAGCAGCGACGGGTGGATGTTGAGCAGGCGACCCTGGTAGTGACGGACGAAGTCAGCGCTGAGAATGCGCATGAAGCCGGCCAGTACCACGAGTTTGGGGTTGAATTCGTCAATCAGTTCGATCAGAGCGGTATCGAAGGCCTCGCGGCCCTCGAATCCCTTGTGATCCAGCGATCGGGTGGCGATACCCGCGTCACTGGCGCGTTGCAGGCCGTAGGCGTCGGCGCGGTTGGAAATCACCGCAGCGATGCGGACCGGGCTGTCGCCGGTCCGCGTGCTGTCGATCAGGGCCTGCAAGTTACTGCCGGTGCCGGACAACAGCACCACGACATCACAGGTCTGGGACATCAGTGAGCCTTGAGGTTCTTCAGTTCGACCTGGGCCGCGCCTTCGGCAGCGACAGCGATCTGACCGATGACCCAAGGCTGCTCGCCGGCGTCACGCAGGGTGTTCAGGGCAACTTCAACGTGCTCCTGAGCCACGCAGATCACCATGCCCACGCCGCAGTTCAGCACGCGGTGCATTTCGGTTTCGTCGACGTTGCCTTTCTCTTGCAGCCAGTCGAAGACGGCCGGACGGTTCCAGCTGGCCACGTCAACCACGGCCTGAGCGCCTTTTGGCAGAACGCGCGGGATGTTGTCGAGCAAGCCGCCACCGGTGATGTGGGCCATGGCCTTGACCGCGCCGGTGTCCTTGATCAGCTTGAGCAGCGGCTTCACGTAGATGCGGGTCGGGGCCATCAGCAGTTCGGTCAGCGGCTTGCCGTCGAGCTGAACGGTTTCGATGTCGGCACCGGACACTTCGATGATCTTGCGGATCAGCGAGTAGCCGTTGGAGTGCGGACCGGACGATGGCAGGGCGATCAGGGCGTCACCAGTGGCGACTTTCGAGCCGTCGATGATTTCGGCTTTTTCCACGACGCCGACGCAGAAACCGGCCAGGTCGTAGTCTTCGCCTTCGTACATGCCAGGCATTTCAGCGGTTTCGCCGCCGACCAGCGAGCAGCCAGCCAGTTCGCAGCCTGCACCGATACCGGTAACCACGGTGGCAGCTACGTCGACGTTCAGCTTGCCGGTGGCGTAGTAGTCGAGGAAAAACAGCGGCTCGGCGCCGCACACCACCAGATCGTTGACGCACATGGCGACCAGGTCCTGGCCGATGCTGTCGTGCTTGTTCAGGTTCAGCGCCAGGCGCAGTTTGGTGCCGACGCCGTCAGTACCGGAAACCAGTACCGGCTGTTTGTAACCGGCCGGGATCTCGCAGAGGGCGCCGAAACCGCCCAGGCCGCCCATGACTTCCGGGCGCGCAGTGCGCTTGGCGACGCTCTTGATGCGTTCGACCAATGCTTCACCGGCGTCGATGTCTACACCGGCGTCCTTGTAGCTCAGGGAGGGTTGCTTGCTCATGATCCAGGCCTTTAGGGGAGGGGATTCAGGGGTAACGACCGAGTTCAGCGGGAACGCCGAATCCGACAGGGGCGATTGCCTCACGCGAAGTTCGGGGTGCCCGGCTGTTGCCGGTCTGCGAAGGCGCGCGATTTTATCAGGCTTGAGGGGCAGCGGCCATCCTCACGCCGACGGGCAGGGGCATATCGGTGGAAAAATTTTGCAATTGACGCTGTGGGCGACATCGCGGGTGCCTGTATAAGGAACCGTCTATCGTTAGGACTGTGCAAAAACTTACCGACCGCGTGTGAATGTTTTGCGACGGCCTGTGGTCACAGGCTTGCAGAACGGTACACGCGGCCTGTTCCAGCCGCTCTTGTCGACGGGAATTCTCCATGGGTTTGTGTAAATTGCTGTTAGTGGGTGGTTTGTCTCTGATCAGCCTGGCGAGTCAGGCCGAAAATCTCAAAGGTCTCTATCAGGTGCGCGAACCGGTCACTGGCCAGTCGCCAGAGGAGCGTGATCGCGCGACCCAGGCCGCACTGGATACGCTGGTGTTGCGCCTGACCGGCGACCCGAAAGCCCCGCAGAACCCGGGGCTGGCGCCGGTTCGCAAGGATCCGCAGCAGATTATCAGTCAGTTCGGTTTCGATGCCGGGCCGCCGGAAGTGCTGAAAGTCGATTTCGACCCGGGAACCACCGAACAGGCGTTGCGCCGCGCCGGGCTGGCACTGTGGGGCGCCAATCGGCCCTCGATCCTGAGCTGGTGGCTGAACGATTCGAGCGAAGGTTCGAGCCTGGTGGGCGACGGTCAGGCCAGTGCCGCGCCGTTGCGCCGTGCGGCCCAGCACCGTGGCTTGCCGTTGCGCCTGCCGTTGGCGGACTTGAGCGAGCAATTGGTCGCAACGGCACCGGCGCTTGAAGGCGCCGACCCGGCGCCATTGCGCGATGCCTCTGAACGCTACAACGCCGATGCCTTGCTCGCCGTGCATGCCCGCGAAGAAGGCGGACAATGGCAGGCTAAATGGCAACTGTGGCTGGGCGATAAAAAAGAGGCGGGCAACGTGCAGGGCGCGGATCAGGCTGCCGTGACCGATGCGGTGATGCTGGCGGTCGCTGAGCGTCTGGCACCTCGCTTTGTTGCCAAGCCGGGCGCGTCCGGCCAGCAGACCCTGGAAGTCCAGGGCATGAATCTGGAGCACTACGCGGCGCTGCTGCGGTTACTCGAACCGTTTGGCGTGCGTCTGCAGAGTGTCGATGCCGATCGCATTCTGTATCGGGTCAACGGCAGTGCCGATCAGTTGCGGGCGCAATTATCGCTGGCGAAGCTGCAGGAGCTGCCGGCCGAGGCGCCGCAACCTACGGTCGCCGGGGCACCGGCAGTCGTTGCGCCGACGCCGACACCGGTGGCGCCGTCCTTGCGGTTCCGTTGGTAGGTTTTCTTTCTTATATATAAGCAATGGAGTGTTACATGGCCGATACGCGGCGTTGGTTCTGGCTCGGTGGGGTGCTCCTGCTTTGCGCGTTTGTCTGGTTGCTGCATCCGATCCTCACGCCGTTTCTGGTGGCGCTGCTGCTCGCGTACCTGTTCGATCCGCTCGTTGATCGTCTGGAGCGTCTGGGTTTGTCTCGTACCTGGGGTGTGATTGCGGTGTTCGCCTTGTTCACCCTGATCGTCACTGCGCTGTTGCTGGTGCTGGTGCCGATGCTCGCCAAGCAATTGCTGCGGCTCTATGAACTGGCGCCGCAAATGCTCGACTGGTTGCAACACACCGCTGTGCCATGGGCGCAATCGAAGCTGGGTCTGTCGGACGGTTTCTGGAAGTTCGACAAGGTCAAGGCCGCCATCAGCGAGCACATGGGCCAGACCACCGACATCGTCGGTGTGGTGCTGAGTCAGGCGACGGCCTCGAGCCTGGCGCTGATCGGCTGGTTGGCGAATCTGGTGCTGATCCCGGTGGTGAGCTTTTACCTGCTGCGCGACTGGGACGTGATGATGGCCAAGATCCGCGGCCTGTTGCCCCGTGATCGCGAAGAGCGGGTGGTGGCGCTGGCGGGTGAATGCCATGAAGTGCTGGGCGCGTTCGTGCGCGGGCAATTGCTGGTAATGCTGGCGCTGGGCGTGATCTATGCGGCCGGTCTGATGATTGTCGGCCTGGAGCTGGGCCTGTTGATCGGTCTGATTGCAGGGCTGGCGGCGATCGTTCCGTACATGGGGTTCGTGATCGGTATTGGTGCCGCGCTGATTGCCGGGTTATTCCAGTTCGGTGGCGATCTGTATCCGATGATCGGAATCGTCGCGGTGTTCATGGTCGGTCAGGCGCTGGAAGGTATGGTGCTGACGCCTTTGCTGGTGGGGGACCGGATCGGTCTGCATCCGGTGGCGGTGATCTTCGCGATTCTGGCCGGTGGCGAGCTGTTCGGTTTTACCGGTGTGCTACTGGCATTGCCGGTGGCGGCGGTGATCATGGTGCTGGTGCGGCATGTCCACGATCTGTACAAGGATTCCGAGATTTATAGCGGGGTGGATGAGCCGGAGTTGTAATCGTGAAGCGCGGGCCGTCCGGTGGATCACCGGGTTGGCCCGTCTCCTGCAGGCCATGGCGCCAAAGAAACTGTCATAAAACCAGCACGTTAACGCAAACCTTTGATTTTGCTTGGGGTCTGTCGCATTGTGCGCTCCGCTTCACGGGTATAAACTTCGCTCACTTTACACAGAGGCCACTAACGGTTCCTTGGGAACTGTTCAGTCAGCATGAAACCGATTCAGCTGCCCCTAGGTGTGCGTCTGCGTGACGACGCCACCTTCATCAACTACTACCCAGGCGCCAATGCCGCTGCACTCGGCTATGTCGAGCGTCTATGCGAAGCCGACGCCGGCTGGACCGAAAGCCTGATCTATCTGTGGGGCAAGCACGGGGTAGGGCGTACGCATCTGTTGCAGGCCGCGTGCCTGCGCTTCGAACAGATGGGTGAACCGGCGGTGTACCTGCCGCTGGCCGAGTTGATGGATCGCGGCATCGAAATTCTCGACAACCTCGAACAGTACGAACTGGTCTGTCTGGACGACTTGCAGGTGATTGCCGGCAAGGCGGACTGGGAAGAGGCGATGTTTCATCTGTTCAACCGTCTGCGTGACAGCGGTCGACGTCTGCTGATCGCGGCATCCACTTCACCGCGTGAGCTGCCGATCAAACTCGCCGACCTGAAATCGCGCCTGACCCTGGCGCTGATCTTCCAGATGCGTCCTCTCTCCGACGAAGACAAATTGCGTGCCTTGCAATTGCGCGCATCCCGTCGTGGTCTGCATCTGACCGACGAAGTCGGGCATTTTATTTTGACTCGCGGTACCCGCAGCATGAGCGCGCTTTTCGATCTGCTGGAGCAGCTCGATCAGGCCTCTTTGCAGGCTCAGCGCAAGCTGACCATTCCCTTCCTGAAAGAAACCCTGGGCTGGTAAAATCGGGGCTTTCAGCCGGTTTTGGCATATTTCAGGCGCCAGAAAACACGCTTTCCTGTGGGTTGCACAGGCCGCGTCTCGATTCAAATAGGCTTAAGCGCTTAGATGTTAACGAGAAACCGGGAAGTCACAAAAAGATCGATTGAATTTGCAAATGAGGCTGATAGCGGGCATAGTCTCGGCTTCTTTACAACTATCAGCCACGGTCGTGCCCATGCTAAAGCGCTTCGCACCCCTCGTGCCTCTCGCACTCGTCACCCTGTTGTTCGGTTGCGCTGCTCATTCACCTGTTAATCAAGAGCAGCAACAACAGGCTAAAAATTCTGCCACCGCCCAGTCTTCCGTTATTTATCAGGAAGAGCTGGACACCGAAAAAGAACTCGCCGACTTCAACGGCAAGAAGCCTTACCAGCTTCCGGTTCTGGCTGACAGCATCCTCGAACGCGGCATGTCCCTGATCGGTACCCGTTACCGTTTCGGCGGTACCTCTGAAGCCGGTTTCGATTGCAGCGGTTTCATCGGCTACCTGTTCCGCGAAGAAGCCGGCATGAACCTGCCGCGCTCCACCCGCGAAATGATCAACGTTGATGCGCCGCTGGTTTCGCGCAGCAATCTCGAGCCGGGCGACCTGCTGTTCTTCGCTACCAACGGTCGTCGCGGTCGTGTAAGCCACGCCGGGATCTACCTGGGCGACAACCAGTTCATCCATTCCAGCTCTCGCCGCAGCGGCGGTGTTCGCATCGACAGCCTGGGCGACAGCTACTGGAGCAAGACTTTCATCGAAGCCAAACGCGCTTTGGCGAACGCTCCAACCGTGGTTACCGCTCGCAAGTAATCACTCGATTGTCGCTACGCTCGTGGCGACAAAGCGGCCCTTCTGAGGCAATAGACCTAAACTTTACAAGGTGAAGTTAAAGTCTTACTTGAAGTTTGCCGCGTAGCCGCTAGAATCCTGATCTATATTGATGGCAAACCGCCTGCGTCCCAACGCAGGCGGTTTTGTTTTCTGTCGAATAGGCAGTCAAAGCCTCAGCCAGATCAGGATGTTCTGCAAATGACGATGTCGGCCCGCTTTGCCCTGATGTTCTTCGCAGCGCTGCTCAGCGCCTGCGCCAGCCGCACTCCGCCGCCCGCGCCGGTGGTTCGCGCTCCGATCGTGTTCGGATCCTCCCAAGCCTTTTCGCCCGCTGCCGAAGACGTGCTGTTTCGCGCGCTCGGGCTGGTGGGCACGCCTTATCGTTGGGGCGGTAATACGCCGGATTCGGGCTTCGATTGCAGCGGTCTGATCGGCTTTGTCTACCGCGATGCCGCAGGGATCAGCCTGCCGCGCTCGACCCGCGAGATGATCGTCATGCAGGCGCCGAACGTCGGCAAGGAAGGCTTGCAAACCGGCGACCTGATCTTCTTCGCCACCAACGGCGGCTCTCAGGTCAGCCATGCGGGGATCTATGTCGGGGAAGGGCGCTTCGTTCACGCGCCGGCCACTGGCGGCACGGTGAAGCTGGACAGCCTGTCGAAAGCCTATTGGCAGAAAGCCTATCTGAGCGCCAAGCGCGTTCTGCAGCCAGAGCATCTGGCGCATAACCCGTAGTCCAGATACATAAAAACCCGTGGGAGCTGAATGGCTCCCACGGGTTTTTTTATGCCTGCAACACGCTAGCGGGTCGCTGACACCCGCCACACCTTGTTCCCCACATCATCGGCTACCAGCAATCCACCTTGCTGGTCGATCACCACGCCGACCGGGCGACCCAAAGCGTTCTCGTCCTTGTCGAGGAAACCGGTCAGCACGTCCACTGGCGTTCCGCTCGGCTTGCCGGCGGCAAACGGCACAAAGATCACCTTGTAACCGCTATGCGGTTTGCGGTTCCACGAGCCGTGCTGGCCGATGAATGCGCCTTCCTTGAACTGTGCCGGCAGGCGGTTGCCCTCGGCGAAGGTCAGGCCCAGTGATGCGGTGTGCGGGCCGACGGCGTAGTCCGGAGCGATGGCCTTGGCCACCATGTCCGGGCGCTGTGGTTCCACGCGCACATCGATGTGTTGGCCGTAGTAGCTGAACGGCCAGCCATAGAAGGCACCGTCCTTGACCGAAGTGATGTAGTCCGGCACCAGATCGCTGCCTATTTCGTCGCGCTCGTTCACGGCGGTCCACAGTGCGCCGGTTTGCGGCTCCCAGGCCAAGCCATTGGGGTTGCGGATGCCCGAGGCGAAGATCCGGTGATTGCCGGTGGCGCGGTCCACCTCCCAGATCGCCGCGCGGCCTTCTTCCTGATCGAGACCGTTTTCGCCGACGTTGCTGTTCGAGCCAACGGTGACGTACAGCTTACTGCCGTCTTTGCTGGCGATGACGTTCTTGGTCCAGTGATGATTGAGCGTGCCGCCCGGCAGATCCACGACCTTGATCGGCTGGCTCTTGATTTCGGTCGCGCCGGGCTCGTAGTTAAAGCGCAGCAGGCGATCGGTATCGGCCACGTACAGATCATTGCCGACCAGGGTCATGCCGAACGGCGAGTTGAGGTTCTGCAGGAACACCGTGCGGGTTTCGGCCATGCCGTCATGATCGGCATCGCGTAGCAGGGTGATGCGGTTCGGACTGGGCACGCCGGCACCGGCACGCCCCATGACTTTTTTCATCACCCAGCCACGAATGCCCTTGCTGTCGTCCGGTTTTGGCGGGGCGTTGGTTTCTGCCACGAGTACATCGCCGTTTGGCAGTACGTAAAGCCAGCGCGGATGATCGAGATTTTCGGCGAAAGCCGCCACCTGAGTGCCTGCCGCTGCCGTCGGCTTCGCGCCGGCCGGCCAGCCAATGGCCGGGGCGATGTTCACCGTCGGGATCAGGGTCTTGTTCGGTTCGGGCAGTTTGGGTGACGGACCGGTGCCGTCGGAGACTTGCAGGCTGGAGGATTCACCACAGGCGGCGAGCCCTCCGGCGATCATGATGACGAAAACGAACTGGGGCTTGCGCATTGCTGATCTTCCCTATGAATGCATTCCTAATCATAGAGAAGCGCACAAGCCCGATGGTTCAACCCTCAGCCGCGGGCTTCCTTGAACAGCACGGCAATGCCGGGATGATAGTTGCCGGCTTCGCTGCGCAATTTGCGGTAGGCGTAGGGGAAGTACCAAGCGACGGCGCAGGTGTGTTCCTTTTGCAGGTCGTCGACCATGTCCTGCAACTCTTCCGGGCTGGCGCTGTGCTGGGCTTTTTGCGGGGCGACGAACAGGCAGCCGAGTTTCAGGTCGCTGGCGTAGCTGATGCGCTTGGCGTCGCTGGTGATATCCGCCAGGGCCTGGGTCAGATTCAGGCTGGTGACGCGCGGCCAGCGTTGAGTCGCCTGAATGTAGGCACGATCCTCGGCGCCAGCAATAAACAAATCGGCGCGGGCGTTGCGCTCGCCTTCTTCATTCTGTTTGCGGGTGGCAGTGTCGCGCAGGGTGACCAGTTCGGCCATCCATGCAGCGGCCGACAGCAGGCCGAGGTTGGCTTTTTCGTCGTGCCAATAAGGTGTGTCATTGTCGCCGCGCACGGCGTTGTAGCGGTCGATACAGTCAAACCAGCGTTCCAGCACCGGGCGCAGGAATTCCAGCCGCGGATTGCTGATGATCATGCCTTGCATGGTGCTCTCCCTTATTATTGTGATGTGCTCTCTGCAGTCAAAAAGCATGGCTCTTTGATATCACTCATGGCAGTGTGGCACAAGATTGGCGTCAGTTAATTGATCGACGGCAGTTATTCACCGCACAAGCCCCTCTTCAATTGACGCTCCACCCCCAACCCTCTAACCTTCTCGGCTTGTTTCAGGTGCTCTGTGGCGCATGTCGACAGAGTGAAACAGGGAAGCCGGTGAGGCGGGTCTTCGAGCGAAGAACCCTCACGATCCCGGCGCTGCCCCCGCAACGGTAAATGAGTAAAAGCTGCGCCTGATGCCACTGCTTAACAGCGGGAAGGCGCGCAGCCAGGCACCAGCCGCTCATGAGCCCGGAGACCGGCCTGATCCATCCAGCGGCATCACGGTGGGCGATGCCAGGCTTGTTGCCGTCTATTCTTGTGCCTGCCCGCCGTTATCCAGCCTCAACGGAGAGCTCCCCCATGACTGATTCCCCCGAGCGCGACGAGCGCCACCTGGCGCGCATGCAGCGCAAAAAAGCCGTGATCGACGAGCGCATCGCCAATTCGCCAGACGAGTGCGGCTTGGTGCTGGTGCTGACCGGCAATGGCAAAGGCAAAAGCAGCTCGGCGTTCGGCATGCTCGCCCGCGCCATGGGCCACGGCATGCAGTGCGGCGTGGTGCAGTTCATCAAGGGGCGCAACAGCACCGGTGAAGAGCTGTTCTTCCGTCGCTTCCCCGAGCAGGTACGTTTTCATGTGATGGGCGAGGGCTTCACCTGGGAAACCCAGGACCGCCAGCGCGACATCGCCGCCGCCGAAGCGGCCTGGGAAGTCTCCCGCGAGCTGCTGCGCGATCCGTCGATCGGTCTGGTGGTGCTCGATGAACTGAACATCGCCCTCAAGCATGGTTACCTCGATCTGGATCAGGTACTCAGCGATCTGCAGGCCCGTCCGCCGATGCAGCACGTGATCGTCACCGGCCGCGCTGCCAAGCCGGAAATGCTTGAGATGGGCGACACCGTCACCGAAATGGGCATGATCAAGCACGCCTTCCAGGCTGGCATCAAAGCGCAGAAAGGCGTCGAACTTTGAATCAACCACGTCACTGCCCGGCGGTACTGATCGCCGCGCCGGCTTCCGGTCAGGGCAAGACCACCGTCACCGCTGCGCTGGCCCGTCTGCATCGCAATCAGGGGCGCAAGGTCCGCGTATTCAAGTGCGGCCCGGACTTTCTCGACCCGATGATCCTCGAGCGCGCCAGCGGTGCGCCGGTCTATCAACTGGACATGTGGATGGTCGGCGAGCAGGAAAGTCGTCGCCTGTTGTGGGAAGCCGCCGCCGAAGCCGATCTGATCCTGATCGAAGGCGTGATGGGTTTGTTTGACGGTACGCCGTCGAGCGCCGATCTGGCGCGGCATTTCGGTGTGCCGGTGCTCGGCGTGATCGACGGCACCGCGATGGCCCAGACCTTCGGTGCACTGGCCCTGGGCCTGGCGCGTTATCAGCCGGATCTGCCGTTCGCCGGCGTGCTGGCCAACCGTGTCGGCACCGTGCGTCATGCGCAGTTGCTGGAAGGTAGCCTCACTGAAGGCCTGCGCTGGTACGGCGCGTTGTCCCGGGAAACCGGGATCGAACTGCCGAGCCGCCATCTCGGTCTGGTGCAGGCCAGCGAACTGAATGACCTCGATGTGCGCCTCGACGCCGCCGCCGAAGCGCTGGCCGGCACTTGCGAGGTAGCGCTGCCACCGGCCGTAGAGTTCGCCGCGCCTGAAATCGTCAAGACCGAAAAGCTGCTCGAAGGCGTGCGAATTGCCGTCGCCCGCGACGAAGCTTTCGCCTTTACCTACGGCGCCAGTCTTGATCTGTTGCGGGCGATGGGCGCCGAGTTGAGTTTCTTCTCGCCGATCCGCGATACGCAATTGCCAGTAGCTGACAGCTTGTATCTGCCGGGCGGTTATCCGGAATTGCACCACGTTGCCTTGTCGCAGAACGCCGACATGCTCAAAGCGATCCGCGCGCATCATGCGGCCGGCAAACCGCTGCTTGCCGAATGTGGCGGCATGCTCTACCTGCTCGACTCGTTGACTGATGTCGAAGGCACCCGCGCTGAGCTTGTCGGCCTGTTGAGTGGCGACGCCGTGATGCAAAAGCGCCTCGCCGCGCTGGCGCTGCAAGAGGTCGACCTGCCGGAAGGCCTGTTGCGCGGCCACACCTATCACCATTCCCTGACCACCACCGAACTGACGCCGATTGCCCGTGGCCACAGCCCCAACGGTGGGCGCGGCGCAGAAGCGGTGTACCGGCAAGGGCGGATGACGGCCTCGTACGTGCATTTCTATTTCCCGTCGAATCCTGCAGCTATCGCAACGTTATTTGCGCCGGACCATAAGGCTCCCATCGCTGGCAAGCCAGCTCCCACAGTGGGCGGTGTGATGTCTGAAGAAACGCAATCCCTTGCGGGAGCTGGCTTGCCAGCGATGGGGCCATGACCGACAACGCCTTCACTGACGCCGAGCGCGAAGCGGTCTACCGCGCCATCGCCGAACGCCGCGACATGCGCCACTTCAGCGGTGGCAAGGTCGAGCCTGAACTGCTGCGCCGCTTGCTTGAGGCCGCGCATCAGGCACCGAGTGTCGGCCTGATGCAGCCGTGGCGCTTCATCCGTATCAGCGACCGCGCGTTGCGTGGCCAGATCCAGAACCTGGTTGAAGAAGAACGCGTGCGCACTGCCGAAGCCCTCGGCGAGCGCAGCGACGAGTTCATGAAGCTCAAGGTCGAAGGCATCAACGACTGCGCCGAAGTGTTGGTCGCGGCGTTGATGGACGATCGCGAGCGGCATATTTTCGGCCGTCGCACGCTGCCGGAAATGGACATGGCCTCATTGTCCTGCGCGATCCAGAACCTGTGGCTCGCCGCGCGTGCCGAAGGCCTGGGCATGGGCTGGGTATCGCTGTTCGATCCGCAGGCGCTGGCCGATCTGCTTAAACTGCCGGCCGGGGCCAAGCCGCTGGCGGTGCTTTGCCTGGGGCCGGTCAAGGCATTCTATCCGGCGCCGATGCTGGTACTCGAAGGGTGGGCGCAGGCGCGTCCGCTGAATGAGCTGCTGTATGAAAATTTTTGGGGAGTGAGTCAATGAGTGTGGCGTTGTTGAGTGTCGCCGCGGTTGCGCTGGATGCGCTGCTGGGTGAACCGAAACGCTGGCATCCGCTGGTGGCGTTCGGCAATTTCGCCGGGCGTATCGAGCAACGTTTCAATAGCGCTGGTCGTGGCTGGCGCAGCCATGGTGTCACCGCGTGGGTGATCGCGGTGCTGCCGCTGACCCTGCTGGCCACGGCGTTTTCCTGGGCGCCTTACGTGGGCTGGGTCGTCGAGATTCTTGCGCTGTATTGCGCCCTCGGCATGCGCAGCCTGGGTGAGCACGTCGAGCCGGTGGCCAAGGCCTTGCGCGCCGATGATCTGGAAGAGGCGCGCAAGCGTGTGGGTTATCTGGTCAGCCGTCAGACCGATGAGCTGGACAGCACCGCCGTCGCCCGCGCCGCCACCGAGTCGGTGCTGGAAAACGGCAGCGATGCGGTGTTCGCCGCGCTGTTCTGGTTTGCCGTGGCCGGTGCGCCGGGCGTGGTGCTCTATCGCCTGAGCAACACGCTCGACGCGATGTGGGGCTATCGCAACGAGCGCTTCGAGCGTTTTGGCTGGGCAGCGGCAAAAATCGACGACGTCCTCAACTACATTCCTGCGCGGCTGGTGGCGTTGACCTACGCCTTGCTCGGCAAAACCCGACTGGCGTTGAAATGCTGGCGCACCCAGGCGCCGAAATGGGACAGCCCGAACGCCGGCCCGGTGATGGCCGCCGGCGCGGGTGCCTTGGGCGTCGAGCTGGGCGGCCCGGCGATTTACCACGGCGAGCTGCACGAGCGTCCGCAACTGGGCGAGGGCGCGCCGGCGGATGCCGATTCCATTGATCGCGGCTGGCAATTGGTCCAGCGCGGGGTATGGTTATGGCTGCTGATTCTCTGCGTGGGGGCTGAATTCTATGCTTGAACACGGTGGCCGGTTGCGCAGGGCGGCGCTCGAATACGGCATCGCGGAAGAAGACTGGCTCGACCTGTCTACGGGCCTGGCGCCGTGGCCGTTTCCGGTCCCGGAGATCCCGCTGCGGGCGTGGGCGCGTTTGCCGGAAAACGATGACGGCCTGGAGCAGGCGGCCTGCGATTACTACGGTGCCAGCCAGGTGCTGCCGGTGGCCGGTTCGCAGATGGCCATCCAGTTGCTGCCGCGATTGCGCCGGGCCGGCAAGGTCGGCGTGCTGTCGCCGTGTTACGCCGAGCATGCCGAAGCCTGGCGGCGCAGTGGTTATGTCGTGCGTGAAGTGCTGGAGCAGGAAGTCGACTTCTTTCTCGACAGCCTCGACGTGCTGGTGGTGGTCAATCCGAACAATCCAACAGGCCTGAACCTGACCCCGGCGCGCCTGCTCGACTGGCACGCACGGCTGGCCCAGCGCGGCGGCTGGCTGGTGGTCGACGAAGCGTTCATGGACAACACGCCGCAGTTGAGCCTGGCCCCGCATGCGCATCAAGTGGGTTTGATCGTACTGCGCTCGTTCGGCAAGTTTTTCGGTCTGGCCGGTGTGCGGCTGGGGTTCGTGCTGGCCGAGCGCAAGTTGCTCAGGTTGCTGGCCGAACAGGTCGGCCCTTGGGCGGTCAGCGGACCGACCCGCGTGCTGGGTCAGGCCTGTTTGCGCGACACCGAAGGCCACACGCGTCAGCGGATTCGCAGCGACGAGGCCAGCGAACGGCTGGCTGCGCTGCTTGAGCGCCATGGCTTCAAACCGCAGGGCGGCTGCGCGCTGTTTCAGTGGCTGATCACCGAACAAGCCGCCGCGCTGCACGAATTCATGGCCCGACGCGGCATTCTTCTGCGTCTGTTCGCGCACAACAGCAGCCTGCGATTCGGGCTGCCCGCCGATGCCGCCGACGAGGCGCGCCTTGAGCAAGCCCTGCAAGCATTCGCCCAGCATTGCTCCATGGAAAAACCAGCATGACCACATTAATGGTGCAGGGCACCACCTCCGACGCCGGCAAAAGCACGCTGGTGACGGCGCTCTGCCGTTGGGCCACCCGTCAGGGCGTTGCGGTGGTGCCATTCAAACCGCAGAACATGGCGCTCAACAGCGCGGTGACGGCCGACGGCGGCGAAATCGGCCGCGCGCAAGCGGTGCAGGCCCAAGCGGCGTTCCTCGAACCGCACACCGACATGAACCCAGTGCTGCTCAAGCCCAACAGCGACACTGGCGCCCAGGTGATCATCCACGGGCGCGCGGTCACCAGCATGAACGCCGTCGCCTATCACGACTACAAAGCCATCGCCATGCAGGCCGTGCTCGCTTCCCACGAACGTTTGAGTGCCGCCTATCCGCTGGTGATGGTCGAAGGCGCGGGTTCGCCGGCCGAGATCAATCTGCGCGCCGGCGA
The DNA here is from genome assembly GCF_001594225.2 of Pseudomonas glycinae. Lineage (GTDB taxonomy): Bacteria > Pseudomonadota > Gammaproteobacteria > Pseudomonadales > Pseudomonadaceae > Aquipseudomonas > Aquipseudomonas glycinae. The sequence goes on from NZ_CP014205.2 coordinate 3,795,361, forward strand.
CATCGCCAACATGGGCTTCGCCGAAGCGGTGGATTGTCCGGTGCTGCTGATCGCCGACATCAACCGTGGCGGGGTGTTTGCCCATCTGGTGGGCACGCTGGAATTGCTGTCGCCGAGCGAACAGGCGCGGGTCAAAGGCTTCATCATCAACCGCTTTCGTGGCGACATCGCCTTGCTGCAACCGGGCCTCGACTGGCTGGAACAGCGCACCGGCAAACCGGTGGTGGGCGTGCTGCCGTACGTGATGGACCTGCATCTGGAGGCCGAGGACGGCATCGATCAGCGCCAGACCGACAAGGCTGAGCAAGTCCTGAAAGTGGTGGTGCCGGTGCTGCCGCGCATCAGCAACCACACCGATTTCGATCCACTGCGCCTGCATCCGCAGGTGGATCTGCAATTCATCGGGCCGGGGCAGGCGATTCCGCCGGCCGATCTGATCATTCTCCCAGGCTCGAAAAGCGTGCGCAGTGACCTGGCGTACCTGCGCGCCAATGGCTGGGAATCGGCTATCCGCCGTCACCTGCGTTACGGCGGCAAATTGCTGGGGATCTGCGGCGGTCTGCAAATGCTCGGCGAGCAGGTGCACGATCCGCTGGGTCTTGAAGGCGCGCCGGGTTCCAGCGCCGGTCTGGGTTTGTTGGCGTTTGAAACGCAGCTCGAAGCCGAAAAGCAATTGCGCAATGTGCGCGGGCGTCTGGCGCTGGAAGATGCTGAGGTCAGCGGCTACGAAATTCATGCCGGCGTGACCACGGGAGCGGCGCTGGAAAATGCTGCCGTGCATCTGGACGACGGCCGTTGCGACGGCGCGCAAAGTCTCGACGGGCAGATTTTCGGCACCTACCTGCATGGCCTGTTCGAATCGCCGGCGGCCAGTGCCGCGCTGTTGCGCTGGGCCGGTTTGAACGATGTGCAGGAGGTGGATTACCACGGCCTGCGCGAACGCGATATCGAGCGGCTGGCGGATCTGGTGGAGAAGCACCTCGATACCGATCTGTTGTGTGAGCTCTGTGGCATCCAGGCTGGATGTGATGGCCTCTTCGCGGGCAAGCCCGCTCCCACAGGTTGCTGAGGTGTACTCAAATGCCATGTTTGGCCTAAATCCATTGTGGGAGCGGGCTTGCCCGCGAAGAGGCCAGTTGTCTCAACGAATTTTTTTCAGGATGCCTCCATGCTCCAGTTGATCCTCGGCGGCGCCCGCTCCGGCAAAAGTCGTCTGGCTGAAAAACTCGCCACCGACAGTGCGCTGGCCGTGACGTACATCGCCACCAGTCAGCCGCTGGATGGCGAGATGAATGAGCGCGTCGCCCATCATCGTGCGCGTCGTCCCGTCGAATGGGCGTTGATCGAAGAACCGTTGGAACTGGCCCGTGTGCTGCGCGAAAACGCCGGCCCCGAGCGCTGCCTGCTGGTGGATTGCCTGACGCTGTGGCTGACCAATCTGCTGATGCTCGACGACGCCGAACGCCTCGCCGCCGAACGCGAAGCCCTGCTCGAGTGCCTGGCGTCGCTGCCGGGTGAAATCATTTTTGTCAGCAACGAGACCGGAATGGGTGTCGTGCCGCTGGGCGAATTGACTCGCCGCTACGTCGATGAAGCCGGTTGGCTGCATCAAGCTCTGGCCGAGCGTTGTCAGCGAGTCGTCCTGACGGTCGCCGGCTTGCCCCTGACTTTGAAAGGACCTGCGTTATGACCCAAGCCTGGTGGCTGAACCCGTGCAAACCGGTGGATACGGACGCCGTTGAAAACGCCGCGGCGCGTCAGCAGCAATTGACCAAACCCGCCGGCTCTCTTGGCCGGCTCGAATCGGTGGCGGTGCAACTGGCCGGATTGCAGGGCCAGGTCAAACCGACACTGGATCAGGTCTGGATCGCGATTTTTGCCGGCGACCATGGCGTTGTCGCCGAAGGGGTTTCCGCGTTTCCGCAGGAGGTCACCGGGCAGATGCTGCTGAATTTCGTCAGCGGCGGCGCGGCGATCAGCGTGCTGGCGCGACAACTTGGCGCGCAGCTGGAAGTGGTGGATCTGGGCACCGTGACTCCGTCGCTGGACCTGCCGGGTGTGCGCCATTTGAACATCGGCTTGGGCACGGCGAATTTCGCCAAGGGCGCGGCGATGACTCGGGCCCAGGGCGAACTCGCCTTGCAGGGCGGTCGCGACAGTGTGCTGCGGGCGAAAGCGGCAGGCGCGCAATTGTTCATCGGCGGCGAAATGGGCATCGGCAACACCACCGCCGCCAGTGCGCTGGCCTGTGCTTTGCTCGACTGCCCGGTGGCACACCTGACCGGCCCCGGCACGGGGTTGAATGCCGAAGGCGTCAGCCACAAGGCGCAGGTGATCGAGCGCGCGCTGGCGCTGCATGCGGCACAGCGCGGTGATGCACTGCAGACTCTGTTCAATCTCGGCGGCTTCGAGATTGCTGCATTGGTCGGCGCGTATCTGGCCTGTGCTCAGGAAGGTGTGGCGGTGCTGGTGGACGGGTTCATCTGTACGGTCGCCGCGCTGGTGGCAGTGCGTCTGAATCCGGCCTGCCGTGAGTGGCTGCTGTTCGGGCATCGCGGTGCCGAGCCGGGTCATCGTCATGTGCTGGAAACCCTTGGCGCTGAACCGCTTTTGGAACTGGGTCTGCGTCTGGGCGAGGGCAGTGGTGCGGCGCTGGCGGTGCCGTTGCTGCGTCTGGCCTGCGACCTGCACGGTCAGATGGCGACCTTCGCCGAAGCTGCGGTGGCGGACCGCCCGGCATGACCTTGCGTCTGGATCTGTTGCGCCACGGTGAAACCGAACTCGGCGGCGGCCTGCGCGGCAGCCTCGACGATGCGTTGACCGAAAAAGGCTGGGCGCAGATGCGCGAGGCGGTGAGCGGGCAGGGGCCGTGGGATCGGCTGGTCAGTTCGCCATTGCAGCGTTGCGCGCGGTTTGCTGAAGAGTTGAGCGCGCAGCGGGATCTGTCGGTATCTCTGGACAAGAATCTTCAGGAGCTGCATTTCGGTGCCTGGGAAGGGCAGAGCGCGGCGGCGCTGATGCAGACTGATGCTGAAGCGCTGGGGCTGTTCTGGGCGGATCCCTATGGCTTTACTCCGCCGCAGGGGGAGCCGGTCAGCGATTTTTCGGCACGGGTGCTGGCGGCGGTGATGCGACTGCATGCGGCGCACGCGGGGGAGCGGGTGTTGCTGATCAGTCATGGCGGCGTGATGCGTCTGTTGCTGGCGCGGGCCCGTGGTTTGCCTCGTGAGCAGTTGCTGAATGTCGAAGTGGGTCACGGCGCGCTGTTTTCGCTGATCGTCGAAGCCGACGGTTCACTCAGGGAAGTGCTCTGACATGCTGCCTCTGTGGATCGCCCTGCAATTTCTCAGCAGTCTGCCGATTCGTCTGCCGGGCATGCCGGCACCTGAACAGCTCGGCCGCTCGCTGCTGTTTTATCCGCTGGTGGGCTTGCTGTTCGGTGTGATTCTCTGGGCGCTTAACATTGCTCTGGCCGGCGCACCTTTACTGTTGCATGCCGCGTTGTTACTGACGGTGTGGGTGCTGCTCAGCGGGGCGTTGCACCTTGATGGTTTGGCGGATAGCGCCGATGCATGGCTCGGCGGTTTCGGTGATCGCGAGCGCACGCTGACGATCATGAAGGATCCGCGTAGCGGGCCGATCGCGGTGGTGACGCTGGTGCTCGTCTTGTTGCTCAAGTTTGCCGCGTTGCTGGCGTTGATCGAGCAGCAGCAGGGGATAGCGTTGATCATCGTGCCGCTGATCGGGCGTGTGGCGTTGCTCGGACTGTTTCTCACCACGAGCTATGTGCGGGCCGGCGGGTTGGGGCAGGCGCTGGCCGATCATCTGCCACGCAAGACAGGTTGGCAGGTGCTGGCGGTGAGTGCGACGGCGTGTGTGGTGATCGCCGGGTTCAACGCTGTCGTGGCGTTGCTGCTGGCGGTCATCGTGTTCATCTGGCTGCGGCATTTGATGGTGCGACGACTGGGTGGAACCACCGGTGATACAGCCGGCGCGTTGCTGGAATTGCTGGAGATGTCAGTGCTGGTCGGGCTGGCCTTGTTTTGATAAGTAACTTTGATCTGTAACTTGATTTAACACAGTCGCGGGTATATACACGCATCATGCTTCCATCTCAGTGTTTGTGCACCAACCTGCGACGCGCCGCACGTGGCGTCAGCAGGCATTACGACGGCGCTCTCGACGGCTTCGGGATCAACGTTGCCCAGTATTCTTTGCTGTGCAATCTGCAGCGGCTGGATCAACCGAGCATTTCCGAACTGGCCGAGGCGATGGGCCTGGATCGCAGCACCCTCGGGCGCAATCTGCGGGTACTGGAAGGCGAGGGGCTGGTGGCGCTGGCTGAAGGCGAAGACATGCGCAACCGCATCGTCCGGCTCACCGAAGCCGGTGCGCAACGCCTGGCAGCGGCACTGCCAGCCTGGGAAGCGGCGCAACAGCGGTTGATCGACCGACTGGGTGCCGAGAAGCGTGAAACCTTGCTGCGGCTATTGGATGAACTGGCCTGAGGGCCGGTTTTTTCCGAATCTAAGCGGGTATATACCCGTGACTGGAGAATAACAATGAGTTCGATGTGGCGTACGTGCGGTTGGGTGTTGCTGGGGAGTGCGCTGATTCTGGCGTTGTCATTGGGCGTGCGGCACGGCTTCGGACTGTTCCTGTCACCGATGAGTGCCCAGTTCGGCTGGGGCCGTGAAGTGTTCGCCTTTGCCATCGCCTTGCAGAACCTGATCTGGGGCCTGGCGCAACCGTTTACCGGCGCGCTGGCCGACCGCTTTGGCGCTGCGAAAGTGGTGCTGATCGGCGGGGTGCTCTACGCCTTGGGCCTGGTGTTCATGGGCCTGTCGGAAACCGCGTTGGGCTTGTCCCTGAGCGCTGGCCTGCTGATCGGTATCGGTCTGTCCGGCACCTCGTTTTCGGTCATTCTCGGCGTGGTCGGCCGCGCGGTGCCGCCGGAAAAACGCAGTATGGGCATGGGCATTGCCAGCGCCGCCGGGTCTTTCGGCCAGTTCGCCATGCTGCCGGGTACTCTCGGATTGATTGGCTGGCTCGGCTGGTCGGCGGCATTATTGGTGCTGGGGCTGCTGGTGGCGCTGATCGTACCACTGGTGAGCATGCTCAAGGACAAGCCGCTGCCGGTACTCGGCCATGAACAAACCCTGTCCGAAGCCTTGCGTGAGGCCTGCTCGAATTCCGGGTTCTGGTTGCTGGCCTTCGGCTTTTTCGTCTGTGGTTTTCAGGTGGTGTTCATTGGCGTGCATTTGCCGGCGTATCTGGTTGATCAGCATCTGCCGGCCACCGTCGGCACCACCGTGCTGGCGTTGATCGGCCTGTTCAATATCTTCGGCACGTACACCGCCGGTTGGCTCGGTGGGCGGATGTCCAAGCCGCGTCTGCTGACCGGGCTCTATCTATTGCGCGCCGTGGTGATCGTGTTGTTCCTGTGGCTGCCGGTGACGACGACTTCGGCCTATCTGTTCGGCATGGCGATGGGCTTCCTGTGGCTGTCGACGGTGCCGTTGACCAACGGTACGGTAGCGACTTTGTTCGGCGTGCGAAACCTGTCCATGCTCGGCGGCATCGTGTTTCTGTTCCATCAGTTGGGTTCGTTCCTCGGCGGCTGGCTGGGCGGGGTGGTGTATGACCGGACCGGGAGTTATGACTTGATCTGGCAAGTGGCGATTCTCTTGAGCCTGTTGGCGGCAGCGCTGAACTGGCCGGTGCGCGAGCGTCCGGTCGAGCGCCTGCAACCGCGTGCGAGCGTTGCATGAACCGTTTCTGGCCGCAGATCGTCGTCACCGCACTCGGCGCCGCGTTGCTGGCGCTGGTGTGGTGGGGCTGGCATCAGGGCGGGCTGGCGCTGATGCAGTTGGGCATGGGTGCTTGCTAGATCGGCGGGAGGGCGAGTAACGTCGAGGTCTGACGATTGCTCAAGGATGCCCGACATGCTCAAGCGCTGGTGTGCTGTTCCCGCGTTGCTGATGGCGTTGACCGGACTGGCCCAGGCCGCGGACTGTCCGGATCTGTTGCAAGGTTCGTTGCCCAAGTTGCGGGCCAAGGAATCCATCGACCTGTGTCAGCGTTACGCCGACAAACCGCTGGTGGTGATCAACACGGCCAGCTTCTGTGGTTTTGCTCCGCAGTTCGAGGGGCTCGAAGCGCTCAATCAGCGCTACAAGGCCCAGGGCCTGGAAATGCTCGGCGTGCCTTCCAATGACTTCAAGCAGGAGTCCAAGGACAGCGCCGAGACCGCCAAGGTCTGCTACGCCAACTACGGCGTAACGTTCACCATGACCGAACCGCAGAAGGTGCGGGGTGACGATGCGACTCACTTGTTCCAGGTGCTGGCCAGGCAGAGCAGTGCACCGAAGTGGAATTTCTACAAATACGTCGTCGACCGCCAAGGCAAGGTAATTGCCAACTTCTCCAGCCTGACCAAACCGGATGATCCGGAATTTCTGGCGGCCATCGAGAAAGCCATTGCCTCCCAGCCGCTGAAACCCTGATCGACACCCATTAAAAAGCCCCGCCTCTGTGAAGAGAGCGGGGCTTTTTATGGCGAGGGGTTAGCCTCGCCGTGCAGCATCAGAAGCGGTAGGTTGCGCCGACACCGAAGCCGTTTGCCGAGTTTTCATACTGCGAGTTGTAGCTCTGGCCACGATCGTTTGTGTTGCGAATGTTGACCTTCTCTTCCTTCAGGTACGAGTAGGCAACGTCGATGGTCAGGTCTTCGGTCGGGCTCCAGCCGGCACCGATACTGAAGATGGTCCGGTCGCCGGTCGGGATGCGTGGCGAACGGTCGACGTTGTTGGTTGGCGACTGGTCGAACGTCAGACCGGTACGCAGTACCCATTCCTTGTTCAACTGGTAGGACGTACCGATGGCGTAAGCCCAGGTGTCATGCCAGTTCTGTTCTTCGGTGATCTCGCCGAACTGGCCAGCCAGCAGAGGCTGTACGCCGGAGTTCTTGACGGTGATCTTTTCCAGCTGGCTCCAGCGGGTCCAGGTGGTACCGGCGTAGACGTTCCAGCGATCGTTGATCGCCTGGGTGACCGAGAGGTCCACGGATTCAGGCGTGGTGATCTTCAGCGAAGCGTCGTACTTCTGGTTCGCACCCAGGCCGATCGCGCCCAGCACACCGTAGTTGACCTTGGTGTTGCCTTCGAGCTTGTAGTCGACTTTCGAGTGGTAGGTCAGACCCAGGCGAGTGCTGTCGGTAGCCTGAACCAGCACCCCGATGTTGTAGCCCAGTGCAGTGTCGTCGCCCTTGATCTTGACCTTGCCGTCCGGCGCAGCCTGAGTGATCGACAGGTTGGATTCCAGCGAGCCGTCGATACGGTTGATGGTCGGGCCGAAACCGATCGACACCACGTCGTTGAACTTGTAGCTGACGGTTGGCTGGAAGGTGATGATCTTGACTTCGGACTTGCTGCCGAAGTAACGGCCGGCGAAGCCGTTTTCATAGTCGGTGATCAGGCCGAAGGGTACGTACACACCCAGACCGAATGCCCAATGCTCGTCGATCGGCTTGACGTAGTAGCCCATAGGTACGGAGGTGAAGGGCACCATGTCGCCTTTGTTGCTGCCGCCGTTCGGGCTGGAGCTGGCGTCGCTGATATCGGTTTTTGCATCGAGGAATGCAACGCCACCGGTGACTTGTTCGCGCGTGATGCGCGACATGCCGGCAGGGTTGCCGTAAACAGTGCTTGCGTCGTCGGCAGAAGAAGATCGCCCGGCGTACCCAGTCCCCATCCCGCTGATGCTGTGTTCGTTGATGGCAAAGCCAGCCGCGAAGATCTGGGTGGATGCCACGGTTACGGCAAGGCTAAGGGTGGTTTTGAGCATGACTTTTTTCATTATTAGAACTCCTGGTGATCACCGGGGCGAAAATTACCAACATTTTCGTCCCGGCGCTATAGTCCGTATGCCTTGAGTTAGAGCGGTTTTGTAGGACAATCCGACCAAATTCGCTGCGTGTTGGGCGATGTTGCGAAACCGCTGGGTCAGCAAGCGACCTGATTCAACGGTGAAACACAGGTTTGCCAGGCGCAGGTGAAGTCGCGCAGACGACCTTGAGGCTGGAAGGTCTGACGCCAGATACGCGCCATGCCCAGAAGATCGTCCGGCTCGGGGAGGGTAGGGTTTTGTTCTTCGACCAGCAGCCAGGCGATGGCTGTGGCATAACGCAAATTGACGGTCAGTTCGAGGTGCGGGCCGCTGAGGAAAGCATGCTGGCTGGCGAGGCCGCGAACCAGGCTGGCGCGTTCCGGATCCAGCGCCAGGTAATGGTCCCAAAGGGCTTGGTGACGATGCTCGGCTATCCGGTACAGGCCGTGGCCACGGCGGTCATGCAGGGCTGAACCGAGGGCGGACTGGCTGGCGGCAATACCCAGCAGCAGGGATTCGGCGGTTGCGCAGTGACGTCCCAGGTAGATCAGCGTAGGACGGATCACATAGCGGCACAGTTCGCTGGCAGCGATACCCATAAATCCCTCGGATCTTGTTATCGGGCGGCGAGCCTGAAGGGGAGCTTGGCAGCTGTGGATCGACTCAGGCTCGCCGGAAGCGGATCACGCCGCTTGAGTTGAAGTGTAGTGTCATATTCACGACGTAAAGGACTGTTTTTAAAATATTTCCGGCGAGGCGTTATAACCGTTATATCGGTTGGTGCTTAAGCGAAAAGGGGTAAGGGTGAAATATCGGGCAATAAAAAGCCCCGCATTTTCAGCGGGGCTTTTGCTTTTGCAGCCATTTAGGCCTCTCAGGCGATCAATGCCTGACGGGTGCGATCAATCACGGCCTGCAGCGGTTCGGCGCTGGAATATTGATCGGGGTACAGACGCTCGCTGTGGCGGGCGATCCCGTGTTCATTGACCACGGTGAAGCTGAAGCAGCCTTTGCGAGCGGCCATGATCAGGCAGTTCATTGGGGCAAAAGCGTTGGTTAGGGTGCGAATGGCATCCTGAGTCTGGATTTGAGTCGACATAGTTATTAGGTGTTCCTACAAATGACACGGATAAGAACCGTGCAACGTTAAAACGTTCCAGTAACGTCAACCACCATTGGTCGAACGAAGAACCCGACTGGAACAAGGCAGCCAGTTCGAGCGCTATAAAAGTTGGCGCGCTTGGGCTGGCAGGTAGGTACTTAGGAGGACAGGCAACACATCGAGGGCAGAGGTTCTGGGCCCGGGGTGAAGATCCTGATCAATTTGCAGGTTGGTTAGGTCAGAGTAAATGGTCTTCGCAACACCCTTTGCATTCATTTCAAAGGCCGTGTCGTCGCAAGATTTACCTGGAAACCATCGAGGGGTCGATCCCGCTTTTTTCGGTGAAGGCTTCTGTGAGAGAACCTTGACCGTGGGGGTGTATTCGACCGGAATTGACTTTCAGCTTGGTACTAACGCCGCGGATACTAACCGAACGCTCCAAAGAAGGCAAACCCGCTGAACAAAAAAATCCCGAGATATCGCCCAGGCCTTGAAACTTGCCCCGATCCGGTTCAGATCATGACCGTCGGTCGCCACAACCTCGCAGGCGCGGAAGCTCGACGCAGAGGCCTATCCCCAGGCCGAATGCCAAAACGACCCGAAAAGGCGCATCGATATAACCGCGTAACAGGTACTTGTGCACATTAGTTGCGCAGACCGTAACGGCGCTGTCATAACGATCCTGACCCCGGTGGCTGCCTGTAACGAAAGTTTAAGTCAATGAAAAACATCGCTTTTTTTTACTGGTGAAAAAATCGTCAGTTTGACTGAGAGCCCCATTCCATAAGGCTTTGCGACGAGTCAGGGGCGGTTGTCCACTGAGTTATCCACAGCTTCTGTGGATTGTCCCGAGCGCTTGCTCTAGCACGGGCGTGCCGGGTTTTTTTCGACTTTACCTGTGCGAAAAAAAGAGTAGAGTGGCGCGCCTTCCGATCTGCCCCACAGTGCTTTATGAAGTTTCGTTCAGCTACAGACTCTGTTACCTCCCAACCCCCTCGTGTTACCGCTCCCAAGCGATTTTCCGTGCGCGTGGCCGAATGGCTGCTGGACAGCCCGCGACTGGGCGACAGCCAGAACGCCAAGCACCTCGCCGGCCGCCTGCTCAAGCAACCGGCCCGGGAGGGGGTGGTCGCGGCGCAGAGTCGCCTCGGCCAGTTGATGTGCCGCGAGTGCGGCAATGCCCGGGATCGGCGGATCGGCCAGGACCTGCTGCGCCAGGCCGCCCGTGCCGGTGACCGACGCGCGCAACAGGAACTCGGCCTGATCGAAGACTGAGCTGTCCAAGACCAGACGCCTTGGTTAACCTTCAGGCTTTATCGGATTGGCGGGAATCACTATGGCGATGGACTTGACCAGCATCCTGCTGGGGCTGGCAGGTGCGGCGGTGCCGCTGCTGGCACTGGCCTGGCAACTGCAACGTCGGGCCAGTCAGAATCAGTCTGAAGTCGCGTTGCTCGAAGAGCGGCTGGCCATGGCGCAGATGGCCCAGGATGGCCTCAATGCTCAACTTGAAGCCTGCCGCGATGAAATCGCCGACCTCGGCCAGGCCAATGCCGCCAAGCAGGCGGATCTCGCCGCCGTGCGCCGGGAAGTCGAGCTGCTGCAGATCGAGCGCGATGACGCCCGTGACGCCGCCCACGCCTGGAACCTCGAGCGCGCCAACAAGGAAGCTGAATTGCGCCGCCTGGACGCCCAGGCCGCTTCGCTGAATGCCGAATTGCGCGAGCAACAGGAAAGCCATCAACAACGCCTGGATGACCTGCAAGGTTCCCGCGACGAGCTGCGCGCGCAGTTCGCCGAACTGGCCGGCAAGATCTTCGATGAGCGTGAACAGCGTTTCGCCGAAACCAGCCAGCAACGCCTCGGCCAATTGCTCGACCCGTTGAAGGAGCGCATCCAGTCGTTCGAAAAACGCGTCGAGGAAAGCTACCAGGCCGAAGCCCGCGAGCGTTTTTCGCTGGCCAAGGAACTGGAACGCTTGCAACAACTGAACCTGCGCCTGAGCGACGAAGCGACCAACCTGACCCGCGCTCTTAAGGGCCAGAAAACCCAGGGCAACTGGGGCGAGCTGATTCTCGAGCGCGTGCTTGAGCATGCCGGGCTGGAGAAGGGGCGCGAGTACCAGACCCAGGTCAATCTCAAGGGGCCGGATGGCGAGCGTTTCCAGCCGGACGTGATCATTTACCTGCCGGGCGACAAGCAGGTGGTGGTCGACTCCAAGGTCAGCCTCACCGCCTACCAGCAATACGTGGCGGCGGACGACGATGCCATCGGCCAGATCGCCATGAAGCAGCACGTGCTGTCCTTGCGCAGCCACGTCAAAGGCCTGGCCGGCAAGGATTACAAACGTCTGGAAGGCTTGCACAGCCTCGATTTCGTCTTGCTGTTCGTGCCCATCGAAGCGGCGTTTTCCGCTGCGTTGCAGGCTGAGCCGGCGCTGTTTCAGGAAGCATTCGACCGCAACATCGTGATTGTCAGCCCGACCACACTGCTGGCAACGCTGCGGGTCATCGACAGTCTGTGGAAGCAGGAACGCCAGAGCCAGAATGCCCGGGAAATCGCCGAGCGCGCCGGCTGGCTGTACGACAAGTTCGTGTTGTTCATTCAGGATCTGGACGAAGTCGGCAATCGCTTGCAGCAACTGGACAAGGCCTACAGCGCGGCGCGCAACAAGCTGACGGAAGGGCGCGGCAACCTGGTCAGCCGCAGCGAGCAGCTCAAGTTGCTCGGCGCACGAGCCAGCAAAAGCTTGCCGGCGGATCTGCTGGAACGCGCGATGACCGACGCCGATGGCCTGGTCGAGCTGCCTGAATAAGCCGCTCTGCTAGAGCGGCAAGTAGCGACTCAACAACGCCCGCAACGCCGCCGGTTTCACCGGTTTGGCCAGGTAATCCAGCCCCGCTGCGTGCACCTGGGCCACGGTTTCCGGATGCCCGTCGGCGCTGATCACCACGCCCGGCACCGGCTCGCCCAGCCTTGTGCGCAACCACGCCATCAACTCGGTGCCGGTTTCGCCGTGATCCAGGTGATAGTCCACCAGTGCCAACTGTGGTCGCACGCCCTCGTCGAGCAGTGCGGCGCATTCTTCGCGGTTGCGCGCCGTCCACACCTGACAGCCCCAGCGCGTGAGCAGGCTGTTCATGCCTATCAGAATGCTGTCTTCGTTGTCGATGCACAGCACCTGCGCGCCGCTGTGCAATTTACCGTTTATTTCCACCGCCGCGGTTGGCTGCACGGTCTGCGCTTTGGCCAACGGCACACGAACGCTGAACACGCTGCCGCGCCCCGGCCATGAGCGCACGCGCAAGGTATGGCCGAGCACGCGGCACAGGCCATCGGCGATCGCCAGGCCCAGGCCCAGGCCTTTTTCGGCGCGGGTCTGGTGACTGTCGAGGCGTTTGAACTCCTCGAAGATCACTTGCTGTTTGTCCTCCGGAATCCCCGGTCCGCGATCCCACACTTCCAGACAGATTTCGCCTTTACGCCGACGCACGCCCAGCAGCACCGGGCCTTTTGCGTAGCGGAACGCGTTGGTCAGGAAGTTCTGCAGAATGCGCCGCAGCAACTTGATGTCGCTGTCGATGCGCAACTGACTGCCGCGTACCCGGAAGCTCAGGCCCTGTTCCTGGGCCAGTGCTTTGAACTCCGCGCCGAGAATATCGAACAGCTCATTGACCGCGAACGGCTTGCGATCCGGGTTGATCTTGCCGTTCTCCAGGCGGGAAATGTCCAGCAGATCGCTGATCAGGTCTTCGGCCGAACGCAGTGAACTGTCCAGATGCTGCACCAGTTTCTGCGCTTCCTCGCTCAAGCCGTCCGCCTGATGGGAGAGGGCGGCGGAGAACAGCCGCGCCGCATTCAATGGCTGCATCAGGTCGTGACTGACGGCGGCGAGGAAGCGGGTCTTGGACTGGTTGGCCGCCTCGGCATTGCCCTTGGCTTCGGTCAGTGCAACGTTGAGTTGCGACAGTTCCTGGGTTCGTTCGCTGACCCGTTGCTCCAGCCCTTCGTTGGCTTCGGTCAGGGCCTGTTCGGCTTCGCGGAACGCGGTGATGTCGGTGAAACTCATGACGAAACCGCCGCCGGGCATCGGGTTGCCGATCAGTTCGATCACCCGGCCGTTGGGGAACAAACGCTCGGACGTGTGAGCACGACCCTGACGCATCCAGTGCAGGCGCCGGGCGACGTGAACTTCCGCTTCACCGGGGCCGCACAAGCCACGCTCGGCGTTGTGGCGAATGATGTCGGCAATCGGCCGGCCAACGCTGATCAAGCCGTCCGGGTAGTTGAACAGCTCCAGATAACGGCGGTTCCAGGCCACCAGCTTGAGCGACTGGTCGACCACGCTGATGCCCTGGGTAATGTTTTCGATGGCGCCTTGCAGCAGCGCGCGGTTGAACTGCAGCACTTCCGAGGCTTCGTCGGCGATCCGTACCACGTCCTCCAGCTGCATTTCCCGACCTTCGATGGCGGCTTTTACTACAGCTCGCGTCGAAGAGGCGCCAAGGACACCCGCCAGCAATCGCTCGGTATGGGCGATCCATTCGCCGTCGGCGTTCTGATTCGGGTTGAAGCCTTTGCCCTGACGGTAGGCGAAGCGGATGAAACTCTGCCGGGCGCGTTCTTCACCGACAAAGCGTGCCGCCAGTTGCAGCAGGTCGTCGATCTGCACCGCCAGCATTGATCGCGCGCTCGGCCTTGCGCTGATCTCCTGACCGATGAAGCGCCCGGCCTGCCAGTGCTCCGACACCCGGGTGCGCGACAGCACCGAGACCCAGGCAAACAACGTGAAGTTGCCCGCCAGCGACAGCACCACGCCTTGGGTCAGCGGGGTGATTGGCAGGTTCAGCGGGTTGCTGTGCAGCCAGGCGAGGCCGGGGAAACTGTCCAGCGACCAGCCCAGGCTGCGCGCCGCGATCGGCAGGACCAGGGTGTAGAACCACAGGAACGTACCGGCGGCGAGGCCGGCGAACACGCCGCGGCGGTTGGCCTGTTTCCAGTACAGCGCGCCGAGCATTGCCGGGGCCAGTTGAGTGACCGCCGCGAAAGCGATCTGGCCGATGGTTGCCAGGCTCGCAGTGGAACCGAGCAAACGGTAGCTGACGTAAGCCAGCAACAGAATCACCACGATGCTGACCCGACGCACCGAGAGCATCCACTGACGGAACACTTCGAACGGGCGCTCGGCGTTGTTGCGGCGCAGCAACCATGGCAACAACATGTCGTTGGAGACCATGGTCGACAGCGCTACACTCGCCACGATCACCATACCGGTGGCCGCCGATGCACCGCCGATAAACGCCAGCATCGCCAGCGCCGGATGGGCCTGAGCCAGTGGCAGGCTGATAACAAAAGAGTCGGGGATGACCGAGTTGGGCAGCATCATCTGACCGGCCAGGGCGATCGGGACTACAAACAGCGCAGCCAATGCGAGGTAGGCGGGGAACACCCATTTGGCCAGGCGCAGATCCTGCGGGTCGATGTTCTCGACCACTGTCACGTGGAACTGCCGGGGCAGGCAGATGATCGCCATCATCGCCACGCCGGTCTGCACCACCATCGAGGGCCAGTTGATGGTTTCTTTCCAGTACTCCTCAAGGCGCGGGGCGAGCATCGCCTGATTGAACAGGTCGTCGAAACCGTCATACAGCCCATAGGTGACGAAAGCGCCGACGGCGAGGAAGGCAAACAGTTTGACCAGCGATTCAAAGGCAATTGCCAGCACCATGCCGCGATGGTGCTCGGTGGCATCGAGATTGCGCGTACCGAAAACGATGGTGAACAGCGCCAGCACCAGCGACACGATCAGCGCCGTGTCCTGGGCACGGGTGCCCATGGCGTCGGCGCCGGCCCCGATCAGCAGGTTCACACCGAGGACGATGCCTTTGAGTTGCAAGGCTATATAAGGGAGGACGCCGACCAGACAGATCAGCGCGACCACCACTGCCAGCGATTGGGATTTACCGTAGCGGGCGGCGATGAAGTCGGCGATGGAGGTGATGTTCTCCTGCTTGCTGATCATCACCATTTTCTGCAGCACCCACGGCGCGCCGAGCAACAGCAGGATCGGCCCCAGGTAAATCGGCAGAAATGACCAGAGTTGTTCGGCAGCCTGGCCGACCGCGCCGAAAAACGTCCAGCTGGTGCAATAGACCGCCAGCGACAGGCTGTACACCCAGGCACGCACCCGTGGCGGCAGCGGCGTGCTGCGACGGTCGCCGTAGAAGGCGATGGCGAACATGATGGCCATATAGGCCAGGGCGACGGCGGCGATCAGCCCGGTGGACAACGACATGGAACACTCCCGACAGAAAACGACCGGACTTGCGCCCGGTCAGACAGTCTCGCACGGGCGCGGCGGTTAGTCAGTGTCGACCAAGGTCGTGGCGTGGCGGGGTGTCGCAGGAACAGAACCGGGCAGTTCTGTGGTCAGTCCGGTTTCAGCGCGATGTCGATCAAGCGGTGCAGCTCTTCGACTTCCAGCGGCGCTGCCGAAAACAGAATGCGGAACACCACCGGGGACACCACCAGATTGATCAGCCGATCCACGCTCGGCGCCGGTTCCTTGGGGTGGCGCTCGATGATGGTCTGCAACTGCGCGCCGATGATCGCCACGCAGTAGCCCGGCGTTGCACTCGCCTGCACGTCGCGCATCATGTTGCGCCCGGGTTCCGAGCTCATTTCATCGAGGTATTGTTCGGCCCACGCGCGGATATCGCTGCGCAGACTGCCGGTTTCAGCCGGCTCGCTGTCGGGGCGCATGCGGGCGAGGGCGACGTCGGCCAGCAAGGTCGCCAGATCGCCCCAGCGCCGATAGATCGTCGACGGCGTCACACCGGCGCGCGCCGCGATTTGCGGGACGGTCACCGTTGAGCGCTCCTGTTCTTGCAGAAGCGCGCGGACTGCCGAATGAATCGACTCCTGCACCCGGGCACTGCGACCGCCCGGGCGTAAACCTTCTTTAATAGCCATGCGGCAGACCTTAACACAAAGAATTTGCTTTAAGCGCAAGCCGAGAGCACACTCCGCAAAAGCAAAAAATTAGCTTTTGCGGAGTGTGCCCATGACCAGCCTTGCTTCCAACCGTTCCAGCCTGTGGTTTCTGGCGATCACCTTACTGAGTTTTCTCGCCGCTTCCACTGCGCCGACGCCGTTGTATCACCTGTATCAGGATCAGCTGCATTTTTCGGCAGCGGTACTGACCCTGATTTTCGGCGTCTACGCCCTAAGTCTGCTGGCCGCGTTGCTGACGGTCGGGTCGCTCTCGGATCACTTGGGACGCAAACCGGTGATCTTCACCGCCGTGACGCTCAATGCGCTGGCGATGCTGCTGTTCATCTATGCCGACAGCGTGGGTTGGCTGATCGGCGCGCGAGTGCTGCAAGGTTTCGCCACCGGCATGGCCACCGCCGTGTTGAGCGCGACACTGCTGGACACTGACCGCCAGCAGGGGCCGTTGATCAACAGCGTTGCGCCTTTGTTGGGCATGGCGTTGGGCGGCATGGGCTGCGGTTTGCTGGCGGAATTCGCCCCGGCGCCGTTGCAATTGACCTATTGGCTGCTGCTCGCGCTGTTTGTGTTGCAGGGCATTTATGTCTGGCGCCTGCCGGAAAGCGTCTCGCCGCAGGCGGGAGCTTGGGCCTCGTTACGGCCGACCCTGCACGTGCCGGTTCAGGCGCGTTCGACGCTGTGGCGAGTGTTGCCGCTGAACACCGCGACCTGGGCGCTCGGCGGTTTCTATGCCTCGCTGGCGCCGTCGCTGGTGCGCACGGCCACCGGCTCCACCTCCAACCTGATCGGCGGCGCCACCGTGGCGGCGCTGACCGTGACCGGTGCATTGATGATCTTCACGTTGCGCAATCGTCCTGCCTCCCGCGCGCTGCAACTCGGGGCGAGTCTGCTGCCGGCCGGTATCGTGCTGATTCTGTTGGGCGTGCACAGCGCCAGCCTGTCGCTGTTCTTCTTCGGCACGCTGGTGGCTGGTTGTGGCTTTGGCTCCGGTTTTCTCGGCGCTGTGCGCAGCCTGGTGCCGCTGGCGTTGCCCCACGAGCGTGCCGGATTGATGTCGGCGTTTTATGTGCTGAGTTACCTGGCGTTCTGCATGCCAGCGTTAATGGCCGGGCACTTCACCCACAGTGTGGGTCTGCTGGCGACCACCGATGTGTATGGCGCGGTGCTGATTGTGCTGGCGGTTGGTGCGCTGCTGATGAGTTTCCGGGCGCAAGCGGCGAAGACCTGCAGCGCTCCATAACAACTCTGGATTCGGTTAGCCTTGGCCAGCCCCTTCTTCTCACGGATCGACGCATGAAGATTATCCGCAGCAAAACCTTCACCGCCGAGCGCGCCTGGGGCGCGCTCGACATCGCCAACATGAACAGCATCACCACCCGCCTGCACTGGACCGATCAGCCTTACAAATGGCACGTCAATGACGGTGAAGAAGTGTTTGTGGTGCTCGACGGTCAGGTGCTCATGCACTATCGCGAAGAAGGTGAGGAGAAGCAGGCCTTGCTCGACGTTGGCGACATCTTTTACGCGTCCATTGGTACTGAACACGTCGCTCATCCTCAGGGCGCAGCGCGGATTCTGGTGATCGAAACCGAAGGTAGTGTCTGACCGCATATCTACAAAGCAGATAATAGTTAGAGATATTACCCGTTATATAGATATTCGATTCAGTTCTACCATGGACTCAACCTCACCTGAGGACAGGAGTTCATGATGATTTGCCCCAATAGCGTCAAACCCGGCATCAAGCCATTCAGCCAGCTTCAGCACCCGCGTGAAGTGATCCGCCAATTCACCCCGAACTGGTTCGCCGCCACCATGGGCACCGGCGTGCTGGCGTTGGCGCTGGCGCAATTGCCGGTGTCCATTCCCGGCCTGCGCGCCGTGGCCGAAGGGCTGTGGCTGTTCAACATTCTGTTGTTCGTGCTGTTTACCGCTGCCTACGCCGCCCGCTGGATTCTGTTCTTCGACGAGGCGCGGCGGATCTTCGGCCACTCCACGGTTTCGATGTTCTTCGGCACCATTCCCATGGGCCTGGCAACCATCATCAACGGCTTTCTGCTGTTCGGTCTGCCGCGCTGGGGCGACGGCGTGATTCAGCTTGCCGAGGTGTTGTGGTGGCTGGACGTGGCGATGTCGCTGGCCTGCGGTGTGCTGATCCCCTACATGATGTTTACCCGTCAGGAACACAGCATCGATCAGATGACCGCCGTCTGGCTGCTGCCGGTGGTGGCGGCAGAAGTGGCCGCGGCCAGCGGTGGACTGCTGGTGCCGCATCTCGCTGATGCGCACTCGCAACTGGTGGTGCTGGTCACCAGTTACGTGCTCTGGGCCTTTTCCCTGCCAGTGGCGTTCAGCATCCTGACCATTCTGTTGCTGCGCATGGCCTTGCACAAACTGCCCCACGAAAACATGGCAGCCTCGAGCTGGCTGGCCTTGGGGCCAATCGGCACCGGCGCCCTGGGCATGTTACTGCTGGGTGGCGACGCCCCGGCGATCTTCGCGGCCAACGGTCTGCCGGGCATCGGCGAAATGGCGTCGGGCCTGGGCCTGGTCGCCGGGATCACGCTGTGGGGCTTCGGTCTGTGGTGGATGCTGATGGCGCTGCTGATCACCGTGCGTTACCTGCGTGACGGCATTCCGTTCAACCTCGGCTGGTGGGGATTCACCTTCCCGTTGGGCGTGTATTCGCTGGCAACCCTGAAACTGGGCAGCACCTTGCACCTGACGTTCTTCAGTGTGGCCGGTTGTGTGCTGGTGGCGTTGCTGGCGGTGATGTGGCTGATCGTCGGCAAGCGCACGCTGCAAGGTGCGTGGCGCGGCGAGCTGTTTGTTTCACCGTGTATTGCAGGTTTGAAGAAATAACCTGCGAAGATTAGGTAATGTGTGGCCTGGATCGCGGTTCGAGATTCTTATAAGCGTAGCCAGGCCACTGACTACCTTCTCTTTCCAAAAACAACAGGGTCACACGGAAGATGAGTCACCCCTCACAGTTCAACCTGCTGCGTACCCGGCGCTTCCTGCCGTTTTTCATCACCCAGTCGCTGGGCGCGTTCAACGACAACGTGTTCAAGCAGTCGCTGATCCTTGCCATTCTCTATCGGCTGACCATCGAGGGTGACCGCTCGATCTGGGTCAACCTGTGTGCGTTGCTGTTTATTCTGCCGTTCTTTCTGTTCTCGGCGCTGGCCGGGCAGTTCGGGGAAAAATTCGCCAAGGATGCGTTGATCCGTCTGATCAAACTGGCGGAAATCGCCATCATGGCCGTGGGATCCGTCGGCTTCCTGTTCGATCACCTGTCATTGATGCTGGTGGCGCTATTCGCCATGGGCACGCACTCGGCGCTGTTCGGGCCGGTGAAGTATTCGATCCTGCCACAGGCCTTGCGCGACGACGAACTGGTCGGCGGCAACGGGCTGGTGGAGATGGGCACGTTTCTGGCCATTCTGGCCGGGACCATTGGGGCCGGGGTGATGATGTCGTCGGCCAATTACGCGCCGGTGGTGTCCGCCGCGATTGTCGGCATCGCGGTGCTGGGTTATCTGGCCAGTCGCAGCATCCCGCGCGCAGCAGCGGCGACCCCGGAAATGCGCCTGAACTGGAACATCTTCAGTCAGTCCTGGGCGACCCTGAAACTGGGCCTGGGACAGACGCCAGCGGTGTCGCGTTCGATTGTCGGCAACTCGTGGTTCTGGTTCGTCGGGGCGATTTATCTGACGCAGATCCCGGCTTATGCCAAGGAGTGGATGCACGGCGACGAAACCGTCGTTACCCTGATTCTGACGGTGTTTTCGGTCGGTATCGCACTGGGCTCGATGCTGTGCGAGAAGCTTTCCGGGCGCAAAGTCGAGATTGGCCTGGTGCCGTTTGGCTCGTTCGGGCTGACAGTTTTCGGTTTGTTGCTGTGGTGGCATTCCGGTGGAATCCCGGAAAGCGCCGTCGGCCACAGCTGGACCGAAGTGCTCGGTTTTGGCCATGCGTGGGCGGTGTTGATCGATGTGTTGGGCCTCGGAATTTTTGGCGGTTTTTACATCGTGCCGTTGTACGCATTGATCCAGTCACGCACCGCCGAGAACGAGCGGGCGCGAGTGATCGCGGCCAACAACATTCTCAACGCTCTGTTCATGGTGGTCTCGGCAATTGTCACCATCGTGTTGTTGAGTGTGGTGAAACTGTCGATTCCGCAGCTGTTCCTGGTGGTGTCGCTGCTGAACATCGGTGTTAACGCCTACATCTTCAAGATCGTCCCCGAGTTCAGCATGCGTTTCATGATCTGGCTGCTCAGCCATTCCATGTACCGCGTCGAGCATCGCAACCTTGAAGCGATTCCGGATGAGGGCGCGGCGTTGCTGGTGTGCAACCACGTGTCGTTCGTCGATGCCTTGCTGATCGGTGGCGCGGTGCGTCGGCCGATTCGCTTTGTCATGTACTACAAGATCTACAACCTGCCGGTGCTGAACTTTATCTTCCGCACGGCGGGGACGATTCCTATCGCCGGACGCCACGAAGACATCCAGATTTACGAAAAGGCCTTCACCCGGATTGCCCAGTACCTGAAGGAAGGTGAGCTGGTTTGCATCTTCCCGGAAGGCAAATTGACCGCCGATGGCGAGATCAACGAGTTCAAGGGCGGGCTGACGCGGATTCTCGAAGAAACGCCGGTGCCGGTGATTCCGCTGGCGTTGCAGGGGTTGTGGGGGAGTTTCTTCAGCCGCGATCCCAATAAAGGACTGTTCCGGCGCTTGTGGTCGCGGGTGACGCTGGTGGCGGGTTCGCCGGTCGCCGTTGAAGCGGCGCAGCCAGCGGAGCTGCAGGTGTTGGTCGGGGAATTGCGCGGGGCTGTCAGATAATCATTGGCCGTGCCGGCCTCATCGCAGGCAAGTGCGCCTCCCACAGGATCTCCAGTGAACATGAGCTTTGTGCACAACCGAAAACCTGTGGGAGCGGGCTTCCCCGCGATGAGGCCAGTGGCTTAAGCGCTGACCTTGAGCCCGATCAGTCCGGTGACGATCAACGCGACACTGGCCAGGCGAATCAACGCCATCGATTCGCCAAACAAAATGATCCCGGCAATCACCGTGCCCACGGCACCGACCCCGGTCCAGATCGCATAAGCCGTGCCCAGCGGCAATTCCTTCATCGCCAGCCCCAGCAAGCCCAAGCTGACTGCCATGGCGGCAACGGTGAGAACGGTCGGAAGCGGACGGCTGAAGCCATCGGTGTATTTCAGGCCGACGGCCCAGCCGACTTCGAACAGGCCGGCGAAAAACAGAATGATCCAGGACATGAAAAGCCTCCATCGATTGACGGGGCCGTCCCCAGATTGAAAACTCGATTGAGCCGCAGGGTCGTCCCCGCGTGGCGCACATACTACCTAAAAATGTGCGCCGCACCGCGATCCGGAATCAGTCGGCCGCCTGTTGCGCCAGCGTTTCACGGTCTTGTTTTTCGCTCATCCGCCGGAAGTACGTCGAAAGCAGTGCCCCGGAAATGTTGTGCCAAACACTGAACAGCGCGCTCGGCACCGCCGCCAGCGGCGAGAAATGCGCACTGGCCAGCGCAGCCCCCAGCCCCGAATTCTGCATGCCGACTTCCAGTGCCAGGGACTTGCGCTGTGGCAGCGGCAGGCCGAACAGGCGCCCGGTGAAATAACCCAGCAAATAACCGAAGCTGTTGTGCAGCATCACCACGGCCATGATCAGCAGACCGGATTCGGCAATTTTCGCCTGGCTGGCGGCAACCACGGCAGCGACGATGATCACGATGCTGACCACCGACACCAACGGCAGCACTTCCACCGCGTGGCGCACCTTGTCACCGAGCACGCGTTGCGCGACCACGCCGAGGACGATTGGCAGCAGCACCACTTGCAGGATCGACCAGAACAGTTCCATGAACGAAACCGGCAACCAGGCCGAGGCCAGCAGCCAGATCAGCGCCGGGGTCAACAGTGGGGCGAGGAGGGTGGTGACGGCGGCGATGGCCACCGACAGCGCCAGGTCGCCACGGGCCAGCCAGGTCATGACGTTTGATGAGGTGCCGCTTGGGCAGCAGCCGACCAGAATCACGCCGACGGCGATTTCCGGCGGCAGATGAAAGATCTGGCACAGCAGCCACGCCATCCCCGGCATGATCACGAAATGCGCGACGACCCCCAGCGCCACACGCCACGGATGGCGAGCGACGGCGGCGAAGTCGTCGAGTTTGAGGGTCAGGCCCATGCCGAACATCACCAGCCCGAGCAGCGGCACGATGGCGCCTTTGAGGCCGAGGAACCAGGCCGGCTGGAGGAACGCGATCACCGCGAAAATCAGAACCCAGTAAGCGAAGGTATTGCCGACAAAACGACTCAGTGCAGCCAGTGCGCGCATGGCCTGTTCCTTGTTATTAATGACACCACAAAACATTGTGGGAGCTGGCTTGCCAGCGATGGCGGCATGTCAGACGCCATTTGAGCTATCTGTAACACCGCTATCGCTGGCAAGCCAGCTCCCACAGTTGATTCGGTTTCTTCCGTTGCAACCGCTTTACGCTTAGATCCCCTGCGGAGTCTCTTCGCCGCCCAGTGCTTCAACCAGCGCCGGCAGGAAGTCGCCGAACGTCAGCATCATCAGGGTGAAGCTGGCGTCCAGTTGGCCGAGGGCTTCGTCGCCGCCGTCCTGTTCCGCCTGATCCTGCAACAGATCTTCGAACTTCAGGCGCTTGACGGTCATCTTGTCGTCAAGCATGAACGACAGTTTGTCCTGCCAGGCCAGCGACAGTTGAGTCACCACCTTGCCGGTGCTCAGGTGCAGCTGGATTTCTTCGCTGGTCAGATCCTGACGCTTGCAACGCACGATGCCGCCGTCTTCGTGGGTGTCGCGCAGTTCGCACTCGTCCAGCACGAAGAAGTCCGGGGCGGCTTGCTGCGTGGTGACCCATTCGGTCATCACGGCGGTCGGCGCGGTTTTCACGGTCAGCGGGCGAACCGGCAGGGTACCGATCACTTCACGCAGGGTAGAGAGCAGGTCTTCGGCGCGTTTCGGGCTGGCCGAGTTGACCAGGATCAGACCCTGTTTCGGCGCGATGGCGGCGAAGGTCGACGAGCGGCGGATAAAGGCGCGCGGCAGGAAAGCCTGGATGATTTCATCCTTGATCTGATCGCGTTCCTTCTTATAGACCTTGCGCATCTGCTCGGCTTCGATCTCTTCGACCTTTTCCTTGACCGCGTCACGCACGACGCTGCCCGGCAGAATGCGTTCTTCTTTACGGGCGGAGATCAGCAGGAAGTCACCGCTGACGTGCACCAGTGGAGCATCTTCGCCTTTGCCGAATGGCGCGACGAAACCGTAGGTGGTCAACTCCTGGCTTGCACATGGACGCGCCAGTTTGGTGGCCAGTGCAGTTTCCAGCGCCTCGGCATCGACAGGCAGGTCTTGGGTCAGGCGATAGATAAGCAGGTTTTTGAACCACATGGGGTGAGTCTCTCCTTTATACAAAGGGGGGCATTATTGTCTTCGCCGGGTCATAGGCCAACCCTTCTCTAAGCCTTTGGAAGGGCTAAGAAAATTATTTAAAAAAGTGCTTGCCAGAGGTTGGGTCGCTCCGTAGAATGCGCGCCACACCGAAGCGAAGGGTGATTAGCTCAGCTGGGAGAGCGTCTGCCTTACAAGCAGAATGTCGGCGGTTCGATCCCGTCATCACCCACCATTCGTTTCAAGTGTTTAGCGCAGCGGTAGTTCAGTCGGTTAGAATACCGGCCTGTCACGCCGGGGGTCGCGGGTTCGAGTCCCGTCCGCTGCGCCATATTCGGTAACCTGGAACACTGAACGCCAGGTCACCACGGAAGAACCCGCCAAGGCGGGTTTTTTTCTGCCTCGAGTTGTACCTGCGGGATGTGTCATTTCACCGGTTTTCGGATTTATTTGAAAAAAACTTCAATTAAATCAGCACATTACGAAAATCTGTGGCATAATGCGCCCCGTAACGAAGCGAAGGGTGATTAGCTCAGCTGGGAGAGCGTCTGCCTTACAAGCAGAATGTCGGCGGTTCGATCCCGTCATCACCCACCATTCGTTTCAAGCGTTTCGCGCAGCGGTAGTTCAGTCGGTTAGAATACCGGCCTGTCACGCCGGGGGTCGCGGGTTCGAGTCCCGTCCGCTGCGCCATATTCGGTAACCTGGAACACTGAACGCCAGGTCACCACAGAAAGCCCGCCAAGTGCGGGCTTTTTGCTGTCCGGGATTTGGCTTTTGCCGGGCCTGAACATGAGAAAGCGACCTTTGATGGTCGCTTTTTTCGTTTCTGGCGCTGTTATTGCGTCGAGTTGCGGCTGTGACGGTAATCGCTGACCGCTTCATACACCGCTTTGCGCAGGCGGTTGATCCCGCCAATCGGGCGATGAGCATCGATACCGAACCAGGGATTGAACGACAGGTTGTCGCATTGCAGGTTCAGCGCCGGGGTGTCGAAGTCCTGCGGGGGCAGGGTAATCCGGGCCACTGTCTGGAATGGGCTGTCCTGCTCGCGCCATTCGATGCTGGTGTCTTCGATCGGCATGTACTTGTTCGCGTCCTGCCGCTGGATCTGCAACACAAAACACGCCGGAATTCGATCGGTCGACAGCTGTTGATTCAACGCGTTGCGCAGGAAGTTCGGCAGATCCTGGTTCTGTTTCGGCAGGGTGTAAGCGGGGCAGCGCTCCGGATCCGGCATCACTCGGAACTTGGCGTTGGCCTCGCCGAACTTGTAGGGCGATACCGAGAAATATGTGGTGCGGGTCGGGCTTTCCGGTGGTGGCGAAAGGGTCGCCAGCGCAATGAACAGATGCCGGATTTGCCAGGTGCGAGGATCCCACCCCGGAAAAAACGCCATGACCTTCTTGCCGTCAGCCTGCGCGGACACATTCTGACGATACTCGGCGACATCGCTGACGAAGAAATTCGGATGGCTGAACATCACGAAATCCTGCTCGTGCAGCCCCTGACGATCGGCCAGCAAGGATTTACCCGGCACATCGAGCAATTTGAGCGCCATGCCCCGGGCATCGCGGATGCTGTCGAATTGCGGATAGGCGTTGCCGTTGGACAGGCGCATCGTCGCTTTCCAAAGCTTGCCCGGTTCGCTGAAGACGCCCTGGCGGAGTTCCTGAGCCAGATCCGGCAACACCTGCACATCGGCTTTCACGCAGCCATGGGCCTTGGCATGGGCGTCGCGCAGGTAGCGGGTGCTTTCGCGGTGCTGATCGACGATGCGCACCGCGGTCTGAATCACGTCCTGGGTCATGGCGGCTTCGCCATCTGGAATCTGTTCCAGTGCCGACACCGGGCCACGGTGCTGCCAGGCGAACCAGGCGGTCGCCAAGGCCCAGCCGATCAGGCCGATCACCAGCAGGATCAACAGGGTTTTGCCCAGTAACCGTCCCAGCCAGAGCCAGAAACGCGCCAGCAGCGAGGGTCTTTTGAAGGAATTGAAGATCATGGCAATTGCGCCTCCAGCGGGCCGCCCAGCACTTTCAGGTATTCGAGCAGCGCCCAGCGCTCTTCTGGCTGCAGCAGTCGGCCGATGACGCCATTGCCGCGTTCGCCGGCGCGAAATTCGTGACCGCTGTTGTGGTTGCCGGTAATGCGGGTGTCAAACAGGAAGCCGTTGGTGAAGGCTTCGGTGCGATAGCCCAGATGGCGCGGGTCGTATTCGAAGGTGCCTTTATAGAAGGTGGTGGCGCGCTCGTCCTGAGGCGACAGCAACTGATAAAGGCTCGGCACCGAGCCGTTGTGCAGGAATGGGGCCGTGGCCCATACGCCGGCAAGCGGACGCGCCTTGTAGGCGACTTTTTCGCGAACGCCGATCGGCAGGCCGAAGCCATCGAGCTGTGGTTTCTCGGCGGCGGTGACACCCGCTTCACGGTACGCACGGTTTTCCACGAAGGCGGTGACGTAAGCCAGCCCCTTGGCCACTGACAGCCGGCTGAGATCCAGCGGCTCCTTGGGGGTGGGGTGCAACTTCACGTCCATTTGTTCGAGTTCCGCCGGGTTCCATTGCAGGGCGGTTAGGTCGAAGCGGTGATTGGCGATGTTGTTGGCGGCGTTCGGGTCGGTGCCGATGACGTCCACCGGGAGCATGTGCAGGTGTTGCACCCAACGCTCGCCTTCCTGGGTCTGACGCGGGACGTGGCATCCGGCGCAATTCTCGGCGAACAGGGCTCGCCCCTTGGCTGCCAAGGGTCTGTCGACGACGCCGAGCAACTCTTCAGGCCATGCCGGCGGTCGCAGTCTTTGCAGGGTTTCTTCGATCTTGTGCAGATCACGCACACGTACGCTGGAGGCATAGCGCTCATCGCCTTGCAGCGGCTGGCCGTTAGCGTCGAAGAAATTCAGAGTGGCGCCGACGCCCAAAGCCTCGCCGATATTGCGCGCCATCGGTTGTTGCGCCGAACCGTTCCACTGCACCCAGTCGAAGGTCCACATGTCCCACAGCTGTGGGTAATCCACCGGGGCATTGGCCACGCGGTAATTGTTTGGGGATATCGCATCGCCGAAGGTCGCGTTGGCGATACGCCCGAAGGCATCGGTGCGGCCCGGGCCTTCTTCGGTGGGGTAGAGGCCACGGTGAGTGTCGTTCCAGGCCACTTTGATGAAGGTGTTCAGTGAGCTTTTGAAGTCTTTGCGCAGTTGTTCGTGGCGTGCTTCGTAGTCATTGCCCAGCACGTGGCGGGCGAAGCGCTCGAATTTCCATGGGTTGTAGTAGGTCGAGGCGAGACTGGCGACCAATGCCTGTCCGAAACTGCCGCCGCGCAATGTAGGAACGCTGGAGGGCAACACATGCTGGGCCGAACCGCCGTCGATGCGCACTGCCTGGCCATTGAAGTGCAGTTCCCCGGTGTGGCAGGCCGCGCAAGTGATGTCGAGATATTGCTCGGAGCTGCCGGGATTCTGGTGCCGGGCGAAACCCACCGGCAGATTCCCCGGGTTGTCCGGCGTGGCTTTCTGTTGCGGATCGATCAGAAAGCCGAAGCGCGCGAGGTATTCCGGGGAGGCAAAGCGTTGCTGCGAGAACGGCAGCTCCAGCGCCTGGAACCATTCATAGCGCAGGCCTTTGACCTGCGTCCCCTGCGGGGTGAAGTAGTAGGTCTGGCGCTCTTGCTCAGTCCACTGGTTCAGGTAATGCACCTGTTTTGCAGGTGCGGGGAAGGGCAATCTCGGATTGGCGACATAGTAAACAACCACCGCCAGAGCCAGTCCCAGCAGCACCACGATCAGCGTCAACACACGGTATAAGAGGCGCAAGATAAACATCCTTGTCGAGTTGTTGCGCTGTTATGCCTGAGCCAGGTCGTGTGCGGCAAGTGGCCATTACGCCAAGTGTTGTGGGAAGCGGCATCAATCACTGTCGGCGAAAGATGACAGAAGCTTCATCGTGCCTTTCGCCAAATGCTTTTTAATCCCTGAACTTATCGGAAGATTCCTGCTCTCATGCCGGTAGCCATTGGTCGTGGCGGCCTGATAAGCTCGCGGCTTTACTCGATTGCCCTTTCGGCGCATGAACAAGGAAATAGCATGAAACAGCATCGGTTGGCGGCGGCGGTTGCCCTGGTTAGCCTGGTACTCGCGGGTTGTGATTCGCAGACCAGCGTAGAGCTGAAAACCCCGGCGCAAAAAGCTTCCTACGGTATCGGCCTGAACATGGGCAAGAGCCTTGCTCAGGAAGGCATGGATGATCTGGACTCCAAAGCGGTAGCCCAGGGCATCGAAGATGCCGTCGGCAAGAAAGAACAGAAGCTGAAAGATGAAGAACTGGTCGAAGCTTTCGCCGCGCTGCAAAAGCGTGCCGAAGAGCGCATGGCCAAGATGAGCGAAGAGTCGGCAGCCGCCGGCAAGAAATTCCTCGAAGAAAACGGCAAGAAGGCTGGCGTTACCACCACCGCTTCCGGTCTGCAGTACGAAGTGGTCAAGAAAGCCGACGGCCCGCAGCCCAAGCCTACCGATGTCGTGACCGTTCACTACACCGGCAAGCTGACCAACGGCACCGTCTTCGACAGCTCCGTCGAGCGCGGCAGCCCGATCGATCTGCCGGTC
This sequence comes from Pseudomonas glycinae, assembly GCF_001594225.2. Taxonomy (GTDB): domain Bacteria; phylum Pseudomonadota; class Gammaproteobacteria; order Pseudomonadales; family Pseudomonadaceae; genus Aquipseudomonas; species Aquipseudomonas glycinae. The sequence continues at coordinate 3,823,411 of NZ_CP014205.2, forward strand.
AGCGGTGTGATCCCGGGTTGGGTCGAAGGCCTGCAACTGATGCACGTTGGCGAGAAGTACAAGCTGTACATCCCTAGCGATCTGGCTTACGGCGCACAATCGCCAAGCCCGGCAATTCCGGCCAACTCGGTTCTGGTCTTCGACCTGGAGCTGCTGGCCATCAAGGATCCAGCCAAAGAAGACGCCGCTGCCGCCAAGCAATAAACTTCGGCACCGGTTTCCCCAACAACGCCTCGCTTATGCGGGGCGTTGTTGCATCTGGACGATGGTCGGCGTAAACAGACCGAACCGATGCCGGCCAGGGCAGTCCTAGACTTTAAGGTTGTCAGCGCTAGACGTCTGGAACCGCCAAGTCAATGAAATATTGGGATTTTTTATGTGAGTAAAAAACGCCCGATTTAAGCGCAGCCCTTATGAAACGGGGCTCTCAGCGCTGAAATGCAGCTCTGTTCACAAGGTTATCCACAATTTGTGTGGATAACATTTCAACGGGAGAAATAAATGAAAGCGCCATGGAATTTCGCCCGATTCCTGCCTTTGGCCGGCCGCTTGTTGGCTCGAGGCCGCTTGCCGACCTTGTTGTTCGCCGTCGCCAGCAAAGGCGCCGCCCAAGGCAATCGTCTCGGCAAGCTGAAGGACGATTTGCGTCTGTTGCAGGCACTGTGTCTGGCGTACTGGCGCGGCGAGTACCGTGCGATCAGCGCCAAGGCGATCGTTTCGGTAGTGGCCGGTCTTATGTATTTCCTCAGTCCGGTGGATGCGATCCCGGATTTCATTCCCATGTTCGGCATGCTCGATGACATCGCCGTCCTCGCCTGGCTGATGAAAACCCTCGACGATGAACTGAATGCCTTCCGCCTGTGGCGTCAGCGCCAGGCGCCGGAAAAGCTCAGAGTGGTCGAGCGTCTGCCCGATACGCCCGAGCAACTTCAGCTTCAGGGGCCGAAAAAGTCCTGAATCGCGACAGCCTCGTACACAGATAGATACCCCCCACGACCTTGGCCGCTGTTAGGATTACACTTCTAGGGAAAAGTGCCGACTCGCTAAGTGTTGTTGTCCTACGGGGTAGTCATGGATATTCAGATAATTGCACGCGATGGCGAACCCGAATATGCGGTTTTGCCATGGGCTCAGTATCAGGCTCTACTGAAAGCAGCAGGCATCAACGAAGCACCGTCGCAACCGGCTCCGGCGCCGCTTGCGGCAACCCCGGACCCGATTCTTCCAGGTCTGGATCAGTTACGCAGTTTGCGCGAAGGGAAGGGCATCGCCATCGAGGCGCTGGCCCGCACGGTAGGCATCAGCCCGTCTTACCTGGCCATGATCGAAAGTGGCGAGCGTCTGCCCGACGCCGCGATTCGCCGCAGCCTGGCCTGGGAGTTGACGGTGCCAGGGTGGAGGGAACAATTGTGAGCGTACGCATCAGTCGTCAACATTGGGACGGATTGCTGGGGGAGCTGGATCAGGCGCGCAGGCAGCGCCATCTTTTGACTTATCGAGCGTTGCTTGAACGCCTGCAACTGCCGACGCCGGCCATGCAGACATTGACCGCTGCACTGGAGCACCTCGCGGCACTGGACGCGAAAGCCGAACAACCATTGCGCAGCTCGCTGGTGATCAGCCAGGGCGCCAGTCGCCTGCCACGCACCGGATTCTTTGAATGTGTCGAGCGTCTGGGGCGTTTTTCCGGGCCGTCCGACGGTGTTGCCGCCGCCTCCTGGCATGCTTCGGAAGTGGTGCGGGTCTTTGAGTACGAGTACCCGGAATCGGCGGAGGCTTGAGTGTTTTTACGACTCAAGGCGCGGGCCAGTTACTGGCTGGCCCGTAGGCTGTTTCACTGGTCGTGGTTTGTTCGTCAGCCCCGCGGCTGGCGCTGGCTCGAAGGGCAGTTTGCGCGCATGGCCAATCTGGGCGATGTCGGCGCGCAGAGTTTTTACGGACACATCCTGACATTTCGCGGGGTTGGCCTGGGCGCACGTGAAGAGGGTGTGCGGTTGCTGCGACTGGCGGCGCTGGCCGGTGATGGCAAAGCGGCGTATCAGGTGGGTGTCATCAGTCTGGCAGGTACACCGAGCAAAGCGCCGGATCCTTCGGAAGCCGCTCGCTGGTGGACGATGGCCGCGAAGGCCGGGCATCCGTTGGCCGAGCTCAAGTTGAAAGAGCTGGCCGGCCGGGACGCTTCTCGATAAGCAAGTCATCTGTTCCGTGAACGGGGCGCGAGGGAAACCTCCCGCCCCGTTTTTGCGTCTGCAGTTCGATAAAAAAGCAGTTACAGACTTCTCCTACATCCTCTGCCTACTCGCCTGACTTCTTTTCTGATTGATCCCCCGCAAAGTCCCTCGCCTGATTTTTGCGCGAGGGAACGCACATGTTTGACCCGGTTTTTCGTTTCGCCATGCGCATGGAAATGCGCTGATGGATGCCGTCACCCGCATCGAGCAAGAACTCGACAGCTTTCCCCGCACCCTTGATCTCTATCGCGAGCAGCTCAAGCACTGGCTCAGTCGCTCGGCAGACGGCGTCAGTCATGCAGCTGATCTGCCTTCGCTGATGGGGATGGAGCGGATCATCCGTTTCGGCGAGCACAGCACGGCGGTTGCGATTGACGACAACCGCTTCTCCTCTGCGGTCGTGCAATGCCCGTATTCCGGGCGAATGGAGATCGAGAGCAAGTTCGAGTCGGCGTACGACATTCCGTTGGGCGACATCGTTGTCGATGTGGTGGCGGTGGAAGGCGGTGCAGTCGAGTCCGTCACCCTGGATGTTCAGGGCAAAGGGGTGTTCACCGGTGAAGCAGGCAAGTTTTATCGGGTCGTGGTGCACGGCGGCGCCAGCGAGCAGCAGGTTGATGCGCTTTTCGAATCCTACGATGGCCTGACTCGGCAGCTGGATGGCTGGCTGCGCAGCGAGTGGCAGGGTTTCAAGCTGCAGTGGTCGCAGTCGGTGGCCACGGCAGCCGGGAACGGCATGCTGGCCGGGAGTTGGGCGGCGATCGAGGGGGTGTGGGACAGCATCGGGTTGCTGTCGGAGATTCTCAAGGACCCCGGAAAGTTTGCCGAGCGGTTGGGCAGTGGCGCCGCACAGCTGATCGCGCTGGCAGAAACCGCGCCGGAAATGATGGAGAAGCTTCAGTTACTGGTCAGTGACGAAGCAGCGCTGTGTTTGTTGCTGCGAACTGCCAGCCTCTGGCTGGAGATGCTGCCACCCAGTGAAATTGCCGGGAAAACCGCCGAGGCGGTATCGATGGTAGTGGTGCAACTGCTGATCGATGTGTTGATCGGCGTTGTGTTGACCTTCGTTGGTGCCGGGGCGGGGATTGCGTATCTGACCTTGCGTCTGGCGGATCGTGGCGCTCAGTTGCTGTCGGCGGTGACGCGCCTGGTGAAGGCGATGTTCGGCATCGTCAGCACCTTCATCGGCTACGTGAACCAGTACAAATCCGTCGCCGCACGGGGCATCGCCGCCGGGGTGAAAAAGGGCCGCATGCAATTGCGCTGGGATGCCCGGCGCAATGCCTCCCTGAAAAAAGACGAGCACCACGACGACACCCCGGATCAGGCGAAAAATCCCAACGGTGACAGCGCCGATTGTGCACCCCGAACCTGCACCAATGGCTGCCCGGTGTCGATGGTCACCGGCGAAGAGCTGCTGACGCTGACCGATGGTGTGCTCGACGGGCTGCTGCCGTTTGAGTTCAGCCGCTTGTATCGCACCAGTGCGGTCGAGATCGATGTCGGGCTGGGGTTTGGCTGGAGTCATTCGCTGGCGCATCGGCTGGAGGTCGAGGGCGCTGCGGTGGTCTGGGTTGACCACGAGAACCGGCGGACGCGGTTTCCGTTGCCGAGTGTCGAGCGGCCGGAAATCCACAACAGCCTGTCGCGGGCGGCGATCTTTCTTGGGGATGAGCCGCAGGAGCTGATTGTTGCGCTGGCGGGTGAGGCGGCGCGGTTTTATCACTTTGAAGATCGAACCGTTGAAAGCGCCAAACAGACCGGCATTTCCAACTCCTTCCAGGCCTCGATAAACTGAAGCGACCCGCTTCGAAACTTACTTAACTCATTGAATCTCAAGGAGTTTTCCGTTTCGACTGCGCCGGAAGTGGTGCGAATTATAGAGACTCAGAATCTGCCGTCAACCCTTAATTTCATAAATCTGTCATATCGGTCAAAAAAGCCCCGAAACGCGAAGGCCGACCTTAAAGGTCGGCCTTCCTTGCACTGCCCTTCTACTTACAAGCTAGGGAATGCAAACTGCGAAGCCTCATGGCTCGCACGCTGTGGCCAGCGCTGAGTGATCGCCTTGCGACGAGTGTAGAAGCGAACACCATCGGGACCATAGGCATGCAGGTCGCCGAACAGCGAACGCTTCCAGCCGCCAAAGCTGTGGTAAGCCACCGGCACCGGCAGTGGAACGTTGACCCCGACCATGCCGACTTCGATCTCGTCGCAGAACAGACGCGCCGCTTCACCGTCACGGGTAAAGATGCAGGTGCCGTTGCCGTATTCGTGATCGTTGATCAGCTGCATCGCCTCTTCCAGGCTGTTCACCCGGACGACGCACAGCACCGGCCCGAAGATCTCTTCTTTATAGATGCGCATTTCAGGCGTGACGTTGTCGAACAGGCAACCACCGAGGAAGAAGCCTTCTTCATGACCGGCAACGCTCAGACCACGACCGTCGACCACCAGGGTCGCGCCCGCCGCCACGCCGTCTTCCACATAACCGCTGACCTTGTCGCGCGCCTGACCGGTGACCAGCGGCCCCATGTCCAGACCACACGAAGTACCGGCACCGATTTTCAGCGCCTTGATCTGAGGAACCAGTTTGGCCACCAGTGCGTCCGCCACCTGATCGCCCACACACACAGCTACCGAAATCGCCATGCAGCGTTCGCCGCAGGAACCGTAAGCCGCGCCCATCAGTGCGCTGACCGCGTTGTCCAGATCTGCATCCGGCATCAGTACCGCATGGTTCTTTGCGCCGCCCAGGGCCTGAACGCGTTTACCGCGCTTGGTGCCTTCGGCATAGATGTATTCGGCAATCGGCGTCGAACCCACGAAGCTGAGCGCTTTGACTTCCGGCGCTTCGATCAGCGCGTCCACCGCAGTCTTGTCACCGTGCACTACGCTCAGCACGCCTTTCGGCAGACCGGCTTCCAGCAGCAGTTGCGCGATCAGCAGGGTCGAGCTCGGATCACGCTCGGACGGCTTGAGGATGAAGCAGTTACCGCAGACGATCGCCAGCGGATACATCCACAGCGGCACCATCGCCGGGAAGTTGAACGGCGTAATGCCGGCCACCACGCCCAGCGGCTGGAAGTCCGACCACGCATCGATGTTCGGGCCGACGTTGCGGCTGTACTCGCCCTTGAGGATTTCCGGCGCTGCGCAGGCGAACTCGACGTTCTCGATACCGCGCTTCAGTTCACCGGCAGCATCTTCCAGGGTCTTGCCGTGTTCTTCGCTGATCAACTGCGCGATGCGCGCTTCGTTCTGCTCCAGCAGTTGCTTGAAACGGAACATCACCTGGGCACGTTTGGCCGGTGGCGTGTTGCGCCAGGCCGGGAACGCAGCCTTGGCGGCATCGATGGCGTGCTGGATGGTTTCGCGGCTGGCCAGCGGCAGCTTGTGGATAGCTTGACCGGTGGACGGGTTGAACACATCGACCGCGCGACCGTTCTCGGTCACCAGTTCGCCATTGATCAAATGCGGGATAACGCTCATCGGGGAACTCCTGAATTCTTGTGCGCAGACGCCCGCAAGGGGCGCCTGCCATTGGCGTATCTATATAGAAGGAAAAATCAGTCGAGCTTGTTCAGCACTTCGCCGACCGCGTCGAACAGACGATCAAGGTCTTGCGGCTTGCTGTTGAAGGTTGGGCCGAACTGCAGGGTGTCGCCACCGAAGCGCACGTAGAACCCGGCTTTCCACAACGCCATGCCGGCCTCGAACGGGCGCACGATGGCGTCGCCGTCACGGCCCGCAATCTGGATCGCACCGGCCAGGCCGAAGTTACGAATGTCGATGACATTCTTCGCGCCTTTCAGACCATGCAGGGCATTTTCGAAATGCGGTGCGACTTCGGCCACGCTCTGTACCAGGTTTTCCTTTTGCAGCAGGTCGAGTGCCGCAAGACCTGCGGCGCAAGCCACCGGGTGTGCCGAGTAAGTGTAACCGTGCGGGAATTCCACGGCGTATTCCGGGGTCGGCTGGTTCATGAAGGTCTGGTAGATCTCGGAGCTGGCAATCACCGCGCCCATCGGGATCGCGCCGTTGGTCACTTGCTTGGCGATGCACATCAGGTCCGGGGTCACGCCGAAGGTGGTGGCGCCGAACATGGTGCCGGTACGGCCGAAGCCGGTGATCACTTCGTCGAACACCAGCAGGATGTTGTGCTGATCGCAGATTTCACGCAGACGCTTGAGGTAACCCTGTGGTGGAACCAGCACACCAGCGGAGCCGGCCATCGGCTCAACGAACACCGCTGCGATGTTCGAAGCATCGTGCAATTCGATCAGCTTCAGCAGCTCATCGGCCAGGGCGATACCACCCTGCTCCGGCATGCCACGGGAGAAAGCATTGCTCGCCAGCAAAGTGTGCGGCAGGTGATCGACATCCATCATCGCCTGACCGAACAGCTTGCGGTTGCCGTTGACGCCGCCAAGGCTGGTGCCGGCGATGTTCACACCGTGATAGCCACGGGCGCGGCCGATCATCTTGGTCTTGGTCGACTGGCCTTTCAGGCGCCAGTAAGCACGGACCATTTTCACCGCGGTATCGGCGCACTCGGAACCGGAGTCGGTGAAGAACACGTGATTCAGGTTGCCCGGCGTCAGGTCGGTGATTTTCTCCGCCAGCTGGAACGACAGCGGGTGGCCGTACTGGAAGCCCGGCGAGTAATCGAGGGTGCCCAACTGCTTGGCCACCGCTTCCTGGATTTCCTTGCGGGTATGCCCGGCGCCGCAGGTCCACAGACCGGACAGCGAGTCGTACACCTTGCGGCCCTTGTCGTCGATCAGCCAGCTGCCTTCGGCACCAACGATCAGGCGCGGGTCACGCTGGAAGTTGCGGTTGGCGGTGTACGGCATCCAGTGCGCGTCCAGCTTCAGTTGGCTGGCCAGTGGCGACGGCGCGTTTTCAGGCATGTTCATCGGGCAAAACCTCGCAGGGCAATAAGCTTCAGAGCGATAGAAAGCGTTGTTGCAGCTAAATTGCCACGGGGATAAAGTCGGTGAAATTCAACTCTTCTAACCTTCAGTTAGAACTCTGCTAAACAATGAGAACGACAGCATGAGCAGCCGCCGCCCCGATCCGCTGGCCCAGGTCAGTGACTTTGACATTCGCCTGCTGCGAATTTTTCGCAGCGTGGTGGAGTGCGGCGGCTTCTCGGCGGCGGAAACCGTGCTCGGCATCGGTCGCTCGGCGATCAGCCAGCAGATGAGCGATCTGGAACAACGCCTCGGCCTGCGCCTGTGCCAACGCGGGCGCGCCGGTTTCTCCCTGACCGAAGAAGGCCGCGAGGTCTATCAGTCGGCTTTGCAGCTGCTGAGTGCATTGGAAAGTTTCCGCACCGAGGTCAACGGCCTGCACCAGCACCTGCGCGGTGAATTGATCATCGGCCTGACCGACAACCTCGTCACCCTGCCCCACATGCGCATCACCCATGCACTGGCGCAGTTGAAGGAGCGCGGGCCGGACGTACAAATCCAGATCCGCATGATCGCCCCCAATGAAGTCGAACAAGGCGTGCTCGACGGTCGCCTGCACGTCGGCGTGGTGCCGCAGGCCAGTGCGTTGTCGGGACTGGAATACCAGCCGCTGTACAGCGAGCGCTCGCTACTTTACTGCGCGGTCGGCCATCCGCTGTTTTACGTCGACGATAAACAGCTGGATGACGAACGTCTGAACAGTCAGGACGCCATTGCCCCGACCTTCCGTTTGCCGGCGGAAATCCAGGCGCACTATCAGGCGCTCAATTGCACCGCCAGTGCTTCCGACCGTGAAGGCATGGCATTCCTGATTCTGGCCGGGCGTTACATCGGCTACCTGCCGGATCACTACGCCAGTCTCTGGGTTCAACAAGGTCGCTTGCGCGCGCTCAAGGCCAGTACCCGCTTCTATGATTTGAGCCTGGCCTCGGTCACCCGCAAGGGCCGTCGCCCTCATCTGGTCCTGGAAAGTTTTCTCGAAAGCCTGGCCGCCACTCGCTGAGGACCGGAGTTTTATTTGATCGGGGCTTGTCCCGCGCCGGTGGTTGCGCTATCAACGCAACTGGTTGCACCCCACAGACCAACCCGGAAGTGCCTATGACCTTTGAAGTCCCCGCTCACGGCGGCAAACCTGCCAGCCGCATTCGTCAAAAGAATGAAGAGACCATCATCAAAGCCGCCGAAGACGAGTTCGCCCGTCACGGGTACAAAGGCACGAGCATGAACACCATCGCCACCAAGGCCGGGCTGCCAAAGGCGAATCTGCATTACTACTTCAACAACAAACTCGGGTTGTACGTAGCGGTGCTGAGCAACATTCTTCAATTGTGGGACAGCACCTTCAACTCTCTCACGGCCGAGGACGATCCGGCCGAAGCGCTGACCCGCTACATCCGCGCGAAAATGGAATTCTCCCGTCGCCAGCCGCAAGCGTCGCGGATCTTTGCAATGGAAGTGATCAGCGGCGGCGAATGCCTGACCGAATATTTCAACCAGGATTACCGCGCCTGGTTCCAGGGCCGCGCCGGCGTGTTCCAGGCCTGGATCGACGCGGGCAAAATGGACCCGGTCGACCCGGTGCACCTGATCTTCCTGTTGTGGGGCAGCACCCAGCACTATGCCGACTTCGCCACCCAGATCTGCCGGGTGACCGGTCGCAGCAAGTTGACCAAACAGGACATGGAAGACGCCGGCAACAATCTGATCCGCATCATCCTCAAAGGCTGCGGCCTCACTTCTTCTATATAAGTCGCTTTATGTCCTTCACCCTCAGCGGCTTTTGCGAGTTCCGCGAAGAAATCCGCAAAAGCCGTTTCATCACCTTCGCCGCGCCGATCACCAGCCCTGCCGAGGCGCAAGCCTTCATCGAGCAGCACAGCGACTTGAACGCCTCGCACAATTGCTGGGCGTGGAAACTCGGCGATCAGTACCGCAGCAACGACGACGGCGAACCCGGCGGCACTGCCGGGCGGCCGATCCTCGCGGCCATCGAAGCGCAGGAATGCGATCAGGTCGCGGTACTGGTGATCCGCTGGTACGGCGGCATTCAACTGGGCACCGGCGGTCTGGCCCGGGCCTATGGCGGCGGTGCCAACAAATGTCTGCAGGCTGCGCCGAAGATCGAATTGATCAGTCGCGTGCCCGTGCGTTGCGCTTGCGCCTTTGGCGAACTGGCGCTGGTGAAGCTGCGGGTCGCGGATCTGGGCGGATTGGTGATCGAAGAAAACTTCACCGCCAACGGCGTCGAATTGCAACTGGCCGTGGGCGAAGCGCACATCGCGCTGCTGCAGAATCAGTTGGCCGATCTGAGCCGTGGGCGCATCCTGCTGCAACGTTGAAGCCCCGCCATGTTTTAGGGCACAAGCCGATTTGCTTATACCCGTGACTTGCCCACATCCGCTGTGCACCCGGCTGTGGATAACCTGAGCACAGGATGCTGTAACCCTTCTGTCACGTGGCTTTGCGGGATTTGTTCACTTTTCGTCCAATCGCCCATCGCGACAAACAATTTCACGTAAAAACAATCGCTTAGCGTCGTTTATCGCCTTTGGAAGAAAGCCCGGCGGTGCTTATGCCCGGGATTTTGTCTTGCGCACAAATACTGTGGAGCAACCTGTGGATAAGCCGTTCATGCCTCGCGCAGTCGCAGGTTCTGCATGGCTTCGACGGGGTTGCTCGTTTTTTGATCAGTCGGATGCGGGCAAAACTGGAGCCTGATCAAAGGCTTTGCCCCCAAGTGGTGCCGTGCAGGCAACCGAATTCGATTCACAGGCTCTGCGCCGAAGGCTGGCAAACAGCAGCCGCCTGCGTTCCTGACTCAATGGCCAGGAAATTGCTTTATCCACAGGCACAACTCCAAGCAACCCGAGCCTGTCATGTCAAACCCCACGCCCATACCGCGCCTGCAACTGCGCCATATCAGCAAACGTTATCCCGGTTGCCTCGCCAATGACGCCATCGACCTCAGCATCGCTCCCGGTGAAATCCACGCTCTGCTCGGTGAAAACGGTGCAGGTAAAAGCACGTTGATGAAGATCATCTACGGCGTCACCCAGGCCGATTCAGGCGAGATGCTCTGGCAGGGTCAACCGGTGACTATGCGCAACCCGGCCCAGGCGCGGCAGTTGGGCATCGGCATGGTGTTTCAGCATTTCTCGTTGTTCGAGACCTTGAGCGTGGCGCAAAACATTGCACTGGCGATGGGCGCAGCGGCCGGTTCGCCGAAACAGCTGGAGGCGAAAATCCGTGAAGTGTCGCGCCGATATGGCATGGCGCTTGAGCCCCAGCGACTTGTCCACAGCCTGTCGATCGGCGAGCGGCAACGGGTCGAGATTGTTCGTTGCCTGATGCAGGACATTCGCCTGCTGATTCTCGACGAACCGACCTCGGTGCTCACGCCGCAGGAAGCCGACGAGTTGTTCGTCACCCTGCGCCGGCTCGCGGCCGAGGGCTGCAGCATTCTGTTCATCAGCCACAAACTCGGCGAGGTGCGCGCCTTGTGCCACAGCGCCACAGTGTTGCGTGGTGGTCGGGTGGCCGGGCATTGCGTGCCCGCAGACTGCACTGATCGGCAACTGGCGCAATTGATGGTGGGTGACGCCGCGACCTTGATCGGCGACTTTACCAAGGTCACCGGTGGCGCAACGTTTTTGCAAGTTAGTGGATTGAACTGGCACAACCCGGATCCCTTCGGCTGCTCCCTGAGCGACATCGACCTGCAGGTGCGCAGCGGCGAAATCGTCGGCATTGCCGGCGTGGCGGGCAACGGTCAGGACGAATTACTGGCCTTGCTCAGCGGCGAACAGACACTGCCCCTCGACGTAGCGCAAACCATCTGCTTCCAGGAACATGCCGTCGCCGATCAGCGCCCGGATGCGCGACGCAAACTCGGCCTGGCGTTCGTCCCCGCCGAACGCCTCGGGCATGGCGCAGTGCCGGACATGAGTCTGGCGGACAACGCCCTGCTCACCGCCTTTCAACAAGGCCTGGTCAGCCACGGCTTGATCGAACGCGGCAAGGTCGAAGCCCTCGCCCAAACGATCATCCAATGCTTCGGCGTGAAAACCCCGGACACCCAGACCGCCGCCCGCAGCCTGTCCGGCGGCAACCTGCAGAAATTCATCCTCGGCCGGGAAATCCTCCAGCAACCGAAACTGCTGATCGCCGCGCACCCGACCTGGGGCGTGGATGTCGGCGCGGCGGCCACCATCCACCGGGCGCTGATTGCCCTGCGCGATGCCGGGGCGGCGATTCTGGTGATCTCTGAAGACCTCGACGAACTGTTCCAGATCAGCGACCGCCTCGGAGCGCTGTGCGGCGGGCGCCTGTCAGCGTTACAGGACACGGCGCAAACCCGCCTCAGCGACGTCGGCGGCTGGATGGCCGGCCAGTTCGACACCCCTCAATCACAACCGGCCACGGTTTAACGGAGTTTTTCCATGTTGCTTTCCCTCGAACCCCGTGGCCGGCAATCGCGCCTGATGCTGTGGTGCTCGCCGGTGCTGGCGGCGGCGCTGACACTGGTCTGCGGATCTTTGCTGTTCGTCGCCCTTGGCCACGATCCGCTGAAAACCCTGCACACGTTGTTGATCGCCCCGATCAGCGACCTGTATGGCGTCTCCGAGCTGCTGGTCAAAACCTTGCCGATCCTGTTGTGTGCGTTGGGCCTCGCAGTGGCTTATCAGGCGCGGATCTGGAACATCGGCGCCGAAGGCCAGTTGCTGCTCGGCGCCCTGGCCGGCAGTGCGCTGGCGGTGAACATCATCGACATGCAAAGCCGCTGGGCGCTGGTGCTGATCCTGCTCACCGGCACCTTCGCCGGCGCTGCCTGGGCCGGGCTCACCGCCTGGTTGCGCACACGCTTCAACGCCAACGAAATCCTTACGAGCATCATGCTCAATTACATCGCGCTGAACCTGTTGCTGTTCTGCGTACACGGGCCGCTGAAGGATCCGGCCGGATTCAACTTTCCCGAGTCGGCAATGTTCAGCGACGCCAGCCGCCTGCCACTGTTGATGGAAGACGGTCGGGCACACATCGGCGTTTATTTCGCCTTGCTCGCGCTGGTCGCGGTGTGGGTGTTGTTGCAGAAAAGCTTCGTCGGTTTCCAGATAAAAGTGCTGGGCCTCGACAAGCGTGCGGCGGGATTTGTCGGGTTTCGCGAGAAGCGGCTGATCTGGCTTGCACTGCTGATCAGCGGAGGATTGGCTGGACTGGCCGGTGTCTGTGAAGTCACCGGGCCGATCGGTCAACTGGTGCCACAGGTCTCGCCGGGCTACGGCTACGCGGCGATCACCGTGGCGTTTCTCGGCAGGCTCAACCCGATCGGGATTCTGTTTTCCAGCCTGTTGATGGCGCTGCTGTACATCGGTGGCGAAAGCGCGCAGATGACGCTGAATCTGCCGCAGGCAATCACTCAGTTGTTCCAGGGAATGATGCTGTTTTTCCTGCTGGCCTGTGACGTGCTGATCCTCTATCGGCCACGTCTTAATCTGCGCTGGGTGCGGCGCACTTCTACCACCGCCGTAACCGCCGGAGCGCTGTGATGGATATCGATCTGCTGAGCAATATTTTCTACGCCATGGTGCGCTGCGGTACGCCACTGCTGTTGGTGGCGCTGGGTGAATTGATTTGCGAGAAGAGCGGCGTACTCAACCTCGGGCAGGAAGGCATGATGCTGTTTGGCGCGGTGATCGGTTTCATCGTCGCGTTCAACAGCGGCAACCTTTGGTTGGGCGTCGTGCTGGCGATGCTCGCCGGGATGCTGCTGTCGTCGCTGTTTGCGCTGGTGGCGCTGGTATTCAACGCCAATCAGGTGGCCACCGGGCTGGCGCTGACGATTTTCGGCGTCGGCCTGTCGACCTTTGTCGGCGCGGCGTGGGTTGGCAAACCGCTGGCGGGATTCGAGCCGCTGGCGATTCCATTCTTGAGTGAAATCCCGCTGATCGGTCGGATGCTGTTTGCCCAGGATCTGCTGGTGTACCTGTCATTCGCGCTGTTTGCGCTGGTGGCGTGGGTGATCGTGAAAAGCCGTGTCGGGCTGATCATTCAAGCGGTCGGCGAGAACCCCGATGCGGCCAGTGCCATGGGCTTGCCGGTGCTGACCGTGCGCACACTGGCGGTGTTGTTCGGCGGGGCGATGGCCGGACTGGCCGGCGCTTATCTGTCGCTGGCTTACACGCCGATGTGGGCCGAGAACATGACCGCCGGACGCGGCTGGATTGCCTTGGCGCTGGTGGTGTTCGCCAGTTGGCGGGTGTGGCGCTTGCTGCTCGGCGCGTATCTTTTCGGACTCGCCAGCATCCTGCACCTGGTGGCGCAGGGGTTGGGGCTGGCGATTCCTTCGAGTCTGCTGGCGATGTTGCCGTACGCCGCGACGATTCTGGTGCTGGTGTTGTTGTCGCGCGATGCAGTGCGTACACGGCTGTATGCGCCGGTATCACTGGGGCAGCCGTGGCAGGCCGGGCACTAAGCCGTTACGGCTCGCGACAGCGACCGAACCGGCAACGCCTGAGCAATGCCCCACGCCACTTCGAGAATCAGGAATCCCACCACCAACGAGCTGGCGCCGTGGGCCACTGCATACGTCATCCAACCGGCGAACAGAAACCTCGTCACCGCGTCATAGCGCCCATAAACCGGCTGCGGATCACGAATCCGCAGCACCGCCCACATGCACACCACCGAACCGAACAAATTGGCTATCAACAGGTGCGCAGGTTCGAACGGCGGCAGCTCGCCGGGCAGCTCCAGCGCCTGACTGAGCGCCGTCAGCAACCCATGCAACACAGCAAAACTCCACGGCGTGACAAACGCCGCCGTCACGATCAAGTCATACCAGGCGCTGCCGCGCACCACCTGCCGATACTGCGTTGAAGTCCACATCATCCTTGCTCCAAAAATTCAGGGAGCAACCACGGTAAAGCCTGGAGTATGCTCCAGGGTCAAACACTTTCGAGACCTGCAAGATGCGCATCGGTGAGTTGGCCCAGGCCTGCGATGTCAGCCGTGACACGCTGCGTTTTTACGAGGAGCGCGGATTGATCGCGGCGCAACGCAGCGCCAACGGTTATCGCGACTATCCGCCGGAGATGGTGCAACTGGTGCTGTACATCAAGACGGCGCAACGTCTGGGCTTTACCCTTGGCGAGATCGGCAACAGCGTTGGCGCGTTGTGGCACTCGCCAAACCCCGACACCACCGTCACGCAACTGCTGCAAGACAAACTCAAGCTGGTCGAAACCCGCATGGCTGAACTCGGTGAGTTGCGCCAGGAATTGCAACATCGGCTCGGTCAACGTTGTCCATTGAACCCGTGATCTTTCAACTTTCAAGGAAAGCCAATCATGTCCGCACTTAATCCTGCCAAGCACGCATTGATCATCGGCGCCTCCCGGGGCCTGGGCCTGGGACTGGTGAAAACCCTGCTGGCCGACGGCTGGCAAGTCACCGCCACGGTTCGCAATCCTTCCAATGCCGAGGCTCTCGAAGCACTGGGCAACGTGCAAATCGAAAAACTCGACATGGACGACCAGCAAGCGGTGATCGCCCTGAGCCAGAAGCTCAAGGGCGAGACCTTTGACCTGCTGTTCGTCAACGCCGGAGTCAAAGGCCCTGACGTGCAAACTCCGGGCGGCGCGACGCTGGCGGAAGTCGGTCAGTTGTTCTTCACCAACGCGGTGGCACCGATCAATCTGGCCCAGCGCTTTGTCGGGCAGATCCGCGACGGCAGCGGCGTACTGGCGTTCATGAGTTCGGTGCTCGGCAGCGTGACCATGCCCGACGCGCCGGAACTGGCGCTGTACAAGGCCAGCAAAGCGGCGCTGAACTCGATGACCAACAGCTTCGTCACGCAGTTGGGCGAGCAGAAACTCACCGTGCTGTCGCTGCATCCGGGCTGGGTGAAAACCGACATGGGCGGCGAAGGTGCCGACATCGACGTGGAGACCAGCACCCGTGGCCTGGTGGATCAGGTAGATGCGTTCGCCGGCAAGGGCGGCCATCATTTCGTGAACTACAAGGGTGAAACCATTCCCTGGTAATCACTGGACCCTGTGGGGGGCTTGCCCCCGCAGGGTTATCCCGGTGTCTGGTCGGGTTGGGCTTGCCCGTCGCAACATTTTGTTCGAAACTCCGCACATCGCCCCTCGCGGCGACCCTGGATCAGCAGACAGGGCAACACTGAGCTGGCAACCCTGAACCCAACTTTCAGAGGAGCCGGCCGCAATGCCTGCGACCCGTATCTGGTTAAAAAATCCCCTCGCCATTTTCACGGCCAACGGTCTCGATGCCCGTGGCGGTCTGGTGCTGCAAGACGGTGTGATCACCGAAGTGCTCGGCGCCGGCCAGCAGCCATCGACCCCATGCAATCAAGTGTTCGATGCCCGTGAGCACGTGATCCTTCCGGGCCTGATCAACACCCATCACCACTTCTATCAGACCCTGACCCGCGCCTGGGCGCCGGTGGTCAATCAGCCGTTGTTCCCGTGGCTGAAAACCCTGTATCCGGTTTGGGCGCGCCTGACGCCTGAAAAACTTGCCCTCGCCAGCAAAGTCGCACTGGCCGAGTTGCTGTTGTCGGGGTGCACCACCGCTGCCGACCATCACTACCTGTTCCCGGATGGCCTGGAAAACGCCATCGACGTGCAAGTCGAAACCGTGCGCGAACTGGGCATGCGCGCCATGCTCACCCGTGGTTCGATGAGCCTCGGCGAGAAGGACGGCGGCCTGCCTCCGCAGCAGACCGTGCAGGAAGGCCAGGTGATTCTCGACGACAGCCAGCGGCTGATTCACGAGTACCACGAACGTGGCGACGGCGCGCAAATCCAGATCGCGCTGGCGCCGTGCTCGCCGTTCTCGGTGACCCCGGAAATCATGTCCGCCAGCGCCGAACTGGCAAACAAACTCGATGTGCGTCTGCACACCCACCTTGCCGAAACCCTCGACGAAGAAGATTTCTGCCTGCAACGCTTCGGCCTGCGCACCGTGGATTATCTGGACAGCGTTGGCTGGCTCGGCCCGCGCACGTGGCTGGCCCACGGCATCCATTTCAACCCCGACGAAATCGCCCGCCTCGGCGCAGCGGGTACCGGCATCTGCCACTGCCCGAGCTCGAACATGCGTCTGGCCTCCGGCATCTGCCCGAGCATCGAACTGACCGATGCCGGCGCACTGTTCGGTCTCGGCGTGGATGGCTCGGCGTCCAACGATGCGTCGAACATGATCCTCGAAGCGCGTCAGGCCCTGTACATCCAGCGCCTGCGCTATGGCGCCGAAAAGATCACCCCGGAACGTGTGCTGGGCTGGGCGACCAAGGGTTCGGCGAGCCTGTTGGGCCGTACCGATATCGGTGAATTGGCGGTGGGCAAGCAGGCGGATCTGGCGTTGTTCAAGCTCGATGAGCTGCGTTTCTCCGGCAGCCATGACCCGATCTCGGCGCTGCTGTTGTGCGGCGCGGATCGTGCGGATCGGGTGATGGTCGGCGGCAAGTGGCGCGTGGTTGACGGGCAGGTTGAAGGGCTGGATCTCAAAGGTCTGATTGCCGATCACAGCCAGGCGGCTCGGCAGTTGATCGCCGGTACCTGATCCCTCCTCTGATCGTTCCCACGCTCCGCGTGGGAATGCATATCGGGACGCTCTGCGTCCCAGCGTAGGACGCGGAGCGTCCCTTGCGGCATTCCCACGCAGAGCGTGGGAACGATCAATCACAACCCCAGCAGCGACAACATGATGAACGTCGCAAACAGCACGAAGTGGGTCATGCCCTCAATGGCATTGGTCTCGCCGTCATTGAGGTTGATCGCGCTGACGATCAGCGTGATAAAGATCATCACCGTCTGCACCGGCGTCATCGCCATCTGAAACGGCTGCCCCGTATAGAGCGCCATCGCCTCCATCACCGGCACCGTCAAAATCACCGTCGACAACGAAGCGCCCATCGCAATGTTGACCACCGACTGCATACGATTGGCCAACGCCGCGCGCAACGCCGTCAGAATCTCCGGTGCCGCCGAAATCGCCGCCACCAGAATCGCCGTGATCACCGGCGGTGCGCCCGTGCCTTCCAGGCCCAGATCGAGAGTCTTGGACATCACCTCGGCCAGTGCGCCAATCACCACCACACCGAACACCAGAATGCCGACCGACAGCGCCAGGCTGACCGGTTTCGGCTCCTGTTCCACGGGCTCTTTCCTGCGGCGTTTGTCCGGGTAGCTGTAGCTGAAAAAGTAGCTGTGCGGCCCGACCTGCATGCGCAGGAACAACGCATAAAGCAGCACCATCGCGCCAATGGTGAACGCCGAATAGATTTTCCAGTTAGCCTCGGGGATGAACTCCGGCACCACCATCGACACGCCCATGGCGGTGAGAATCATCACGCTGTAACTGCGGGCCGAATCATCGTTGTAGGACTGCTCGCCATGCTTGATCCCGCCCATCAGCGCGGCGAGGCCGAGGATGCCGTTGATGTCGAGCATCACCGCCGAATAGATCGTGTCGCGCACCAGAGTCGGCGAGGCTTCGTTGCTCATCATGATCGCCAGGATCACCACTTCCACCAGCACGGCGGCGAGGGTCAGGATCATCGTGCCGTACGGGTCGCCGACTTTTTCCGCAAGCAATTCGGCCTGATGGGCGACGCGCATCGAGGCGGCGACGATGAACGCGATCAGCACCAGCCCGGCCGTCAGCGCGACGATCTGGCCGCTGTGCAGCAACCAGTGCTCCAGTGGATACGCGACCAGGGCGGCGATCAGGGCCAGCAGCAGAAAGCTTTCTTGCTTGAGGATGGTGAGCATGGCGGGCCTTTTTACCGAAGAGTGCGAATGAGCTACTGACTGCGGGGCGGCGCTAATGGTTCGTTACACCTTAGCGCACCAGCCGATGGCAGCTTTATCTACGCCTGCACTTTTATTGGCCTTTACGGCCTCTTCGCGAGCAAGCCCGCTCCCACAGGGATCGCGGCGTTTTTGTGGGAGCGGGCTTGCCCGCGATGGGCGCGCCTCGGTTTCAAGCCAGATTGTTGTCCGCTTGGTCAGCCTTTTGCATTGCCCTCCCCACACACAACAAAAGGGAGTACGCGTTCATGCAAAAACGTCCACTGCAAACACTGCTGTCCATCGCCATGGGCCTTGGCCTCAGCCTGAGCGCCAGTGCCGCCGATCCACTGAAAGTCGGCTTCGTCTACATCGGCCCCATCGGCGACCACGGCTGGACGTATCAGCATGAACAGGGGCGCAAGGCGCTGGCGGAAAAACTCGGCACGCAGATCACCACCAACTACGTGGAAAATGTCGCCGAAGGCGCCGACGCCGAGCGGGTGATCCGCAACATGGCCAAGGACAATTACGACCTGATCTTCACCACCTCGTTCGGCTACATGAACCCGACGGTGAAAGTCGCCAAGCAGTTTCCCAAGGTGACCTTCGAACACGCCACCGGCTACAAGCAGGACAAGAACCTCGGCACCTATCTCGCGCGCACTTACGAGGGCCGTTACGTCGGTGGCTTCCTCGCGGCGAAGATGACCAAGACCAAAAAGATCGGCTACGTCGCCTCGTTCCCGATCCCGGAAGTGATCCGTGACATCAACGCCATTCAACTGGCCTTGAACAAGTACAACCCCGGCACCGAAATCAAAGTGGTGTGGGTCAACTCGTGGTTCGACCCAGGCAAAGAGGCCGACGCCGCCAACGCGCTGATCGATCAGGGCGTGGACGTGGTGTTCCAGCACACCGACAGCCCGGCGCCGATCCAGGCTGCCGAACGACGTGGTGTGTATGCCGTGGGCTACGCTTCAGACATGGCGCACTTCGGCCCGAAAGCGGTGCTGACCTCGATCGTCAACGACTGGGCGCCGCACTATATTCAGGCGACCCAGAGCGTGATCGACCACAACTGGAAATCCCAGGACTACTGGGGCGGCCTGAAGGAAGGCACAGTCGAACTGCCGATCAGCGATCTGGTGCCGGCACCGGTGAAGGCCGAAGCCGAGCAGATCATCGCTGACATCAAGAGCGGCACCCTGCAACCGTTCACCGGGCCGATCAAGGATCAGGCCGGGGCCGAGAAAATCCCGGCGGGGGTCAGCGCCACCAACGCCGAACTGGCGTCGATGAATTACTACGTCGAAGGCATGAAGGCCGAGATGCCGAAGTAAATTCCAACATCTACCCTGTGATCGTTCCCACGCTCCGCGTGGGAATGCAGCCGGGACGCTCCGCGTCCCTGCCGAAAGCGGACGCGGAGCGTCCATTGAGGCATTCCCACGCAGACGGTTCGACGCCTCGACGTGGGAACGATCCCCCTTATACCTTTCAAGGATTGTGTATGGATCAGCTTCCGATCATCGACATCTCGCCGCTCTACTCCGACGACCAGAACGCCTGGCCGGCCGTCGCCGAACAGATCGACCACGCTTGCCGCGAATGGGGCTTTTTCTACATCAAGGGTCACCCGATTTCTGCGCAGCGCATTGCATCCCTGCTCGATCACGCGCAACGCTTCTTCGCGCTGCCGGAAGCAGAAAAGCTCAGGATCGACATCACCCAGACCCGTCATCACCGCGGCTACGGGGCCATCGCCACCGAACAGCTCGACCCCGACAAACCCAGCGACCTCAAGGAAACCTTCGACATGGGCCTGCACCTGCCGGCCGATCATCCCGAGGTGCTGGCAGCAAAACCCTTGCGTGGCCCCAACCGTCATCCTGCCATTCCCGGCTGGGAAACGTTGATGGAACAGCACTACCTCGACATGCAAGCGCTCGCGCAAACCCTGCTGCGGGCCATGACGTTAGCGCTGGGCATCGAGCGCGACTTCTTCGACACGCGCTTCAACGAGCCGGTCAGCGTGCTGCGGATGATCCACTACCCGCCGCGCCACACCGCCAGTTCCGCCGAACAGCAAGGTGCGGGCGCGCACACCGATTACGGCTGCATCACGCTGCTGTATCAGGACGCGGCCGGCGGCTTGCAGGTGAAAAACGTCAAAGGCCAATGGATCGACGCACCGCCCATCGACGGCACCTTCGTGGTCAACCTCGGCGACATGATGGCGCGCTGGAGCAACGACCGTTATCGCTCGACCCCGCACCGGGTGATCAGCCCGCTCGGGGTGGATCGCTACTCGATGCCGTTCTTCGCCGAACCACACCCGGACACTCGCATCGAGTGCCTGCCCGGTTGCCAGGACGCACAGCATCCGGCGAAATATCCGACCACCACCTGCGCCGAATTCCTGCTGTCGCGCTTCGCCGATACCTACGCCTATCGACGGGAGCAGGAAGCGGTGTGATGGATCGGTTGGTCAGGTTTTGCCAATTGTTTCGGCGGGCATCTGTAGAATGCTCGCCATTGCACCTGATGAGAAAAGAATATGTACGACTGGCTCAACGCCCTGCCCAAGGCCGAACTGCACCTGCACCTCGAAGGCTCGCTGGAGCCCGAGCTGCTGTTCGCCCTGGCCGAACGCAACAAGATCGCCCTGCCGTGGAGCGACGTCGAAACCCTGCGCAAGGCTTACGCCTTCAACAACCTGCAGGAATTCCTCGACCTGTATTACCAGGGCGCCGACGTGCTGCGCACCTCCCAGGATTTCTACGACCTGACCTGGGCCTACCTGCTGCGCTGCAAAGAACAGAACGTGATTCACACCGAGCCGTTCTTCGATCCACAGACCCACACCGACCGGGGCATCCCGTTTGAAGTGGTGCTCAACGGCATCGCCGCCGCGCTGAAGGATGGCGAGCAGCAACTGGGCATCACCAGCGGCCTGATCCTGAGTTTCCTGCGTCACCTGAGCGAAGACGAAGCACAGAAAACCCTCGACCAGGCGCTGCCGTTCCGTGATGCGTTTGTTGCGGTAGGCCTGGACAGTTCCGAAATGGGCCACCCGCCGAGCAAGTTCCAGCGCGTGTTCGACCGTGCCCGTCATGAAGGTTTCCTGACCGTGGCTCACGCTGGCGAAGAAGGCCCGCCGGAGTACATCTGGGAAGCCATCGACCTGCTGAAAATCCAGCGCATCGACCATGGCGTACGTGCCATCGAAGACGAGCGCCTGATGCAGCGGATCATCGATGAGCAGATCCCGCTGACCGTGTGCCCGCTGTCGAACACCAAGCTCTGCGTGTTCGATCACATGTCCCAGCACAACATCCTCGACATGCTCGAGCGTGGCGTGAAAGTCACGGTGAACTCCGATGACCCGGCGTACTTCGGTGGTTACGTGACCGAGAACTTCCATGCGCTGCACACCCACCTGGGCATGACTCAGGATCAGGCCAAGCGTCTGGCGCAGAACAGCCTGGATGCGCGCCTGGTAAAACCATAAAGAGCAATACAAAAACTGTGGGAGCGGGCTTGCCCGCGATGAGGCCATCACTTCCAACATCAATGTTGACTGACGGTCCGCCATCGCGGGCAAGCCCGCTCCCACAGGGTGCTGTATTCAGCTGAGCATCTCGGTTTCAGTCAGCTCTTCCAGCGTCTTGCCCCGGGTCTCCATCCCGAACAGCCACACCACTCCCGCCGCAATCGCAAAGCACAACGCCCCCAGCGCAAACACCCCGCCCTGCCCGGTAATCGGAAACACCAGCCCGGTGACCAGCGGCCCAAGCAACGACCCCACGCGCCCGATGGCCGAGGCAAACCCCGAGCCGGTCGCTCGCGCCGAGGTCGGATACAACTCCGGCGTGTAGGTGTAGAGCACCGCCCACATCCCGAACAGAAAAAACTGCATCAACAGACCGGTGCCGATCAGCAGCGCCACGTTACCGCCGAACACTGCGCTCTGCCCGTAAAGAAACGCCATCACCCCACCGCCGAGCAACGTGACGATGCACACCGGCTTGCGTCCCCAGCGCTCCACCAGCCAGGCCGCCATCAGGAAGCCGGGAATCCCGCCGAGGGAAATCAGCACCGTGTAATACACCGACTGGGTCACGGCAAAACCCGACTGTTGCAGCAACGCACTGAGCCACGAGGTCAGGCCGTAGAAACCGAGCAGGGCGAAAAACCACAGGCTCCAGATCATCGTCGTGCGTTGGCGATAAAGCGGCGACCAGATCTGCTTCAGCGCCGAAAGGAAATGCCCCGGAGGTGTCACGCTCCGTGGCAGGCGAACCGGTTCCGGCAATGCGGCACCGCCGAGCGATGCCTTTACCCGCGCCTCAATGCCGCGCAATACCTTGTCCGCTGCGTCATGCTTGCCGGCCTGTTCCAGCCAGCGCGGCGACTCGGGAATGAAAAAGCGGATCGCCAGCACGAATACCGCCGGCACCGCCAGCACCAGAAAGATGTCGCGCCAGCCGATCAACGGCAGCAGGAAATACGACAGCACACCCGCTGCGACAAAACCCAGCGGCCAGAAACCGTCCATCAGCGCTATGTAGCGCCCCCGACGCTGGGCGGGGATCAACTCCGACAACATCGACTGGGCAATCGGAAACTCCATGCCCATGCCGATTCCCAGAAGGATGCGAAACAGCGTCAGGCTCTCGACCGTCTGCGCCGTGGAACACAGGTAACTGGCCAGCCCCCACAGGACGATGCTCCACTGGAACACCGGTTTGCGACCGAACCGATCCGCCAGTAATCCGGACAGCGACGCCCCCAGCACCATGCCGAAAAAGCTTGAACTGGCCAGCAGACCGGCCTCGGCACTGCTCAGGCCGAACTCGGCTTTGATCGAGCCGAGCAGGAAGGTCATCATCGCCAGATCCATGGAGTCGAAGAAGAACGCCAGGGCAATGATGATGAAGATGATCCGGTGATAACTGCTGACTGGCAGACGCTCCAGTCGATCCGCCGCGCTGAAGTTACCCGTGTCCATGCCACCTCCTCAATCCGAAAAATCTCCGGATCGAGTGTGCGCGATAGCGGTTGCGCACTTGTGCCAGATGCGACTTTTCCGCAGCCGTTGACGACGTTCAACAGCGAATCTGTGGAAGAAGGCGCTCTACAACGCCATTTCCAGTTCGGTTTCACAGGCAAACCGATGAATTTCCCGCTGGCCTGCCGCCGTCAGTTGCAGGGCTCGGGAATCGTTGGGCAGCACCAGCCAGCCCGACTGCATGAACAACTGCAGCAGCGCTGCCCCCAGCGATCCGCCCATGTGCGGGCGACGTTCGCTCCAGTCCGGACAGGCACAAGCCACTTGCGCATTGCGGTGGGCCAGCGCCTGGATGTACACGCCGCGCCCGGCCAGTTGCGTCGAGCCTTTGTGTGTCACGACCACCCGGTTTTCAAGCTGCTCGATCCAGCCGGCGTCGAGCAGTCGCTGGTACAGGTCGGCGGCCAGCGTTCCCCCCAGATGGTCGTCGCAGAACCGGGCGCGCAGCAGTGACGAGGGCGCGGCCTGGGGTCTGAAGACGGGCGAGGCACGCTTGAATACGTCGGGAATTTCTCGCGGAGCACTGGCCAGTGTGGCGCTGGCCAGGGCTTCGATGGCCGCGCCGATTTCGGGAGCCGCCAGGCGGAAGAAGCGTTTGCGACCGCGCGCCTCGACCTTCAACAGACCGCCAGCGGACAAACGCCCCAGGTGCGCACTGGCCGACGACGGCGAAAGCCCCGCCAGCAACGCCAGTTCCTCGGTCTGCCGGGCCGAGCCATCCATCAACGCCCACATCATCGCGCTGCGCTTGGGATCGGCCAGCAACGTGGCGATCTGGCTGATGCAAGGTGCATGTTCCATGTATTCACTCCCTGTTGAATCGTATCGTCTACTGCTCATAGACATCTTGACCAGTAATCTGTCGTCGGCCAAGGCGCGCAAAATGCCTTGAGTCGAGGCGAGGCAGCGCGCCACGGCAAGGAAACCGCAGCGTTGTCGCGACCATCGTCCCTACCCCGCCGGTGCGGTCTGATTGTTCTCGTGTCAGCCTTTTGGTGCGGGCATCAGGCGGTCGCTAGTATAAGCGGGTTGTTCGCCGAGTCCTGCGCCGGAGCGGTCGTGGCTGGTGATTGTTCCTGAGAGAAATTTCGCTATTTACCTGCGACTAATGATCAGTCGCCGGGAAAACGGGAAATCGGCTACTCAATTCAGCGCAACGACTGGCGAGCATTTCCCTCAGAAGGTTCACCGGCTTACTCAATTGTGCGCGATGGGCGCACAGCAAATTCAGCGGAGCGCGTTCGCAAAGCAGCTCCGGCAACAGCACTTTCAGCCGTCCCGACAGCACATCGCCGGCCACATCCAGCCACGACTTGTAGGCGATCCCCGCTCCCGCGACCGCCCACAGACGCACCACGTCGGCGTCGTCACTGAAGCGATCGCCACTGACGGTCAGGCCGACCTCACGCTTGCCGTCATGAAAACTCCAGTGGTCATGCACCCGGCCGCCGAGCATATACAGCAGGCAGTTGTGCTGAGCGAGCTGTTCCAGATGCAGCGGCTCGCCGTGCCGTGCCAGATAGGCGGGGGAGGCGCACAAGACCCGGCGGTTGTGCGGGGCAATCGGCAACGCCACCAGACTCGAGTCCTCCGGCTCGCCGTAGCGCAAGGCGATGTCCACCGGCTGGCGAAACAGATCGGCGATACGGTCGCCCAGCAGCAGACGCACCGTCAGTTTCGGGTGTTCGCGCTGAAAGTCGTCGAGCCATGGCAACAGCAGGTTGCGACCGAAATCCGAAGGCGCCGACAGCTGCAGAATCCCGCTGACCTGATCCTGCCCGCTGGCCAGCAGGCGGCGCCCCTCATCGAGGTTGCTCAAGGCAGCGCGGGCGTATTCAAGAAACCCTTCACCTTCGGCCGTCAGCCGCAGACTGCGGGTGGAGCGCGCCAACAAACGCGCGCCCAATTGCTGTTCGATCCGCTTGAGCGCGGCACTGGCCACCGCGGCGGACATGTCCATCACCCGCGCAGCCGCCGACAGACTGCCCAGATCCGCCGCCCGGACAAATAACTGCAAGTCATCAAAACGCAGCATCCTGAGCCTCGATTATCAAAAAAATATTGAAAGAGACTGCTCTTTTAGCCGGTTTTATCTCCGACAGAAATAGCCAATCATGCCATCCATCGAATTCATCCCGTCCCGGAGTCGAACATGTCCCAGCCTTTCACCGCCATCGCCACCCTGATTGCCCGAGCTGGCCAACAGGACGCCCTCGAACAGCACCTGCGCGCCCTGATCGAACCGACCCGCGCCGAAGCCGGTTGCGGTCAGTACGAACTGCACCAGGATCTGGCCAATCCGCTGGCCTTCTACATGATCGAGCAGTGGGCCAGCGACGAAGCCCTGCAAGCCCACGATGCCAGCGCCCATATCCAGCATTTCCGCAGCCAGGCCGAGGCGTTCCTCGAACATTTCGAACTCAAGCGCCTGCGCGTCATCGCCTGAAGCCTTCCTTTATTCACTTTCGGAGTTCTCCATGAAAGCTATCGCCTATTACGCCTCGCTCCCGATCAGCGACGAAAAATCCCTGCAAGACATCGAACTGCCGGAACCGGTTGCCGGCCCGCGCGACTTGCTCGTCGAAGTCAAAGCGATTTCGGTCAACCCGGTCGACACCAAGGTTCGCCAGAACGTCGCGCCGGAAGGCGGCGCCGCCAAGGTGCTGGGTTGGGACGTGGCCGGTGTGGTCAAGTCGGTCGGCAGTGAAGTGACCCTGTTCAAGGCCGGCGACAAAGTGTTCTACGCCGGCTCCATCGCCCGGGCCGGTGGCAACAGCGAATTGCACGTGGTGGATGAGCGGATTGTCGGCCATATGCCAAAAACCCTCGGTTTCGCCGAAGCCGCCGCCCTGCCACTGACCGCCATTACGGCCTGGGAGTTGTTGTTTGAACGCCTGCAGATTCGCGAAGGCAATACCGATGAGGGCCAGAGCCTGCTGATCGTCGGCGCGGCCGGCGGTGTCGGTTCGATCCTCACCCAACTGGCCAGCCAGTTGACCGGGCTCAAAGTGATCGGCACCGCCTCCCGCCCGGAGACCCGCGATTGGGTGAGCGAACTGGGGGCAGATCGGGTGATCGATCACAGCCAGCCGCTGAGCGAAGAACTGAAACGCGCCGGTGTCGCTCACGTGACCCATGTCGCCAGCCTGACCCAGACCGAACAACATCTGGACCAACTGGTCGAGGCCCTGGCGCCGCAAGGCAAACTGGCGCTGATCGACGATCCGAAGGCGCTGGACGTGACCAAGCTCAAGCGCAAGAGCCTGTCGCTGCACTGGGAGTTCATGTACACCCGCTCGCTGTTCGAAACGCCGGACATGATCGAGCAGCACAAACTGCTCAACCGGGTGGCGGAGCTGATTGACAGCGGGACATTGAAAACCACGGTCGGCGAGCACTTCGGCACGATCAACGCGAGCAACCTGCGCCGCGCCCATGAATTGCTGGAAAGTGGCAAGGCCAAGGGGAAAATTGTTTTAGAAGGTTTCTAAAACCCGCAAGACCGCAGCCTTCGCCAGCGCCAAAAATGTCTGGCCCGGGGGCTGCGGTGTTTTTTTGCCGTCAGTCAGATGCTTGACCCTTGTCACAATTGCGATCGTATTCAGGTCTACAATCGAAACCTCTGCGATGCAATCTTTTACGTACGGGAGGTCAGCAATGAAGATCCTGATAAAAGAAGTGGCAAAGTCCCAATGGCAAGTTCGTCTTGACCAGCACGCCGTGACCTTTCGCAGTGAGGCCGAAGCCAGGGCCTTCACCCGCACCCTCGAAGCGCGTATTT
Organism: Pseudomonas glycinae; assembly: GCF_001594225.2. Taxonomy (GTDB): domain Bacteria; phylum Pseudomonadota; class Gammaproteobacteria; order Pseudomonadales; family Pseudomonadaceae; genus Aquipseudomonas; species Aquipseudomonas glycinae. Next base: position 3,850,287 of record NZ_CP014205.2, read on the forward strand.
GCGCGCCCCATCAGATTCCCGACCTCGGCCAGCAACGCGCTGTCGGCTGAGGCTTTCGTTACTGGATTTCGGCCTGCGCCTTTGCCAGCGCCCGGGCATTCTGCATGCGCCGGGTGAGTGTCGCCGCGCAGACGACCAACAGACCGCACAGGCTGATGACCATGGCCATCGGCACGGCGCTGCCATCGTGCAGGATGCCCACCAGCGCCGAAGCCCCGGCGGCGACGCTGAATTGCATGCTGCCGAGCAACGCTGAAGCACTACCGGCGCGACCGCCCTGCCCGTTCATCGCACACGCCGCCGCATTGGGGCTGATACAGCCAAGGCTGGCCACGCAGATGAACAGCGGAATCAGCAGTGGCCACAACGCCGCGGTGTGCAAGGCGCTGACCGCGAGCAGCGTCAGCCCGGCGGCCAGGTAAACCCAGACCGCCCGTGACAGCAGAAAGGCCGGACCGCGCTTGGCCAGCAGGCGCGCATTGACCTGTGCGACCAGAATGAACCCGGCCGCGTTGGTGCCGAACAGCCAGCCGAAATGCTCGGCCGGTACGCCATACAGCTTGATGAAAATGAACGGGGAGCCGGCGATGTAGGCAAACATCCCGGCAATGGCGATGCCGCCGGTCAGGGCATGCCCCATGTAGACCGGATCGGCCAGCAGCCGACCGTACTGACGCAGGGCACCGGACAACGGCTGACGCGGAACATGCGCCGGCAGACTTTCCGGCAGGCCGAGGGCCACCGCCAGCCCGGCGAGGGCACTGAACGCCGTCAGCACCAGGAAGATCGACTGCCAGCCCGTGGTGTTGACCAGCAGACCGCCGAGCATCGGCGCCAGAATCGGTGCCAACCCCATCACCAGCATCAACTGTGAGAAAACTTTCGCCGACCCCACCGCGTCGCACTTGTCGCTGACCACCGCCCGGGCAATCACCATCCCCGCGCAACCGCCCAGCGCCTGCACAAGCCGCGCTCCGATCAGCCACTCCAGGTTCGGCGCGTAGGCGCAGGCCACTGACGCCAGCGTGAACAGCGTCAGACCGATCAGCAACGGAATCCGCCGTCCGAAACGATCCGCCACCGGCCCGTAAGCCAGTTGACCAATGGACAGACCGAAGAAGTAAGCCGACAGCGTCAGCTGAACGTCTTTCTCATCGGTGCCGAACGCCAGTGCCATGGTGGGAAAGGCGGGTAGATAGAAGTCGATCGCCAACGGACCGAAAGCGGTCAGGGCACCGAGAATCAGAAGGGTACGGAAGTTCATCAGGCGTCCAGGTCTGGCAGGCAGTTGGGGAGCACTTCGATGGAGTGCAGCCCGACAGTCTAGCCGCGCGAGGACGCCTTGAACATTCCGGTAGCTCGCTAACTATTAAAAAGATCAGGCGAGTTTGATGGCGTAACCTTCTTCGCTGATCGCCTCGATCACCTGCTCGGCACTCAGCGCACTTTCGACGCCGACTTCCTTCGCCGCCAGATCGACCCGCACGCTGGCGGCCGGATCCTTGCTCTGCACCGCCTGAGTGACGGCTTTGACACAGTGACCGCAGGACATGCCTTCAACAGTGAACACTTGCATGGAATGACTCCTTTGAGTGAGGTTGCCGGCAGTTTCGGGCTTGCCACGATGGCAAGGTCAAGTTCTGCAAAAAACTGCCGGGCTGGCAATCGGCGCCGCGCTCGGCCAAGCTGCGTGCATCAATGACTTGAATTCAGGAGATTCAGCCATGCGCTGGTCAGCTTTCAGCCTGTTTGGCGTACTCAGCCTTTTTGCCGCAATCCCTTCGGTGCAGGCCGCCGGGGAAGATTACGGGGTGCTGATCATTTCCCGCGAGCGCCTGGAAGTCGCGACTTCCTGCGAAATCGGCGTTTACATTCAGGATCAACTGTCGGCGCGCCTGTTCCAGGAGCAAAGCACCTCGTTCAACCTGCCGCCGGGCAATGTCTCGCTGCGCCTGAAGCTGCTGCCGGGGCAAATGCCGGGCTGCAACCCGGGCATGCTCGCGCCGGGCTCGCAGGAGATCAAACTGCATGCCGGCGACATCCTGAAATTCCGCATCGCGATGAACCAGGAAGGCATGTACCTCAAGCCGACCGGCCTCGGTTATTGAATACCGCTCGCTGATCGTTCCCACGCTCTGCGTGGGAATGCAGCCCGGGACGCTCTGCGTCCCAAAGCGTGACGCAGAGCGTCACAAGAGGCATTCCCACGCAGAGCGTGGGAACGATCGGGTACGAGGGCGGTGGCGGGTGGCGGGTGGCGGAAACTGGCGCTTGACCTTGCCAGCATGGCAAGGTTGATCCTGTAGGCCTCTTCTACAGGGAGTACGACCGATGTCCGATTCCATCACGTTCGATCTGCCCATCAGCGGCATGACCTGCGCCAGTTGCGCCGGCCGTGTCGAGCGGGCGTTGAGCAAAGTCAGCGGCGCCACTGCCGTCAGCGTCAACCTCGCCACCGAACAGGCCCGGGTGCAGGCACCCGGCGACAGCCTGCCGGCGCTGATGGAGGCGGTCGAACGCGCCGGTTACAGCGTGCCGCAGCAAACCGTGGAATTGAATATCGACGGCATGACCTGCGCTTCCTGCGTCGGCCGCGTCGAACGCGCCCTGAACAAAGTACCGGGGGTGAAGAGCGTCAGCGTCAACCTCGCCAATGAACGTGCTCATCTCGAATTGCTCGGCGCGGTCGATCCGCAAACCCTGATCGCCGCCGTGAGCAAGGCCGGCTATTCGGCCAGCCTCTTCGAACTCGAACACCAGACCGACAATCGCCAACAGCGCCTGAACCATGAGCGCTGGGCGCTGATCTGCGCGATCGCCTTCGCCTTGCCGCTGGTGCTGCCGATGCTGGTGCAACCATTCGGCATTCACTGGATGCTCCCGGCCTGGGTGCAATTCGCCCTCGCCACCCCGGTGCAATTCATCTTCGGTGCACGCTTCTACGTCGCCGCTTGGAAAGCCGTACGCGCCGGGGCCGGCAACATGGACTTGCTGGTAGCGCTGGGCACCAGCGCCGGTTATGGCTTGAGTCTCTACGAATGGGCCACCGCCGCCGGGCGCATGCCGCACCTGTATTTCGAGGCCTCGGCAGTGGTCATCGCGCTGGTGCTGCTCGGCAAATACCTGGAAAGCCGCGCCAAACGCCAGACCGCCAGCGCCATTCGCGCACTGGAAGCCTTACGGCCGGAGCGGGCAATTCAAGTCATCGATGGCCGTGAACAGGACGTCGCCATCAGCGCCCTGCGTCTTGGCGACCGAGTTCTGGTCAAACCCGGTGAACGCTTCCCGGTGGACGGCGAAGTGCTGGAAGGCCAGAGCCATGCCGACGAAGCGCTGATCAGCGGCGAAAGCCTGCCGGTGCCCAAACAGCCGGGCGACAAGGTCACCGGCGGTGCGATCAATGGCGAAGGCCGCTTGCTGGTGAGCACCACGGCGCTCGGTGCGGAAAGCGTGCTGGCGCGGATCATCCGTCTGGTGGAAGACGCCCAGGCCGCGAAGGCTCCGATCCAGAAACTGGTAGATAAAGTCAGTCAGGTGTTCGTGCCGACGGTTCTGCTGCTGGCCCTGGCCACGCTGATCGGCTGGTGGCTGTACGGCGCGCCGCTGGAAACCGCGCTGATCAACGCCGTCGCGGTGCTGGTGATCGCCTGCCCTTGTGCCCTCGGTCTGGCGACGCCCACCGCGATCATGGCCGGCACTGGCGTGGCCGCGCGGCACGGAATTCTGATCAAGGACGCCGAAGCATTGGAGCGTGCCCATGAAGTCAGCGCTGTGGTATTCGACAAGACCGGCACCCTGACCTCCGGCACGCCGCGCATCGCGCATTTCAGTGCGGTCGACGGTGACGAAAATGCCCTGCTGACAGCCGCCGGTGCACTGCAACGCGGCAGTGAACATCCGCTGGCCAAAGCGGTGCTGGATGCCTGCGCCGAACGCAATCTGACGGTGCCCGATGTCAGCGACAGCCAGTCCCTGACCGGGCGCGGCATCGCCGGCAGCCTCGACGGCCGGCGCCTGGCCCTGGGCAACCGGCGCTTGCTGGAGGAAAGCGGTCTTGACGCCGGAAACCTGAGCGAATCCGCCAAGGCGTGGGAAACCGAAGGCCGCACGCTGTCGTGGCTGATCGAGCAAAGTCCGGCGCCCCGCGTACTCGGCCTGTTCGCCTTCGGCGACACCCTCAAGCCCGGCGCGCTGCACGCGGTGCAACAACTGGCCGCCCAGCACATCCACAGCCACCTGCTGACCGGCGACAACCGCGGCAGCGCCCGGGTGGTCGCCGAAGCGCTGGGCATCGAAAATGTCCACGCCGAAGTGCTGCCGGCGGAAAAAGCCGCCACCGTCGCCGAGCTGAAAAAAACCGGCGTCGTGGCCATGGTCGGCGACGGCATCAACGACGCCCCGGCACTGGCCGCTGCCGACATCGGCATCGCCATGGGCGGCGGCACCGACGTGGCGATGCACGCCGCCGGCATCACCCTGATGCGCGGCGATCCTCGGCTGGTGCCGGCGGCGCTGGAGATTAGCCGCAAGACCTATGCGAAGATTCGCCAGAACCTGTTCTGGGCCTTCGTCTACAACCTGATCGGCATTCCGCTGGCGGCGTTCGGCTTTCTCAATCCGGTGCTGGCCGGCGCGGCAATGGCCCTGTCGAGCGTCAGCGTGGTGAGCAATGCGCTACTGTTGAAAACCTGGAAACCCGAGGACCTGGAGGACAACCGATGAACATCGGCCAAGCGGCCCGCCACAGTGGCCTGAGCGCGAAAATGATCCGGTATTACGAGTCGATCGGTCTGCTCAAGGCTGCCCATCGCACCGACAGCGGCTATCGCATCTACGGCGATGACGACCTGCATACGCTGGCGTTCATCAAGCGCTCGCGGGACCTGGGTTTTTCGCTGGAGGAAGTCGGCAAGCTGCTGACCCTCTGGCAGGATCGCCAGCGCGCCAGCGCCGATGTGAAGGCCCTGGCGCGACAGCACATCGACGAGCTGAATCAGAAGATCCGCGAACTCGGCGAACTGCGCGACACCCTGCAGGATCTGGTCGAGCACTGCCACGGCGACCATCGTCCGGACTGCCCGATCCTCAAGGAACTGGCGTCGGGTTGCTGCGCGCAACCCGCGCGTGCCTGAGCAACAGGGCTTTCATCGACAGCACAGTGGCGAGGGGAATGCCGTGGAACAACAGCACCACGGCACCCGGCGTCCACCACTCATAGAACGGCGCGGCGATCAGCATGCCGACGCCGAACCCGGTCATCTGCAACAGCGTCAGGAAACTGAAGATCGGCAGGCGCAAGGGCTCCGGCTCCCGTTGCAGGCGTGACATCAGGCCGACTTCCGAGAACCCGTCACCCAATCCGGCCGGCAGCGAAAACAGCAACAGACCGACAACGCTGTGCTGCTGGAACATCAGGATGAAGCCGCAGGACATCAGCAGCACGCCACCGAAATAGCGGCGCTCCAGATGAACGTTTTCCGAGCCGTTCAGGCGACTGGCGATCCGCGCGCCGAGCAGTTTGCCGGCGGCCCACACCGCGAGCATCAGGCCCAGCGTGGTGCTCGCCGAGTCCGGCGTCAGCAGTTTGGAGATGATCGGAAAACCGACGTTGTGCGCAGCGCTGCCAAGGGTGTCGGCCATGGTCACCGCCAGCATCGCCGCCACCACCGGAGCGCTGCGCAAGCCCTGGACCAACGCTGACCATTCGCTGCGCTCATCGCTTGATTCGGCCAAAGGCTCCGGTGCACTGAACCGCAGCGGCGCAATCAAGACTGCCGCCAACAGATAGGTCAGCGCATTCAGCGCGAACACCGTTTCAAAACCAAATCCCGCGACCAGCAACCCGGACACCAGGCTGCCACCGACCATCGCCATGGACGAGGCGGACGTGATCCACGCATTGGTCTTGAGCAACTGCGCCGGCTCGATCAAGCGCGGCAACTGGCTGTTGAGGCCGATGGCGAACATCGAATTGCCAAAGCCAAGGCCGAACGCGATCAGCGGCAGCAACAACGCCTGCTGACCGACCGGCACGATGAGCAACAGCCCGAGCACAGCGGCGCGCAGCAGATCGAAGGCAATCAACGGCAGACGGCCACTGCATCGACGATAGAACGCGGTGCCGATCAGACTCGCAAAGATTCCGCCGCCCACGCGACTGGCGAGAAAAATCCCCACGCTCATCGCGCTGTTGCTCAGCAGGTAGACATAAGTGGCCAGCGCAACCATGTTCAGGAAAGCGCCGAAATCGGAAATCAGCCGGGCTGTGATGATCAGCCGGGCATTGCGGGAGGTGGTGGTCACAATCAATCCTTGAATGTGTAAAACCCGGCCGAAGCCGGGTTTTCCCTTTCAGATGCTCACTGCATCCACGGTGGCGGAGGCGGTTCGTCGGACTTGCCCTTGGGCTCGTCGTCCGCCGCGCGGATGGCTTGCTTGCGCTCCTCATCCAGACGCGCCGCTTCGATCTCGCGCAGCACCCCGCCGACATCGGCCAGGTCCTCGGGATCGTCGAACTCGCCGGTCAGCACGCTGGCCGGGTGCAACGTACCCGCTTCGTACAGCGCCCACATTTCCTTGGCGTATTTGGTCTTCTTCAACTCCGGGGCGAAGCGACCGAAGTACGAAGCCATGTTGCCGACGTCACGTTCCAGCATGCTGAACGCGTGGTTGTTGCCGGCGGCGTCCACCGCTTGCGGCAGGTCGATGATGACCGGGCCGGTTGGCGTCAGCAGCACGTTGAACTCCGAGAGGTCACCGTGCACCAGACCGGTACACAACATCAGCACGATCTGCGAAATCAGGAACGCGTGATATTCGCGGGCCTGATCCGGCTCCAGCACCACGTCGTTCAGACGCGGGGCGGCATCGCCGAATTCGTCGGCCACCAGTTCCATCAACAGCACGCCGTCGAGGAAGTCGTAGGGCTTGGGCACTCGCACACCCGCGCCGGCCAGACGGAACAGCGCCGCGACCTCGGCATTCTGCCAGGCGTCTTCGGTCTCTTTGCGACCGAATTTCGATCCCTTGGCCATCGCCCGGGCCTGTCGGCTGTTGCGAACCTTGCGGCCTTCCTGATACTCGGCCGCCTGGCGGAAACTGCGTTTGTTCGCCTCCTTGTAGACCTTTGCGCAACGTAACTGATTGCCGCAGCGCACCACATAAACAGCTGCTTCTTTGCCACTCATGAGTGGACGCAGCACTTCGTCGACCAGACCGTCCTCGATCAGGGGTTCAATGCGTTTTGGAGTCTTCATCAGCTTTTATTGTGGGTCCTTTATTACCAAACACGCGAATGTCATTCGTTATACGGCAATCCTCGCATCACGGGGAGGGGTTGCCGACCTGTGAACCTGTGGATGCACACACTGTGCCGGATAAACCGGGCCGATCCGCCGCTTTATCGACCGCTGCGAATCATAGCCGAGGCTGTCGAAGTTGTTGGCGACAGGACTTGAGGGCATTTGCGACAGAATCTGACATCCCGCCGCACACAGCTCGTAAGAATTTTCTCTGCCGGCCTCAATTTCCCTCTCGTGCGGCCGAATTCCTCTGTGACAGAGGAATTTGTCCGACAATCGTTCCAAAAAAAATGTCGATGTCGCATCCAGGGAAACGGGTGAGAAATAGGTTTTTCGGCTGCCAATAACCGCGAGTCATCTGCACTGCGTGGGCCTACAAGAAAATCTGGAGCGCGGATGAACATCAAACAGAAGTTGACCTGGGCGTTTGCAATCATCGCCTGTTTGCCCGTGGTGCTGGTCGCCACGCTGGTAGTACTGAACCTGCGCAGCGATGCCCGGGACGATTTTGTCGACAGCAGCGGGCGCGAGATCCGTCAGGTCAGCAATGCCATGCAGCTGTTTTTCGACGGCATCAGCCAGAACGTCGATTACCTGGCGGCGCAACCATTGGTCAAAAACGCCGACGGCAGCGTGCGCAGCCGCATGAGCGCCAACGCTTCCGACACCTCGGATGGCGAGATCGACAAGCAACTGTTTGCACTGTTCGAGGGGCTGGCCAAATCCCACCCGGCCTACTCCTACGTGTCCTATGGATTGAACAGCGGCGGCTATGCCTTCTGGCCGGGCGATCCAAAGATGGCCAACTACGACCCGCGCACCCGCCCGTGGTACAAGACCGCCATGGCCAACCCGGGCAAGACCCTGCGCACCGAAGCCTATTACTGGGCCGGCGATGACGCGGTTCTGGTCAGCACCGTGCGCGCGGTCGCCAACCAGTTGGGCGCCCAGGGTGGCGTGGTCAACATTGACGTGTCGCTCAAGCAACTGACCGAGATCGTCAAACAGATCAAGCTCGGCGAAAGCGGTTATCTGATGCTGATGGAAAACACCGGCACGGTGCTGGTCGATCCGAAGCAACCGGAGCACAACTTCAAACGACTCGACAGCCTCGGCGACGGCTACGCGCAACTGGCCAAGGCCGGCAAAGGCCTGGTTGACATCGAGCTCAACGGCGAGCGTTACATGGCCAATGTCTGGCCGTCGGAACAACTGGGCTGGACCTTCATCGGCCTGATCAAACAGAACGAAGTGATGAGTTCCGCCACCCAACTGACCTGGCTGATCGCGATCATTGCGGCCGTGCTGGCGGTGTTTTTCGCGGTGGTCGGTGCCAGTTTCGCCAGCCTGATCGTGCGGCCGATCCGCAGCGTGGCCAGCGGTCTGGAAGGCATTGCCCAGGGCGAAGGCGACCTGACCAAGAGCCTCGACATCCGTGGCAGCGACGAAACCGCGCAACTGGCCAACTGGTTCAACCAGTTCCTCACCGCGATTCGCAGCCTGATCCAGCACATCGGCGGCGCGGCCGGAAAAATCCTCGCCACGTCTCAGAGTTCGACCCGGGTTTCCGGCGACATGGCCGAAGCGGCCGGGCGCCAGCGTGAAGCGGTGGACATGGTCTCGACCGCATTCCACGAAATGGTCGCCACCGCCAACGAAGTCGCCCGCTCGTGCAGCCAGGCGGCGGAGTCGGCCGACAGCGGCCAGCGCCAGGCCCGCGAAGGTCAGCAACAGATTGATGCAGCGGTGCACAGTGTCGATCAACTGAGCCAGGAGCTGGAGCAGTCCGCGCAGTCGATGCAGCAACTGGAACGCGACAGCAACGACATCCAGTCGATCCTCGGCACCATCCGCTCCATCGCCGAACAGACCAACCTGCTGGCGCTCAACGCGGCCATCGAGGCGGCACGGGCCGGTGAGCAAGGGCGTGGTTTTGCGGTGGTGGCCGATGAGGTTCGCGCACTGGCCAAACGCACGGCGGATTCGACGGCGGAAATCGACGGGCTGCTGGGCAACCTGGCCAAACGCACCAGCGCGGTGACTCAGCAGATGCGCGCCAGCCTTGATGTGTCGCAGCAATCGGTGGCACGCATCGGCGAAGCGCGGGAGAGCTTTGGTCAGATTCGTGAGTCGGTGGATGTGATTCGCGATATGAACACGCAGATTGCTACGGCGGCGGAAGAGCAGCATCAGGTGGCTGAGGACATCAATCGGCATATCAGCCAGATTCATGGTGATGCGCAGTTGGTGGCGGAACTGGCGAATTCGGCGCGGCTGGATTCGCAGAGTCTGGCGGGGTTGTCGAATGAGCTGGATGGGTTGGTGCGCAGGTTCCGGACTTGAGATTGGGGGGAGCCCTGAAAAGCGCCCTCACCCCAGCCCTCTCCCGGGGGGAGAGGGAGCCGAATCGGGGATGCTTTAGAAATCCGCCGACATGAAAGAACGTTGTTGAATCCATAATCGACACCGATCTTTCAGGTCGATGTATAACGCCAGACACCTCGGTCAGTCCCCTCTCCCTCCGGGAGAGGGTTAGGGTGAGGGCAAGCTTTTGCTCTTTTAGCGTTCGATGATCGCCGTCACACCCTGCCCCCCCGCCGCACAAATCGAAATCAACCCCCGCCCCTGCCCCGCCGCATCCAGCAACTTCGCCAGGTTCGCCACGATCCGCCCGCCCGTCGCGGCAAACGGATGCCCCGCCGCCAGTGAGCTGCCCTTGACGTTCAAGCGGCTACGATCAATCGACCCCAACGGCGCGTCCAGCCCGAGCCGGGTCTTGCAGTATTCCGGATCTTCCCAGGCCTTCAACGTGCACAACACCTGCGCAGCAAAGGCCTCGTGGATTTCGTAGTAGTCGAAGTCCTGCAAGGTCAGCCCATTGCGTGCCAGCAGGCGCGGCACCGCATAGACCGGAGCCATCAGCAGCCCTTCGGCGCCGTTGACGAAATCCACCGCCGCTGCTTCGCCGTCGCGCAGATACGCAAGGATTGGCAGACCACGCTCCTTCGCCCACTCTTCGCTGCCCAGCAACACCACCGACGCGCCATCGGTCAGTGGCGTCGAGTTGCCGGCGGTCAAGGTGCCCTTGGCGCTTTTCTCGAAGGCCGGTTTCAGGGTCGCGAGTTTTTCCAGGGTCAGGTCCGGGCGCAGGTTGTTGTCGCGGGTCAGGCCGAGGAACGGGGTCATCAGGTCGTTGTGCCAGCCTTCGCTGTAGGACGCCGCCAGTTTGTGGTGGCTTTCGAAGGCCAGTTGATCCTGTTCCTCGCGGGGGATGTTCCAGGTCTGCGCCATCAATTCGCAGTGCTCTCCCATCGACAGGCCGGTGCGCGGTTCGCCGTTGCGCGGGAATTCGGGGATCAGGTGTTTAGGGCGTAATTGCAAAAAGGTCTTGAGCTTGTCGCCGGTGGTCTTGGCGCGGTTGGCTTGCAGGAGAATCTTGCGCAGGCCCTCGCTGACGCTGATTGGCGCGTCCGACGTGGTGTCGACGCCGCCGGCAATACCGCAATCAATCTGGCCGAGGGCGATCTTGTTCGCCACCAGCAACGCCGCTTCCAGGCCGGTGCCGCAGGCCTGCTGAATGTCATAGGCCGGGGTGGCCGGCGACAGGCGCGAGCCGAGCACGCATTCGCGGGTCAGGTTCATATCCCGTGACAATTTCAGTACCGCCCCTGCGACCACTTCGCCGATGCGCTGGCCGTGCAGGTTGTAGCGTTCGATCAGGCCTTCGAGGGCGGCGGTGAGCATCACCTGATTGCTGGCGGTGGCGTAGGGCCCGTTGGAGCGGGCGAACGGAATGCGGTTGCCACCAATGATCGCGACGCGGCGCAGCTGACTCATGAAATGCTCCTTGTTGATTCAGACTCATGGAAATCCCTGTGGGAGCTGGCTTGCCAGCGATAGGGCCGGCACATCCAACACCTTCGGTGGCTGACACTCCGCCATCGCGGGCAAGCCCGCTCACACAGGGTCGGTGGTGTATTTGCTATGTGTTCGGCCACAAAAGCGCCGAGGGCAAACTACTCTGCTGTTCTAGCGTAGGCCTTATTGCGTGGATCGAACGATTGATTGCCCTTCGCAGTCCACACTTTGAACCCCATCTTCTGGAGAGCGTTCCATGTCTGACCGCTATATCGACTTCGCCAACTCGTCCATCGGCCACCGTCTGGTCGGAGCCCTGGGCCTGCCGTCGCCGGTGCGGCTGGAACGCTGGCAGGCCGGGCGCCTGCGGCCGGTGGAAGGTGCGCTGCTGATCGGCGGCGGGCCGCTGGCCGAACGGGTCAGTGCATTCGCCAATCGCCTGACCGACGCGATCTACCGCTACGGCGACCAGCCGGCGACCGCCATTCAATGGATTCCCGGCCATGGCCCGAAACTCAAGGCCGTGGTGTTCGACGCCAGCGATCTGCAGCACACCGACCAGCTCAAGCAACTGCGTGAATTTTTCCAGCCGTTGATGAAGAACCTCGACAGCAGCGCACATCTGGTGATCCTCGGCCGCGCCCCGGAAACCCTGCGTGACCCGTTTTCTGCCAGCGCACAACGGGCGCTTGAAGGTTTCTCGCGCTCGCTGGCCAAGGAGCTGCGCAGCGGCGGCACGCTGCAACTGATCTACGTCGGCGAAGGTGCCGAGGATCAGCTCGAAGGACCGCTGCGGTTTTTCCTCTCGCCGAAAAGCGCTTTCGTCTCCGGGCAAGTGATTCGTCTGACGGCCTGCGCCACTCAGGTCACCGACTGGACCCGCCCATTGGCCGGGCGCAAGGCGCTGGTCACCGGCGCGGCGCGCGGCATCGGCGCCTCGATTGCCGAAACGCTGGCTCGCGACGGCGCCGAGGTGATCCTGCTCGACGTACCGCCAGCCAAGACCGATCTCGAAGCCCTGGCCGCGCGCCTCGGCGGTCGCGCCATCACCCTCGACATCTGCGCCGAAGACGCCGCCGCGCAACTGATCGAACAGCTGCCGGACGGCCTCGACATTCTGGTGCACAACGCCGGCATCACACGCGACAAGACCCTGGCCAACATGACCCCGGAGTTCTGGGACGCGGTGCTGGCGGTCAACCTCAACGCACCGCAAGTGCTGACCAAGGCCCTGCTCGACAGCGGCACCTTGCGCGATAACGCCCGGATAGTTTTGCTGGCATCGATCAGCGGCATCGCCGGCAATCGCGGGCAGACCAATTACGCGGCGAGCAAGGCCGGGCTGATCGGACTGGCCCAGGCCTGGGCGCCGACACTGCTCGAACGCGGCATCAGCATCAACGCCGTGGCGCCGGGGTTCATCGAGACCCAGATGACTGCGCACATTCCGTTCGGCCTGCGTGAAGCCGGGCGGCGCATGAGTTCGCTGGGCCAGGGCGGCCTGCCGCAAGACGTCGCCGAAGCCGTGGCCTGGCTGGCACAACCGGGCACCGGCGCGTTCACCGGACAAGCGCTGCGGGTGTGTGGCCAAAGCGTTCTGGGGGCCTGAACATGACGATCGAATGGCACACGCTGCACCACGAGCCGAGCCTGCCGGGGCTGTATGCCCGGGCGGCGAGCCGACGCAAAATCACCGGCACCACCCTGCCCGCCAGCGGTTTGCGTTGCGCCGTCGAGGTGGAGGGCAAACGGCTGGCGGCCTATCGCAAGGTCTGCGGTTTCGCCGATGACGGCCTGCTGCCGCCGACCTATCCGCATATCCTGGCGTTCGCCCTGCAGATGCAGTTGCTGACCGCCAAAGAGTTTCCGTTCCCGTTGCTGGGGCTGATTCATCTGAGCAATCGCATCCGCGTATTGCGGCCGATGGGCGGGATCAGTCGTGCGCAAGTCAGCGTTCGGGTGCATAACCTGCAACCCCATCCCAAAGGCGCGACCTTCGAGCTGCTGACCTCCCTCGACGATCAACTCGGCCCGTTGTGGGAAGCCGAAAGCCAAATGCTCTGTCGCGGCGTGAAGCTTGAAGGCGAACCGGTCGAACAGGCCTGGGAGCCGGCGCTGCCGCTGATGCAAGTGGCGCAATGGAAGGCGCCGGCGGACATCGGCCGGCAGTACGCGAAAGTCTCCGGCGACTACAACCCGATCCACCTGAGCGCCGCCAGCGCCAAGCTGTTCGGTTTCCCAACCGCCATCGCTCATGGACTGTGGAACAAGGCGCGCACACTGGCGGCGCTGGCGGATCATCTGCCCAAGGCCAACCTTGAGGTCACCGTGCATTTTCGCAAACCGGTGCGCCTGCCCAGCGAGGTGAGCCTGTTCGCCAGCGCTGCCGGTTCCAGCGGTGAGTTGCGCCTGATCGGCGCCGGGGACCTGGAACACATGGTGGGCAACTGGCAGCCGGTGGCCTGACATCAAGGCCGAAAAAACCTGCTCAATTGTGTATATATCACTTAAGTTTTCCCGCGCCGCCCACACCGCACTCTTGAAAACCCAGCCTTGATTTTCAAGGCTTTTTTTTGCGCGCCTATATCCTCGGTATTAGTCGTTAGGCCGCACTCGCAGCCCCCTGCATAAAGGCGTTAATACCAACTTGAGAATGGCGTGGAACCGGGCTTGCGACTGATATGAGCACAACGGACGAGGGTACTGCCGGCAACAGAATCGGCGGGCCATCGAAGACAACAAACGTTGTGACAGGTGCAAGGAATAACGCTCATGAAAACTCAGATGAAAGCTCATGCGGCATGGTGCAAATCGGCAACGGCACTGGCCCTCATTCTCTCCCTCGGTCTGGCCGGTTGCAGCAGTGGCGGCGGCGGTCATCACAGCAGCTCCGGCAGTTCTTCTCCAGACAGCTCGACTGCCGGTACGGGTGGCACGGGCGGTACCGGTGGCACAGGAGACACGGCAGGCACTGGCGGAACCGGCGGCACGACGACCCCGACGGATCCAACCAACCCGACCAATCCCACCGACCCGACCAACCCGACCAATCCAAGTACACCGACACCCTTGGTCACCACCACGCTGGTGCAGGACGTCGGCAATACCGTCAGCGGCGTCGGCGATGGCGTCGGCCAGGTCGGTGACTCCCTGAGCGGCGTGCCTGTCGTTGGCGGCGTGGTGCAAAGCGCGGCCCGGACTGCCGGCAACGTAGTGACCACGCTGGGTGACGGCGTAGCCAACGGCATCGGCAAACTGGCAACCACCGACAATGGCCTGGGCGTCACCGCTTCGGCGGTCGGCGGCGTGGTGCAGGATGTGGGTAACGGCGTGTCCGACCTGAGCGGCAAACTGGCCACTGCCACGGGCAGCGTTCCCGTGGTCGGCGGTGTGGTGACCAAGGTCGCCCCAGTGCTCAACGGGGTCGGCGAAAAGGTCACCATGCTCGGCGACACCCTCAGCACCGCCACCACCACCGGCCCGCTCGGCTCGGTTACCAAAGAAGTCGGCAGCAAACTGGTGCCGGTGATTGCCATGGTCGAAAGCACCACGGACAAACTCGGTACGGCTACAGGGCTGGGCGCGCCGTTGAACGGTTTGGTCCAGAAGGTCGGCAGCACGGTTGACGGCGTGGGCGACAAAGTCACCGACGCCGGCAACGGCAACGCCCTGACCAACACTGTCGGCGGTGCCTTGAGCAATGTCGGCACCGCTGTCGGCAAGGCCGGCGGGCTGGTGGATAACGGGACCGGTTCCGGAACGGGCGTCGGTGGCGGCCTGGGCAGCAATGGCCTGCTGCAAACCGTAGGCGGCGCCGTGGTCAACGTCGGCGCCAGCTTGAGCAGCGGCAACGGCACCCTCGCCGCACCGGGTGGCGTGCTGGCGGCGGCCGGTAATACCGTGGCCTCGCTCAACACCGTGCTCGGCGGTTCGGGCTCGCCGATCACCAGCCCGACCACGCCCCTGGCAACCCTGGGCAACAACGTGGGTGCCGGACTTGCGCCAGTCACCACGGCGGTCACCAGCCTGACCCAGAACGTCGGCGCCGCCACCGGGCTCGGTACTCCGGTCGCAGGTCTCACCGGCCAGGTCGGCGGTGCCGTCGGCAATCTCGGCAACACGATTGCCAGCACCAACAGTAATCCGGTCGTGGCGGCGGTCGGTAACACAGTCACCACAGTGGGCAACACGGTCACTGCGGTCGGCGGCCTGGTCAACGGTGGCACCGCCACCGGAACCGGCGGCGGACTGGGTGGCGTCCTCGGTGGTCTCACCGGGACCCTGGGCGGCAACAATCGCTGAATTGCACCTGGCCGATTCGACGGCCGAACCTACAGCGCCTACGCTTGGTTGAGGGCGGAAGATTCCCACGAGTCTTCCGCTTTTTTCTTGGGAGAAAACCCGCCCGGTGCCGGGGGTTGAACATGGAGTGTCCTATGCGCGTTATGGCATCCCTGCTGTTTGTCAGTCTCAGTTCCACAGCCCTCGCCGATACCCTGCCCAGCTTTCTCAACAGCAACGAAACCATACGCAATCTGCCGGTGCCCAATTTGCCCGCCGACGCCTACCGGCCGAATGCCGCGCCGCTGCAAGTGCCGGAGCCAGGGGCCGCCGCCGAGCCGTTGATGATGAGCACCAAGATCAAACTCACCACTGTGCAGATCGAAGGCGGCACGCTTTACCCGCTGAACGAACTGGCAGAAATCTACAAACCCCTGATCGGCCGCGAGAGCAGCCTCGCCGACCTGATCGAGGCCACCCGCACGATCACTCGACGTTATCAACAGGACGGCTATCTGCTGTCCTACGCCTTCCTGCCACAGCAGACCTTCGATGACGGCGTGGCGCGCGTCGTACTGGTGGAAGGCTATGTCCGGGACGTGCAGATCGCGGGCGACGTGGGACGGGTCAAAGCCCTGCTCGACCGACTGGCCGCCAAGCTCCAGGCCGAGCGCCCTCTCACACGCAAGACGTTCGAGCGCTACACCACACTGATGACCCGCATTCCCGGCGTGACGATCCAGGCCCAGGTGCCACCGCCCGGCACCACCGATGGCGCAACCACACTGATCGCCCAGGCCAGCCGCAAACCGTTCACCAGCACCCTGAGCACCACCGAAGACAACCGTAACGGCACTCAGGCCCTGCTCGGGGTCAGCAGCAATTCACAAACCTCGATGGGCGAACAATTGACGTTCAGCGGCCTGTTTCCACCGGGGGATGATCACGAGCATTACTATCGGCTGGACTACAACCAGTTCATCAACGACGAGGGTGCGCAACTGAGCCTGTCGGCCTCACGCTACCGGGCCGATCCCGGCACCAACGTGCTGCTGAACAACGGCCTGGAACTCAAGCCGCATCGCGAAAACGACCGTTACTCGCTCGGCTTCAGCCTGCCGCTGATTGCCGCTTCGGATGAATTGCTGACCGCCGGATCGCGCCTGTACGCGGTCAACGACAAGACCCGCTACAACGTGATCGGCTACCCGTTGAGCGTCGAAGAGCGCACCGACATCCGCGCTCTCGCCTTCGAAAGCGACTGGCGCAAGGCCGATGCCCGGCAACTGCGCATTCTCAGCGGCGGCGTGTATCAGGGCTTGGACAGCCTGGGCGCGCGCACCAACAACAGCGCCATCGACCTCGATTTTTTCCGGGTGCGTCTGTCGGGGGTGCAGAGCGACAAGTTCCTTGATAACTGGCAAGGCGTACTGTCAGCCGCGTTGTATTGGAGTGACGACACCCTGCCCGACAGCGAGCGCGCCGTATTCGGCGGCCAGAACTTCGGCCGCGGCTATCCCGACGACCAGGCGTCCGGCGACAAGGGCTGGGGCGTGGCTTACGAAATCAACTACAGCTTCAACCGCGACGGCAACTGGGTGCGCATCCTGCAACCGTACTTCGTGCTCGACCGCTCACGCAGCTGGTTCAATGAATTGCCGGTGCAGGCCAACAACCTGTCATCGGCGGCGTTCGGCCTGAGATTCGGTGACGCCAAGTACTACAACATCGCCCTGGAAGCCGCCAAGGCGATGTCCGATGAAGCGCTGGATACGTTCAACCGCAGACCACGCTACAGCATCAGTTTCAGTTACCAGTTGTAAGCCGCTTGATCGCCGGCGAATCCCAGATCGGAACGCAGAGCGTCCCAGGCTGCATTCCCACGCAGAGCGTGGGAACGATCAAACAAAAGCAGTCCGCTTTCGCTTATCGCTTATCGCTCCTCACCACTCAACACAATGAGCGTTAGCTCGAGTACCGCTTTTGATCTACGGGCGACGTCGGAAGGCTGAGTGGAGGGATTCATCCGGGGGTGGGAGCGCAGCGACCGTTTGGCGAAGCCAAACACATCGAGAGGAGGTGCAGCGAAGCAAACCGTAGGCGATGCCCCCGGATGAAACCCGGAACGAAGGAACCCCGAGCCCCAGAGAGCGGGCCGAACGCAGGAGCAAGCGTTTTTTTGCTTACTTTTTGACTGGGCCGGCACTCCGGGCGTTTGTCAAAAAAGTGAGTCGCCGTAAGGGCGAAACCGCCAGCAGGCGCACCCGCAGAAACGGATATTCACCCAAAACCCCAACAACATGGTCGGCCCAAAGGCCGCCAAGTCAAACCCTCAAGAAACATTCACCCGAGGCTTGGGAAACAGATTATCCAGCGTCTCAAGCAACCGAACGTGATAAATCGGCTTGCGAAACAGATCCAGTACCTGCAACCGCAGCATGTCGCTCACATCCTCCATGTCCGCATGCCCGGAAGTCACAATCACCGGTAAATGCTGGCGCGAGGTGTGTTCGCGCAATCGCTTTATCAGCGACATGCCGCTTTCCTCCGGCATGCGCAGATCGGTAATCACCAGCGCGATATCGGGATGCCGGGTCAAATGATGCAGGGCCAGTTTCACCGAGGTCGCGGTATGACAGACAAAGCCCTCCCCCTCCAGCAACTCCGCCAGTTCCAGCAGTGCGTCCTCCTCGTCATCGACCAGAAGCAACTGTTGGCGGGGCGTATGGGAGAAAGACATAGGGCGATTCCTGCGATGGACTAAGCGCTGACGTTAGAACCCCTTGGGCGCATTCGCAAGTTGCCGGCCATGGCTGCCTACCCGATCAGAGTGCGGCCTGAATGGTGTTGAACATCGTGGTAATGGCGGTCGAGATCGGTGTCACGAATGCGGCCAGCGCCACCGCCACCATACTGGCGATGATCGCGTATTCGATACCCGAAGCTCCTTCGGTGTCCTTGACCAGGCCTTTGTAAAAAGTGATCTGGGACTTGATTGTCTGCACGGCTTTTTTTGCGAAGGACATGACTGATTCTCCTTGAAGGCACCGGGTGTTATGCGTTCGCAACATGATTTCCCCGTGCCAGCATCAGCATTGTCGGCAATGTCCGGACCTACAACTGTAAGAACGGATTAACACCAAAGTATTAGCGACCCATACAACGGCAAAAAACCATGTTTGGCGCTTTAGTCCCCTGCTTTCGGCGGATATTTCGGCCCGCGTAATGGCATTTTGTTCGGGCTGCGCTACCGTCAAATAGCGAAATAGTTACTCGTTCATAGCTGCCTGATTGCGAAGTTATCTCGTTGGACGTCACGGGTTGTTGCAAGAGACAGAGCGCAGCGGGAAAGGGAGAGCCGTCATGAACAGTCGCGTCACTCTGGGTCTGGCCGGCATTTTGCTGCTGGGTGCCGTCATCGCCGGTTACTGGGGGCTCACTTTGAGTCGCCAGGCCCCGGCTGCCGAACCCGTGGTTGCCGCTCCTGCCAACCCGATCGCCCCCCCGGCACCGGTAGAAGATCCGACTCGCCAGCCGGTGGTGGTGCTGGTGCGCGATATCGCACCGTTCGTGACCATCACCGCCGCCGATGTCGCCGTGGAAAAACTGCGCACCGCCCCCGCCGGCAGCCTGGCCAGCGTCGATCAGGTGATCGGCCGCACACCCTGGCGCGCCCTGTCGGCTGGCACCTGGCTGACCCAGGAAAGCTTCGAAGCCGGCAGCCCATTGGCGCGGATGATTCGCCCCGGCGAACGCGCACTCGCAGTGGCGGTCGATGAAGTGATCAATGCCGGCGGGCAACTGGCGCCGGGAGACTATGTCGATGTGCTGCTGTTCTTGCGCAAGGATGAGAACAACCCGCAGCCGAGCGCCCAACTGGTGGTGCCTGCCGTGCGGGTGCTCGGCGTGGGTAATCAGATGGGCCTGACCAACAGCGGCCAACCCGCCAGCCCCGCCCACAGCGAAGAAGAAAGACTCAAACAGGAACAATTGCGCACCGCCGCCCGCAGCGTTGTGCTCGCGGTGCCTGAGCCGTTGCTCAACCGCCTGATGCTGGCCTCCAGCGCCGGCGTATTGCGGCTGGCCGTGCGCAGCGCCGACGAGCAGCAACTGGCGCGCTACTGGGCCGGCGACAACAACGTCGCCGCTAGCCTCGACAGCCCTCGGCGCGCGTTGATCGAGTTCAGCCAACTGTCGTTGACGCCGCCCCCCAAACCCATGGCGGTCGCCAGTCAGACTGCTCCAGGAAAACCGGCCGTGGAAGTGATACGCGGCACCGAATCCGCCGAACCCACGCACTGAATCGAGCAAGGATGCACCTCCATGCGCAAACGCTTTACGCTCCTGTTCCACTGGCTGCAGTTTTCCTTGCTGAGCGTGGCTTCGATCGGCAGCGCGGCCGCCGCTACCGGCAACTGCGCTGCGCTTGCGCCGCTGCCGGCCGTGCTGGAAATCGGCGAAGGCCTGCAACAGGCCGTGCAATCGCCGGTGGCGATCACTCGGGTGGCCGTGGGCGATCCGAAGATCGCCGATGTGCGCGTGACCGGCGATCAGGGTGTGTTGCTCACCGGCGTCGGCCCCGGCGCCACCACGTTGATGATCTGGACCGCCTGCTCCAGCACACCGCGTCAAAGCATGGTGTTCGTGCAGGGCAAGGCCAGTGCGGCGATGACTGCCGCGGCGCTGCCGTCCAGCAGCGAACCGAACCTGCCCTCGCAAGTGCAGACCGACATCCGTTTCGTCGAAGTCAGCCGCACCAAACTCAAGGAAGCGGGTACGTCGATCTACGGCAAGGGCTCCAACAACTTTCTGTTCGGCGCGCCGGGCACCGTGCCGAACACCGGGGTCACGCCGGGTGTGGTGCCGCTGTTCAACATCGATCCCCGCATTGCCGCGCCGAGCATCCCGCTGGCCAACGACATGTTCAACATCGTCTGGGGCGGTGGCAGCAGCAAGTTCCTCGGCATCGTCAATGCATTGGAAGGCAGCGGTTTCGCCTACACCCTCGCGCGGCCAAGCCTGGTTGCCTTGAGCGGACAGAGTGCGAGTTTCCTCGCTGGTGGCGAGGTACCGATTCCGGTGCCCAGCGCCAACAGCAACAGCTACTCCATCGAGTACAAGGAATTCGGTATCCGCCTGACCCTGACCCCGACCGTGGTCAGCAACGACCGGATCGCCCTCAAGGTCGCCCCGGAAGTCAGCGAGCTGGATTACAACAACGGTGTCACCATCGGCGGAACAACCGTGCCGGCGTTCACCATTCGCCGCACCGACACCAGCATCTCCCTGGCCGATGGCGAAAGCTTCGTCATCAGCGGTTTGATCAGTACCCGCAATGCCTCGGAGGTGAACAAGTTTCCGGGGCTGGGCGACATCCCGGTACTCGGCGCGTTTTTCCGCAACTCGTCGATCAACCGCGAAGAACGCGAACTGCTGATGATCGTCACCCCGCACCTGGTGCAACCGCTGGCCGTCAACGCGCCATTGCCGTCGTTGCCCGGCGAGAAACTGCGCAACTACGACCCGAACTGGTATCGCCTGTACTTCCTGGAAAACGGCAACTTCGATAAACGCAGCGGGTTATCGCAATGAGCCAGAGCCTGAGCCAGACCTTTCTCGCCATCACCCGCAACACCACCGATCTTGAGTGGCTGCAAGGCGCGCTGGCGCCGCTGGGCCAAGTGGTCAGCGCCGGT
Organism: Pseudomonas glycinae; assembly: GCF_001594225.2. Taxonomy (GTDB): domain Bacteria; phylum Pseudomonadota; class Gammaproteobacteria; order Pseudomonadales; family Pseudomonadaceae; genus Aquipseudomonas; species Aquipseudomonas glycinae. The sequence continues at coordinate 3,871,423 of NZ_CP014205.2, forward strand.
GGCGGCAGCCTCGACGAACTGCTCGCGCTGGTCGACGTGACCTTCGCCAGCCTGGTGTTCGTCGGCCTCGACCGTGAACATCTGGTGGCCCAGAGTGCGTTGATCGAAGGCGTGCTCGAAGCCAAGCCGATGCTGGCGATCGTCGCCCTCGGTGACGGCATGGACAATCAATTGGTGCTCAACGCGATGCGCGCCGGTGCCCGGGATTTCGTGGCCTACGGCTCGCGTTCCAGCGAAGTCGCCGGCCTGGTGCGACGGCTGAGCAAACGCCTGCCGGCGGTCACGCCGAACACCCAGCTCGGCGGATTGACCGTTCTGTACAGCATCCAGAACAACGCCGACGGTGCGCTGCTGGCCAATCACATGGCGCTGGTGGTGCAGAAGAGCGGCCAGCAGACCTTGCTGCTTGACCTTGGCCTGCCGCGCGGCGACAGCCTGGCCCTGCTGGGGCTGGAGAGCTCGTTTCATTTCGGCGATGCGTTACGTCACCTGCGCCGCCTCGACGCGACCCTGATCGACAGCGCCTTCACCAGTGCCGAGGCCGGGTTGCGCATTCTCGCCTACGCCCTCGGCGACGAACCGCTGGAGCGCACCAGCGCCGCCGAGCTGTACATGTTGCTCAGCGCCCTGCGCCAGCACTTCCAGCACATCGTGGTGAACCTCACCGGCCAACCCGACAGCGAAGCGCTGCGCACCTTCGTCAGCCATTGCGACAAGCTGCTGTGGTACACCGACCAGAACGTCCTCGACTGTCGACGCAACCTCGCAGTGCTCAATCTGTGGCGCGAAAAAGGCATGAAGCTTGATCACGGCCGGCTGCTGGTGGATCGCTACCTGCGCAATGTCGCGCCGGACTCCGACACCCTCGGCAGGACCTTCGGCCTGGAAGTCATCGCAGTGCTGGCCTACAGCCCGGAAGTGCGCCTGAATGCCAAGAACCAGGGCGTGACCCTGTTCGAACTGGCCCCGCGCGAAGCCATCAGCCAGAGCCTGCGCACCCTCGGCGAACGGCTGGCCAAGCGTTCCGAAGGCCTGGCCAAACCCAAAGTCACCTGGTTTGATCGCTTGCGAGGCAGCTCATGAGCAGCGAGCAATTGTTCGGCGGACCACAGCGCAACGCCACCGGCAACACCGACCACGACGGCCTGAAACTGGTGCTGCACCGCTACATCATCGACGCCATCGAAGAGTCGGGAAAAAACCTGCTGGAAGGCTCGCGGCAAGTGTTATCGCAGTTCGTCATCGACAAGGTCGGCGAATATATCGCTCGTCTGCATCTGGCGATTTCCCGTTACGAAATGGAGCGTCTGGCCGAAGAAATCGTCGACGAACTGACCGGTTTCGGCCCGCTGGAAGTGCTGTTGCGCGACAGCGCCGTGACCGAGATTCTGGTCAACGGCCCGCACCGGGTGTTCATCGAACGCGATGGCGTGCTGCACCTGAGCGACCTGCGCTTCATCGATGCGCACCACGTCGAACGGGTGATGCAGCGCATCCTCGCCCCGCTCGGCCGGCGCCTCGACGAGTCGTCGCCGATGGTCGATGCGCGCCTGCCCGACGGCAGCCGGGTCAACGCGATCATCCCGCCGATTGCCCTCGACGGCCCGTGCCTGTCGATCCGCAAATTTCGCAAGGACATGCTTAAAAGCACTGACCTGATGGCGATGCAGACCATCGATCAGGCGATCTTCGACTTCATCGCCGAAGCCGTCGGCAAGCGCTGCAACATTCTCATCAGCGGCGGCACCGGCACCGGCAAGACCACCTTGCTGAACATTCTCAGCCAGCTGATCAACCCGCACGAGCGGCTGGTGACCATCGAAGATGTCGCCGAATTGCAACTCGGCCATCCGCATGTGGTGCGCCTGGAAACCCGCCCGCCGAATGCCGAGGGCCACGGCGAAGTGAAGGCCAGCGACCTGATCCGCAACGCCCTGCGGATGCGCCCCGACCGGATCATCCTCGGCGAGATTCGCGGGGTCGAAGTGGTCGACGTGCTGACGGCGATGAACACCGGCCACGACGGCTCGATGAGCACGGTCCACGCCAACAACGCACAGGACGCGCTGCTGCGCCTGGAAACCCTGGTGGGCCTGACCGGACGCACCATTGCCGAACGCACCCTGCGCCAGATGATTTGCGCGGCACTCGACGTGATCATTCAACTGACGCGCATGCCCGACGGCCGCCGCTGCGTCAGCGAAGTGGTGGAAGTGGTCGGGGTGCGCGACGACATCTACGTCACCAACACCCTGTTCCGTCTCGACCGCCGCACCGGTTTCGGTTTTCTGCGTGAAGCGGTCAACCCGGCCGGTGACAAGTTGCGCCGCGAACCGGCGCTGTCACCGTGAGGGCTCCGACATGCTCAAACCGCTGTTGCTGATCCTGATCTGTATGGCGTTGCTCGGTCTGTCGCTGCGCCTGTTCTACAACGGCTGGCGCCAGAGCGGCACCGAACGGGTACTGGACCGCTTGAATCAGGGACAACCGCGACTGCTGGCGGAGAAACCGCGCTGGGCGGGACTGGAGCGCGCCTTTTTGCGGGCGGGTCTCGGTCACCCGGATCGTCTCGAATTGTGGTTGCTGCTGTGGGCCTTCGGCAGCGTGATCGGCCTGGTCATCGGCGGCTGGATCGGCTTTTTGTTGCTGCTGGTGCTGCCACCGCTGGCGCTGCGCGTTTACGTCATTTGGCGCTATCAGCGACGGTTGCGACGGATGATCGAACAACTGCCGCAACTGCTCGACCACACGGTGCGCAGCCTGAAATCCGGACGCACCCTGGCCGACGCGGTACTGGGCGCGATCGACGCCAGCGAAGACCCGCTGAAAAACGCCATGGGCCGGGTGCAGCGCAACGTGCAATTGGGGGTGAGCCTGCCGGAGGCCGTGGGCGATGTGGCCGAGCTCTATGAAAAGGACGAATTGCGCCTGTTCGCCGTCGGCCTCAAGGTCAATCACCGCTACGGCGGCAACGCCAGCGAACTGCTGGAAAACCTGATCCGGATGATCCGCGAACGTGACCAGGCGTCCCGCCAGTTGCGCGCCATGACCGGCGAAACCCGCATCACCGCCTGGGTGCTCGGCCTGCTGCCGGTGGGGCTGGCCGGGTACTTTCTGCTGTCCAATCCCAAATACCTGATCGCCATGTGGAACGACCATTCCGGCCAGATGATGCTCGCCAGCGCCTTCGGCCTGCAGGTGATCGGCAGCCTGTTGCTCTGGCGGATGTTGCGCAGCCTATGACCATGCCTCTGATGATCAGCGCGATGTTGATGCTGGGCGCTGCACTGTTGCTGATCAGCGGCCTGCTCGACCGCCGTCGTCGCGCGCGGCAGGTCACGCGGCGGCTGGAAGGTGCGCTGCTGCGGGACAATCGTTTCGGTAACCTGCTGCAGGTGCTCGGCAGCAGTACCCTCGGCCAGCGCGCGGTCAAACTCGACAACGAAACCCAGACCCTGCTCAACCGCCTCGGCTGGCGCAGCGCCCGCCAGCGATCACTGTTCGCCGCCTGCCAGATCGGCTCGCCGCTGCTGTTGCTGACTGTGGCGGTCTTGCTGCAAGGGGTGCTGTTTCCTCACATCGAGCGTCAATGGATCGCCCCGCTGTTCGCCCTCGGCATCGGCTACCTGTTGCCCAAACGCCTGCTGGCGATGGCCGCCGCCCGCCGGCAAAAACAACTGGCCACGGAAATCTCCACCTTCATTCCTTTGCTGCGCATCCTGTTCGAAGCCGGCATGGCCGTCGAGCAGGCGTTGCGCGTGCTCAGCCATGAAGGCCAGACGTTGCTGCCGGTGCTGACCCAGGAATTGCGTCTGGTGCTGGCCCGGGTCGACTCGGGCCTGGAGCTGGGCGAGGAACTGAACAAGGCCACGCGCCTGCTGGCGGTGGACGAATTCACCGACACCTGCGTGATCCTTCAGCAACTGCTGCAACAGGGTGGGGGCGCGATGAAATCGCTGCTGGCGCTCAAGCAACTGCTCGATGACCGACGCCTGACCAGGCTGCAGGAATACATCTCGAAAATGTCCGCCAAAATGTCCGTCGTGATGATGATGTTTCTCTTCCCGGCGCTGCTGATCGTCCTCGCAGGCCCGGGCTTCAGTGCCCTGGCGCGGGCACTGGGCTCATAGAAGGAATCGCCATGAAAGCAATGATTGCAAGCTTGACCCTGCTGATGCTCGGCGGCTGCGCCAGCAACGGCCAGACGCCGTGGAGCGCCCTGAACCCGAACGCCGGTTGCGGCCCGTTGAGCCAGGAACAACAACTGTCGATGACCCTGGCCGACGACATGGCCAAGGACGGCAAACTGCACGCCAGCCTGGCGAACCTGCAAAGCCTGCCGGACAACCTCGCCGACGTCCGCCTGCGCAAGGCCAAGGTCTATCGCCTGCTGGGGCGCAGCGAAGCCGAGCCGTTGTATCGCGGCCTGCTCGGCAGCTGCCTGGCCGCCGAAGCCGAACACGGCCTCGGCCAGCTCGCCGCCGCCCGCGCCGACTACGGCCAGGCCCAGGCCCACCTGCAACGCGCCGCCCGCCTGGCCCCCACCGACGAAAAAATCCGCAACGACCTGGGCGTGGTGTACCTCAACCAACTGCGCATCGAAGACGCCCGCTTCGAATTCCTCACCGCCATGGAACTCAAGCAGAGCGATTCACTGGCCGCCCTGAACCTGGTGACGCTGCTGCTCTACCAGGACGACTGGACCCGCGCCGCCGAACTGGTCAGCCGCCTGAACCTGAGCCCTGAGCAATTCAACGAGGCCCAGACCCGCGCCCAGAAACTCAAGACCCCAAGCCCCGTCACCGCAGCCGCCACCGCGATGCTCAAGTAAGGAGCCCCGCCATGAAAGCCACCGCGCTCTGCCTCACCCTCCTCGCCCTGCCCCTGACCACCCACGCCATCGACCCCGGCCCCGCCTCGGCGCAACAACAGGAAACCGAAGGCTGGCTGCTCCTGCAAAGCCGCAACAAAGCCGCCTCCAACAAACCCCAGACCAGCACCCCCACCGAACGCGAACTGAGCATGCAACGCTGGTTGAAGAGCTACACACACGAGATTCCGGAATTCTTTGATCAGAAGCAGGGTGGGACTGTGGACAGTGGGTCGGGAGGATAAACGCGGCGCAAGCACACATTTCCAAACGTGTTTGTCGTCCTACAGATGGCGTGATTTTGGGGGATGTTTCCAACAACATGCCCACCGAACTGACGGTGAACCGAGTACTGGATAACGTCGAAGTACAGCGTCATCCAACCCACAGCCAAGCCGCTCTGACTGAACCGAGCTGCCAGCGACAGTCGCTGGCAGCTCGAATCGGGACGCGGAGCGTCCCGGGCTGCATTCCCACGCAGAGCGTGGGAACGATCAAGAAAAAGCAGTCTGCTGTTCGCTGTTCGCTTCCCACCACTCAACACGATGAGCGTTAGCTCGAGTACCGCTCTTGACGTGCCGGCCCCATCGGCAGGCTGAGTGGAGGGATTTATCCGGGGGTGGGAGCGCAGCGACCGTGCGGCGAAGCCGCATGCATCGAGAGGAGGTGCAGCGAAGCAAACCGTAGGCGATGCCCCCGGATGAATCCCGGAACGAAGGAACACCGAGCCAAAGCGAGGTGCCGAACGCAGGGGCCTAGACCTTTTGGTTACTTTTGGGGCGTTTGCCAAAAGTGACCCGCCGTAAGGGCGGAACCGCCAGCCGCAACACCCAAAAAACCGGATATTCACCCAAAACAAACCCAAGGCCTGGCCGGCCCAAAGGCCGCCAAGGTCAATGCGCCGTAACCCCCCGCCGAACAGCAGAAGAACTCCCCGGCGCCAGAGCCAACGCCAGCTGCGTCCGATTATGCATATGCGTCAACCGCAAAACCTGCGACACATACAATTTCACCGTGTTCTCGGTAATCCCCAACTCACAGGCAATCTGATAATTGGTCTGCCCCTTGCCCACCAGCCGGGCCACATCGAGCTGGCGCGGCGACAACTGCTCGAAAATCGCCGGCATCTCTGCACTGTCACCCTCTGCCAAGGTCTGGGCAGCCGGCGCAGGCCCGCGCCGAACCTTGTCCAGATCCTGATACAAATCATCGATCGACGAAGAAAGATCCTGCAGCTTCTGATTCAGGTGCCCCAGTTGCAGGGTCTTCTGCCGCTCCTGCAGCACCGTTTCCTGACGCCGCAACCCCTCCAGCAACTCATCCAGATCCACCGGTTTCTGGTAGTAATCGGCAATCCCCGCGCGCAACGCCTTGATCACATCCTGCTTGTCGGCGCGGCCGGTAAGCATGATCGCTTCGAACGCCCGGTTCTTGCCGGACACCCGCTGCAGCGCCTGCACCAGCTCGATGCCGTCCATGTCCGGCATGTGCAGGTCGCACAACACCAGGCCGATGGCCGGGTCTTCACTGAAACGCGTGACCGCCTCGCTGCTGGACTCACAGGGCACGCAGCGATAACCGCTGCTCTCGAGAAACTCACAGAGCTCTTCAACGATCAGCGCCTGATCATCGACCACAAGGACTTTTACCGCCGACGTAAGCTTGTTCACGTGCCACTCCATGCCCGGGCCAAAGCTGGCCTTTCCTGTACTGCCAGCCTGTGGCTGTATAACTGCTTATTTGAAAGTAGACGCACTTTCCGACTATGTACATAGCAGTAGTGGCGGGTGGCGACTAATGGATCCAATAAAAAGTCAGGATTGTTCCAACCAGCACAAACGGCGCAAATGGCAGCTTTTTTGACACTTCAGGACTGAAATATCTAAGACGTTCTCTAACCCCTTGACTGACATGCAGCCAGACTTTTGGCACCAGCAGCATCCACATCACACTGCAAAAAGCGGCGCCGATGAACGCGCCCAGCAGGTGCTGACCGTCTGTCGCGAGAGCCAGGGCTGTCATTAGTTTCACATCGCCGCCGCCCATACGCCCCAGCAGGTAACCCGGCAGCGTGAGCGCCAGCGCCAGCAATACCGCCCAGCCGCCCTGCGCCGCCTCGGCCCCGATCCAGGTGGTGCCGCTGACCAGCAGCCAGACCAGCGCCAGCGCGCCGACACCGAGGGTCAGGCCGTTGCCGATGTGGCGTTCGCGGGCATCCTGCGCGGCGCAGAGTGTCAGCCAGATCAGTAGGACAAAGCTGTGCATCCGGTAAAAATCGTCCGTTTTGGCTGAATGATTCTATGCTGATACTACGCAGTGACTGTCAGGGTAGACGCACTCATGAAAACCGGCCTCCCCCGCAAGCAAAAAGGCGCCGCCGCCATCGAATTCGCCTTGGTGTTCGTCATCTTCTTTGCCGTGTTTTACGGGATCGTGAGCTACAGCCTGCCGATGTTGCTGATGCAGGCCTTCACCCAGTCGACGTCCGAAGCGGTGCGGCGTGGCGTGGCGCTGGATCCGGCGACCGCCAACTACGCCACCGCGATCCAGAACGTGGCACGCGCCGAACTGGCCCGACGCCTGGCGTGGCTGCCGCCGGCGCTGAACTTCAACGCAGCCACTGACGCGACAGTGACCTACGTGGGCGGCCTGCTGACGGTGCGCATCAACTACCCGACCAACAAGCTCAATCAGGCGTTACCGTTTCTGGTCTTGCCCGGTATCGGGGCGGTGCCCAATCTGCCTGCCAACCTGACCGCCAGCTCGAGCCTGCAATTTTGAGTTCCGGTGACAAGCTGTTCAACCGCCTGCTCAATCGTCAAACGTCCACACCGCCAGCGGTCATGGACAACCCCGCGGTATCCGGCGTCGGTTTGCAGCTGCATCTGGATGGCGAAGGCCAGGTCATCCACCTGACCGGACCGCTGCGCCATGTGCTGGCGCAACAACTGTCCGCCACTCGCACGCGGCATCTGCTCGATTACCTGCTGCCGCACAGCACGCTTGCGGTCGAAGGCGTGCCCGCCGACTGGCAGGGACAGTTGCTCGATCTGGATTTTTTCAGCCTCGCCGGTCCGCCGCTGCACTTGCGCGGCTGGGTGCAGCCGCAGGGGAATGGCTGGATCCTGCAATTGCTGGACATCGGTGACCTGTTGAGCGAAAGGCAGCAGGCGCGCAGTCGCGAACAATGCCAGTGGCTCGCCGCACACATCCGCGACCATTTGCGACTCTGTGGCCTGGCGCGCCTGCCGCAGGTGCTCGGTGAACAACTGCAGTGCCTGAGCCAGCGCTTTCAGGTGCCGTGCATCGCAGTGGCATTGCTGGATGAAGCAGCCCAGGGCTGGCAGATTCATCAGCATTACAGCGCACCCGACGCCCCGCGGCTGTGGGATATGGCGCAGCGTCTGGGCACCGGACTCGACAGCCTTAACGGCGCCGCACCGCAACGCGTGCTGCCCGCCGAGCATCCCCGCCTGAGCAGCGTATTCGGCCCCGCCGAAGGGTTTGCCGTGCCCTATCGCGATGCCCATGGCGTGGCGGCATGGCTGCTCTTCGGCTGCTTCAACGTGCAGCCACACACCGTCGACTTGAGCGATCACGACTGGCTGCAACTGGCCGCCGCCGTCGCCGCGCCGCTGCTGGAACGCCTGCGTGAACATCGTCACCACTTGCAGCTGGAACGTCTGGAAATCCTGCAAGGCCTGCTCGGCACCGGTTGGTGGGAGGTGTTCAGCGACAGCGCCGAAGTGCTGCTCGCCGATGCGCTGGCCGTCAACCTCGGCTTGAGCGCCGGGCGCCTGCCGATTCAGGCCTGGTTCGCCCGGGTGCACCCGGCCGACCGCGAAGAACTGCGCAGCCGCCTGCAAGCCTTGCAGGACGAAGGTCAGGCACTGGAGCTGTGCGTGCGCCTGCAACCCGTTGATCAAGCGCAGCCGCAGTGGTTCCGCCTGCAGGGCCAGTCACTGGGCATCGGCGCCGAGCGGCGTCTCGTAGGCTTCATGCTCGACATCAGCGACATCAAGAACCAGCAACAACAGGCGGCCGCGGCCCATGCGCGACTGGACAACCTGATCGCCAGCGCGCCAGCGGTGATCTACGTGCAGCGCTATGTCGAAGGCGCGCTGCAGCCGACGTTTTTCAGCGCCAGCCTGCAGCCATTGCTGGGCTGGAGCCTTGCCGACTGCGCCGACGGTGCGCTGGTGAATCATGTCCATCCCGACGATCGCGCGGCGTATTTCGAACGTACCCGGCAGTTGCTGCGCGAAGGTTCGGTGAGCACGCGCTACCGGATGCTCGACACCCAGGGCAACACCCACTGGCTGCTCGACGAAGCCAAACTGTTACGCGACGATCTCGGTCTGCCAGTGGAGGCCGTCGGGCTGTGGCTGGACGTTACCGACGCGACCCTCGCCGCCGAGCGGATCAAGACCAGCGAAGAACGCTATCGCATCCTAGTGGAAGATTCGCCGGCCATGATCTGCCGCTATCGCCCGGACCTGACCCTGACCTTCGGCAACCGGCCACTGGCGATGTATCTGGAGTGCGCCCCGGAACAACTGCCGGGGGTGAATCTGGGCAGCTGGATGTCGGACGAACAACGCGAGGCCTTCGTCCAGCGCCTGGCGCAACTGACTCCGGACGCGCCGGTGAGCAGTGCCGAAATCAACCTGCGCCTGCCGGGGCGCGAACATGCGTGGTGGATCTGGTCGGATCGCGGGGTGTTCGATGAACAGGGCCGTTTACTCGAAATCCAGGCCGTGGGCCGTGACAACACCGAGGTCCGGCGTTCGCAGCAGCAACTGACCCAGAGCGCAAAAATGGCCACCCTCGGCGAGATGGCCACGGGGCTGGCCCACGAGATCAATCAGCCGCTGAACGTGATGCGCATGGCCATCGTCAACGTGCTCAAACGCCTGGGCAACGGCGATGTGCAGATCGATTACCTGACCGACAAACTCAACCGTATCGACACTCAGGTCCAGCGAGCGGCGCGGGTGGTCGATCATATGCGGGTGTTCGGCCGGCGCTCGGAAATCGAACAGCACCCGTTCAATCCGCTCGACGCCATCGAAGGCACCTTGTCGTTGCTGTCCGAAGGCCTGCGCGGCAAAGGCGTCGAGCTACGAATCGGCGAGGCGAACTTCCAGCTGCAGGTGCGCGGGTACGTCGATCAATTGGAACAGGTGTTGATCAACCTGATGGTCAACGCCCGGGACGCGCTGTTGAGCAAACGTGAATCCAATCGCGACTTCCAGCCGTGGATTGCCGTGCATGCCGAACACGACGAACACGTGGTGCGGCTGTGGGTCGAGGACAACGGCGGCGGCATCGATCCGCGTTTGCTGGAGCGGATTTTCGAGCCGTTCTTCACCACCAAACCGGTGGGCGTCGGCACTGGCCTGGGCTTGTCGGTGAGTTACGGCATCGTCGAGAACATGGGCGGACGCCTGAGCGTGCGCAACGGCGACGACGGCGCCCGGTTCTGCATCGAATTGCCGATCGCCCTCGACGATCAGATCACCAGCGTCGCCCGCCCCGACTGACAACTGAGATTGGCGCCGACATCGACCTGATTGAGGTTGATCCCCAGGGCCATCAACAGCGTGTTGATGAGGGTGTCGAGCAGCGGACTGAGCACGGTGTTGATGGTGGTGACCAGCAAGGTTTTCACTGAACTCAGAATTGCCCCCAGCCCGCTGACCAGACTGCCCGTCGGGCCATGCATGTTGAGGTTGAGGTTGTTCAGGGTGTCGCTCAGGCTGCTGACCACGTTGCTGGTGGTGTAGCTGTAATAGAACGGCGGCTGGTTGATCTCCGGCAGACTGGCAGCCGGCGGTGCGGAGTAGACATGGGGGATGTTGGCGTTCTGGCCGACGGTGGTGTCAGCCGAGATGTCGAGCCCGCCACCGACGGAAGGGATGCGCGGATCGCAACTGACCGGCAGCACCAGGAAGCGTCGGCAGGTCTTCACGCCGATATCGATCACCTTCAACGGCTGCACCACCACGGCCGGCGGCGTGACGTTATTGCCGAACACCGCTGCCGGATCCATCCGGCCGATTTTCAGGTTGGCGACTGAAGTCGTGGTGTTGGTGGTCAGGGTCTTGTTGGTCGGCGTCAGGCAACTGAATGCAGTGACGTAGCTGTTGGCCGCCGCCACATCCAGCGCCACGTCGAGACGAATCGGCCCGGGCAGCACCTCGATCGACGGTGTCTGGCAGGACGCACCGAGCGCGCACGTCAGCGAATCGATCACCCCCACCAGATTCAGGCTGAGCAAGGCATTCAACGTATTGGTCAACGGGCCGGCGAGATCGGCCACGGCATTGACCAGCGACAGAATCGTATCCAGCAAAGGCAGATTGACCGATAACAGAGTTCGCACCTGCGCGGTCTTCACATAAATCCGGTTCGGCCCCAAGGGGTTGGCGGCTGCCAGCCGAGGGTTGCCAATAGCCGACAATTGCGGCGGCTCCAGCACCTGCACGCTCGCGGTAATTTGTGCCACGCCAAGGTTGATCGTCTGGTTGGCCACCAGGCCGTTCTGCTTGTTGGCCAGTTGCACGAAGCCCTGAATCAGATCGAACGCCCGCACGTCCACCGCCAGTGCCGTGGCCTGGGTGCCAGCCTGTACCTTCAGCAGGTTGCCCAGCACCACTTGGGTCGCGCCGGCCGCTGCCTTGATCGCCTGCAAGCCGAGGATGGTTGCCGTGGCACTCAGGGTGCCGTTGGGGTCGAGGACGTTGATCGCGGTCTGGACCAGTTGACTGACGGCGATGGTGTTGCCGAGCACTTCACTGTAGCCGCCCGCACTGAGACCGATATCGACCTTCAACCGGTCGAGATAACCGAGCAGATTGATATTGGTGTTGACCAGGCCATTCCAGCTCGCGGCACTGAGCGAGAGGTTGCCGCCCAGCAAGCCACCGAACAACGCATTGAGCACGGCTGACCGCCCCGTATCGACGCTCAATGCGGTGCTGCGGATGGTCAGGGATGCCAATGGTGGCGGCACCGCCGCGACTGCCGTGGCGCTGAGATTGATGGTTGCATTGCGGCCCGCGCCGCCGAAGAGTCCGCCGATGGCACCGGCAAAGCTCTGAGGCACGGTATGACTGACGACGACACGGATCGCTTCGGTGCTGGCGGCATTGACGGCAAACACCCGCAGATTGCTGGCGTCCAGACTCAATGATCCGCAGGCGACCGCCAAGGCTCGACCGGCACTGGGAATCGGGAAATTGTTGCGCACGACGCTGGCCTGCGCATAGGCGTTGGCCGTGGCCCCGGCGCCGCAGTTGCCGCCACGGGTCGCGGCTTCAAGGGCGGCGACATCGGCGATCTGTTGCAGGTGACGACGCTCGAGATACAGGCGGCCGCTGTCGACCACCACCAGGATGAACACCAGGGCCATGCCCAGGGTCAGCGCCGCCATCAGGCCGATGGCTCCCCGCTGCCGGGCTGGCCCGCCGCACTGCGAATGACGCGACATGGCGCACTCCTTTGCCGGCGCACGGCCGGGCGCAACCTCCATGGATGGGTATGAGTGTAGACACGCGCAGGCAACGCTGCTGGCAAGACGCCAGTTTTACCCGCCCATAAACAACGGGAGCCATTTGGCTCCCGTACTTTTTCAACAGATTAACGCGGTGGATAGTTGGACAGGATCCGCGCCACCGTCTCGCGGATGGCATTGCTGCGATCCGCCGGATTCGGCGTGCGGCTGAGCATCTGCTCGTCGCTGCCGCGCCACACCAGTTTGCCGTCCTTGCCGTCGAGCAGATCGACCTGAATGGTCGCTACCTTATAGGTGATGTTGCGGGTTTCGTTGTACATCGGGGCGCCCCAGTAACCGTTCCACGGGCCGCCCCAACCGCCGCCGTAGTTGGTGGTCACCTGTTGCTGACGGTCCTCGACGATCAGGTAGGTCTGCACAAACAGATCGCCTCGGGCGCCCGAAGCGGCCGGGCGCAGGCCACGCTGATCCAGTTGGTCGGCGACGGCCTGACGGATGCGCTGTTCGGTCAGGTCGCTCTTGATCCTTGGATCGTCGGGGCGGTATTGCAGGGCGGGGTCTTTCCAGCTCCAGCTGCGGTAAGCGGCAAAGTCGCGGCTGGCGTCGAAGTCATGGTTGACCTGGTTGGCGGCGCAGGCACTGAGCAGCGCGGCCACAGCCAGTAAAGCGAGACGGCGGAACATGATTTTTCTCCGGTGGAAGACATGAACCTGGAGGAGCTTCTCATTTTCCAGAAGCTAACCGGGAGGATACGCCGACATGGCCTTTTCGACAGCCTCCCGAATCGCGTCGGTGCGATCACTTTGCTTGCCTTGCGTGCCGGTTTCGGCGCTGGCGCTCCAGACCGGCTGACCACTGCCGGCGTCGAACAGATCGACCCGCACCACCACGACCTGCTCCTGATAGGTACGGACGATCGGCACCGTGTTGTACATCCCGTAACCGCGGCCGTAACGGTCATATCCGCCGTAGCCGCCGTAATAACCGTAATCGTCCTGCACCTGACGCAGGCGGGTTTCCAGGCTCAGGTTGGCGCTGACCAGCAGGTCGGCCGGGCGATTGTCATGCAGCGGGCGCAAGCCGCGCTGATCCAGCGCACTGCTGACGGCTTCGGCCACTTGCGCCGAATCCGCCCAGGCCGTGCCCGGCGGCAGCTGACCGTTGAGCCACGCCCAACTGCGATAGCGCCCGTAATCCCGTGGCGGCGCGGGATAAGCGCTGCGGTCGAAAGTGGTCGCTGCCTGCGGAGGGGCCGGCGGCAACGGTCGCGACTGCGCTACGTAGGGGTTGCTGCCCTGGCAAGCGGCCAACCCCAGACAGATCAGCAGTAACCCTGAATGACCTTTCATATCTCGCTCCGATCAGATCGGCCGGCAGATCCAGTGCAAGTAGCGCCCAAGCCCGGCGAAGCCTGGGTGACGACGGTGGGCGAGTTCCATCTCGAGCAAATCAATCAACTCGGCGCGGGCCTGGAATTCCACCGGCATGTAATCGTGGAAAACCCGCACCCCGCTCTGAGTTTCGACCTGCCACAACCCGGCGAGTTGCGTCGCCAGTTCCCGTGGATCGAGTGGCTGCTGCGGGGTCAGGCTCTGCTTTTCACCGGCCATGTCGTTCCTGCGCATTTTCTTGAAATGGCCTTTGAGCAGGTTCCGGTAAATCAGTGCATCGCGGTTGTAGAACGCCAGCGACAGCCAGCCGCCGGGCTTGGTCAACTGATGCAGCACCGGCAGGATCGCGTGGGGTTCGGCCAGCCACTCCAGCACCGCATGGCACAGCACCAGATCGTAAGGCTCGGTGAGCTGGCCGAGTAGTTCCTGCCAGGGTGCCTGAATGAACGTCGCGGTTTGCCCGGCTTCGGCAAAGCGCTGGCGTGCGCCTTCGAGCATCGGTTCGGCCGGCTCGGTGAACGTCACCTGGTGCCCGCGTTCAGCCAGCCACAACGACATGTGGCCCAGGCCGCCACCGATGTCGAGCACCCGCAACGGACGATCCGGCAAGGCTTCGGCGAGGTCGGCCTGCAGCACCGCGAGGCGGATCGCGCCCTTGGCGCCACCGTAGATTTTTTCGGCGAAGCGGGTCGCCAACTGATCGAAATGACGGTCGCTCATCAGCTGAACCGCCGTTCGCTGTCGGCGAGTTTGCTGCGCACCACTTCATTCATGTCCAGGCCCAGCTCGCTGCACAGCAGCAACAGATACAGAACGATGTCGCCGACTTCCTGCCCGGCGTGGGCGAGTTTGTCCGCCGGCAACTGGCGGGACTGGTCTTCGGTCAGCCACTGAAAGATTTCCACCAGTTCGGACATTTCCACGCTGGCGGCCATGGCCAGGTTTTTCGGGCTGTGAAATTGCCGCCAGTCATTGCGGTCGCGAATGGCGTGCAGGCGTTCGGTCAGTTCAACAAGGTTCATCGGGCTCTCCTGAAGGCGTATAGCTTCGGGGGGAAGCTGCGCGAAGGCAAGCGCCAGTCGCCCGTTAAAACCCTCTATGCTTGCAGGGAACTCGACCGCTCCCGCTGCGGCCCAAGGCTCAGCTCTTTCATCAGGAAACAGACATGCAGGTAGAAAGCTTTTTCGAATGGCTGGGCCAGGCGCTCGGCTCGATCATCCGCTTCATCGTCGACGGCCTCAGCGGCCTGTTCAATCTGCTGGGCAACGCCGGAGGCAACTTTGTCGACGGGCTGTCGAGAGCGCTGGGCATGGACACCTCGATCATCAGCATCATCGCGCTGATCGTCGGCCTGATGCTGCTGTGGTCGGCGATCCGCGCGTTCATGAATGCCTCGATCATTGCCGGGATCATCTGGTTGCTGCTGGGATTGTGGCTGCTGAGCTGGATCATTCACTGACGCCGCCCGCTACAATGCAGCTCCTCAAGGAGCCCGCATGTCCAACCTGATCACCGACTGGCGCGACCGCCCGACCCATCGTCGCGTCTGGGCGCTCGCCGCCCCCATGATCCTCTCCAACATTTCCGTGCCGCTGGTGGCGCTGGTCGACAGCACCGTCATCGGTCATCTGCCCCACGCTCATCAACTGGGCGCGGTGGCAGTGGGTGCCAGCCTGTATACCTTTCTGGCCTGGGCCATGGGTTTTCTGCGCATGGGCACCACCGGTTTTGCCGCCCAGGCCGCCGGGCGCAGCGACGGTGCGGCCTTGCGGCAGATTCTGCTTCAGGGCCTGTTGCTGGCGATGGGGCTAGCGCTGCTGCTCGGAGCGCTGGGCGTACCGCTGAGCGGGGTCGCGCTGCACTTCATGCAACCGTCGGCGGAGCTGGATCAGCTGACCCGCGACTTCTTCCACACGCGCCTGTTCGGGCTGCCCGCGGCGCTGGCCAGTTATGCATTGGTCGGCTGGTTCCTCGGCACCCAGAACGCACGGGCGCCGCTGGCTATTCTGCTGAGCACCAACCTGATCAACATCGTGCTCAACCTGTGGTTCGTGATCGGCCTGGACTGGGGCGTGGTCGGTTCGGCGCGGGCCTCGGTGATCGCCGAATGGAGCGGCGCACTGCTCGGCCTGTGGATGACCCGCAAGGCGCTTCGTGCCTATCCCGGCCACATCGCCTGGGCGGCACTGAAGGTCTGGCAGAGCTGGCGTCCGCTGCTGGCGGTCAACCGCGACATTTTCATTCGCAGCCTGGCCCTGCAATCGGTGTTTTTCCTGATCACCGTGCAGGGCGCGCGACTGGGCGATGCCACCGTCGCGGCGAACGCGCTGTTGCTCAACGGCCTGCTGTTGACCGCCCACGCGCTGGACGGACTGGCCCACGCCGTCGAAGCCTTGTGCGGCCACGCCATCGGCGCCCGGGATCGTCTGGCCCTGCGTCGCTCGCTGGTGGTTGCCGGCGGGTGGTCGCTGCTGGCCAGCCTGGGCTTTGCCGCGTTGTTCCTGCTGGCCGGCCACTTGTTCATCGAAATGCAGACCGACATCCAGAGCGTGCGCGACACCGCGTTCATCTACCTGCCCTACCTGGCTGTCCTGCCGTTGATCGCAGTCTGGAGCTACTTGCTCGACGGCCTGTTCATCGGTGCCACCCGTGCCCGGGAAATGCGCAACGGCATGCTGGCGACCGTGATCCTGCTGCTGCCGGTCGCCTGGGCGCTGCAAGGTCTGGGCAATCACGGCCTGTGGATTTCATTCCTGCTGTTCATGGTGCTGCGCAGCCTGACGCTCGGGGGACTGGCGTGGTGGCTGCGGCGCACCGATGGCTGGTTCAATGGTGCCGCTCACTGAAGCGGCGCTTCACGACGGATCGTTCAGCCAGCGCCGACGCAACAGTTCGAGCCGCTGCCGTGGGGTCAAACCTTGCGGCAGCGGTGTCAGCTCGGCACGCGGATGCTGCAAACGCAGCCACAACCAGTCGTCCAGCAGCGCCTGTTCGCTGAACCCCAGCGCCAGGCCTTGCTCCTGAAAGGAAGAGATCAGCCGATAGCCGTTCCCCGTCGACTGACTCCAGCGCCAGACATGCTGATCCAGCAGGCATCGGTGCAGGCGTTCGCGCTGTTGGCGGGTCAGGCTTTGTTCGACCCGCAGAGGTTCCACGGCCAGCCCCGGATTGCGCAGCTGCTGCCAGCCCTGACTGCCGCCGGCCAGATCGGCCCAGGTCCCGCCGAACCAGCGCAACCAGTCTATCGGCCCGAGCCAGCAGCTCAATTGCCGGGCGTCACAGGCATCGAAAAAGTAGCTGGCAGTCTGGCGATTGTAGTAATTGAGCAGCGCACGATGATCCAGTCCCACCGAGACGGTCAGCATCCGTTGCAAGTGCTCGCGCAACCGCTGCTCCGGAGCTGCGCAGCCCAGCAGCAGCCCTTGCCAGGTCTGCGGGTCGGCATGACAGAGCGACGAGAGTGCGGGGAAATCGCGCAGATCGATCAGCCATGGCCCCTGCTCATCGACCGGCTGGAACTCCGTACCGTGAAACAGTTTCATGCTGCGCACACCCGAGAATCCCTGACGCAGCGTGATCAACGCCTGCTGTGCCTGCGCGGTGTCCAGCAACAACCATTGCGCACGCTGTCCGGGTGCCGCGACGCTCATCGCCCTTCGCTCGTTTTGAGCCCGGCGGCCACTCGGCAACAGCACACCGATGCGGCGCAGTGCCGATAACTGCCACCTCCGGGTATCAGGCACAACAGTAACAACGGCTCGGCCGCCTTCAGCCATTGCGAGAGACCTTCGCTGGCCAGGCGGTCAGGCACCGGCAACGGCTCTTCTTGCTCAATGGATTTCGCAGGCGCCAAAGCCTGCAGGACGCCACTGATCACGGGCTGTTCGGGATCGCCTTCGAGAAAGCTCACCACAACCTCCAGACCTTCCAGCATCAGCGCCGACGGTGCATCGGCCAGCGCCGGGGCCAGTGGCAGCCAACAGTGACTCGGGCTCGCCCCTTCGCCCTGATACAGCCAGTCAAACTGGACGGCAATCGGGCGCCCGGGATCCGGTTGTGGCTCCGCAACCGACACGACCCACGCGCGTTGCGGACTGCGCATGCGGTTTCCCGAGCACTGCGCGGGCACCGGGGGCACGTGAAGATGATCGGCGGCAAAGATCCGATTGCTGTAGGGCGGGTCGAGCAACTGATCCGCATGGTGCTCGATCCGGGTCAATAACCAGCGCCTGTTGGCGTCTGCGATAGGGTGACCGGACAACGCCAGCCATTGACCGCTGCGCAGGGTTGCCTGACAGGAGTCCCCCTGTGCCGTGCGAACACGCTGCAATCCTTCGCCTTGCACGTCGACCTGCTCGCTCATCAGCCAACGCCGTATGGTCGACGACGGGGCACTGCTTTCGCTGTTGACTCGCAAGTCGTGCGCTGACGGCAGCCCGGCCGGATTATCGCCGAACACCAGGCAATGCCCCCTGTCGCCATGCTCGAAGCGATAGTGAATCCGCGCCTGCCTGCACAACCGCTGCACCAGTTGCAGATCCGACTCTCCGTACTGGGCGCAGAACGTCTGCGGGGAATGATCGGCCTGCAGTTCGAATCGGCGCCGGGCTCCGCTGATTCCATGCTCGCGCAGGACCTGATCCAGAATCTGCGGTGCCGTGCGGTCGCTGAAGATGCGCTGGCTATATCGCAGGCCGAGGCAGCTCAACCGTGGCCCCAGCCGCACCCGGCACAATCGCGCGCCCTGCCCAGGCTCATGCTGGACAAGACTGTGCAGTTGCCCGTGCACGCCGTTGCCCGAAGGCCCGAAACACAGGCGAGCCGGGCGATACATCAGGCTGGCGAGATCCAGGGAGGGATCATCGAGCAGCAAGTCGATCTCGAAGGCAAAAGGCTCACTGATGGCTTCGCTACCCGTGAATGCCAGGACTTCAAGCGGAGTGGACAGACCCGCTACATCGAGACGAAACAACGGCTCGCAGGCTGGATCGAACATGGGCGATTCTCTACAGGAGGGGCGGCCGGGGATTCTCGCCGAGAGGCATGGCCGAGTAGAGTGCCGAAGTACAAATTCGGAAATGACCTACGCGAAAAGCAGACGACATCACTTTGCTCGCCTGGATGAAGGCCATTTCACGAATTTAAAAAGAAGAATCTCACCAGATCATCTGAAATGCCCGCTGTGCGCGGAACAATTTCAGACAATCTGGTGGAGTCGGAACCTGAACGTCAGGAAGACAGGTAGGAGGAGCGAGTCAGGCCCAGGCGCAAGGCATCGAGGAACTGGGTGCGCTCGCTGGCGCTGATGCGGGCACTGGCGCACTTGTCGCGGTAGTGAGTCATCAGTTCTTCCGGCGACAGGTGCACATAACGCAGCATGTCTTCGATGGTGTCGTGGGTTTCAATACCGGCGTGGTACACGCTGCCATCGGCGTTCTGGTAGATGTTCACCGAGTCGGTGTCACCGAACAGGTTGTGCATGTCGCCCAGGATTTCCTGGTAGGCACCGACCAGGAACACGCCCAGCAGGTAGTCTTCACCTTCGTTCAGCGCGTGCACCGGCAGGCTGGTCTCGATACTCTGCTCGTCGACGTACTGGTTGATCTTGCCGTCGGAGTCGCAGGTCAGGTCTTGCAGGACGGCGCGACGCAGCGGTTCTTCGTCGAGACGGTGCAGCGGGATGATCGGCAGTACCTGATCGATCGCCCAGGTGTCCGGCAGGCTCTGGAACACCGAGAAGTTGCAGATGTACTTGTCGGCCAGCTTGTCGTTGAGTTCGTCCAGCACCTGACGGTGCGAACGCTGACGTGCTTTCAGCGAGTTGTGCAGGCGACGGCATACGGCGAAGTAGCACTGCTCGGCCAGGGCTTTCTCGGCCAGGGTCAGTTTGCCGTCGGCGTACTGGGCAGCTACGTCGCTCATGTAGTGAGTGGCACGCCAGTAGGTTTCGGTGACCATTTCGATATCGGTCGGGCCGAGCAGATCGACCAGCCACTGCACGGTTTCCGGCAGGGCTTCCTTGTTCTCGATCAGCGGAATTTCGTCGTTGTGTTTCTCGACGTCGGTCACCTGCACCACCAGCATCGCGTGGTGCGCGGTCAGCGAACGGCCGCTTTCGGAGAAGATGTGCGGATGCGGCAAGGCCTGCGCGTCGCAGAATTCCTTGAGCATGCCGACCACGACACCGGCGTAGTCGTCCATGTCGTAGTTGATCGAGCTGGCGTTGCGCGAGTGCGTACCATCGTAGTCCACACCCAGACCGCCACCGACGTCGATGTGATCGACTGGCAGGCCCAGATTGCGCAGCTCGCCGTAGTAACGGATCGCCTCCTTGAAGCCGTGCTGGTAGTCAGCGAGGTTGGCGATCTGCGAACCCATGTGGAAGTGCAGCAGGCGGATGCCCTGATCCAGGCCCGCCGCGCGGAAGCGCTCGACCACCGACAACAGTTGCGCCGCCGACAGACCGAACTTGGATTTCTCGCCACCGGTATCCGCCCACTTCGACGACGCCAGGGACGACAGACGCACGCGCAGGCCGACCTGTGGCTTGACCTTCAGCGAAGCGGCCTCTTCGATCACCAGACCGACTTCGGATTCTTTCTCGATCACGATGAATACATTGTGGCCGAGCTTCTGGCCCATCAGCGCCAGACGGATGAACTCGCGGTCCTTGTACCCGTTGCAGACGATGGTGCCGCCCTTCGGCGCCAGCGCCAGCACCGCCAGCAGCTCAGGCTTGGAGCCGGCTTCCAGACCGATGGAAACGTTCTGGGTGGCGATGATGTTCTCGATCACCGCTTCCTGCTGGTTGACCTTGATCGGGTACAGCGCGGTGTATTTGCTCTGGTATTCCAGACGCTCGATGTTCGCATCGAAAGCGCCGGTCAGCTGACGGACGCGGTCTTGCAGGATGTCGGGGAAACGCACCAGCAGTGGCAACGACAGGCCGCTCTTGCGCAACTGGTCGACTTGTTCGAACAGATCGATAGGCGAGCTGCTCGGGCCGTTCGGACGAACTTCGACGCGACCGGCGTCATTGATCGCGAAATACCCGGCCCCCCAATGGCGAATCCCGTAAACACCGCGGCTGTCCGCAACTGTCCATTGGCTGCCATCGTCTTTGCGTGTGCGTCGTACGGACATCGAAGTCCCCTATAA
This sequence comes from Pseudomonas glycinae, assembly GCF_001594225.2. Taxonomy (GTDB): domain Bacteria; phylum Pseudomonadota; class Gammaproteobacteria; order Pseudomonadales; family Pseudomonadaceae; genus Aquipseudomonas; species Aquipseudomonas glycinae. The sequence goes on from NZ_CP014205.2 coordinate 3,892,358, forward strand.
AGAAGTCATAGTGCGTCGCCTGATCGCAGGCCGGCGCAGTCTAAAGAATGAAAATGACGGTTCGTCAGCGGGGCGGTAGACCGCGCTGACAGCGTTGAGTTTAGAAACCGTTCATGAACAGGCTCTGTGAAAACCATGGAAACGACGTCAGAACCAGAAACTCTGGAGCTGAATCAAGCCGTCGGTGGGTTTCACAGAGGCTGCTAGCCGCCGGACTTCTTTGCTTTGAAACCGTGCTTGACCAACTCGGCCAGGAGCAGCTCGACATGGTCGCCCTGAATCTCGATGACCCCGTCTTTCAACGCACCGCCGGTGCCGCAACGCTTCTTCAGCGTTGTCGCCAGCTCCTTGAGCGCGTCTTCGGCCAGGGGCACGCCAGTGATGGTGGTCACCGTCTTGCCGCCACGGCCCTTGCTCTCGCGGCGCACGCGGGCAATGCCGTCGCCGGCCGGGATCACGGTTTGCTTGCAGATACAGGCGTCCACCGGTTTGCTGCATTCCGGGCAATGACGACCTGCGTCGGTGGAAAATACCAGGCCGCCCAGGGCGGCGAAGGATGCGGCTTTTTTGGCCACCGGCAATCCTCTCGGGAGGACAAAGACTGATCGCAGCCTTGGGCAAGGCTATCGACCGCGAAGCCCCACTCAGGCAGGGGCAGCGCTACTGCACCGGTTCTTCAATAAAAGCGGGCCGGTGCAGCTTGAAAAGGTCGCGCAGTGTAACGGCAAAAACGCCGATTGCTAAGTGCCAATCGGCGCCAATTTATGTGTTCTTTGCGACGTTGCTTTGCTGAGCCTTCAGATAACGTTTCAAGGCTGCCAGAGAGTCCGGGCAATAAGGCTTTTGCCGGATTTCCTGCATGACCTGCTCGACCGGAATGAAGCGCGCTTCGAGCACTTCTTCAGGCTGCAGGATCAGCGGCCCGTCCCACACCGCCGAAAACGCCGAACACCACAGACGATTGCCGGTGTCTTCGAAGTAGAAATGGTCGTGGGCCGTCAGCTCTACGCCACTCACGCCCAGCTCTTCTTCCAGTTCACGGGCCGCCGACTCGGCGTAGGTCTCGTGCGCCTGCACCATGCCGCCTGCTGCCACGTCCCAGTAACCGGGATAGATGGCTTTGCTCAACGTGCGCCGATGCACGCAGAGTTCACCGGCGGAGTTGAACAGCATGATGTAGGTGCCACGGCCGATCAGCCCGCGCTCGCGCAGGTCGGAACGTACCAGGGCGCCGAGCAGGTTGTCCTGCTCGTCGACCCAGGCGATCTGTTCGGCATCCGAGGCGGCGCGGTGGGCCGCCTCTCTGGCGCTCTCGTCCATGACTCAGCCCTGATTGAGCAGTTGACGCAAATCGATCACGGCCGCGTTGGCCCGGGAAATGTAGTTGGCCATGACCAGCGAGTGGTTGGCCAACACGCCGAAGCCGCTGCCGTTGAGGATCATCGGGCTCCAGATCGGCTCCTGGGAAGCTTCCAGCTCACGGATGATCTGACGCACGCTGACGGTCGCGTTCTTCTTGGCCAGCACGTCGGCGAAATCGACCTCGATCGCGCGCAGCAGGTGCGACAGCGCCCACGCCTGGCCACGGGCTTCATAGAACACGTTGTCGATCTGCATCCACGGGGTTTCGACCACTTCCTCGTCGACCTGCGGAACTTCACCCACCGCCGGCACTTCGGTTTTCAGCGCGGTGTTGAGCTTGACCCGGCCAACGCTGGCCGACAGGCGTTGCGACAGCGAACCGAGACGGGTGCCGACATCGCCCAGCCAGTTGTTCAGGTTGTCGGCGCGGGCGTAGAACAGCGCGTTTTTCTGGGTCGGGTCGGACAGACGCGCCTGATAACGGCTCAGGGAATTGATGCCTTCCTGATATTCCGACTCGCTGGACGGCAGGACCCAGCTCTTGTTGTCGAAGTTGAAGCGCGGCTCGGCCTTGGCCAGGTCGGCGTCTTCAGCCGATTGCGACTGCGAACGGGCGAAGTCCTTGCGCAGGGCACGGGTCAGGTCGCGTACCTGCACCAGCACGCCGTACTCCCAGCTCGGCATGTTGTCCATCCACAGGCCCGGCGGGAAACGGTCGTTGGAAATGTAACCTCCCGGCTTGTCGAGCAAAGTGCCGGCAACGGTTTTCAGGGTTTCGACGGTGGTGTAGCCGACCACCATCTGCTTGCCTTCCTTCTCGGCGGCAACCTGAGCGTTCTGCGCCACGGGAAACAGCGCCGGTTCCTGACTCCAGTACCAGCCCAGGCCAATGGTCACCAACAGATAAATGGCAACCAGCGTGGCCAGCGCCCGGCTGAACAACAGCCCGCCGACATAGCTGCGGGCGGCCGACTTGGGCTCGGCGGCACGTTCAGGCGCGCTGCCCGCGCGGTTCTTCCAGTCCAGCATGGCGATATCCTTTCAATCTTGGGTTCAACGGTTCGACCACAACCATACAACAACGTGCCTCGCCCCGGCACCCGCGATCAGGGTCGCGAAGAAAAACAGGCGGAGTTCGTCAGTGAGCGAAAGGATAGACGCAGGCTTCAGACGTTGAAAATTCGCATTGAAATCTGCCGGGCATCGTCCGGCATGAACAGATGAGCAATGCCTTCGGCGTCAGTTCGGCGCTGGGTGGGGATCCCGTCAACTGTTGCAATGTAGGGCTGCTGCGGCAACGGTTCGCCGGTCATGCTCTCGACCAGACGATAAATGCGCGGCGTTCTGGTGGGCTGGGGCGGGGGGTTGTTCATCAAGTCGAGCACCGCCTGATCGAAGGCTGACTGGACGGTGGACCACTCGCCGTCATCGGCTTCGGCCCTGAGTAACAGCCACTCGCCACGTTCGATGTGCTCCAGCACTTCACTGTCCAGATCGAGCATCAGACCTGCCCGCAGTTGATCGAGACCTTCGAGGGATTGCCGCTCCAGCAGCACCTTGCAAACCCACTCCAGCGCCTGGTCCACCGGATAGACATGCAGGCGCTCGGTATCGGTCAGGTGCGAATGATGAACCAGCCTCATCCCAGGCTCTCGCTCTGCCACTCATCGGAGCCCATCGTCCGGCTGATCTCGTGCCGCCAGTAGATGCGGCGGTAGCTGAAGTGGACTTTTTCCCGCTGTGTCAGGTGTGACGTGGCGGGATCCTGACAGTCGGGCATAAAAACCTCGGTGCTGACGATCTGCGCGTCTTCCAGTTCAATCGTATAAAAGTGCTCCTGACTACCGTGGGCCGATGTTCGATAGAACTCCAGACAGCACTTGCTCAGCCGCTCACCGGAACACAGGGCGACCTGGATCAGCGGTGACGCTTTGTCGATGGTTTTGGTGATGACCAGCGGCTTGTGCATTCGCCGCCCGGCACCCGCGCCCTTGGGCAGGAGAATGCCGTGGCTGAAGGCCTGAACCATGATCTTGTCCTCACGTCCGTTCTGGTAGCTGTTGCCCACCGACGGTTCGGTGAAGGCACCGGCGCTGATCAGGCCCTGGCGGCTGCCAACAATGGTCATGAAGGCTGGGGTTGGCATGGTATTGCTCCTTTTTTGGGTTGGGGTGGGGGAAAGGGGTGGGGTTCTTCGTAGAGATCTTCAATTTCGTCAAAGGGTATCCAGGGCTCGGCGAGCTCGAGAGTAATGAGGTATCGCTCTTGGTCGGGATGCCGAGAGTCTCGGAACCGTCCAAGGATCAACATCGCCTGATACTTGTCGCCGGCCTGCCAAAATGAACGTCCGGCGACCACACTGTCTCTGAGATAGGCTCGCCACTCTGGTGTGTCCGCCATCGTCGGATCACTTCGCGTCCCGACTGGCCTCCAACCGTTTGCGCACCATTGGGCTTGCAGATCGAGAACGACCTTCAAGGCATCATCGATCAACAGGGGCTCGACCTGAGGAGACATGCGGATATCACCGACCAGGTGACCCTCGAACGTGAACGTGAAGAACCGCGCCGGCGGCGTTTCGAATCCGTACTGCGGATCGACAAATCGCAGGCGCGCATCTGTCCTGGAAGCGCCACCCCAGACGCGCCTGCCAACATGGCCCCATATAACGAGGGGGGCGGTCGAATGCTCACGCATGTATTCATAGGTTCCGCTTATGGACATGGCGATCACGGAGTCGCCCCACAAAGGCCGTGTCAACTGACGTGCGGCGGCCACGGCCAGAACACCACAAAGCATGAGCCATGCCCAGCAACGCCATCTGGGCAGACAGGATCGCAAGCGCATCAAGCATCCTCCATGGCAGCGATCTCACGAATGGATTGCGCCAGTGCGTCCCTGTTGCTGTCATTGAGCATCTGGTGGAAACGGGCGGCAGCCCGCAGGACAAACACCATCCGCTGATCGAGATCGGATAGGTCCGCCAGCGGGTTGCGGCCAAAATCGATGGTGCGGCCGTCATCGACTCGCTGACATTGACTGGTGAGGGTCAACTCGATGGCCTGCGCCACACCGGAAGGGAAGCCGGTCACGTAGGAAAAATGATTGCCACGCAACAACGTCACCAAATGGCGATTTTCGTAGATGCTCGGCTGGAGAATGTTTCGTTGTTCGTGCCAAGCCAGCTGATTCACACTTTCGGCAATATTCCCCGCATCTATCGCCTCGAATCCATTCAAGATTTCTTGAAACGCCTCACCGAAAGGAAGCGCTTTCCCCCCTATGGGCCAAAGCACCGGAAACCTTGCGTGCCCATAGATCGTTCTCCGTGTTTTCAGACACTTCTTCAACTCCGCCAACCCACGCACCGCATAAAACTGATGCAGCGGATAAACATCCAGAAACAGCGTGGTATTGCCCATCGCCATCATGTCGTACACATGCCGGAACTGTTGCTGCACCAATGACAGCTCTTCACCCGAAGTACGCAAATCCAGCGAAGGCACAGGGTTGCGCGCCCTCGCCTCTTGGTAATCCCCCCAGTCCTCGGCCTGTCGGGGCATTTTGTCCGGAGTGAGCAGCCCGGACTCACGGCGCCCGTCCCGCACCCGCTGCCGCGCCTCATGCTCCTGGCGGATCAGCTCGATACTGTCCGCCGCATGCAGCAATCCACAACCGACCTGCTTGGACGCGAACGCCGCCAGCCCGGCCCACTGGAACCGCGAGTCATGCAGCCACAGTCGGGCATACGCGGCGTTGATCGCCCGGTTGCGCTGCGCCGGATCGGCGATCAGCACGCCGTCAGGGGCGACGATGCTCTCCGCCTCCCGTTGATAGGCACGCCAAAGGCACTGGCACGTCAAAACCGGCACCTCGGTCACCCTCACCCGTTCGCCATACAACATCTCTTCATTGCACTCACAGTCGGCAACGGGCGTGATGTTGTGATTCAGGCGCTGGGCATCGCTGGAGTATTTGTTGAAACACTGAGTCATGTCCGGGCAAACATCCGGTAGGGGTTTCCCTGACCCTACCAGTGCAAAACCCTTGCGAAACCGATCTTGGGAAAAATCAGAAAGCCCTGACAGACGATGACCATCCAGTGTGGGGGAGGCGTCCTCAAAAGCCTTGGGAAACATCCTTTAAGGCCCGGTTCACGGGCACTTGAACGACGAGCCAGTCCCGGATGAAACCGACCAGTCAGAAACTGAATAGTGACGCACAGCAGATTATTGACGTACGACACTCATGTAAGGGAAAAGAGGTGCTAGCATAGAGCCACCAGTCGATCTCAGCATGCACCCTAACTAGTAGTCAGGATATGACCGAGCCAGAAGACCCCAGCCGTGAGCGCCTCAAGCACCACTTTGCCCAGCGGGTAATTCATCAGGCACGTCAGATTCTTGAGATATGGCAGCGCCTGCAACGCAGTGAGTGGTCCACTGCCGATCTCGCCGAACTGAGCGAGGCCAATCTGCGCCTGCTGCGTTTTGCCGAGCGCTTCGAACAGCCCGAACACACGCAACTGGCCCGCCACATCAGCCAGTCGCTGGAAGCGGTGGACGCCAATCGCGGACGCCTGAGCAGCGGCCTGATCACCGATCTCAACCGTTTGATGCAGCGCTTGTCGCGCACCGGCCTGCGCCATGGCGATCAGCTTGATCAAACCTTTTTGCCGCCGCTGCGCAAACCGATCTACGTGATGCTGCAGGATCACGACCGCGCCGAGCGGCTGGCCAAGCAGCTGGAGTTTTTCGGTCTGAGTGCCCAGGCGCTGGACAGCGTGTCGGCGTTTCGTTCGTCGATGGTCGAGCGCCTGCCGGCCGCGATTGTCATGGACGTGGATTTCAGCGGTGCCGGCGTCGGTCTGAAACTCGCCGCCGAAGCCCAGCAAGGTCTGGAAGAACCGCTGCCGCTGCTGTTCTTCAGCCTGCACGAAACCGACACCCCGACCCGCCTCGCGGCAGTGCGCGCCGGTGGCCAGGAATTTCTCACCGGTACCCTCGAAGCCTCGAGCCTGCTGGAGAAGATCGAAGTCCTGACCTGCGTCGCCCAGTACGAACCCTATAAAGTGCTGATCATCGACGACTCCCGCGCCCAGGCCCTGCACACCGAACGCCTGCTCAACAGCGCCGGTATCGTCACCCGCACCCTGATCGAACCGATTCAAGCGATGGCCGAGCTGGCGGACTTCCAGCCAGACCTGATCATCCTCGATATGTACATGCCGGCCTGCACCGGCACCGAGCTGGCCAAGGTCATCCGCCACAACGATCGTTACGTCAGCGTGCCGATCATTTACCTGTCGGCCGAAGACGATCTGGACAAGCAGCTCGACGCCATGAGCGAAGGTGGCGACGACTTCCTGACCAAGCCGATCAAGCCGCGCCACCTGATCACCACCGTGCGCAACCGCGCCGCCCGTGCGCGCAATCTCAAGGCACGGATGGTCCGCGACAGCCTCACTGGCCTCTACAACCACACGCACATTCTGCAATTGCTCGAAGACTGCTCGTTCCGCGCCCGCCGCGAGAACAAGCCGTTGAGCTTTGCCATGCTCGACATCGACCACTTCAAGCGGGTCAACGACAGCCACGGCCATCCCATGGGCGACCGGGTGATCAAGAGCCTGGCGCTGTTCCTCAAGCAGCGTCTGCGCAAGACCGATTTCATCGGCCGTTATGGCGGCGAAGAATTCGCCATCGTCATGCCGGACACCGATATAGAAGCGGCGCACAAAGTGCTCGACGAAATCCGCCAGCGCTTTGCCGAGATTCACTATCCGGCCCAGCCGCAGGATCTGTGGTGCACCTTCAGCGCCGGCGTGGTGGAGATGCACGACGACTCCGACAGCCTGATGATGGCCAGCCAGGCCGACGAGGCGCTGTACCGCGCCAAGGGCGAAGGACGCAATCGGGTGCAGACTGCTCGCGACTCAAAGCAAAGTGCCACTTTTTCATCGGATTCGACCCAAACGGTCATAACCGTGTAACAGAACCGCAATAAATTCAGGCGCTTACCATTCTGCCGTTGGTAGCCGTCATGCGCCTGAAGTTGCTCACCAATCTCAATACTCTGTTGCTGGTCGCCGTCTGCGTGGCCCTCGGCGCCACGCTGTGGTGGTCGCAAAAAGCCCTGGAGCGCCCGTATCTGTTGATGGAGCGTTACCTGGGACTGTCGCAGCAATTTCAGAATGACGTGGCACGCAACGTCGAGGACTACCTCGCCAGCGGCGACGCCCTGCGCCTGAGCAGCGCCAGCCAGGCCATCGATCAGTTGCAGAAAGAACTTGGCGAGTTGCCGCCGGCGCTGGCCGATACCTTGCGCCCGAGCCTCACCGGCCTCGATGGGTTCAGCAAGACCGACCTGCTGGCCGCTGGCAAACTGGCCGGCGATCCGCAGGCCTTGCTGCTGCAGGCCGAGCGCGAATTGAGCGCCAGCCTCGATCAACTCAGCACCTACGCCGGCGGCAATGCGACTTACCTGACACCCCTGCTGGTCGCCTCTCAACATCTGGGCAAACTGTCGCTGGCCCGAGACAAACTGGTCAGCAGCGGACGCAGTGAACTGGCCGCCGATGTCGAGCGCGAAGTCAGCAACATCCGCGCCCAGGCCCAGACAATCGACGCCCTGCCCTTGCTCGGCGTGGTCGCCAGCAGTGAATCCGGCAGCGACGATTTCGCCGCGATGATGGGCATCGAAAGCACAGCAAAAGCCGCCGCCGAAGACGCCGGTGTCGGCCTCAAACGCGAACTCAACAGTTTGCTCGGTCGATACCCGGCGGAACTGGCGCGCACCCGCGAGCAGATCCAGAAACGCACCGACCTGAGCACCGCGACCCACCAGAAAATCGCCGCCGTGCAGCAAGCCATCGCCGGTCTCGAACCGGTGGTGCGCGCCCAGCACGGGCAGATCCAGGGTGAAGTGCGGCTGATGCAAGGCGTGATGATCGGCCTGATTCTGCTGATCGCGCTGCTGATCGACACTTTGCAGCGGCGCCTGGCCCGCACCCTGACCAACCTCGCGCCAGCGCTGTCGACCTGGGCCGAAGGCGACTTCAGCCGCGACATTCATCTGGGCAAAACCAACCGCGAACTGCACGACATCGAAGCCTCGCTCAATCGCCTGCGCGCCTACCTGGTGGATCTGGTCGGGACCATTCGCGGCAATGCCGAGCAAGTGGCCGGCAGCAGCCGCACCCTCGCCGAACTGAGCAATGACTTGCACAGCGGCGCCGAACATCAGGCCGGCGATACCGCGCTGATCCGTGATTCCCTCGGCGAACTGGAAGCGACCATCCAGCAAGTGGCCGGCGATGCACGGCAGGCCGCCGACGCCAGCCGCCATGCCGGACTGGCCGTCGAACACGGGCAACAGGTAATCGGCCAGAGTCTCACCGGCCTGCACGCGCTGGTTGGCGAAGTGCAGGGCAATGCGCAGATGATCGAACACCTGGCCGAAGAGTCGGCGACCATCGGCGGCGTGCTGACGGTGATCCGCTCGATTGCCGACCAGACCAACCTGCTGGCGCTCAACGCGGCGATCGAAGCCGCCCGCGCCGGGGAAATGGGCCGCGGATTCGCCGTGGTGGCCGAGGAAGTGCGCTCGCTGGCGCAGCGCACCGCCGGCGCCACCGCCGAAATCCAGACCCTGATCGCCGGCCTGCAAACCGCCGCCCGGCAATCGGTCGAGGGCATGCGCGCCCAGGTCGAACACGCCGAGGCCACGGCCAATCAGGCGCAATCGGCGGACGGGGCACTGGACAAGATTGTCGGCGCGATCCAGACCATCTCCGACACGGCCATCCGCATCGCCGACATCACCGCGCAACAGAGCGGTGCGGTCAGCGAGATCCGCGATCACAGCGAACGGATTCACCAGTTGGGCGGGGACAATCTGCTGCGCATCGGCCAAGGCCGCGAGCAGGGCGAGAACCTGCTGTTGCTGGGCGGTCAGCTGCACACCGCCGTGCAGGCGTTCCGCGTGTGACACACAGCGCAGGGCCAAGTCCGCTATCATTCCCGCACCTTTGATTCGCGAGATTGTCATGCGCCGTCTGCTCTGCCTGCTGTTTTTCGTCCTTGCCCTGCCGGCCGGCGCCGCCGGTCTGTTCGACAGCAAACCCAGCGCCACGCTGGGCTCGGTCAACAACAGCGCCGATTTCCTGCCGGTGCGCGAAGCCTTTCAACTGAGCCTGGTCGAGAGCACGCCGCAATCGGTCAAACTGCGCTTCGTCGCCACCGAAGGCTATTACCTCTACCGCCATCGCTTCCAGTTCCGTGCCGAACCTGCCGAGGTAAAACTTGGCGCCGCACAAATGCCCCAAGGCGAGCAGAAACACGACGAGTATTTCGGCGATGTCGAGGTCTACCACGGCATTCTCGATGTGGAGCTGCCACGCAATGATGCCCGTGCCTTCACGCTGGCCGTCACCTATCAGGGCTGTGCCGACAAGGGTTTGTGCTATCCACCGGAAACCGAGCGCCTGAGCATCGAGGGCAATGCAGCGGCAAGTGACGCGTCCACTCCGGTGACCGGTTGGAACTGGCGTGATCTGGCGCTGTTCTTCCTGGCGGGCCTGGGCCTGACCTTCACACCTTGCGTATTGCCGATGCTGCCGATTCTGTCCGGCGTGGTGTTGCGCGGGCAGGTCGGCGGTTTGCGTGGTTTTAACCTTTCCCTGGCTTATGTGCTGCCGATGGCCGCGTGCTTCGCGCTGCTCGGCGCATTGATGGGGCTGTTCGGCGCGCAACTGAATTTGCAGGCGCGGCTGCAATCGGCGTGGGTGCTGGTGCCGTTCGCGATGTTCTTTGCGGTGTTCGCGCTGGCGATGTTCGGCGTATTCGAGCTGAAACTGCCGCACTTCATCAGCAGCCGCCTCGACCGGATCGCCGGGCGCACCGAAGGCGGCTCGCTGTGGGGCGCGGCGGTGTTGGGCGTGGTGTCGAGTCTGCTGGTCTCGCCGTGCGTTTCCGCACCGCTGGCCGGCGCACTGCTTTATATCAGCGCCAGCGGCGATGCGCTGGGCGGTGGCCTGAAGCTGTTCATGCTCGGCCTGGGCATGGGCGCGCCGCTGTTGCTGGTGGCCACTGGCGGCGCGGCGTGGCTGCCGAAAAGCGGGCCGTGGATGATGTACGTGAAGAACGGCATCGGCGTGTTGCTGCTCGGGCTGGCGATCGGTTTGCTCGGCCGGGTACTGCCGGGGCAGATCACGTTGCTGCTGATCGGCTTGCTGGCCGGTGGCGTCGGACTGTTTCTCGGCGCTCTGGAATTCGTCTACAAACCGCCGCGCAAACGCCTCGGCCAGTTGCTCGGCATGTTCCTGCTGTTTTATGCGCTGGCCTGCTGGTACGGCGCGTTCAGCGGGCAGACCGACCCGCTGAACCCGATAGCCGCGGCGCGGCTTGCCGACAGTGGCTCGATCGCGCAGAACAGCGGTTCGTGGCAAACCGTCAGCACCCCGGCGGAACTGGATCGGGTGCTGCTCGAAGCGAAAACCGCCGGCACCCCGCTGCTGCTCGACTGGTATGCCGACTGGTGCATCAGCTGCAAAGTCATTGAACACGAAGTACTCAATGACGCCACGGTGGTGGAGCGGCTCAAGGGCTATCGGCTGATCCGCTTCGATATCACCGCCAGCAATGCCGAACAGCGCACCCTGCTCGACCGCTACAGCCTGTTCGGCCCACCGGCGCTGATGTTCTTCGGCAAGGACGGGGTGGAACGTCGCGATGTGCGGGTGATCGGCGAGATCAACGCCAGCGACTTCGCCGAACGTGTCGCCAAAGCGAATGACCGGATTTAATCAGTCAGTCACATATTTTGCGCAAACATCGGTCATCGTGCTGGCTATTGCAGAGAACTGGACAGTCACAAAGTCTTTGCGGCATAGTCGCCGGGTTCTGACGAAGGCTCACCCATAACAAGGAACACGCAGATGGCAACGCTACTGGTGCTGCACGGCCCCAACCTGAACCTGCTCGGCACCCGGGAACCGGGGACCTACGGGTCGACCACCCTGGCGCAGATCAATCAGGATCTGGAACGCCGCGCCCGTGAAGCCGGCCACCATCTGCTGTATCTGCAAAGCAATGCCGAGTACGAATTGATCGATCGCATCCACGCCGCACGCGGCGAGGGCGTGGACTTCATTCTGATCAACCCGGCAGCATTTACACACACAAGTGTCGCATTACGTGACGCGCTGCTGGGAGTGAGCATCCCATTCATCGAAGTGCATTTGTCCAACGTGCACAAACGCGAACCTTTCCGCCATCACTCCTACTTCTCCGATGTAGCGGTAGGAGTGATCTGCGGCCTTGGCGCCAGCGGTTACCGACTGGCCCTGGAGGCTGCACTAGAGCAGCTTGAACACCAAGCTAAACGCCCCTGACCGACCCTTGGGAGTTGATGATTCATGGATATCCGTAAAGTTAAGAAACTGATCGAATTGCTGGAAGAGTCCGGCATCGACGAGCTCGAGATCAAGGAAGGCGAAGAGTCCGTACGCATCAGCCGTCACAGCAAGACCCCGGCGCAGCAGTACTACGCACCGGCTCCGATGCAGGCTCCGGCCGCTGCACCTGCCGCCGCTGCCGCTCCGGTTGCTGCTGCAGCCGCCGCTCCAGCTGCCGCTGCTGCGCCAGCGCTGAACGGCACCGTTGCCCGTTCGCCGATGGTCGGCACCTTCTATCGCAAATCTTCGCCAACCTCGCCGTCCTTCGTTGAAGTCGGCCAGACCGTGAAGAAAGGCGACACCCTGTGCATCGTCGAAGCCATGAAGATGATGAACCACATCGAAGCTGAAACCAGCGGTGTGATCGAGTCCATCCTCGTCGAAGACGGCCAGCCGGTTGAGTACGACCAACCGCTGTTCACCATCGTTTGAACTGCGGAGAGCCTTTGATGACTGCGAAGTTGGAAAAAGTTCTGATCGCTAACCGCGGTGAGATCGCCCTGCGGATTCTGCGTGCCTGCAAAGAGATGGGCATCAAGACCGTCGCCGTTTACTCCAAGGCCGACAAAGAGCTGATGCACCTGGGTCTGGCAGACGAATCCGTCTGCATCGGCCCGGCTTCTGCCGCGCACTCCTACCTGCACATCCCGGCAATCATTGCGGCCGCTGAAGTGACTGGCGCTACCGCCATTCACCCAGGCTACGGTTTCCTCGCGGAAAACGCCGACTTTGCCGAGCAGGTCGAGAACTCCGGCTTCGCCTTCATCGGCCCGAAAGCCGAAACCATTCGCCTGATGGGCGACAAGGTATCGGCCAAGCACGCGATGATCGAAGCGGGCGTGCCAACCGTTCCAGGTTCTGACGGCCCGCTGCCGGAAGACGAGGAAACGGCGCTGCGCATCGGTCGTGAAGTCGGCTATCCGGTGATCATCAAGGCCGCTGGCGGCGGTGGTGGTCGCGGCATGCGTGTGGTGCACAAGGAAGAAGACCTGATCGCCTCGGCAAAGCTGACCCGCTCCGAAGCAGGCGCGGCGTTCGGCAACCCGATGGTCTATCTGGAAAAATTCCTGACCAATCCGCGTCACGTCGAAGTGCAGGTTCTGTCCGACGGCCAGGGCAACGCCATCCATCTGGGCGACCGCGATTGCTCGCTGCAACGCCGTCACCAGAAAGTTCTCGAAGAAGCACCGGCACCGGACATCGACGAGAACGCGCGCAAGGAAGTCCTGGCCCGCTGCGTCAAGGCGTGCATCGACATCGGCTACCGTGGCGCCGGCACCTTCGAGTTCCTGTACGAGAACGGTCGTTTCTACTTCATCGAAATGAACACCCGTGTTCAGGTGGAGCACCCGGTTTCGGAAATGGTCACCGGTATCGACATCGTCAAGGAGATGCTCAGCATCGCCGCTGGCAACAAGCTGTCGTATACCCAGGATGATGTGGTCATCCGCGGTCACTCGCTGGAATGCCGGATCAACGCCGAAGACCCGAAAACCTTCATGCCGAGCCCGGGCACGGTCAAGCATTTCCACGCTCCAGGCGGCAACGGCGTTCGCGTCGATTCGCACCTGTACAGCGGTTATGCCGTTCCGCCGAACTACGACTCGCTGATCGGCAAGCTGATCACTTACGGCGCAACCCGCGACGAAGCCATGGCGCGCATGCGCAATGCCCTGGACGAAATCGTGGTCGACGGGATCAAGACCAACATCCCGCTGCACCGTGATCTGACCCGCGACGAAGGCTTCTGCAAAGGGGGCGTGAACATTCACTACCTCGAGCACAAGCTGGCTGGCGACAAGCACTAAGCTTCAGCCCGCACCTGACAAGGCCGCCTTCGGGCGGCTTTGTTGTTTCCGAAGGTTTCATCTGCTCACACATTCCCCGCTCCCACAAAACCGTCGCGCTCGCGTAAACTTGCGCGCTTCTCGCAGGCCGCTAGGCTGCAATCAATCTTTTTCACAGGTGCCCGCCATGCCTTGGCTGCAAGTCCGTCTCGCCATCAGCCCAGAACAAGCCGAAACCTACGAAGACGCTTTCCTTGAAGTGGGCGCCGTTTCGGTGACCTTCATGGACGCCGAAGACCAGCCGATCTTCGAGCCGGAACTCAACACCACCCCGCTGTGGGCACACACCCACCTGCTGGCCCTGTTCGAGGGCGGCACCGAAGCCGCCCCGGTACTGGCCCATCTGGAACTGCTGACCGGCAGCCCGCTGCCCGAGCACCACAGCGAAGTCATCGAAGACCAGGACTGGGAACGCAGCTGGATGGACGGTTTCCAGCCGATGCGTTTCGGCCAGCGGCTGTGGATCGTGCCGAGCTGGCACGCCGCACCGGAGCCGGACGCGGTCAACCTGCTGCTGGATCCGGGCCTGGCGTTCGGTACCGGCACCCACCCGACCACCGCCCTGTGCCTGGAATGGCTGGACGGCCAGGACCTGAAAGACTGCAACGTGCTGGACTTCGGCTGCGGCTCGGGGATTCTGGCGATTGCCGCCCTGCTGCTCGGCGCGAAAGAAGCCGTGGGTACCGACATCGACGTGCAGGCACTCGAAGCCTCCCGCGACAACGCCGGCCGCAACAATATCGCTGACGAACTGTTCCCGCTGTACCTGCCGGAAGACCTGCCGCAGGTCAAAGCCGACGTGCTGGTGGCCAACATTCTGGCCGGCCCACTGGTTTCCCTGGCGCCGCAACTGTCCGGCCTGGTCAAGTCCGGTGGGCGTCTGGCACTGTCCGGGATCCTCGCCGAACAAGGTGACGAAGTTGCCGCCGCCTACGCGCAGGACTTCGATCTCGATCCGATCGCCAATCGTGATGGCTGGGTGCGCATCACCGGCCGTCGGCGCTAGAATGACCGCCTGCTCAATCCGGATCGCCGCATGACCGACAGCTTCGTCACCCAGTGCCCGCATTGCCAAACCAGTTTCCGCGTCAGCCACGCTCAGTTGAGCGTGGCCCGCGGGGTGGTTCGTTGCGGCTCCTGCCTGCAAGTGTTCAATGCCGCCAAGCAATTGCTGGAGCAACACGCAGGCAAGGAAGCGGTCACGCCGGTGGCGCCGTCAATCAGCGAGCCACCGCCGATCAGCGAACCTGCGCCTGTCGAGCCACCGGCCACCGTCGAAACGCCCGAGCCGCGCGCCATCAGTCAGAAGCAATGGAGCGCCGCCGAGCTGGATCTGGACAGTCTGGATCTGGACGAAGAACTGGCCCGCCTCGAGCAACGGGAAATCCAGCCGACCACCGAGTTCGGCCGCCCACGCGAAGACGCCCTGAGCGCTCGCCGCGACAGCCACGAACCGGAAGACACGACGTGGCCGGACAGCCTGTTCAGCGAACCGGCAGATGAGCGCGCACCCGAAGTCGAAGATGAACCAGAGGCCATCGAGCCCGAGCCGATTCGACCGGAGCGCACCGAACCGTCGCTCTCGCTGGAGCCGGTGGATCTCGATGACGAACCGCCGATCCCGCAACTGCGCCTGCACGATCCGATCGACCCGAATGCGCGCCGCGAACACCTGTCGGCAAGTGACGAAGTCGACGACGAACTGCCATTGATCGAACCTGCGCGCAAAAAACGCGAACGTGCCGAAACCAGTGTTCGCGCCGAAGCCTTGCAGGATCTGACCGACGACCCGCTGCAACTGGATTGGCAAAAACGCCGCTCCCCATGGGGCCGTCGCCTGCTCTGGCTGTTGCTGATCGTGCTGGCCGCCGCCGGCCTGGGCGGACAGTACATCGCCTATCACTTCGATGAACTGGCTCGCCAGGATCAATACCGACCCTGGTTCCAGCAACTGTGCCCGCAAATTGGCTGCACGGTGCCGTCCAAGGTGGATATCGCCAAGATCAAGAGCAGCAACCTGGTGGTGCGCAGCCACCCGGAATTCAGCGGTGCGCTGGTGGTGGACGCAATCATCTATAACCGCGCGCCGTTCTCGCAGCCGTTTCCGCTGCTGGAGCTTCGCTTCGCCGACCTCAACGGCCACCTGATCGCCAGTCGTCGCTTCAAACCCGGCGAATACCTCAACGGCGACCTCGAAGGCATGGCGGAAATGCCGCCGCAGACGCCGATCCACATCGCCCTCGACATTCTCGATCCAGGACCGAAAGCCGTGAACTACAGCCTGAGTTTCCACTCGCCCGAGTGAAACGCTGCGCCGCTCCCGGATTGACGGCAGTTTTCTGACTGCGCGCCGCGCGACCAAACCGGCGGTAATAACAGAATAACTGTTCAGATTTTGTTCAATTCAGCCTTTATCCAGTCATCGAGAGCGGGTATCATGCCAACCCTTTTTCGAACTCTCATGATCCGGCCCCACTTCAGGGAAGTCCTATGTCGGCGGTACGCATCGGCCCATATACATTGCAGAACGGCTTGATCCTCGCCCCGATGGCGGGCGTCACCGACCAGCCCTTTCGTCAGCTGTGCAAGCGTCTGGGCGCAGGGCTTGTAGTCTCGGAAATGGTCACCAGTGACATGAGCCTGTGGAACACCCGCAAGTCGCGCATGCGCATGATCCACGAAGGCGATCCCGAGCCACGCTCGGTGCAGATTGCCGGTGGCGATGCGCAGATGCTCGCGGATGCGGCCCGGGCCAACGTCGAACTGGGCGCACAGATTATTGATATCAACATGGGTTGCCCGGCGAAGAAGGTCTGTAACAAGGCCGCCGGCTCCGCGCTGTTGAAGGATGAGGCACTGGTCACCGAGATCCTGCACGCCGTCGTGGCGGCGGTTGATGTGCCGGTGACCCTGAAGATCCGCACCGGATGGGATCGCGACAACAAGAACGGCCTGACCGTGGCGAAGATCGCCGAGCAGGCCGGGATCACGGCGCTGGCGGTGCATGGCCGCACCCGCGCCGACCTGTACACCGGTGAAGCCGAGTACGACACCATTGCCGCGATCAAGCAGGCGGTGTCGATTCCGGTGTTTGCCAACGGCGACATCGTATCGCCGGAAAAGGCCCGCTACGTGCTCGACGCGACCGGCGCCGATGGCCTGTTGATCGGCCGGGCCGCCCAGGGGCGGCCATGGATTTTTCGCGAGATCGAACACTTCCTGCGTACCGGCGAAAAACTGCCGGCGCCGGAGCTGATCGAGGTGGAACGCATTCTGCTTGAGCATCTGGCCGCCCTCCACGCCTTCTATGGGGACGTGATGGGCGTGCGAATTGCCCGCAAGCATGTGGGCTGGTATCTCGCAACCTTGCCGGGCGCCAGGGAATTTCGCGCCCACTTCAATCGTTTGGATGGTACGGAAACACAATGCGCCAACGTTCGGGAGTTCTTCGCCGAACGTTACAAGAGCCTGACAGGGGACGAAGAAGGGGTGGCCGCATGACGATGATGACCGAGACTTTAGTGAGTGGAACAACACCCGTGAGCGACAACGTGAATTTGAAACAGCACCTCAATACCCCGAGCGAAGAAGGTCAGACCCTTCGCGGGAGTGTCGAGAAGGCGCTGCACAATTATTTCGCCCACCTTGAGGGCGCGTCCGTCACGGACGTGTACAACCTGGTGCTCTCCGAAGTCGAGGCTCCCCTGCTCGAAAGCGTGATGAACTACGTCAAGGGCAACCAGACCAAGGCCAGCGAGCTGCTCGGACTGAACCGCGGCACGCTGCGCAAGAAACTCAAGCAGTACGATCTGCTGTAAGCATTCAATCAAACCAGAAAGGCGCCCGCGTAAAACCGGTCGCCTTTTTTGCTGACTTCCCTTGCTTTTGATGGAAATTGAGATGACCGACCAGACTACCCGCCTGCCGATCCGCCGCGCCTTGATCAGTGTTTCCGACAAGACCGGGATCCTCGAATTCGCCAGGGAGCTGGAAGCCCTGGGCGTGGAAATCCTTTCCACCGGCGGGACCTTCAAACTGCTGCAGGACAACGGCGTGGCCGCAGTGGAAGTCGCGGATTACACCGGTTTCGCAGAGATGATGGACGGTCGGGTGAAAACCCTGCACCCGAAAATCCACGGCGGGATCCTCGGTCGTCGCGGTATCGACGACGCGATCATGAACGAGCATGGCATCAAGCCGATCGACCTGGTAGCCGTCAACCTGTATCCGTTTGAAGCCACCATCAGCAAGCCAGGCTGCGACCTGCCGACCGCCATCGAGAACATCGACATCGGCGGCCCGACCATGGTCCGTTCGGCGGCGAAAAACCACAAAGACGTGGCCATCGTGGTGAATGCCAGCGATTACGCCAACGTCCTGGAAAACCTCAAGGCCGGTGGCCTGACCTACGCTCAGCGTTTCGACCTGATGCTCAAGGCGTTCGAACACACCGCCGCCTACGACGGCATGATCGCCAACTACATGGGCACCGTGAACCAGGCTGCCGAAACCCTGAGCACCGAAGGTCGCAGCGAATTCCCGCGCACCTTCAACAGCCAGTTCATCAAGGCCCAGGAAATGCGCTACGGCGAGAACCCGCACCAGAGCGCGGCGTTCTACGTTGAAGCCAAGCCTGCCGAAGTCGGCATCGCTACCGCGACCCAGCTGCAAGGCAAGGAACTGTCGTACAACAACGTGGCCGACACCGACGCCGCGCTGGAATGCGTGAAGAGCTTCGTCAAACCGGCCTGCGTGATCGTCAAGCACGCCAACCCGTGCGGCGTGGCCGTCAGCCCGGACGCCGAAGGCGGCATCCGTCAGGCCTACGAACTGGCCTACGCCACTGACACTGAATCGGCGTTCGGCGGCATCATCGCCTTCAACCGTGAACTGGATGCCGAGACCGCCAAGGCGATCGTCGAGCGTCAGTTCGTTGAAGTGATCATCGCACCAAGCGTCAGCGAAGAAGCCCGCGCCATTGTCGCCGCCAAGGCCAACGTGCGCCTGCTGGCCTGCGGCGAGTGGTCGGCCGATCGCGTTCCGGCCTGGGACTACAAGCGCGTCAACGGCGGTCTGCTGGTACAGAGCCGCGACATCGGCATGATCGGTGCCGACGACCTGAAAGTGGTGACCAAGCGCGCCCCGACCGAACAGGAAGTCCATGACCTGATCTTCGCCTGGAAAGTGGCCAAGTTCGTCAAATCCAACGCCATCGTCTACGCCAAGAACCGTCAGACCATCGGTGTCGGCGCCGGCCAGATGAGCCGCGTGAACTCGGCGCGTATCGCCGCGATCAAGGCTGAGCACGCCGGTCTGCAAGTGGCTGGTTCGGTGATGGCTTCGGACGCGTTCTTCCCGTTCCGCGACGGTCTGGACAATGCGGCCAAGGTCGGTATCACTGCGGTGATCCAGCCAGGTGGTTCGATGCGTGATGCCGAGGTGATTGCTGCTGCCGACGAGGCTGGCATCGCGATGGTATTCACCGGCATGCGCCACTTCCGTCACTAATCAGACAACGGCCGCACTGAAGCCGGCATCTGCTGCGTTGGAGCCGACCTCGATGATGCTCATTGCCAAAAGGCAACTCCGCTCACCGAGGTCGACTCCGCCTTGCATCTACCGACTTCATTGCGACCTCCTGGAGCGTGAAGCGCTTCAGGTTCTAAAACAGAATTAGCGTCATCCGAGGTTTTTGAAATGAATGTTTTGATCATTGGCAGCGGTGGCCGCGAACACGCCCTGGCCTGGAAAGTGGCTCAGGATCCGCGTGTGCAGAAAGTTTTCGTCGCACCGGGCAACGCCGGCACCGCGATTGAAGCCAAGTGCGAAAACGTCGCCATCGACGTGCTGGCCCTCGAGCAGCTCGCTGACTTCGCCGAGAAAAACGTTTCCCTGACCATCGTCGGTCCGGAAGTGCCATTGGTGGCCGGCGTCGTTGACCTGTTCCGCTCCCGTGGCCTGGACTGCTTCGGTCCGACCGCCGGCGCCGCGCAGTTGGAAGGCTCGAAAGCCTTCACCAAGGATTTCCTGGCACGCCACAAGATCCCGACCGCCGACTACCAGAACTTCACAGAGATCGAGCCGGCCCTGGCTTACCTGCGTGAAAAAGGCGCACCGATCGTGATCAAGGCCGACGGCCTGGCCGCCGGTAAAGGCGTGATCGTCGCCATGACCCTGGCCGAAGCCGAAGACGCCGTGCGCGACATGCTCGCCGGCAATGCCTTTGGCGACGCCGGTTCGCGCGTCGTCATCGAAGAATTCCTCGACGGCGAAGAAGCCAGCTTCATCGTCATGGTCGACGGCAAGAACGTCCTGCCGATGGCCACCAGCCAGGACCACAAACGCGTCGGCGACGGCGACAGCGGCCCCAACACCGGCGGCATGGGTGCTTACTCCCCGGCTCCGGTAGTCACCGCCGACGTGCACCAGCGCGTGATGGACCAGGTGATCTGGCCGACCGTGCGCGGCATGGCCGACGAAGGCAACGTCTACACCGGTTTCCTTTACGCCGGTCTGATGATCGACAAGGCCGGCAATCCGAAGGTCATCGAGTTCAACTGCCGTTTCGGCGACCCGGAAACCCAACCGGTGATGCTGCGTCTGCAATCGAGCCTGGTGCTGCTGGTCGAAGCCGCACTGGCCCAGGCGCTGGACAAGGTTGAAGCACAGTGGGATCCACGTCCAAGCGTCGGCATCGTGCTGGCCGCCGGTGGCTACCCGGGTGACTACGCCAAGGGCGCGCCGATCAACGGTCTGGACGCCGCCGCCGCACTGGAAGGCAAAGTCTTCCACGCCGGCACCGCGCTCAAGGACGGCAACGTTGTGACGGCCGGTGGTCGGGTGCTGTGCGCCACCGCCATGGGCGCCAGCGTCGGCGCCGCCCAGGAGCAGGCCTACAAACTGGCCAAGGCCATCGACTGGGAAGGCTGCTTCTACCGCACCGACATTGGCTACCGCGCCATTGCCCGTGAACGCGGTGAATCTCAGTAATAAGCTACGCCGTGTTTCCGGCAGGGGCCCATCGCCCTTGCCGGACTGTTCCGACGCTGCGCATCGTTATATTCTGGCATCAACCTACGAAGGGATTTCGCCGTGCGCTGGCTCAGGATTGCCATAGGCTTCACCGTCACGCTGCTGACCTTGCTCTGCATGCTCCCGGCCCAGGCCGCGCAAGGCAGTGGCTGGTCGGTATTGCTTGACGATCAGGGCAACCTCCAACTGAGCGACATCCGCTCTGCCCGCTACACCAATCAATTCAGCCCTATCGAGCTTGACCGCCTCACCGCGGCCGAACCCGATGGCGCCCTGTGGCTGCGCTTCAGGCTGGCGCCCGGCAAGCACGAGCAAGTGCTGCGGATCTTCGCCCCTGACCTGTCGCACCTCAATCTGTATGTACTCGACGGTGATCGACTGATCGAACAACGCGACACCGGCACCGCTCAGCCCCAGGCGGAGCGACCGCTGCCCAGCAGCGATTTCATGCTGCCGTTGCCCCAGAGTGACAAGCCCCTCGATGTCTACCTGCGACTGGTCTCAGACCACCAGCTGCGCCCGTACATCACCCTGCAAGCGGCGGTGATGGCCGCGGCCAATCACAACCAGACGCTGATCTACGGCCTGCTGTTCGGCTGTCTGGCGATGCTGATCCTGCACAACCTGATCCGCTACGCCTACACCCGCTCACGCAGCAGCCTGTGGCTCGCGGTGTGTGAAGGCCTGTTGAGCCTGAGCCTGTTGCTGCTGCTCAACCTCGCAGGTCCGTGGCTGCCGAACTGGCACGCGATCCAGACCCCCGGCGCCTATCTGGCCCTGCTGCTGACCGCCCCGGCCGGCCTGATGTTCGCCTACCGCTTCTTCGCGCCGCTCGGCCCGCATCCATTGAACAAGCTGCTGATCGGCGACATCCTGTTCATCGTGATCTGCAGCTTGCTGCTGTTGTTCGTCAACACCCTGCCGCTGAACATCATCACCTACGCGCTGGTGGCCCTCGCCGGCCTGAGCATGCTGCTGGTGGGTTTCTACCACTGGCAGAAAGGCTACCGCCCTGCCCGGCTGTTCGTTGCCGCAATGGTGGTGTTCAACATCGGCACGCTGATCATCCTCCCGGCCTTGCTGGGGCTGACTTTGGTGGCGCCGCAAGGTCTGATCATGACCCTGATGGGTTTCATCTGCATCAGCGGCCTGCTGATGAGCATCGCCCTCGGCGAGCGTCAGCGCAGCATCACCGAAAGCCGTTTCAGCATCAGCCGCGACCTTGCCGCGAGCAACGCCGAGATCAACGCCAAGGCCGAGTTCTTGGCCAAGATCAGCCACGAGATCCGCACGCCGATGAACGGCGTACTGGGCATGACCGAACTGCTGCTCGGCACGCCGCTGTCGGTAAAACAGCGCGACTACGTGCAAACCATCCACAGCGCCGGCAATGAACTGCTGACCCTGATCAACGAGATCCTCGACATCTCCCGCCTCGAGTCCGGGCAGATCGAACTCGACGACGTGCAGTTCGACCTCAATGCGCTGATCGACGATTGCCTGAGCATCTACCGCGCCAAGGCCGAACAGCAGAACGTCGAGCTGATCAGCTTTATCCAGCCGCAAGTGCCACGGGTCATCAGCGGAGACCCGACGCGTCTGCGCCAGACACTGCTGAGCCTGCTGGAAAACGCCCTGAAGAAAACCGAAGAAGGCGAAGTGCTGGTAGTCGTCGCCCTCGACGAACGCAGCGCCGGCCCACGCCTGCGCATTGCCGTGCAGGACAGCGGCCAGCCGATGGACCAGGAAGAGCGTGATGCGCTGATGCACGCCGAGTTGCACAGCAAGCACTTCCTGTCGGCCAACCGTCTGGGTGGCAACCTCGGGCTGGTGATCGCCCGCCAACTGATCCGCTTGATGCAGGGCGAGTTCGGCATCAAGAGCGGCGCCAGCCAGGGCAGCACGCTGTGGCTGACCCTGCCGCTGGATCCCGATCGCCTGGAGCATCCGACCTCGGATCTCGACAGCCCGCTGCAAGGCGCGCGGGTGCTGGTGGTCGACGACAACGACACCTGCCGCAAGGTGCTGGTGCAGCAATGCAGCGCCTGGGGCCTGAACGTCAGCGCCGTGCCGTCGGGCAAGGAAGCGCTGGCCCTGCTGCGCACCAAGGCGCATTTGCGCGACTATTTCGATGTGGTCCTGCTGGACCAGAACATGCCCGGCATGACCGGCATGCAACTGGCGGCCAAGATCAAGGAAGACCCGAGCCTGAACCACGACATCCTGCTGATCATGCTCACCGGCATCAGCAATGCGCCGAGCAAGATCATCGCGCGCAACTCGGGGATCAAGCGCATCCTGGCCAAACCGGTGGCCGGCTACACCCTCAAGACCACGCTCGCCGACGAACTGAACCAGCGCAACCGTGGCCAGGTGGTGTTCCAGCCGCAGCCAGCCAACCCTGCCACCCCCGTCAAAGTGCCCAGCGACTTCCGCATTCTGGTGGCCGAAGACAATACGATTTCCACCAAGGTGATCCGGGGCATGCTCGGCAAGCTCAACCTGCAGCCAGACACCGCCAGCAACGGCGAAGAAGCCTTGCAGGCGATGAAAGCCCAGCGCTACGACCTGGTCCTGATGGACTGCGAAATGCCGATCCTCGACGGGTTCTCCGCCACCCAGCAACTGCGGGCCTGGGAAGTCGGCAACCAGCGCATCCGCACACCGATCGTGGCACTGACCGCGCACATTCTCGCCGAACACAAGGAACGCGCGCGTCAGGCCGGGATGGATGGGCACATGGCCAAACCGGTGGAGCTGTCGCAACTGCGCGAGCTGATCGAGCACTGGGTGGCCCAGCGTGATCAGCAGAACCGAGCGACGACGCAACCGTCGTGAGCCGACAGACACGATAGCGCCTGTTAGACTCCCCCGACTTTCCCCGCCAGCGAGCCCGCGCCATGCTCCACGTGTTATTCAGTGTTTACCTGAAGATGCTGGTGCTCTACAGCCCGTTCTTCGTGTTGTCCTGCTTCATCAGCCTGACCCGTGGTTATTCACGCAAGGAACAACGCCGCCTGGCCTGGAAGGTGGCGATCGCCACCCTGGTCTCGAGCGTTTTGCTCTATCTGTTCGGGCGAGTGATTTTCGATGTGTTCGGCATCACGGTGGATGCCTTCCGTATCGGCGCCGGCAGTGTGCTGTTCATTTCGGCACTGGGCATGGCACAGGGCAAATCGGCGGTGCAGGCTGACAACGTCCAGCAGGACGTGACCATCGTGCCACTGACCATTCCCCTGACCGTCGGCCCCGGAACGATCGGTGCGCTATTGGTGATGGGCGTCAGCCAACCGCACTGGGACGATAAACTCACAGCCATCATGAGCATCGCTCTGGCCAGTTTTACCGTGGGTGTCGTGCTTTATCTGTCGAACCGCATCGAACGGATCCTGGGCGATCAAGGCTTGCAGATTGTCAGCCGCCTGATGGGACTGTTCGTCTGTGCGTTGGCCGCGCAGATCATTTTCACCGGGGTGAAAGGTTATCTGGTGCCGTGATCCGCACGGCAAGGCCGCCGACGCAGAGATCGGCGGCCTCTTTTGGCCGCAATCGAATCAGTCAGTGAACGATTCGCTCGTTGCGATCAACGCCTTCATGTCCACGTGGCCTTTGTCGACCTGATCAGTCATGACCTTGTGCAGCAGCTGTTCAAGGCTGAACCGGTGGTCACCCGTTGCGGTCCTGACAACGATCTCCATCGCAATGACCGGCCCGCCTTCCGAGGCATATACATCGCGCACTATCAGACTGTGAGCGTTGTCTGGATCGATCAACATGAGTTGCCCGTCCCTTATTGTCAGCAACAGCCGTTCGTTCGCCGACATCTCCAGAAACAGCCTGGGCGCCCCGGAACGCTGAATGTCCGGGGACGGCTGGCATTCAAGCACGATGCAGTCCATGCGCTGCCAGTCTTCGTCGGTCAGGCGACAGACCTGCTGCGGCGCGCCGAACGTCAGCAACAGCTTTTCAACGCCAAGGGGCACAACCACCTGTGAACCTGGAAAGTCACTGCGGGACGCAATGGACATGACCTCCTCCTGCCTCTGTGCCAGACAGTCCTGCATCCAGATCGAGACTGACGGGGTCGGCTCAGGGCGTGGCGTGAAGACAATGTTATCCACGGGGTCGTACACCAGCGGCAGCGATTCACTTTCAAGGCCCAAAAACACCGGCCATTGCCCGTCGGACGGTTTGATGACGTCGAACAGTTGATCGGACTCGGGGACATAGTATCGATAGAATCCATCCCTCTCTCCAACCGGCATGAAAGCAGCATGTGGACAGGTCGAGACCAGCGCTCGCAGGCGATCGCGAAGCCGGGCATCGGTGGGGCGATCGAGTTCGGACCAGCGAGTCTCGACACCGAGAACTTTGGCCGGCTGGCCATCAATCAATTGCAGGTTCACACCGTCCCGCGTCTGCACCAGCAACCCTTGCCCCCGGGCCTCGACCTCTGAAACCTGCCACTGATCCCATACCGGCTGTGCCTTCGGCAAATGCTCCGGATTCGACAGGCGCGAGCCTTCGGCAAAGGCGGCCCCCAGCGCTTCGAAGTCGACGAGGCTCTGGCGATAGAGTCGGCCTGCCGTACGGTCGAACAACCAGGCCGCCTTCGCATCAGGTGTCGTCGCAAGCAAAGTCATTTCCCCGCCGTCGCCGACGTCTGCCAGTAGCATTTGCCCGGCGATGCACCACGCTGCCAGAAATGCAGGACGGTCCCGGCGCGTCAGACCGATCACGGCAAAGGGTGCGGCCTTATGCTTTTGAGCCAGTTCAGACATTGCGTCCGGCCAGTCGGGATTCAATTCGAACCAGCGCTGACCCACGCCGATGAACCGCAGCGCGCCGTCCCTGTCGACCTCGAACAGACGCCCGTCCTTTTTGGTAGCAACGTAACGACCTGCGGTAGAAGTCAGCTCGACGACATTGTCTTCGATAATGTCGTCAACCGTCTCTGCATCATCTATCCGGCCGAGCGCCACTCTAATCAGCGCTCCAGCTTCCTTGTCATAAATAATCGCGTCCTGATTGTCGACCCGGTCCCACATCAACATCGTCCGCTGCACGACATCGAAATAATTGAGAATGAATTGGTTGTCATGCAGCCGAAGCCATCCGGAGTAAGCAAACTCACCGTGGTCAAAACAGCGTAACTCGATAAACGGCGCGGCTTTCCAGATGCTCAGCGACGTGGACATTTCGGCAGCGTCATCGGCATACGGCCGGGGTTGCGTTAACTGACTCAGAGGTTGCTTCCAGTAATCGAGCGTGCGTTGAAGCAAATCTTCGGAATGTCCCCGGGCGTTGAAGTGTGTGAATGTCAACGCCGCTCCATCAATCAGGTACTCCAACGAATAGTCGGCCTCACCCGAGCCGGAGACATCCTGAACGACACGCAGCCCTCCGCTGACCGTGCTTTCGAAACCGGTGATTCTTGAACCTTGCGCAGGATTCATCAGGCGATAGCGATGATTGACCGTTCCAGAGAGGGTATCGACACGCCACAGGGTCGGATGATCCGGGTGATAGAACCACGCGTGCTCTGCAATGACGGCTCCCAGAACGATGCCTGTATTCACCGCGTCCGGCAGATCGCGCGGATACAGAATGCGATCCAGTCCGGCGTCGTAGTAGCCGGTGGTCGAAACGGGTTTGTCGGAGGCAGTCATAGGCACCTGAAAACCAGACACCGGCGTGTGCGACGAGGTCAGCCGATTCGCGCGGCGCAGGCTCCTGAGTCTTGCCAGAACGGTATCGGAAATCCGGTCCACGTCCGGCAGCCCGGCGGTGATACCGACACCGGACTCACTTGTTTGCGAGATCCTGTTGCTGCTCAGATCGATGCGAACCAGCAACAACGCATTGTTTTTGCTGCGATCCACCTGAAACAGTTCGCCGCCCTTGAGCCGTATAAAACCTTCAAAGCCATCGATCCGGATGCCATCGACGATAAGTGCCGCGTCCTCGAACCGAACCTGCTCCTCACTCGCCCAAGGCGCGGCAATCACCCACTCGGCCGAGGCACGAGGCAAAAACGCCTCAGGGGAGGGGCCGTCAACGAGAGGCGGCGGATTGAGGACAACCGACACCACGCCCGGACTGAGCGTCAGCAGCACTTGTCCAGAATGGGCGGTGATTTCATAGGAAATCAGGTTTTTCCATTCGGCCGGCAATTGAGGTACGACCAGTTGTCGACAGTGTTCATCCAGGCGCACGCGGATAGCGGTCGGCGTGTTGAACGGATGCAATTTGTAGAGGACATGGGGGAACGGGGCCGTGGAAAAGAACTGCAACCGTTGCTCGCCCCGCTCATCGAACTCCAGTCGTTCCTTCCATCCGTCGATGATATTGGGATAGGACGTGCGCAGCCCGCTGCCGTCTTGCGCGACCGGCAGCGAATAATCCCCGTAATCCCAGAACCGCTGATAGGTTTTCAAGCGTTCGGAGATATCCTCGTCCGGGGAGAAACCCGACGAACCCAATTGGTATTCGTATCCGTAGTAACAGCCTGGCGTGCAGGGCAAGACGACTGCATTGACCTGTTTCTGCCGGTCGATTCTCAACGTCGATGGCAGACGCAGCGCTTCGCGAATATTGATCGCCCGGTGCCTTTCCTGCTCTCTTGCATCGAAGGAGGGAAGCCCCACAGTCTGAAAGATCGTCGCGAAGAACTTCTGGCTATCGAATGCCACGCTGCCCCGCCGCAGATCCAGCTCTGTGATGACGGCTTCGGGTTCGAAACGCAGGACACCCTCCTCGATCCTGTGTCCTGCCTCCGTATAGGCTTCATTGATCAGAAACAAGTGACGTCCGACCGCTCTGGCCTTGTCACTGATTTGTCCCAGGTTGCTGGCAATGGCCGCTGCACCGATACCGATGCCCAGCAACGGAATCGACAGCACTGCCGCCACCGATCCCACCGTACCGCCGACCGCCAGCGCCGCTATATCCAGACCCAGCGCCGCTCCATTGAATGCAAGCTGGGTGGCCAGTCGCGAGCGTTGCTCATCAGTGGTGGCCACGGTCAGGCCATGGATATCGAAACCGATGTTGACCGCCGAAAATCCCAGGCCCACTCCCGACGCGGCACGCCCCAGCAACCGCGAGGAAAGCGACGCATGACCTGCTGCGAGCGCCTGTTCACTGGCCGCCACTTGTCGCACCAGACTGACCATCTGCAGTGCGTCTGTCACGACACCAAAACTCAGTTGCGCATAACTCACATAAGCCTGGACCTGCAGAGCGGTCGTCAGCGCGGGAATCTGCCCCCCCTGACGTTGATACTCTCGACTGCGCATCTCATTGATGATGGCCTGGATAGCGAAGGCAAAACTCAAACGGCTGCCGCCGTCGGTCTCCACCGGGCCTCGCGCCGGACCCGCCAGCGTGTTTGCCAGACGCCTGATGTGTCTTGCGAGTTTGATGAACCGTGAATCGACGGTACTGACCTCGACCGAGACCTGGGGGTGACGGGCGTCAACCATCGTCAGCGTGTAGTGCGACTTCGACGTTTCCCTCACCGTCTCGAGCAATGGCAGGTATTGCTCCCCAAGCTGGCTGTCACTGCGCAAGCGCCGGGTCGCCTCTTCGAACTCGCCTGCCTGGTGGCGTGCGTCAAGTTGCGCCAGGCCCTCTCCCATCCGCACGTTTTCCGAAAGCGAGCGCATGCGTGCCGATGCCTGTTCATCCCATACGGAAACCGTTCGGCCGGCGGTAACCCGTTCGCTCTTCAGAAGGTCGTTCACGAGCAGTTTCGAAGGCAATACCTTGTCGGCAATCGCCTTCGTATCCAGCTCGATCACCGTGAACACGGAGTCCGTCGAACCGGCCAGACCGTAGAGCGCTGCCAAATCACCGTCACTGGCGAGGTGACCCTGTATGGCTCGCTGGAGTTGATCCACCCGAGAGAATCCGTAAATCGCATAATTCGGGTCGAAAAAGCGATAGGACGGTTTTCCGTCAACCTGAACCCTGGCCACCAGCAATGCATGCTTACCCGTATCGAGCAGGTAGACGGCGGATCCGGCTTTCGCCTCCAGATTGCGGACGATCACGTCAAGCCCAAGTGCTCCGTTCGAATGTCCGATCTCGGTCGTTGCAACAGCCGACAAGTCATCCAGTGCGGCAAACATGGTCCGGGACTCGGCATCAGCGGGATCGAGACTGGCATTGGCAATCCGGCCGATCAGCGCACGCTCGGCCTCGTCTCCGAGCCCCAGCGCAGCGGCCATCAGCAATGCCAAGGGATAGCAGCGGCGGCCGGGATCGCCGGTGCCCAGCCGCAACAGATCCTGAGGAACCTGCCGTGCCGAAGAGGCCCCGGCCTTGAAGAACTGCTCGCGGATCTGCACAGCGTTCTTGAGGATTTTCGTCTGATAGTCACGGCGCGCGGCGCCGTTGATTTGCGCGATGCGCTGTCCCCACTGGTACAAGGTCAGCGGTTCGGCCAGTGCGCGGACCTTCAACTCACCTGCGCTCTCTGCACCAGATGTGGCCCCTTGGGCAAAACCGGCCTGAAAAGCCGGAGCGCTGCGTTCGTAAAGGATCTTCTCGATAGCGTTGTAGCGTTTGAAAAAGCCTTCATCGACGGTATCCCGCGCCACAGCCCGGACTTTTTGCCACGCCTCGGAAAAGCCTTCCACATCCACACGCGATGCCGAGAACAAACCGCCGATAACAGCTCTCTGCAACGGGCTCAACTGATCGAGTTCAAGCGAACCCCGGGCAAGCCTTGTCAGAAAATCATTGAAATTGTCGGCAGCCTGCTCCCCATGCGAAGGCGGAATGAGGCTGTCAGGTTGCGCGAGAATTTGCTGTCGAACATCCTGACCCAGATCGATTCGCCTGCCGACATTGATTTCGCCACTCAGTTTGTCGCGCATTGCCTTGATGAAGGGGTCGCCCAGATCATTCATCAGTTTCTGCAAGACATCGGTCAAGAACACCGGTTTGCCTTCGATGACCGGCCAGCCCTGCTTGAATGTCATATGGTGCTCATTGAGCAACTCCGTCAGGTTGGCGCCGTAACGTGACAGGAGTTTTCCATCTTTCCACTTGTTGTGTTCTTTCGTCAGCCACTGTTCGGGATCATCATTGACGGTCCAGCCAGAGATCATTTCCTCTTCGGTGTAGACGTTGTAGCTGTCCAGTAACTTGAGATGTTTACGCACATCATCGACATGATCGGGCAATAATTTGTCTTCTATATACTTTGTCACTCCTGTCGCCGCGCTGCCTGGCCCGGTCAGCGTGACAGTTCCTCGTGCGCCGATGCGAATGCCGTCTTGATAATACGTAGCAATGGCTTCAATCAGATTGGCCGATGAAAAGTGATTCTTTGAACCGGGAAATCTTCCCTCCGCCTGTTTTTCATTGACGACGTTCTGAATGACGCTGATAACACGGCTTTCATCCGACGCCGCGATACCCATTGCGTCCAGACGACGCTCGACCTCATACAGGCAGTCATAATTCAGACGGATCGCCTGCATGTAGGCCATGGTCATCCCGCTGCGCGGCTGGGCCAGAAAATGCGCGTTCATTTCCCCATTGCTCGCAAGACCTTTCGCGGTGCCCAGGCGAATGGCATCCTGCGGAACCGGGCTGTCCTGCGGGGCAATGAATATTCCGGACACGCCGGGCTTCTCACGGGCAAACGCTAAAAGTTTTTCTTTATCTTGCGCAGGAATTTTGTCGGTTCTGTCCTTGTAGCGAGACCGATCCCTGCCCGGCATCAACGAAGCATCCTCATTGAGCAGAAGCTGCAGCACGCCCACCTTCGCCTCTTCGCTGAACTGGCTGATGTCCACGCCGCCCAGCTTGTCGACAAACGGAGGCAGATAGTCCATGTCACTGTAGCGGCCGCCCTCCAGAAACCCGGCCTGCAACCTGACGACATCACTGGCTGCCGCGAAATTTCCGCGCAGGCCGATTTCCCGCTGATAGACATCCTGCAGGAAATGTCCGGCAAACTCGCGGCCAGCGTCACGCACTCGCAGATCATCACCGGCCATCGCCAGATGCGTATCCAGGCATTTCTGACGGAATGCCTCCAGCACCTTGCGGTCCTTGCCATATGCGCTGACCATTAACTGGATGCGGGCGTCATCCCTGCGTCCGGCCCACTGCGGCTGGCTGATGTAATCCGCCATCTGGAGCTTCAAGACGCGCGCGCGGTCTTCAATCATTTGTGCCATCTGCGAAGGTTTGCTGACCTGATCTGCGCCGGACTCCATCGCATGCGCCCTGGCACTGTCGAGAATGACGCGGTTCATCTCGAAAGCCAGCAACGCATCGCTGTCGTACCAGAGATTGAATTGGTAATTCTCCGGGCCCAGCACGGCGCGCCAGATATTCATGTAGTCGCGCTGGATGTGACCGACTTCACTGCCGCCCACCCAGACGAAGTGCATGATCTTCGGAACGGTCCGAGCGACACCTGAAAATACTGAAACCGTTGCGCCAAGTCGCGAAGCGTAGTTCTGAATACGCGCGTGCGCCCGCTCGATGACCGGTGATACCGGCCCCTTCATTCGCCCGGTCAACGATTCAAAGGTTTCGAGGAATAGTTTGACTGGCAACTGCTGTTCCACAGGCTGATTCGTTGCGGTGGCCAACTGATAATAGTGTTCGAGCGCCGCGTATTCGGCGCTCGCCGAATACGCGGCAAATGCATTCTTTATATGATTGAATTCGGTCTTCGAAGGCAAACCAATTAAACTTTCAACATCCATGATGACAGATTCCATTCGATCAAAAACATTCAAACAGGCACAAACACACCTCCCTGCTCATATTGATCAGGAGGGCACTCGATAATTAATAAACTTCCTTGAAGCCGGGCCAGACTAGGATAAAAAAACAACCACCACAAACATAAAAACCTTCAAACTGTTTCCATCACAACATTCAAAACAATATAAATCCCGACACTTTAAAAACAGTCAGTATTTCGAAACAGATTCTCAACTTAAAAAACAAGGCCGCGAATATCAAGTTCGCGGCCTTGTTTGCGTACGGCAGGTATGCGAGCGCAAGCGCCGGACGTCAGCCCATTGGCTTTTCACCGTACCAACGTGGGGTGTACACCCACTCGCCACCTTCGGCGCGAGCAAAGGTGCAGGTCGTGGACGAACCGATCAGCACCATCGTGCGCATGTCCACCTGCTCCGGCGTCACTGCGCCGAGCGTCGTCACCCGCAACGTCTGCCCCGGCCGACCGATATCGCGGCCCAGCACCACTGGCGTTTGCGGTGTGCGGTGTTGCGCGACGATTTCCAGCGCTCGCCCCAGTTGCCACGGACGGGCGCGGGAGATCGGGTTGTAGAACGCCAGCGCCAGATCCGCTTCGGCGGCCAGATCCAGCCGTTTCTCAATGATCGACCACGGCTTGAGGTTGTCCGACAGCGACATCACGCAAAAGTCGTGACCCAACGGTGCACCGGCCTGAGCGGCGGTGGCGAGCGAGGCGGACACGCCCGGCAGAATTTCCAGATCGACGCTGTGCCACGCCGGGTCCGTCGACTCGTGCAACGCTTCGAGCACTGCCGCCGCCATGGCGAACACGCCCGGATCACCGGACGAAACCACAATCACCGAACGGCCCTGAGCGGCCAGCCTGAAAGCGTGACGGGCACGCTGCATCTCTTCTCGGTTGTCGGTGCAATGCTGCACCTGATCGGCGCGAAACGGGCCGGCCATGCGCACGTAGGTTTCGTAACCCAGCACGTCGGTGGCCCGGGCCAGTTCGGCTTTTACCGCCGGCACCATCAGCTCGGCTGCACCTGGCCCGAGACCGATGACGGCCAGACGTCCGCGTGGACGGCCAACCTGCGAAACATCCAGCGGTTGTTCGGCCACGGCGATGGCGAGGTCATGGGATGTGGTGATGATCCGGGCATCAGGGACTGCATTGCGAGACAGTTCAGCGATGTCACTCGCCGGCGCGACAAAGCGCAGCGGCACTCCCAGCTCAAGCGCGGCTTCTCGCAATGCCGGGCTGGCCATCTGAATGTCCGCCGCCACCAGACAGGCCAGCGATTGAATTGCCACACCAGACTGCTGCAGCGCTTTGCGAATCGCATCCGGCAGATCGGCCACATCGGCACCGACCGCCACCGCCACACTGCGTGGATAAATCAGCAACTCACTGGCGCTCGCTTCTCGGGCTGCGCTGCTGACATGAATCGAGCGCTGCGCCAGTGGATCTTCCGGCAGTTGCGCCTGCTCAAGCCACGGCGCAGCGCCGTCGATGCGCACGCTGTGGCCGGCGAGCAGGTCGGAGACAAAACGCTTGCCCTGCTCGAGATCGCCGAGGGCATAACCGCCGGGCGGGTTGAGCAGGCAGGTGCCGAAGCGCAACTCGCCGCTGGTGGTGATCGCCGCTGCCACTTCAAGCGCAGCCGCGATCTCGCGGGCCATGACATTCACCCCGCCGAGGCCACCGAGCAGCGGCACCACGGCACTGCCGTCCTCAGCCACGGCGAGCACCGGTGGCTCGTTGCCTTTCTCCAGTAGCAGCGGCGCCAGGGTGCGGATGATGATGCCGGCCGCGCACAGGGCAATGATCGGCGTGTCCTGTTGATACAGCGCGCGCAGGGTCGCGCCGAATTCGCTGTAAGTCAGGTCCGCGCCTTCGACGCGTCCATTGAGCCCGTGAATCTTTGCGCCCGGATAGACCTGCTGAAGGCGACGGGCCGTAGCGAGCGCGCCCTGGCCGAGAATGACGATGCCCGGTGTGGAATGGTTCATCAGCCTTGCCACCGTTCGCCAGGAACAATGATCAGCGAGAAGTATGGCGACGACATCGGCTCGACCTCATCCAGCGGCACGATCTTCTGATTGGCCATGGTCGCGCGCTCGACATACAGCGCACGCTCGGCGAGGCCCAGTTCCGCCAACACCTCGCGCACCTTCGGGAAGTTGCGCCCCAGCTTCATGATCACCGCCGCGTCGGCATCGGCCAGACGACGCTTGAGCTCGTCATGAGGCAGCACGCCGGACAACACCGACAGGCTCTGATTGCGATACACCAGCGGCGCGCCCAGCACCGAAGCGCCGCCGAGCATCGAGCAGACGCCCGGCACCACTTCGGCTTCATAGCGGCCGGCGAGACGATCGTGCAGGTACATGTAAGAGCCGTAGAAGAACGGATCACCTTCGCAGATCACCGCCACGTCGCGACCGGCATCCAGATGCGCGGCCACTTCCTCTGCCGCTTCATCGTAGAAGTCGCTGATCACTTGCTCGTAGGACAGCGGCGCCGGCAGCACTTCGGTGGTCACCGGGTACACCAGCGGCAGCAGGTTCTGCGCGTCCTGCAGATGCGCTTCGATGATGCCGAACGCGTTGCCCTTCTTGCCCTTGGCCACGAAGTACGCCACCACCGGCGATTCGCGCAGCAGGCGCAGGGCCTTGACGGTAATCAGTTCCGGATCACCGGGGCCCACGCCCAGGCCAATCAAACGTCCTTGAGCCTGCATCATTCGATCTCCGTGGCGAGGGCATTGACCGCAGCGGCGGCCATGGCGCTGCCGCCGAGGCGGCCCTCCATGATCACGAACGGCACGCCACGGCTGTTGGCAGCCAGCTCGGCCTTGGACTCGGCAGCGCCGACGAAGCCCACCGGGAAGCCGAGGATCAACGCCGGTTTCGGGGCGCCGGCATCGAGCATTTCCAGCAGATAGAACAGCGCGGTCGGCGCGTTGCCGATCACCACCACGCTGCCTTCCAGATGCGGACGCCACAGCTCCAGAGCGGCTGCCGAGCGGGTGTTGCCCAGCTCGCGCGCCAGCCCCGGCACGCTGTCATCGCGCAAGGTGCAGATCACTTCGTTGTTGGCCGGCAGGCGCGCACGGGTCACGCCCTCTGAAACCATCCGCGCATCGCACAGGATCGGCGCACCGGCGGCCAGCGCATCGCGCCCGGCCTTGCCCGCGCCTTCGGAAAACTG
Source organism: Pseudomonas glycinae (assembly GCF_001594225.2). Taxonomy (GTDB): domain Bacteria; phylum Pseudomonadota; class Gammaproteobacteria; order Pseudomonadales; family Pseudomonadaceae; genus Aquipseudomonas; species Aquipseudomonas glycinae. Next base: position 3,927,006 of record NZ_CP014205.2, read on the forward strand.
AAGCCCGTCGATCGCCTCGACCATGCCGCAGGCGTGGATCACCCGCACCGCGAGTTTTTCCAGGTCGGCCGGAATGCGCGCGAGGTTGGCCTCGCTGCGAATGATCGCGAAGGAGTTGCGATAGATCTCCTGACCGTCGCGGATGTAATCAAGCATCAAGGGGGCTCCGTGAGCGGGCGGCGAGCAGGGTCGCGACCGCTTCGATAGTAAGGTTGTGAGCGTGCAGTGCGCCGAAACCCGGCAGCGCTGCATCGCGAAAATAGAGATCGTAGTGACCGGGGCCGACCGCCAGCAGCGTCACCCCAGCCCGATGCGCGGCGGCGCAAGAGCGAGGGCAGCCGGACAGGTGCACATCCACGGCGTGGGGCAACAGCGCAGCCAGCAGGCGGGCATCGTGTTTGGTGTCGGCCAGGCCTTTGCCGCAACCGTTGGCACCGGTGCAGGCGATCAGGCGCGCCAAAGGATCTTCGACACGGGTCAGCAGGTTCAGCGTATCCAATTCGTCGAGCACTTGAACCGCATCGGTTTCCCGCACATTGGGCAGCAACAGACTCTGCCAAGGGGTGAAACGCAGGCTGCCGTCGCCGAAGGTTCTGGCCAATTGCGCAACACCACGCAGCGTATCCGGGTCGAGGCGACCGAGCGCCGGTGCGGCACCGACATAGACCTGACCGGGCAACTGCTGAGCGTGGATGCCGAGGTGCAAACCCACTGATCCGGCTTCGCGCTGCCAATCTCTGGCAGCCTGGAGGTTGATCCGCTGACCGAGCACTTCCAGAAACTTCGGCGCCGGGCATTCTTCCAGCAGATGGCGCATCCGGGCCTGATCCGGCCGGGCCAGCTCGAGGAACAACTCCAACACCGCCACCACCAGCGCATGGCCGTCGGCAAGCGCTACGGCAGCCAGCGGTCGATCCGTCGGGCACCCCGCCAGGCCGAACGCCAACAGCGTGTCGTCGCACTCCTGGTACGCCGACAACCACAGATCATGGGGATGTTCGAGCATCGCCAGCGCTTCTCCGCCATCCAGCTGCACGGCGAACTTGGCACTCAGCTCATGGAAACGCGGATGGCTTTGCAGGGTCTCGAGGATCTGCCCGGACAATGGCCGAGTATCGAAGCGCATCTGCCGGTCAATACCGGCAGCCGGGCTGAGCATCAGGTTGCGCACATCATCGCCGGCTGCGGTTCGCGGCCCGAGACCGGCGGCCAGCAGGCTGTCGATCAGCGCGGCGGATTGCTCGCCGATCCCGCGTATCTGCAGATTGCCCCGGTTGGTCGCCTCGATCGCCCCGCCGGCAAAGCGCTCGGCAGCGTTGGCCAGCGCATCGGCCTGACCGGCCGTGATCGAACCACCGTCAAGCTTGATCCGGCAGATCCCGCCATCCAGCGCCTGGACGATACGCAGCAACCCCGGACAGGCCGAGGGGCGTATGGCGTTGGACATCGGGCGTTCGTTCAAGGGCTGACCGGCTGACAGGCAGTGCTGTGATGGGCGAAAGGTCGCCATTATGCCTGCTTTGCCTGACTGCATGAAAAGTCTGCCCGTCGGACAGCCGATCATGTTGCATCTTCTACCGCCACCGCTGGAGCTTGTCACCAACTCTCAGGCTAACGCGATGATCTGCTCCTGGCGCCGCTCCCCCAATAACTCAATCACTTTGGCCCGGGAAAAGACGTAATCTTCGGGATCGATCAGTGCGCTGTAACCATCGATGGATACGTTACCCCGCACGTTTGCGGTATTGAATCGATGGCACCAGAGATTGCCTTCAATGACTTCATCAACTTCGAACGCGATGAAGACTGTCGACACCCCCAGCCCCCGAGTCAGAAGACTGAGTCCGAACCGCACCCACCGGCCCTCATGCAACGCGTTCTCGAACAGAACGCCCGTTGCCGGCGTCGGCGATGCCTCGCTCAACAGCGAATCCAGGCTGAGATCCACGACTTCATCGGTCGCGGCGGGAACCCACTGATAAAGGATCCGCCGGGTCAACTCGGCGAGAGTAAAACTGCGCGGCATCGGCACAGGCAGGCTGGCTTGCGGGTTATCCAGCAACATTGCACCGGTGACTCTCAGTGCGATCCTGTTGGCCTGATTCCATGCATCGACCTGGGCAAAGTCAGGACATTTGCGAGAAGCGACCAGTTGAGCATAAAGCAGTGCATCCAGACCATCGCACCGGTCCGACGCCAACAACTCATCCGCGACCAACACCACCGTACCGGCGCATACGAAGGCCTTGAAACCAACACCTGCATTCATCGAAAACTCCTTTTAAGAAAGCCAGAGGACCGGGCCTCTGGCTTCAATGAACATCAGGCCTGGCCAAACTCGTAGCTGAGCGCTTTTTCACGCTGCTCGGTCAATGCCCTGACAATCAATGGCTCGACCAGCAAGTAGTCCTCTTCGTCCATGGTCATGGTGGCGGAGCCGTTGTAGATGCTGACGCTGGATGTCGCCCACTCGACAAACAGCACCTTGGTCGGTTGCGCCGCGGCAAAATACTGAACCGCAGCGATGGCCATCGTGATGGTGCCGTCTTTGTTTTCCAGGGCACTCGACATACAGAAGTTGCCGCCCTCGGCTTTTTTAACGTTGCGTTCAAAAAGTCCCAGCGCTTCAGGGACATCTTTCAGCGCTTCAATCGTGGAGTCCGCCACATCCTTGAGCACCTTCAAGGCCGCCGCCCCCTGCCCCACCGCCGAAGACACCGCAGTATGGAGGATGTTGAGTGCAACATTGTCCATGGTCAGTTTCTGGGAAGTTGCATTGTAGCGATTGTAAGGCTGGTTGAAGGCAAACCAGCCCCCTACTTTCATGAGCTTCATGAATTCATCGTAGCGTTTCTCCTTCTGGCTGGCGGAAGGGTATTTGGTCAAGGCAACCAGATCAGCGTACATATAGGTATTTTTCACAATGCGTTTGCTGCGTCTGGACATACTTTCATCGAAACCGGCGATGCCTGTGCCCATGATGGCGGCGTTAAGTTCATCCTTGTCGATTGGCAAACTGGCATTCAGCGACAACTTCGCAGAGCGAGGAACGGGCTGTGCGGCGATCAGCTGGTTACACTCTTCGATCAAAGCAATACGTTGAGCTGCGGACAAGGTCTCACCAACCACTTCGTCATTCTTAGCAATTACTTCATTCATTATGCACATTCCTTTAAATTAAAAACGCCTCCGTGGCGCACACTCAAACTAACTTCCACTCCACCAACACGCAACTTTCACTGCATTCAATTTATTTCAACACAGACAAAAAAACCGAACTCACTGACTCAGTGCAAACTCATTACGCCGCATATCGCGGACCAGTTCAGTCAACTCTGCTCGCCGGGCACTCATGTTTTTCGGCGTATTCATGAACCGCCGCGCATAGACTTCCAGTTGCGACCTGGAATATTCGACATCCCAGAACAAATACCTCTTCGTCCACTGGGCGTCGAGCAACCCGACATGACTGATCACTATTTCAAGATGTTTATAGTAATTGTAATAGGCCGGTGAAAATACAAAGTCATTCCATTCCCGGACACTGTCCGCAAACAAATCAAAACCCGCCGGATTGTGTTCCAGCAACTGGAAGGTTTTTTTCATCTGCTGTCGCCTTCCACTACTCAGCAGCCGTTCCATCGATTTTGACCAGGCATCCAGAAAGTCGCCCTCAAACTCCCGACCGGCAACCCGCACCGGTTCACCCAGCTCCCAGCCAAGCTGCTGAAGCGATGCGGAGTAATATTCGAACCAGAAGCCCGGAGCCTGTCTTCTGTTCACGCGCTGGTCGGCCTGATACTCGGCCCAGCGCATGCTGTCTTTGATAAAACGTTCATCTTCACGGCTCACTCCGGAAAAAAAAGTGAGCAAGCTATTTCCCGCGACAACCGAGCTGCTTTCTTCGGCAATGTCAGCGACTTGTGGCAAAACATTATCAAGCATTTCCATGCGTCATTAATTCCCTTATAAAAATCACTATCCAGAACAACAAGTCATCTCTAACAAACCCATACCAACTACAAACAAAACTTATCAACAAAAAACCAACCTGAGAAAAAACAACATAAACATTAGATGTCTTCCAGGCTGTTCAAAATGCGCAGCAGTCATTTCGCGGGAGTCGCGTTATCATGTCGCCCACTGACGATGGACAAGTAATGAGGAATGGCATGACCCCTTGGCTGACGGTTGTAGGCATTGCCGAAGACGGCTTCAAAGGTCTTGGCAAAAATGCCCGGCGCGCCTTGATGAGCGCCTCGCGGATCATCGGCGGTCAGCGTCAGCTGGATCTGTTGCCGGTGTGCATCCGTGGCGAGCGCCAGTTGTGGCCGAGCCCGTTTTCCCTGGCCCCGGTACTCGAGCGTCGCGGCGAAGCGGTGTGTGTGCTGGCCAGCGGTGATCCGATGTTCTACGGCGTTGGCGCGAGCCTGGCGCGGCAGGTGCCGGAGGCCGAGATGCTGGTTCTGCCGGCGCCGTCTTCGTGCTCGCTGGCAGCAGCCAGACTGGGCTGGCCGTTGCAGGACGTCAGCGTGCTGTCGCTGGTGGCTCGCCCGCTGGCGGCCCTCAACGTGCAACTGTTTGGCGGCGTGCGCCTGTTGTTGCTGAGCAATGACGGTCAGAGCCCGGCCGCCGTTGCGGCATTGCTGCGCGAGCGCGGATTCGGCGCCAGTCGCCTGAGCGTCCTGGAGCATCTGGGCGGCAGCGCCGAACGCCGGATCGACGGCACCGCCAACGACTGGAACGATCCGCGCATTGCCGACCTCAACGTGATCGCCATCGAATGCCTCGCAGATCCAGACACTCCGCGCCTGTCGCGCCTCGCCGGGCTGCCAGACTCGGCCTTCCAGCACGACGGCCAACTGACCAAGCGCGACGTGCGCGCCATCACCCTCGCCCGCCTCGCCCCGACACCGGGCGAACTGCTGTGGGACGTCGGCGCCGGCAGCGGCTCGATCGGCATCGAGTGGATGCGCGCGCACCCGAGCTGTCGCGCACTGGCCATCGAGGCTGACGATGGTCGCCAGCAGCTGATCGAACACAACCGCGATGCGCTGGGTGTTCCCGGCCTGCAATTGATTCGCGGCAGTGCGCCGCAGGCGCTCATCGGGCTGGAACGTCCGGACGCGATTTTCATCGGCGGCGGCGTGACCCGCGAAGGCGTGCTCGACACTTGCTGGGAACAACTAAAGCCCGGTGGCCGACTGGTCGCCAACGCCGTGACCCTGCAAAGCGAAATGACCTTGATGAGCTGGCGCGAACAGCACGGCGGCGAGCTGACCCGCATCCACATCGCCCAGGCACAGCCGCTGGGCGAGTTCGATACCTGGCGCCAGGCGCTGCCGATCACCCTGCTCGATCTGGTCAAACCCCTCGATGCGTGACGAAACTGCCGAACAACCCGCGCCCCTGCGCAGCGGCCTGACCACCGGCAGCTGCGCCACAGCGACCAGCCTCGCCGCGGCTCGCCTGCTGCTCGGCGGAGTGGTGGCGGACGCCGTGCAGATCGTGTTGCCCAAGGGCAAGCAGGTGCAGATGCGACTGGAGTTCTGCCGACTGACCGAAGACGGCGCGGAAGCCGGGACGATCAAAGATGCGGGCGATGATCCGGACGTGACTCACGGCGCCCTGCTCTACTCCCGTGTGCAACTGATCGACGAGCCGGGAATCCGCTTCATCGCCGGCAAAGGCGTCGGCACAGTGACTCGACCGGGACTGGTGCTGGCCGTCGGCGAACCGGCGATCAACCCGGTTCCGCGCAAGATGATCAGCGATCACCTGACGCTGCTCGCCGAAGAAACCGGCTATCGCGGCGGTTTCGAAGTGACGGTCAATGTCGAGGGCGGCGAAGCTTTGGCATTGAAAACCATGAATCCGCGCCTGGGGATTCTCGGCGGGCTGTCGATCCTCGGCACCAGCGGCATCGTCCGGCCGTTTTCCTGCGCGGCGTACATCGCTTCGATCCACCAAGGCATCGACGTGGCGAAAACCAACGGCTTCCTGCACATCGCCGCCTGCACCGGCAATGCCAGCGAAGACACCATGCGCCGGGTCTACAACCTGCCGGAAATTGCCCTGATCGAAATGGGCGACTTCGTCGGCGCGGTGCTCAAGCACCTGCGCAAAGTACCTGTGGATAAACTCAGCCTGTGCGGCGGCTTCGGCAAGATCAGCAAACTCGCAGCCGGGCACATGGACCTGCACTCGCGTCATTCGAGCATCGACCTGCCGCAACTGGCCGAATGGGCGGCGGCGATTGGCGCCGACGATGCGTTGCAGCAAGCCATTCGCGGGGCGAACACCAGTCAGCAGGCGTTGGCGATGGCCAGTGCGGCGGGTGTTGCCCTCGGTGATGAAGTTTGCCGCCATGCCCTGGAGTTTGCCCGCAGCGTGGTGCCGGCTCAGGTGCAGGTCGAAGTGTTTGCGATTGATCGTCAGGGCGGCATCGTCGGCCATGCGGGAGCTTTTGTATGAAGCGAATATTGTTGCTCGGCGGCGTGACTGAAGCGCTGGCCATCGCGCGCACTCTGGGGCCGGAACACATTTACAGCCTGGCCGGCGTCGGCCGGGTGCCGACCGATCTGACGTGTCAGGTGCGCGTCGGCGGCTACGGTGGCGCCGAAGGTCTGGCGCAGTTCATTCTCGACGAAGGCATCACACTTCTGCTCGACGCGACCCATCCCTACGCCGCACAGATCAGCCACAACGCCGCCACTGCTGCGCAACTCACCGGCATCCCCTGCTGGGCCCTGCGCCGCCCGGCGTGGCAACCGCAACGGGGCGATGACTGGCGCGAAGTCGCCGACTGGGCCGAACTGATCACCGCCCTCGAACCCTTCCGCCGCCCACTGTTCACCCTTGGCCGCGAACCGCTGCAACACCTCGATGAAATCCCCGCGCACCAGTTCTGGACCCTGCGCGCCCTCGACGTCTACCCCGGCAACGAACGCTGCGAAGTCATCGGCGCCCGTGGACCGTTTCTGCTGGAGGACGAGCGAGCGCTGTTCGAACGCCGGCAGATCGACGTGCTGATCAGCAAGAACAGCGGCAGCACCGCAACCGAGCCGAAGCTGGACGTGGCGCGGGAGCTTGGGGTGCCGGTAATGGTGTTGAAGCGGCCGGTGTTGGCGGGGGTTGATCGGGAGTTTTCGACGGTTGATGACGTCATCTCGGCTCTTGAAAAACCTTGATCGGGACGGAGCTTTTCCTCTCGCGATAGCTTCAGTTGTTGATGCAAGTCCCATGCAATGCAAATTCGAGCCGCTACACTCTCTTGAAAGATCGCTGCGACACCAAACCGCACGACGCTTTTTTACTTATCGGCCCTGATCAGGCTAAATAGCCGCGCCTGATCGCCCACCCTACGGATCTGTCCCATGAACCGACACCGGCTCGCATTTGCCTGGATCGCCTGCTTTGCAGTGCTGTTCAACATGCTCGCCATGCCGTTGACGGGATCAATGGCGCAGGCGGCGCAGACGCCGGCCGAGCAGTTGCTGTGGAGCAGTTTCTGCACCGGCAGCGGGACGAAGATGGTGGCGATCGACATCAGCGGCGTGGATCAGAAAGCACCGCAGAGCGGTGACAGTCATTCGACCATGCAGCATTGCTGGTGCTGCTCCGGATCGGCGCCGGTGGTGGCGTTGCCGGGGCATTCGCCGCAGCTGTATTTCGCTCAATACGAAAGCAATCGCAGCGTGGCGCCCGCCGTGCTGCAAGCCCCGACACCGCGCCAGCAATGGCCGAGCCTCAATCCCCGCGCCTCTCCTCTGGTTTGATTTGTTCCCGCATTTGACCTGCGTTTCAAATCGTTCTGGAGAACTGCCATGTTGAACAAACTCATCGTCATCGCTGCGCTGTTGCTGCCTGCGTGCTTCGCCCATGCCCACGAATACAAGGCCGGCGAGCTGGAAATCACCCACCCGTGGTCGCAGGAACTGCCGCCGAACGCGCCGACGGTTGCCGCGTATTTCATCATTCATAACGGTGGCAAGACGGCTGACCGCCTGCTCAGCGTCGACTCGCCGATCGCCCCGACAGCGGAACTGCACGAGCACGTGATGCAGGGTGATCTGATGAAGATGCAACAGGTGTCGAACGTGGCCATCCCGGCCGGTGGAAACGTGACCTTCGAGCCAATGGCCTATCACGTGATGCTGATGAATCCGACTGACCGCAGTCTGCTGACCGACGGCAAGCGCTTTCCCCTGACCCTGCATTTCGAAAAGGCCGGTAACGTGACCGTCGAAGTCGCCGTGCAGAAAAAGCCGCCGCAAGCCACGCAAGACCACGCGCACGCCCAGTAACCGTTCCGGCAGACTCCGCCCATGCGCCCCCTGAGCGCCAGGCCCTCCCTGCAACGCCGTCAGACTGAACACCTGACCCGCGGCAGCTGGATCGCCCTGTTCGCCATGTTGATGATCTTCATCGGCCCGCTGATTTCTCAGTCGATGCCGATGGATCAGCACGCCTCGACCTCCATGCCGATGAGCATGGACATGTCGATGGACATGCCGGGCATGGATCATTCCGGGCACGGTGCACAGCCCTCGGCGGAACACTGCCCGCCACAATCCTCACACCATGTGCTGTGGGAAAAGTGCGGTTATTGCAGCCTGCTGTTCAATTGCCCGGCGCTGACCGGTGGCGTCAGCTTCGTCACTTTCAGCATTCCGCTCGTCAACACTTTCACCCCGCCCTCCCCGCGTCTGGGCCATGCCCGGCAGACCTTCTTCCCCGGCGCCCGCACCCGCGCCCCGCCCGTCGCAGCGTAAACACCCACCGCTGATTGCACACGGTTGAGAAGACAGCCTCAGGCTGCCGGCCGTGTCGTTTACGACTGTTTGATGGAAATTGTCATGTCCAGGTTTTCTGCTGTCCCACGCCCGGGTTCTGCCCCGGCGTCCTTTGCCCTGAACGAATCCCGCGTTCGTTTCAGGCACGCTACCGCCGTCCTTTGCGGCGTCCTGCTGTCCCCGCTGGTCCACGCCGACGAACACGCCGGCCATGCTGACGAACTGAGCCCGACGGTGATCACCGCCATCGCCCCGAGCTCGCCGCTGACCATCGTCACCAACCCGAAAGACCCGCGCCAACCGGTGCCGGCCAGCGACGGCGGCGACTACCTGAAGACCATTCCCGGCTTCGCCCTGGTGCGCAACGGCGGCACCAACGGTGACCCAGTGCTGCGCGGCATGTTCGGTTCGCGCCTGAACATCCTCACCAACGGCAGCATGATGCTCGGCGCCTGCCCCGGCCGGATGGACGCGCCGACCTCGTACATCTCGCCCGAGACCTACGACAAACTCACGGTGATCAAAGGCCCGCAAACCGTGCTCTACGGACCGGGCGCCTCGGCCGGCACGATCCTGTTCGACCGCGAGCCGGAAAGCTTCGGCGAACTCGGCACCCGCGTGAACGCCAGCGTGCTGGCCGGCTCCCACGGGCGCTTCGACAAGGTCGTTGATGCGGCGGCCGGCGGCTCGCTGGGTTACGTGCGAGTGATCGGCAACACCGCGCAGTCAGACGACTACCGCGACGGCAACAACGACATCGTTGCCTCGCGCTATGACAAGTGGAACGGCGACGTGGCGCTGGGTTGGACCCCGGACGCCGACACCCTGATCGAACTCACCGCCGGCAAGGGCGACGGCGAAGCGCGCTACGCCGGACGCGGCATGGACGGCTCGCAATTCCTGCGCGAAAGCCTCGGTCTGCGCGTCGAGAAATCCAACATCACCGATGTGCTGGAGAAGCTCGAAGCGCAGGTCTACTACAACTACGCCGACCACGTGATGGACAACTACACCCTGCGCACGCCGTCCGGCACCGGGATGATGGCCGGTCCCATGGCGTCCAACGTCGACCGCCGCACCCTCGGCGCACGGATCAAGGCCACCTGGCGCTGGGCCGATATCCAGCTGATCACCGGCCTCGATGCGCAGACCAACGAACACCGGCAGCGCAGCGGCATGGGCATCGATACCTACAAGGATCAGCCGTTCACCAAGGACGCCGACTTCCATAACTACGGGGTGTTCAGCGAAATGACCTGGTACGCCGCCGACCGCGACCGGCTGATTACCGGCGCCCGGGTCGACCGCGCCTCGGCCAGGGATTTCCGGCAGACCACCGGTTCGGGAATGATGTCGCGCCCGAACCCGACTGCCGGCGATACCCGCGCCGACACCCTGCCGAGCGGTTTCATCCGTTACGAGCATGACCTGGCCGACAGCCCGACCACGCTCTACGCCGGCCTCGGCCACGCGCAACGTTTTCCGGATTACTGGGAGCTGTTTTCGCCCAAATCCGGCCCGGCGGGTTCGGTCAACGCATTCGATTCGATCAAGCCGGAAAAGACTACTCAGTTCGACTTCGGCGTGAACTACAAGAGCGCCGAGCTTGAAGCCTGGGCCTCCGGTTACATCGGCCAGGTGCGCGATTACATCCTGTTCGACTACACCCCGACGATGATGGGCATGAGCACCTCCCGCGCCGAGAACATCGACGCGCGGATCATGGGCGGTGAACTCGGTGCCGCCTACAAACTCACCGACAACTGGAAAGCCGATGCGACCCTGGCCTACGCCTGGGGCAAGAACAGCAGCGACGGCAAGGCCCTGCCGCAAATGCCGCCGCTGGATGCACGTTTCGGCCTGACCTACAGCGAAGACAACTGGAGCGCCGGCGCACTGTGGAGGGTGGTCGCCGCGCAAAACCGTATCGACCAGAACAAGGGCAACGTTGTCGGCAAGGATTACGACAAGAGTTCAGGCTTCGGCGTGTTCTCGCTCAACGGTGCCTGGCGGATCAACAAGAACTGGAAGGTCAGTACCGGCGTCGACAACCTGTTCGGCAAGGCTTACGCCGAACACCTGAACCTGGCGGGCAACGCCGGGTTCGGCTACCCGGCCAACGACCCGCAAGCGATCAATGAACCGGGGCGCACGCTCTGGACCAAGGTGGACATGAGTTTCTAACCCTCAAGGGCGCTCGCTCCCTTCAGGGAGCGGGCGGCAACAGACAACTAGAAGATCCAAGCCAAGCGGAGCACACGTGATGAAACAGCCCAAACCGAATTTCTACAACCTGGCCTGGCGTTGGCATTTCTATGCCGGATTGTTCGTCGCGCCATTCATGGTGATGCTGGCCCTGACCGGCATCATTTACCTGTTCAAGCCGCAACTCGATTCGCTGATGTACAGCAGCCTGCTGAACGTCCCCGCCGGGCATCACACGGTGCCGGCCGATGACTTGCTGCAAAAGGTCAAAAGCGCTTATCCACAGGGCCAGGTCACGCAGTACCTGCCGCCGGTGAATGCCGAGCGCAGCGCGCAGTTTGTCGTGGCCAATGCCGGCCATGAGCTGAACGTGTTCGTCGATCCGTACCACGGCGACATCCTTGGCGAGCAGGATGCCAGGCAGAACCTGCAAGCCATCGCCCGGGCGATTCACGGCGAACTGATGATCGGCACCGTCGGTGACCGACTGATCGAAATGGCCGCAGGCTGGGGCGTGGTGCTGGTGGTGTCCGGAGTTTTCCTGTGGTGGCCGCGAGGTCAGGCAGCGGGAATTCTGTGGCCTCGCCTGAGCAGTCGCGGCCGCGTGCTGTGGCGTGATTTGCATGCCGTGACCGGATTCTGGGGCGCGGCACTGCTGCTGGTGATGCTGCTCAGCGGCATGACCTGGACCGGCTTCTGGGGCAAGCAGTACGCCCAGGTGTGGAACGTGTTCCCGGCGGCGATGTGGAACAACGTGCCGACCTCCGACGTCGAGGCTGGCAGCCTGAACAACGCCACGCGTCAGACTGTGCCGTGGGCGATGGAAAACACGCCGATGCCGATGTCCGGTGACCACGCCGAACACATGGCCCACGGCGGCATGCAACACGGTCCCGCTGCACCGACCATCCGCCTGCAGGATGTGCAGAACATCGCCATCGAGCGCAAGGTCGAGCCGGGCTACAGCATCACAATGCCGACCACCGCCACCGGCGTGTTCACCATCGCCGTGTTCGCCGACGACCCACGCAACGACGCGACACTGCACATCGATCAGTACACCGGCAAGGTTCTCGCCGATGTGCGCTTCGAGCAGTACGGCGCTGTTGCCCGCGCTACCGAGATCGGCGTGATGCTCCACGAAGGCAAGATGTTCGGCACTTTCAATCAGATCGTCGTGTTGCTGATCTGCCTGATGATCCTGCTCAGCGCCGTCAGCGGCGTGGTGATCTGGTGGAAGCGTCGGCCACAGGGCAAGTTCGGCGTGCCGCCGCTGCGCCACGATCTGCCGAAGTGGAAAACCGGGGTGGCGATCATGCTCGTGCTGGCCGTGGTGTTTCCGCTGGTGGGGGCTTCGCTGGTAGTGGTGTGGTTGCTGGATCGGCTGCTGTTGTCGCGTCTGGGCCGGCAAACTGAATCTGCCTCAACTTCATCGTGAATCTCGCGAGATGCGCGATCCAGACAGATCTTTAAACTGCCGGGGCTTAAACTTCGGCATTTTTTAGTGTTACTGTATAACGCAAATTTGCTGCTCTGCCCGCAGCCATGCACTGTCATGAGGCTGCGGGCTTTTCTTTTGAAGAAGTGATTCACCGTCCCGATGAACAAGTACCTCTTGTCCAGCCTCTGTCTGTTCGCCTTGAACAACAGCGCCCACGCCGACAACGCCCCGCTGACGCTGCCCACCGGCACCATCACCGCCCTGGCCAATGACGACCGGACCGTCAGCCTGAGCACGCCAACCAGCGCCGGCTCGCGTCTGAACCTCAGCGCCATGGAAACCCCGGCCAGTGTCGAAAGCCTGAGCGGCGAACAAGTCCGCGCCCGTGGCGACCGCAGCGTGCAGGACGCGGTGTCGCGCAGCACCGGCATCAGCCGCACCGGCACGCCGGGCGACGGCGGCACTTCATTGCAGGCCCGGGGTTTTACCGGGCAGAGTTCGGTGATGCAGCTGTATGACGGCAACCGCATGTACACCGGCATGGGCACCGTGACGTTTCCGGTCGACACCTGGTCGGTGGAGCGCGTCGACGTGCTGCGCGGCCCGGCCTCGGTGCTGTATGGCGAAGGCGCGACCGGCGCGGTGGTCAACGTGATCCCGAAGAAGCCGTTCGAAGGCGAAATCGAAAACCACGTGCGCGTCGGTTACGGCTCGTTCGACCGCCAACAGCAGGCGTTCGACAGCGGCGGCTCGCTGACCGACACCCTGAGCTATCGCCTCAACCTCAATCGCCTGCGCAGCAACGGCTGGGTTGATCGCGGTGATTCGTCCAGCGACTTCATCAGCGCCGCCCTGCGCTGGCAGGCCACCGACGACCTGACTTTCACCCTCGCTCACGATTACGGCGATCAACGCCCACAGAACTACTTCGGCACGCCACTGATCAACGGCCAGTTGAAGGACAGCCTGCGCAACAAGAACTACAACGTGCGCGACGACCAGCAGCACTACAACGATCAATGGACGCGCCTGACCACTGACTGGCAGATCAACGATGCGGTCAGCGCCAGCAATGAGCTGTACTACCTGAAAGCCCAGCGCCGCTGGCAGAACGCCGAGAACTACAACTTCGATATCGCTAGCCAACAGCTCAGCCGCAGCGGCTATTTTGGCATCGGCCATAAGCAGGAACAGGTCGGCGACCGCCAGACCTTCACCTTCAAGCATTCGCTGTTTGGTCTCGACAGCCAGACCGTGACCGGCGTTGATTACAACCGCATCCGCTTCCAGCTCGACAGCAACTCGCCGTTCAACGACGTATTGCCGAACGGCCAGCCGCTGGATCGCTATCACCCGCAGACCGGTTATTTCGAGAGCGCCGATCCGTATCGCGATCAGTTCGACAGCACCACCAGACAGATGTCGGTGTTCGCCGAAAACCGTACGCAGCTGAGCGAACGCTGGTCGCTGGTGACCGGTGTGCGCCGCGACTACGTGCACGTGGATCGCAACAACCTGATCGACGGCAGCCAGAGCGACAAGACCTTGACCGGCAACAACTGGAAGGCCGGCCTGGTGTTCGCGCTGACCCAGGACACCTCGTTCTACGGCCAGGTCGCCACCAGCACCGATGGCATCGGCGGTTTGATTTCCCTGAGCCCGAGTCAGCAGCAATATGACCTGTCCACCGCGCGGCAAACCGAGATCGGCCTGAAGAAGTTGTTCTGGGATCAGCATGGCGAGTTCACGCTGGCGGCGTATCGCATCGTCAAGAAGAAGCTGCTGACCGACGACCCGGGCAACCCGACGCTCAAGCAGCAGGTCGGCCAGCAATCGTCGAACGGCCTGGAAGCGAGCCTCGATCTGCAATTGCCACACGCCTGGCAACTGCAGGCCAACGCCGCCATCGTCAAAGCCAAGTACGACGATTTCGAAGAAGTGGTCGGCGGTGTGCCCGTGTCGCGCAACGGCAATCGCCCGGTGGACGTGCCACGCCGCACCGCCAATCTGTGGTTGAGCAAGGCGCTGACCGATGACCTGAAGGCCGGCGCCGGCGTGCGTTATGTCGATGCGCGCTACGCCGACATGGCCAACCGCAACGAGCTGCCGAGCTACACCGTGGTCGATGCAACGCTGTCGTGGAAAGCCCTGCGCAACACCACGCTGGGGTTGCAGGTGAACAATCTGTTTGACCGGACGTACGCGCAAAGCCAATACAATGAGGGCCAGCAGTGGATTCTGGGTGAGCCTCGTTCGTTCTTTGTCACCGCTGACTACACCTTCTAGAACAGGAACGAAATGAGCTCACTGTCCATCACCGATCTCGCCTGGACACCTCTGGGCCACGGCCATTGCCATCACCAGTTCCAGCTGCGTGACGCCTCGTTGCAAGTGGCCGCCGGTGAGTTCGTCGGGCTGATCGGTCCCAATGGCAGCGGCAAGACCAGCCTTTTGCGCTGCGCCTACCGCTTCAGCCAGCCGGAGCACGGTGAGGTCAAACTCGATCACCACAACGTGTGGAAACAATCCTCGCGCTGGTGCGCGCAACGCATCGCCGTGGTCCTGCAGGAGTTCCCCGACGCCTTCGGCCTGACCGTCGAAGAAGTGGTCGCCATGGGCCGCACGCCGCACAAAGGCCTGTTCGACGGCGACACGCTGGACGATCACCATCTCGCCACCCAGGCCCTCAAATCCGTGGGCCTCAATGGCTTCGAAGATCACGCGTTCGCCACGCTGTCCGGCGGTGAAAAACAGCGGGTGATCCTCGCCCGCGCCCTGACCCAACAACCGCAACTGCTGATCCTCGACGAGCCGACCAACCACCTCGACCCGCGCTATCAGCTGGAGCTGCTGCAACTGGTCAAGCGCTTGCAGATCGGCACGTTGGCGAGCATCCACGACCTGAACCTGGCTGCCGCGTTCTGCGACCGTTTGTATGTGATCAACCACGGTCGCATCGTCGCCAGCGGCACGCCGCAACAAGTCCTGACCGTCGAACTGCTGCGCGACGTGTTCGGCGTCGAAGCATTGATCGATTCCCACCCCCTCCACGGCTACCCGCGAATCACCTGGATAACCCGACCATGACTGTGCGCTCCCTGCTTTGCCTCGCTCTGTTGCTGGGCACCACCCAAGCCTTTGCCGAGGCCACGAAGTACCCGCTGACGATCCAGAGCTGCAACCGCGAAGTGACCTTCAAGCAAGCGCCGAAACACGCGGTCAGCCACGACATCAACATGACCCAGATGATGCTCGCCCTCGGCCTCAAATCGAAGATGGCCGGCTATAGCGGCGTCAGTGGCTGGAAATCGGTGACGCCTGAAATGCAGTCGCTGCTCGACGGTTTGCCGGAGCTGGCAGCCAAGTACCCGTCAGTGGAAACCCTGCTCAACGCCAACGTCGACTTCTTCTTCGCCGGCTGGGATTACGGCATGCGCGTCGGCGGCGATCTCACCCCGCAGACCCTGCAACCGCTGGGGATCAACGTCTATGAGCTGACCGAGTCCTGCGCCTTCGTGATGAAGCGCCCGGCCGCCACGCTGGACGACACTTACAACGATCTGCGCAACCTCGGCAAGATCTTCGACGTGCAGGATCGCGCCAACGCGCTGATCGCCGACATGCAAAGTCAGGTCGCCGAAGTCCGCAAAGACCTGCCTGCCGAAAAACCACGGGTATTCCTGTACGACAGCGGCGAAGACCGCGCCATGACCTCCGGCCGCCTCGGCATGCCGCAAGCGCTGATCGACGCCGCCGGCGGGCGCAACGTTCTCGATGACGTCGAAGCGAGCTGGACCCGGGTCAATTGGGAAACCGTGGTCGAGCGCAATCCGCAGGTGATCGTGATCGTCGACTACAGCGAAATCACCGCCGAGCAGAAGATTGAATTCCTGCTGAAGAACAAGGCGCTGCAATCGGTGGACGCGATCAAGAACCAGCGCTTCATCGTCATCCCTTACGTGCAGGCCACACCGGGGATCGACAACGTGCTGGCGGTTGAAACCCTGGCCAAAGGGTTCCACGGCGAATGATCAATCGTCGTTACGCCTGGCTGCTGATTGCCCT
Organism: Pseudomonas glycinae; assembly: GCF_001594225.2. Lineage (GTDB taxonomy): Bacteria > Pseudomonadota > Gammaproteobacteria > Pseudomonadales > Pseudomonadaceae > Aquipseudomonas > Aquipseudomonas glycinae. The sequence continues at coordinate 3,943,512 of NZ_CP014205.2, forward strand.
CGGCGCGGTGCTGCTGGTGTCGTGCGTGGTGTCGCTGGGCTTCGGCCCGGCGCGGGTGCCGGTGGACGTGGTGTGGCGGATTCTGCTGCACAAACTGTTCGGCCTCGGCGTGCCGGACTGGAGCGCCGGCCAGGAACACATCGTCTGGCTGATCCGCGTGCCGCGCATGTTGCTCGGTGCATTGGTCGGCGCCGGGCTGGCGTTGATCGGCGCGGTGCTGCAAGCAGTCACGCGCAATCCGCTGGCCGATCCGCACCTGCTTGGCGTCACCTCCGGCGCCACCCTCGGCGCAGTGATCGTGGTGCTGCACGTCGGTGAAATCGTCGGTCTGCTGACCTTGCCGATTGCAGCATTCATCGGCGCATTGTTGAGCATGGTTCTGGTGCTGGGCATCGCCAACCGTCAGGGCCGGCTGGACAGTGATCGCCTGCTGCTGTGCGGCGTGGCCGTGTCGTTTGTGATGATGGCGATCGCCAATCTGCTGCTGTTCATGGGCGATCACCGCGCCAGTTCGGCGGTGATGTTCTGGATGCTCGGCGGCCTCGGACTGGCCCGCTGGGAATTGTTGGCGGTGCCGGCGCTGAGCGTGTTGCTTGGCTTGATTCTGCTGATCGGCATGGCCCGTCCGCTGAACGCCTTGATGGCCGGCGAACAGACCGCCGTCACCCTTGGCCTGAATGCCCGGGCGGTGCGTCTGCGGGTGTTCGTGATTGCTTCGTTGATGACCGGAGTGCTGGTGTCGATCAGCGGCTCCATCGGCTTTGTCGGGCTGATGGTGCCGCACATTGCCCGGCGCCTGATCGGTGCCGAGCATCGGCGTCTGCTGCCGGTGTGCGTGTTGCTCGGCAGCGTTTTCCTCGTCTGGGTCGACGTCGCGGCGCGGACGCTGATCGCCCCCGAAGACCTGCCCATCGGCGTCGCCACCGCAGCCCTCGGCGGCCTGTTCTTCATCGGCCTGATGCGCCGCCGCTGAATCCTCCGGGTGCGCCCCAATCTGGCGCACCCCGCTGCACCTTTGCATGCAACACGTCCCCTCATGGTGCGCCGACTCTAAGCGCGACCGCTCTAAACCGACATTTCCCTGCTCAAACCCGACCGGGCACAGCCCTTGCAAAACAGCCTTCAGTCGTTCGCATCTGCCAACCATAAAAAACTTTAACGTTCATGGAGATCGCACAATGAAGCGTCGCAGTTTGATCAAGGCTTTCACACTCACGGCATCCATTGCCGCGATGGGCATGACCTGGACCGTACAGGCCGCCGAGACCATCAAGGTCGGGATTCTGCATTCGTTGTCCGGCACCATGGCGATCTCCGAAACGTCGCTCAAGGACATGGCGTTGATGACCATCGACGAGATCAACGCCAAGGGCGGGGTGAACGGCAAGATGCTGGAACCGGTGGTGGTCGACCCGGCGTCGAACTGGCCGCTGTTCGCGGAAAAGGGCCGCCAGTTGCTGACTCAGGACAAGGTCGCGGTGGTGTTCGGCTGCTGGACCTCGGTGTCGCGCAAATCGGTGCTGCCGGTGTTCGAAGAACTCAACGGCCTGCTGTTCTACCCGGTGCAATACGAAGGCGAAGAGATGTCGCCGAACGTGTTCTACACCGGCGCCGCGCCGAACCAGCAAGCGATCCCGGCAGTTGAATACCTGATGAGCGAAGAAGGCGGCAGCGCCAAGCGCTACTTCCTGCTCGGCACCGACTACGTCTACCCGCGTACCACCAACAAGATTCTGCGTTCGTTCCTGCATTCCAAAGGCGTCGCGGACAAAGACATCGAAGAGGTCTACACCCCGTTCGGCCACAGCGACTATCAAACCATCGTCGCCAACATCAAAAAATTCTCGGCCGGCGGCAAGACCGCGGTGATCTCGACCGTGAATGGCGACTCCAACGTGCCGTTCTACAAAGAGCTGGCCAACCAGGGCCTGAAGGCCACCGACGTACCGGTGGTCGCGTTCTCGGTAGGCGAAGAAGAACTGCGCGGCATCGACACCAAGCCGCTGGTGGGCAACCTCGCGGCATGGAACTACTTCGAGTCCGTGGATAACCCGGCGAACAAAAAATTCGTCGCCGACTGGAAAGCCTACGCGAAGAAACACAACCTGCCGGGCGCCGACAAGGCGGTGACCAACGACCCGATGGAAGCCACTTACGTCGGCATCCACATGTGGGCGCAGGCGGCGGAGAAAGCCAAATCGACCGACGTCGACAAGGTCCGCGAAGCTCTCGGCGGCCAGACCTTCGCCGCGCCGTCCGGCTACACCCTGACCATGGACAAGACCAATCACCACCTGCACAAACCGGTGATGATCGGCGAGATCCAGAGCGACGGTCAGTTCAACGTGGTGTGGCAGACCGAGGGGCCGATTCGGGCGCAGCCGTGGAGCCCGTTCATTCCGGGTAACGACAAGAAGCCGGAGTATGCGGTGAAGAGCAACTGAGTTAACCCGCTCAACCTGATCGTTCCCACGTCGAGGCGTCGAACCGTCTGCGTGGGAATGCCTCAATGGACGCTCTGCGTCCGCTTTTGGGACGCGGAGCGTCCCGGGCTGCATTCCCACGCAGAGCGTGGGAACGATCACTACGCAAGGCCATTTCATATGCCCACTGCCCTTTACCGCTTGATCCTGGCCGTCACACTTTTGCTGCCGATGGCCGTCCATGCCGGAGATGCGGAAGACTTCGTCGCCGCCAACCCGATGCAACAGGCCAAACTGCTGGAAGCCTGGGCCGCGCAGCCCGATCCGGCGCGTGTTGAACTGATCAACGCCCTGCAACAAGGCGAGCTGACCGTCGACGGCCAAGCCAAAACCCTGCGCCTGAACAACCGCCTGCGGGGTCTGATCGACACCGCACTGGCCAGCCACCAATTGCTCGCCGCCGACGCCAAAACCCGTCTGACCGCCGCGCAGCAATTGCAGAAAAGCGCCAAACCCGCGCAGCTGAAATTCCTCGACCAGCAACTGGCTGGCGAACAAGACGAAAGCGTCCACGCCGCCCTGAGCCTGGCACTGGCCAACCTGCAACTGGTCGACACCGACCCGGCGGTGCGCCTCGCGGCCGTGCGTCTGCTCGGTGAAACCGGCGACCCGCTGGCCCGCACCCGCCTCGAAGGCCTGCTCGAACCCGGCGTGGAAACCGACGCCAACGTGCGCACCGCCGCCGAAACCAGCCTCGCCCAGGTCAAGCGCAAACTGCTGGTCGGCGAACTGCTCGGCCAGGCCTTCAGTGGCATGTCCCTCGGTTCGATTCTGCTGCTCGCGGCACTCGGCCTGGCGATCACCTTCGGCCTGCTCGGCGTGATCAACATGGCCCACGGCGAGATGCTGATGCTCGGCGCCTACTCGACCTACGTCGTGCAGTTGATGTTCCAGCGCTACGCCCCGCAGGCCATCGAGTTCTATCCGCTGATCGCGCTGCCGGTGGCGTTCTTCGTCACCGCCGCCATCGGCATGGCCCTGGAGCGCACGGTGATTCGTCACCTCTACGGCCGTCCACTGGAAACCCTGCTCGCCACCTGGGGCATCAGCCTGATGCTGATTCAGCTGGTGCGTCTGGTGTTCGGTGCGCAGAACGTGGAAGTGGCAAATCCGGCATGGCTGTCCGGCGGGATTCAGGTGTTGCCGAATCTGGTGCTGCCGTACAACCGCATCGTGATCATCGCCTTCGCCTTGTTCGTAGTGGTGCTGACCTGGCTGCTGCTGAACAAGACCCGCCTCGGTCTGAACGTGCGTGCCGTCACCCAGAACCGCAACATGGCCGCCTGCTGCGGCGTGCCGACCGGGCGCGTCGACATGCTCGCCTTCGGCCTCGGCTCGGGCATCGCCGGGCTCGGTGGCGTGGCCCTGAGTCAGATCGGCAATGTCGGCCCGGACCTCGGCCAGAGCTACATCATCGACTCGTTCCTGGTGGTGGTGCTCGGCGGCGTCGGCCAACTGGCCGGCAGCGTGTTCGCCGCGTTCGGCCTGGGCATCGCCAACAAGATTCTCGAACCGCAGATCGGTGCGGTGCTCGGCAAGATCCTGATCCTCGCGCTGATCATTCTGTTCATCCAGAAACGTCCGCAAGGCCTCTTCGCACTGAAAGGACGGGTGATCGACTGATGAACCAGCCTCTACTAGTCACGGCCACGCAAAAGGCCGGCCCCAAAGTCACCCTCGCTGTCGGCGCGGTGATCCTCGCCTTGCTGATCGCCCTGCCGCTGCTGTCGCTGTTGCCGGCAGACAGCGCGCTGCATGTCTCGGCCTACACCCTGACGCTGGTCGGCAAGATTCTCTGCTACGCCATCGTCGCCCTGGCGCTGGATCTGGTCTGGGGTTACGCCGGTCTCTTGTCGCTGGGTCACGGCCTGTTCTTCGCCCTCGGCGGTTATGCGATGGGCATGTACCTGATGCGTCAGGCCGCCGGTGATGGTCTGCCGGCGTTCATGACCTTCCTGTCGTGGACCGAGTTGCCGTGGTACTGGAGCGGCACCGGCAGCTTCCTCTGGGCGATGTGCCTGGTGGTGTTGGCGCCGGGGTTGCTGGCACTGGTGTTCGGTTTCTTCGCCTTCCGTTCGCGGATCAAGGGCGTGTATTTCTCGATCATGACCCAGGCCCTGACCTTCGCCGGCATGCTGCTGTTTTTCCGCAACGAGACCGGGTTCGGCGGCAACAACGGCTTCACCAATTTCCGCACGATCCTCGGCTTCGGCATCACCGAACCCGGCACGCGCGCGGTGCTGTTTCTGGCGACGGTGCTGTTGCTGGTGGCGAGCCTGTTCATCGGCTGGCGGCTGGCCCGCAGCAAGTTCGGCCGGGTGCTGACCGCGCTGCGTGATGCGGAGAACCGCTTGATGTTCTGCGGTTACGATCCGCGCGGTTTCAAGCTGTTCGTCTGGGTCTTGAGCGCAGTGTTGTGTGGTCTGGCCGGTGCGTTATACGTGCCGCAAGTGGGGATCATCAACCCGAGCGAAATGTCGCCGACCAACTCGATCGAAGCCGCCGTGTGGGTGGCCCTTGGCGGGCGCGGCACCCTGATCGGCCCGCTGCTCGGCGCCGGCGTGGTTAACGGCATGAAGAGCTGGTTCACCGTGGCGTTCCCCGAATACTGGCTGTTCTTCCTCGGCGCGCTGTTCATCGTCGTGACGTTGTACCTGCCCAAAGGCGTGATCGGTCTGCTGAAGAAACGAGGTGAATCATGAGAGTCACGGCGAGCGCTGAATTCATGCTGGAACCGGCGTTTTTCCCGGTGGAACCGAACAAGGACGAAGGCACCAGCCGCGACTCGATCGGCCTCGGGCAACGCGTCGGTCCGGGCCTCGACACCCGCCACGGCACGATCCTGACCCTGGAAGACATCAGCGTCAGCTTCGATGGCTTCCGCGCGCTGAACAATCTGAACCTGTACATCGGCGTCGGCGAACTGCGCTGCATCATCGGCCCCAACGGCGCGGGCAAGACCACGCTGATGGACGTGATCACCGGCAAGACCCGGCCGAGCCACGGCAAGGCCTGGTTCGGTGAAACCCTCGACCTGACGCAGATGAGCGAAGTACAGATCGCCCAGGCCGGCATCGGTCGCAAGTTCCAGAAACCGACGGTGTTCGAAGCCCTGAGCGTGTTCGAAAACCTGGAGCTGGCGCAAAAAACCGACAAGTCGGTGTGGGCCAGCCTGCGGGCGAAATTGAGCGGCGAGCAGAAAGACCGGATCAGCGAAGTGCTCGACACGATTCGCCTGACCACCTCGGTCAATCGCCCGGCGGGGCTGCTGTCCCACGGACAGAAACAGTTTCTGGAAATCGGCATGTTGCTGATGCAGGACCCGCAATTGCTGCTGCTCGATGAACCGGTGGCGGGCATGACCGACGCCGAAACCGAGTTCACCGCCGAGCTGTTCAAGTCGCTGGCGGGCAGGCACTCGCTGATGGTGGTGGAACACGACATGGGCTTCGTCGGCTCGATTGCCGACCACGTCACCGTGTTGCATCAGGGTAGCGTGCTGGCCGAGGGGTCGCTGGAACAGGTGCAGGACAACGAGCGCGTGATCGAGGTTTACCTCGGCCGCTGAAGAGGAATCCTATCGTTCCCACGCTCCGCGTGGGAATGCCGCCATGGACGCTCCGCGTCCGCCGTTATGTGACGCGGAGCGTCACGGGATTCATTCCCACGCAGAGCGTGGGAACGATCACCGGGGAGAGTTTGAACATGCTGCAAGTCGACAAGCTGCACCAGTACTACGGCGGTAGCCACATCCTGCGTGGCCTGAGCTTCGACGTGAAGGTCGGCGAAGTGACCTGCCTGCTCGGGCGCAACGGCGTGGGCAAGACCACGCTGCTCAAATGCCTGATGGGCCTGTTGCCGGCCAAGGAAGGCGCGGTGAACTGGGAAGGCCAACCGATCACCACGTTCAAGCCGCATCAGCGGGTGCACGCCGGGATCGCCTACGTGCCCCAGGGCCGGGAGATCTTCGGCCGACTGACCGTGGAAGAGAACCTGCTGATGGGCCTTTCGCGTTTCCCCGGCAGCGAAGCCAAAGAGGTTCCCGCGTTCATCTACGAGCTGTTCCCGGTGCTGCTGCAAATGAAACAGCGGCGCGGCGGCGACCTGTCCGGCGGACAGCAACAACAGCTGGCCATCGGTCGTGCACTGGCCAGCCGTCCGCGTCTGCTGATCCTCGACGAACCCACCGAAGGCATCCAGCCGTCGGTGATCAAGGAAATCGGCGCAGTGATCAAGAAGCTCGCGGCCCGTGGCGACATGGCGATTCTGCTGGTGGAGCAGTTCTACGATTTCGCCGCCGAACTGGCCGATCAATACCTGGTGATGTCCCGGGGCGAGATCGTGCAGCAGGGCCGTGGAGAAAATATGGAAAGCGAGGGTGTGCGCGGACTGGTTACGATCTAACCTGTAGCGTCCTAACGATAATCAGAAAACATGAACTTACCTTTAGCGACTGCCCTGTTTACCCCGAGCTGGCATGCCGAGCTAGAGCTGGCCTATGCCCGCTTCGGCGATTGCACGCGCCCTACCCGTCGTCGCCACCTCGGTCCGCTGCGGGTGCAAAAGCATCTGTACGCCGAAGGGCCCGAGGTCTGCCAGCACATCATTGTCCACCCGCCGGGCGGGATTGCCGGCGGTGACCGGCTCGACATCAGCGCCCGCGTCGAACAAGACGCCTGGGCACAGATCACCAGCCCCGGCGCGGCCAAGTGGTATCGCGCGGCGGGGCCCGCTTATCAGTCACTGAACCTGCATGTCGCTGATGGCGCGACACTGGAATGGCTGCCTCAGGAAACCATCGTCTACAGCGCCGCCCAGGCGGAACTCTCGACCTCGATTGAGCTTGAAGGCGATGCGCGGCTGTTCTACTGGGACGTGGTAGCCCTCGGGCGGCCGGCCAGTGGCGAGCGTTTCGACCTCGGGCATTTTCAGGCACATCTGGATATTCGCCGTGATGGCCGGTTGTTGTGGCATGAGCGCCAGCGCATCGTTGGCGCTGACGGCTTGCTTGATTCGCCGATCGGGCTGGATGGCCATCCGGTGTTTGCGACCTTGCTGGTGACCGGTGAGATCGATGCTGAATTGCTGGAACGCTGCCGCTCGCTGGGCCACGAAGTGCGCGGGGATCTGACGCAATTGCCCGGTCTTTTGGTCGCCCGTTGCCTGGCCAGTGAAGCGTTGCTGGCGCGGGCCTGGCTGATCGATCTGTGGCGATTGCTCAGGCCTGCGCTGCTTGGCCGCGAAGCCCTGCCCCCCCGAATCTGGAACACCTGATTTTCTTCAACTGCCGACAATGGATTTCAAACGATGGACCTGACCCCACGCGAAAAAGACAAGCTGCTGATCTTCACCGCCGGCCTCGTGGCCGAGCGGCGACTGGCCCGTGGCGTGAAGCTCAACTACCCGGAAGCCATGGCCTACATCTCGGCGGCGCTGCTCGAAGGCGCCCGTGACGGCCAGACCGTTGCCGAACTGATGCACTACGGCACCACCCTGCTGACCCGCGATCAGGTGATGGAAGGCATCCCGGAAATGATCCCGGAGATCCAGGTCGAAGCGACGTTTCCCGACGGCACCAAACTGGTCACCGTCCACCAACCGATCGTCTGAGGCCGTGCCATGACCTACACCATCCGCGATGCCCTGCACGCTGACCTGCCGGCGATCCGCGACATCTACAACGACGCGGTGCTCAACACCACGGCAATCTGGAACGAATCCGCCGTCGACCTCGGCAACCGTCAGGCGTGGTTCAGCGCACGCCAGGCCCAGGGCTATCCGATCCTGGTGATCGTCAACGCCGACAACACCACCCTCGGCTACGCTTCGTTCGGCGACTGGCGGCCGTTCGACGGTTTCCGCCACACCGTCGAGCACTCGGTCTACGTGCGCAGCGACCAGCGCGGCAATGGCCTCGGCCCGCAACTGATGAACGCGTTGATCGAACGCGCGAAAACCTGCGGCAAGCACGTCATGGTCGCCGCCATCGAAAGCGGCAACGCCGCGTCGATTCGCCTGCACGAACGCGCCGGTTTCATCACCACCGGGCAGATGCCGCAAGTCGGCACCAAGTTCGGCCGCTGGCTCGACCTGACCTTCATGCAACTGACCCTCAATCCTGGCGCGGAGCCACCCCCCGCCAACAAGGAGTGACACCGATGAACCCCGCCCAACTGCGACGCGTCAATGCCGAAAGTTTTGCGCACTATCGTCAGGGCCTGATCGACCTGCTGCTCGACGCCGTGGGGTATGGCGCCAGCGTCGGCTTCATGGCTGACCTCGATGCCACCCAGGCCCGCGCCTATTTCGATGAAGTGCAGGACAACCTGAACAAGGGCAGCGTCTTGCTGTGGGTGGTGGTCAAGGACGAACAGGTGCAGGCCAGCGTTCAGTTGAGCCTGTGCCAGAAGGCCAACGGCCTGAACCGCGCCGAGGTGCAGAAACTGCTGGTGCGCGAACACGCCCGGCGGCGCGGCCTCGGCCAGCAGTTGATGCAAGCGCTTGAGCTGGCAGCCCGCCAATACAAGCGCGGCATGCTTTACCTCGACACCGAGGCCGGCTCCCCCGCCGAAGATTTCTACAAGGCTTTGGGTTACACCCGCGCCGGGGAAATTCCCGACTACGCCTGCGACCCGAACGGCACCTATCGCCCGACGGCCCTCTATTACAAAGTCCTGCAAGGAGCGAACTGAATGATTCCCGGCGAGTACAAAATCCAGCCCGGCGATATCGAACTCAACGTCGGTCGTCGCACCGTCACCCTGAAGGTGGCGAACAGCGGCGACCGGCCGATCCAGGTCGGCTCGCACTACCATTTTTTCGAGACCAACGACGCCCTGACCTTCGACCGCGCCGCCAGCCGTGGCATGCGCCTGAACATTCCGGCGGGCACGGCCGTGCGCTTCGAGCCGGGGCAAAGCCGCGAGGTGGAACTGGTGGATTACGCCGGGCACCGGCGGGTGTTCGGGTTTGCCGGGCGGGTCATGGGTGACCTCGACTGACTGATCGTTCCCACGTCGAGGCGTCGAACCGTCTGCGTGGGAATGCATCCCGTGACGCTCCGCGTCACATAACGGCGGACGCAGAGCGTCCATGGCGGCATTCCCACGCAGAGCGTGGGAACGATCAATACCAAGGCGAACGAATGAAGATTTCCAGACAAGCCTACGCCGACATGTTCGGCCCCACCGTCGGCGACAAGGTGCGCCTGGCCGACACCGAGCTGTGGATCGAAGTCGAACAGGACTTCACCACCTACGGTGAAGAAGTGAAATTCGGCGGCGGCAAAGTGATCCGCGACGGCCAGGGCCAGAGCCAGTTGCTGGCGGCCGAGGTGGTCGACACCGTCATCACCAACGCGCTGATCATCGACCACTGGGGCATAGTCAAGGCTGACGTCGGCCTCAAGGACGGGCGCATCGCCGCCATCGGCAAGGCCGGCAACCCCGACGTGCAGCCCGGCGTGACCATCGCCATCGGCGCCAGCAGCGAAGTGATTGCCGGCGAAGGCATGATCCTCACCGCCGGCGGCATCGACACCCACATCCACTTCATCTGCCCGCAGCAGATCGAAGAAGCGCTGATGAGCGGCGTCACCACCATGATCGGCGGCGGCACCGGGCCGGCCACCGGCACCAATGCAACGACCTGCACTTCGGGGCCGTGGCACCTGGCGCGGATGCTCCAGGCGGCGGATGCGTTCCCGATGAACATCGGCCTCACCGGCAAGGGCAACGCCAGCCTGCCGGAGCCGTTGATCGAACAGGTCAAGGCCGGCGCCATCGGCCTCAAGCTGCACGAAGACTGGGGCACCACCCCGGCGAGCATCGACAACTGCCTGAGCGTCGCCGACCAGTACGACGTGCAGGTGGCGATCCACACCGACACCCTCAACGAATCCGGTTTTGTCGAAACCACCCTCGGCGCGTTCAAGGGCCGGACCATCCACACCTATCACACCGAAGGTGCCGGCGGCGGCCATGCACCGGACATCATCAAGGCCTGCGGTTTCGCCAACGTGCTGCCGAGTTCGACCAACCCGACCCGGCCGTTCACCCGCAACACCATCGACGAACACCTCGACATGCTGATGGTCTGCCACCACCTCGACCCGAGCATCGCCGAGGACGTGGCGTTCGCCGAGAGCCGCATCCGCCGCGAAACGATTGCCGCCGAAGACATCCTCCACGACCTCGGCGCGTTCTCGATGATCAGTTCCGACAGCCAGGCCATGGGCCGCGTCGGCGAAGTCATCACGCGCACCTGGCAGACCGCCGACAAGATGAAAAAGCAGCGCGGCCCGCTGCCTCAGGACGGTGAAGGCAACGATAACTTCCGCGCCAAACGCTACATCGCCAAGTACACCATCAACCCGGCGATCACCCATGGCATCAGCCATGAAGTGGGTTCGGTGGAAGTCGGCAAGTGGGCCGATCTGGTACTGTGGCGCCCGGCATTCTTCGGCGTGAAACCGACGCTGATCCTCAAGGGCGGCGCCATCGCCGCCAGCCTGATGGGCGACGCCAACGCCTCGATCCCGACCCCGCAACCGGTGCACTACCGCCCGATGTTCGCCAGTTACGGTGGTTCGCTGCACGCCACCAGCCTGACCTTCATCAGCCAGGCGGCGCAGGCAGCCGGACTGCCCGAAGCGCTGGGTCTGAAGAAGAAAATCGCCGTGGTCAAAGGTTGTCGCGACGTGCAGAAAACCGACCTGATCCACAACGACTATCTGCCGAACATCGACGTCGACCCGCAGACCTATCAGGTCAAGGCCGATGGCGTGCTGCTCTGGTGTGAACCGGCCGAAACCCTGCCGATGGCGCAGCGTTACTTCCTGTTCTGACAACCGACAAACGCAAAAAAGGCCCCGAGCACCTGCCTGACGCACGGTCTCGGGGCCTTTTTCGTGATGCTGGAAAACCACTGGGCAATGGGTCGTGTATTTCTCGCCAAAGGGACTAATATTCGATTCGCTGTCGCCTTTATTCAGGAACTGCCCATGCGTCTTTCCGAGTTCATCCTGGCCAATATCGACCCAATCGTCGATGAATGGGAAAAGTTTGCCGCTACCATTACCCCGGCCGCCGACCATCTGGACTCGGCCGGTCTGCGCGATCACGCCAGCGCCATCCTGCGGGCCGCCGCTCGCGACATGAGCAAACCGCAAAGCCGCGACGAACAGGTCGCCAAGGCCAAGGGCGAAGGCCCGGAGAAAAGCCCGAGCCTGGATGAAGCCGGAGCCAGCCATGGCGAGCTGCGCCACACCGTCGGTTTCGATCTGGTACAGATGACCTCGGAGTTTCGCCACCTGCGCGCCGTGGTGATCCGACGCTGGGTCGAGCATATCGAATTACCGGACACCACCTGCTTCCAGGACATGATCCGCTTCAACGAAGCCATCGACGAAGCCCTGGCCGAATCGACCGCCGCCTATGCCGAACAGGTCAACCGCTCACGAGACATTTTTCTCGCCATTCTCGGCCATGACCTGCGCGCGCCCCTGCAAGCGGTGAGCATGTCCACCGAGTTGCTGATGCGCAAAACCACGCTGGAAGGCGATGCGCTGACGTGTGCGTTGAACATCAAACAGGGCGCGCGGCACATGGCGGCCATGGTCAGCGACCTGCTGGAACTGGTACGCAGCCGCCTGGGCAGAAGCCTGCCGATCGAACCGGCGCCAATGGACCTGGCCGACGCAGCGCGAGCAGCCATAGCCGAAGCGTGCGCCGGCAATCCGGACAGTGACCCGACATTGAACACCGAGGGTGACACCCGTGGTGTCTGGGACGCTGGTCGGATCGATCAACTGCTGCAGAACCTGATCGGCAATGCCTTGCAGCATGGCTCTGATCCGCGCGAAGTGATCGTGACGTTGAAGGGGGAAGCCAGGCAGGTGCTTCTGACCGTGCACAATTACGGCCCGCCCATTTCCGAAGAGGCCATCGGCACCATTTTCGACCCCTTGGTACGCAGCGCCGACGAAGAACTCGGCCAGCCGTCGACCAGCCTGGGTCTGGGCCTGTTCATCGTCAAGGAAGTGGTGACCGCCCATGGCGGGACGATCGAAGTCAGCTCAAGCGCAGCCAACGGCACGCTGTTCAGCGTGATGCTGCCCCGACAGGTTTAAGCAGGAAAAACGCGGCGCTTTCATCGCTGGCAAGCCAGCTCCCACAGGGTTCTGCGAAGTTCACAGAAGTTTCGATCGGCGATGAACTTGTGGGAGCTGGCTTGCCAGCGATGGGGCCCTCAATCACATCCGAGAACTATTCGACCACCAGCCGCGCCAGGCGCTGCCTGAGCATCCGGTTCTCGGCCCGCAGCTCCTGCACTTCTTCCAGCAGGTCCAGCGCCAGGGCGACGCCTTCCCATTCCAGGTCCAGGTCGCGCCGCAGCTTGGCGGCGCGTTTGGCCAGGGCCAGTTCGTAGTCGGTGAAGCGCCATTCCCTGGGCTGCGTGCCCTGAGGTTCGAGGATGCCGTGCTCGACGATTTCGATCACGTAGACGTCCGGCAGGTCGGCCGCCTCACAGAATTCTGCCATGTCCAGTTGAACGATCAGGGGGTTGCTCATGATGGGCTACTCCGTCGTCAGTATCAGAAGTTCTCTCGCGGATTGAAGGCGGCCTTCTTCGCCAGTTCCTGCCACAGCGCCTTGACGTCATCGCCGTTGGCTTTCGGCATCACGGCCTTGAGCTGGACGAACAGATAACCGCGCTCGCCGGCCTTGTTCTGCAGCCCGTGGCCCTTGGCGCGCATGCGCTGGCCGTTCTGGCTGCCGGCCGGAACCTTGAGGTTGATCTTGCCGGTCAGGGTCGGCACGGCCACTTCGGCGCCCAGCGCCAGCTCCCACGGTGCCAGCGGCAAGGTGATGATCAGGTTTTCGCCTTCGACGTCGAATTTCGGGTGCGGCGCGAAACGGATGGTCAGGTACAGATCGCCATTGGCGCCGCCACCGATGCCCGGTGCACCCTGGCCCTTGAGGCGGATGCGCTCGCCGTCGGTCACGCCCGCCGGGATCTTCACGTTCAGGCTTTTGCTGGTGTTGCTGACGTGCTGGCCCGAACCGTTGTATTGCGGCACCTGGAAGCTGATCTTCTTCGATTCGTTCGAAAGCGTCTCTTCCAGAAAGATCGGCAGTTCCAGTTCCACGTCTTGCCCTCGCCGTCCGGCACTGCGGGATTGCCGGCCAGCGCCGCCACCGAAACCGGGGCCGCGATTGCCGAAGATCGAACTGAAGAAGTCCGAGAAGTCGCCGGTGTCGCCACCGCCGCCGCCAAAACCGCCACGGCTCTGCCAGCCAGGTGGGCCCTGAAACGGCTGGCCGTGCTGACCATAACGACGCAGTTCGTCGTATTCGGCGCGCTTGTCGGCGCTTTTCAGCGCTTCGTAGGCTTCCGAGGCGTCCTTGAACTTGGCCTCGGCGTCCTTTTCCTTGCTGACATCGGGGTGGTATTTGCGCGCCAGCTTGCGATAGGCAGCCTTGATTGCCTTGTCGTCAGCCGTCGGCTCCACGCCGAGTATCTTGTAATAGTCTTTGAAGTCCATCGAAGGAATCACCATCCGTTATCGATTTCGCGCCGATCCCAGCATGCGCCTATTCGCGCGTGCCGGGTTGACCGATCTCAAGTTTGTGACCGGGTGGCGCAGCAGAAGTTTATCGGCAGTGGACGGCAGTTCTTGCGACCGCCGGTATGTCTGCCGGCCCATGCCAGCAAGTTTGGGGCAAACCGCCGAGTTTCAAGCAAGCTTAGTCGTGAAATAGCAGATGACCGGCCTTCGAATCTGTCGCGCACTGACATACACTGCGCGGCCGTTTTTTTGACCGGGACCGAAAGACCATGAAAGACGCCTCTCCGGCCCGTGCCTGCGGCATCGACTTCGGCACGTCCAACTCCACCGTCGGCTGGCTGCGCCCCGGCATGGAAACGATGATCGCGCTGGAAGACGACAAGATCACCCTGCCATCGGTGGTCTTTTTCAATATCGAAGAGCGCCGTCCGGTATACGGCCGTCTGGCGCTGCACGAGTACCTGGAAGGCTACGAAGGCCGACTGATGCGCTCGCTCAAGAGCCTGCTCGGTTCCAAGCTGATCAAGCACGACACCAGCGTTCTCGGCACCGCAATGCCGTTCAAGGACCTGCTCGGGCTGTTCATCGGCCAGCTCAAGAGCCGCGCCGAAGCCTCCGCCGGTCGGGAGTTCGAGCAGGTGGTGCTGGGCCGCCCGGTGTTCTTCGTCGACGACGATCCGCTGGCCGACCAGGAAGCCGAAGACACCCTGGTGGAAGTGGCGCGCAAACTCGGTTTCAAGGACGTGTCGTTCCAGTACGAGCCGATTGCCGCAGCCTTCGACTACGAGTCGACCATCGAAAAGGAAGAACTGGTGCTGATCGTCGACATCGGCGGTGGTACCTCGGACTTCTCGCTGGTGCGCCTGTCGCCCGAGCGTCGCGGTGTGGATAACCGTCACGACGACATTCTCGCCACCGGCGGCGTGCACATCGGCGGGACCGACTTCGACAAACAGCTGAGCCTGCAAGGCCTGATGCCGCTGTTCGGCTACGGCAGCCGGATGAAAAGCGGCGCGTTCATGCCGACCAGCCACCACATGAACCTGGCAACCTGGCACACCATCAACTCGGTGTACTCGCAGAAATCGACCCTGGCCCTGGGCAGCATGCGTTACGACATCGAGGACACCGGCGGCATCGACCGTCTGTTCAAGCTGATCGAACAGCGCGCCGGCCATTGGCTGGCGATGGAAGTGGAAGAAACCAAGATCCACCTGACTCACAACGACAGTCGCCACGTTCCGCTGGATCGCATCGAGTCGGGACTGAGCGTGGAACTGACCCGGGCGTTGTTCGAGTCGGCCATCGAGTCGCAGCTCGAGCGCGTGCGCGGCAGCGTCACCCAGTTGCTGGCCGACGCCAATGTGGCGGTGGGTCAGGTCGATACGGTGTTCTTCACCGGTGGTTCGAGCGGCATTCCGGCACTGCGCAACAGCGTCTCGGCGATGCTGCCGAACGCGCGGCATGTGGAAGGGAATATCTTTGGCAGTATCGGTAGCGGCCTGGCGATCGAGGCCATGAAACGCTATGGCTCGGTGAACTGACACTGCACTGATGATCGTTCCCACGCTCTGCGTGGGAATGCCGCAATGGACGCTCTGCGTCCGCTGTTGAAGCTGTGACGCGGAGCGTCACGGGATGCATTCCCACGCAGACGGTTCGACACCTCGACGTGGGAACGATCACCTACTAAACCATCCCGCCCAGCTTCAACTCACTCTTCAGATACGCGTAATAGATCGGCCCCGCCACCACTCCCGGCAGGCCGAACGCGGCCTCGAACACCAGCATTGCCAGCAGCAACTCCCAGGACTTGGCACTGATCTGCCCGCCGACGATGCGCGCGTTGAGAAAGTATTCGAGCTTGTGGATAAAGATCAGGTAACCCAACGCCGCAATCGCCACCCAGATCGACAGCGACAGGCCGACGATAGTGATCAGCGTGTTCGACATCAGGTTGCCGATCACCGGTAGCAGACCGAGCAGGAAGGTCAGCACGATCAGGGTCTTGGTCAGCGGCAGCTTGATCCCGAACAGCGGCAGGACCACCGCCAGGAAGATCCCGGTGAAGAAGGTGTTGAGCAGGGAAATCTTGATCTGCGCGAACACGATGTTGCGAAACGCCTGAACCAGCAGGTGCAGACGGTCGAACAGTGCGGCCGCCAGCGGCTTGCGCTTGGTGACGTCCGGCACGCGCTGCAAGGCGATGATCGCGCCCAGCACCATGCCGATCAGCAAGGTCACGAACATATGCGCCGCATCTTTGCCCACCAGTTGCAGTTCGGACAAATGCTTGCTCGCCCATTCACCGATGGCCACCCGGAATTCGGCAGCGCTGGCCGGCAGGTAGGCGTCGATGAACGGCGGCAACTGTCCACGCGCACGGTCGACCACGCCCATGAATTTGTCGAGGGAAGCGCCAGGGTTTTCCGCCTCATGCAGCAGGAAACTGATGGCGCCAGCGAAGATCAGCGTCAGCACACTTACCACCAGCGTGCCCAGCAGCGCCACCGCCAGCCAGCGCGCGCGGCGGCCTTCGATCAGCCGCTGCAGTTGCGGGGTGAGCATGTTGACCAGTTCGAACACCAGCAATCCGGCCAGCAGACTGGGCAGCAAACGCAATGGCAACACCAGCAACAGACCGCCGAAAATGATGATGCAACTGATCCAGAACACTACATGACGCTCAGAAAACGTTGGCATACAGCCTCAAAACGAACGGCGTAAAAGGATTGGCAGTCTGCCAGCGATCCGAGAGGAGCACTAGGGATATGCGGGCAGACCTTTCGGGCCTCATCGCTGGCAAGCCAGCTCCCACAAGTTAAGTGTCGAACACAAATGTCGTGAACAGCCTCACTCCCTGTGGGAGCGGGCTTGCCCGCGATGGGGCCAGCACACTCACCACAAAGCTCCGGCGTTTATTTCTTCTTCAGGCAATCACTCATGAACGTCTTGCGCGCATCACCCGTCAGCGCCTTGGTCTTGGCATCGGCATTACAGGTTTTCATCTTTTCCTGCTGCGGGGTCAGTGCCTTGGCGTCGTTGGCCGCCGGGGCTGCCTTGAGGCAGGTGCTCATGAAGGCTTTGCGCTCGTCGCCCTTGAGGCTCTTGGCCGTGGCGTCGGCGTTGCAGGTGGTCATTTTGTTCTGCTGCGCCGTGGCGGCGAAACCCTGGGAGCACAGCAGCAGACCGATCATCAACAAAGGGACACGCAACATCTTCATGGAGTTTTCTCCTTGGCGCCGCCTCGATGGAGGTGGCCTCTGCTGGAGTGTAGTCAAAGCTTGTTACACCTTCCTAGCCTCAAGATGGCTGCGCCGATACTGCTCCGGGGTACATCCGGCCTGCCGGGCAAACATGGCGATGAAGGCCGAACCGCTGCTGTAGCCGAGATCGAAGGCGATTTCCTGCACACTGCGCGAACTTTCCAGCGCCTCGATGGCCACGAGATACCGCAGGCGCTGACGCCACTCGCCGAAACTCATCCCCAGCTCCCGCACGAACTGCCGGGCCAGAGTGCGCTCGCTGACATGCACCTGCGCCGCCCAGTGCGCCAGCGGCTGATTGTTGCCGGGCTCGGCCTGCAGGGTTTCGAGGATGGTCAGCAATCCGGGGCTGCTGGCGTAAGGCAAATAGCATTGATGAACCGGCGCCTGGCGCAGTTGATCCACCAATACCTGGGCCAGGCGCTGGTCGGCTTCGAACGCCGGGATCTTCACATCACGGGCGGCGAAGTCCTTGAGGATCGCCTTGAGAATGTCGCTGATCGCCAGGATGCAGGCCTGCGCCGGCAAATCGGAACAGACCTCCGGCGCCAGGCACACCGCCCGATAATTGACCGGCTGATGACTGTAGAAACTGTGCTCGACCTGCGGCGGCACCCACACCGCGTATTGCGGCGGCGACATGAAGCGGCTGCCATCGACATCCATATGCAGCACGCCGTGGGCCGCGTATTCCAGCGTGCCCCACGGATGGCGATGCGGCGCGGCGTATTCATGAGCGTTGAAGTCGGCATAGCGGAAATACACCGCCGACGGCAGTTCGCTGAAATCCAGCAGATCGATGTGTTTACTGTTCATGCTGTCCGGAATCAGGGGCGGGTTGTCCGGTTCGCAGTATAGGCCTGCATCCAGACAGGGGATAATCACCGTTCATCAACGTTCTGGTTTCTCCTCTCATGCAATACGCGTTTCCCCTGCTGGCGATTTTCATCTGGGCCGGCAACACCGTGATCAACAAGCTTGCGGTCGGTGCGATCTTCCCCGCCGAGATCGGCTTCTACCGCTGGCTGCTCGCCGGCGTGCTGTTCACGCCGTTCATGCTCAAAAAAGTAATTGCGCACTGGCCGCAGATCCGCCCGAACCTGGGCAAGATTTTCATCCTCGGCGTGCTCGGCATGGCGGTCTATCAGAGCCTGGCCTACTTCGCCGCGACCCTGACCAGCGCCACCAACATGGGCATCATCCTGTCGCTGATGCCGTTGATGTCGCTGGCCATGGCGATCATCAGCCTCGGCCAGCGCCTGACCGCCGGTGCGCTGGTCGGTGCGGTGCTGTCGTTCGCCGGTGTGCTGGTGGTAGTGTCGTCCGGCAGCCTCGGCGCGTTGCTGCAACACGGGGTGAACCTGGGTGACGCGATGATGCTGATCGCCACCCTCGCCTATGCGATCTACAGCACCCTGCTGAAAAAATGGCAGCTGCGCCTGCCGCCGCTGGTGTTGCTGTATTTGCAGGTGCTGGTGGCGGTGGTGGTGCTGTTTCCGCTGTACGCCGTGTCGCCGAAAACCGGCCTGACCCTGCAGAACATTCCGCTGGTGCTGTACGCGTGCCTGCTGGCCTCGATGCTCGCGCCGCTGGCGTGGATGCAGGCCGTACAGCGCCTGGGCCCGAGCCGGACCACGCTGTTCTTCAACCTGCTGCCGCTGATCACCGCGCTGATTGCTGCGGTAGTGCTGAAGGAACAACTGGCGATGTATCACCTGGTCGGTGGTTTGCTGACCTTGGGCGGGGTGATTCTTTCCGAGCGCTGGACGACGGTGCTCGGCCGCAAACTCAGCGTCGCCTGATCTGGCCTCTTCGCTGGCAAGCCAGCTCCCACAGGGCTGGGGTCGTACATACATCTTGTGGACGCCCGAATCACTGTGGGAGCTGGCTTGCCAGCGATGAACGATAACGTGGTCTGCCTGCTAAACCCCGGCAGCCTTGAGGCGCGCCGCATGCTCGACAAACAGCCGCACCGGGTCCGCGCCTTTGCCGACCAGTCCCAGCGACTGGTTGACGATGTCGAAGTGATCCATCGGGTAGTCATCGCCGATGACCGTGCCCAGGTGCGAGCTGTAGCGTCCGACCATGCCGTCGCACTGCCCCGGCTCGCGCACGAAGGTTTTGGCGAACAACCGGCAACTGCGGTTGGTGCCGTCAAACAGGTTGCCACCACGGTCTGTTTTACCCGGCTGCAAGGTGCCGGACCACGAGTAATACCGCACGCCGTTGACCTCTTCCGGCCCCTGCCCGCCCCAGGTTTGCGGCAGGCCCTGTGGATAACGCTGGTTGAACAGCGCCACGCCTTCGGTGGTCAGGGAATGATGCGAGGCGTGGATATCCACCGGCAGTTTCGGCCCGTGGTAGCCGGTTTCCAGCAGCGCCATCAGCCAGCCGACAGAGCGTAACAGCGCCTCAAGAATGCGACCCTTCGCGCTGTCCGCCGGATAGTGTTTCGCCAGATAGTCGGCCAATTCCGAACCGTGATTGGGCCCGGCCACCGACGTTACCGAGGCCACCAGATCCGGACGCTTGGCCGCCGCGTAACGCGCCGTCAGCGAGCCCTGGCTATGGCCGAACAGATTGACCTTGGCGGCGCCGGTCTCGCGGAGGATTTCATCGATGCGCGTCAGCAACTGCTCGCCGCGCACTTCGGTGGAATTGAGCGGCGACACCTGCACCGCAATCACCGTCGCACCACCCCGGCGCAACGCTTTGATGATCCCGTACCAGTACGGGTACAGCACCAGACGGATGAAACCGAGCATTCCCGGCACCAGCACCAGTGGATAACGTGTGGCCGAATCTTGCGACATGGGCAAACATCCTTGTGGTCGGTAAGTGGATGCAGGGCGTGCAAAACGCCCGCCAAGCATCCGCCTCGATGATGACAACTCCACGACCAGCCTACTTCAGCCCCACCACCCCCGCCACAATCAGCCCCACCGACAGCAACTTCACCAGCGTCAGGCTCTCGCCCAGCAGCGCGAAACCGAGAAACACCGTGCCGAGCGAGCCGATGGCGGTCCAGATCGGATAGGCGATGCTCACCGGCAACTCGCGCATCGCCAGGGTCAGGAAGTACACCCCGCCCACCGCCGCAATCACGGTGATCAGCGACGGCCAGAGCCGGGTGAAGCCCTCGGCGTACTTCATGCCCATGGCGAAGGTGACTTCGAACCCGGCGGCAATCAGCAGAAACAGCCAGGCCACCTAGAACGCCCGGGCCAGGTCGAGCAAGCGCTGCTCGGCCTCGGCCACCGACACCGCGAAGGTGCGCTCGGCGGATTCCTCGCCCTCGGCCGCGACCACCGTGACGTCGTTGATGCCGATGAACCCCAACGCCGTGCGCAGCCATGGATCGGCGTGGTTCAGTGCCTCCAGCTCGCCGCCCGGGCCGAAACCGAAGCCGCCACGACTGGTGACGATCAGCGCTTTTTTGCCGTGCAGCAGCGGCGTGTATTGGGCGATGCCGTTGTCCAGGGTGTGGTCGAACGTCAGGCCCAACCGGACGATCTGATCGACCCAGGCCTTGAGGCCGCTGGGCACATTGAAGTTGTACATCGGCGTGGAAATCAGCAGCAGGTCGTGATCGAGCAGCTCGCCCACCATTTGATCGCTGAGCGCCAGATCGGCCTGCATCGTCAGCGGTCGTGCTTCGGGCTCCGGGTAAAACGCCGCCGCGACAAACGCTTCATTCACCGCCGGAATCAGCGCCCGCCCGACTTCACGGCGAGTAACCTGAGCCTGTGGATGACGGACTTGCCAGGCGCTGAGAAAGGTTTCTGCCAGACGCCGCGAATGGGAACGCTCACCGCGAGGGCTGGCATGGATCACAAGAATCTTGCTCATCTGAATCTCCTTGGGACTAGACTTGAGTGACGGTGTGGCGCCAGATTGCAGGCATCACCTCATCGCCTCAAATGAGCAAAAATCAGTCGGGATGAATTGATTTCATCCGTGGAGTTTCCATGTTCGCTTCATTGCCGCTGACCGCCCTGCGCGCGTTCGAATCCGCCTCCCGCCTGCTGAGTTTCAAGGCAGCCGCCGAAGAGCTGGCGGTGACGCCAACGGCGATTTCCCATCAGATCCGCTCGCTGGAGGATTGGCTCGGCGTGGCGCTGTTCGAACGCCTGCCGCGTCAGGTGCGCCTGACCGAGGGTGGCGAGCGGCTGTTCCGCAGCCTGCACGGCGCATTTCTGGAGGTGGCGCAAAGCGTCGACACCCTGCGCCCGCAACGCAGCGGCAGCAGCCTGACGCTGTCGACCACCGCCGCGTTCGCCGCGCTGTGGCTGGTGCCGCGACTGGGGCGGTTTTATGCGAAGCATCCGAACATCAATGTGCGCCTGGACACCCATTGCGAAGTCATCGACCTGCATCAGGACGCCAGCGTCGATCTGGTGCTGCGCTACAGCCTCGACGATTACCCGAACCTCTACGGGTTGTGCCTGTTCGATGAGTCGTTCGGCGTGTATGGCTCGCCGGAGCAGGTGGCGCTGGCCGCCCGCCGTACCCCGGCGCTGATCAGCGTGCATTGGCACAATTCGAAGCTCTACGCCCACGGCTGGGAGGCCTGGTGCGCGCAGTCGGGCGAGAACTGGCTGAATCAGCACCCGGCCGTCCGCGAATACGATGAAGAGCATTACGCCCTGCAAGCGGCCATCGCCGGACAGGGGCTGGTGCTGGCGAGCAACATCCTGGTGTCGCAAAGCGTCGCCAGCGGTTTGCTGGTGCCTTACAAGAGTGAAGTGCAGGTGGATGGCGCCGGTTACAGCGCACTTTGCGTACCGGGTCGAGAGCGCCATCCGCCGGTAAAAGCGTTTTTTGCCTGGCTGCGCGAAGAGGCACAGCTTTCCGGGCATGTGCCGCGCTGAATCCGACAAAACTTTTTGCAGCTCTCATCACTCACAAGCAAGTAACGATCACGTCAGCAGAACGTGACGCCAATCGGATTAGCCTCCAGGAGACTGAAATGAGTGACCTGCATTTGTCTGATGTTCAAACCCTGCGCGAACGCGCCCGCCAGCATGTGGAAAATGGCGCGGTGACCGAAAGCTACAGCGCCAACCGTGAAGAAGTGCTGCGCCTGCTCAACGAATCGCTGGCCACCGAACTGGTCTGCGTCTTGCGCTACAAGCGCCACTACTTCATGGCCAACGGCCTGAAAGCCAACGTCGCCGCCGACGAGTTCCTCGAGCACGCCACTCAGGAAGCCGAACACGCCGACCGTCTCGCCGAACGCATTGTGCAACTGGGCGGCGAGCCCGAGTTCAACCCGGACTTGCTGTCGAAGATGTCCCACGCGCAATACGTGGCCGGCAACACCTTGAAGGAAATGGTCTACGAAGACCTGGTGGCCGAGCGGATCGCCATCGACAGCTACCGCGAGATCATCCAGTACATCGGTGAAAAGGACCCGACCACGCGCCGGATCTTCGAAGACATCCTGGCTCAGGAAGAAGAGCATGCCGATGACATGGCGGACATCCTGAAAGACCTCTAATCCCCGCTCCCCCGCTGACCGATCGTTCCCACGCTCTGCGTGGGAATGCATCCCGGGACGCTCCGCGTCCCAAGAGCAGACGCAGAGCGTCCATGGCGGCGTTCCCACGCAGACGGTTCGACGCCTCGACGTGGGAACGATCGGGTTGCTGCGATTACTTGGTCGGTTTGACAGTCGCTGGCGCCTTGCCCGCCTTCATCTGCTCCAGCAACGGCGCGCACTGATTCGGCTCGCCACCACTCGGCGCCACCAGCGCCAGCAGCCCCGCCGCCGGCGCAGCGATCACGCCCAGCGCCACCATCCCCGCCCCGCGCAACATCAACGGCACCGCTTTCACCCCCGCATCCGGCTTGATGAACTTGCCCCGTACATACAACGGAGAGCGCAGGGAAATCAGGCGCCAGCCCTTGGATTCCGGCGTCACCGTCAGGTCCAGTTGCTCGGTGGCCATGTTCGCTGTGCCGTCGATGTAGATGATTGCGTTCTCGGTATCGAACACAAACAGTCTTGTCGTCGCCAGACCGGTCTTGATATCGAAGTCCGCCGCCGCGCAATTGATCTTCACTTCCTTGTCGCCAAAGATCTTGCCGACCACGTAGTTACCGACGTTGAGCCCGGCCAGCTCCATCAACTCACGACTGATGGCGCCGTCGTTGATCAGCATCTTCAGGTTGCCGTTGGCGCCGCCCAGCAGCTTGGCTACCGAGTTGCCGCGACCGGCGATGTCGGCATCGCCGTTGAGCTCGCCGAAACTGGTCTTCATCGGTTCGAAGGTCGGGAACAGCTGTTTGAGCTTGAACTTGCGCGCGGTCAGTTTCGCTCGACCTTCCAGCGGCTCGGTACGACCGTTGAGGCGAATCTGCGCGTCGAGATTGCCGCCGGCCACACCGAAGCGCAGTGGCTCCAGACTCAGTTCGCCGTCGTTGAGTTTCAGGTGGGTATAGAGGTCGGTGAACGGCAGTTCTTCGCTGTGGACGATGCGCTTGCCGGTGAATTCGACGTCGGCGTCCATGTCGCGCCAGCGCTCGGTCTTGAACTCTTCCACCGGCAGCACTTTGTCTGCCGGCTGTTTGCTTTCGCCGCCACGGGCCTTTTGCTTGGCATTGGAGTCGGCACCGATCAGCGGCGCGAGGTCGGCAAACAACAGTTGATTGGACAGCAGCGCGCCACTCAGCTTGGGCCGAGGCTGGCTGGCGACGTAAGCCAGATCGCCATGGATGTCGCTGCTGCCGATCTTGCCGTTGAACTGGTCGTAGCGGAACTGCGCGCCGCCCGGCTCATGCAGCTTGGCGATCAAGTGACCGTCGGTGGCGTACGGCGGGGTGTCCGGCAGGGTCACGCCGGTCAGCGGATACAGGTTGCCAAGGCTGGCACCCGCCAGTTTCAGGCGCAGATCGAGCGCACCAAGATTCAGCGGATCGGTCAGGGTGCCGGCGAGTTCGACGCTGGTATCGCCGATCTTCGCCTGGGCCTGCAACGGGAACGGTTTGCTCGCGTCCTGCAGCGCCAGCAGGCCGCCGATCTTGCCCTGGCCGGCGAGTTTCTGGCCGTGGTATTGGCCGGTGACTTTCAGGCCGAAGGCGTAATCCTGCGGTGCGCCGCCCTTGTCCTGCGCGGTTTTTGCGGCTTTGTCGCCGACGATGTCGCTGAACGGAATCGGCTTGCCCAGCGGATCGATCAGCAGATCGAGGTTGGTCTTGAGGGTCTGGTCATCCAGAGTGACGTGGCCCTTGTCGAAGCCGATGGCACCGATGTCGACCACCCAGTTCGAGGGCTCGGCGTTCGGGTCCTCGGGATCGAACTTGAAGGTCCAGTTGGCGCGGCCATCGGCCAAACGCTGCAATTGCGCGTTGGGTTCGGTCAGGTCGATACGCGGGATTGTCACCCGTTGCGCCAGCAAGGCCAGTGGCGAAATGCGCAGCTCGACCCGTTTGAGGGTGACCATCTGCGGCTGCTTCGACCAGTCGGGGTTGCCCAGCGTCAGGTCTTCGGCCACCACGTGCGGCCACGGCACCCACGCGCACCAGCCGCCCTCGTCGAGTTCACGCCGCCAGACCACCGACAGGTTGCCGTTGATGGCGAACGGTCGATGCAACTCTTCCGAGACTTTGGCGTTGAGCGGCGGTTTAATCCGGTTCCAGTCGAAGAACACGATGATCAGCACCAGCACTGCCAGAAGCAGCACAAGGGTGGCGAAGGTCCAGGCGAAGATTTTACGGGTGCGCGTCATGCACAAAGCTCCTGAAGACGACTGCATCCATTGGCACGACGCAGCTGAAACGGCAGGCCATGATGGCCCTCATGAAATCTGTGACTGACAAACAGTCCGCAGGTTTAATCCAAAGCCCCGTCGAGGGGAAAAACGGTCGCCATTCTGACCGATCGGTCGAGTTGGCGTTACCGGGCCCGCACATTTGCGGAGCGCAAGTGGGTGGAAAATACCCACTCCAGTGCAAAACCGCCCGCCTGAAACGCCCGAGCTAGAGCCTCCCGAGCGAACAATCAATTCTGTTGATTATTACCATTGTGTTTATGAACTTTTATATCGACTTATCGAGAGTAGCATTGCCCTCGTACCCACTTTATCGCCCTCCCAAGGAGCAACCCATCATGAAACGCCAACTTCTGTTCAGTCTTACCCTCTCGATGCTGGCCAGCACCGCTTTCGCCCTGCCAGCTGCTGATCAAGCGACTCCGCAAGTCAAAACCAGCCACTCGGTGTTCAGCCAGACTGTTGCCGCTGATGGCTCGGACCGCACTCCACAAGGCCAGACCCTGGCTGAAAACGGTCGTAACCGCCTGGAAGAAAAAGGCCTGGTTCAAGATGGCTATGACAAAACCCCACAAGGTCAAACCGTAGCTGAAGGCGGCCGTGATCGTCTGGAAGAGAAAGGTCTGGTTCAAGACGGTTCGGATCGCACCCCACAGGGCCAAACCCTGGCATCTGACGGCGGCGACCGTACCCCACAAGGCCAGACTCTGGCTTCTGACGGCGGCGACCGCACCCCACAAGGTCAAACCCTGGCCGAAGGTGGTGGTGACCGTGTAATCGAACGCAACAGCGCTTTGAGCTAAGCCCATGGCGGCCTGGAAAAAAAGCCCAATCCCCGGATTGGGCTTTTGACTTTTCATAAGCCGGTATAAAGAAGTCGCGATTTCCCTGCTCCATCTCCCCCGCTGCCGTTCGACGCCGACAAAGCCGATTTGCTAGAGTGCGGCGCTTGTCTTGCCTAAGAACACACCCTTGCGATGCTGCCCCGCGCCGAACAGAAACAACAGACCCGCAACGCCCTGATGGACGCTGCCCGCCACTTGATGGAAAGCGGCCGAGGATTCGGCAGCCTGAGCCTGCGTGAAGTGACGAAAACCGCCGGCATCGTGCCCACCGGTTTCTACCGGCATTTCGCCGACATGGACGAACTCGGCCTGGTGCTGGTCAGCGAAGTCGGCCAGACCTTCCGCGAAACCATCCGCCTGGTGCGCCACAACGAATTCGTCATGGGCGGCATCATTGATGCGTCGGTGCGGATTTTTCTCGACGTGGTCAGCGCCAACCGTTCGCAATTCCTGTTTCTGGCCCGCGAGCAGTACGGCGGATCGTTGCCGGTGCGTCAGGCCATTGGCCGCTTGCGTGAGGACATCAGCTCCGACCTGGCGGCGGACCTGGCCCTGATGCCCAAGCTCCAGCACCTCAATCGCGAGGGTCTGAGCGTGATGGCCGACCTGATCGTCAAATCGGTGTTCGCCACCCTGCCGGACATCATCGACCCGCCCGCCGAAGCCCTGCCCGAGCATCTGACGCCCCAGGCGAAAATCACCCAGCAACTGCGCTTCATCTTTATCGGGTTGAAGCACTGGCAAGGGCTCGGCAGTACCGAATAATTCCTCTCCAGCCCCAATCCCCCGTGGGAGCGAGCTTGCTCGCGATAGCGGTGTGTCAGTCAACTCTATATGACTGGGCGGACGCCATCGCGAGCAAGCTCGCTCCCACACTGGCTCCTGTTTGGTGCATGTAAAAAACTTCATGCACCAAAACACCCCACAATCCTGCAACATCTTGAAACATCCACTAGTCTCCGACAGGGATTTCCTACGTCTTGTCCGATTGGCAAGCCCCTTGCTCTAGCCTGAGCATTGTCCACTGCTGGAAGCTTTCCGATGCTGGTGATTCATCGCAGAATCGACCCCCAACCCGTCTGGGCCGCCGAGTTGCACCTGACCTTCGAAGCCAGGAGCAAAAGCCGCCTGCGCTGTTTCAGTGCCGAAGGCGAGGATGTCGGACTGTTTCTGGAGCGCGGTCAGCCGCCGCTGTATGACGGTGAGTGCCTGCAAGCCGAAGATGGCCGGATCGTCCGGGTCTGTGCCCGCCCCGAGCAATTGCTGCACGTCACCTGCGCCAACACCTTTGAACTGACCCGCGCCGCCTATCACCTGGGCAATCGCCATGTGGCGCTGCAAGTCGGTGACGGCTGGCTGCGGCTGCTCGACGATTACGTGCTCAAGGCGATGCTTGAACAACTCGGCGCGCAGGTCGAATCGATCGAAGCCCCGTTCCAGCCGGAACACGGCGCCTACGGTGGCGGCCATCATCATTCGCGGCACGGTGACGAAGACTTCAACTACGCGCCGAAACTCCATCAGTTCGGCGTCCGTTTGTGAACCCGGCCTGGGCGCTGCTGCGTCTGGCCAGTCCGCAACTGCCGATTGGCGGCTACAGCTACTCCCAAGGTCTGGAAATGGCTGTGGATAACGGCCGCGTCGACAGCCCGGACAGCGCCCGCCGCTGGATCAGCGATCAATTGCTGCTCAATCTTGCGCGGTTTGAAGCGCCGCTGCTGCTCGCCCATTGCCAGGCCGCCGCGGACGAACACTGGGATGAATTGCGCAAGCTCTGCGAAAACCACCGCGCCAGCCGCGAAACCCGCGAGCTGCATCTGGAGAGCCGGCAGATGGGCTATTCGTTGCAGCAACTGCTCAACGGCTTGCCCGAGCTCGATCAGGCCGCGCGGGACTTTCTCGAACACTGCGCCGAGCCGCACCTGGCCCTGTGCTGGGCTCTGGCCGGGCGCGCCTGGCAGATCAGCCCGCAGGACGCCCTCGCCGCGTGGCTGTGGAGCTGGCTGGAAAACCAGCTCGCGGTGCTGATGAAAACCCTGCCGCTGGGCCAGCAAGCCGCTCAGCGCCTGACCAGCGAACTGCTGCCGCTGCTGCAACAGGCCCAGCAGGACGCCACCCGAATCAATCCCGAACACCTCGGCAGCGCCGCGTTCGGTCTGTCCCTGGCGTGCATGGCCCATGAGCGTCAGTACAGCCGCCTGTTCCGTTCCTAGGGCCTTTTATCAGGAGAATCACATGAACACACAACCCCTGCGCGTCGGCATCGGCGGCCCGGTCGGTTCCGGCAAGACCGCGTTGACCCTGGCCCTGTGCCTGGCCCTGCGCGAACGCTACAACCTGGCCGTGGTGACCAACGACATCTACACCCGCGAGGACGCCGACTTTCTGGTGCGCAACGAAGCCCTGGCACCGGAACGCATCATCGGCGTGGAAACCGGTGGCTGCCCGCACACGGCGATCCGCGAAGACGCCTCGATCAACCTTGAAGCAGTGGATCAGCTGAACCGGCGTTTTCCGGGGCTGGACCTGATTCTGGTGGAGTCCGGCGGCGACAACCTGTCCGCGACCTTCAGCCCGGAACTGTCCGACCTGACCATCTACGTGATCGACGTGTCGGCCGGCGACAAACTCCCACGCAAGGGCGGGCCCGGCATTTGCAAATCCGACCTGCTGGTGATCAACAAGATCGACCTCGCGCCGCTGGTCGGCGCCTCGCTGGAGATGATGAACAGCGACACCCAGCGTATGCGCAACGGCAAGCCGTTCGTGTTCAGCAACCAGAAAACCGGGCAGGGCCTGGAAGAAATCATCGCCTTCATCGAACGTCAGGGTCTGCTGACTGCAGCCTGATTCACTGATCAACAAGGAAGCTTATCCATGACACTCAAACGCATTCTCGGCGCCGTCGCGCTGCTGCTGACCCCGGCCCTGGCCTTCGCTCACCCCGGCCACGGCGACTCTGGCCTGGTGGCCGGCATCAGCCACCCGATCGGTGGCCTCGACCATTTGCTGGCGATGGTGGCCGTCGGTCTGTGGGCCGCGCAGCAGCAAGGCGCCGCGCGCTGGGCGCTGCCGTGCACCTTTGTCGGCACCATGCTGATCGGCGGTTTGCTCGGCTTTGAAGGGCTGGAGCTGCCGGCGCTGGAAAGCGGGATTGCCGCCTCGGTGCTGGCGCTGGGCCTGGCGGTGGCACTGGCGGTGCGTCCGCCACTGGTGATGGCGGTGGCGGCGACGGCGCTGTTTGCGCTGTTCCATGGCGTGGCCCATGGCCTGGAGCTGCCGGACATGTCGAGTCCATGGGCGTATGCCGCCGGTTTCGTGGTCGCAACGGCTGCGCTGCATGCGGCGGGTTATGCGGTGGTTCGTTTTCTGCCTCAGGCGGCCGCGCCGCTGGTGCGACTGGCCGGAGCGGCTTCGGCGGTGACGGGCGCGTGGTTGTTGGCCGGCTGAACTGCACCTCTGATCGTTCCCGCGCATGGCGCGGGAACGATCGATCGCCACTCTCTGCTACCATGTCGCGCAATCGCCCCTGCCGTGACGACGTCCGCCCATGCCCCACGCTTCCCGCTCCACCTCCCTGCCTGAACTGACCGCCCTGTTCGGCGAAGTGCAACAGCACTTTCTGAACGTGATCGTGCCCCTCTGGCAAGGACCGGGCTGGAACGCCGACATGGCGTTGCCTTATGAGGCGCTGGACGCCGCGCATCAGCCGCTGCCACCGCAGCGCTACCGGGCGATGGCCTGCGCACGGCAGCTGTACCTGTTTTCCAGCCTGATCGGGGTTGTGGATAACGCCGAAGTTCGCGCGGCTGCGTTGTTCCGCTCCCTGCAACGGCACTTCCACGATGCCGAGCACGGCGGCTGGTTCTACAGCATAGATCCACAGGGCAAACCGCTGGATCAGCGCAAAGACCTCTACACCCACGCCTTCATCCTGTTTGCCTGCGCCCACTACTGGGAAAAATCCCGCGAGCCCCTGGTCGAATCGACCCTGAACGCCGCGCTGGAAGTCATCGGCCGGCGTTTCGCCACTGGCGACGGCCTCTACGAAGCCTGCCTCGACCGCGACTGGATCACCCTGCAAACCGGCCCGCTGCAAAACCCGCTGATGCACCTGGCCGAAGCGTTCCTGGCCACTCTGGCGGTGCGCGAAGATGCACAGGTCAAGCAAGCGCTGAGCGAGTTATGCACAGCCATGCACAAGCGCTTCGTCGATCCTCAGGCCGGTGTGCTGATGGAGAAACCGCTGGGGGCTGTGGATAACTGGTATGAGCCGGGCCACCAGTTCGAGTGGTATTTTCTGCTGGAATCCTCGCCTCTGCTCCGCGGTTCGAAACTGCATGCCGCCCTGGACTGGGCCTTCGCGTTCACCGAGCAGTACGGCGTGATGCAACCGTC
The DNA here is from genome assembly GCF_001594225.2 of Pseudomonas glycinae. Classification (GTDB taxonomy): domain Bacteria; phylum Pseudomonadota; class Gammaproteobacteria; order Pseudomonadales; family Pseudomonadaceae; genus Aquipseudomonas; species Aquipseudomonas glycinae. The sequence goes on from NZ_CP014205.2 coordinate 3,973,845, forward strand.
CGGTGCAGTGCGGGCCATGCTCGATCTGGATATGGACGGACGCCCGAAGGATTCAACCCAGCGCATCTGGGCCCAGGCCGAATACCTGCGTGCCCTGACCTTGCGTCCGGGCAGTGAAAGCGCGGTGTTGCGCCAGTTGCAGGCGCTGCAGCAGCGCTTCCTGCATGCCGGCGGCTGGCACGAGTGCCGTGACGATCAGGGCGAGGTCAGCCGCAAGGACATGCCGTCGACCACGCCGTATCACTTGGCGACCTGCTATCGCGGCCTCGCCGACTATCTGAGCTGACGTCGTGGCGAGCCCGCGCGCTCGCACAAGTCAGGCAATCCACTTCCTGTCGCCAGTGAAGCTGATGGTCAGCCAGCGCGCCGCGTCCGGTTTGCCCAGCTTCGCGGAAATCTCCTCACGCAGCACATCCAGCTGACCGACGCTCTGCAGCCGGTAGTTCGCCGGCAACACCACATGAATCTCAATGAACCGCGCCCGCCCGTGCTTCTGCACGTAGGACACGTAGTCGTCGAAACCATGCTCGACCTTCGCAGCCTCCATTACCTCGCGCACTTGCTCATCCAGCGTGTCCGGCGCAATGCCGAGCACGTCCTGCAGCGCCGGGCCGAGGATCTTGAACGCCGGTGGCAGCATGGTCAGGGCCAGCACGATCAGGATCAGCGGGTCGACAAATTTCGCCCACTCGCCGTAACCCTGGGACTGGAGCAACAGCGCCGCAAGGAAACTGACCAGCAGGCCCACCGACAGCATCGCGTCCACCAGCCAGCTGATGTTGTCGAACTGGATCAGGCTCGACTTGAGCGTGCGATTGCGGTGCCGGACGTAGAAGAAGTAGGCGAACTCGACAACGGTGAACACCGCCGCGTAGATGATCACCAGCCCCAGTTCGATCTCACGACCGCCATTGATGATGCCGAACACACCGTTGAGAAACGCGTAGATCGCGATCAGCAGCAGGAAACTGCCCTCGATCAGCAGCACCATCGGCTCCAGGTGCCAGAAACCGAACTGGAAGCGCTGGTTGCTTTGCTTGGCGATCAGCTTCGCGGTGATCAGCATCAGGACTTTGATAAAGGTCGCGATCAGCGAAAAAAAGCCATCGAACAGGATGGACTGGGAACCCGAAACAAAACCGGTGGCGATCCCGGCGATCGACACGGCAAACATCAGGAGGGTCGATTGTTTGAGCAGCGACTGCTCACCTCGGTTACTCACTTTGACTCCTCGAAAAACCTTGAAAACCGCAGGGTGCGGTGGGGTTGTTGAGGAGTGAGTCTACCCCATGCGGGGATTTTGCCTGTTACGGCCCCATCGCGGGCAAGCCCGCTCCCACAGGTTTATCGGTGGACCGAAATCTTGGGACCGCCTCGATACCTGTGGGAGCTGGCTTGCCAGCGATTAGCCGTTACGCGGTGTCAGACCTTGTTGCGCTCGATGGCAAAACCGGCCCAGGTCTGGCTCACCGGCATCAGTTCCAGGCTGTTGATGTTGATGTGCGCCGGCGCGTTCAGCACCCAGAAGATCGTCTCGGCGATGTCCTGCGGCTGGATCGGCTCGGCACCGGCGTAGGTGGCGTCGTAACGCGCCTGATCGCCGGCGAAACGCACCAGCGAGAACTCGCTCTCGCACAGGCCCGGCTCGATGTTGCTGACGCGCACGCCAGTGCCCTGCAGGTCGCAGCGCAGGTTCAGCGAGAACTGTTTGACGAAAGCCTTGGTCGCGCCGTAAACGTGGCTGCCCGGGTACGGATAGTTGCCGGCGATGGAACCGAGGTTGATGATACCGGCGCCGCGACCGTGGGCGATCAGGCGCGGCAGCAACAGGCGAGTGCTATACATCAGGCCTTTGACGTTGGTGTCGACCATGGTGTCCCAATCGTCGAGGTCGCACTTCGGTGCAGGGTCAACGCCCAGCGCCAGCCCGGCGTTGTTGATCAGGCCACGCAGTTTGGCGAACGATGGCGGCAGATTGGCAATCGCCTCTTCCATCGCCTTGCGATCACGCACGTCCAGCACCAGACCATGCACTTCGGTCTGCTTCGACAGCTCGGCGCACAGCGCGTTGAGGCGGTCGCCACGACGACCGGTCAGCACCAGTTTCCAACCGGCCTCGGCAAAACGACGGGCACAGGCTTCACCAAAACCGGAGGTCGCGCCGGTGATAAACAGGGTGTTGGACATCGTGTTCTCCTTGCTTCGGCCGCCGGGGCAGCCCTTGGAATAGAAAATCAGCGGGCAGCATGCCCGGCCCCGCTTTAACCGGCAACCACCGGATCCTGTTCATTAATTGATCAATCTCCGCCAGGCCATACGCGCTGAGGCCTGTAGCCATATGCACGCACGTTATCCACAAGCCCTTCCACAGTTTCCGGGGGCAAGTGGTTAAGCGCAAAGCCGCGCCACACAAGGCTTTGCGGGCGATTTGCAAAGTTTTTTGCTTGACCCTGAACAACCAGTTGTGCCGGGCAGGGCATTTTGCACGACCGGCCGGTCATGGCCATGATTGCGCGAGGCCAGCAATTACGGCCCTTAGCCGAGTCTTTCCAGAGTTTAATCACAGACTTATCCACAGGATTGACCACAGCCATCCGCGCGGTTTTGCGCCCCCATAAAAAGGTTGACAAACGGGCCTTACCCTCAGCGAAAACACACTGATCAAAAAACAACCACAGCGCTGCACGCCACGGTTTAAAAGGCTTTCAGCCAGCTACACCCACGTTATTCACAGCCAGCTCCACAGCAAACGGGGACAAGTCAAAACTGTGGAAAAACAGCCATTTGCAGCGTCTATATGTCGCGCTTTGGCAGGTTGAGAATTTTGTTTTCCACAATTTCCCGAAAGTCCTGGTTTTCAGTGACCGAGCAGAAGCAAAAAAGCCCCGACACTCACGCATCGGGGCTTGTGGACAACTTCAAACGATCAGTGACCGCCGAGGTAAGCGTTACGCACCTCCTCGTTCACCAACAGTTCCTGACCGGTGCCCGTCAGGCGGATCTCGCCGTTGACCATCACGTACGCCCGGTCGGACAGTTTCAACGCATGGTTGGCATTCTGCTCGACGAGGAAAATGGTCATGCCGGTTTTCGCCAGTTCCCGCAGGGTGGCGAAGATCTGTTTCACCACGATCGGCGCCAGACCCAGACTCGGTTCGTCCAACAGCAACAGCTTGGGCCGGCTCATGAGCGCCCGGGCGATGGCGAGCATCTGCTGCTCGCCCCCGGACATGGTCATGGCCCGCTGATTACGGCGCTCTTCGAGCCGCGGGAACAGCTCGAACATGCGCTGCATGTCTTCCTTGGCGTACTTGTCGCCGATCGGAATGGTGCCCATCAGCAGGTTTTCCTCGACGGTCATGTCGGGGAACACCCGCCGCCCTTCCGGCGACTGCGCGATGCCGTTAGAGGCGATGTAGTGCGATGACTTGTGGGTAATGTCCACGCCTTGATAGAGAATCTGCCCGCCCGCCGCCCGTGGCTGGCCGAAGATCGACATCAACAGGGTGGATTTGCCGGCACCGTTGGAGCCGATCAGGCTGACGGTTTCTCCTTCGTTGATCTGCAGCGAAACGCCTTTGAGGGCCTGGATCGGGCCGTAGAACACGTCCAGATCCTTGAGTTCGAGGATGGGTTGCGTCATACGACTTCCTCTTCGTCGGCGCCCAGATAAGCAGCGATCACTTTCGGATCGTTACGGATGGCATCCGGTCCGCCCTCGGCGATGACGATGCCGTGGTCCAGCACCACGATGTGATCGGAAATGCTCATTACCATGCCCATGTCGTGTTCGATCAGCACCACGGTCAGATCGTGCTCGTCGCGCAGCAGCCGGATCATCGCGCTCAGCGCTTCGGTTTCCTGAGGGTTGAGGCCGGCGGCCGGTTCGTCGAGGCAGATGATCTGCGGCCGCGTGCACATGGCCCGGGCGATTTCCAGACGGCGCTGTTGGCCGTAGGACAGTTCACCGGCCAGACGGTTGGCGCAGTCCACCAGATCCACCACTTCCAGCCAGTAGAACGCGCAGTCCAGCGCGTCGCTTTCAGCCTTGCGGTAACCCTTGGTGTTAAGGATGCCGGCCAGCATGTTGCGGTTGACCCACATGTGCTGAGCCACCAGCAGGTTTTCCAGCACCGACATTTCCTTGAACAGGCGAATGTTCTGGAACGTCCGGGCCAGTCCTGCACGGTTCACCAGGTGGGTGCCGCCGAACATCTTGTAGTACATACGACTGAGGAACGACTTCGGCGAAACGAAATCGGTCGGTTTGAACGACTCGCCGAGCAACTGGATGACGTTGGTCTGCTTGCCGCGCACGTTGAGCTCGATCTTGCCGCCGGAGGCCTTGTAGAACCCGGTCAGGCAGTTGAACACCGTGGTCTTGCCGGCGCCGTTGGGGCCGATCAGGGCGAAGATCGAGTTGCGTTTGACCTTCAGGCTGACGTCGCTCAGGGCCTTGATGCCACCGAAGTGCATCATCAGTTTTTCAACAGAGAGTACGACTTCACTCATGGCGCAGTCCTCTCATAGTGAATGGCACCTTTGCGTGGAGTGACCCCGGTACGGCTGATGCGGATCAGCCCGCGAGGTCGCCAGATCATCATCAACACCATCAGGATGCCGAACAGCAACACGCGGTATTCGGCGAAGCCGCGCAGCAGTTCCGGGGCGACGGTCAGCACGAACGCTGCGATCACCACACCGATGGTCGAGCCCATGCCGCCGAGCACGACGATGGCGAGGATCAGCGCCGACTCGAAGAAAGTGAACGAGGTCGGGTTGACGAAGCCTTGATAGGTGGCGAAGAACACCCCCGCCAGACCGGCGGTGGATGCACCGATGGTGAACGCCGAGAGTTTGACCAGCACGTGGTTGAGGCCCATCGAGCGGCAGGCGATCTCGTCTTCACGCAGGGCTTCCCAGGCGCGGCCAACCGGCATCTTCACCAGACGATGCTTGATGTACAGCACGGCCAGTACCACCAGGAACAGCACCGCATAGATGAAGTAGTACTTCACGTCCGGGTTGTAGGCGATGCCGAAGAACTCGTGAAACGGCACCCCGCCATCCTTCGCTCGCTTGCCGAATTCCAGACCGAAGAAGGTCGGCAGTGGTGCCGGCATGCCGTTCGGGCCGCCGGTCAGGGACAGCCAGTTGTTGAGCACCAGACGAATGATTTCACCGAAGCCCAGGGTCACGATCGCCAGGTAGTCGCCGTGCAGGCGCAGCACCGGGAAACCGAGGATGCAACCGGCAAGGCCGGCGGTGATCGCCGCCAGCGGCAGCACGGTCCAGAAGCCCAGCCCGAGGTACTGATACCCGAGCGCCAGACCGTAGGCGCCGATGGCGTAGAACGCCACGTAACCCAGGTCGAGCAGGCCGGCCAGACCGACCACGATGTTCAGTCCCAGCCCCAGCAGCACGTAGATCAGTCCGAGGATGACCACACCCAGCAGGTAGGAGTTGGAGAAGAACGGCAACGCTACGGCGATGGCGATCATCAGCGGGATGATCCAGCGCAGGCGCGATTTGTAGTCCGGGGGCAGCACATGCACGCCGGAACCGGTGCTCTCGAATCCGTCGAGAATGCGCAGGCCTTTCGGGGTTTGCAGGAACAGACTGAGGGCAAAGCGGCCGGCCATGACGATGGCAATGATCCACGCCACGCGGGTCGGTTCGAGGTTGAAGCTGTAGCCGTCGAGTACCACGCCGACAATCGGCCCGAACACGATCAGGGCGATCAGTCCGGCGAGAATCGCCTCAACCAGGCTTTTTTTGACATCGATGGATTTTGCAGTGGTTGAAGACATCGCTTACACCTTCGACACAAGAGGACGGCCCAGCAGGCCCTGAGGCCGGAAGACCAGAACAAGTACGAGCAGCGAGAAGCTGAACACGTCTTTGTAGTCGGAGTTGACCAGGCCCGAGAACAGCGACTCGGAGATCCCGAGGATGATCCCGCCGAGCATGGCGCCAGGCAGCGAACCGATCCCGCCCAGTACTGCCGCAGTAAATGCCTTGATGCCGATGATGAAGCCGGCATAGAAGTCGAAGGTGCCGTAGTTCATGGTGATCAGCACGCCGGCCAACGCCGCCATGGCCGCACCGATGATGAACACGTAGGAAATGACCCGGTCGGTGTTGATGCCGAGGATCGAAGCCATTTTGCGGTCCTGCTGGGTCGCACGGCACATGCGCCCGAGCTTGGTGTACTTGATGACATAGGTCAGCAGGCCCATGCCGACGAATGCGGCCACCAGGATGAAGACTTTGGTGTAGGTCAGCTGCACGAAGCCGGTACCGACTTCGACACGCCATGCACCGGTCAGCAGCGTGGGTACGCCCTGTTGTTTGGCGCCTTGGGCGATCTGTGCGTAGTTTTGCAGAATCAGGGAGATGCCGATGGCGCTGATCAACGGTGCCAGTCGGGTGGAGTTGCGCAGGGGTTTGTAAGCGACTCGCTCGATGACCCAGCCATACACCGCCGTGATCACGATGGTGAATACCAGGGTGCCGAGCATCAGCAGCGGGAAGGATTCAATACCGAAGTAAGCCAGCAGAGCCAGACTGATTGCCGCCAGGTAAGCAGAAATCATGTAAACCTCGCCGTGGGCGAAGTTGATCATGCCGATGATGCCGTAGACCATTGTGTAGCCGATGGCGATCAGGCCATAGACCGACCCGAGGGTCAGGCCGTTGACCAGTTGCTGCAGGAAAATACCATCCATAACGCAATCTCACGCAGTGAGAACCTGCACACCCTGAGGCGCGCGGTTCTTCTAGGAAAAATACAGATTTACGTCGGAGCAATGTCAGACAGGAAACCGCAGCCCCCTTGTGGGAGCTGGCTTGCCAGCGATAGCGGTAGAACATTCAACAAAGTTGTCGACTGTCAGGCCGTCATCGCGGGCAAGCCCGCTCCCACAGGGAATGTGGCGTCCGGTTGATCAGGTGCCGTTATTTCTGTTTTTCCAGCTGGTGATATTTGCCGTCCTTGTCCCACTGGTAGACCACGTAGTCGGAGACCTTCAGGTCGCCTTTGGAATCCCAGGTCTTCTCGCCCATGACGGTCTTGACCGGGTTCTTCTTCAGCCAGGCAGCGGCCTCCTCGCCCTTGTTCGACTTGGCGCCGTTGAAGGCGGCGGCCAGGGCCTGAACCGATGCATAGGCGTACAGGGTGTAGCCTTCAGGCTCGGTGCCAGCCTTGCGGAATGCATCTACCACGGTCTTGCTGTCTGGCAGCAGGCGTGGGTCGGCACCGAAGGTCATCAGCACGCCGTCGACGAATTGCGGGCCACCGGCGGTGGTCACCAGTTCGTCGGTCACGATACCGTCATCGGACATGAACTTGACGTCTTTCAGGCCTTGTTCACGCAGTTGGCGAACCAGCGGGCCGGCTTCCGGGTGCAGGCCACCGAAGTAGACGACATCGGCACCGGCGCCACGGATCTTGGTGACGATTGTGCTGAAGTCTTTCTCGCCACGGGTCAGGCCTTCGTACAGCACCGGCTTAACGCCGCGTTTTTCCAGTTGAGCCTTGGTCGCATCGGCCAGGCCCTGACCGTAGGTGTCCTTGTCGTGCAGCACGACGACTTTCTTGCCCTTGAGCACGTCGACGATGTAATCGCCGGCAACGATGCCCTGCTGGTCGTCACGGCCGCACATACGGAACATGGCGCTCAGGCCGCGCTCGGTCACTTGTGGGTTGGTGGAACCCGGAGTGATGGCGATGATGCCGGCTTCGTCGTAGATCTCCGACGCAGGAATGGTCGAGGACGAGCAGAAGTGGCCGACCACACCGGCGACTTTCTGGTTGGTGAGGTCCTTGGCGACCGTCACCGCCTGTTTCGGCTCGCAAGCGTCATCGCCCTTGACCAGGACGATTTTCTCCCCGTTGACGCCGCCCGCCGCGTTGACCGCGTCGGCCGCCGCTTGTGCCCCTTTCATGTATTGCTCGCCAAATGCCGCGTTGGCGCCCGTCATCGGACCCGCCACACCGATTTTCACATCAGCTTGTGCAAACGCAGAAACACCCAGCGCAGTAGCCACTGCGAGGGCCAGAAAGCCTTTCTTGTAAAACGTCTGGGACATGAGGTGGTGCTCCAAGGTTTTTTTTAGTTGGCACTGCGACTTCACTTGAATGCTCAGAGCAAGGGCCGTGCCATCGGTTTTTTATTCTTCAAAAAGTCGCTGCTTTCTTGTTATTTCGACTGTTTCGTTCCCGTTTTCATTGGGCGTGCAACCGTCTAAACCGCGGAAGGTGAAACCAATTATTTTTTCAGGCGCAACCCGCACGCGCCATCATTGCAACCGCGGCGCCAAACGACGTGCAACCAGCCTGTAACAGCCCGCGTCACCGAACTGCACACTGCTGGTGCGGGACTGCTACAACCCGCACCATTACAGGCTAGTCGCTACATCGAAAAGCGCCGCTTCCGGCAACATATTTCAACACTCAGATGACGATCCGCAGGCACTGGCCCGCGTGATACAGCGAGAACCCGGCCTCGTACAGACAACTGCGCAAGCCCACCCCCGCCAGCGGCTGCATCGGGGCGAAGGGAATCGGCAATGCCTGAGGATTTCCGTTACACAGGTAATCGGCGAAGGCCTTGCCGACCACAGTGCCGGTTGTCACGCCCCGACCGTTGTAACCGGTGACGGCCACCAGTCCCGGCGCGGGCTCGAACAGGCGCATCAAATGATCGGGAGTGAACGCGATGCGCCCGGTCCAGGTGCATTCCCATTCCACAGGCTTGAGATTGGGGAAGTAATGCTGCTGCACCCGGTCGGCCCAGGCCTTGAGGAACCAGGTCGGTTTCTGATTGCCGTTGCCGAGGCTGCCCAGCAACAGACGCCCGTCCTTGTCGCGGCGGATGCTGCTCAGCACCTGGCGGGTATCCCAAGAGCCCTGCCCGCCCGGGAGGATTTCCTGAGCGGCGTCTTCGGTGAGCGGCACCGAAGCGACCTGATAGTAGTAACCGGGGAAGAAATTGCGCTTGAGTTCGGTCCAGTCGCCTTCGGTGTAGGCGTTGGAAGCGATAACCACCTGTTCGGCGAGCACCGAACCCTTCTCGGTCTGCACCGACCATTTCGGCCCCTGGCGTTCAAGACGCGCGACCGGCGAGTGATCGAACATCTGCCCGCCAAGGCTCATTACAGCGTTGGCCAGCCCGGTGACATACGCCATCGGATTGAGCGTACCGGCGCGCCGGTCGAGCAATGCGGCGGCAATCTTCTGTGTACCGGTCGCTTGTTCACAGGCCTTGCCGGTCAGCAGTTCGACCGGTGCACCGCGGCGTTTCCACTGTTCTTCGCGACTGCGCAGATCCGCCTCACCCTTGGCGTTGTGCGCCATGTGCAGGGTGCCTTCGCGGCGCAACTGGCAATCGATGCTGTATTTATCCACAAGGCTGAACACCAGCGCCGGCGCCGCACCGAGCATGCGGTTGAGCTGGCTGCCGACCGCCTCGCCGAAGCCGGCTTCGATCTCGTCCGGCGGAATCCACATCCCGGCGTTGACCAGCCCGACGTTGCGCCCGGAGCCACCATGCCCGGCGCGATGGGCTTCGAGCACGCAGACACTTTTGCCTTTCTCCAGCAGATGCAGCGCCGCCGACAACCCGGTGAACCCGGCGCCGATCACGCAGACATCGACTTTGACCTCGCCCCTGAGCGCCGTGTTATCCGGTCGTTGCGGCGTGAGTTTTTCCCACAGACATTCTTCGCGTAACGGCATTGCCAAGCTCCAACAGAAACCTGCCAAACACACCTAAAAGATCGTTCCCACGCTCTGCGTAGTAACGCCGTCAGGGACGCTCTGCGTCCCGAAAGCGAACGCGGAGCGTTCGGTGCAGCATTCCCACGCAGAGCGTGGGAACGATCAATAGCTTTGAGAAAACTGTCAATCGAAGGTAATGCCCTGCGCCAGCGGCAATTCCAGCGAGTAGTTCACGGTATTGGTCTGCCGACGCATATACGCGCGCCATGCATCCGAACCCGACTCACGACCGCCACCGGTTTCTTTCTCGCCACCGAACGCGCCGCCGATTTCCGCGCCGCTCGGGCCGATGTTGACGTTGGCGATGCCGCAGTCACTGCCGACAGCCGACATGAATTTCTCGGCCTCGCGCACATCGGTGGTGAAGATGCACGACGACAACCCTTGCGGCACGGCATTGTTCAGGCGCAGCGCCTCTTCGAAATCGCTGTAACCGACCACGTACAGGATCGGCGCGAAGGTCTCGCTGCACACCACGTCGCTCTGCTCCGGCATTTCAACGATGGCCGGCGACACGTAGTAGGCGTTAGGGAATTGATCTTCCAGTTGGCGCTTGCCGCCGAACACCCGACCGCCCTCGCTCAGCGCCTGCTCCAGCGCGTCCTGCATGTTTTCGAAGCTGTGTTTGTCGATCAGCGGGCCGATCAGGTTGCCCTCCAGTGGGTGACCGATACGGACTTTGGAGTACGCAGCTTTCAGGCGGGTGACGATTTCTTCTTTCACCGATTCATGGGCGATCAGGCGACGCAAGGTGGTGCAACGCTGGCCGGCGGTGCCGACGGCGCTGAACAGAATGGCGCGCACGGCCATGTCCAGATCGGCGCTCGGGCCGAGGATCATCGCGTTGTTGCCGCCCAGTTCGAGGATGCTGCGGGCGAAGCGTGCGGCGACTTTCGGCGCCACTTCGCGGCCCATGCGGGTGCTGCCGGTGGCACTGATCAGCGCGACACGCGGGTCATCGACCAGCGCTTCGCCGGCATCACGACCACCGATGATCACCTGGCTCAGGTGCGCCGGGGCATCGCTGAAATTCTTCAGTACGCGTTCGAACAGCGCCTGACAGGCCAGCGCGGTCAGCGGGGTTTTCTCCGACGGCTTCCACACCACCGGGTTGCCGCAGACCAGCGCCAGCGTGGTGTTCCACGCCCATACCGCGACCGGGAAGTTGAACGCACTGATCACGCCGACCACGCCCAGCGGGTGCCAGGTTTCACGCATGTGGTGGCCCGGGCGCTCGGAGGCGATGGTCAAACCGTACAGCTGGCGAGACAGACCGACGGCGAAGTCGCAGATATCGATCATCTCCTGCACTTCACCAAGGCCTTCCTGGGTGATCTTGCCCGCTTCCCAGGACACCAGTTCGCCGAGTTCGGTCTTGTATTCACGCAGCACTTCGCCGAACTGACGCACCAACTCGCCGCGACGCGGGGCCGGCACCTTGCGCCAATGTTCGAACGCATGATCTGCGCGACTGATGTGCTGCTCGACTTCGGCCGGGCCTTCCCAGTTCACGGCGCCGATACGGCTGCCGTCGATGGGCGAATGCACCGGCACTTTGCCGTTCTGGTATAGGGCCGGGTTCACACCTAGACGATCAAGCAATGCGGCAACCATGGGTCACTCCTCAAGCAAAAAACTGAATGTGTGCGGGCGCGTTTTCACGACCGGGCAGACCTTTAGTTGTAGCGTCAGGAAGGCTGGGCAACAAACGACCTTTACGCGAGATATCATTCCGTTTATTCATGCTGCGCAGAAAGACAAGAAAAGGATCGCCCATGCTGAACAAACGCCACTTGCCGTCGATCACCGCGTTGCAGTGCTTCGAGGCCGTGACCCGGCACCTGAGTTTTACCCGGGCCGCCGAGGAACTGAACCTGACCCAGAGCGCCGTCAGCAAGCAGGTGGCGCAGCTTGAAGAATTGCTGCAGCACTTGTTGTTCCGCCGGGTGCGCCGCCGTTTGCAGATGACCCCGGCCGGCGATCTGTACCTGGTGGAAGTCAGAAAAATCCTGACCCAGGTCGAGATGTCGACCCATTACCTGCGTTCCTACGGCGGCGAGACCGAAGTCCTGCGCGTCTCCACGCCCTCGACCTTCGGCGCCCGCTGGCTGGTGCCGCGCCTCAAGGGCTGGCGTCTGCGTCATCCATCGATCCATCTGGACTTGTGCAACGAGCAGGAGGCCGATGACCTGCTGCAAGGGCGCAGCGACCTGGCGTTCTATTTCGGCCAGGGCTCACGCCCCGGCACCGAATGCCTGAAGCTGTTCGGCGAAGAACTGGTGCCGGTCTGCGCGCCGAGCAGCCTGCCGGAGACTCCGTTGACTGATCCAACGCAACTCACCGATCTGGTCCTGCTGCAGAATGCTTCGCGCCCGCAAGCGTGGCACGACTGGTTCGACAGCCAGGGCTACCAGACCGAACACAGCTACCACGGCCCGCGCTTCGAAACCTTTTATATGTGCATCCGCGCCGCCCAGGTCGGCTGCGGCGTCGCCCTGCTGCCGAGGTTTCTGGTGGAAGAGGAATTGGCCGACGGCAAACTGGTCATTCCCTGGCAGCATGCAATGCCCAGCACCGATGCGTATTACCTGGCTTATCCGGAACACGCGGCGGAAGTGCCCAAGGTGCGGGATTTCGTGAAGTGGATGCTGGAGCAGATCGACAGTCCGGTTTGAAGTTGTATTCAGTCCCTGTGGAAGCGGCGGTGCGGCGGTCCGACTTGCCCGCGAAGACGGCATCACATGCAACATTGATGTTGATCCTGCCGACGCTTTCGCGGGCAAGCCCGCTCCCACAGGGATCTGTGGCGGTCAAAAAATCGCTGGCAATCCCCACCCCGGATATGCGCCACTAGCGCCATTGATTGATACCGCGCCAGAGCGCGGCCCGCCTGGAGACCCCGTTATGAGCGAGAGTGTGTTTGCCGATCGCATCGTGCAGAACCTGCTCGACACCGACTTCTACAAACTGACGATGATGCAGGCGGTGCTGCACAACTACCCCAACGTCGAAGTCGAATGGGAGTTTCGTTGCCGTAACAGTGAAGATCTGCGCCCGTATCTGGCGGAGATCCGCTTCCAGGTCGAGCGTCTGGCCGAGTTGAGCCTGAGCGCCGATCAGTTGAGTTTCCTGGAGCGCATCAGCTTCCTCAAGCCTGACTTCCTGCGTTTCCTCGGCCTGTTCCGCTTCAACCTGCGCTACCTGCACACCGGTATCGAGAACGGCGAGTTGTTCATCCGCCTGCGCGGGCCGTGGCTGCATGTGATTCTGTTCGAAGTGCCGCTGCTGGCGATCGTCAGCGAAGTGCGCAACCGCTATCGCTACCGTGAAACGGTGCTGGAACAGGCCCGCGAACAGCTGTATCGCAAGTTCGACTGGTTGACCGCCAACGCCTCGGCCGAAGAGTTGTCGCAGTTGCAGGTCGCCGACTTCGGCACACGTCGCCGGTTTTCCTACCGCGTGCAGGAAGAAGTGGTAAACGTGCTCAAACACGATTTCCCCGGACGCTTCGTCGGCACCAGCAACGTGCATCTGTCCCGCGAACTGGACATGAAACCGCTGGGCACCATGGCCCACGAGTGGATCATGGCCCACCAGCAACTCGGCCCGCGATTGATCGACAGCCAGATCGCCGCCCTCGATTGCTGGGTTCGCGAGTACCGCGGCCTGCTGGGGATCGCCCTCACAGACTGCATCACTACCGATGCCTTCCTCGGCGATTTCGATCTGTTCTTCGCCAAGCTGTTCGACGGTCTGCGCCACGATTCCGGGGACCCGGTGCTGTGGGGCGAAAAATGCATCGCCCACTATCACAAGCTCGGCATCGACCCGATGAGCAAGACGTTGGTGTTCTCCGACAGCCTGACCCTGCCCAAGTCGCTGGAGATCTTCCGTGCGTTGCGCGGCCGGATCAATGTCAGCTTCGGCATCGGCACCAACCTGACCTGTGACATTCCGGGTGTCGAACCGATGAGCATCGTGCTTAAAATGACCGCCTGCAACGGCCAACCGGTGGCAAAGATCTCCGACGAGCCGGGCAAGACCCACTGCAAAGACCCGAATTTCGTCGCCTATTTGCGACACGTTTTCCAGGTTCCTGCCGTTTCCAGCCTTTCCAGCAAGGAGTGAATTCATGCAAGCCGTACAGCGTGAGATTGCTGAACAGCTCAACGTTCAGCCGCCGTTCGCCGATGACCAGGCCCTCGAAGCGGAAGTCGCCCGCCGCATCAGCTTCATCCAGGATTGCCTGACCAGTTCCGGACTCAAGACCCTGGTGCTGGGTATCAGCGGCGGGGTCGATTCCCTGACCGCCGGCCTTCTGGCCCAGCGTGCGATGCGCGAGTTGCGCGAGCGCACTGGTGACGAGGCCTACAAGTTCATCGCCGTGCGCCTGCCGTATGACGTGCAGTTCGATGAACACGACGCCCAGGCCTCGGTGGACTTCATCGCCCCGGACGAACGCCACACCGTCAACATCGGCCCGGCGGTCAAATCCCTGGCCAGCGAAGTCGCAGCCTTCGAAGGCAAGCACGCGGTGTCGGTGGATTTCGTGCTCGGCAACACCAAGGCGCGGATGCGCATGGTCGCCCAGTACACCATCGCCGGCGCGGCCCATGGCCTGGTGATCGGCACCGACCATGCGGCGGAAGCGGTGATGGGTTTCTTCACCAAGTTCGGTGACGGCGCCTGCGATCTGGCACCACTGAGCGGCCTGGTGAAGAACCAGGTCCGCGCCATCGCCCGCAGCTTCGGCGCACCGGAATCGCTGGTGGAAAAAGTGCCGACGGCGGATCTGGAAGACCTGTCGCCGGGCAAGCCGGACGAGGCGTCCCACGGCGTGACCTACGCCGAGATCGACGCCTTCCTGCACGGCGAGCCGGTGCGTCAGGAAGCGTTCGACATCATCGTCAACACGTACAAGAAGACTCATCACAAACGCGTGATGCCGTTTGCGCCGTGATCGGTGAGTGAATGAAAAAGCCCGCTGAGGCGTGATCCTCAGCGGGCTTTTCTTTGAACAGGATTCAATGGCAAATTTAACGGGCTTTTGCCGGAACCACCCTGAATGCCCAAGGGGACGAGATTCCACCACCAGCAGTTATCGTTCTAATGGTGTGAACCTTTTCAGCCAGATTCGAAATCTTAGCCGTGTAGATTCCATTCGAGTCGGCCGTGAATGAAGACAGGTCCTTTTCGTAGTCGACTACTTTTCCTTTTTCACCTGGGTTTGCCGTACCGACAACCGTTAACGATGTATCAGTCGTCTGCTCGTGGTTATGAATCAACTGCCCGCTCTCTCCCCAAAGAAACTGAATAGTTGGCGTCACGCTGTTCACGATCACAACGATCCAGGGTCTGGACTCAACACCATCGCTTCCTACCACTGTGAAGTGATGCACCCCTACCGACAGTCCGTTCAACAAAGCGCTCCAGTGCGCATTTGCATCAATGTTCAGTGTGGCTACCAGAATTCCGTTATCCAGAAGACTGACTGTTGTATTTGCCTCTCCCTCGCCTACAAAGCTCATATCGACAAACGTAGTGCTTCCACCATCTTCGATGACGCCTCCGTCGGGATCGTTTATCCACAAAATTGCGGCGTGCGGGCGCAGTACCATATGAACGATGTATGGATCAGACACCTGCCCGTCAGTGGTTTCCACGGTGTAGGAATGCGGCCCGTTTACCTGATCTTTAATGATCAAACTGAAGTGGCGATTGTGATCAACATTTACCGGGAAATGCTTTGGGACACCGTTGTCGAAAAGCTGCGCCTTTTGATTGGGAGCAGCGGAACCAACAATAGACAAATCTGGATTTGTGCTTACCCCGCCATTTTCGATGGATTCACCACTGCCATTGGTAAATGTCTCAATGACGGTTCCGCTCGTCACATTACTTCTGTTCGGATCCTGAACCAACGTACGCTGCTGGGGCAATTTCTCTTGATCGGTCATACGAAAACTCCTTTTTCGGAATGGATGCGCACAGTCATCTGAGCGCCCCCTCATTCGAGGCGTCTTCGAAATTCGCGTCTACTGTCAGAAATTACAGGTTCGAGGGTAATTCAGACCAACGGCCATGATCAGAAAAATGAGGTAGTAGGTGCAGATTTGATCAGCAGAAAAAACGCCGCTGCAATCACTTGCAGCGGCGCCTTTCGCGTTATCCGTGAACCGAATTACTTCAGGGTCACGGTGCCTTTCATCATCGAGATGTGGCCCGGGAACGAGCAGAAGAAGCCGTACTTCTCGTCAGCCTTGAGCTTGGACACGTCGATGGTCAACGAGTCGGTTTCCTTGGCGCCGATGATCTTGGTGTGAGCGATAACGCGCTCATCACCGTCCTTCAGGTAGTTCTTGTCGATGCCGGCGGCCAGGCCGTCGGTAGCGATCGGCTGCATGTCGGCTTCTTTACTGATCACCAGGTTGTGGCCCATGACGTTCTTCGGCAGGCTGCCGGAGTGGGTCAGTTCGACGGTGAAGGTCTTGCAGCTCTTGTCGATTTCGATGGCCTTGGTGTTGAAGGACATCTGGTCGGTGGAATCAACGGTGGTTTTGCACTCGGCAGCCATCAATTGGCTGCTGGCCAGCGCCAGCAGGGATACCGCAACAACTTTGGAAAACATGGTGAATCTCCAAGGCAGGGTTAACAAAAACACGAATGGTTGGAAGACTGCCTGAAATCTTCGCAAGTTCCTATGACTTGAGTCAAAAATTGTATACAACTTTCAGGCTATGACACTCATCGAAACAATCTAACAGCCAGACGTTTGGCCGGGCCGTATCTTCAGGGCTCAACGTTCATCTGGAGCATCCGTCATGTCCTTCAATAGCCTGTTGTGCAGTCTGCTCGCCGCCTACGCCTGTGGTGCGAGCGGCACCTGTGAAACCCCGAAACGCGAAGTCTAGTCCTTGGATCGAGACCCGCCAGCCTTTACCCTGTGCGACTGATCGACACAGGAGCAAGGCATGTCTCTCACATCCGTTTGTGTATTTTGCGGTGCCAACGCCGGCACCACTCCGGCGTACACCGAAGCGGCCATCGCCCTCGGTACCGCCATTGCCGAGCGTAAGCTGACGCTGGTTTACGGCGGCGGGGCTGTCGGCCTGATGGGGATTGTCGCCGACGCTGCGCTGGCGGCCGGTGGCGAAGTGATCGGCATCATCCCGCAGAGCCTGATGGACAAGGAAATCGGTCACAAGAGCCTGACCCGCCTGGAAGTGGTCGACGGCATGCACGCGCGCAAAGCGCGGATGGCCGAACTCAGCGATGCGTTCATCGCCCTGCCCGGTGGCCTCGGCACCCTGGAAGAGCTGTTCGAAGTGTGGACCTGGGGCCAGCTCGGCTACCACGGCAAGCCGCTCGGCCTGCTGGAAGTGAACGGTTTCTACAGCAAACTCACTGCATTTCTCGATCACATCGTCGGCGAAGGCTTCGTTCGCGCGCCACACCGTGACATGCTGCAAGTGAGCGAATCGCCGCAAACGCTGCTCGAAGCCCTCGATCAATGGCAGCCGACCGTCACGCCAAAGTGGGTCGACCAGAAACCCGGTTAACCCCCGGGCACCGATACAGGGCAGAATACGCGCCGCTCAACCTCACCTTCGACCCCAGAGGATCGCCCATGGCCAAACCCAATTACTCCTTCGCCAAACGTCAACGTGACCTGGCCAAGGAACAGAAGAAAGAGGAAAAGCTTCAGCGCAAGAAACAGATGGCTGAAGAAGCGGCACTGAATCCTGACGGTGAAGTGGCGACCGATGATGATGTTGAGGCACCGAAAGACCAGGCACCCGACGCCTGAGCAAATTGCTGAAACCTAGAACACAATCCCTGTGGGAGCGGGCTTGCTCGCGAAAGCGTCGTGACATTCACTATGGATGTGACTGAAAAATTGCTTTCGCGAGCAAGCCCGCTCCCACATTTGATCTTCACTCCTCCAGCGGCAACACAGTGACGCGAACTTCCGGGTCGTGATTGCCACCACCCAGAATCACCCCGCGCAACGGCGAGACATCGGAGAAATCCCGGCCCCAGGCCAGGGTGATGTGCTCCAGCGCCGGCTGCACGTTATTCGTCGGATCGAAATCCACCCAGCCCAGCACCGGGCAAAACACCGAAACCCAGGCATGGGACGCATCGGCGCCGATCAACCGTGGCTGCCCCGGTGGCGGTTGGGTCAGCAGGTAACCGCTGATGTAACGCGCCGCCAGCCCGCGTGAGCGCACACAGGCAAGCATCAGATGCGCAAAGTCCTGACAGACCCCGCGCCGTCGCTCCAGCACTTCCACCAATGGCGTCGCGACTTGCGTCGCTTCGGCGTCGAAGGTGAATTCGCTGAAGATCTTCTGCATCAAGGCCTGCACACCCAGCATCAACGGTCTGCCGGCCGGGAAACAGCTCTCCGAGAACTCGACGAAGCTGCGCTTGAGATGCACGTAAGGCGACTGGAATCGATAGCGACAGGCTTCCAGCAAAGAGGCGGACAGCGGTTGACTGCTGTAAGTCAGCGCGTTGCGCGTCAACTCCCAGGCCGGTGACTGCTGGAAATCCACCACGGGTCGCGCCAGCACTTCCACCGTCAGCCGTGCGTTGACCTGCAATTCATCGTGCGGCCGTTCGAAGGCGAGGCGAGTCAGCGGATTGCCGAACACATCCTGCTCGTCACGGCGGGTGGTCGGCTCCGGACTGATCAGCAGTTGTTGCTCGGTGCAACGCTGCCACTCGCATTCGCGCGGCCACAGGTGCGCCAGTTGCTGGGCCAGGGACACCGGGCTGTCGTAGCGATAGCACGTGTCGTGAAGGATCTGGTAATGGGCGCTCATCAGACGGACACCGTGCGCTGGCTGACATCATCGACATGGGCGAAATGGCGCAGGGCCAGACGATCCGACACCTGACTGCTGGCGTCGGCGATCTCCTGCAGCAGATCCGCCAGACCGTCGAGGGCCGCGCGCACGCTGGGTTCGCCGAACAGCGGATTCTCCAGACAGCTCAGATCGAAACGCGCCAGACGCTCGACCAGCGTCGGCAATCCTGCCTCCCTCGGCACTCCGAAGTCATCATTCAAACGCTTGAGGGTGCGAGTCACCAGTTTCAACTGGAACAGCACCGCATGGGGGTTCTGCTCATCCAGCAGCAACAGGTCGAGCACCGGAATCAACTGCGCCACCGCCAGATAACGCGAGCGATAGGTGATGCTGCTGTTGCCCAGCTCCAATAACCACTCAAGCCCGGCCTGATCGAACGCCCCGGCGCCGCGCAGAAAACCCGCAAGGCTGCTGCTGAGAAATTGCAGGCGCTCGATTCGCCGGCCGATCATCAGGAAGCGCCAGCCTTCGTCGCGGGTCATGTCGTCGAGGGCAAACCCGGACAGCGCCGCCAGCGACATCACCAGCCGGTTTAGAAAATCCAGCAGCTCGCCGAAGTCTGGCTCGTCGGTATCCAGTTCCGTCGCCTCGCGCTGCAACTCCACCAACGCCTGCCAGTTCTCCCGCGAGAGCTTGCCGCGCACCTGCGAGGCTGCCCACTGCAAGCGTTGCAGGTTGGAGCGCAGGCTGAACGACCAGTCCTCGCCGAGCAATGCCGCGAGCAAGCGTTCCGGCAGTTCACCTTCGTCCGGCAGCAGCATCAGTCGCTCGCCCAGATCCACAGCGGCCTGCAAGGCTTGTGGGTCATCGCCGTCGACGTAGCGCGCGAGCATGATCCGCAACAGCCGTGCGCTGTCGTCGCAACGCTCGCAGTAACGGCCGAACCAGAACAGGTTTTCCACCACCCGCGACGGCAGATACGGATCGCGTCGCACCAGGTCGGGCACGCCGATATTGCGCTGGGCTTTCCACTGCTCACCGCTCGGCGGCCGATCCCCCAGCACCCAGGTGTCCTTGCTCGCACCACCGCGCTGCATCGACACCACTTCGGCATCGGCTTCGGCCGCGACCCGGGTCAGGCCACCGGGCAACACCCGATAACCGTCGTGACTGGCCACCGCGTACATGCGCATGCCGATCGCCCGGGGTTGCAGTTGCCCGTCCTCGGGCTGCCAGATCGGCGCCTGAGACAGCTGCGCGAGTTCTTGCGCGACATACGCATAAGGCCGTGCCTGCATGCGCGCGGCGAGACTTTCACGCTGTTTTTCGCTCAGATCCCGACCAAATACCGGTGTAAAGCTTTGCGACGGGAACGCCGGTTTGATCAGCAGCTCCGGCAATTTTTCCAGGGCCTGGGCCAGCACCGGCGCTTCGCCGCACCACCACGTGGCGATGGACGGCAGGATCAGCTCTTCGCCGAACAGGTACTGATTGATCTTTGGCAGGAACCCCAGCAGCCCCGGCGACTCCAGTACGCCACTGCCCAGCGCATTGGCCACCAGCACCCGGCCCTGACGCACCGCCTCCAGCAGTCCGGGAACGCCCAGCGCCGAATCCGTACGCAATTCCAGCGGATCGCAGAAGTCATCGTCGAGCCGGCGCATGATCGCGTGCACCCGGCGCAGGCCACTGAGGGTTTTCAGGTAGACCGTGGCATCACGCACCGTCAGGTCACCGCCCTCCACCAGCGGATAACCAAGCTGGCGTGCGAGATAAAGGTGCTCGAAATAGCTCTCGTTGAAACGCCCCGGGGTGAGCAGCACCACCAGCGGCGCGTCATCGTCGCACGGGGCCTGACGGGCCAGAGTTTCCTGCAGGGTGCGGAAGAAGCCGGCCAGATGCTGCACTTTCAGATCCCGATACAACTCGGGGAAGGCGCGGGACACGATGGTGCGATTTTCCAGCGCATACCCGGCACCCGATGGTGCCTGAGTGCGATCCGCCGTCACCCACCAGCGCCCGTCCGGCGTGCGCGCCAGATCCACGGCATACAGATGCAGAAAGGCCCCGTCCGGTGGCGCAATGCCCTGACAGGGCCAGAGAAAATTGTTGTGGCCGAACACCAGCTCCGCCGGCAACAAGCCTTCGCGGATCAACTGCTGCGGGCCATACAGGTCCGCCAGCACCGCATTGAGCAGCCGCGCGCGCTGGGCGATTCCGGCAGACAACTGTTGCCACTCGTCAGCGGCGATCACGTGGGGCAGCAGATCCAGCTCCCACGGACGATCAGCGCCTTTGGGGTCAGCATAGACGTTGTAGGTAACGCCGTTTTCCTGAATCTGCCGGGTCAGCAACGCCTGACGCTGCACCAGTTGCGCCGGGGTGCTGCGCTGCAATTGGTCGACCAGTCGCCGCCAGTGCGGGCGCACCGCCCCGCTGTCGTCGAGCAGTTCGTGATAGGTGCCCGCCGTCAGCGGGTAGCGGTCAAGCAGGTCAGGCATGGAAAGCTCGGCAGCCGGCAAGGAACGGTCAGACTAACGCAGGCACATGACGCCCGGATATACGAAAAATCCGGGCGTCGCGTACGACTTAGAAACGTCGTAAATCGAGTGTCATCGGCAGCTCGTCGGAGATTGTCAGGTTCGGTATCGGAAGCTTCCCCGGCGTATGTCCGATGCGGAAGAAACGCGCCATGCGCCGGCTCTCCGCTTCGTTGGCATTGACCGGCAGCGTTTCGTAATTGCGCCCGCCCGGATGAGCGACGTGGTACTGGCAACCGCCCAGCGAGCGCTGCATCCAGGTATCGAGCAAGTCGAATACCAGTGGCGCATGCACCGGGATCGTCGGTTGCAGGCAATTGGCCGGGTGCCACGCGCGGAAACGCACACCCGCGACAAACTCGCCAACCCGTCCGGTCGGTTGCAGCGGCACCGGGATGCCATTGCAGGTCAGCAGATAGCGCTGCGGCGGCAGCCCCGTGAGTTTGACCTGCAAGCGCTCCAGCGATGAGTCGACGTAGCGCACCGTACCGCCCGCTGCGCCCTCCTCGCCCAGCACATGCCAGGGTTCGAGAGCCTGGCGCAATTCCAGCTCGATGCCGTTGACGGCGTAATCGCCGACTTTGGGAAAGCGGAATTCCAGATGAGCCGCAAACCATTCGGCACGCAGGGGGTAACCGGCACTGTTGAGCTCGACGATGACGTCGGCGAAGTCCTGCTCGATGAAGTGCGGCAGCATGAAGCGGTCGTGCAGCTCCGTACCCCAGCGCGCCAGTTTCGGCGGCGCATAGGGCTCGCGCCAGAACCGCGCCACCAGCGCTCGCAACAACAGCTGCTGCGCCAGGCTCATGCGCGCATGGGGTGGCATCTCGAAACCACGCAACTCCAGCAACCCGAGGCGCCCGGTGGCGCCATCCGGTGAATACAGCTTGTCGATGCAGAACTCGGCGCGATGGGTGTTGCCGGTAACGTCGATCAGCAGATTGCGCAACAGCCGATCCACCAGCCATGGGGCACACTCTTCTCCCGGCGCCGGCATCTGCGCGAAAGCGATTTCCAGCTCATACAGCGCATCGTTGCGCGCTTCATCGACTCGCGGCGCCTGAGAGGTCGGGCCGATGAACAGCCCGGAAAACAGGTAGGACAGCGACGGATGGTTGTGCCAATAACTGATCAGGCTGCGCAGCAGATCCGGACGGCGCAAGAACGGCGAGTCCGCCGGCGTCGCGCCACCGAGCACGAAATGGTTGCCGCCGCCGGTGCCGGTGTGCCGCCCGTCGACCATGAATTTCTCGGTGGACAGTCGGGTCTGGCGCGCTTCTTCGTACAGAAATTCGGTGCGCTCGACCAACTCGTCCCACGTCGCCGACGGCTGCACGTTGACCTCTATGACGCCGGGATCCGGGGTGATGCGAAAGTTGCTCAGGCGCGGATCGCTCGGCGGCTCATAGCCCTCCAGCAATACCGGACAATGCAGCTCCTCGGCGGTGGCTTCGATGGCCGCGACCAGTTCCAGATAGTCCTCGACCCGCTCCAGCGGCGGCATGAACAGGTACAACCGGCCTTCCCGGGCCTCGGCGCAGAAGGCGGTGCGGGTCAGCCAGTCGGCGGACTCGTCGATTTTCGGCACACGATCGTACGCCGGAGCCGGCTCACCGTGTTGGTTGAGCTGCGCTGTTTCGGGCAGCTCGGGGAAATCCTGATTCGGGTCGTTCGGATGAATGAACGGGTACTCCGCCGCCTTCACCCAGGGCTGTGAACCCAACGGCAGGCGATAGCCCAGCGGTGAATCCCCCGGCACCAACCGGCAATGCTCATCGCGCAGGTACCAGCGCCCGCTCTGCCACTGATCGCCCTTGGCGGTGCGCGCCAGCGGCAGCACCTGGCCGATGATCTTGTCCAACCCCTGACTGAACACCTTGCGCAGTCGCGCACGTTCCAGCGGCTCCTCCAGACGCGAGTCTTCGGCGCTGACGTTGCTCGGCAAGGCGCCCTCGCGCCAGAGGTAATAGAAGTTGTCTTCGTAGGCCGGGAACACGAAGCGTGTCGGCAGTTTCAGGCGTTCGGCGACACTCGCCAGAAAGCGTCCGGCCAGTTCACCTGTGGCGCCGTAATCCTGCTGTTCATCGGCAATCAACGCGTTGTTTTGCCAGACCGGCACACCGTCGCGGCGCCAGTAGCAGTTCAGCGACCAGCGCGGCAGTTGCTCGCCGGGATACCATTTGCCCTGACCGAAATGCACCAGCCCTTTGGGCGCGTAATGCTTGCGCAGGCGCTGGAACAGTTCGGCGGAGAGCCGACGCTTGTCCGGGCCCAGCGCGGCGGTGTTCCACTCGGCGCCATCCGGGTCGTCGATGGACACGAAGGTCGGTTCGCCGCCCATGGTCAGGCGCACATCGCCTTCCAGCAGGTCGGCATCGATCTGCCGGCCCAGCGCCTGGATCGCCAGCCATTGCTCATCGGTGTAGGGCTTGGTGACCCGGGGTGCTTCCCAGATCCGCTCCACGGACATTTCGTGGCTGAACTCACACTCGCAAGGTTCCACCAGACCGCTGATCGGCGCCGCCGAGGACGGATCGGGACTGCAGGCCAGCGGGATATGCCCCTCTCCGGCGAACAGTCCGGAGGTCGCATCAAGGCCGATCCAGCCGGCGCCGGGCAGATACACCTCGCACCACGCGTGCAGGTCGGTGAAGTCCACTTCGGTGCCGGACGGGCCGTCGAGGCTTTTCACATCGGCGGTCAGTTGAATCAGATAACCGGAGACGAAACGCGCCGCCAGCCCGAGGTTGCGCAGCAGTTGCACCAGCAGCCACGCCGAATCCCGGCAGGAGCCGGAGGCGTGTTCGAGGGTATGCTCCGGGGTTTGCACACCCGGTTCCATGCGGATCAGGTAATTGATGTCTTCGCTCAGGCGCTGATTGAGCGCCACCAGGAAATCCACGGCCGGCAACGGCGTGCGGTCGATGGCATCCAGATAGGCCTTGAATTTAGGCGTCAGCGGCAGGGTTTCGAGGTACGGCGCCAGCTCCTTGCGTTCATCGGCGGCGTAGGCGAAGGGGATTTTCTCGGCGTAGGGCTCGAGGAAGAAGTCGAACGGGTTGAACACCGCCATTTCGGCCAGCAGATCGACCTCGATCCGCAGTTCGGCGGTTTTCTCGGGGAACACCAGCCGTGCGAGGTAGTTGCCCTGGGGGTCCTGCTGCCAGTTGATGAAGTGCTGCTCGGGCGAGACTTTCAGTGAATAGGACAGAATCCGCGTGCGGCTGTGGGCAGCCGGGCGCAAACGCACGATCTGCGGGCCGAGTTCGACAGCGCGGTCGTAGCGGTAATGCGTGACGTGATGCAATGCGACATGAATCGACACGGCGTGCCTCCTGCGAGCCCAAGCGTATTCGAAAGCGCGCAAGACTTATGCCATGCAGAGGCTTGGGCGCTTTCCCGGAATGCTCAGGGCAGTACAGCACCAAAATCGGGCGATGCGGTGAAATGCTTTGGCACAGTTGCACGCAAATGTTGCGAAAGCGGCCGGATACTTGATCGTTCCCACGCTCCCGCGTGGGAATGCAGCCCGTGACGCTCTGCGTCACTGGACGCGGAGCGTCCCTGGAGGCATTCCCACGCAGAGCGTGGGAACGATCAGCAAAACGCCAACCCGAAGGTTGGCGTTCTGTTTTGGCTCAAGTGCGTTTCAGCGCGGTACGACCGGCTTGCGTGCCGGTTTCGGCCCTTTGCCTTTCGCCGCTTCCTTGCGTTCCTTGGCGGCCTGCTGGTTGCGGGCGAACGCCGCGGCCTTGGCCTGTTCACGCTTGTCCCATGGATTGCCGCCGTCGCTGGCGCGCGGTGGCAGACCGGTGTGCTGGGTGAGGATCTTGGTGGTCTTCTCTTTCGCGACCTTGTGGCTGCCGGCCGGCGTCGAGTTCTTGCGACGGGCACTCTGGTAGCTGTCGGTGGCCGGCTGGTGCAGCGGGATCAACTGATGCTTGCCCGGCCCGATCAGGTCGGCGCGGCCCATGCGGGTCAGCGCTTCACGCAGCATCGGCCAGCCTTTCGGGTCGTGATAACGCAGGAAGGCCTTGTGCAGACGACGCTGCTCCTCGCTCTTGACGATGGTCACGCCGTCGCTCTTGTAGGTGACCTTGCGCAGCGGGTTCTTGCCCGAGTGGTACATCGCGGTGGCGGTGGCCATCGGCGACGGATAGAACGCCTGCACCTGATCGGCACGGAAGCCGTTGCCCTTGAGCCACAGGGCCAGGTTCATCATGTCTTCGTCGGTGGTGCCCGGGTGCGCGGCGATGAAGTACGGAATCAGGTACTGCTCTTTCCCGGCTTCCTTGGTGTACTTCTCGAACATGCGCTTGAAGCGATCGTAGGTGCCGATCCCCGGTTTCATCATCTGGTTGAGCGGACCTTCCTCGGTGTGTTCCGGGGCGATCTTCAGGTAACCGCCGACGTGGTGGGTCACCAGCTCCTTGACGTACTCCGGCGACTCGACCGCAAGGTCGTAACGCAGGCCGGAGGCGATCAGGATCTTCTTCACACCCGGCAACGCACGGGCGCTGCGGTACAGCTGAATCAGCGACGAGTGGTCGGTGTTCAGGTTCGGGCAGATGCCCGGGAACACGCAGGACGGCTTGCGGCACGCGGATTCGATTTCCGGGCTCTTGCAGGCGATGCGGTACATGTTCGCGGTCGGGCCGCCGAGGTCGGAGATGACGCCGGTGAAACCCGGCACCTTGTCGCGGATTTCTTCGATTTCGCGAATGATCGACTCTTCGGAACGGTTCTGGATGATCCGGCCTTCGTGCTCGGTGATCGAGCAGAAGGTGCAGCCACCGAAGCAGCCACGCATGATGTTCACCGAGAAGCGGATCATGTCGTAGGCCGGGATTTTTTCCTTGCCGTACGCAGGGTGCGGAACACGTGCGTAAGGCATGCCGAACACGTAGTCCATTTCTTCGGTGGTCATCGGAATCGGCGGCGGGTTGAACCAGACGTCTACCTCGCCATGCTTCTGCACCAGCGCACGGGCGTTGCCAGGGTTGGTTTCCAGGTGGAGCACGCGGTTGGCGTGGGCGTACAGGACCGGGTCGTTACGCACCTTTTCCATCGACGGCAGGCGGATCACGGTCTTGTCGCGGGTCATTTTCGGGCTGGCCAGGATCTGTACGACCTTGGCTTCTTCCGGATCGTCAACCGGGCCCTTCTCCTGCTCGATCGCGCAGGCCTGAGTGTCCTGGGTGTTGACGTACGGGTTGATGATCTTGTCGATCTTGCCCGGACGGTCGATGCGCGTGGAATCGACTTCGTACCAGCCCGCAGGGGTGTCACGACGGATGAACGCGGTGCCGCGCACATCCGTGATGTCTTCTATCTTGTGACCGTAGGACAGACGCTGGGCGACTTCGACAATCGCCCGCTCGGCGTTGCCGTACAGCAGGATGTCGGCGCTGGCGTCGATCAGGATCGAGTTGCGTACGCGATCCTGCCAGTAGTCATAGTGGGCGATGCGGCGCAGGGAGGCTTCGATGCCGCCGAGCACGATCGGCACGTGCTTGTAGGCTTCCTTGCAGCGCTGGCTGTAAACCAGGCTCGCGCGATCCGGACGTTTGCCGGCCATGCCGCCCGGGGTATAGGCGTCGTCGGAACGGATTTTCTTGTCCGCGGTGTAGCGGTTGATCATCGAGTCCATGTTGCCGGCCGCGACACCGAAGAACAGGTTCGGCTCGCCGAGCTTCATGAAGTCGTCTTTGGACTGCCAGTTAGGCTGCGCGATGATCCCGACGCGGAAGCCTTGCGACTCCAGCAGCCGGCCGATGATCGCCATGCCGAAGGACGGGTGATCGACGTAGGCATCACCCGTGACAATGATGATGTCGCAGGAATCCCAGCCAAGCTGATCCATCTCCTCCCTGCTCATCGGCAGGAACGGCGCTGGCCCGAAACATTCGGCCCAATATTTTGGATAGTCAAATAACGGCTTGGCTGCTTGCATGTCGATAACCGGTGTTGGCTTTCATTGAATTTCGCGGGCGCGGAATATAGCACAAATTTTGACCAATTCCGACGACTGTGGTCGGTTTCTCGTCGCACCGCCCGCCGCCACACTCTCTGTTCAACAAACGGGTTCACTTATTCAAGGATGAATACGCATGCCTGCAAAACCACCCTCCATAGGCGCCACGACCGTCGAAGTGCACAATCCGCCTTCGAGACCTGTGACCGGACATTTTCCGGAGCACTCCACTTCGCCTCCGGTTCCTGCGGACACCCGCCTGTTCACGCCGCGTCCCGCACACGCCAGCCTCCCGGCAATCGACGGCCCGGACACGATCTCTCCCGCACCGTCCGTGACATTCGTCGAAAGCCTCTCAAACCCGACGGCTTCACCGAGAAGACTCAGGCTCGAAACCTATGGCATTCCTTCCGGTGTCCGACTGCCGGAGGCCGACACACAGGGTTTCAGAACCTTCAAGGGGCGACTGTTCGTCGAAGCGTACGATGGCAGCATTGTGCAAGTTGGCCTGGACCCTGACAGCCGCATCTACCGCATCAGACTCAGCAATGAGTTGAACCCCTCGGGCCCTGTTCTCTTGCAGGATCCCCAGAGCAAACGCTGGTTTCCACTGGATGAGTTCCAAGCCGGGGCCCTTGCACTGACTTCCAGTCGACTGGAGGCATTCCGGACAGGCCTGGATTTCTCTGGCATCGCGCCGGACAGCGAGGGGCTGCACAACTTCGAAGGCAAGCGCTACGTGGTCATTGAAAGCCGCGCCTATCAGGTGATGCGCGACGTTGACGCCTCCTCTCCCGCGCACACCGTCTGGCGTATCGTCGCGTCGAAGGATCCGGTCGCCTCCGACAGCGAAAACACCTACCGCGCCAGTCGGGCCGGCTCCACCCTGGCCATCACTCGCACTGCCGAAGGTTTTTGGGTTCCCAGTCTGCATGGGCTCAAGGGAGGCATGCGTCGCAGTGCAATCGCTCAGCACAGCAAAACCTATCTGCTCCAACGGCATGAGCCCATCAGGAATGCCTTCGATGCCCTGACCGCTTCCAACACGCGCTATGGCGAACTCTGGCGCCGTGCCCAACCCTTGCCTGAGGGCAGTGACGCCGAAAAGGCCGCGCTGATCGAGATTGAAGTGCATGTGATCAAGCACACAAGAATGCAGGCCGATTACGTCAAGTCACTCATCGACAACCGGGACTGGCTGATATTGCTCAAGGCAGGCGGGCTCTATAAAGCCGAGCTTCATGCTCAGCAGATCAACAGAGTCGACTACTTCAACAAACTGCTTGCAGTCATGGACCGCAGAGCTCTGCCAACCCTGCATGCAATCACCGTCGAGTCGCTCAAGCGCAACCTCGTCCACCTCGACAAAAAGCTGAAGATCATGGACGAGCGTCAGGCCGTGATGGATCAGATTCAGAAGGCTGACCGCAGCGCCCTGGCGGTTCTGGAGGAGATGAATCGCAAAGTGCCCACGGTGGATCAGATCCAATCCAGCCAATACAACATTTGCCTGCGCCTGATCTCCGACGATCCGCAGAACCCGCAGGATCATGGCATGCGCAGTGCCATGGCCATGCACTTGCTCAAGCAGGATCTGAACGAAGTGTTCGGGTACTCCGAACCTCTTGCATTGCAATTGACGATCGAAAACATCAAAAGCGACAAAGCAGGCCTGGAGGCATTGCTCGCGTCGACAACGCCGGCCAAGGCAGAGTACGTCAGGAAGGCACTGACCCTGCTCGATGCCTTTGAATCGAAAATCGAAACCCGGCTGAACGATATCTTTGACCGGATTGACAACAACCAAGAACTGCCCGGCTACGATCAGGAAATCGATTTCGACTTCCTCCCTGGACAAGTTACCGGAGCCGCCGGAGACGCGGCGCCGCGAAAGTTGTTCCGAACCCGTCAACATGGCACTTACCGTGTGCTGGTCGGCGTGCCGGACACCGCTGCCGACGGCCGCATCACCCTCAGCGTTCCCGACCTGTTCAAACCGAACGATCCCCCTCAACGCTACGAAATGAAAGAAGGTGAGTGGCAGCCCGTACGTTCCGCCCCGGCCCCGACCTCCAGACCTCAGCTGGTCAGCGAAGCGCTGGCGCGCCTTGGTAACGTGGAGGCGTACCTGGCCCAGGCTCGATTGATGGAAAGCCGAAAGGACAACCCGACCACCATTGTCGAATATCTGGGTGCCGAGACGGATCGACTCGCAGGTCTGGCGAAACGCCTCGAGCTCCTCGGGCAAACGGCAGCAGGCGCTGAAACCTCCGACTTGATCAGCCGACTGAAAGCTGCCGCCGACTCAATGGGCGCCAAAGGCCAGGATATTTTGATACGGATGTACAAGAACAAGGATGTGCTGGACGTCCCGCGCCTGAACTTCCTGCTTGAGCATGCTCAACTCAAGGTGGTCAAAACGGTGGAGCGCAAGCAACTGGGCAAGGGTAAAGACAAGTCATTCCTGGACGTTTACTCGATCATCGACCGCTCGGATAACACGCCCTTGTGGGAGGCCCACTTTCACTACGACAGGAAGGACCGCGCTGCGCTGGATTACACCGTCAAGGGCGCACACCTGAAAACCCTTGAA
Source organism: Pseudomonas glycinae (assembly GCF_001594225.2). Taxonomy (GTDB): domain Bacteria; phylum Pseudomonadota; class Gammaproteobacteria; order Pseudomonadales; family Pseudomonadaceae; genus Aquipseudomonas; species Aquipseudomonas glycinae. The sequence goes on from NZ_CP014205.2 coordinate 4,003,546, forward strand.
CAGCGCAGGCTCGGCAGCTCGTTTCAACAGCGCGAAGAACAGGCTGGTCGGCCCCACCAACGGATATGGCGGGAGTTCATCAGCCCCAGGGTTGCCCAGAAACTGTTTGATCAGCTGGCGTGATCAATTGCGTTACTCGTCGTCGTCGAAGTTGTAACTGCCCGGCGCGAGGTTTTCAAAACGTGTGTATTTGCCGATGAAGGCCAGGCGAATGAAGCCGATCGGACCGTTCCGCTGTTTGCCGATGATGATTTCGGCGATGCCCTTGTGCTCGGTTTCCGGGTGATACACCTCATCCCGGTACACGAACATGATCACGTCGGCGTCCTGCTCGATCGCTCCGGATTCCCGCAAGTCGGAGTTCACCGGGCGCTTGTTGGGACGCTGTTCCAGGGAGCGGTTGAGCTGCGACAGGGCGACTACCGGGCAGTTGAATTCCTTGGCCAGGGCTTTCAGGGATCGGGAGATCTCGGAAATCTCGTTGGTCCGGTTGTCACCGCTGGAACCCGGGATCTGCATCAGTTGCAGGTAGTCGATCATGATCAGGCCGATGTCGCCGTGCTCGCGCACCAGCCGCCGGGTCCGGGCACGCATCTCCGACGGACTGATGCCGGCGGTGTCATCGATGAACAGCTTGCGGTCGTTGAGCAGATTGACCGCCGAGGTCAGACGCGGCCAGTCGTCGTCTTCCAACTGGCCGGAACGTACCTTGGTCTGGTCGATACGGCCGAGGGACGACAGCATACGCATGATCAGCGATTCGCCTGGCATCTCGAGGGAGTACACCAGCACCACCTTGTCGCTGCGCAACACGGCGTTTTCCACCAGGTTCATCGCGAAGGTGGTCTTACCCATCGACGGACGGCCGGCGACGATGATCAGGTCGGCCGGTTGCAGGCCGCTGGTCTTCTCGTCGAGGTCGGTGTAGCCGGTGGACAGGCCGGTGATCGAGTCGGCAGTGTTGAACAGGGTGTCGATGCGGTCGATGGCCTTGGTCAGCAGGTCATTCACACCCACCGGGCCGCCGGTTTTTGGCCGGGCCTCGGCAATCGCGAAGATCTGCCGCTCGGCTTCGTCGAGGATTTCCTCGGCGGTGCGGCCTTCGGGATTGAAGGCGCTGTCGGCAATTTCGGTGCTGATACCGATCAACTGACGCAACGTCGCGCGCTGGCGGACGATCTGCGCATAGGCCTTGATGTTGGCGACGGACGGCGTGTTTTTCGCCAGCTCACCCAGGTAACCGAGGCCGCCGACCTGCGAAGTCTGACCTTCCTTGTCCAGTTGCTCGGCAAGGGTCACGACGTCGATCGGCAGGTTCTGATCGGCCAGTTTGGCGATCGCACGGAAAATCAGACGGTGGTCATGTCGGTAGAAATCGCCGTCGGAGACTTGATCGAGCACGCGTTCCCAGGCGTTGTTGTCCAGCATCAGACCACCGAGCACGGCCTGTTCGGCCTCGATGGAATGCGGCGGCACCTTCAGCGCGGCGGTTTGCAGATCGTATTGCTCGGGAGCGGAGATTTCGTTCATGGCCACTTTTTAATCAGGAAAAGCAGGGAGTGCAGAAAGACAAAGGGCACGACCTGTAAACAGGATCGTGCCCGATGTTAACCGTCTGCCGGACAAGCCGCCAGTCGATCAGGGTGTTGCTTAAGCTGCTACCACGACAACGCGTACGGTGGCTTCAACTTCGGCGTGCAGGTGCACGGCCACGTCGAATTCACCCACGTTGCGGATGGTGCCGTTCGGCAGACGAACTTCGCTTTTCGCCACTTCAACGCCGGAGGCGGTCAGTGCGTCAGCAATGTCGTGAGTACCGATCGAACCGAACAGCTTGCCTTCGTCGCCAGCGGTGGCAGTGATGGTCACTTCCAGCTCGGCCAGTTGGGCAGCACGGCTTTCAGCCGAAGCTTTACGGTCTGCGGCGGCTTTTTCCAGCTCAGCGCGACGCTCTTCGAACGCAGCCAGGTTGGCAGCGGTCGCAGCGGTGGCTTTGCCGAAAGGCAGCAGGTAGTTACGGCCGTAACCGGCCTTAACGTTTACTTTGTCGCCCAGGTTGCCCAGGTTGGCGATTTTTTCCAGAAGGATCAGTTGCATGTGGAAATCCTCTTAACTTTTAACCTTCACCGTTCGCGTTATCGGTGTCTTTCGACACCCGACCGCGAAAATCAATCAGGCTGTCGACAATGGCCAGAACCACGAGCAACGGATAGATCAGCTGCATGAACAGCAACAGCGTTACGTACAACCCCACCAGCCAGAAACCGGCCAGTCGCCTTTGCGCCACCAGCCCGTGAATCAGGGCCAGCCCGGCGAACACCAGCGGTACACTGCACAACGGCGTCAACATGGCCATCTGTGCACCGAGATTCGGGCCCAGAAGCATCAACGCCAGCAGTAACATCGCCGGCCCCAGCGGGATCCGGATGGCGCGAAACTCGCGACCAAAACCACCCGGGTTGTACAACAACGCCTGCCAGTAACGCCCGACAATCAGGCTCAGCACGCTGACGATCTGCAACAAGGCCGCAATCAGGCCGGTGAGGACCGGTGCGATCAGCGACGCAAAACGCGCCTGCTCGTCTACCGACAATTGTTGGTAGGCATCACCGAGAAGCGCGGGCATGACCTTTATCAAGGCCTGCGCCAGCATCTCGATCTGGGGCGCGAACGCCGCCCCGAGCACCACTGAAAACACCAGCCCCATGGCTACGCTGACCAGCAGCGTACGGACCCAGGATTCGCTTGCGCGCAACACCAACGCAAGCCCCGAAGCCCCCAGCAGCACCAGAAGTGCCCGTGGGTCATCGGCATACAACCACCAGATCAATGCCGGCAGCAGTCCCAGTGACACGACGCCCAGGGCGTCGGCCAATCCGCGCCGCAGAAGCACCAGGCTCCCGGCGGCAGCACCCAACCAATACAACAACGGCAATGTTGCACACCCGGCCACTACGAGAGTGGCCTGCATACGGCCGCGCATGATGAACTCAGCTAAGGCACGCATGCATTCAATCCTTTGCTACTTGTCGACTGCCCGGTCTCAGCGGCCGTGGCTGTCGGTGTAGGCCAGCAGGGCCAGGAAGCGGGCGCGCTTGATAGCGGTGGCCAGCTGACGCTGATAACGAGCTTTGGTACCGGTGATGCGGCTTGGAACGATTTTGCCGGTCTCGGATACGTAGGCTTTCAGAGTGTTGAGATCTTTGTAATCGATCTCCTTCACGTCTTCAGCGGTGAAGCGGCAGAATTTACGACGACGGAAGAAACGTGCCATTTGATAGGCTCCTTAAAAGGTCCGTGGATTACTCGTCAGCGTTATCGCTGTTGTCGCTGTCGCTATCGCTGTCATCGCCATCGGCGCTGCCATCGTGCTCAGGACGTTCGCGACGCTCACGGCGCTCACTGCGGTTTTCTTCAGCCTTGAGCATCTCGGACTGGCCGGTAACGGCTTCGTCGCGACGGATGACCAGGTTACGGATCACAGCATCGTTGTAGCGGAAGTTGTCTTCCAGCTCGGCCAGGGCCTTGCCGGTGCACTCAACGTTCAGCATCACGTAGTGAGCCTTGTGAACATTGTTGATTGCGTAGGCCAGTTGACGACGGCCCCAGTCTTCCAGACGGTGGATTTTGCCGCCGTCTTCTTCGATCAGCTTGGTGTAACGCTCAACCATGCCGCCGACTTGCTCGCTCTGGTCAGGGTGGACCAGAAAGATGATTTCGTAATGACGCATGAATGCTCCTTACGGGTTGTAGCCTGCCGCTCAAAAACGGTCAGACAAGGAGTGAATGACACTTATGGACTTGCTGGCGCGGGGCACATGCATGCCTGCCGCCACAGCAAGGGGCGCAATTGTAGAGAAGGGACTGAAGAGGCGCAAGGCAATTGGTGATTATTTGAACAGTCACACTTTCTGCCACACCACAAAGCACTGTGGGAGCGGGCTTGCTCGCGATAGCGGCTTAACATCCAACAATGATGCTGAATGTAACTCCGCTTCGCGAGCAGGCTCGCTCCCACATTTTGGACTGCGTAAGGCTTAAGCCTTCTTGGCAGCCGCCTTGGACTTGGCACCACGCTGGCGCTGGGCCTCGAACAGGCAAACACCCGTTGCAACCGACACGTTGAGACTGCTGACGCTACCGGCCATCGGCAAATGCACCAGGTAATCGCAATGCTCGCGGGTCAGGCGACGCATGCCTTTGCCTTCGGCGCCCATAATCAGAATGGTCGGGCCGGTCAGGTCCTGGTCATAGATGCTGACCTCGGCCTCGCCTGCCGTGCCGACAATCCACAACCCGCGCTGCTGAAGTTTTTCCAGGGTTCGCGCAAGGTTGGTGACGGCCACCAGCGGAATGACTTCCGCCGCGCCGCAAGCCACTTTACGCACCACAGGGGTCAGGGTGGCCGACTTGTCTTTTGGCACGATGACCGCCAGCGCACCGGCAGCATCCGCCGAACGCAGGCAGGCGCCGAGGTTGTGCGGATCGGTCACGCCGTCGAGCACCAACAGCAACGGCGCGCCTTCGGTGCGATCAAGCAGCTCGTCGAGCATCGCTTCGCCCCAGACCTGGCTCGGACTGACGTCCGCCACCACGCCCTGGTGCACGCCTTCGACCCAGGCGTCCATTTCGCGGCGCTCGGCCTGACCGATCTGGACCCGGTTTTCGTTGGCCAGTTCGATTAGCGTCTGCACGCGCGGATCATTGCGGCTTTCGGCCAGCCAGATCTGCTTGACGCGTTTTGGGTGGTGACGCAGCAACGCTTCTACCGCGTGAACGCCGTAGATTTTTTCCAACTGACTCATGACTTCGCCTTCGGTTTACGCGCCCCGCCGCTTTTGGCTGGAGCGGAACCCGCTTTTGGCGGGCCTTTGCGGTGTTTGCTCGGTTTGGCTGGCTTGCCGCCGGAGGCCTTGTCAGGCGCCGACCGTCCGGTCTTTCCCCCGGACGCCGCTTTACCACCGTTTTTGGCGTCGGCCAGCAAGGCCTTCTTCATTTCACGGCTTTTGCGCAGCTCGGCGTTTTTCGCCACGGCATCGCTTGGACGATAGGCCTCGACAGCCTTTTCCTTGGCCGGACGACGGCTGGCGGTTTTTGCCGGAGCCTTTTCTTCCACAACCTTGGCTGCAGGAGCGGTCGTCTCGGTGCCACGCTTCTTGCGGCCGATCGGCGCGCTGATGGTTTTTTCAGCCATCTCGAAGTCGATCTTGCGCTCGTCGAGATCGACGCGCATGACCCGCACTTCAACGGTATCGCCAAGACGGAAGCTGCGACCGGTGCGCTCGCCCGCCAGGCGGTGATGCACAGGGTCAAAGTGGTAGTAATCGCCCGGCAGCGCCGTCACGTGTACCAGACCTTCGACATAGATATCGGTCAGCTCGACGAACAGGCCAAAACCGGTCACGGCAGTGATCACGCCCGGGAACGATTCGCCCACGCGGTCCTTCATGAACTCGCACTTGAGCCAGTTCACTACGTCGCGGGTCGCTTCGTCGGCACGGCGCTCGCTCATCGAGCACTGCTCGCCGAGTTGCTCCAGCGCTGCTTCGTCGTACGGATAGATGCGCGCCTTCGGAATGGTCATCGCACCGGCACGGCGAACGTGCGGGGTGTCCTGTTTCGAATGGATCACGCTGCGGATCGCCCGGTGCGTGAGCAGGTCCGGGTAACGACGGATCGGCGAGGTGAAGTGGGTGTAGGCTTCGTAATTCAGGCCGAAGTGGCCTTCGTTCTGGGCGCTGTACACCGCCTGACTCAGGGAGCGCAGCATCACGGTCTGGATCAGGTGGAAATCCGGACGATCCTTGATGCTGGCCAACAGGGCCTGATAGTCCTTCGGCGACGGACCATCCTTGCCTTTGTGCAGGGATAGTCCGAGCTCACCGAGGAACGCGCGCAGCTTTTCCAGACGCTCCGGTGGCGGACCGTCGTGGACGCGGTACAGCGCAGGGATTTCGTGTTTTTTCAGGAATTCGGCGGTGGCCACGTTGGCCGCCAGCATGCATTCCTCGATCAGCTTGTGCGCGTCGTTACGGGTGGTCGGACGGATCTCGGCAATCTTGCGCTCGGAACCGAAGATGATCCGGGTTTCCTGCGTTTCGAAATCGATCGCGCCACGCACGTGACGAGCGGCCAGCAATACCTTGTACAGCGCATAGAGCTGCTTGAGGTGCGGCAAGACGTCGGTGTATTCACCGCGCAACTTGCGCCCTTCGGTGGCTTTTGGCGTTTCCAGCATCGCGCTGACCTTGTTGTAGGTCAGACGGGCGTGGGAGTGGATCACCGCTTCATAGAAGCAGTAGTCGGTCATTTCGCCGGACTTGGAGATGGTCATCTCGCAAACCATGGCCAGACGATCGACATGTGGATTCAGCGAGCACAGGCCGTTGGACAGCTGCTCCGGCAGCATCGGCACCACACGCTCGGGGAAGTACACCGAGTTGCCGCGCACCTGGGCTTCGTTGTCCAGAGCCGAACCGATCTTCACGTAGCTGGAAACGTCGGCAATCGCCACATACAACTTCCAGCCGCCGGAAAACAGGCGCAGCTTGCCTGGCTTGGCTTCGCAGTAGACCGCGTCGTCGAAGTCGCGGGCATCTTCGCCGTCGATGGTGACGAACGGCAGATGGCGCAGGTCGACGCGCTTCTCTTTGTCTTTCTCTTCGACTTCCGGCTTGAGCTTGCCGGCTTCCTTCAGAACGGCTTCAGGCCAAACGTGCGGAATGTCGTAGGTGCGCAGGGCGACATCGATTTCCATGCCCGGCGCCATGTAGTTGCCGACGACTTCAATCACATCGCCTTGCGGCTGGAAGCGCGGGGTCGGCCAGTGGGTGATTTTCACCTCGACGAACTGACCGATCTGGGCGTTGGCGTTGCGGCCCGGGGTGACCAGCACTTCCTGCTGGATCTTCGGGTTGTCCGCAACAACGAAGCCGATACCGCCTTCTTCGAAATAGCGGCCGACGATGCTTTCGTGGGCACGGGACACCACTTCAACGATCACGCCTTCGCGACGACCGCGACGGTCCAGGCCGGAAACACGGGCCAGAGCACGGTCGCCGTCAAACACCAGACGCATTTGCGCCGGGCTCATGAACAGGTCATCGGAGCCGTCATCCGGCACCAGGAAACCGAAGCCGTCGCGGTGACCGCTGATGCGACCGAGGATCAGGTCGAGTTTGTCCACCGGCGCATAGGTGCCACGGCGGGTATAGATCAGTTGAGCATCGCGCTCCATGGCGCGCAGGCGGCGGCGCAGGGCTTCGATCTGGTCTTCTGTGGTCAGACCAAACTCTTCGACCAGTTGCTCGCGGGCAGCAGGCGAACCCCGATCAGCAAGGTGCTGAAGGATCAGTTCGCGGCTGGGAATAGGGTTTTCGTATTTTTCCGCTTCACGAGCGGCCTCGGGATCGAGGGACTGCCAATCGGCCATTAGAGAGTTTTCACCTTGTCTATATGCGGGTTAGTTTGGCATAGGCGCCATCAAACGGGAAATTTCCGACTATATAAGGCACGTCTGGGGCCTTGTATCGTCGCCTGAAGGGCGTTTTGAACACCGCCGGTAAAAAAAATCATTTTTTTTGCTGACAGGGGTTTACAGTTAAAAAGGCGCTCCGTATAGTGCGCGCCATCGACGACGTACACACGTTGACGAGATGCCCAGGTGGTGAAATTGGTAGACACGCCAGCTTCAGGTGCTGGTGACCTTACGGTCGTGGAAGTTCGAGTCTTCTCCTGGGCACCAATTTCGAGTTTGAGACTAGATCAGTTTCAAGACTCCCACAAAAACCCGCGAAAGCGGGTTTTTTGCATTCTGCTTTCCAGCTTTTTCTGAGAATGATTTATTAAAATCAAATCAGGGGTTTACAGATCAAAAGGCGCTCCGTATAGTGCGCCACATCAACAGCGGCAACGCTGAAGATGAAGCCCAGATGGTGAAATTGGTAGACACGCCAGCTTCAGGTGCTGGTGACCTTACGGTCGTGGAAGTTCGAGTCTTCTTCTGGGCACCAATTCAAATTCAAGGTCACGATCTTGAATTTCACAAAAACCCGCGAAAGCGGGTTTTTGCGTTTCCGGGGTTTGGAAAAGCTTGAGAGCCGACACCTGGCAAACACTACCTCTCCTCGCAAAGCGCACTTGAGAAACAATATCGTTTATCATTGTTGCAAGTTTTTGCAATGCGACAGTGAGGAACCCTGCGAATGATGTTTCGAAATACCCTGCGCCGCGGCTTGACCTTCACCCTGCTCGGCCTGGCACTCGCCACTCCCCTCACCCAGGCTGCCGACGCGGTTTCCCTGACTCTCTACAACGGTCAACACAAGGAAGTCGGCGACGCGATCGCCAAAGCCTTCGAGGCCAAGACCGGCATTCACGTCAATGTACGCAAGGGCAGCAGCAATCAGCTGGCCAGCCAGATCATCGAAGAAGGCGACCGCTCCCCCGCCGACGTCATCTACACCGAAGAATCCCCACCGCTGAACAACCTCGGCGAACAAGGTCTGCTGGCCAAGGCTGACGACGCGACCCTGGCCGTTCTGCCGAAAGAATACGTCGCCGGCAACGGCACCTGGATCGGAGTGACCGCCCGGGTTCGCGTGGTGGCCTTCAACCCGAAACTGATCGACGAAAAAGATTTGCCGAAATCGGTGCTGGATTTCGCCGATCCGCAGTGGCAAGGCAAGGTCGGCTTCGTCCCGACCAGCGGCGCATTCCAGGAACAGGCCGTGGCGATCATCAAAAAGCACGGCCGCGAAGCCGCCGAAGAATGGCTGACCGGCCTGCGCGCATTCGGCAAGACCTACAGCAACAATATGGTCGCCCTCAAGGCTGTGGAAAACGGCGAAGTCGCCACGGTGCTGGTAAACAACTATTACTGGTTCGCCCTGCAGCGAGAGAAAGGCAAGCTTGATTCTAAACTGCATTACTTCACCGGCGGCGATGTCGGCGGCCTGATCACCGTGTCCAGCGCAGCCGTGCTGAAGTCCAGCAAACATCCAAAAGAAGCCCAGCAATTCCTCGCCTACATGGCCAGCGAAGAAGGTCAGCGTGTGATCACCCAGACCACCGCCGAGTACCCGCTGCACAAAGGCATGGAATCGGATCGCGGTCTCAAGCCGTTCAGCGAACTGGAAGCACCGGACGTCACGCCGGCCGACCTGGGCAACGCCGAAGAAGCGCTGGAGCTGGAACGCGAAGTTGGCTTGAACTGATGACGGCATCGTTATCCGCCCCCGCTACACGCGGGGGTTATACGCCACGACGCAAGCGGCCGTCGATCTGGCTGGTGCTGCCGGTGTTGCTGTTGGTGGTCATGAGCCTGTTGCCGCTGGCCTACGTCGGGCTCAAAGCCTGGCAGGCGGGCTGGACCGAAGCGCTACATTTGCTGTGGCGCCCGTATGTGTTTGGCCTGCTGCGCAACACACTGGCACTGATGGTTGGCGTGACCGTGACCTGCGGTGTGATCGGCCTGTCGCTGGCCTGGCTGTTGGAGCGCAGCAATCTGCCGGGCCGACAGCTGTGGGGCGTGATTCTTTGCCTGCCGTTCGCAGTGCCGGCATTTGTCAGCAGCTTCACTTGGGTTTCGCTCAGTGCCCAGTTCGAAGGACTCGGCGGGGCGATCCTGGTGATGAGCCTGTCCAAGTACCCGCTGATCTTTCTGCCGGTAGCCGCCACACTGCGCAATCTTGATCCTTCTCTTGAAGAATCGGCGCGCACACTCGGACAGAATCGCTGGGGCGTGTTTTTCCGCGTCACCCTGCCGCTGCTCTGGCCTTCGCTGCTGGCCGGTTCGCTGCTGATTGCGCTGCACATGCTGGTGGAATTCGGCGCACTGTCGATCATTGGCCTGCAAACTTTCACCACAGCGATCTATCAGCAATTCGAACTGGAATTCAGCAATGCCAACGCGGCGATGCTGTCGGCGGTATTGCTGGCGCTGTGCTTGATGCTGTTGTGGCTGGAGCTGCGGGTGCGCGGCAAGGGCCGGCACGTACGCACCGGTCAGGGTGCGGCGCGTCGAGCTGAACAAGTGCGACTGGGCCCTTGGGCGATCGTCGGTCAGCTGTATTGCCTGATGCTGGCGATTGTCGGCAGCGGAGTTCCGCTGGGCATGCTGGCCTACTGGCTCGCCGTGGGGTCGTCAGCGGCCTTCCCGGTGGCGGCAATCACCGAAGCATTGCTGTCGTCGCTGGCGCTATCGCTGGGTGGCGCGGGATTGTGTCTGGTGCTGGCAGTGCCGGTCGGGTTGCTGGTGGTGCGCTACAAAGGCCAACTGGCGATCTGGGCCGAGCGCCTGCCCTATCTGCTGCACGCCCTGCCGGGATTGGTGATCGCCCTGACGCTGGTGTATTTCGCCCTGCATTACGTGCCGGCGCTTTACCAGACCTCCGCGCTATTGCTGATCGCTTATGCACTGCTGTTTCTGCCACTGGCTCAGGCACCGATCCGTACGGCGCTGAACAAGGCGGCGCCGCAACTCGAAGAAGCCGCCCGCACGCTGGGCGCCTCTTCGTTCACGGCTTTCTGCCGGGTGACTCTACCGATCATCTTCCCGGCCCTGGGCGCAGCGTTTGCGCTGGTATTTCTGGATGCCATGAAGGAACTGACGGCGACGTTGCTGCTAAGCCCCACAGGGCTCAACACATTGGCGACGGAAGTCTGGGCGCACACCGCGAATGTCGAGTTCGCAGCCGCAGCGCCTTATGCGGCGCTGCTTATTGTGGTGTCAGGGTTGCCGGTGTACCTGCTGACGACCCGGATGTATTTGAGCCGATAAAAAAATCGCAGCCGAGGCTGCGATTTTTTTTGCCCGGACTATCAGGCCCGGAACTGCCCCAGACTGGCCTTGAGCTGCGCCGCCAGACCATCCAGCACCTTGCCGCTGGCCGTGGTCTCGACCACGGCCTGAGCGGCTTTCTCGGCCTGGGCATGAATCGTCTCGACGCGCCCACGCACAGCTTGCGCGCCCTGCGCCTGATGCGCCGCGGCCTGAGTCGCCAAACCAATCGCCGCATGCACCTGCTCGACCGACGCCTGCACCGACTGCTGCAAACGCGCGCTGTCACGCAGCACCAGCAAGCCTTCGCTGGCCTGACGCCCGGCCTGACCGATCGCCTCGACCGCTTCACGGGCGCCCTGCTGCAGGGCCACAATGTGCGCCTGGATGTCACCGGTGGAGCTTTGGGTCTTGCTCGCCAGCGCCCGGACCTCATCCGCCACCACCGCAAACCCGCGCCCGGTTTCACCGGCCCTTGCGGCCTCGATCGCAGCGTTGAGCGCCAGCAGGTTGGTCTGTTCGGCGATGCCGTGAATCACGGTCAGCACCACTTCGATCTGCTCGCTCTGCTGCGCCAGCCGCTCGATGACTTTCGCCCCGGTATCGACCTGCCCCGCCAGCGCCTCGATCAGGCTGCCGACCTTGGCCGAGGTGCGAGTGTTCTCGTCGGTGGCCTGGCGAATATCCACCACCTGCTTCAATGCGGCCTGCATCGCATGGCTTTCCGATTGCGCTTCATCGGCCATTTGCGACAGCGCCCGCAGACTCTCGGCCACTTCATCGCGCTGCATCCCGGCCGCCGCATCGGCACCGGCGTTGCGCAGGGTCATGGCGCCGATTTCCACACCGGTACGCTGAGCCACATCCCCGGCCTCGCGCACGATCGGCTGCAACTTGTCCACAAAGCGGTTGACCGCCGAAGCCATGTCGCCGATCTCATCCTTGCTGTTGATCTGCACGCGCTTGGTCAGATCGCCCTCGCCCGCCGCCAGATCATCCATGGCGGCGTTGAGCATTTTCAGACGATTGACGACCCGATGACCGAGCACCACTGCCAGCAGCAACAGCACCCCAGCCCCGACCAGCGCCAGGCCCATGCCGATGCGCCAGCGCAGCGTTGCAGCAGCATCCTGCACGGTACTGGTGGTGTTGGCTTTCATCTCGGCAGCCGTGGACTGCGCCGATTGCAGGCGAGCCTGCATGGCGGTGGCACTGTCGGCAGCAGCACCTTTGAGACTGTCGCCCACCAGTTGATCGCTGCTGGCAATCAACGCCGAGAAGCGCTGGTCGAGCGCCGCCAGATCGGTTTCAACCGAAGCGGTGGAGACGCCCATCAACACCTTGCCGATCTCCACGCCATTGGGGTTGATCGAGGCTTCCAGGTAGTAGACCGACGGATCGTTCTTCGCCGCATCCAGCACCTTGTCCAGCGCCCGCTCGCCCTGGCCTTTTTCCAAAAGGGCCTTGTTGATCGGGTTTTCGCGGTTGAGGTAGCGAGTCAGATGCTGGCCGGTGGCGTCGTCATACACCACGAACAGCACGTTGGGATTGCGCTGAGCCCGACGGGCGAATTCGGACAGGGTCGGCACGTCGCTGTCCCACATGGCACGGGGCGCCACCGAGGCCAGCAACTGGGCCATGTCATTGGCCGAATCCTTCAGGTCTTTTTCCAGAGTCGCACGCAGTTGCGCCTGCTCTTCCTTCAGACGCGAGGAAAGACCGGCGGTAAGACGCTGACGGGTACTAGAGGAAAGGTTGTCGAGACTCGACGTGACTTCACGCCCGGCCTGCTCCAGCTCACCGGACAACTTCTGGCTGTCGGCGCCCAGGCGAGTGCCGAGATCGGCTTCCAGCGCGGTGACGGTGCTCCGCGTCAGGGCGACGGCCACCAGCACTTGCACCAAAAGGGCGATACCAAGGGTAACGAACACAGGCCGCAACAAACGGCTTTGTAACAGTGAGAGAACGGCTGACACTTTGAATCCCTCTACTTCTGACGCCATTAATTTGATGGCACTCTTGTAGACAGAATCACAGCAAAGGTCATGCCGTCCAACAGGCATAAACGACAAAGGCCCCGATGAAGGGGCCTTTGTGTTTTTACATCAACGACTTATCAAGCGAACGGATGACGCAGCACGATGGTTTCGTTGCGGTCCGGGCCCGTCGAAATAATGTCGATCGGCGCGCCGATCAACTCTTCAACGCGTTTGATGTAGGCACGCGCGTTGGCCGGCAGCTCTTCCAGAGTCTTGGCGCCGACGGTCGATTCGCTCCAGCCCGGCACTTCTTCGTACACAGGCTGCAGGCCTACGTAGCTGTCAGCGTCAGTCGGGGCAACCGCGTTGCCTTGCGCATCTTTGTAGCCGGTACAGATGTTGATGGTTTCCAGGCCGTCGAGTACGTCCAGCTTGGTCAGGCAGATGCCCGAGATGCTGTTCACATCGATAGCGCGACGAAGGATAACGGCGTCGAACCAGCCGCAACGACGGGCACGGCCGGTGGTAGCGCCGAACTCGTGACCTTGCTTGGCCAGGTGCGCACCGACTTCGTCGAACAGCTCGGTCGGGAATGGGCCCGAACCCACGCGAGTGGTGTAAGCCTTGGTGATGCCCAGGATGTAGTCCAGGAACATCGGGCCAACGCCCGAGCCGGTAGCAACGCCACCCGCGGTGGTGTTGGAGCTGGTCACGTACGGGTAGGTGCCGTGGTCGATGTCGAGCAACGAACCCTGGGCACCTTCGAACATGATGTCTTTGCCGGCGCGACGCAGGTCGTGCAGCTCGGCAGTCACGTCCAGCATCAGCGGCTTGAGCAGCTCGGCGTATTCCTTGCACTCGGCCAGCGTCTTTTCGTACTCGATGGCAGGCTCTTTGTAGTAACCGACCAGCATGAAGTTGTGGTAGTCCACCAGTTCACGCAGCTTGTCTTCAAAGCGCGGCATGTTGAGCAGGTCGCCAACACGCAGACCACGACGTGCAACCTTGTCTTCGTAAGCCGGGCCGATGCCGCGACCGGTCGTACCGATCTTCAGCTCGCCGCGGGCCTTTTCACGGGCCTGGTCCAGCGCCACGTGGAAGGACAGGATCAGCGGGCAGGAAGGGCTGATACGCAGGCGCTCGCGCACCGGTACGCCTTTCTCTTCCAGCTTGGTGATCTCGCGCAGCAGGGCGTCAGGTGCAACCACCACGCCGTTGCCGATCAGGCACTGCACGCCTTCGCGCAGCACGCCCGACGGGATCAGGTGCAAGACGGTTTTTTCACCGTCGATCACCAGAGTGTGACCGGCGTTGTGGCCACCCTGGTAGCGCACTACGGCGGCAGCATGTTCGGTCAGCAGATCAACGATCTTGCCTTTGCCCTCATCACCCCATTGGGTGCCCAGGACTACGACATTCTTACCCATAACACTTGTCCTCATTCGCGCAAACTTGGTGCCGGCATCAGCCGGCAGGAAAACTCAAGAAGCCAGTGGCGATACTTGCCAAAGCCCGTTCTGCTGGATCAATTGCCGGTCGCAGTCCGCATCACGGGCGGCGGCCAAAGGTTGTCCAGGCAACGCCTGAACGACACGCTGACCCTCACTGCGCAACTGGCAAACCTGCTGCCAGAGTGCCGCATCCGTACTGTCAGGCATCCAGATACCGCCAGACGGTAGCTCGATCTCAGCACGCCCCAGGGTCACCAGGGTTTTCAAATCGGTGGAGAAGCCGGTGGCCGGACGGGCGCGACCGAAGTCGGCGCCGATGTCGTCGTAGCGACCGCCCTGGGCGATGGACTGGCCAACACCCGGCACGAACACCGCGAACACCACACCGGTGTGGTAGTGATAACCGCGCAGCTCGCCGAGGTCGAAGTACAGCGGCAGCTCCGGGAAGCGCACCGACAGACGCTCGGCGATCGCCAGCAAATCTTCCAGCGCCGCCAGTACCGGCGCCGGCGCATTGGCCAGACGCTCGCGGGCAGCGGTCAGGACTTCACGGCCGCCGCACAGGTCGACCAGCGCGCGCAACATGCCGGACAGATCGGCCGGCAGGCCTTCGGTCAAGGTAATGACCTCGTCGATGGCCTTGCGTTGCAACGCATCGAACAACTGCTGCTCGACTTCACCCGACAGACCGGCCGCCTGGGCCAGACCGCGGTAGATGCCGACATGCCCGAGGTCCATGTGCACGTCCGGCACATCGGCCAGTTGCAGCATGGCCAGCATCAGGCTGATGACTTCGACGTCGCTGCTCGGGCTGGCATCGCCGTACAACTCGGCGCCCAACTGGATCGGGCTGCGCGAGGACGACAAGGCACGCGGCTGGGCATGCAGGACGCTGCCGGCGTAGCACAGACGGCTCGGGCCTTCGCGACGCAGGGTGTGCGCATCGATGCGCGCCACTTGCGGCGTGATGTCGGCACGGAAACCCATCTGCCGGCCCGATTGCGGGTCGATGACCTTGAAGGTACGCAGATCCAGGTCCTGGCCCGCGCCGGTCAGCAGGGATTCCAGGTACTCGATATGGGGAGTCACGACGAACTCGTAACCCCAGCTCTGGAACAGATCCAACACCTGACGACGCGCGACTTCAATGCGCGCCGCTTCCGGTGGCAGTACTTCTTCGATGCCATCTGGCAGCAGCCAGCGGTCTACCGTTGCCATTACGCCATTCCCCTTAGATCCGGGCGGCCAGCCCGAGGGCGAGCCTTGAGTGAAGCAGAAAATGACCGACCCGTTCAAAACGCACGCGCATGAACGACGCGGCGAAAGGCCTGTTACCGGCTTCGCCCATCACTTTCCTCGAAAAACTGTCGGGCCATTCAACCCGTTCTTCTACAACAAAAACAGCAATCAAACGTGCAGACGCAAAAAAGCCGGGAATTTCCCGGCTGCCGCATCATACACACGTTTTCCCAAAGGATCACCCCGCCCGAGGTATTAGCCGCCGGGCGGAATGATTCGGGTCAACGTCGTATCAAGGCTTGGCCTTCTCCAGATACTTGAAGAAGTCGCTGCTTGGGTCGAGGACCATGACGTCGGATTTGTTCGCGAAGCTTTCACGGTAGGCACGCAGGCTACGGTAAAACGCGTAGAACTCCTGATCCTGGCCGTATGCCTTGGAGTAGATCGCAGCGGCCTGGGCGTCGCCATCACCACGAATCTCTTCGGATTCACGATAGGCTTCAGCCAGCAGCACACGGCGTTGACGATCGGCGTCGGCACGGATGCCTTCGGCCAGCTCGTTACCCTTGGCGCGGTGCTCGCGAGCTTCACGCTCACGCTCGGTGCTCATGCGCTCGAACACGCTGCGGTTCACTTCTTTCGGCAGATCGATGGCCTTGACCCGGACATCGACGACTTCGATACCCAGCTCCTTTTCCGCCATCTTGTTCAGCGACGCGGTGATATCAGCCATCAGCGCATCGCGCTCACCCGACACAACTTCGTGCAGGGTGCGCTTACCGAACTGGTCACGCAGACCCGATTCCAGACGACGGGACAGACGCTCGTCGGCGATCTGCTTGAGGCCGGACGTTGCGGTGTAGAAGCGCTCGGCATCTTTCACGCGCCACTTGGCGTAGGCATCGACCATCACGGCTTTCTTTTCCAGTGTCAGGAAACGCTGTGTCGGCGCATCCAGCGTCATCAGGCGGGCGTCGAACTTGCGCACCTGGTTGACGTAAGGAACCTTCACATGCAGACCCGGCTGAACGTCAGCCTGAACCACGCGACCGAATTGCAGCAACACCGCGCGCTCGGTCTGAGCGACGATGTAGAAGCAGTTCCAGGCAGCGATCGCCACGACAACGCCGACAATAAGGGCGATCAGCGATTTATTGCTCATCAGCGACTCTCCCTGGTACGCGCCTGCTGTTGCTGCAGATCGGCTGCGGCACGTGCATTGGCTTCATTGCTGGTGGCTGCCGCACTGTTCACCGGAGCGCTGGTGTTGCGACCACTTTCGACCATCTTGTCCAGCGGCAGGTACAGCAGGTTGCTCTGGCCGTTCTTGTTGCCGGTCACGAGTACCTTGCTGGTATTGCTGAAGACTTCCTGCATGGTGTCCAGGTACAGACGCTCACGGGTGACTTCCGGCGCCTTGCGATACTCGGCGACCAGCTTGGTGAAACGATCTGCCTCACCCTTGGCGCGCGAGACCGTTTCGTCACGGTAGCCGTTGGCATCTTCAAGGATCCGCTGGGCCTGACCACGGGCTTCCGGCACCACGCCATTGGCGTAGGTTTCAGCCTGGTTGCGCGAACGCTGCTCGTCCTCTCGGGCGCGGATCACGTCATCGAAGGCTTCCTGCACTTCACGCGGTGCCGCTGCGCTCTGTACGTTGACCTGGGTGACGGTGATACCGGTGCGATAGGTATCGAGGAAGCGTTGCAGACGCTCCTTGATTTCGCTGGCCATCAGCTCACGACCTTCGGTCAGCACCTGGTCCATCGCGGTTGAACCCACCACATGGCGCAGTGCACTGTCGGTCGCATGTTGCAGGCTGATTTCCGGCTGGTCGACGTTCAGCACGAAGTCCTGCAGGTTGCTGATCTTGTACTGCACGGTCAGCGGCACTTCGACGATGTTCTCGTCTTCGGTCAGCATCTGGCCCTGCTTGGTGTAGGCACGCTCACGCGTGACGTTCTCCATGTACTTCTTGTCGATCGGCGGGAAGTAGATGTTCAGGCCGGGACCGACAGTCTCGTAGTACTTGCCGAAGCGCAGCACCACGGCTTGCTCCTGCTCGTCCACGACGTACACCGCGCTGTACAGCCAGACGGCCGCCAGCACGACCAGGCCGATGCCGAGGAGGCCGCCAAAGCCACCACTCTTGCCCGAGCCACCACCGTCATCACCGCGTTTTTTTCCACCACCGAACAACCCGTTCAGGCTTTCCTGCAGCTTTCGGAAGGCCTCGTCGAGATCCGGCGGTCCCTTGCGGTCGCCGTTGTTGCGACGCTTGCCACCCCAAGGATCCTGATTGTTCGAGTTGCCACCCGGCTCATTCCAAGCCATAGCGCTCTCCATCTGATAAAGCAAAGACGCACCCACGGCGCGCCGACCAATGCTACAGAATGCCTGCCGTTGCGGCACAACCGCTTTGTCAGGCTTTTATTGCAAAGTGTGTTGCTCGATGAACTCCGTCGGCACAACGCCCTCACGACTGACCAGCCGATTGAGCTCCGAGCGTGGCAATCGAATGGCCAGCAAGCTGACCCCTTCTTCGTCGTATTCTTCTTTCTGTACCGCGCCCAGCTCGAAGAACTGTGCACGCAGACGCGCAAACCGCTGGGGCAAACGCAAGGTTCCGACAAACAAATCACTGCCCAGCAATTCGGCAATGGCTTGCTCAAGCAATTCCAGACCGGTGCCATCACGGGCTGACAACCAGACCCGTTGGGGCTTGCCGTTTTCATCGCGCTGGATTTGTGGCTCAACGCCTTCAAGCAAATCGAGTTTGTTATAGACCTCGAGGATCGGCAAGTCCTGGGCACCGATCTCGCCCAGCACCACCATCACCTGCTCGATCTGCAACATGCGATCCGGTTCCGCCGCATCAATCACGTGCAACAGCAGGTCGGAGTTGCTCGACTCTTCGAGCGTAGACCGAAATGCCTCGACCAGTTTGTGCGGCAAGTGGCGAATGAAACCCACGGTGTCGGCCAGGACAATCGGCCCCAGGTCGTCCAGTTCCAGACGGCGCAAGGTCGGGTCCAGCGTGGCGAACAACTGGTCAGCCGCGTACACCTCGGACTTCGTCACATTATTGAACAGCGTGGATTTACCGGCGTTGGTGTATCCCACCAGAGAAACGGTAGGGATATCCGCACGCGAGCGGCCGCGACGCGACTGTTCGCGCTGGCTGCGCACTTTTTCCAGCCGCCCCTTGATCTGGCGCAGGCGAACCCGCAGCAGTCGCCGGTCGGTTTCGAGCTGGGTTTCACCCGGGCCGCGCATGCCGATACCGCCACCCTGACGCTCAAGGTGAGTCCAGCCGCGAACCAGCCGGGTGCTCATATGGTCAAGCTGGGCCAGTTCTACCTGGAGCTTGCCCTCATGGGTACGGGCGCGTTGGGCGAAAATATCGAGAATCAGACCGGTACGGTCGATCACGCGACACTCGAAAACACGTTCGAGGTTACGTTCCTGACTGGGCGTAAGGGTGTGATTGAAGATCACCAGATCGGCTTCTTCGGCGTGGACCAGGTCGCGCAGTTCCTCGACCTTGCCGCTGCCAATCAGGTATTTGGCGGTTGGCCGATGACGCGGCACGTTAAAAAACGCAACGGTCTCGGCGCCTGCCGAATTTGCCAGTTCCTGAAACTCCTGCGGATCTTCGCGCGCCTCAGGGTCCTGTCCATCCAAGTGAACGAGAATGACCCGTTCACCACCACCGTGGCGCTCAAAGAACAAAGGAGACTCCTATCAGGCGTTACCTGGCTCAGCGTCACCTGCTTCGGATTCGGTTGCGCTTGGCAGACGAATTGGACGAACCGGCACGACTGTAGAGATAGCGTGTTTGTAAACCATCTGGCTGACGGTGTTCTTCAGCAGGATAACGAACTGGTCGAACGACTCGATCGTGCCTTGCAATTTGATCCCGTTCACCAGGTAGATGGAAACCCCCACTTTCTCTTTACGTAAAGTATTCAAGTAAGGGTCTTGTAGCGAATGCCCTTTTGACATGTGCCGCACTCCTTTAAGGATTCAATATAAAAAATAGGTAAACAGATGGCTTTTGCCGCCACACCCCCAAGGATAGACGGCAATTGCAAGGACTCAGCTCAATATGGAGATCGTCCCAAGGTATTTCAAGGCGCGTGGCAGATTGTCGCAATCCAGACTGTCGAGCCAGTGTAAATCTTTCCAGCTGCGCAGCCAGGTGAACTGGCGTTTGGCCAATTGGCGCGTGGCGATGATGCCCCGCTCCTGCATCTCGGCCGACGTCAGCTTGCCATCCAGGTAGTCCCAGACCTGGCGGTAGCCTACCGCACGTATAGACGGCAACCCGGCATGCAGGTCACTTCTATTACGCAGGGCTACGACCTCGTCGATGAATCCCTGTTCCAGCATATTTGTGAATCTTTGTTTAATGCGCTCGTGCAGTACCTGCCGATTAGTTGGAGCAATCGCCAGGTTCGCGACAGTATAGGGCAATTGTTGCAGTCCCGATGCGGCCGCTTCGGTACTTTGTACAGATTGTTTCAGCCGCAGTTCAGTCATGCTCTGACCGCTGACCCGATAAACTTCCAGCGCACGACTCAGTCGTTGCGGATCGTTCGGATGGATGCGCGCCGCCGACTCCGGATCGATGACCGCCAGTTGATCGTGCAGGGCTTGCCAGCCAAGGCGTGCAGCCTCTTCTTCGATCTGCGCGCGAACGTCGGGATCGGCCGCCGGCATGTCCGCCAGACCGTCGATCAAAGCCTTGTAGTAGAGCATCGTGCCGCCCACCAGCAGCGGAATTTTTCCGCGTGCGGTGATATCGGTCATGGCCTCCAGCGCATCGCGGCGGAAATCCGCTGCCGAATAGGCTTCGGCCGGGTCGAGAATGTCGATCAAGCGGTGGGGAAATTCGGCCAGCAGCTCCTTGGACGGCTTGGCGGTACCGATGTCCATGCCGCGATAGACCAGCGCCGAATCGACGCTGATCAGCTCGCACGGCAGCACCTTGGTCAGCTCGATGGCCAGGTCGGTCTTGCCCGCAGCGGTCGGGCCCATCAGGAAAATCGCTGGAGGAAGCTGGCTCATCAACGACCGCGCAGGAACAGTTTGTCCAGATCGTCCAGGCCCAACTGGGTCCAGGTCGGTCGGCCATGGTTGCATTGACCGCTGCGCTCGGTGTTTTCCATGTCGCGCAGCAGGCCGTTCATTTCCGGCAGGGCCAGGCGCCGGTTGGCGCGGATCGCGCCGTGGCAGGCCATGGTGCCGAGCAGTTCGTTCAGATGCGCCTGGATCCGGTCGCTAGTGCCGTATTCCATCAAGTCCGACAGAACATCGCCCACCAGACGTTTAGCTTCGGCCTGTTTGAGCAGGGCCGGGATCTGCCGGATGGCCAGGGTTTCCGGTCCAAGGCGCTGCAATTCGAAACCAAGGCGCTGGAACCATGCCGCATGCTCTTCAGCGCAATCGGCCTCGCGTTGACTGACCGCCAGCGATTCCGGCACCAGCAGCGGCTGGCCACTCAGGCCTTCGCTGGCCATGGCAATTTTCAGGCGCTCATACATGATCCGCTCGTGAGCGGCGTGCATGTCCACCAAAACCAGGCCCTGGGCGTTCTCGGACAGAATATAGATGCCCTTGAGCTGCGCCAGCGCATAGCCAAGCGGCGGAATGTCTTCCTGACCGGCCGGCAGCGCATTGGCATTCGCTTCAGGCAGCGGCGCGAAAAACTCGCGGTACGCAGCCTGAGCCTCGGCAACCGGCACGGTCGATTGCGGGCGCGGCGTGTATTGATACTGATAAGCGCCGCCAGCGCTGGCACCCGACGAGGTATTGAACGCCGGTTGCGCCTGCGGTTGCTCCAGCAACGCGTTGGCAGCCAGACGCATTTCGCCCTGCGGCCCGAACTCACCGGCTTCAAGGCCGGTTGGCCGGACAATCGCGGTGGTGACCGAACCGGCAAGCTGATCTTCCGGTCGCACATCGCCGAGGGCACGGTGCAAGGTGCCATAAAGGAAATCATGCACCATGCGCCCGTCACGGAAGCGCACTTCGTGCTTGGTCGGGTGCACGTTGACGTCGACCGCTGCCGGATCGACCTCGAAAAACAGCGCAAACGTGGGGTGCCGGCCGTTGAACAGCACATCGCGATAAGCCTGACGCACCGCGTGGGCCACCAGTTTGTCGCGCACCGCACGGCCGTTGACGAAGAAATATTGCAAGTCAGCCTGACTGCGGTTGAAGGTCGGCAGACCGACCCAGCCCCACAAATGCAGGCCATTGCGCTCGATTTCGATCGGCAACGCCTGCTCAAGAAAGCCCGAACCGCAGATCGCCGCCACACGCCGGGCGCGGGCCGCGTCATCGTGGGCTTCGTGCAGGCTGAGGATGGTCTTGCCGTTGTGGCGCAGATGGAAGGCCACGTCAAAACGCGCCAGCGCCAGACGCTTGATCACTTCTTGCAGGTGATCGAATTCGGTTTTTTCAGTCTTGAGGAATTTGCGTCGCGCCGGGGTGTTGAAGAACAGGTCACGGACTTCCACCGACGTGCCCACAGGGTGCGCCGCTGGCTGCACGCGGGGCGCCATGTCGCGGCCTTCGGTTTCGACCTGCCAGGCCTGATCGGCATCGCGGGTGCGCGAGGTCAGGGTCAGGCGCGCCACGGAGCTGATCGACGCCAGGGCCTCGCCGCGGAAGCCCAGGCTCATCACCTGTTCAAGGTCTTCCAGGTTACGGATCTTGCTGGTGGCGTGACGGGCCAGGGCCAGCGGCAAGTCATCGGCGGAGATGCCGCTGCCGTCGTCGCGCACCCGCAGCAGTTTGACGCCGCCCTGCTCGACATCGACATCGATACGCCTGGCGCCGGAGTCGAGGCTGTTTTCCAGCAACTCCTTGATCACCGAGGCCGGGCGTTCGACCACCTCACCGGCGGCGATCTGGTTCGCCAGCCGCGGGCTGAGCAGTTCGATGCGGGCAGCGTTCAACACCTGGTTCATTCTTTGGACGCCAGTTCGGTGCCGGGAATGGTCAGGTGCTGACCGACTTTCAGATCATCGCTTTTCAGATTGTTGGCACTGCGCAGCGTGGCCGGCGAAATCTGGTAACGCACGGCAATCATTGCCACGGTCTCACCCGGACCTACCCGGTGATCGCGCGGACCTTGAGCGATCTTGCCCGAATCACGCAGCCAGGCGATGTAGGTACCCGGTGGCGGATTCTGCTGGAAGAACTGGCGCACGCCGCTGCTGATCGAGCGCGCCAGCGCCTGCTGGTGGCTGGCTGCCGAGAGTTTCGACGCTTCGTTGGCATTGGAGATGAAGCCGGTTTCCACCAGGATCGACGGGATGTCCGGCGACTTCAGCACCATAAACCCGGCCTGCTCCACACGTTGCTTGTGCAGCGGCGTGACCCGGCCGATGTTGGTCAGGACTTTCTGGCCGACGTTGAGACTGGAGGTCAGCGAGGCGGTCATCGACAGGTCGAGCAGAACGCCGGCCAGCATCCGGTCCTTGTCATCGAGGCTGACGTTGCCGGCACCGCCGATCAGGTCGGAACGGTTTTCACTGTCGGCCAGCCAACGGGCGGTTTCAGAAGTGGCGCCACGGTCGGACAGGGCAAACACCGACGCACCGAACGCAGCGGCCGACGGCGCGGCGTCGGCGTGGATCGAGACGAACAGGTCGGCGCCCTTCTTGCGAGCAATCTCGGTACGGCCGCGCAGCGGGATGAAATAGTCACCGGTACGGGTCAGCTCGGCGCGGAAGCCTTTCATGCCGTTGACCTGACGCTGCAATTCGCGGGCGATCTGCAGTACCACGTCTTTCTCACGCTGACCGCGAGAACCGGACGCACCCGGGTCTTCACCACCATGACCGGCATCGATGACCACAATGATGTCGCGCTTGCCGGCCGGGGCCGGTGGCAGCTTGATCGCAGGTTCGGCCGGCGTGACCGGAACCGCGGGAACGGTGGCAACTGATGGTGTCGGCGCAGGCGGCGGTGCGGCATCGGCCGGGTTGTCGAACAGGTCGACCACCAGACGGTTGCCGTACTGCGCATTCGGCGCCAGCGAGAAGCTTTTCGGGGTGACCGCCTTTTTCAGGTCGATGACCACCCGCAGGTCAGTCGGCGTGCGCTGGGCCGAGCGCATGGCGGTAATCGGCGTGTTGGCGGTCTGCACATTCAGCGGCGCGCCGAGGGTGGCGCCGTTGATGTCGATGACCAGACGATCCGGCGCGGTCAGCGTAAAGACGCTGTGCTGCACCGGGCCTGTCAGGTCGAACACCAGTCGCGTGTTGTCCGGCGCCCGCCACAGGCGCACGCTGTTGACCTTCGTGTCGGCCACAGCGTTGACGGTTACTGCCATCAACATCAGTCCAGCGGCAGCCATCAACGCGCGAAAGCGCATACCTAACCCCATCATTCAATTGGTTTCCAATGCCAAAGCGGCACACCAGGCCTCGCCGCGCGAGCCCTGGGATAAAATGGTCAGCGAACGTCCGCTGTCTTGCGGGCTAATGGTAATGGTCAGGTCAGGCTTTGGCAAAAAGCCTGCACCTTTATCGGGCCACTCGATCAGACACAGAGCATCGTCGTCGAAATAGTCGCGAATCCCGAGAAACTCCAGCTCCTCCGGATCGACCAGGCGATACAGGTCGAAGTGAAACGCGCGGACGTCACCGATCTCGTAGGGCTCGACCAGGGTGAAGGTCGGACTTTTCACCGCCCCCACATGCCCCAGACCGCGAATGATGCCCCGCGACAGCGTGGTTTTGCCCATCCCGAGGTTGCCTTCGAGAAAGATCAGGCCATGGCCCTGCGTGATGCGGGCGATGCGTGCGCCAAAGTCGCTCATGGCCTGTTCATCAGCCAGGTACAGGGTTACTTCAGACACGGTGCATGCTCCTCCAACAACTGACGAATGGCTGGAATCAGATCACTGGCCGCCAGCCCACGGCCGAATTTACCTTGTTGCAGACCGGCGTTGGCGTGCAGCCAGACAGCCAGGCATGCGGCATCGAAACCGTCCATGCCCTGGGCCAGCAGCGCGCCGATCAGGCCCGCCAGCACATCGCCGAGCCCGGCAGTGGCCATGGCCGGATGGCCTTGATGACACAACGCCAGACGGCCATCGGGATGAGCGATCAGACTGCCCGCGCCCTTGAGCACCACCACCGCTGTATATTTTTTGCTCAACGCCAGCGCCGCCGCCGGACGATCAGCCTGCACTTCGGCGGTACTGATCCCCAATAAACGCGCGGCTTCCCCCGGATGCGGCGTGATCACGCAATCCTTGGGCAAACTGACAAAACCGCGGGCCAGCAGGTTCAGCGCATCCGCGTCCCATACCTGCGGCAGCGCTGCATTGGCAGCGGCTGATAACAGCGCTCGCCCCCAACTGGCCTGCCCAAGCCCCGGCCCGACCACCAGCACCGACACCTTGTCCAGCAGCCCCATCAACTGATTGGCTGAAGAAGCGCCCAGTGCCATGGCCTCCGGTACCCGACTCAAAGCCGCCGGCACATGTTCCGGGCGGGTCGCGACCGAGACCATCCCTGCCCCGCTGCGCAAGGCGCTTTCGGTGCTGAGCAGGATTGCCCCGCCAAAACCGTGATCGCCACCGATCAGCAGCACATGGCCGAATCGCCCCTTGTGGGCAGCCGGCGCACGGGCAGCCGGACGCGGCAGGTTAATCGCGTTGAGCCGTTGAGCGGCGGCAGGAATGTCACTGAAGCTTTCGGCAGACGCCTGCAGATCGTTAAACAGCAGTTCGCCGATATGATCCACCGCCTCGCCCGTGAACAGCCCGAGTTTCAGGCCGATGAACGTCACGGTGAGGTCGGCGTGCACTGCCCCACCCAGCGCATGACCGGTATCGGCGCACAACCCGGATGGGATATCGACTGCCACCACCGGCAGCCCGCTGGCATTGATCGCCGCAATCGCAGCGGCATAGGGCTCACGCACCTCACCACTCAGGCCGGTGCCGAGCAAGGCGTCAACGACAATACCGCGCAACTCGCAGGACGGATCCCAGGCACAGATCGAGACGCCATCCGCCACGGCTTCGGCGTGCGCCACGGCGGCATCACCCTTCAAACGCTGCGGTGCACCGACAGCCAATACCCGCACCGACCAACCCGCCCGGTGAGCGAGCGCTGCCACCAGATAACCATCGCCGGCGTTGTTGCCGTGCCCGGCCAACACCGTCAATTCATTCCCGGACGGCCATTGGCGCACCAGTGCGCGCCATGTAGCGTGGGCGGCGCGTTGCATCAATTCGAAGCCCGGCGTGCCGGCAGCGATCAGCCGTTCATCGAGTTCGCGCACTTGCGCGGCACGGTACAGCGCGTCGGGTAATTGATCTTTAGTGTGCGGCATGCGTCTTCGGGCTCCGATGTCTGGCAGAATTATACGCACCTCAGCTCCGGTTTCTCTCGCCTCATGTCCGCCATCACCACAGATCTGCCTGCCCTCGCCCAATCCATCAAGGACTGGGGGCGTGAGCTGGGCTTCCAGCAAGTCGGCATCAGCGGTCTGGACCTGGCCGAGCATGAACAGCACCTGCAACGCTGGCTCGAGGCCGGCTACCACGGCGAAATGGATTACATGGGCGCCCACGGCAGTAAACGCTCGCACCCCGAAGAGCTGGTGCCGGGCACCCTGCGTGTGGTGTCGCTGCGCATGGACTACCTGCCGGGTGACACGCAAATGGCGCAATTGTTGGCCAATCCGGAAAAAGCCTACATTTCGCGATATGCCTTGGGCCGCGATTATCACAAGTTGATCCGTAAACGCGTTCAACAACTGGCGGACAAAATTCAATCCGCAATCGGCCCGTTCGGCTTCCGCGCCTTCGTCGACAGCGCCCCGGTGCTGGAAAAAGCCATCGCCGAACAGGCCGGACTGGGCTGGATCGGCAAAAACACCCTGGTACTGAACCGCAAGGCCGGCAGTTACTTCTTTCTCAGCGAACTGTTCGTCGACCTCCCGCTTCCAGTGGACGCCCCACACAGCACCGAACACTGCGGACGCTGCACCGCCTGCCTGGACATCTGCCCGACCAACGCCTTCGTCGGCCCGTATGTGCTGGATGCGCGACGCTGCATTTCCTACCTCACCATCGAGCTGAAAAGCGCCATTCCCGAAGACTTGCGGCCACTGATCGGCAACCGCGTGTTCGGTTGTGACGACTGCCAGATCTGCTGTCCGTGGAACCGCTTCGCCCGTCCGTCCGGTGAAAGCGACTTCAAGCCACGGCACAACCTGGACAATGCCGAACTGGCCGAGCTGTTTTTGTGGGATGAAGACAAGTTCCTGAGCAGCACTGAAGGCTCGCCACTGCGCCGGGCGGGTTACGAACGCTGGCTGCGCAATCTGGCAGTGGGGCTGGGCAATGCGCCTTCAACGATTCCGGTGCTGGAAGCGTTGAAGGCGCGACGGGATTATCCGTCCGAGCTGGTGAGAGAGCATGTGGAGTGGGCACTGGAACAGCACGCCGGATCTGCGCAGGCAGAACCGGCAGACAATGTGCTCAAATCGTAGTTGAGTGCTGTTGGCACATGCCGGTACTGCCCGGTCTGATCATTGATGCCTATTTTTTTTCGTTATAGTGGCCACCCATCTGCTTGATGATGACGATCCGGTCTTTGGTGTTCTCCGTCAGATAAATACGGTCTCCCTTCGACAAGTAAAGATGCATTGGTTTTGATGTCGTGCTGGACGGACCATACATTGGCGTATATTCGGCATGGATGAGTCTGGCGGCGGAGGTCGGGGAGTTACCCGCTTCAACATGTTTCATGAACTCTTCTGCCCTGTCCTCCGAGGCCTTGCGCGCCTCTATCCTGAGAAAGTTCAACTTGTCTTTGGGCCTGACCAGCGTCCATTGCTTTTCGACCTGCTCCTCAACCGGCGCATTGGCTTTCCTGGCCGCGGCCTTCGCGCCTTTGCCCTTGGCAAGCACCTTGCCCATTTTCATCGTCCCCTTTGAACTGAGTCCCTGCTCAAAGGCCGAAGCCAGTTTTCTGCCGGCATTGACACCCGCTTTGGCGCCAGCCGCCAGACCGGCACCGAGCGAAGCCAGTCCAAGGCCGACACTGATCCAGCCCAATACCTCTCCCAATTGAGAGTCCGGTGCATAATTATCGAGCACTTCACTGGCGATACCCGTCAAACCTGAAGCGACAGTCAGTCCCAGCGCCGCCAGCGCCCACGGCGTGGCAGCGCCCATCGTCAGCACGCTGGCAACAATCCCGAGCACCCCCATTCCGATGCCCAGAATCGATTGCCAGGATATATGCCCTGTCGGGTCGACACGATTGACGGGATCGCCCAGGCAATAAGCGTAGGCATTCAATCCCCCCCCGCCAAACGGACTCATGCTGTCGGGGCCGAGAAAACGCATCAGCGTCGGGCTGTAGGCTCTGTAACCATTGCCCAGCAGGTAAAGACCGGTTGCCCGATCAAGCTGCTCACCATTGAACCCCGCCAGACTGAACACCCCGCCTTCGGCAGGAAGGTGCCCGTACGGGCTGTAAACACGGTCAGTCAGATTTTTTTCACCCAGCTCTGCCAGCACACTGTGCTGCTGATCGGTGCCGAACAGTTGTGTGCTGCTGCCCGGTCCGAGTTGCTGCTGCCCCACCAGTAGTCCACCGTGACGCACGATACTGGATGAACTTTTACCACTGACTTCATGGATGACACGCCCTTCGTGGTAATAACGCTGGGTAGGTGCATTTTCCGGTTGCGACAGTTCAACCAGATGGTCAAAACCGTCGTAATGGTAATTGCGAATGACCGAGCCTCCTGCACCGGTCAATTGCTCAAGACGCCCGAATGCGTCATAGGCCAGGACTCGCGCCTGGTCATCTTTGATCATCCTGCCGTTGGCGTCATATTCCAGGGTGACTGCCGGTGGATAGTCGACGTGTGAATGCCTGACTGCACTGAGTTGTACAGGGTCCGGATTGTCGTAACTGAAGGTGGTCAGATTCACACCCAGCGGAAACCGCGTCTGCACGCTCAGAAGGTTATCCAGCGCATCGAACGTGAATGTCTGCTGAACAATCTCCTTGCCATAAGGATCCCGGGGTTTTTGGGTACCCGCACAGTCGTACTGGATCAGCCGGCCACGCACATCGTAGGCAAATCGTTCATCGCGCAGTATTTGCGTACCGCGCATGGACACTTTCTGCGCCAGTTTGCCGGCAAGCGTATAAGCCGACACCAGCGTCTGGTCGGGCTGGCCCTTGATCTCGAAAGTACGGCAAGTCTCACGACCGATATCATCATAGGCAAACCGAGTGATCATTCTTCGCTTGATCGAAGTGTCTTCGGTCTTCGTCCACTCCAGCATCCCGGTCAGTGTGCTGTAGTGGAATTCGGTTTTCAGGGTCCCTTGCACAGTTGCCAACAAGCGGCCGTGCTCATCGTATTCGCAAATATGCTCGCCGCCGAGAACATCCACATAAGTGAGCGGTCGCCCCTCGAGGGAATAAGTAAAGGAGGTTGCTTTGCTGATATCACCGAAGGTCGTCGTTTCGGACTTGATGCGCCCGGAAGGATAATAGGCAAAACGATGTTCTCGGTCGTTTTCGGTGCAGGTCAACGGCTGACCACTGACGGGGTCGTACGTCATGGTCGTGAGCAGAGCCCCCGCCTTGCGCTCGGTCAGTAAACCGCCCAGGTCTCGCAAATAAGTGAATTCGGTCTTCTTGCCCTCAGCGCTCCTGTACCACTGAGGCTGACT
Source organism: Pseudomonas glycinae (assembly GCF_001594225.2). Taxonomy (GTDB): domain Bacteria; phylum Pseudomonadota; class Gammaproteobacteria; order Pseudomonadales; family Pseudomonadaceae; genus Aquipseudomonas; species Aquipseudomonas glycinae. Next base: position 4,032,730 of record NZ_CP014205.2, read on the forward strand.
GAAACCCGCTTCGTAACCAGTCTGCGACTGGCGCCCACCCACCGTACTTTCCGTCAGGCGATTCAAACCGTCATAGATCTGCCGACCCAATACCTTGCCATCGACCTGGATCCCGACCGGCAGCGCTTCGTCAGTGTGATCCGCGTATTCGGTGACTACCTCACTGGCGTCGGGCATGACACTGCGGATCATGCGATCAAAGACGTCGTATTCATATCGAGTGGTATTGCCAACCGGATCGGTCTGGCTGGCCGTGCGCCCGAACCCGTCATAGGTATAAGTGGTTTTACCCAGACTCTCGCGCCTCAGATTGAAGCTCTCGACGCTCAGCGGTTTACCAAAATCGTTGACGAAAGTGACGGTCTTGCCCATCCCCTGAAGCCAATTCGTTTGCCGGCGAGCGACCGGATCGACCTCGTTGTATTCGATACGCCCATCGGCATGGAGGGTCTTGCTGAGCTGGCCCCAGTGATCGAATTCGTAGGCGGTCGCAACGGGATAAGGCTTGCCATCACGCCAATCGGTCAGCGTGACTTTCACTTTGTGACCCGCCGAATCATGAATCGCGGAATAAAGAGTGCGACTGTGAATGAGTCCGTCCTTGTCCGGATGGTCACAGTCCTTTTCCTCAACGGTGATAACCCTTTCCAGGCCGTCATACGTCGCGCGCTGCTCACCACCGGCTGGATCGGTGGTCACTATCGTAGCGGGCTGCTGCTTACTGGCGGGCAAATAGGCCCATCGGGTCAAGGCGGCGTAGGGGGTACCCCGGGCAAGCGTTTTGGACACCGCCCGGCCGATCGCGTCGTATTCATATTCGATGCGTTCACCATCGACACCGATGCTCGCGACCTGTAATCCACTCAACGTCGAGAGCACCTTCTCACTGGTCTGCAGCGCGCCATCAAATCCGTGAGTACTGGACTTTACCTCCAGCCTGGTGCCCTTGAGCCCATAGGAGAACTCGGTACGGTTTTTTTTATCTGCCAGAGTGATGCTTTGCTCTTTCATGGCCCCGTGCTTGAGCGGATCCTCTGGCGTATTCAGGTAACGCTTTTCGGTCTTCGATCGCAGGATTTCGACCCCTTCCACAAGCTCGAAAAAACGTTCCTCAACCGGCAGGACGAAGGCCAGCTCCGCACCGCTCAGCGCGGGATGCAGAACATAGTCGTAGTACGTAACCGTCGAGTTTGCGCCCCCCGCTGCAGGAATGACTGTCCTTTTTTTCTGAAACCTGGCGAAACCCAGCGGATCCTCCGGACAGTTGTCCCCACCACTTGCCGGATAAAACTCCGACACAGTGGTCACTCCATTCGGCTCGACAATCTTCAGCAAGTTGCCTTCACCATCGAACTCGGTGACGGTGATTTCCTCACGCTTGTGCTGGGTGCGCCGGTCGAGATAAGTCACCTTCTGAACTTTTGGCATGCGGAACTGGGCAGGCTGCTCATTGAATGGCTTGGTGACGCAACAGTGATACTCGATAGTCGTTGAGGTCTGGGCATCGCCACTTGTCGTGACCTCCGTGATCAACAAATGGAATTTGTTGTAAGTGCGGCGGATGCGAGTGTGCACCTTACCGTTGACCACCATTAGCTCGTCCGAGGAATAGACATAGTTGGCGGGTGCCAGGTAGAGAGGGTCTCCATCATTGCTTCTGGTCGGGACGAGACCCTGCCCGAGAAAGTTATGGTCTGAATACGAGTAGGCCTTGCATATCCGGGGTTGATCGCGCCCGGGATAAATCTCGTGAGCGATGACAAATGGCAGTGTCTGTTCGACGCCACTCACGAAACGGTGACCTTGTCGTTTGTAGCGAATGATTTCTACACCGCGCAACGGGTTGACGACGCGCCGCAAATAGATGGCCTGATCAATGACTTCATATTCCAGCTCCCAGCCTTTGCCGACCGGTAGCTCGATTGCCGTAACCTGACTATTTTTCAGGATCAATGCGTAATCGGAACGGGCCAAACTATCGGGATGCCGGGTCAGTGTGACCTGACCTGCATTGCGTGTGATTTTCAGCAGGCATCGCTTGGCGTCGCTGACTTCAGCCAACATGGGAAACTGATTGAACAACACATGCTTCAGCGTGATGCTCACACCATTATGGGCAATGATTTTTTCCACTACCGCGACTTGAGTGCCAGCCTGAACCTTTAGCAGCTCACGCCGACCATCCTTGTAGCGAATTTCGTAGCGCCCCGTCCCGATCTCCAGCACCTTGGCGGTTTGCAGCTTCATTTCCTTGAACTTCAAGCCGCTGGAGGTCTCCACAGCCTGATAGCGTTCACCGTTGGCCAGCGTCATGACTTTGCTGCGCAAGTCGTAATGCGTCATGGTCAAAGACCAGCCTACGCCGAAACCGGTATCCATCTGATTGAGCGGATTGAAGCCCAAAGAAAGTGCAAGCTCAGGGCCATTGAGGTCCGCTGAGTGCAACTTGCCCAAGGAAAGCGCACACGTATACATGCCGGTGCGAGGATCAACACCTCCGGAAACAAACTCACTAAAGTTGAAAGCGTTTGAATGTGCTTTGGAAGAAAAATTACTTTCCATGGAAAAAACGTCCTTTATTTTCAGGTTCAGCGATTGGCGATATCAAGTGACCAGCAACAACTTGCTGGTCACCAAGCGAAATCAGGCAAGCTGTTTCATTGATCGCCGCGACTCATCCAAAATAAAATTTCGTTGTTCCTTGTTACCGTCGAGAGAGAGCCTGTGTTCCGTGCCAAACTCATCGATTACTGCAAATTCGAATGCACTTTCGCTCTCCCGAGCCACTTGCAGGTCAGCTGAAACATACTGAACAAGTGTCAACTGCCCGGGCACTTTGTTGATCGGTACCGTTACGTAGCCGAGAGGGCCGCGAAACGTGGCTTTTTCTCCATAGATCGGTGCCATATAACCGTAAAAGTTTCTACGACCATCCTGTGTTCCGGAAATGTTGCCGGACACGTAGACCTGTACCGCTTCTTCGGAATCATAAGGGTCAAGTTTTACCTCACTGCTGTACCAGTCGAGGAGATGAACCTGCCGTCCTTCCGCTTGCAGACCAATGTGATAAAGCTGAATCCAGTCGTAACCAGCCCTCTGCTGCGCGTCGTCGTATTTCCTCAACGAAAAACTGCTCAGTGGGTACACCTTCGGAGGAACAGCTTCGAGCGTCACACTGCTATCAAAACCGATCCCGTTAGTTCGCAATGTCACGTTGTTCATGACGATTTCGGCAGCCACTTCCATAATTCCAGGCCTGGAAGCGGAAACCCAGAATTCAAAAACCTGCACAGGGTCGGAATCATCACTGATTCGGTTGTTCTTTACGCGAGGAACTTCGGTCATGCGCGGTGCCCCACCCGACATTTCGTGTGCATAGCGATTTTCCTGGGTGGACACGCTCCAATCGCCCTCAAGAGGCCGGGCGCCGTTATAGGCAATCAGGCGCAGGGACTGCAAGGCGGGATGTCCATACAGCGACGCATCGTCTCCACTGTTATCGACACCGTGTAAAAGTACCAACACGCGTACTTGCATGCGACCGTTGGCGTAAAGCGTTTTATGTTGGCCAGACCTGCCGGCGTCAAACTTCACCTCGATACGGGAAATACTGAGTTGCTCATCAAACATCAAATAATACCTTGGCAATGAATAAGTTTCGTCCTTGTCAGGACTTGCCGAAGCATTGACGCACGATCAAAACGACAATAAAACCTTCAACACTCTACAAACTATTAACAGCTCCAGGCGAGGAAATGCCTGAATATCAAATCAAAACTCACACACACTTTTCAAACCTTCAACAAGACACACCACCGGCTCACAAACCTCAAGACCGCCCGTCCCAAAGCCTTAATTCTGAGGGCCTGATGCTCCTCTTCCGGTCCTGCCTCAGGTGGAGCCAAAAACGGAAGAGGGCAAAAAATTTGTTTATATTTATCAAAACATGTTGGACAACCTGAATGTTTGTTACTTCCTCCAACACTCAGTTACTGTCTGAGTCCGTCCCGAATCCGCTCTCTGCGGATTCACTGTCGGACTCCACCTCTGAAAGTGGCTCATCCATCTGAATTTCTATTTTTCGATCCATGCTGGCATCTTCCAGATAATGACCAATTCGTTGCCTCGATACGTTATTCAACGGGTTGTTCACCAGCCCGACAAACAAATGTTGTGTATCCGGAACATCGAATAACTCATCACCAACATCTGAAATATTATTATTCTGCAACGCCAACACTCCGAGTTCTTTCGGCGTGCTTATTCCTGAAGGAATACTGGAAAGGTTGGCATCATGCAGCATCAACTCTTTCAATTCCGACATGAAGCCCACATGCGGGGTGACTGTCAGAGGATTGTGTGCCAGATTCAGCAATGTGAGTGTTTCTATTCGAGACAGCCCCTCAGCCGTCACCTCCGTAAGTCCAAGCGAGCAATTTTTCAATGTAAGCTCGCGCAATTCACGCATTTGAAAGATTCCTGACGGAAACTCTTCCGCTCTTACGCCAGTGATCATCAAGTATTGGACATTGGGAAAACTGTCGAGGAACGCGCCTATTCGCGCACTGGTTACCTGCGCGGTTAATATTAATTCTGTTACATATTCGAACCGCGCGGATAACCTTGGCAACTCACCAGAAAAATCGATGTTCGACGAAAAATGATCGTCACCGTATCCCCATCGCGATACCGACTTGCGTTGCCAGATATCTTGCAGCACTGCGCTGAATTGCTCACGAGCCTGGCGTTCTCCGGCAAGCGTCAGCGCACGGCCCTGCGCTGACGATTGCGAATGTGAATGTGAATGTGAGTGAGGCGAGGCCTCGCCGGCACTCCATATCGCCAGTTCGTCACGCAACATCGCGAACTCTTTTTCGAGCCGCGTCATTACGCCGAATGGATCACTCCTCAAGCGCTGGTTGATAAACGTCGCCACTTCCTCGTCCGGGATCTGCGGATAAAGATCACGTACGCGCTCGGCAACGGACATCCGATTGCGTACCGGGTCGAGACTTTCAAGTCGATCAAGCGAATCAATGCTGTCTACCGCATCCCAGAATCTGCCTTCGCCATTCGGCTTCAACAGCGGACCGGAGGGTTCGAGTTCTCTGGCTTTAGTGGCACGAAACAAGCCACTCTCCACATCAGGAACCACTTGCACGAAACGGTCGTCGGCGACTTGCACAAACTGCCGCCCCTTGTACATCCGGATGCCTTGCGCATCGGCTTCGCCGAGGTGTGCTGATTTGGGTATCCAATAGTCTGCCAGCGAGGGGAGCGCCGAAAGTATCGCGAGCTCATTGGTTACCAAAGAGATCGGGGCCGCACTCACGCTGGTTTCCTGCGTCAGTGCGCCCATATCTTGCCGGGAGAAAATGTGCGACGGCTCCAGTCGATTCGGCATGGATATCTGCGGCGCTGCAGAAGCAGGAAGCGGTAGCCGATGTGAAACATCGATACTGAAATCGGGTGAGTTGCTTGGGGTAGCAACAGGTTTGACCTTTGGCATTTTGTCAGCCATGAGCGCTCATCCTTGAGGTGTCGTTGCGCTGGCCCCGCAAACCAAAGGGCCAACGCGAGTCATAAGTACTGCACGTTCCATGCGAGTACCTGATAGTTGAACATCACACTCTATCGATACTTGCAGTATAAATGCGCATATATACCTACCACTCCTGCCCGATCAGCATCAGCGATGTATCGACTCAACCTCGTTCCAGTGTGAAATTGCGCGTATGAAAATCCAGCCTGAATGCCAGCTTGTGCTCGGTGCCGTGTTGATCAATAGCACGGAAGTGAAGAACTTCGCCGTACCTGGAGCTTGGTGCAAGTTCAGAATATTCGGACAGCGCCTGAACAACCGTCAGTTCTCCGTCGTGATCATTGACCCTGACAGAGTACTTTTTGGACTCTCGTGTAACAGCCTCGGAAAAAAGGAACGCAATGGGATCCCCATTAAATGGCAGTTGTACGTCCAGCGTGTTTCGTTCCGGGCGGACAAAAGTGGCCAGCATAAAATTGGTACTCGACTCCTCTAACTTGTTACCCCCGGCAAAAGCATAGTTCTCGCCGGCTTCAGCTCCGTCTGCAATCCAATCAACCAGCTTGATCTGCTGCCCCTGTGGGTAAAGTCCCAGGTAGTAGTTGAAGATACGATTACCGGGCTGCTCATTACCGCGCCGGGCTTGATACCAGCGGAATTGCTCGATGGCATAAGCCGCAGGCGTTTGGGACTCAATCGTTACGCTGCTGTCATGAACACTGGACAGCGTGGTCCCGTTACTGAGAATCCTCAGCCCGTTCAGTGACAAGCGTGCAGCAATCCTGGTCGTTCCCGCGACCGATGAGGATACCCAGAAAGTGCGAACCTGCGGATGGACGCTGTCGCTTTCAGCATCGTCGTCGTGGTCGACACCGGCGGCAGCCGAAGTTTGCGCCTCAAGGGTGTAACGTCCCTGCTCGGTGCTCGCGGCCCAGCCATCACGCAATGTTCTGCCAGTGCTGTAATGGATAAGCTCTATGCTATTTATTACATCTTCCGGCACATGCATGGCATCGCCGTTGGCGTCCACCCCGGAAACCAGAACTTGCACCTTCACCTGCATGCGGCCATTACCGTACAGCGATTTAATACTGGTGCTATCACCGGCATCAAACTTCACCTTGAAACTGGCAAGTCCTTCGAGAACAGGCGGAGCAGTTTGCTGATGCGACGTTGTACTCTCGATTTCACTCATGATTCATTTCCTTTGAAGAGTTCTATTCAAGGGTTGCCTTTGACAACCCATCAACAAAAGAAATAACACGGCTTCAAAACAGCCAACAAAGCGAAAAATGTAAGAAACATGCTCTTGCAAGCATTCCGAAACTTGCAATCAGGAAAAATCAATCAGCTGCAACAGATATCAATGTTCGTCGTTATAGACAAACTTCGGCATTTCCCAATGAAAACGAATCGCCAACAATCGCAACAGAAAACCACCAAACAGGGTAATCAGAATTGCCTGCTCACTCGGCACATTGAGATACAGGCACAGCATGTAACACCAGGCAGCTGCAAAAGAGACGCTGGCATACAGCTCACGGCGGAAGATCAACGGAATATCGTTGCAGAAGATATCGCGCAGGATGCCGCCGAATACACCGGTGATCACGCCGCTGACCGAGGCCACCAGCATCCCGTGGCCCATTTCCAGGGCGGTCATGCAACCGATCAGGGTAAACGCCACCAGACCGACCGCGTCGAGCACCAGAAACAGCGAGCGCAGATGGCGCATCCAGCGAGCCGTGAACACGGTGATCATCGCCGCGACTGTGGTCAGTACCAGATATTCCGGGTGTTTGACCCAGGTCAGCGGGTAGTGCCCGAGCAGCACGTCACGCACCGAACCGCCGCCCAATGCGGTGACGCAGGCAATCAGCACCACGCCAAACCAGTCCATGCCGCGACGGCCCGCAGACAGGGCGCCGGTCATGGCTTCGGCAGTAATAGCGACGAGGTAGAGCATCAGCAACATGGTGGCGATCCTGGCAGGAAGGCGCGCAGTCTACTCACTTCGCCGAGGCACCAAAAGAGGGCGCCCCGGCGTGGGTGCCGATCTCAGAACTTGATGAAATGCTTGCGGTAGTGCTGCAGCTCGGCGATGGATTCGCGGATGTCATCCAGTGCGAGGTGAGTGCTGCCCTTCTTGAAGCTGTCACGCACGTCCGGTGCCCAGCGCGCGGCCAGTTCCTTGAGCGTGGAGACGTCGAGGTTGCGGTAGTGGAAGTAGCTTTCCAGCGCCTTCATGTGGGTATAAAGGAAGCGGCGATCCTGGCAGATGCTGTTGCCACAGATCGGCGACTTGCCCTTCGGCACCCACTGCTCGAGGAAGGCGATGGTTTCGGCTTCAGCCTCGGCCATGCTGACACGGCTTTCACGCACGCGCTGGGTCAGACCCGAGTTGCCGTGGGTGCGGGTGTTCCACTCGTCCATGCGGGCGAGGACTTCGTCGCTGTGGTGGATGGCGATCACCGGGCCTTCGGCCAGGGTGTTCAGGTCACTGTCGGTGACGATGGTGGCCATTTCGATGATCACGTCGTTTTCCGGATCCAGACCGGTCATTTCCAGGTCGATCCAGATCAGATTCTGCGGGTTTTGCATATTTCGGCTCCTGAGCAATGCTGCGCAGTTTAGCCTAGGCAGCCTGCCGGGCGTGCTAAACTCGCGGCCGTTTTACCTAATCGCTGCATTCTTCAGACGGAACACCCATGGCCAAACGCCAACTCAATCGTCGTCAAAACTGGCGCATCGAAAAGATTCAGGGCGAGCGCGCCGCCCGCGCCGCCAAACGCGAGTCCTCGGCTGTCGAGGCGCTCGAAGGCGGCGACCTGGGCCCGGAACAGCACGGCCTGGTGATTGCCCACTTCGGTGTGCAGGTCGAGGTCGAGGCCGTTGACGGCGAACTGGCCGGCCAGGTCTTCCGCTGCCACCTGCGCGCCAATCTGCCTGCATTGGTGACCGGCGACCAGGTGGTCTGGCGCGCCGGCAACCAAGGCATCGGCGTAATCGTCGCGCAACTGCCGCGCACCACCGAGCTGTGCCGTCCGGACAGCCGTGGCCAGCTCAAGCCGGTGGCCGCCAACGTCGACATGATCGTCATCGTCTTCGCCCCGCTGCCCGAGCCCCACGCCAACCTGATCGACCGATATCTGGTCGCCGCCGAACACGCCGGCATCCGTCCGTTGCTGCTGCTGAACAAGTTCGACCTGATCGACGAGCAGAACGCCCCGGCGCTGAACGCCCTGCTGGCGGTCTACCGCACACTCGGCTATCCGGTGCTGGAAGTCTCGGCGCACCACGGCAACGGCATGGAGCAATTGCAGAAACAGCTCGACGGGCGCATCAGCGTGTTCGTTGGTCAGTCCGGTGTCGGCAAGTCGTCCTTGGTCAACAGCCTGCTGCCGGAAGTCGAAACCCGCGTCGGCCCGCTGTCCGAGCTGTCCGGTCAGGGCACGCACACCACGACCACTGCGCGCCTGTTCCACTTCCCTGGCGGTGGCGAGTTGATCGACTCCCCGGGCATCCGTGAATTCGGCCTCGGCCACGTCAGCCGCGCCGACGTCGAAGCCGGCTTCATCGAGTTCAACGATCTGCTCGGCACCTGCCGCTTCCGCGATTGCAAACACGATCGCGAACCCGGTTGCGCACTGCTCAAGGCCCTGGAAGATGGCCGCGTGCAGCAGCAGCGAATGAACAGCTACCGCTCGATCATCGCCAGCTTGCCGGAAAACGGTTACTAAACAGCCCTGTCGGCGGCCCTTCCCCAAGGGCTGCCGGTTGTCGGAACCTGCCGGCGTTTCCACCCTCACCTTAAACACAAGCCCTTTCTGTAAGCCTGATTACTTCAGTTTGCAGGACATTTCTCTTTTCCCGCCCAGACCTTGTAGCGCCCTTCCAGAGGCCTAAATTGGGTTCTTCCTTCGCACCTATGCGATCTCCGAGGAACCCCATGCAGACCTATCATTTGTTCATCAGTCACTCGTGGAATCATCCGCACGCCCACGACAATCTGGTGCGCCTGCTCGGCGCTCAACCCGACTTCTGCTTCAAGAACTTTTCCGTGCCACCGCACAATCCGATCATGGGTGCACGCACCGACAAGCAGCTTGAGGAGGCGATCGAAAACAAGATCCGGCCGTGCTCGGCGGTGTTGATCATGGCCGGCATGTATTCGACCTACAGCAAGTGGATCAACAAGGAAATCGAGATCGCCAGACGCATGGGCAAGGTGATCATCGCGATCAAACCGTTCGGTGCCGAACGGATTTCCACCGTTGTACGCAATGCCGCACATGCCGAGTGTGCGTGGAACACCCAGAGCATCATCAAGGCCATCCGCCTGCACACGGCGGTGTAACCATGCGCAAGGGACTGTTTATCGGCATCAACCACTACCACCATGTCGCCCCTCTGAGCGGCTGTAACAACGATGCCATGGCCATGGCATCGGTACTGGAGCGCCACGCCAACGGGCGGCCGAACTTCAGCAGCAAGGTACTGACTTCAGCCGAGGAGAACCTGACACTCGACACGATGAAGCAACAGATCCGGGAGCTGTTTTCCGGCGACTGCGATGTGGCGCTGTTGTACTTCGCAGGCCATGGCCAGTTCGACACCAGCATCGACGAAGGACTGCTGATTCCACAGGACTTCCGGCACGGCGGCGAAGGCATTCGCATCAGCGACATTCTGACGTGGGCCGATCAGGCACCGCACATCAAGAACAAGATCATCATCCTGGATTGCTGCCAGGCCGGCGCAGCAGGTGCCATGCGCAGTCTGCGCGGTGGCAGCAGCGTGATCGGCGAAGGCATGACCATCCTGACGGCCTGCAAGAAAGAACAATCGGCGCTGGAAAGCCGTGGCCACGGGGTGTTCACCGATCTGCTGTTGCAAGCCCTGCACGGCGGCGCAGCCAATGTATTGGGCAAGGTCACGCCGGGCAGTGTGTATTCGTTTGTCGACAATGCGCTGGGGGCATGGGAACAGCGGCCGGTGTTCAAGACCAACGTGTCGCAATTCGTACCGCTGCGCGAAGTCGCGCCGCTGATTGCCGAAGAAACACTGCGCAAGCTCAAGGACTGGTTTCCCGAGCCGAGCTTCGTCTTCCGGCTCGATCCCAGCTACGAACCCACCGAAGCGGCATTCGATCCCGATCACGGCGATGTCTTCAAACAGTTGCAGATGTGCAACCGCCACAGCCTGATCGAACCGGTCGACGCCGAGCACATGTACTACGCCGCCCTCCACTCCACCGGCTGCCGCCTCACTGCACTCGGCGCCTATTATCGAGAGCTAGCGCTCAAAGGACATTTCTGATGCCCGTATTCATCAGCTACCGCCACGGCGATCGCGCTCAGGCGATTGCCATCAACAGCCGCCTGGTTCAGGCCAATATCAAGACCTACCTTGATGTGCTGGATCCTGAATCCCAGACCACCGACGACATCACGGGTGTCATCACCCGTAACATCACCGAGTGCAGCCACCTGCTGGCCGTGGTGTCGGAAAAGACCGCACTGTCGTGGTGGGTGCCGTTCGAAATCGGCGAGGCGACCATCAGCCACCGACGAATCTGCTCGTTCAGAACCGGGCCGGCGGAGCTTCCGCACTATCTGGACAAATGGCCGAAGCTGAGCACCGATCGGGATCTGGACTTCTTCATCGATGCTTACCGCACCGAAGGAAGCGTCAAGCGCTCCATGACCCTGGATTCGGTCACGGCAAATCAGTCGACCCGAACCGCCAATCGACAAAACGCCGAAGTGTTTCATGACGCGCTGAAAAACCGTATTCGACGCGGGTTTTAGTCAGCCCGAGCGCCGCAGGGAATGCGTCTGTGACCAGCCTTCCCGCCGGACACAAAAAAAAGCCGACATCGCTGTCGGCTTTTTTGTGGGTCACTGCTTCGGTGCAGTGGCCGGTGCAGCAGGCACGGGGGCTGGTGCCGCTGCGCCCGGCTCGGTCGGTTTCGGCAGCGTGTCGTCGAACAGGTTCAGCCGTTCGCGCAACTCGTGTGCAGGCACCGGCTGCTGATCTGCCGGCAAGGCGTTCGGGTCGACCGGGGTGGCCGGCGCCGCGCCGTTCTGGCCTTGATCTGCGGGTTGCGACGGGTCGGCACCTTGCGAGCCTTCGATGGCCGCCTGGGCCTTCTTGGTCAGCACCACGATGTCGATACGGCGGTTGACCGGGTTGAACGGGTTCTCCTTGTCGAACAGTGCCGACGAAGCGTAACCAACAACCCGCGCCACTTGAGCGTCCGGATAACTGCCCGCCACCAGCGCACGCCGGGCGGCGTTGGCGCGGTTGGCCGAAAGCTCCCAGTTGCCGAAGTCGCCATTGCCTACATAAGGCTTGGCATCGGTGTGACCGCTGATGCTGATCTTGTTCGGCACCGCTTTGATGGTGTCGGCCATGGCCAGCAGGATGTCTTCGAAGTACGGCTTCAGGCGTGCAGAGCCGGAATCGAACATCGGCCGGTTCTCGGCGTCCATGATCTGGATGCGCAAGCCGTTCGGCGTGATTTCGAACAGAATCTGATCCTTGAACTTCTGCAGCTGCGGGTTCTCGTCGACCTTGTTCTGCAGTTCTTGCAGCAACAGTTCCAGACGTTCCTTCTCGACCTGCTCGGCCATGCCTTCAACCTGTTCGGTGTCGACCGTGACCTTGTCCGGCTGCGGTTGCGACTTCACTTCAGGGTTGAGGGTGTTTTCCGGCGCCAGGGTCGGCGTGCCGCCCAGATCAATGATGTACGGCGTGCCGCTTTCGGAGAAACCGACCGGGTCCTTGAAGTAACCGGCGATGGCGATCTTCTGTTCCGGGGTCGCGGTGGACAGCAGCCACAACACCAGGAAGAACGCCATCATCGCCGTCGCGAAGTCGGCGAAGGCGATCTTCCACGCCCCGCCGTGATGCCCGCCGGCGATGCGCTTGACGCGCTTGATGATTATCGGCTGGTTATTTTCCATGACTTAACGACCGCGAACGGCTTGTTCCAGCTCGGCGAAGCTTGGACGGTGAGCCGGGTACAGAACCTTGCGACCGAACTCGACAGCCAGCGACGGCGGCATGCCGGAAGCCGAAGCCACCAGCGAGGCCTTGATGGCTTCGTAGACGTTCAGCTCTTCCTTGGCATCGTGGGCCAGGGAGTGCGCCAACGGGCCAAAGAAACCGTACGCCGCGAGAATACCGAAGAAGGTACCCACGAGTGCCGCACCCACGTGCAGACCGATGGACTTCTGATCGCCCTCACCCAGGGAGGCCATGGTCACCACGATACCCAGTACCGCCGCGACGATACCGAAACCCGGCATGGCGTCCGCGATGCCGTTCACCGCGTGGGACGGATGTTCGAGGTCTTCCTTCAGGCTGTACAGTTCCATGTCGAACAGGCCTTCCAGCTCGTGGGGAGCCATGTTGCCGGACGACATGATGCGCAGGTAGTCGCAGATGAACGCGGTCATGCGTTCGTCTTTCAGTACCGCCGGGTACTTGGCGAAGATCGGGCTCGCGGCGGCGTCTTCGATGTCGCCCTCGATGGCCATCATGCCTTCGCGGCGACTCTTGTTGAGGATCTCGTAGATCAGGCCCAGCACTTCCAGATAGAACGTGTGGCTGAAACGCGAACTGAACATGCTCAGGGATTTCTTGAGCACGTGCATCGTCATGTAGCCGGGGTTGGCCTGGAGGAAGGCTCCGAGTGCCGCACCGCCGATGATCATCACCTCGAAGGGCTGGATCAGGGCGGCAATCTTGCCGTGGGAGAGCACGTATCCGCCGAGCACGCTCGCGAATACGACGATGATGCCGATAATTTTAGCCATAGGTAGAAAGGTACTTGTTTAAGTCGGGTTCAAGGTCATATTCGGAAGTTAAAAAATCTCTTCTTCTACTTATCGGCAAAACTGCGCCAGACTATAGCCAGTTCAGGCGAAAAGCCAATTTAGCCCATGCCGGGCGCGTCTACAGTCAGTGAAGATCTCGTCCAGACATGGCTAATGAAACGAACGTCCCACACGTAAAACCGACCACACTCGATGGCTGGGTGAAGCTGCTCGACAGCGTTCGTCTGCCAGTGCCGCAAGACGCCCATGACCGGGTCTGCCGGGCGATTCGCGATGACCGCAGCTCGCTGCGCGACATCGCCGACCTGATGCAGGACAGCCCGGCGCTGGCCCTGAGCATCATCCGCGAAGCCAACCGCCACACCCACGGCAACATGACTGCACCTGCGGAAAACCTCGAAGTGGCGATCAATCGCCTCGGCCTTGGTCGCACCGAAGAGTTGCTGGCGCGCCTGCCCGCCGAACCTGCCGCACAGATCCCCCAGCCCCTGCGCCAGTTGCAGATGATCAGCCAGCACGCCACGCAACAGGCCAACGGTTTTTTCGCCAGCCGACTGGCGCGACTATGGCAGGACATCCATTGGGGCAGTCTTTTGTTTCTGTCGCCGCTGTGGCCGTTGGCGCTGACCTTTCCCAAATTGCTTGAAGAGTGGGAAGTGCGGGTTATCCATAAGGGTGAATCGGCGCGAGTCGTGGAAAAGCAGCTGTTCGGCGTGCGCCTGCTGAAGATCGGCGAGGCGCTGGTGCAAGTCTGGCGTCTGCCGGTCTGGGTGCAGCAAGGTTATCGGCTGCTGCTGACCGAACAGCGCGAACTGGTCAAGGTCCTGCGCATTGCCCGCGACGTCGATCATCCGTTGCGCCAGCAGAATCGCCTTGATGACGACCCGACCCTGCGCCGCTGGCTCAACCAGCCGGCCAACACCGTGTTGCTGGCCAACGGACTGGCACTGTCGGCGCAACAGGCCTGGGACAGTCCGCACAGTGAGCGCTGGCAATTCCTGACCAGCCTCTACCTGCAAATCTCGATGGACGAGGTGCAACAACAATTGCACCAACAGGCCGCCGTCAGCGCTCGCCATCATTTCATGCCGGACCTTTGGCATCCGGCGCTTTCGCTGCTGTGGCCGTGGGGCACCCGTCGCCTTCCAGCCGGAATGCTGTCGGCTGCGGCGCCGTCCGCTGAAGACCTGAGCCAATGGCGCCGGCAATGCGCGGAGCTGCTGGCCGTGCCAAGCCGCTTCACCAACGCCATGAGCCTGACCGTCGCCGCCCGCGATGCACTGGTCGCCAGCGGCATGCGCCGGGTGATGATCCTGATGGCCGACCGCGGCCACGCCAATCTGCGCGTCCATCAAACCTCGGGGTTGCCGAAGGACGCCGCTGCGCTGAATTTCGTCGTCAGCCAGAGTTCAGTGTTGCAACGCTTGCTCGCGCAGCAGGCGCAAGTGCGGATCACCCCGGACAACAACGCCCAGTTTTCCGCCCTGCTGCCGCCCTCGCTGCGCGCCCTTTTCCGTGGTGAACACCTGTTCCTGCGTTCACTAGTGAACAACGGCCGGGTGATCATGATCGTGGTCGCCGACCAGGGTGGCGGGCCGTTCGCCGACATCACCGTGCAAGCCTTCGGCAAAACCGCGCAGTGCATCGAGAAAGCCCTGCACAGTTTTAGCCAGCGCGGCCAATGACAGCTACAATCCTTCCCCTTTGTGCTCTGGAGACCTCACATGTCTGATTTCTCTGGCCTGGCCCTGGTGATCGAGCCGAGCGACCTGCTGCCGCGCCTCGAATCCCGCGATCTGATTCTGGTGGATCTGACCAGTGCCGCCCGCTACGCCGAGGGACATATTCCCGGCGCACGCTTCGTCGATCCGAAACGCACCCAGCTGGGTCAGGCGCCGGCTCCGGGGCTGTTGCCGAGCAAGGAAAAACTCGAAGAACTGTTCGGTGAGCTGGGTCATCGCAAAGATGCGGTCTACGTGGTCTATGACGACGAAGGCGGCGGCTGGGCCGGGCGCTTCATCTGGCTGCTCGACGTGATCGGTCATGACAAATACCACTACCTCGACGGCGGTCTGCCAGCGTGGCTGGCGGAAGGTTCGCCGATGTCGATCCAGATTCCTCCGGCGGCGGGCGGCCCGGTTGCCCTGACCCTGCACGAGGAACCGACCGCCACCCGCGAGTACCTGCAAAGCCGTCTCGGTGCCGCAGACCTGGCGATCTGGGACGCTCGCGGGCCGCTGGAGTATTCCGGTGAGAAGGTCCTGGCGGCCAAGGGCGGGCACATCCCCGGCGCCGTCAATTTCGAATGGACGGCGGGCATGGATCAGGCGCGTCAATTGCGCATCCGTACCGACATGCCGCAGATCCTGGAAAACCTCGGGATCACCAAGGACAAAGAAATCATTACCCACTGCCAGACCCATCACCGGTCCGGTTTCACTTATCTGGTGGCCAAGGCCCTCGGTTATCCGCGGGTCAAGGGCTACGCCGGTTCCTGGGGCGAATGGGGCAACCACCCCGACACCCCCGTCGAGCTTTAAGGATTTTTAAGGACAGTCATGAAAGAGCGTTTGTTTATCATCAGCCAATACCTGTTGCCGCATCACTTGCTGTCGCGCCTGGCCGGCTGCGTCGCCGAGTGCCGCGTGCGCTGGTTCAAGAATGCCTTCACCACCTGGTTCGCCAAGCGTTATCAAGTGGACATGTCGCAGGCACTGGTTGAAGACGTGACCGCTTACGAGCATTTCAACGCCTTCTTCACCCGCGCCCTGAAAGACGGCGCACGTCCGCTGGACCAGACCCCGGGCGCGATCCTCAGCCCGGCCGACGGCGCGATCAGCCAGCTCGGCCCGATCGAGCACGGCCGCATCTTCCAGGCCAAGGGCCACAGCTTCAGCGTGCTGGAACTGCTGGGCGGCGACGCGGCCAATGCGGCGCCGTTCATGGGCGGTGAATTCGCCACTGTTTACCTGTCACCGAAGGACTACCACCGCGTGCACATGCCGCTGGCCGGCACCCTGCGCGAAATGGTCTACATTCCGGGCCGGATCTTCTCGGTCAACCAGACCACCGCGGAAAACGTTCCTGAACTGTTCGCCCGCAACGAGCGCGTGGCGTGCATCTTCGACACCGAGCGCGGGCCGATGGCCGTGGTGCTGGTGGGCGCGATGATCGTGGCATCGATCGAAACCGTATGGGCCGGTCTGGTCACGCCGCCGAAGCGCGAACTGAAAACCTTCCGCTACGACGAAGCCGCCCGTGCGCCGATCCATCTGGAAAAAGGTGCGGAACTGGGGCGCTTCAAGCTGGGTTCGACCGCGATTGTGCTGTTCGGGCCGGATCAGGTGAAGTGGGTTGAAGAATTGAAAGCCGGCTCGCCGGTACAGATGGGTCAGGCCCTGGCACAGTCGAACGCCTGAACCGGTTGATCCGCCCTTTCGCACGTCTGCGAAGGGGCGGATACGACCTGGGTGGCGCCGTTACTCTATCTGCCCACGGAAGCCGATCGGCCCTTCGTTGGCGTAGGTATTGGTGCCACTGAGGTTTTTCCCTCCGTCATTGGACGTGACACTCAACGCGATAACGTTCTGGTTATCCCGCCCGCCGATCACCCACTTGCCACCTGGATGCCAGGGGGCATCGTTGCCACCCCACTGGTTTTCGACGTTGTACTGGTTCTGGCCAGTGCGCTGAGCCTTGAAGCCAATAGGGCCTTCGCCGGCGTAGGTCATGGTGCCGGTAAAGGTTTTGCCACCGTCGCCGGACTTGATGTCGATCGCCACGACGTTCTGGTTGTCCCGCGCGCCCAGCACCCAGGTTCCACCCGGATGCCAAGGTGCCGAACTACCGCCCCATTGATTTGCCACTGCGTATTTAGACATGAACCTCATCTCCTTGAAGTTTCGGGAGACCTGCCCCGACGTTGACGGCAGGCCGTGCAACCGTGCGTTTCCGATCGCACGTCAGACAGCCTAGTAGCGCCTGCGGAAATGGCACCAGGCCAGCAGACCAACGGTAAAAAAGCCTGACAAACGCCAGCGAAACGGACCACAACTGCTAAAGTTTTGGCATTGCCCTATTCGCCGCCGGAGCTTGTCACGGCATGAGTGAGCCACGATCCCGACCACCACTGGCTACCCCGACACCCACGCAGTTGCGCTTGTCTTTCTGTGAAGCCACCCCACGCGACCTCAGGCGCTGGATTGCCGATCTGCCCAAGGCCAACATCGGCGAAACCGCGCGCCTGCTGTATCAAGGCCTCGGCGAAATCAATCAATTGCTGACCCCCAGCGACAACCGCCTGCATTTGCTGGAGCTGTTGCGGCCCGAGGTGTATTTCGTCTGCCAGCATCTGGAGCGGCATTTTCTGCATCAGGCGATCATGCTCGATGAGCGCTCACGCAAGATCAGCAATCTGTGCCAGGCCCTGCAAAGTCAGCTGGCCATCGGTTACAAACAGATCATTGTGCGGATTGCACCCAAGTACTCGCGGGATCGCGCGGCATTGGTGAGCGAAGCGCTGCAACGGGCGGCTCATGCACTCAAAGGGCAACTGGTTCGCGCCGCGCAGTTGTACAGCGCCGCACCGGAACAGCTGTGGTTCGAACTGCATCAATTGTTTCGCTGCGCCTGCGAACTGCAACTGCAGCATCGCCGGGTGCGAGACGACCTCGCCAGTCTGACCGGCGAGTTGAGCGTCGAACAGACCTACCTCGCCGCCCTGCTGCTGGGTAGCGCACGCTGCAATCAGTTGCGGCAGAATCAGATCGCGCGCCTGGCCCAAGTAGTGGAACCGTGGAGCGCGTGGCTGAAACTGCAGCCCGCCAATCCGGGCGCGGGCTTGTTCGCGGTCTCGACAGACATCGACGCCGGCCCGCGCTACCGCTCCCAGTTCCGCAGCGAGCAACAGGCAGGCTTGCTCGGTTTCGATCCGCAACCGCTGGTGAATGCCATCGAGGCCCACCTTCTGCAGCAGGACGCAACGACGCCGCTGCCCGTGCCGGCCGGCCTGACCCTCGACACCCTGCAACATTTGCACGCGACTTGGGGCGAAGCCGCCGAACGCAGCTTCCAGCGCACCGTCGGCCAGGGCAACTTGACCGTGTGCGTCGGCATGAGCGCCCTGCACTTTTACCTGGGCGGCGAACGCACTTTCAGCGAACTGCTAAAGCACCCCGGAACCCGTGCGGCAAATTTCAGCCGCGCGGTGGTTCAGGGCGAAAAGGACGGCTGGAGCCAGGCGTTCGATGCCGCGCCGCAGAGCAAGGCCGACGAGTTTTTGCCTTACGAAGAGATCCGCTACGAACCGCTGGCCGACGACGAAAGCGACACTGACAGCCGGCCGCATTACCCGACCTATGCATTGCCGGTCATCAACCACAGCCCCGGTGGTTACTGCCTGGCCTGGCCAAAAGAAGTACCCGCTGAATTACAGGCCGGGGAAATGATCGGGATTCAGGACAGCCTCAATCAAGGCTGGAGCATTGCCGTCGTACGCTGGATCCGCCAGGTGCGCGGCGCGGGGACGCAGATGGGCATCGAATTGGTGGCGCCACACGCTCAGCCCTGCGGCTTGCAGCTGGTGCGCACGCGGGATGATCACAGTCATTATTTGCGAGGTTTGCTACTGCCGGAAATCAGCGCCATCGACTTGCCCGCGACGCTATTGGCACCACGGCTGCCGTTTCAGGAAGGCAACAAAGTGCTGATCAACACCCAGGGCGAAGAACACCGCGCCGGGCTGGATCGGCGGGTGGCGAGCACACACAGTTTCAATCAGTTCGCCTATCGCTCGCTGGAGACCGCCAAAAATGGCGAGAGTGAAGAGGATTTCGACTCGTTGTGGAAATCCCTTTGAGCCAGGACCGCAGCCAAGGGCTGCGATCCTGTGCCTGGGTCAGAGCTGCCCGTCGCGATCGCGGAAGCCCAGCAGGTACAGCACACCATCCAGACCGAGGGTCGAGATCGCCTGCTTCGCCGACTGCTTGACCAGCGGTTTGGCGCGGAACGCCACGCCCAGACCGGCAATCGCCAGCATCGGCAGGTCATTGGCGCCATCGCCCACGGCGATGGTCTGCTCCAGACGCAAACCTTCTTTTTCAGCCAGTTGCTTCAGCAGATCGGCCTTGCGCTGGGCATCGACGATCGGCTCGATCGCCACGCCGGTGCACTTGCCGTCGACCACTTCCAGTTCGTTGGCGAACACATAGTCGATACCGAGCCTGGCCTGAAGTTGCTTGGCGAAGTAGGTGAAGCCGCCCGACAGGATCGCGGTCTTGTAGCCCAGTCGCTTGAGTTCGGCGAACAGGGTTTCGGCGCCTTCGGTCAGGCGCAGCGAGGCGCCGATCGAATCGAGCACGCTGACATCCAGGCCCTTGAGCAGCGCCAGGCGCTCTTTGAAGCTGGCGCGGAAGTCCAGCTCGCCGGCCATTGCCCGCTCGGTGATTTGCGAAACCTGATCGCCAACGCCGGCGGCTTTGGCCAGTTCGTCGATGACTTCGGCTTCGATCAGGGTCGAGTCCATGTCGAACACCGCCAGACGACGGTTGCGACGGAACAGCGAATCTTCCTGGAAGGCGATGTCGACGTTCAGCTCCTGTGCCACGCTGAGGAACTCGGCGCGCAGGGCTTGCGGATCGGCGGCTTCGCCGCGCACGGAGAACTCGATGCAGCCCTTGCCCTTGTCAGCCGGGGTGTCCAGCGGCATACGACCCGACAGACGGTCGATATGGTCGATGTTCAGGCCGTATTTGGCGGTGATCGAGCTCACGGCCTGCAACTGGCCGGCGGTGACCTTGCGGGTCAGCAGGGTAACGATGTGGCGCTTCTTGCCCTGATTGCCCACCCATTGCTGGTAATCCTCTTCGGACACCGGGGTGAAGCGCACCTGCTGATCGAGCTCATAGCCCTTGAACAGGATGTCCTTGAGCACCGACTTGCCTTGCTCGGAGTCGGGAATTTCCACGAGGATGCCGAACGACAGCATGTCGTGGATCACCGCCTGACCGATGTCGAGGATATTCACACCACCCTGGGCCAGTACACCGGTAATGGCCGCCGTCAGACCAGGACGGTCGACTCCCGTGATGTTAATCAGGACGATTTCGCGCAACGCGCACCCCCGCAACTGGAAAAAAACCGCATTCTACCCACTTTCAGTGACCATCGGGCACCGCCAGCGCTTTGCCGGTCTAGGGCCTGTCGCTATACTGCGCGTCAACTTCACGGACAAAAGAGCCGAGCTCAGTGAACCGGCCCACGCCAGTTAAAACCGATAACTTCTTTCTGCTGATCTTCCGTGCACTGCGCCACCGCCGTGTACCGATTGCATTGCGCATTGCCAGCCATAACGTGATCCTGGTCGCCCTGGCCCTGGTGATCTATGCCTGCGTGATGGGCCTGCAGTTCAAGCAGGCCATGCACGAGCAGGCCGATGCGCTGGGCGAAAGCCTGACCACGCAGACCGCCACCTCCGCCACCGAACTGCTGGTGTCCAACGACATCCTCAGCCTCAACGTGCTGCTCAACAACCTGACCAAGAACAAGCTGGTGGCCCACGCCGCCATCTACAGCGTGGACAACCGCATCCTCGCCGAGTCCGGTCAGCGGCCCAAGCACGGCCTGCTCGGCGAAGCCGAGGGCATGTACGAGAGCAAGATCACCTTCCAGGACGTGACCGCCGGGCAACTGCGCATCAGCCTGGACATGGATCAGTTCCAGCAGCCGATGACCATCAGCCTGCAAAGCATGGGCATCCTGAGTGCGATCCTGCTGGCACTGTCCCTGGCCCTGAGCCTGCGTCTGGGCCGGCACATTTCCACGCCGCTGCTGCAACTGCGTGTATGGCTGCGCCGGATCGACGAATACACGCCGGGGATCGAGCGTCAGGACGAGATCGGCGATCTTGCCCGCCAGTTGCACGCCAACTACGCCCCGGAGCCGGCCGAACCGGAGCCCGAGCCGGAGCCCGAGTTCGAGGACGACGAGCCGGAATTCGAAGTGCGCAACCTGCGTGATCCAAGTTTTGACAAAAGCCGCCCGATGGCCGCGCAGAAGCCCGCGCCACGCCATGTGGTCAGCACCGTTGAAGACGACGATGACGAAGACCCGTTCGCCGATCTGCGTGACGAGTCGCTGAGCGATGCCGCGCAACCGGCCGTGCGCCGCCCGACCCCGAGCGTGCCGCAACACACGGCGGTGCTGGCGGTGCAACTGGGCTCGCAGGAACAACTGCGCCGCTTGCCGCGGGCACGACTGGAAGAGTTGCAGGATCGCTATCGCGATTGCCTGGAACAGGCCGCTTCGTTGTACCAGGGCGAAATCGAAACCCTGAACGACGGCAGCACGCTGATGCTGTTCCACACCGAAGACAGCGGCGACGATTACCTGACCAACGCCATCTGCTGCGGCGAACTGCTGCGAGCGCTGGGCCACCAGTTGCAGATCGAAGTCGCCGACAGCGGCATCACCCTGCAATTGCAGTTGGGCCTGACCCTCGGCGACGAACTGTTCGGCCTGAGCCAGATCGACCTGTTGCTGACCGATTCCGCCCAGGACGCGCTGGCCCTGTCGCAACACAGCCGCAACCTGTTGCTGGTGGAGCGCAAGATCGGTGATGACGCGCTGATTCGCCAGCGTGCACGGATCCGGCCGATTGCCAGCCCTGAGGGGGCTTGCTGCGTGGAGCGGTTGATGGAGCCTTATCCGTCGATGCTTGAGCGGCAACTGGCGCGGATGCATGAGCGTCGGGCTTAAGCCTTAAGCCAGTTACAAACAAGCCCGCAGACGAGTGATTGTCTGCGGGCTTTTTTGTGCGTGGTGTCTCGTCCTGAATAAGGTTGGCGAACCCCTTCAGCTCGACTTGCGGGCCGGCATCGACGCTGTCCGAGCGAATCACCGTGGCGTCCAGGGTAAACACCTGCTTCAGGTTGGCCGGCGTCAGCGGATTGCCGGCCTGCGACAGCCAAAGTCGCGGGTCCCACTGTTTCACCGCACGCCCCGCAGCGTCATGCAGGGTGCGGTTGATCCGGGACTCGACCGGTCCGTCCTCGATGTCTCGGCAATAGTCGACCGTGCGCACCGGCAAGCCGCGCGGGTCGATCACAGACATCCTCGGCGTATTGATGTGCAAGCTCATGGAGCGCGCTTCCCCGCAATTGGCATTCGGTGTGCCTCTGGCATCACAGCAAGCTCAGCGCTGTTTCGGCTACTGTCGGAAATGCCAGTCCCGACCAACGGCACCTGCGCGCAATCCGTGAATGTCCATTCCCGCGCCCCTTCGGTAGGATGGTCATCACGAGTTCAAGGAGTGTTAGAACATGTTCATCGGCGTCTTGCTGGTCATCACCTGGCTGATCCTGCTGTTGCGCTACCCGGCCAAGGCCTTGCCGGTGTCGATGGCCGCCGCTGTCGGCCTGGGGCTGGTGGCGATGTGGGTGGTGTGGCTGGACAACCGCGAGGTCAAGCAACTGGCGCGCCTTGAACTGCGCATCGTTTATGCCCCCGAACACTGCCCCGCCGACCGTCCGCTGTTGCTCAAGTTGAACAATGGCAACGACGTGCCGCTGACCGAACTGCGCTGGCGCATTGCCGCGTACGCGCCGGGCGATACCGTGAACCTGGCCGACAATCAATACGCCGCCCCACGCTATCGCGGCCCAGGCGAATTGCAGGCGGGCGGCAACTGGGAAGACTGCCTGCCGATGCCGCCGTTGCGCCCCGGTTATCGCCCGCAAACCCTGGAGTTTCGCGCCGAGCGCCTGCAGGGCAGTTTCTCCGACTGATCCCCCCTCCCACTGTTTTGCACAAGGAATGCGCCATGCCCGTTGCGTTGATTACCGGTTGTTCCAGCGGCATCGGCCGCGCCCTCGCCGATGCCTTCAAAAGTGCCGGCTACGAGGTCTGGGCCAGTGCACGCAAAGTTGAAGATGTCGCGACACTCGGCGCTGCCGGATTTACCGCCGTGCAGCTCGACGTCAATGACAATGCCGCGCTGGAACAACTCGCCGAGCGAATCAATCAGCAACACGGCGGCCTCGATGTGCTGATCAACAATGCCGGTTACGGCGCCATGGGGCCGCTGCTCGACGGCGGTGTTTCAGCCATGCAGCGCCAGTTCGAAACCAACGTGTTTTCGATTGTCGGCGTGACCCGTGCGCTGTTCCCGGTGCTGCGCCGGGCCAAAGGCCTGGTGGTGAATGTCGGCAGTGTTTCCGGCGTGCTGGTCACGCCATTTGCCGGCGCCTATTGCGCCTCGAAAGCGGCGGTGCATGCGTTGAGCGATGCGTTGCGCATGGAGCTGGCGCCGTTCGGAATTCGCGTGATGGAAGTACAGCCGGGGGCGATTCAGTCCAGTTTCGCCAAGAATGCCGGGCATGAGGCAGAACAACTGATCAACGAACAATCGCCGTGGTTTCCGTTGCGCGAAGGCATCCGGGCGCGGGCCAAAGCGTCCCAGGACAAACCGACGCCAGCCAGCGAATTTGCCGCCGAATTGCTCAAGGCTGTGCAGCAGAGCAAGCCACCGCGACTGATCCGCATCGGCAATGGCAGTCGGGCGCTGCCGCTGCTGGCAACGCTGTTACCCAAAGGCTTGCTGGAATCGACGTTGATGAAGCGCTTCGGCTTGCGCGGGAAGCTCTGAGATCGCGTCAGCCCCGTCGCGGGCAAGCCACGCTCCCACAGGTTTAGCGGTGCACTCAGATATTCAGTGCGACACAAAAGCCTGTGTGGCGAGCTTGCTCGCAAATGGCTACGACGCGGTCTGTCAGTTATCCACAACGTCCTGCTTCACCACAACGGTGCAGGTAATCCCCGCCGCCAGCAGCACCCCTTCCGGCACTTCATCAATGTGAATCCGCACCGGCACTCGCTGAGCCAGGCGCACCCAGTTGAAGGTCGGGTTCACATCGGCGATCAGTTCGCGGCTTTCCGGGTTGTCGCGGTCGTAGATGCCGCGGGAGATGCTTTCCACGTGACCCTTGAGGACTTCGCCGCTCATCAGTTGCATATCCGCCTTATCGCCGACCCGCACGTGAGGCAGTTTGGTCTCTTCGAAGAAGCCATAGACCCAGAAAGAGTTCATGTCGACCACGGCCATTTTCGCTTCGCCGATGCGGGCGTAGTCGCCGCGATGCACGTTAAGGTTTGTCACGTAGCCGTCCACCGCCGCCCGCACTTCGGTGCGTTTGAGGTTGAGTTCGGCGGCTTCCAGTTGGGCCTGGGCCTGTTGGTAATCGGCCAGTGCGGAGTCGGCGATGTTGCTGGCGTCGTCGCGGTTTTCCTTGGAGATCACCAGGTTGTCGAGGTCGGCGCGGCGATGGGCGTTGACCTTGCGCATCTCCCACGTGGCCTTGCGCGAAGCCACCAGCGACTGCGCCTGTTTCACCGCCAGGCGATAGTGCTCGGGGTCGATTTGCATCAGCAGATCACCTTTCTTCACCAACTGGTTGTCACGTACCGGCACGTCCACCACTTCACCGGTGACGTCGGCGGCGACGTTGATGATGTCGGCGCGCACACGGCCGTCGCGGGTCCACGGGGTGTTCATGTAGTGCTCCCACAACGTGCGGCCGATCCACAGCGCCAGGGCCAGCACCAGCAGGGTCGCGAGCAGGCTGAAAAACTTTTTCATCGGGACAATTCTCAGACTCAACGGTAGACAGTCAGCGCCATCGCGCCGAACAGACAGGTAAACAGGCTCAGGCGCAGCAGCGCCGGGTGCCAAAAGAAGCGGTACAGATCGAACCCCGACAGAAACCGGTCCAGCGCCCAGGCAAGTGCCGCGGCGACGAAAAACATCAGGGTCATGGTCGGCATGTACACGCCGTGG
This sequence comes from Pseudomonas glycinae, assembly GCF_001594225.2. Taxonomy (GTDB): domain Bacteria; phylum Pseudomonadota; class Gammaproteobacteria; order Pseudomonadales; family Pseudomonadaceae; genus Aquipseudomonas; species Aquipseudomonas glycinae. The sequence continues at coordinate 4,057,946 of NZ_CP014205.2, forward strand.
AAGGCGATTTCACGAGGCATGGGCAAGTCCTTCGGGCTTGGCGATGGCATAGGCGGCAAGGGGTGATTGCGGGTCGAGCAACGAGGTGCGGATGAAGTGCAGGTAGCTTTTCACCCGCCGCAGTGCCGAGGTATCGAAGTGCGGTGCGAACGGTTCGTCAGTGGCGGCGACCCGACTGATGGCGTGATCGACCGCCACCAGTGCGCGTTCCAGATTGCTCGAATTCGGTTGCAGGAACAGCCGCACCAGCGAGCGCCCCATGACCCTGATCGCCTGACGCCATGGCTGGGATTCGGCATACGCCGGATGCACCGGCAGGATCGCCTGTTCCTTGCGCAGCTCGATAATCGCGTGGCCGACTTCCAGCACCACGAACATCCAGCGCAGCAGGTTCTTCTGCACCAACGGCTGACCCGCCGCCAGCCCATAGGCCTGATGCATCAGGTCGCGGGTACGGCTTTCGAAACTCGACGCCAGCCCCTTGAGTTTGCCGCTGATCGCGTACACCACTTGCCCGCGCAGGTCCTGCTCCAGGCGCTGCCACAACCAGCGGCTGTTCGGCGGCAGAATGATCGCCCCCGCCGCCGCGCAGACCAGCATGCCCATGACCATGGCGATGTAGTCGTTGATGAAGGTGTAGGGGTTGTAGATCGTCAGGTTGTCCGGCACCGAACCGGTACTGAAAAAAATCAGCAGGCCGAGACCGACACCGGCGTATTGCGGCCGCGAGGTGAGGAACGAGCCGAGCACGATCACCGGCGCGAGCATCACGCACAGCAGCGGGAAGCCATCGATCCACGGGAAGATGAAAAACATCTCGACGAAGCCGATCAGCGCTCCGAGGAACGTGCCGCAGGCCATCTGGAACGCCATGCGTTTCGGGTTCGGCGTCGCCGCCGACAGGCCCACGGTGGCGGCGGCGATCAGGGTCATGGTCGCGCCGCTCGGCCACGCGGTGGCGACCCAGTAACTGCCGAGCACGATCAGGATGAATGACGCGCGAATCCCTGAAGCCGCTGCGGCCCACCAACTGGTTTGCGGGGTGAACGGCTCGTCCCAGCGCTCGCGTTCGTGGCGGTGATCGGCCAGCGACGCGTGGGTCTGTGCATAACTGTGCAGGTCATCGACGAAGCGATAGAGCAGTTCATACGCGGTGTGGAAATCCAGTTGCTCGGCGTCGCTCGGCTCGCTCTCCTGAAAGATCGCCCGCAGGCTGCGCACTCGCGCCGGCAAGGCTTCCTTGTAGACAGCGAGCGCCTGCACCAGACGCGCCGCGTCCGGGCTGGTCAGGGCGCGGCCGCTGAAGCCGTCGAGCACTTCGGCCAGATCCTGCAGACCCGGTTTGATCGCCGCTTCCACATGGTCGGCACCGTTGCGGCGCAGGCGCTCGAGCAACTGGTGCAGGGCGTTGAACCGGGTGGTAATGCCCATGAACTCGCTGTTCAGGCGACTGAGGCGACCGTTGCGCCGGCGCATGTGCGGGTCTTCGAACACGGTCACGCTGCGCAGCCCTTCCAGCCCGACCGCTTCGGCGATGAAGCGCACGTTGCTGGCCTCGAACGACTCCGGCTTGCTGCGTCCGCGCAGGCCATCGGTGACGAACAACGCGAACACACCGAAGCGCTGATACAAGGCGTTGCGCATCGCGGCACTGGCGGTCTGCGGCAGGATCGCGGCGCTGACCAGGGTCGAGCAGAGGATCCCCAGCGAGATCTCCAGCACCCGCCACACCGCCGCCATGAACGCACCGTCGGGATGGGCGAGCGCCGGCAAACCGACCATCGCCGCCGTGTAGCCGGCCAGCACAAAACCGTAGGCGCGGAAGTTGCGGCAACGGGCGGCGCCGGCCGAGCAGATGCCGACCCAGATCGCCAGCGAGCCGAGGAACAGTTCAGTGTTCTGGGCGAACAGCGAAATCAGCGTGACCATCATCGCCGACCCGGCCAGGGTGCCGAGGAAGCGATAGAAGCTCTTGGCGAACACCTGGCCGCTCTGCGGCTGCATGACGATGAATACGGTGATCATCGCCGTGCGCGGTTGCGGCAGTTCTAGGCGCATCGCCAGCCACAGGGTCAGGAATGCGGCAATCAACACCTTGAAGATGTAGACCCAGGTCACGCCGTCGCTGCGCGCCCAGTCGAAGAAACCCCGGCGCCATTCCAGGGAGTAGAGCCAGCGCAAAGGTGCGGGCAAGGGAGTCATTTGGTCGTGCTCAAAAATTCAGTCGAACCGTAGAAACTGTGGAAGCGGGCTTGCTCGCGAATGCGCTGTGTCAGACAACACATGGGCTGCCTGACACTCCCTCTTCGCGAGCAAGCCCGCTCCCACAGGGGTTGTGTGTTCAACGCAGGAGGGCCGGGGTTTTCGGGGCGGCGGTCTGCTCAAAAGTCGGCACGTCGTTACCCGCACCAAGGCCACCGCCCAATGCCGTCACCAGTTCCGCATGAGCACTCAAACGCGCCGCCTGCACCTGCTGTTGAACCTGCTGCTGTTTGAACAGCAGGGTCTGGGCATTGAGCACGTTGAGGTAATCGGTGAGGCCGCGCTGGTAGGCGATCATCGCGATGTCGTAGGTCTTCTGCGCCGTGGCCACGGACTCGGCGGCGAATGTCTGCTGCTTGTCCATCGACTCGCGGCGGATCAGTTGATCGGAGATGTTCTTCAGCGCATTGACCAGGGTCTGGTTGTAATGCGCGACGGCGATGTCATAACCCGCCGAGGCTTCGCCCAGTTCGGCACGCAGTCGCCCGCCGTCAAAAATCGGCAGCGAGATCGCCGGCCCGACGTTGTAGTTGAGCTTCTTGCCGGTCAGGAACTCCAGCGCCCCGCCGCCGGTGGCCATGTAGCCGAGGCTGCCGACCAGATCGACGTTGGGGTAGAACCCGGCATGCGCGACATCGATCCCGCGCGCCTGCGCCGCCACTTGCCAGCGACTGGCGACCACGTCCGGTCGCTGACCGAGCAGTTCGGCGGGCAGTGCCGACGGCAGTTTCAGCGCAGCGCCGAGGGACAGGGACGGCCGCTCCAACTGCGCGCCGGCACCCGGCCCTTTGCCGGCCAGTGCAGCGATCTGGTTGCGGCTCAGGGCGATCTCTTCGTCCAGTGCATCCAGTTGCCGATGGGTTTCCGGCAGCGGGGTTTCGGCCTGGCTGACTTCAAAGTGGGTGCCGATCCCGCCGTCCAGGCGTTTCTGCGCCAGCTCAAGAATCTGCTGTTGCTGCTTGAGCGTCGCCGCGACGATATCGCGCTGGGCATAGTGCAACGACAACTCGATGTAGGCGCGCACGATGTTGTTCTGCAATTCCAGCTGCGCCTGACGCGCCTCGGCCGCGCTCATGTGCGCAAGATCCACCGCACGCTCGGTGCTGTTGCTTTCACGACCCCAGAGGTCGAGGGCGTAACTGAAACCCAGCGCAGCGTTGTTGTCCCAAGTCGTGGTATTGGCCAGCTCACCGGGGCCGTAGAACTGATCGGTCGGCCAGTTGTGGCGCTTGAGGGTCGACTCGCCATTGATCTGCAACGACTCGGCGGCTTCGGCGACACCGGCCAGTGACTGGGCCTGACGCACGCGCGCGGCGGCCATGGCCAGGGTCGGGCTGCCTTGCACGGCAAGGTCGATCCAGCGATTGAGTTGCGGGTCACCGTAGGCTTGCCACCATTGGGCGGTGGGCCAGTTTGCGTCACGGGCGGCGTGGGCGATGGCCTCGTCGGTGGCCAGTTCATTAGCCTCCAGAGCCTTGCCCTGCGGGGCAATTCCTCCGGTTCCAATGCAGCCGCCGAGACCTAACGAAAGAGCCAGAACACTGAGCGGCAAAAGCGCTCTGTTGATGCGACGCGGCACTGCTGCGAATTCCTGAGGTGGGAGATGTTTCGAGGTGGGCGCAATTCTAGGGGGGCGCCATGACGGCGATAAGCTGGGAATCCTGTGAATCTTTGTTACCGTTAACGAGATAATCCCTTGGTCGGGGGTCTCAGCCACTGAAACTTCGTGTCACAATTTGCCATCTCCCTTGAGAGCACCCCATGGACACTTTGCAAAACATGCGCGCCTTCAGTTGTGTGGCCGAAGCGGGCAGCTTCACCGCCGCTGCCGTGCAGCTCGACACCACCACCGCCAACGTCTCGCGCGCGGTCTCCAACCTTGAGGCCCACCTGCAAACCCGCTTGCTCAATCGCACGACCCGCCGCATCGCGCTCACCGAAGCCGGCAAGCGCTACCTGCTGCGCTGCGAGCAGATCCTCGCCTACGTCGAAGAGGCCGAAGCCGAAGCCAGCGAGGCCCACGCCCGCCCGGCCGGACAGCTGAAAGTCCACACCATGACCGGCATCGGCCAGCACTTCGTGATCGACGCCATCGCCCGCTACCGCAAGACCCACCCGGACGTGACCTTCGACCTGACCATGGCCAACCGCGTGCCGGACCTGCTCGACGAAGGCTACGACGTGTCCATCGTCCTCGCTCGCGAACTGCCGGACTCGGGCTTCGTCTCGCAACGCCTGGGCATCACCTACAGCATCGTCTGCGCCTCCCCGGCCTACGTGAAAGCCAACGGCTGCGCACAAAAACCCAGCGACCTGCTGAACCACGCCTGCCTGCGCCTGGTGAGCCCGGTAATCCCCCTGGAAAAATGGGCCTTCGACGGCCCGGAAGGCCAGGAAATGGTCACCATCAACAGCTCACCCTTTTTGGTGAACTCCGCCGACGCGATGAAAACCGCGATCACCAGCGGGATGGGGGTCGGTGTATTGCCGGTGTACGCCGCGATAGAAGGCTTGCGCAATGGCTCGCTGGTACGGGTGATGCCGAACTACCGCTCGCAGGAACTGAACCTGTATGCGATCTACCCGTCGCGGCAGTACCTGGACGCGAAGATCAAGACTTGGGTCGAGTACCTGCGTGGGTCGTTGCCGGAGATATTGGCGGGGCATCAGGCGGAATTGGCGGCTTATGAGATGAGTGGGAGTCTGGGTGGAGCCAGGCTGGCGAACTGAGTTTACCGTCCTACAGACGGGGTGATTTGCGAGGACGTTTCCGACAAGTCGCGTCGGTTGCCCCTCGGAAACGAGGTGGGTAGGCTTTTGAGGGGCGCTGACGCATCAGCGGCCGGGTCTGGATAACGTCGAAGTACAACGTCATCCCACACACAGCCAAGCCGCTCTGACCAATGCGACCTGCCAGCGACAACTGCATTCGCTGGCAGCTCGGATGGGACGCAGAGGGTCCCGGGCTGCATTCCCAAGCAGAGCGCGGGAACGATTAAAATAGAGCCGTGCTACTTCTTCACTTGCTCAAGACCTGAAACATTTTTGAATGCACCAATCGCTTTTAACCTTGGCTCAGTAGGACTGTTTTGAACTTCCAAGTTAAACCCAACTTCCAATGTACCTTTACTACGGTCGAAAGTCATATTTACATTTCCACTACCGTAAACAGCCGGGAACGGCGTGATTTTTGTCCCCCCTGCGACCTCTTCGAACAAAGCATAACTAATATACATCCCTGAATCTGCCTCATAATCATGCCTACCATCAGGGATATCAGCTTTAAAGCTGAACGCCAGAGCCCCTGATCGCTTGTCATCAAACTGCTGACGTGCACTGACGTAAACTTCCTCATTATCCGTTACAAAGATGTCAACCTCGCCGTTGAATGGTACAAGATTATCAATGAGAGCATTGGCTGTACCGCTCACATTTTCTTGTTGGTTTGAAAACAGAAAAAATTCATTCTTCATGGGAAGTCCTTTTATGTTGACTGTCGCGGAAAATGCGAAATAAAAGACTGCCATTATTATTAATTTCCGCACCTGTCAGAACTGACAGCCTTAGAGACCCATTCGCAATAAAAGCCTTTATCGGCGTTTCTTTTTGTTATAAGCGAAATCATCAAAAGTTCAGCGCAGTTTAGAACAGCAACACTGGAAGAGACTCCAGATGAACACGGAGCCGCTTCCGAAAAACCGTTTACTCACCCCAAAACCCAAGAGGCTGTTCGGCGCACAAGCCGCCAAGACAACCCGGAGCCAGAAATGTTAGCTTGCTTTGCATCAAGCCCGAACAAGAGCCAAAAACGATGAAAAAAACAGTCCTGGCCTTCAGCCGCATCACCCCGCCCATGATCGAACGCCTGCAGCAGGAGTTCGACGTCATCGTCCCCAACCCGAAGAACGGCGACATCAACGCCCAGTTCAACGAAGCCCTGCCCCACGCCCACGGCCTGATCGGCGTCGGTCGCAAACTCGGCAAGGCCCAACTGGAAAACGCCGCCAAACTCGAAGTGGTCTCCAGCGTCTCCGTCGGATACGACAACTATGACCTCGCCTACTTCAACGAACGCGGGATCATGCTCACCAATACCCCGGATGTCCTCACCGAAAGCACCGCGGACCTGGCCTTCGCCCTGATCATGAGCAGTGCCCGCCGCGTCGCCGAACTGGACGCCTGGACCAAGGCCGGCCAATGGCAGGCCAGCGTCGGCGCACCACTGTTCGGTTGCGACGTACACGGCAAGACCCTGGGCATTGTCGGCATGGGCAACATCGGCGCCGCCGTCGCCCGTCGCGGACGCTTCGGCTTCAACATGCCGATCCTCTACAGCGGCAACAGCCGCAAGACCGGACTGGAACAGGAACTCGGCGCACAATTTCGCAGCCTTGACCAACTGCTGGCCGAGGCCGACTTCGTTTGTCTGGTGGTGCCGCTCAGCGACAAGACCCGCCACCTGATCAGCCATCGCGAACTGGCGCTGATGAAGCCGGATGCAATTCTGGTGAACATCTCTCGTGGTCCGGTAGTGGATGAACCGGCATTGATCGAAGCCTTGCAGAACAACCGGATTCGCGGTGCAGGTCTGGATGTCTACGAAAAAGAACCGCTGGCCGAATCACCGCTGTTTCAGCTCAAAAACGCCGTGACTCTGCCACACATCGGATCGGCCACCCACGAAACCCGCGAAGCGATGGCCAATCGTGCCCTGACTAACCTGCGTAGCGCCCTGCTTGGCGAGCGCCCGCAGGATCTGGTGAATCCGCAGGTCTGGCGCGGATAAAAAAACGGGCAAGTACTGCGAGGTGCTTGCCCGTTCAATCGCGCTCCAATACATACTTTGAAAATCAACATATCAACGAAAAACATCATCGCGCTATAAACTTTCCGGACGTTTAAACACAACAACAAACACTCCGGAGAACAGCCACCTTGAGAACTTACAATACCGATCAACTAATCCGTTACAGCAAAGTCTTCCTGATGGCCTACATCAGTTTTTTTGGACTACTGGTGATGTACTCAAACTTGACAGACTACGCATCAAACTATGAGTACGTCGGACACATCCTGAGTATGGACACGACTCAGATCAACGAGAACATACGTTACAGAGCGATCGAATCGCCCATGATGCACCACCGGATCTATTGGTTCATCATTACCATGGAGTCAATCTATACCGCCTATTGCCTGGTTGGCACTTATCATCTCTATCGCAGCATCAACGACTCCGCCGCAGAGTTTCACGAGGCAAAGAAATATTCGATCACTGGTTTATTGATCGCCATCTTCATCTATTACGTCTGCCTGCAAAGTATCGGTGTTGAATGGTTCGACATGGACACTTCGCAAGCATGGAACGCGAAAGACTGGGCAAGGCACATTGTCGACTTCATATTGCCGGTACTGATTTTCATAACGTTGAAAAACGAGCGCTGAATAATCAACGCTCAAGATTCAATCAATATCAGGCCAATTTTCCTTGCGTGGAAACAACGGCAACTGGGGGTTTACGAAATACCAGTACATTCCCCAGCATCACCAGTACCAGCCCCGCCAATGCCGGCGCCGTCCACTGATAGCCCTCGGCAAATGCCGAAACGTTCAGCGCTACCACCGGGAACAGCACCGTGCAGTAAGCCGCGCGCTCCGGACCCATCCGGCCGACCAGCGTCAGGTACGCGGTGAAACCGATCACCGACCCCGGGATCACCAGATACAGCAGTGCACCGATGTAGCGTGTGGTCCACTCCATCTCGAACGGAATGCCTTTGACCAGACACCACACCGAGAGCATCGCCGCGCCGTAGGCCATGCCCCAGGCATTGGTAGTCAACGGTTTGAGACCGGACTTCTGTTGCAGGCTGGACAACATGTTGCCCGCCGAGAAACACAGGGTGCCGCAGAGCGCCAGACCGAGGCCGAGCAGGGTTTGCGGACTGGCGTGATGCCCCGCCAGCTCAGGCCAGAACAACAGGCCCAGGCCAGACAGCCCCAGCGCCCCACCCATCAGCACATTGCGCGCAATGCGCTGGCCGAAAAACACTCGCGCATTCAGCGCGTTCCACAATGTAGCGGTGGAAAACACCACCGCCACCAGACCGCTGGGAATCCATTGGCTGGCGGTCAGGAAACACATGAAGTTGACGCAGAACAGACACAACCCCTGCGCCACGCAGATCAGATGCCCGCGCCGGTTCATCGGTTGCAGACGACGGCTGAGCAGCAACAACGCAAACAACACCAACGCGGCGAGACCGAAGCGATAGACGATCGACACTGGAATCGCCACCACGCCCAGCTGCCACTTCAGGGCAATCCATGTGGTGCCCCAGATCAGCACGGTCAACAAATATAAAGACAGGTTCATGGCAGACACTCCTTGATTGGTTTTCAGTGTCCGCCCACCCCCTCGACCCTCGCTTGCATAAACTTGCGCTTTTGTCGGCGCGCAGGCTGGCAGCGCGAAATCCAAGGAGTAGGATGCAAGGCGTTGAAGAGAACCGACCATGGCCGCCATCGATACCCTGCAAGTCTTTCAAGCCCTCAACAACTCGCCCAATGCACGCCTTGTGCACAGCGCCGAGCTGGGTGACGGCCTGTCCGCAGCCTTGTGGACCAATCATCACGACGCCCAGGAATACGAAGCGCCGAGCCATCACACCCTCTCCTGTTACATCGCTGGCGGCACCGGCACCTTCCGTCGTGGCGATCCGGGCCACAAGGGCGGCCCGGACAAGCTCTGCATCCTGCCGGCCGACCATGAATCGGGCTGGGTGATCAATGGCGATATCCGCTTGGCCCACCTGTATTTCAGCGCCGAACAATTTGCTCTGGGTTGCGTCACGCTGCTGGATCGCGAGCCCAGGGAAATGCAGCTGCGCGAACAGACTTTTCTGGAAGATCCGCAACAGGCCCGACGGTTTCGCCAGTTACTCACTCTGAATTGGGACGAGCCCGGCGAGCGTCTGCTGACCAGCAGCCTGGCCCACGAACTGATCAGCCATACCTTGTTGAGCCAGGTCGGCGTACGCCATGGCTTGCGCCTCAAGGGTGGACTGGCGCCGCATCAGCGTCGGCAACTGGTGGAGTTCATCGACAGCCAACTGGCCGAGCCGATCAGCCTCGGGCAACTGGCGGGGTTGTGTGCGTTGTCGGAATACCACTTCGCGCGGATGTTCCGGGTGAGCTTCGGCCTGCCGCCACATCAGTATGTGCTGGCGCGGCGTTTGAGTCGGGCGCGGGAGTTGTTGCGGGGCACGGCGTTGCCGCTGGGGGAGATTGCCCTGGCGTGCGGATTTGCCAGTGCCAGCCACTTCACCAACCGCTTTCGCCAGGTGTTGGGTGGAACGCCCGGCGAGTACCGCCAGGCGTTTTTGCGCTAATCCCAGGATTTTTACTGCCTGTCAGGGCCTCATCGCGGGCAAGCCCGCTCCCACAAGGTTCTGCCTCGTTCCCGATAGGTGTGGTCGACCGAAAACCTGTGGGAGCTGGCTTGCCGGCGATGAACGATGACGCGGTTCTGGATCAGAACTCCAGCGTGCTCGACAACGAAATCTGCCGCGAATCGCCCATCGACACGAAGAAGCGACTGGCCGCCGAGGTGTAGTAGGTGCGGTCGAACAGGTTCTTCACGTTGAGCTGGAACTTGACCTTCTGCCCCTCAACCTTGGTGTCGTAAGTGGCGAACGCATCGGCCACGGTGTAGCTCGGCAGATCGAAATCATTCACCGCGTTACCCGCTCGTTCACCGACATAGCGCGCGCCGGCGCCGACCCGAAGTTGATCGCCACCGATCACGCTACCGAAGTCGTAGACCGCCGACAGCGAGCCGGTATTTTTCGCCACGTTCTGCAGCCTGTTGCCTTTGTAGTCCGGATCTTCCGTAACCTCGGCGTCGGTATAGGCGTAGCTGCCGATCATGCTCCAGCGGTCGCTGAGCTGACCGGTCAGATCGACTTCCAGGCCACGGGAACGCACTTCACCGGCGGCGCTGTAGATCGTGGTCGGGCCTTCGGCGTTGGCCACCAGCACGTTGCGTTTCTTGATGTCGAACAGGGCGATGTTGCCGGTGATGCGACCCGGCATGTCCAGACGTGCGCCCAGCTCCCAGGACTTGGCTTCTTCCGGTGCGATGCTGCCGTCGAGCACGGTGCTGCTGCCGCTGAGCGGGGCGATGGTCGAGTTCGGTTTGAACGATTCGGTGTAGCTGCCGTAGAACGACAACGCGTCGGTGTAGCGATACACGAGACCTGCGCGCGGCACCCACTTCTGGCCGTTGCTGTCGGTGTTGGCCTTGAACGGCACGCCTTTGCCGGCGTACTGGTCGTACTCCTGGAAGCGCCCGCCGGCCACCAGAATCCACTGGTCGTTGAGGTGGATGGAGTCCTGCAGGAACACCGAATCACTGCGCAGCAGATCGGTTTGCGCACTGTCCGCCGGGCTGACGGTGGTGCCTTCGACTTCGCGACCGTAGACCGGATTGACGTAGCTGAAAGTGCTCAGACTTTTCTGGCGGATCAGGTCGGCGCGGTAGATCTTGCGGTACTCGTCGTCGACGCCGAACACCAGGTCATGCTGCATGCCCAGCACGTTGACCTTGCCTTCGAGGCTGGCGGTGGTGAAGCGGTCGGTGCTGATCGCGCCCTGGGTGCCGTCCATGCTGCGGGTCAGGGTGCCTTTTTTGGTGTCGATCGCGGTTACACGGACCTGGCTGGCGTCGTAGGTTTCGCGGTTCCAGCTGTAGCCGAAATGGGCTTTCCAGTCGTCGTTGAGTTCGTGGTCGGCCTCGAAGTGATACAGATCCGAACGCCCTTCCATGTCGTTGAATTTCTCGTCGAGCCGCTCGTTGCGAGAGATATCCAGCGGATGGTTGGTGCGTGGATCGATCAGGGTTCCACGATCAAACGGGGTCAGGAATTCACGGTGCTCGTAGGCGAACAGCAGCTTGGTGCGCTCGCCGTACCAGGCCAGCGACGGTGCGATCAGGGTTTCGCGGTGAGTGCCGAAGTTGCGCCAGTAATCTTCGTCTTCGTGATCCAGCACCATGCGATACGCGAGGCCGGAATCCCCCAGCGCACCAGTGCTGTCGAAGGCGCCACCGCTGCCATTCTTGCCGTCACCGTAAGTCGAGCCGCGCAGGGTCAGCGCGTTGTACTGGGTCAGTTCGGGCTTCTTGCTGACCATGTTGACCACGCCGCCCGGGTCCTGAATCCCGTACAGCAGCGACGCCGGGCCCTTGAGCACTTCGACGCGATCCACGGTCGCGTTCATGCCACGGCCCTGCACCACCGGCATGCCGTCGCGCATGATCGAGCCGTTGCGGTTGTCGCCGAAGCCGCGAGTCATCACCGAGTCCTGGGTGCTGCCCAAGGTGTTGCCTTGGGTGATGCCGCTGACGTTGGCCAGTGCGTCATCGAGATTGCGCGGTGCCTGATCGCGAATGACCTGGGCCGCAATCACGTTGACGGTCTGCGGGATTTCCTGAAGCGAAGCGGAAGAGCGCATCACCGAACTGGTTTCCGGTGGCTGATAGCTCATCGGCTGGTCGACCACCGAGGTGATGGTGGTCGCACCGAGGTTCAATGCGCCTGCGGTCGGTTGCGGTTCGAGCGCCAGGGTATGGCTGTCGGTGCGGCGGAAGGTCAGGCCGGAGCCGGTGAGCAGATGTTGCAGCGCCTGTTCGGCACTCATCTGGCCGTTGATCGCCGGTGCGGTCAGGCCGTAAGGGGCTTCATCGGTGTAGACCACGCTCTGCCCGGTCACGCGACTGAAGTCGCTCAGGGCTTGCGGCAGCGGTTTGGCAGCCAGAGAAAAACTGAATTGCTTTTGCGGCTGACTGCTGACGGATTCAGCGGCCAGCGCCACGCTCAGCGGCAACAGCGCCAACGCCGAAAAACTCAATGCCGAAACGCCTAACCACTGTTTGACCGAACCCGATTTTGCCCTGGACTTCATTGCTCATGACCTGTGTAGAACCGCAACGGATGCGAATGACTCGCAGTTTCAGTCACTACACGGATGGCATCCGGGTTTACCTCACCACAATTTTGAAAATATTTTCAGCGCAGGATGATCAGCTTGCCCAACACCTGATGTTGCTCGAATCCCAGCACCCCTTGCAGCGAATTCAGTACCGCTTGCGGATCCTTGCTCGGAAAGCTGCCACTGACCTTGCGCGCGCCCAGCTCGTCATTGAGCAACACGATCCGTCCCGGGTAATAACGCCGCAAATCCTGCACCACATCGGCCAGCGTCGACTTGTAGTAAGTCAGCCAGCCCTGGCGCCACGCCAATTGCGCTTCGCTGTCCACGGCGTGGAGTTTTTCCGCGGTGCCTGCGCCGTACGCCACTTGCTGGCCAGCGGTCAGAACCTGCTGTTGGCCATCGCGGGATGGCGTCACGCCGACGCGTCCGGACAGCACTGTCACTTGGGCACCTTGCGGTTGCAGGCGCACTTCGAACTGCGTGCCCAACACTCGCGCCTGGCCTTTCTCGGCCTCGACCACAAAAGGATCGCCCGTGTGAGTCACGCTGAAAAATCCGGCGCCCCGGCGCAGTTGCACATGCCGCTCGCCGTGACTGAAATCCACGGCGATAGCGCTGTCGCCGTCCAGCGTCACCTGCGATTGATCGGCGAGGGTCACGGTGCGGATCTCGCCCGGTGCCGACACGTAATCGGCGCCCAGATCATCGATCCAGCGCTGCGGCTGCCAACCGGTGCCGAGGCTGATCATCAACAACAGGCAGGCCGCCATGGCCAGCGCGCCGGCCCAACGCCGGACCTGCGGACGACGCGGCCGGTCCATCACATTGAGCAAACCCTGCAACGCCAACGCGTCTTCATCGGCCAGAGTGCGCGCCGGCCCTTCGCTCAACTCCCACACCACTTGCGCCTGGGCGTAGGCCTCGGCGTGAGCCGGATCGGCATGCAGCCATTGACTGAACGTCAGTTGATCGCCGGCGCTGGGGCGGTCGTGCAACAGGCTCAACCAGGCGAAAGCGGCCTGTTCCTGAGCAGGCGTCGGAATGACGCGTTCGATGTGATTCACGGTGCTTTCCCTGGCGTGCGTGGCGCGGGTTCGCGCAGGCTGGCCTTGCAGGCCTCGAGGGCGCGCATCATATGTTTTTCCACAGCGCTTTGGGACAGGCCCATGGCTTTGGCGATCTCGGCGTACTTGCGCCCATGGATGCGATTGAGCAAAAAGATCTGCCGCGTGCGCTCGGGCAACGCGCGCAAGGCCGCTTCGACATGACGTAAATCGTTGCCTGCTTCGAGCGCCGCCTGCGGTTCGCTGGCGGAGCTGTCCGGCTCATCCGGCTGCCAGCCTTCGTTGACTCGCACCCGCGTGCCTTCGCTGCGCAAATGATCGATGGCGATATTGCCGGCGCAGCGCAACAGATAAGTACTGAGTTCTTCGACCTGCACCAGCGGCCGACGCCAGAAACGCAGGAACAGGTCCTGCACCAGATCCGCCGCCGTCGCCCGACAGCCCACACGTCGGCTCACCAGCGCTTCCATCTGCGAACGCTGGGACAGGAACACCTGAAGAAAATGCGCACGGGCACCATGGGTTTCGTCGTCGCGGTGCTCGGGGGGATGGCCGATCAACATGTCAGTTCAACGCCCATGCAGCGACCGGGCTGGCGAGCAGACTCGCGCCGGCCATGGTCAAGGCCAGGCGTGGGCGATAGGGCAACAACAGCACCAGCGTCAGCGCACTGAACATCAACACGGCGCACCAGTCGACCAGGCCAAAGCTCCAGCCCTTGCTGGCAACCGCCGCCCACAGCGACAGCCCCAGCAACAGCCAGCCTGCGAGTTTCAAATATTGTCGACGGCGAGCCGAAGGTTTGTGACCCAGCAGCTCTTCGTGATGCCGGGGCATCGCCAGGCACAGCGCCGTAAAAGCGCTATAACAGAGCAACAGCGGCAGTAGCATTCAGTTCGCCCCCTGCTCAAGGGAGATCGGCCGAGTCGTTTCGCGCGCTGTTTTTTTCACGTTGACGGTGTGTCCGGCGCGCTGCATTTTCCGCGCGGCCCAGGCGAGGAACAGACCACTGCCCAGACACGTCAGGTCGAAACCGGCCAAAACCCAATCGCCCGCGGGCACTGTCACGCCGAGGTGATACGAGGAGGTCAATCCATTGAGAGCCGGCACCGCGAAAAACAGTGCGGCTCCGAGCGATAGCTGTTCGACCCAGGCCTTGCGCGCCGGGCGTAACATCGCATGCACCACGCTCAAGCCCCAGGCGATGAAGAACGCGTTCACTTCCCAGTCGGCACGCCCGGCCAGATTCACCGGCAGCAGACGATTGGCCCAGAAGAACACCGCCACTGCTGTCATCAGTCCGGCCATGCTGGCAATGTTCAGTACTTGCACCAGCCGCAACTCGAACGGCATCACACCGCTTTTGGCGTGTTTGAGCTGACGCTTGCCGAGCCAGATCACCAACCCGGTGCCGATCATCGCCGTGCCGGCCAGACCACAGATGAAATACAGCCAACGCAACACCGGCCCGGCAAAGTGCCCCATGTGCAAACCGTAGAAACTGCCGGCCACTGCCATCGCCATCGGCTGTTGAGATGGGGTGCCGATGATTTGCCCGCTGACGCCATTGAAAGTCACCGCGCTGCCGGCATCGTTCACCACCCGGTCGGAACCCGCACGGGACATCACCACCGAGGCGTTGGCATCGCCCGGATTGTTCACGCTGATACGCCCGACATGTCCACCCGACCATTGCTCGCTGGCCGACCGCAACAGTGGCGCCAGCGGTGCCAGTGTCGCCGGTTGACCGGCAGGCTCGGGAACGTTGGCGGCGGGAAACACCTCGTCGTAAAACGCCCGGACATTGTTGCCGTACGAAGCCAGAATGCTCGCCGGCATCACCATCGACATGAAGATCACCAGACTGCTGTAGGTGATCATCAGATGAAACGGCAGCACCAGCACACCCACTGCGTTGTGCCCGTCGAGCCACGAACGCTGGCCCTTGCGTGGGCGGAAGGTGAAGAAGTCCTTGAAGATTTTCTTGTGGGTGATGATCCCGGTGATCAGCGCGACGAACATCACCATGGCGGCAATCGTGGAGAGCCAGCGCCCCCACGGATAAGGCATTTGCAGCTGGAAATGGAAGCGGTAGAAGAACTCGCCGCCCATGCTTTCCCGGGCCTGCACTTCGGCGCCGGTTTGCGCGTCGAGAGTCTTGCTGATGAACTGGCCGCGCTCGCCGGGCCTGGCCGGGACCGGTTGCCAACGCACACCCAGGCCAGGATCGCGGGCATCAGGCAGGTCGATCAACCAGCGTGAAGCACCGGCCGCGTGCTGTTGCAGGTAGGTTTGCGCCAGGGTCAGGCTGGCCTCGGCATTCAACGGGCGGGCGGGGATTTCCGGTTGCATCCAGTGACTGGTTTCGTCCTTGAAATAGGCCAGGGTTCCGGTCAGGAAAATCGCGAACAACAGCCAGCCGAAGACCAGCCCGGCCCAAGTGTGCAGCCAGGCCATCGCCTGCCGGAAGCCCTCTTTCATGCCAGACCCAGACCGCGCGCAGCCCCGGAAACGGTCGCCAGGATCACGCTCGGCACCAGCAGACCGACCCACGCCGACCACGCCGTGCGACAGGCGAAACACCAGAGCACCGCCACCAGATAGACCAGAAACGAAACGGTCATGCCGGTCACCACCGCTTCTGCGCGGTTCAGCGGCAGCCACAGCGTCAGCGTGACACTCGCCAGCGCCGCGACCAGATAGCCGCCGAACACCGCCGCAAGCACCCGCGAAGTGACGGCCAGACGATAGGACAGGGGAAGTGTGGCGAGTTTGGCTTTCATGTTTCGACCCTGAAACGGTTAACGTCCGGCCAACACGCCGGACGACAGGTGAACAATATTAATGATAAATATTCTCATACGCAAAAGAGTCTGATTGCCGGACATCACCGACAACCCTACAATGCGAACCATTCTTGTTCTCTAACGCATCCCGCATGCGCCCGGAGTGATGCCGTTGTCGTCCGCCCATCCTGTCGAATCGCTCTATCAGGCCCACCACAGTTGGCTCACCGGCTGGCTGCGGCGCAAACTCGGCTGCCCGGACAGCGCCGCTGACCTGGCCCAGGACACCTTCATTCGGCTGCTGACCGCCCGCGAGCCGCCGGTGATCATCGAGCCGCGCGCTTTCCTCACCACCTTGGCCAAGCGCGTGCTGTTCAACCATTACCGCCGCCAGGATCTGGAGCGCGCCTACCTCGACACCCTCGCGCAGATGCCG
This sequence comes from Pseudomonas glycinae, assembly GCF_001594225.2. Lineage (GTDB taxonomy): Bacteria > Pseudomonadota > Gammaproteobacteria > Pseudomonadales > Pseudomonadaceae > Aquipseudomonas > Aquipseudomonas glycinae. The sequence continues at coordinate 4,074,487 of NZ_CP014205.2, forward strand.
GAAATGGTTGCGCCTTCGGAAGAAGAGAAAGCGATCATCCTGCAAACCCTGATGGAGCTGGATCAGTTGCTCGATGGTCTTCCGCGCGCCGTCAAACGCGCATTTCTGCTGGCGCAGGTCGATGGCCTGACCTATCCGCAGATCGCCGCTGAACTGGGCATTTCCGTGGCCACGGTCAAACGTCATCTGAATAAAGCGGCGATGCGCTGCTACTTCGCCCTGTGAACCCGCCGATGGATTTTTCCGCGCAGGTCGCCGAACAGGCGGTGCACTGGTTACTGGAAATGCAGCAGGGCCCGTTGAACCCGCGCCAGCAACAAGCCTGGCAGCAATGGATCGACGCCCACAGCGAACACCGCCGGGCGTGGGAGCACATTCAGCGGGTCAATTCGCGGTTGCGCGGGTTGTCGTCGCCACTGGCCCACGCCGCGTTGAATGCGCCGAAGTCCGGCAGCCGTCGTCAGGCGCTGAAGGTGTTGCTGATTCTCGGCGCTGGCTCGGCGGTGACCTGGGGAATGCGCGAGCACAATCCGTTGCCATCGCTGCTGGCCGATTACCGCAGCCCGGTCGGTGAGCGACGCAAGATCTCGCTCGGCGCCGGCGGCCAATTGCAGCTCAACACCGCCAGCGCGGCGGACGTCCGGGGCGATGGCCTGATCCGCCTGCTCGAAGGTGAAATGCTGCTGACCGCCACTCAATCCTTCGAATTGCAAACCGCCCAAGGCCTGCTGAAAACCCAGGGCGCGCGAATAAACGTGCGGCAGTTTGCCGACCGCACGCAGATCGCACTGTTTGAAGGTCGGGTCGAGTTGAATGTGCAAGGTCGCGCGCCGATGCTGCTGCCGGTCGCCCGACAACTGAGTTTCAGTACCACCGGCGTCAGCGCGACAAAACCGCTGGACGCCAACAGCGGCGCCTGGGCCGACGGCATGCTGGTGGCCGCGCACATGCGCCTGGGCGACTTCCTCGACGAACTCGGTCGCTACCGTCGCGGGCAGCTCCATTGCGATGCGAAAGTGGCGGACTTGCTGATCTCCGGGACTTATCCACTGGACGACAGCGAGCGGATTCTCGACCTGCTGGAAATCAGCCTGCCCGTGAAAGTGAAGCGTTTTACTCGCTATTGGGTGACGGTCGAAGCCAGAGCCTGATCGCTCCGCGCCCCTGTAAAAAATAAATGAGCCGTTTTTCAGATCTGGCGTGACAGAGAAGGAAAGCCCCCTTGATTCAACCTTCTCAGGACCGTCCTCCATGCAACCCACCCGTCTCACGCCGCTGGCCCGAACCCTGCGTAACCTCGTCCTCGGCGCCAGCCTCAGTTTCAGCGCCCTGCCCCTTGCGCTGGCTGCCGAAACCAAGGCTTATCACATCGCTCCGTCGTCGCTGGAAAATGCCCTCAACCAGTTCGGCCGTGAGGCTGGGGTGCTGATTTCCTTTGGCTCGCAGGTCACCAGCGGTGTGCAAAGCCGTGGACTGGAAGGCAGCTACACAGCGGAACAAGGTCTGAACGCGCTGCTCGAGGGCACTGGCCTGCAAGCCCGTGCCGAAGGTGGCAATGCCTTCAGCCTGCAGCCGTCGAATGACAACACCCTGGAGCTGGACACCTCGAAAGTGGTCGGCGACTGGCTGGGTGAGGCTGCGCAGGTCAACGTCTTCGAACATCCCGGTGCCCGTGACGTGATCCGCCGCGAAGAATTCGAACGCCAGGGTGCGACCCAGGCCCGCGATGTGCTCAACCGCATTCCCGGCGTCAACGCGCCGGAAAACAACGGCACCGGCAGCCACGACATGGCGCTGAACTTCGGCATTCGCGGCCTCAACCCGCGCCTGGCCGCACGCTCGACCGTATTGATGGATGGCATCCCGGTGCCGTTCGCCCCTTATGGCCAGCCGCAGTTGTCGTTCGCGCCGATCAGCATGGGCAACATGGATGCGGTGGACGTGGTGCGTGGTGGCGGCGCCGTGCGATACGGCCCGCAGAACGTCGGTGGCGTGGTCAACTTCGTGACCCGGGCGATTCCGGACGAGCCGACCGTGAAAGGCGGTTTCCAGACCGAAACCAGCCCGTCGTCCAGCCATGACGGCTTCAAGACCAGCGCCAACCTGCTGGCCGGCGGCACCAATGCCAACGGTCTGGGCGGCGCGCTGTTGTACTCCGGCACTCGCGGAGGCGACTGGCGTGAGCACAGCAACACGGAAATCGACGACCTGATCCTCAAGGGCAAATACCAGCTCGACGAGGCCAACAGTTTCAACGCCATGGCTCAGTATTACGAAGGCAAGGCCGACATGCCCGGCGGTCTGAATGTCGCCGATTACGATGCCGATCCGTACCAGTCGACCCGGCCAAAAGACCAGTTCTGGGGCCGTCGCACGATGTTCAATGTCGGCTACCGATATCAGGAAGATCGCCGCGAATTCACCGCCAATACTTTCTTCACCAAGACCCTGCGCAGCGGTTATCTGGATCAGGGCACATTCCTGTCGCTGTCGCCGCGCGAATACTGGGTTCGCGGCCTGGAAACCCGTTTCGCTCAAGGTTTCGACCTCGGCTCGACCAGCCATGAAGTCGGCGTCGGCTATCGCTATATCAACGAGGCCGGTCACGAACTGCGCTATCGCACGCCGATCAGCAGCAATGAGTACCCGACCACCAACAGCCGCAACGATCGAGACACCCGTGGCGGCACCGAAGCCAATGCGTTCTTCGTCGATGACCGGATCGACATCGGCAAGTGGACGATCACGCCGGGCGTGCGCTACGAGATGATCGAATCGCAGCAGACCAACAATCTGACCAACGTCAAATACAAGGGCGACTACAACACTGCGCTGCCAGCACTGAACGTGCTGTATCACCTGACCGACAGCTGGAATCTGTACGCCAACACCGAAGGTTCGTTCGGCAGCGTGCAATACAGCCAGATGCCCAACCGCGTCAGCAGTGGCGAAGTGAAACCGGAGAAGGCTCGCACCTGGGAAGTCGGCACCCGTTACGATAACGGCGCTCTGCGAGCGGAAATCGGTGCGTTCCTGATCAACTTCGACAACCAGTACGAAAGCAACCAGACCAATGATTCGGTGATCGCCCGTGGCGAAACCCGCCATCAGGGCATCGAAACCAGCGTCAACTACGCCCTCGACGACTTGAGCCCGGCGCTGACCGGCTTCGACGTCTACGCGACTTACGCCTATGTCGACGCGACCATTCGCGAAGACGGGCCGAACAAGGGCAATCGTGTGCCGTTTTCGTCGAAACACAAAGGCACGATCGGCGTCGGTTACACCGAAGGCTCGTGGAAGCTCAACCTGGACAGCAGCTTCCAGAGCGACCAGTTCGCCGACAACGCCAACACCTCCAAAGAAAGCGCCGACGGCAGCACCGGCAGGATCCCCGGCTACATGCTGTTCAGCAGCCGCGCCGGTTATGACTTCGGCCCACAGCTGTCGGACCTGAATGTGGCGGTGGGGGTGAAGAACATCTTCAACACCCAGTACTTCACCCGTTCGTTCGATGACAACAACAAGGGCAAGTATGTCGGCGAGCCGCGCACGGTGTACGTGCAGACTTCCGTTGCTTTCTGATTCCCGCTGAAAACAGAAAAGGCCTGCAATTGCAGGCCCTTTCTCATTGGGTGGCTTGGAAAATCAGCGCATCAACTGTTGATCGCTGCCTGTTCGTTCTCGTCAAACTCTTCCGCCAGCAGCTTGTCGTTGGCCTTGCTGGTGAAAGGCACCACAGCGGCTCGCGGTTTGCCGCGCAGTTTGCCAAACAGGTGCTCCAGCGCGTGCTCCAGCTTTTCAGCTGCACCATCGATCGCCTGTTCCAGCGAATCGGCTTTGTGGGTGACGGAAATCGGTTGATGGCCTTTTGGCCGCGCTTCCAGTTGGCAGCGCAAATCATGAGGACCTGGTTTGTCACCGTTCTCGTCGCTCAGATGGACTTCGACACGGGTCAGGTCTTCCTCATAACGGTCGAGCGTGCTCTCAATGGTGGTTCGTACCCACTCCTCCAGTCGTTTGCTGCTTTGAATATGGTTATCGCTGTTGACTTGGATTTGCATAGTTCATCCCTTATTTCAGCTAGCTCGCAAGAGGCCTGGAACAGGATTTCGTGACCTCTTGATTACAACAATCGGCCCGCCGGACGAACATTTCAACCCCTGAAAAAAGATAAATATTCATTCGCAAAAAAAGCCGGACAACCGAGTAAAGCGCTGGTAAGGTCGGGAGTTGGGTCGCCCCGGCACCCCGAAAAATCTGCTCACAATTGGCCATCACCCAACGGGTGCAGACTGCGGAAAATCCCCGCCTCTTCCACCAGCCAGTCATGCACCGCCCGCACACCCGGATGGCTCAATGCCCCTGGCGCATAAAGCAAGACATAGCGCTTGTGATTGGGCACCGAAATCCCGAACGGCACGATCAACGTCCCTCGCTCCAGCTCGTCGTTGAGCAACGTGCGCCTTGCAATCGCCACGCCCATGCCGGCAATCGCCGCTTCGATGGTCAGGTGGTTGCGATTGAACGTGTGCCCGCGCCGCACATCGGCGCCCTCAAAACCAATGGCATTCAGATAAAACTCCCATTCCGCGTATTCATAACTGCCGCGCCAGGCGGTGATGTCGTGCAACAGCGGGAAGTGCACCAGATCCGCCGGCCCGTGCAGCGGCGGTCGCCCACGCAACAGGCCCGGCGCGCACACCGGGAAAATCTGCTCATCGAGCAAGGCTGTGGATAACAGTCCCGGATAACTGCCGTCGTTCAGGTCGATGGCCAGGTCGAAATCCCCCTCATGCAACGGCACGCTGCTGTCCTCGGCCACCAACCGCAACTGAATATCCGGGTAACGCTGTTGCAGGCGTGGCAAGCGCGGGGTCAGCCACTTGCTGAGGAACGACGGAATCGAGCGCACCCGCAGAATCCCGCTGATCATCCCCGCATCGAGCCGACGCAATTCCGCATCGATGCTGCCGTAAGCCTCGTTGACCGTGCTCGCCAGTCGCTGCCCTTCCGCGCTGAGCTCCACACCTCGTGCACGGCGGTGAAACAGGCGAAAACCCAGCCGCTCTTCCAGCTGTCGGATTTGCTGACTCACCGCCCCCGGCGTGATGTGCAGTTCTTCGGCACAACGGGTGAATGACAGGTGCCGCGCGGCACAGGAAAACACCTGCAGCCAGACGTAAGTCTGGGCATGCAATTGACGACTCATGGTTTAGTCCTACTAAAGGCTTACTTAGGAGGTTTCGTTAGTCACGTTGAAGCGAGGCAGGCAGTATCGCCGACATTGCGCTTGTCCTACAAAAAATGGCAGCGATTCCTACTCCATTGCTTGTAAGGGTTTAGCATGGCTATCAGTGTTTTCGATCTATTCAAAGTCGGCATCGGCCCGTCCAGTTCCCACACCGTCGGCCCGATGCGCGCCGCCGCGACCTTCGCCCAGGCGCTGATTGACCAACATTTGCTGAACGATGTGCAGCGAGTGGAAATCCGTCTGTACGGCTCGCTTTCGGCCACCGGCGTCGGCCATGCCACTGACCGCGCGACGGTCATGGGCCTGATGGGCGAATGGCCGGACAGCATCGATCCGTCGACCATCGAGCCGCGCATCCACCAACTGCGCGAGACCGGCCAACTGTCTCTGGCCGGTAAACGCTCAATCGCCTTCAACTGGCAGCACGATCTCCTGCTGCTGGACGAGAGCCTGCCCTACCACCCCAACGCCATGTCGCTGACAGCCTTTGGCGCATCCGGCCAACTGTTCGAGCAAACGTACTACTCGGTCGGCGGCGGTTTCATCATCGAAGCGGCCGAAGCCGAATCGGGTGTGGCGCCGGCCGGCGACGTCGAGTTGCCTTACGAATTCTCCAGCGCCGTCGAACTGCTGGCGCTGTGCAAGCAGCACAACCTGCGGGTTTCCGAACTGATGATGGCCAACGAAAGGGCCTGGCGTAGCGATGCCGAGATCCGTCAGGGCCTGCTGCACATCTGGTCGGTGATGCGCGAATGCGTCGAGCAAGGCCTGCGTCACGAAGGCATTCTGCCCGGCGGTCTGAACGTTCCGCGTCGCGCGGCGAAATTGCACCGCAGCCTGCTGGAAATCGGCAAGCCGAACGTCATCAGTTCGACCCTGTCGGCGATGGAGTGGGTCAACCTGTTCGCCCTCGCCGTCAACGAAGAAAACGCTGCCGGCGGGCGCATGGTGACCGCGCCGACCAACGGCGCTGCCGGGATCATTCCTGCCGTTTTGCACTACTACATGAAATTCAATCCGGACGCATCCGACGACGACGTGGTCGCGTTCTTTCTGGGCGCGGCAGCGGTCGGCATCCTGTGCAAGAAAAACGCTTCGATCTCCGGTGCCGAAGTCGGCTGCCAGGGCGAGGTCGGTTCGGCCTGTGCGATGGCCGCTGCGGGTCTGGCCGATGTACTCGGCGCCACGCCTGAGCAACTGGAAAACGCCGCCGAAATCGGCCTGGAACACAACCTCGGCCTGACCTGCGACCCGGTCGGCGGGCTCGTGCAGGTGCCGTGCATCGAGCGCAATGCCATCGCTGCGGTGAAAGCGATCAACGCCACGCAAATGGCCCTGCGCGGCGACGGCAAACACTTCATTTCCCTCGACCGGGTGATCCGCACCATGCGCGATACCGGCGCCGACATGCATGACAAATACAAAGAGACTTCACGGGGCGGCCTGGCCGTGAGCTGGGTGGAGTGCTGAGGAGCACTCCCTGACCGCCCGTAACACGTGAGCCCGAGCAAGAATAATAACGAGGCAAAAACGATGACCGATGTACGCACACCTGCTGCCGAAAATCCCGCAGTAGACCGCACACGCAATAACGAAACCGCCCACAAGGGCTGGAGCAAGTTCGACACCACCTGGATGCTCGGCCTGTACGGCACGGCCATCGGTGCCGGCACCTTGTTCCTGCCGATCAACGCCGGTGTCGGCGGCTTCTGGCCGTTGCTGATCCTGGCGTTGCTGGCGTTCCCGATGACCTTCTTCGCGCACCGGGGCCTGACCCGCTTCGTGCTGTCGGGCCGCTCCGGTGACATCACCGAAGTGGTGGAAGAACACTTCGGCATCGGCGCCGGCAAACTGATCACGCTGCTGTATTTCTTCGCGATCTTCCCGATCCTGCTGGTGTACAGCGTGGCGCTGACCAACACCCTCAGCAGCTTCCTCGAACATCAATTGCACATCGCCCCGCCACCGCGAGCGATACTGTCGCTGGCGTTGATCCTCGGTCTGATGGCCATCGTCCGCTGCGGTCAGAGCGTGATCGTCAAAGCCATGAGTGTGCTGGTGTATCCGTTTGTCGCCGCGTTGCTGTTGCTCGGCATCAGCCTGATTCCGAACTGGAACGGCGCGTTCTTCGCCAGTGCACAAGAGCCGATGGAAATGTCGGTGTTCCTCAAGACCCTGTGGCTGGCGATCCCGGTGATGGTGTTCTCGTTCAACCATTCGCCGATCATTTCGGCGTTCGCTGTCGAGCAGAAACAGCGCTACGGCAACCAGGCCGAGCGCAAGAGCAGCGGCATCCTCGCCATGGCCCACGGCATGATGGTGGTGACGGTGATGTTCTTCTGCTTCAGTTGCGTGCTGGCGCTGTCGCCGACGGATCTGGCAGCGGCCAAGGCGCAGAACATTTCGATCCTGTCGTACCTGGCCAACCACTTCCAGACCCCGGTCATCGCTTACGCCGCGCCATTGATTGCGCTGGTGGCGATCACCAAATCCTTCCTCGGCCACTACATCGGCGCCAGCGAAGGCTTCCAGGGCATGATCGTCAAAAGCCTGCGCAGCCGTGGCCGGGTGATGTCGGCGAGCTGGCTGAACCGTGTGACCGCGCTGTTCATGATCCTCAGTTGCTGGGCCGTGGCGACCTTCAACCCGAGCATCCTCGGCATGATCGAAACCCTCGGCGGGCCGGTGATTGCCTGCCTGTTGTTCCTGATGCCGATGTACGCGATCCGCCGCGTGCCGGCCTTGCGCCAGTATTCGGGCCAGGTGTCGAACGTGTTCGTGGTGCTGGCCGGCCTGATTGCACTGTCAGCGATCATCTACTCGGTTCTGCCCTGAAACGGGCCGCAAACGAAGAAGGCGAGCCATGGGCTCGCCTTTTTTTGGCCGGTTTCATTGTTCGACAATATTCCCGGCATGTCCCTTGCTACATCACTGAAGGAGACAGGACCACGGAAAAGGCCGATGGTCAGGTTTGGCGAACCAACCCGATCAAGGCCGGTCAACAACTGCACGTTCAATCAGGCGGTGACGCATCATGGACAATCCTTTTCAGATCATTACCGATGCCTTCGCGCCGGACTATCAGATCAACCTGAGCATTCAGGGGCTCGACGGCAGCATCATGCTGACCCTCTCCAAAAGCGGGCGGATCGTCGCCAAACGGATGATCAGCGCCGAACAGCGCAATGACCCCAAGCGCCTCAAACGCCTGGTGCAAAGCATTCAGTTCGGCATTGCCATCGAACAGGGCCACAGCGCCATGGCGGTACTCGACGCCATGACACGCGGCGACGCAATCACCCCGCCACCGCGCGGGGTCAAGCACCAGCCCCGGCCAGCCGCGGGCCTTTAGAGTTCGCCCTTCTCTACTTCCGGGTGTTCACTGGAGCCCGTGCCGATCTTGCGGTGCGGGTTCTCGATCTTCACCGAAGGGAATTGCGACGAGGCGTAACGCACCACCAGGATCGAGAACGCCAGCAGCAGAATCCCGCCGCACAGGTAGATGATGCCCATGTCCGGCGGATTGTGGTGCGAGACGTTGGAGATCAGCAGGCGCGTCAGTGCCGTGATCGCCACGTAGATCAGGAAGCGCACCGGCATGTGGTTGGTCTTGAAGTAAATCCCGACCATCGCCCCCAGTTCCAGATAGATGAACAGCAACAGAATGTCATCGATCTTGATGTGCCCTTCCTCGAGCATCCCGAGAAATTCCATCACCGCCGCCCATGCGGTTACCGCACCAATGGCGAACAGCGCCAGGTAGTGGAAAGTCTCGACGAACAGGTTGCCCAGAGACTCGGCCAGTTGATGCACGTTTTGCCGCAGTTTCTCGGCCCAGTTGATTTTCACGATGAAGGTTCCTTAGCCCGGTTCGAGCGGATGTTGCTTGCTGGACGTGACGGTTATTGCGCACGTACGCAGATGCATGCAGAAAAGAGGCCACGCCATCATGGCGAGCCGCCGCGAAACCCGCGCCGTGGCGTTTGGTCGCACCTGTGCGCAGACGTCGGGCTGACAAAATCCGAATCCGGTCTACATTGAAAAGCCACTACCCAAAGCGCAGGGATTCGCTTATCCTTTTCGCTGTATATAGATACAGTAGTCGCAAAGACAACTTAATGTGAAGGCATGTGAGGTGGTGAATGGCCGTCGAAGTGGTATACCGCAGCAGCCGAGATCTGGAGCGCTTGTTCATGGATAAAGCCGAAGCTGACCGTCATGACAAAATGCTCGAACTGGCCGAACTGTTGGCCGAAGTGCTGGAAAAAGCCGTTCCTTCGTTGAGCGAGCAGCAAGTGGAAGAAGTCGGGATCTTCATGGCGAAGAACCGCGATGTGTTCGCCCGGGCGTTCAAGAGCCAGCCTGACGCGTTGTCGGAGCTGATCAACGCACCGGCTGCACCGGTTGTGGCAACCGAGCCGGCAGACGTGGCTGAACCGGTAGAAGCGCCAGCCAAACCTGCCAAAGCGGCAAAGGCTGCGAAGTAATTGAAGCCTCTGAATTGAATGGCCCCTGAGTTGAAAGACTCAGGGGCTTTTTCATGCCCGGACAAACTTCAGCGGTACAACACCTTCTCCGCCAGCTCATCCGCCACCCGCGCGGGTGATCGTTTTTCCGCCTGGGCGTGAGCAAACACTTCGGTCAACCGCGAGCTGATTTTCGACAGGTGCGCGGTAATGGTCGTCAGTTCTTCACCTCGATGCTTGAGGGAAACGTAGATCAGCCCGCCGGCATTGATCACGTAATCCGGCGCATACAGGATGCCGCGCCGTTCCAGTTGATCGGCGACGTCCAGATGCGTCAGCTGATTGTTGGCCGAGCCCGCCACCGCCGAGCAGCGCAACTGGGTGACCGTGTGGCTGTTGAGCACACCGCCCAAACCGCACGGCGCGAGGATGTCGCACGGCGTGCTGAGCAACGCGTCGTTGGCGATCGGATGGGCGTTGAGCTGTTCCATCGCCAGTTGCACCTTGCCGTGGTCGATGTCGCTGACCAGCAGTTCGGCGCCGGCGGCGTGCAACTGTTCGGCCAAGGCATAACCAACATTGCCCAACCCCTGAATCGCCACGCGCAAGCCTTCGAGGTTGTCGCTACCGAGCCGTGCCATCGCAGTGGCGCGAATCCCGGTGAACACGCCCATCGCCGCATGCGGCGCAGGGTCGCCGGCCGAGGTGGTACTAGTGACATGCTGGGTCTGCTGGGCGATGCAATCCATGTCCGCCACCGAAGTGCCGCTGTCGATCGCGGTAATGTAGCGCCCGTCGAGCTGATCGATGCAACGGCCGAAGGCTTCGAACAGTGCGGCGCGGTTTTCCACGTGAGCCGGCCGCACGATCACGGCCACCCCACCGCCCTGAGCGAGACCAGCCAATGCGGCCTTGTAGCTCATGCCCTGGGCCAGGCGTATGGCATCCTCGACTGCGGATTCGTCGTTCGGATAGGCAAGATAACGACATCCGCCCAGGGCTGGCCCGAGGCGACTGTTATGGATGGCAATGACCGCCTTCAATCCGGACACCGGATCAACGCTAAGGTGCAGCGATTCCAGGCGAGTGCTTTGCATGAGAGCGAACATCGGCAGGCTCCCGAATCACTTCTGGTAGACGCCAGTATAGGCTTGCGCCCGAAAATTGCTGAAGCGCACGGGAATAAGCCCCCACAGCGACCCACGCGTTGCGGCATAACCCGATGGCAGCGCGGCCTGGCACTGGACGAATGGCAAAGACGGGGCTAAAACGAGGCATACCCCGGAGATTGAGATGAGTCCGCGCCAACGTTTCTTCGATTGTCTGCACCGCTCACCGCCCGCGCTGTTCGAAGCGGCGTTGTGGATGGCCGCCGAACACGACAAACAAGCCGATCCCGAAGCACTGTTGCAGGACTTCAAGGAGCTGCAACAGCGGGTCAGCTATGGCTTGCCGTTGCTGCCGGTCAGCGAGCTGGCGCAACCGCTGCTGCGACGCATGACCGATCTGGGGTTTGCCCAGGATGATTTCGTACCGCTGCGTCCGCAGGCGGCGATGGTGCACAAAGTCATACAGACCAAACGCGGCCAGCCGCTGGCGCTGGCACTGATCGCTCTGGAACTGGCCCGTGGTCTGGAGATTCCATTGGTGGGCGTCAACTTCCCCGGGCATTTCCTGCTCAAGGTTCCCGGGGCCGATCACCTGCTCGATCCGTGCGGCGGACGGCGCCTGTATCCGAACGATTGCCGCGAACTGCTGCATCGCCAGTACGGCCACCAGATGAAACTCAGCGCCGATCACCTGCTGACTGCCGAGCCGGTGCAGATGCTTCAGCGTCTGTCACGCAACCTGCGCCAGCTGCACCTGACCCACGACGACTTCATCGCCGCGCTGATCGATGCCGAGCGCGTGCTCGAGCTGGGCAACGCCAGCGCCGCCGACTACCTGGCGCGGGCCAGTCTGTACCAGCGTCTCGATTGCCCGAACGCCGAGCGTTTCGATCTGGAGCACGCACTGTTGCTCAGCGACGACCCGATTCAGCGACTTCGCCTGACGGAACGGCTGGGCCATCTGCCGCCGAACGCGGTTGTCCACTGAACGGCGCAGTCACTGGCGAACGCACCTGAATGATCAGCAACGCCGCAATCACCGCCGGAATCGCGCAAAAGAAAAAAATCTGCTCCACCGGAATGTGCATCGCCAGCAACAGGCTGCCGAACAGCGGCCCGAGAATCGAGCCGAACCGCCCCACTCCCAAAGCCCAGCCGGTGCCGGTGGCGCGCACGTGGGCCGGATAGAAATTGCTGGCAAACGCGTTGAGCGTCAGTTGCCCGCCGATGATGCAAAACCCCGCCGCAAACACACAGGCCACCAGATAACGCGGGTTGTCGTGGTTCAGGCCCAGCAGGATCGTGCACACCGCCGCGCCGGCCAACACGCCGGACAGCAGTCGCACCTTGCTTTTCAAGCGGTCGGCGAACCACGCCATGCAGATCGCGCCCAGCGTGCCGGCGAACAGGAACATCGACGTCACCAGGTTCGCTTCATTGAGTTTCAGCCCGCTTTCGAGCAGCAACGACGGCAGCCAACTGATCATGAAATACAGCAGGATCAGGCTGACGAAAAACGTCGCCCAGATCAGCAAGGTCGGACGGGCGTAACCATTGCGGAACAACTCCACCACGGTCAGTTTGCTGCCCTGCTCGCGCGCGTTCTGCTCGACCGACGCGGCGGGTGGTTGCCAGTCCGGCAGCATCCGCGCGGTAACCTTGCGCAGGCGCGCATACGGCGGCGCGTCACGCAGCAGACGTGGCAAGGATTCCGGAAGCATCCACCAGAGAAACGGGAACAACAGCAACGGCGTGACACCGCCGGCGAGGAACACCGCTTGCAAACCGAAACGGTCAATGAAACCGGCCGCAACAAAACCACCCGCCGCACCACCGAAGGAGAAGCCGCAAGCCGCCAGCGTGACCATCAACGTGCGCAGGCGTGGCGGTGAATATTCCGACATCAACGCCATGGCGCTGGGCATTGCGCCGCCCATGCCGATGCCGCAGATGAAACGCGCGATCATCAGGGTATTCAGGGAATCGGCGAACACCATCAGCACGGTGAGGCTGGCGTAGATCAGCACGCAGGCGAGCAGAATCCGTCGAACGCCGAAGCGATCGGCCAGCGGCGTCACGGCGAGCGAGCCGAGGGTCAGGCCCAGAAGGTTGGCGCTGAATACCGGACCGAATGCGGATTTTTCCAGGCCCCAGTCCTGCGCCAGTGCCGGCACTACGTAACCGAGCACTTGGGCGTCATAGCCGTCGGTGACCAGCAGCAAGGCGAGAAGAATCAGGAGCAACCACTGAAAGCGGGACACAGGACGGGCGTCGAGTGCCGCCCGAAAGCTGGCAATCTGGTTATGCATCGCAAGGTACCTGTTTTGTTTTTATGATTTTTTGCGGGTAACCGGAATGGCTCCCGTGCGCTGCACGGGAGCCATCAAATGCTACTTCGGCGTGTCCGGCTGGTTCGCCGGATGCGCCGCAATGAACGCCGGATGTTTAGCGGCCAGCGCAGCCACCCGACGAATCCGTGGATACGCCTCCAGCGAAACATTGAAACGCTCGGCCGCGTACAACTGTGGAATCAGGTACACGTCCGCCACACACGGCCACTCGCCAAAACAGAAGCCGCTGTCGCCGATCAACTGCTCCACCGTCGCCAGCCCCTGGCTGATCCAGTGACCGATCCACTCGTTCACCTGCGCCTCGTCATGCCCCAGACCGCGCAGGCGATTGAGCACACTGACGTTGTGCAGCGGATGCACGTCGCAGCCAATCACCGCCGCCACACCGCGCACCCGGGCGCGGGCAACGAGGTCTTCGGGGAGCAACGGCACCTGTGGATAACGTTCTTCCAGATACTCGATGATCGCGGGCGACTGAATCAGCAACTTGCCATCGTCAGTGCGCAGCGCCGGCACCCGGCCCTGGGGATTGATCGCCAGGTACGCCGGTTGCCGATGCTCGCCACCGGGCGGTGCGATCAGGTTGACCGGCAACGCCTGATAGTCGAGGCCCTTGAGTGCCAGCGCAATCCGCACCCGGTACGACGAGGTAGAACGGTAATAGGTGTAGAGATCCATGAGCCGCTCCTGTCAGCGTGCCGCCAGCACGGTGCCACGGCATTCGCCGAAACCGATCGAGGCAAAACCTTCGCGGGCGCAGCGGGCGCGCAGGATGATTTCGTCGCCGTCCTCAAGGAATTTGCGCACTTCGCCGGACGCCAGTTCGATCGGCTTTTTGCCGCCCTCGGTGATTTCCAGCAGGCTGCCGAACTGACCGCTTTCCGGCCCGGACAAGGTGCCCGAACCGAACAAGTCACCAGCCTGCAACTGGCAACCGTTGACGCTGTGGTGCGCAACCATTTGCGCAACGGTCCAGTACATGTAGCGGGTGTTGCTCAGGGTCAGGCGATGGGCCGGCAGGTTCTGCTCGCGCATTTTTTCGGTGAGCAGCAGCACTTCCAGCTCGATGTCAAAACCACCACCCTCCTGATCGCGCTTGTCGAGCAGGTACGGCAGCGGCTGCGGGTCACCTTGCGGACGCGCCGGTTGCGCGATGCGGAACGGCGCCAGCGCTTCGGCAGTCACCACCCATGGCGAGACGCTGGTGATGAAGCTCTTGGACAGGAACGGGCCGAGCGGCTGGTATTCCCAGGCCTGGATGTCACGGGCCGACCAGTCGTTGAGCAGGCAGAAACCGGCGATGTGTTCGGCGGCATCACCAATGGCGATCGGCTCGCCCATCTCGTTGCCCTGACCGATCCAGATCCCCAGTTCCAGCTCATAGTCCAGCCGCGCGCATGGGCCGAAGGTCGGCTCGGTTGCGCCGGCCGGCAGGGTCTGGCCTTTCGGGCGGCGCACGTCGGCACCGGAAGCGCGCACAGTGGACGCGCGACCGTGGTAGCCGATCGGCACGTGTTTGTAGTTCGGCAGCAACGGGTTGTCCGGACGGAACAGTTTGCCGACGTTCTGCGCGTGTTCTATGCCGACGTAGAAGTCGGTGTAGTCACTGATGCGCGCCGGCAAATGCAACTGGCAATCGGCTGCCAGTGGCAGCAGTTTTGCGCCCTGGGCTTCAATGTTGCCGCGGTGAGTGCTGCCTTCGCTGAACAGTTCCAGCAGACGTTCGCGCAGGGCAACACGGGCATCGCGGCCGAGTTCGAAGAAGGCGTTCAACTGACCGCCGTGCATGGCTTCGACTGCACTGCGCGCGGCGCCGTCGAACAGACCGGCCTCCAACGCCACTTGCAGATCGAAGATGTGTTCGCCAATCGCCACGCCGGCGCGCGGTGCCGAGCCATTGGTGCTGAACACGCCCAGCGGCAGGTTCTGCAACGGGAAATCCGCGTGGCCGTTGGCCGAAGCGACCCAACTGCGGGTGATGGAATTCTGCGTCATGGGTTATCTCCGGGTCGGGTCAAACGTGGCGGGCAGCGTGGCCCAGCAAGCGTCGTAAGTGGATTGCAGTTGCGGGCAGTCGAGGGCGAAGCGGCTTGGGCGCAGTACCTGGCTGGTCTCGAACATGAACGCCATGGTGTTGTCGATCTTCGCCGGTTTGAGGTCCGCGTTGATGGCTTTGGTGCAAGTCTCGCCGTCCGGGCCGTGGGCGCTCATGCAGCTGTGCAGGGACGCGCCGCCGGGCACGAAACCTTCGGCCTTGGCGTCGTATTCGCCCTGGATCAGGCCCATGAATTCATTCATCAGGTTGCGGTGGAACCACGGCGGACGGAAGGTGTTCTCGGCCACCATCCAGCGCGGCGGGAAGATCACGAAATCGAGGTTGGCCAGGCCGTGGACACTGGTCGGCGAGGTCAGCACGGTGAAGATCGATGGGTCCGGGTGGTCGAAACTGACGGTGCCGATGGTGTTGAAGCGGCGCAGGTCATATTTGTACGGCACGTTGTTGCCGTGCCAGGCGACCACGTTCAGCGGCGAGTGATTGAGTTCGGTACCCCACAACTGGCCGAGGAATTTCTGCACCAGGGTGGTCGGTTGTTGCAGGTTTTCGTAGGCGGCGACCGGGGTCAGGAAGTCCCGTGGATTGGCCAGGCCGTTGCTGCCGATCGGCCCCAGGTCCGGCAGGCGCAGCGGCGCGCCATGGTTCTCGGCGACGTAGCCGCGTGCCTGCGGGTCGAGCAGTTCGACACGGAATTTCAGGCCCCGTGGCAGCACGGCGATTTCCAGCGGCGCCACGTCCAGCACACCCAGTTCGGTGGCAATACGCAAACGACCCAGTTGCGGCACCAGCAACAGCTCGCCGTCGGCGTTGAAGAACACGCGCTCCATCGAACGGTTGGCGCCATAGTGATAGATGCTGATGCCGGCCGGTTTTTCGGCAGCGGAATTGGCCGCCATGCTGACCAGACCGTCGATGAAATCGGTCGGTTCGGCCGGGATCTCCAGCGGGTTCCAGCGCAGGCGATTGGGGGTCACTTCACCCAACGGGCCGCCCGCCAGTTGCCGCTCCAGTTTGACGAATGCCGGGTGATTGGCCGACGGCTGGATCCGGTACATCCACGTGCGCCGCGCTTCACTGCGGGTCATGGTGAACGCGGTGCCGGAGAACAGTTCGGTGTAAAGACCGTATGGGGCTTTCTGCGGGGAGTTCTGGCCGACGGGCAGTGCGCCGGGCAACGCTTCGGAGCTGAATTCGTTGCCGAAACCGGACTGGTAAGCCAGGGCTGAATCGAGGTTCATGGAGCCTCCTGAACAGGGCGTCGGCATGGTCGAACGCTCTGGATCAGAGGTCTTGGCACGCCGGGGTTATTTTTATCGTAATTCAATTACGCATAACGTAATTTGCTCGCTATCCAGCGTCAAGCTATAAAGACGCCCATTCGTTCCGGGACACGGCAGCACCATGGAAAAAACCAGCGACAGCAATGGCAAACAGAAAGTGCGCTCCGCCGAAGTCGGCACCGACATCCTCAAGGCCCTGGCCGAGTTGTCGCCGTCCACTTCGCTGTCGCGTCTGGCCGAACATGTGCAGATGCCGGCGAGCAAGGTGCACCGTTATCTGCAGGCGTTGATCGCCAGCGGTTTCGCCGAACAGAACACCGCCACCAACCATTACGGCCTCGGCCGCGAAGCGCTGCGCGTGGGCTTGGCCGCACTCAACAGTATGGACGTGCTGAAAGTCGCCGCCCTGCCGCTGGCCGAGTTGCGCGACGAACTCAACGAAACCTGTTTCCTGGCGGTGTGGGGCAATCAGGGCGCGACCGTGGTGCACATCGAACCGGCGGTGCGCGCGGTGACGGTAGTGACGCAATTGGGCTCGGTGTTGCCGCTGCTCAGTTCCTCCACCGGCCTGGTCTTCGGCGCGTACCTGCCGCAGCGGGAAACCGAGGAGTTGCGTGAACACGAAATCGCCGTCGGCGGCCATCCGCTGGCGGACGAAAAAGCTTATGAGGCATTGTGCGAACAGATCCGCGCACGCGGTCTGCATCATGTCCACGGCTTGCTGATGCCCGGTGTGGACGCCTTGTCGGCACCGGTGTTCAACGCCCTCGGACAGGTCGCTGCGGTACTGACCATCGTCGGCCCGACCTCGCTGTTCCACGCTGACGAAAACGGCCCGGCAGCGCAGCGGTTGCTGGCGGCGACGCGGGCCGTGAGTTGGCGGATGGGGTTTCAGCCAGCGTGAATGTTCATCGGCATAAACCGAGCATTCTCGCCCGCGCTACGGCGTGAGTCCTGCGCTCGACACCCAGTTTTGCGTGAATACGCCGGACATGCGTTTTGACTGTGTGCAACGAGATGAACAACGTGTCCGCAATTTGCTGATTGGAGCGTCCAGACGCAATCAATCCAAGCACCTGCGACTCTCGCAAACTCAGTGAACCTTCGTTATCCCCGTCATCAGCAAGTGAAGCGGCAAGCGTTGAACCGGGCCACAGGTTCAGCGCCTTCTGATCAAACTTCATCGACAAACGCTGCAAGTTGAAATGACCGGCCAACGTTCGCCCGTTGTCGAAGTAGCCCCGAGCAGAATCCAGATCATCGAGCTTCCAGGCCACCTCGCTCATGACCAACAGCAACTCGGCTTCAAGCACGACCATCCGGTTGGCATGAGCGTGCTCGAGCAAACGCTGCAGATGCGTCATCGGCTGCTGTGTCTGACCCAATCGCATCTCGGCCAGAATCAGCAAACACTCGATGCGCGGAATCAGCTCCAATGTCGCCGGCGGCGCCTGGCGTGCGCATGGGCCGCGATAGTGCCTGAGCACACGGCTCAGCGCCTCGCGAGCCAGTTCGGGTCGTCCTTGCTGCAACCAGAACTCACTGCTGACCTGCAACAGAACACCGCGATAAACCGTGTCCGGAATCTGCCGCTGTTGCATCAACCGTTCGGCATCCCGCAGGCGCATGAATGCCTGAGAATAATCACCCTGATCGGCGGCCAGTTGCGCCTGACCGAGAAAGCCATAAAGCACTCGCTTGTCAAAGCTGCGCAGGCAGTCGTCGAGCCCTTGCTGGAAGAATTCAGCCGCCCGGCCTTGTTGCCCCATACTCAATGCCAGCCGCCCGCGACGCAGGGCGATACGCCCCAGCAACGGCGTCGGTCGCTCGACGGAGGACGCGAGCATTTCGCAAAGATTGGCCAGCAACTCTTCGGCGCGAGCCGACACGCCCCGTTGCTCCAGCAGTTGGGCGTGATCAAGTTCCAGCAACGCTTCGAACAGCAATGAACCCTCAGCCCGGGCCAGGCACAGCGCTTCACGATTGATCGAATGAGCCATGTCCAGATCCCCGCATAGCAACGCCTGCTGAGTGCGGCCCGACAAACACAGCAGGCGCGCCGTCCAGGCCTGCGGCGCCAGCTCGTTCAAGGCTTGCTCGAAATGCTCGCGCGCCTCGTCCATGTGCCCTTGCAAATGCAGCAGCCAGCCTTGCTGGGCCTGCCAGCGGGCGATCAGTTGCCGTTGCTGTTCCGCCGACCGGGGCGGCAGAAAACGCGCCAGTTGCCCGATGCAATCCGCCGCTTGAGCAAAGCGTCCGGCAAACAACAGCGCTGCCGTGATCAGGCCGACCAGTTGCGCCGACCCCAGCAACAGCTCCTCGCCGTGCTGCTCGTAGAGACGCAACAACAGCACGACCGTCTGCTCCTCGAACAGATGCTCGAAGCTGAAGTGTTGCAGCAGACTGACCGCGACTTCGTACTCTTCAGCCAGCAACGCCTGTTCGAAGGCGCATTTCCAATGCTGTCCGGCGGCAAACCACTGACAGGCCCGGCGATGCCAGGAACGTCCAGCCGACCAGGGTTCATCACGCATCAAACGCGACAGCGGAGCGCACACCTGCAACCAGTCCGGCGACCCTTGCCAGGGTTCGATAAAACACCCAAGCGTTTGCAGAGTGCGCATCCATTGCGCCCCTTCGCCGGCACCGAACAGGTGATCGCACAGACTGGCGTTGAACCGCGGCAAATGCGCCAACACCCGCCAGGCCTCGGCCAGCTCCGGGCTCAAACCACTGAACAGTTCGTGTTCCAGGTAGTCCAGCAAGGTGTCCATGCGTTGCTGCGGCACGGTCTTTTGCAACCAGTCGCATTTTTGCATCAACAGTATCCGCACCCCGGCGCACCACCCGCCGCTGCGCTGGAGGATCCGCCCGGCCACGTCGTCGACCTGGGCTGGCGGCAGGTGCCGCAACAGTTGCGCGATCTCGCCGCGACTCAACGCCAGCGCCGCGCTTTCGCACTCGTACAAGGCGTCATCGAGCAGCAGGCGCGGCCAGTTGCATTGCGGGCGTCGACGGGTGCCGATCCACCAGGTGACGGCGGGACTGGCGAGCGCCAGCATCCGGTCGAGCAGCGCATCCAGTGCAGGCGCTTCAACACGGCAGTAATCGTCGAGAAAAACCCACACTGGTGAGGATCGGCGCGCCAGCTCGTTCAGCAGCGACGACTCATCCGCCGTCGCCCCTCCCAGGGACTGCGCCAGCCGCTCGCAAAATGCCGCGACACTCATTGACAGACCTGCCAGCGGCAGCCAGCACACCGTACATTCGGCGGGTGCCTGCAACAGGCATTCGCTCAAGAGCGTGCTCTTGCCGCTGCCGGCCGGTGCGCAGATCAGCCTGACCCGTGCCGAAGACTCAAGCAATGATGCCGTCAGACGTGGACGCGGAAGATGATGAGCTGAAAGTCTGGGCAGGAATCCCGGACGATCCGGAGCGTGAGTCATGGCGGTCATCGGGTACGCCTTCTTATCGTTGTACGCTCACCCTAGCCCTGTCACCGGCGCTTGTTGACGAGTATTCAGTACGCTGATTGGCAGCCATAAAAAAGGCGACCGTGCGGTCGCCTTTTCCCGAGTCTGTGTAGCGAAATCCTTACCGAACGCCCTCCGAGCGCAAGGCTGACGGAGTGTAATCGGCGGCTTTGGCTTCAAAGCCGAATTCGAAGCTGTGTTTCTCTTCGTTCTTCATCCCCAAGGCAATGTACCGGCCGGCGATGATGTCGTAGAGCGCTTCGAGGGTGTAGGCCTGGGTCTGGTGATCGTAGTAGTACTGAGCGTGGCCCTCGGCCACTCGCCACAGCTGTCCACGACCGTCGTAGTGATCGGCCAGCGCCACCTGCCAGCTGTCCTCGTCGATGTACATGTGCCGTTTGGCGTAGATGTGCCGCTCGTTCGGTTTGACTGTGCCGACCACTTCCCAGACCCGGTGCAGTTCATAGCGCGTCAGGTCCTGGTTGATGTGCCCGGCCTTGACGATGTCGTCGTACTTGAGGCTCGGCGAGTCGAGCTTGTAGCTGTTGTACGGAATGTACATTTCCTTCTTGCCGATCAGTTTCCAGTCGTAGCGATCCGGTGCGCCGGAGAACATGTCGAAGTTGTCTGAGGTGCGCAGGCCGTCGGCAGCGGTGCCCGGCCCGTCATAGGCGACTTGCGGCGCACGGCGCACCCGGCGCTGGCCGGCGTTGTAGATCCACGCCAGTCGCGGCTCTTTCACCTGATCTAGGGTCTCGTGCACCAGCAGCACGTTACCGGCCAGACGCGCCGGGGCGGTCACCGACTGTTTGAAAAAGGTCAGGACGTTGGCGGCCTTTTCCGGATCGAGATCCTTCATCAGTTGCGGCACCGCGATCTCTTCTTCGAAGCGGATCGGCGTGTAGCTGCCGTTGGTCTGCGGGGTCACCTGAGTGATGATCCGTCGCAGATTGCCGCCGTGATAGCGGGTGATGTGATTCCACAGAACCTCAACGCCATTCTTCGGAATCGGGAAGGCGTAGTAGCGATTGCCGGTGAAGTTGGCCAGACCGTTGCCGTCGTTGATCGTGGTGACGTTGAGCGCACTGCGCTTGGCCGACTCGTAGATTTCCGGTGGCACGGCCACGGTGCGGTGGGTCGGGTAGACCGGAATCTTGTAGGTTTCGGGATAGCGCTTGAACATCGCCACCTGACCGTCGGACAGCTTGTCCTTGTACTTGTCGACGTTGGCGGCGGTGATGGTGAACAGCGGTTTTTCGCTGGCGAACGGGTCAGCCAGGAAGCCCTTGCTGTCGACCGCCCCGGCGTTTTTCGGGATACCGCCGGTCCAGGCCGGAATCGACCCGTCGGCGTTGCCGGCCTTCTCGGCCCCCAGCGGCGTCAGGCTGGTGCCGAGCTTGTTGGCTTCGTCCGGCGACACCGCCGCGATCACGTTGGCGGCCAACAGGCTCAGGGCCAGGACACCGCATTGCAGAATCATCTTGCGCATTGCACTCATCCTTCTCGGGCAGATCAGAAGTTCACACCGAAGCTCAGGGCCACGAAGTCACGGTCTTCGAGGGTGTTGTAGTCACCACCGAAAAAATCGGTGTAACTCAGGCTCGCGGTATAGGTGTTGCGATAGTCGGCATCGACCCCGACGCTGACAGCCTTGGCGCCTTCGTTGAACAGACCGTTGGGGCCATAACCGGCGACATCGTGGGACCAGGACAGGTTGGGCTTGAGGTTGATCCCGCCGATCACGTTGGCGTAATCGAGGATCGCCCGGGCGCGATAGCCCCAGGAGGTGGAGGTGACAAAACCGTCGGTGTCACCGCCGAAACCGTACTGGCCGTAGACCGAGTCACGGCCGTAACGCAGCTTGCTGCGCGACTCCAGGCCGCCAACCCGCACCACCGCCGCTTCGCCGACCAGGGTCAGGCGCTGCGCCCCCCAGACCTGATCGATAAAGTGCGTCAGCGTGCTCTGGATCTGCGTCACTTCCTTGCGCCGGTAACCCTTGTTGTCGGCACCGGGCGAGGTGACCAGCGGCGATGCAGCACCGCCGGCAATCGGATTGAGCAGTGCCAGAGTCAGGTCGTTGGTGTTGACCTGCACCGGCGCGTTAGGGCGATAGCTGATCTCGCCGGTCCAGGCGGTGCCGGTTGGCAATGTGGTGGAGAAACTTGCACCGTACAGACGGATGTCTTCCGGGTACTCGAGGTAGTACTGACCGCGCCCGAGCATCACGCTTTGCGCCAGTCCCGAACCGCTGCCGGGGGCCAGACGGTTGGCGATTCCGACCATGCCCGGCAGCGCCGCGAGGGTCGACAAACCGGCCGTGCTGGTGCCCACCGTCGGCGTGCGGCTGTGGTAGTTCATGAAGTAGAGGCCGTACTCGGTGTCATCGCCGAGCCAGCGCAGTGCCGTACCCCATTGCCCGGAATCCCGCGCATCGCGGTCGCCGCCACGGGGCACGATCACACCTTCGCGGGTGACCTGGATCGGCTGACCGAAGGCTGCCGTCAGCGGCGCCAACGGGGCGATCGCCGGGCTGCCGACGGTGTAGCCGTTGTTGCAACCGTCCGCTGCCACGTCGACACCGAAGAAGGTGCCGCAGTTGTCGAGGACGGTCTGATCCCATTCCAGTTGATAGAAGCCCTCGACCGTCAGTTGATCGGTGAGCCCCTGAGAGGCGAACAGCATGTTCACCGGAATCAGCCCCTCCTTGATCTCCGCACCCGGCCGACGGAACGCCGAAACGTCGATCGGGTTGATGCTGTTGATCGAGTTGCCGATGAAGGTGCTTTCGCCCCAGCTCACCACCTGTTTACCGGCGCGAACCGTGCCCGGCAAATCGGCGATGGAATAGTTGTGATAGACGAACGCATCGAGAATCTGCGCGCCCGAAGACTTCGCGCCCTCCTTGCGGCCCTTGTCGCTGATCGGTTTGAACTCGCGGTCTTCGTCCTTGAGTTCGAAGTCGTACCAGTACTTGCCGCGCACGAACACACCGGTGTCGCCGTACTTCAATTCGAGGTCGTGGATGCCTTTGAAGATCTTGGAAAAGGTCTCGCCCTTCTTGAAGTTCAAACGCCCGTCATCACCGGTGGAAGACTGGCCCGTCCCGCCGTTGACCGTACCGACCAGCGACTTGTCGGCATCGCGCATGCCCCAACTCGCGCCGACCGACAGCGACGAGTCGAACGTGCCTTCGATTTCCCCGATATTGAAAGCGACCGCGTGCGCCTGGGCACAGCAACCCAAAGCCACCGCAGCGGCAAGCGCCTGCGGAGTGAAGATGGCGCGCATTGTTGTTTTTGTCATGCGTCTTCCCCGGTGAGTGACAGAAGGCCCCACCCTACTGCCGCGCCACGTTGAGGATAAGCGCACCAAGGAGGTATTCATGCTGTCGCTCGAAAGGATGAATACCCGCCTGCGACAAGGCTTCGCGAGCGCCATGAACAGGCTGGATGCACCACTATCAACGCAACGGATAATGACGAAGCGGTGCACCGAACTGTTACATGCTCCGTAACAGTGCATGTCCGGAATCGCTATTTTTCCCCGGGGCGCCAGCCCTTATTCTGAGCGGGCTTTCACGGCAGACCGCCGGAAAGCACGAATCCCGCGACCGAGTCGTCGGCAATGATTTCTGATGGAGCGAAGCGTTTTTCGGTCCATCGCCCGGTGTTCACTGACGTTGATTTGTAGCTCCTTGATCCAACGTCTTACCTTGGCCGCTGCGTTTGCAGCGGCCTTTTTTATGGGCGATCGAAAGTTGCTGAATGCCCGTGCCCTGCATTTTTAAACTTCCTGAAATCAGACGTTTCCCAAGTTCGCATAGGACGTTTCTCTCAGGCTGAATAGCTTAAATAAGAGTTCTCTCACCGAAGAGAAACTTCACTCACATCCCTATGTAATGACTTACGCCCATCTCAGACTCGCGTCCGCCATTTCCAATGTAACTTTAAATGACGAAACGTAGATTCCATGCCCCCCCGTTTAAATTCAGAACAAGCACATTCAAAAGGATATGAATATGCAAAAGCCCCCGACATGGGAGTTGACCGAAGCCGTCCACACGACAGCCGTCGCGCCGTTGCACATCCCGGTTGCCTCGGCGACCGGTGCCACCCTTCCGCCCAGTGGCATGTTTGGCCCGCACGATTTCGGCCCGCAAAACATCGTCATCATCAACTCGAACACGATCGACGCCACCAAAAAATCCTACGCCCAGGAATATCAATCCCGCGCCAGCCAGCTGGCTCAGACCCTCGAACATGAATTGGCCGCCACCCGACTTGAAGGCTCCACCCACCCGTTGCCACCGGCCGAAGCAATCATTCGGGAGCTGGGCGTTCGCAATACTCTGATACTCAGGAAGTCCGCCGAGCTGCATCAGAAAACGGCGTTGGCCAACCTGTTTTATGGCGGTGACCCGTTCAATCGAAGCCTGCTTGATTTCTACCGGAAAGCTTCGACGATGGAAGCGCGAGTCATGCCCGGCGGACTGGCCATGCAGGCCTGGACGGCTTCGTACAGAGCCGCCCACGACGCGAGGCTGCTTGCGCAATCGATCCAGATGCTCAACCAGCAGCATGTGAATGTGCTCAATTGGCTGGCCTCGGTGCAGGCCAGCGATCAGGCACGCATCGCTGCGCAACAGGAGGCGCAAAGGGCCGCTGCCGAACTGGCGCGCATCAATGAACAGGCACGACTCGCAGCACTGGCAGAAACTGCGCGTCGGCAAAAAGAGCAGCAGGAAATCCAAGCCCGTGAGCAGGCGCGCCTGGCTGCGCTGGCTGAAGCGCAACGGCTGGCAGCTGAACAGGCACAAATCGCCGCCCAAGCCGCCGCGCAGCAGATTGCTGCCGAGCATGCACGCCAGCAAGCGCAAGCCGATATCCAGCGCCGAAATGAAGAGCGCCTCCAGCTGGCTGAAAAAACCCGTCAGGAAAAACAGCAGAAGGCGTTGCGAAAAGCACAAAAAAGACAGCGCAAAAAGGCACGCAAGATCGCCAGGGAGCAGGCGCAACGGCAAGCCGAAAACGCCAAAACCGGACAACCTCCGTTCTTTGCCAATGCGGGTTCAATGGCCGCTTTGGGTCCCACCTTTACCGGCCCGCTCGGCGTTTTTGGCAACAACCTGGCCACGACTCTGGCGCTCAGGACATCGCTTCAAACCGCGGTGTCCCTTGCGCTGACCGCTATCTCCACCGCTGCCGCACCGCTGATCGTCGGGTTCGCGGCGTTGCTCGCCCCTTCAAGACTGGGGAACAGCGACCTGTATTCGGCCAGCGTTCCCTTGTCGGACCTCGCACCGGATCTGAACGCAGATCTTCAACACTTGGCGGCCGTCGGTGGAACAGTCGATCTGCCGGTCAGGCTGGGCTCGTCGACGATGGGCGACAAAGTCGAATTCGTCGTAGTCACGACGGACGGAGTGACAGTCCCCGCCCATGTTCCCGTGAGAGCCGCTCGCTTCGACGCCAGTAAAAACGTCTACGTTTCCACCGCCAGCGACACCAGCGGTCCCACGCTGACCTGGACGCCGTTGGTACAACCACAAGATACCTCGACCAACCTGCCGCTGGCCGATAACGATCCACCGGTCTACGACGGTGCTGAAGTTGTTCCAGACGAGGGACGAATCGATCCGTTTCCCGAGCTGGATCGGTATGGGTTTGGCGGGTTTATCACGGTCTTTCCGATTGAGTCCGGATTGCCGCCGTTGCTTGTAGTGTTCAGCAGTCCCTATGAGGGAGGCGTTGAAGGTGGCGAGCACAGTGGCCGCGCGTTTAACCCCGAGGAAACCGGTGGACCAATTCTTGACTTGGAGTGGTCCCCTGTAACTGCAACATTAGAAGGAGCAAGCACTGTGCGACTACACATCTCAAGATTTCCTGAATCGGCCGCCAATAAGGTAATGATTGATCGCCTGGAAAAAATCATCAGCGGAGAGCTTGAGATAACGGATACAGACAAGCGCTTCTACACTCATGAGTTGAGAGAGCTAGAAAGATTCAGAGCCTTGGGATATGGGGATAACGAACGACCTGATCCGAACTCTCCTGTGTGGAACAATGTTCACACAGCAACGCTGGAAGACTTCAAACTCAAAGACGATGCTTCGCTGCTGTACACACCTGAAGCGCTGGCCGCCGACGCAGAACAAGTGGAACTCGAATACCAAAGGTTGTTGAAGGAGATGTGGAAATGAATACTGTCGAACAAATCGTAAAAAACGAGTCTCTTGATGACATCGTTGCAGTGTTCGCGTTGATCAAAGCAAATCCACATCTGGACAGGATGATCAGACTCTATAACCGTGACATCCTCAAAGAGTATGGCGCACTCGAAAACGCCTACTCCCGCCTCTTCGACGCCGGGGTACTTGCTCTCGGAGAGCACGGCCTGGCGATCAAAGGCCCGAACTGGTCCCCACCAAAATTCATGATCGAAAACAGATACACCTGATCGGCAAATCGGCCACCAGGCTCTCACCTGGTGGCCACTTCGGGTTACAACGAATACTTCTGCAGATTCCCCATCATTTCCTTCAGCGCCTCGATGTTGTCCTTCGGATGCGCCGCACCTTCGAAATCACAGATCTGCTGCCAGTGCGCCGCGACGTCTTCCGGGGAAAACCCGACGCGTGGATCGAAGCCGGCGCCCAGGCTGCGCTCCCAGCGCACCTTGCCCATCCAGCCGCCGCCGACTTCGAACAGGCCCGAGGTTTCCTGGCACTGTTCACTGGCCAGGTACACCACCAGCGGGCTGACCAGTTCAGGCTTGAGTTGTTCGAACACTTGCGGCGGAATCAGGCCTTCGGTCATGCGGGTGCCGCCGGTGGGAGCGATGGCGTTGACCAGGATGTTGTTCTTGCGACCTTCGATGGCCAGGGTGCGGGTCAGGCCGTAGAGGCCGAGTTTGGCCATGCCGTAGTTGGACTGGCCGAAATTGCCGTAGATGCCCGAGGTCGAGGCGGTGAAGATCACCCTGCCGTAGTTCTGCTCGCGCAGATGGGGCCAGGCGGCGCGGGTCACTTTATAGGCGCCTTCGACGTGGACGCGATAGACCAGATCCCAGTCGGCGTCTTCCATTTTATGGAAGGTCTTGTCGCGCAGGATCCCGGCGTTGTTGACCACGACATCGACGCGACCGAACACGTCGAGGGCGTTCTGTACCAGTTTGTCGCCGTCGGTAACCGAATCGTGGTTGGCTTCGGCGACGCCGCCGGCCTCGCGGATTTCCGCCACCACGCGGTCGGCGGCCGAAGCGTTGGCGCCTTCGCCCTGAGTCGAGCCGCCGAGGTCGTTGACCAGCACTTTGGCGCCCTGTTTGGCGAACAGCAAAGCGTGAGCGCGTCCCAGGCCACCACCGGCTCCGGTGACGATCACGACTTTATCTTCGAAACGCACAGACTCATTCATCGGGGCAACTCCAGCAGACCTGAGGGACAGTGTCCCTGAGTGTCAGGCACAGAGCGTGCGGTCACAACGAACACGGCTGGGGCTGAATGGTGCGCGATAAGGCTGAAGGATGATGAAAACGTGCCGAGGCGCCAGGCGCCTGCGGCACGAACTCAGGAACACGCCACCTTGCGCGGAGGCAGCACGAAGTGATCGCGAAATTCGAGGTAGTGCCTGAGCACCTGCACCGGCGCTTCTATTTGCGGGTAGTGACCGATGCCCGGCAACTGCACCGTGTCGGCGTCAGGGATCAGCTCGCGATACCGTTCAACCATGTGCGCCCCGGAAATCGGATCGACTTCGCCATCGATCACCCGCAACGGCACCTCGCCACGCTGCATTGCCGCGACCCAGCGATCACGCTGAACCCGTCGTTCGGGAATGTAGTGAATCAGCTTGTGCATGACCCGTTGCCCGCGATTGCATTCGATCAGGCTCCAGAAATCATCCATCTCGCTTTCACTGGGCCGGGTGTCCGGGCCGAAAATCTGCTGGAAACTCTTCACCAGCGCATCGCGGGTGAATGCCCGGCCGATCATCCAGCCCAAAGGGCTTAGCAGCAGCTTTTGCGCCAGCAGCGGCCGATGGGTTTCCGGGAACAGACCACCGTTGAGGAATACGCAACTGGCGACCTCGATCCGATCTTCGTAATGCCGGGCCAGCAGTTCCTGGGCAACACTGTCGCCGTAGTCGTGGGCCAGAATGTGCACCGGTTGTTCGACCTGCAGATGCGCCAGCAAGGCCTGTTGCAGATCGGCCTGCTCCAGCAGGCTGTAGGTGTGATTCAGCGGTTTGGCCGAGTCGCCAAAGCCGAGCATGTCGCAGGCAATCACCCGGTAGCGCTGGGACAGCGGCTGCCACAGGTAATGCCAGTCCCAGCTGGCCGTCGGAAAGCCGTGGATCAGCAGCAGCGGATCGCCCTGCCCGGCCGTCCAGTAGCGGATCGGCTGACCACGGAAGACAAACGTCTGGCTGCGCTTGCGCCAGACACTCAGAGGGATCTCGGCGAGAGGCATTAGAGTCTGTACCCCGGGTCTTGTTTATCGAGTTTGCGCAGCAGCGCCGGCCAGGCCAGCGCGCCTCCCATGCCTTGAGCACTTTTGGTGACGCCGGCAATCATTGCCTTGGCCCCTGCCAGAATCTGCGGTTCGATGGCGATCAGTTCGGCCCCGCCGGTCTGCGCCATGACCTGAATGTCGCAGGCACGCTGGAAGGTGAACATCATCAGAAACGTGTCGGCGATGGTGCCGCCACAGGTCAGCAAACCGTGGTTGTGCAGCATCAGGAAATTGTTGTCACCCAGGTCCGCCTGCAACCGCGCTTTCTCTTCATGGTTGAGGGCCACCCCTTCATAGGCGTGAAAGGCCAGGCTCGACAGTACGAACAGCGATTGCTGACTGATCGGCAACACGCCCTGCTTCTGCGCCGACACCGCGACACCCGAAGCGGTGTGGGTGTGCAGCACGCAGGCCACGTCGTGCCGCACTTCGTGCACGGCGCTGTGGATCGTGTAGCCGGCGGGATTGATCTCGTAGGGGCTGTCCATGAGTTTGTTGCCGGCCTGGTCGACCTTCACCAGACTGGACGCGGTGATCTCATGGAACATCAGGCCGAACGGGTTGATCAGGAAATCTTCGGTGCCGGGCACCTTGGCGGAAATGTGGGTGAAGATCAGATCGTCCCAGCCATGCAGCGCGACCAGACGATAACAGGCGGCCAGATCGACCCGGGTCTGCCATTCCGCGGCACTGACCTGATCTTTGACATTCACGGATGAAGGGACGGGGGCTACGCTCACTGTATGCACCTCTGCGTTCTTATTGTTTTTGCGTATGTCAGCAGTCTAGTCAGCCCCGGATGATCGCGTAGTTGCATTGGCAGCCAGCTTGATGACTGAGCGAGTCAGCGACGCAAACCGCTTGGATCCACGTCAAAGCAACGACGCCAACAAAGGCGCGGCGAACAGATTGAGCAGTCCCGTCAGCACCATCACCAACCCCGCCACCGAACCTTCTTCGCCGCCCACTTCATGGGCCCGGCTGACCCCGGCACCGTGCGCACCGACGCCGAACAATGCACCGCGCGCCAGGGCGCTGCGCAACGGCAGCCACTTGAGCAGCACACCACCGAGCATCGCGCCGAACACACCGGTGAACATCACGAACACCGCTGTCAGCTCAGGCACGCCACCCAGGTCCTGTGCCAGCGGCATGGCGAACGGCGTAGTGATCGAACGCGGCACCAGTGACAGCGTCACCGAACTGTCCAGCGCCAGCGCTTTCGCGAGGCCGAACGAGGTGGCGATGGACGCCGCACTGCCGGCCAGCATGCCCAGCAGCAACGCTGACCAATGCCGCACCAGCAAACGCCGCTGTTGCCAGATCGGCACCGCAAACGCCACGGTGACCGGGCCCAGTACCAGCATCAGCCAATGGGTGTTGCTCGAATATTCGGCGTAAGCGGTGTGCAGCGGCACGGCAAGCGCCAGCAGCAACGCGGGGACCAAAATCAGTGGCGACAGCACGTAACGCCCGGTCCGGCGATACAGCCAGCGACTGAACAGGTAGGCCAGCAACGTGAACGCCAGCCAGAACATCGGCATCAGCTCAAGCTTCATGGGACCGCCTCAGGCGCACGGCCAGCTCTACTGTGAACGCGGTCACCAGCATCACCATCAACGTACTGGCGGCGATCACCAGCAGAATCCGCCAACCGTCGTCACGCAACAACGCGCCGTAATCCAGCAGGCTCATCAGCGCGGGAATGAAGAACAGCAGCATCTCGGCCATCAACAGGCCGGCGCCCATTTGCAGCGCCGCCGGTTTAATCCAGCCGAACGCAAAGCCCAGCAGCAATAGCGCCATGCCGATCACGCCGCCGGGAATCGGCCAGGCCAGCCACGCTGCGATCTGGCAGCCGAGCAGGTAAAAAGCGAGCAGCACGGCCAGTTCGGCCAGCAGGCGAGAGAGGTATTTAACGGTCGAGGCTTTCATCGGTGGGCTCCTTTCGGGTGCCTATTTTACGAAGCTGCCTGCCATCTCCGAAGCGAATTGTTAGACTCAAAGCCATTCCAATCTGGAATCGGGCCATGGAATTCAAACAGCTCAAAAGCTTTGTCGAAGTCATTCATCAAGGCGGCTTCACCCAAGCCGCGAAGACCCTGCACATCAGTCAGTCCGCCGTGAGCAAGCAGATCGCCCAGCTCGAACAGAGTCTCGGCACCCCGCTTCTCGAACGGCTCGGCTCGCAGATACGCCTGACCGCCGCCGGCAGTGTGGTGTTGCATCGGGCCGAAGGCATGCTGCGCTTGCGCAATGAATTGCTCAGCGAACTGGATGACCTCAGCCAACTGGCACGGGGCGAGTTACGTCTCGGGCTGCCCTTGCTGGGCAGCGATGCATTGTTTGCCGGGCTGTTTGCCGAATACCGACGGCGCTATCCGAACATCAGCGTGCAGTTGCTTGAAGGTGGCAGCCGCAATATCGAACAGGCGGTGCTCAGCGGGGAGCTGGAGTTGGGTGGCAGTCTGCTGCCGAAGGATCCGCAATTCGACTTTCAGCCGTTCTGTGATGAACCGCTGGATGCGCTGCTTCCGGTGGATCACCCGCTGGCGGCAAAAGGCGAAATCGGTCTGGAGGAACTGGCCGATACGCCGTTCCTTTTGTATCAGCGCAGTTTCGTGCTCAACGATCGTTTGCTTCAGGCGTGCCAGCAAATGGGCTTCACGCCGAAGGAAGGCGGGCGCAGTGGTCAGGCGGATTTTCTCGCGGCGCTGGTCGCGGCCGGGCAAGGCGTGGTGTTGCTGCCCAGCGTGGTGGCGCGCGGTCTGGTGCGGCCAGGCGTGGTGCGCCTGACCTTGAACGCGCCGGATTACCTGCGCTGGGACATCGCGTTCATCTGGCGCCGGGGCGCCTATCTGTCAAAGGCAGCGCAGGCCTGGCTGGCGCTGCTGCGTGAACGCGGGATCAGCCCTTGAGCGTGGCGATCAACTGTTGCAGCCAAGGCTCGGCGTCGGTTTCCGGGGTAACGCTTTCGCTGGCGTCGATGCGCAGCATGTCCTGCACCTCGCGTACGCCCAGTTCGCCGAACAACTCGCGCAGTTGTTCGCCGCCGCCGCAGAAAGTGTCGCCGTAGCTGGCGTCACCCAAGGCGATTACCGCACCGGGCAAGCCCCGCCAGGCCGCCGGTAACTGATCGCGAATGGCTGAATACAATGGTTGCAGGTTATCCGGAAGCTCACCCATGCCGGTGGTCGAGGTCACGCCAAGCAAGGCTTCAGGGCCAAAAGCCTGGAGATCGGCAAGGCTGGCGCGCGAGTTGTAGAAGGTTTCAAAACCGGCGGCGTTCAACAGGCTCTGAGCGTGGCGAGCGACTTCTTCGGCCGTGCCGTACACCGAGCCGGAGAGGATGGCGACTTTCATCAATCTGATCCTGAAACTGAAAAAAAGAGCGCCGATAGTAACAGCCGGCGACGTCATGTTGCGATTGGCTCTCGATAAGCGCTGATGGCCAGTAGACAGCGCCGGGCGATCTTCTAGAATGCCTGCGGTCGATAACCTTGAAAGGATTCACAGATGATCAATGCCAGTCTCATGCAAATGGTGATCAACGCGTCGAACGATGGAATCGTGGTGGCCGAACGGGAGGGTAAGGACGACAACATCCTGATTTACGTGAACCCGGCCTTCGAACGCCTGACCGGCTACACCAGCGAAGAAATCCTTTATCAGGATTGCCGTTTCCTGCAGTCGGGCGATCGCGATCAGGAGAACCTGGCCCTGATCCGCAATGCTCTGCGCAACAACGGCTCGTGCCGGGAAATTCTGCGTAACTACCGCAAGGACGGCACGCCGTTCTGGAACGAGCTGTCTCTTTCAACGGTTAAAAATGTGGACGACGGGCAGACCTACTTCGTCGGCGTGCAAAAGGACGTCACCGTTCAGGTCAAGGCTCAGCAGCGGGTTGCGCAACTGGAAGCCCAGGTGGCGGCACTGGAAGCAGAACTTGCAGCCTTGAAAGCGACGAACGGCGCAAACAAAACTGCGAACTAAGTGTCAGTAACTACAATCACCAATGACTTTGTAATTATTCATTTCGAGTTAACCATGCAGCGCGACGCCCTCCTCACTCAGGATGAGCTGGATTTCATCCAGACCATGCAACACAACCCGCAACTCAATGTGCGGGATGCGACGTCGAGCCTGCTGGTCAATGGTGGTTCGCAGATCCGTGACCTGCTCACGCGTCTGGCGGCCCATGAGCAAGTCACCATCCAGGCCAACTTCGAAAATCAGCAGATGACGTTCCCGCTGCATCTGGTGGAAGACGAATTTCACGCCCTGCACCTGCGCCTGGGTGTACCGAGCATCTATGAAGACGGGCCGATGGTGCGTCCATGGCGCCTGACCCTGGAAGAGCCAGTGGCACTGGAAAATGCCAAGGGCCAGCCAGGTACGCTGTGGGTGCACGAGGTTTCGCACAAGGGTGTGCTCTTGGAAGTGCGCAACAAGACCAAACCGCCGAAGCATTTTGCCTTGTGGTTCAGCCCCTCGGGCTACGAGCGGATCGCCCTGCGCGGGACGTTCGAGCGGGAAACCGAAAGCGGCTTTTACGCTTACGAGCTGAGCCAGAGCGATGCCGACGAAACCGAGCGTCTGCGCCAGTTCATTCTGCAACAGCATCGTCTGACCCACCCTGCCCTGCACACCTGATACTCAGGTATCCAGCGTCCCCGCCAGAAACTGATTCATGCGCTGGCGCATGGTCGAACCTTCATTGCCCAGACAGCCGACCGATGATCCCGCCAGGCTGTCCTGGGCCAGATCGGCCGCATCGCCCGCCAGCAGCAACTGACAATCCAGACTCAGCGCCAACCGGTTCAGCCGCCGTGGAAGTTCGGCAGTCGGTGCGTGATTGGAAAACAGCACCAGGGCTTGAGGTTTGATCTTTTCGCACACCAGCGTCAGCTCATCGAACGGCTGACCGGTCGTGAGCACACGAACGCCCGCGTCATTGCCACTGAGGAACAGCGCCGCCACCAGCAATTCGAGCTCGCGACATTGACCGGCCAGCGCGCTGACAATCACCTTGCGCGGCTGCGAGCCACGCAGCACGACAATGCGCTGCAGCACCTTGGCTCTCAGAAAACCATCGAAGAACAACCACTCACTGGTTTGCCCGAATGCATCCTGACGCTGCAGCATTTGCAGCCACAGCGGCATCAGGATGTCCTGAAACACCACGGGCAAAGCATAGGAAGAGAAAATCTGACCGTAGACCCGATCAAGCAACTGATCGTCGAAAGAGCTGACCGCCTGCTGAACCTGCTCCTGCCACTGGATATAGTCCGCATGCACCAGGTCATCGGGAATCAGATGAGCCAGCACCTTCATCGGCTCGGTCTTGGCCAGGATCTTGCCCACCTTGCTCACGGCAACACCCCGGTCGATCCAGTCGACGATGCTGCGAACACGCTCGATATCGGTCATCGAATACAGGCGATGCCCACTCTCGGTGCGCGTTGGCTGGATCAATCCGTATCGCCGCTCCCATGCGCGCAACGTCACCGGGTTCACCCCGGTCAGGCGCGCCACTTCACGTATAGGGAAAAGATCCTCGCGCTCCAGCGCAACAGATTCCTGCGAAGCAGGGCGAACGTCTGTGATCACAGGCATTGGTGCGGACACGTCCTTGTTGGCAAAGTTGGATCCATTCTACTCCTGATGCCCCATGAAGGTTCAAGCGATCAAATGGAACGAAAGTCTCGGGTTCGTCACGGAAATAAGGAATAATCCTTGCTTGTCAAAAACGCAGCCCTCTACCCCGGCGCTGCGTCAGGCGAAGTTCTTACCCGGAGCGACGCACATGCAATACGGAGATACACAATGTCTACTTCCCCCGTCACGCTGATGGTCGCGCGTCGTGTCGCCAATGGCCGTTATCAGGATCTGATCGCCTGGTTGCGAGAAGGCGAACAACTGGCCACCGACTTCCCCGGTTATCTCGGCTCCGGCGTACTGGCTCCGCCTCCCGGCGACGATGAATTCCAGATCATTTTCCGCTTCGTCGACGAACAGACCCTGCACGCCTGGGAACATTCGGCATCGCGCACTGCATGGTTGGCCCGCGGCAGCGATCTGTTCGCCCACCCGACCGAACATCGGGTCAGCGGGATCGAAGGCTGGTTCGGAGCCGCCGGGCATCGCCCGCCGCGCTGGAAACAGGCCGTGGCGATCTGGCTCGCGTTCTTCCCGGTGTCGCTGCTGTTCAATTTCGTGCTGGGCCCGCTGCTCGCTGAAATGAGCCTGTTGCCGAGAGTCTTCATCAGCACGCTGTGCCTGACCCCGTTGATGGTCTATTTCTTCATTCCGCTGTCGACCCGCCTGCTGGCCGGCTGGCTCAACCCGGCGCCTGCACGCCCGCTGCCTGCCGCACCCTCCACGCAAAATCGCTGAAGCTGCCGCTCGCGTCGCTGTTATAGTTTTTGCTCTGACTTCGACGCGAGCCGTACATGACTTCTCCCACAGCTCCCATCCTCATCACCGGCGCCGGCCAGCGGGTCGGCCTGCATTGTGCGCAGCGTCTGCTGGAAGACGGCCATCGGGTCATCTTCACTTACCGCAGTGAACGGCCGGGTGTGAAGACCTTGCGGGATCTGGGCGCCCTAGGGTTGCACGCGGACTTTTCCAGCGAAGCTTCGATCCTCGCCTTCATCACCGAGCTGAAGTCACACACCGACAGCCTGCGCGCGATCGTGCACAACGCCTCGGAGTGGCTGGCGGAAACCGGTGACGGCGAAGCCGAAGCCTTCAGCCGGATGTTCAACATCCACATGCTGGCGCCGTACCTGATCAACCTGCATTGCGCGGAACTGCTGCAACGTTCGAGCCCTGCCGACATCATCCACATCAGCGATGACGTCACCCGCAAGGGCAGCAGCAAACACATCGGCTATTGCGCCAGCAAGGCCGGGCTCGACAGTCTCACGTTGTCCTTCGCTGCGCGCTACGCGCCGTCAATCAAGGTCAACGGCATTGCGCCGGCCCTGCTATTGTTCAATCCCGACGACGACGCGGCGTACCGTGCCAAGGCGCTGGCCAAGTCCGCGCTGGGC
Source organism: Pseudomonas glycinae (assembly GCF_001594225.2). Classification (GTDB taxonomy): domain Bacteria; phylum Pseudomonadota; class Gammaproteobacteria; order Pseudomonadales; family Pseudomonadaceae; genus Aquipseudomonas; species Aquipseudomonas glycinae. The sequence goes on from NZ_CP014205.2 coordinate 4,110,043, forward strand.
ATCGAACCCGGCAGCGAAGTGATTTATCAGAGCGTGCGTTATCTGCTCGACAACCCGTATGTCACCGGCACGACCCTGACCGTCAACGGCGGGCGGCACGTCAAGTAATACGCCCCTGCGAGGATGCTCCATGACCCGTTCCCTGCCCGAGAATTACCGCGAGATCCTGATCGGTCTCGGTGAAAACCCTGACCGCGAAGGGCTGCTCGACACGCCGGTGCGGGCGGCCAAGGCCATGCAGTATCTGTGTCACGGCTACGAACAGAGCGTCGACGAGATCGTCAATGGCGCGCTGTTTGCCTCCGACAGCGACGAGATGATCATCGTCGCCGACATCGAGCTCTATTCGTTGTGCGAACATCACCTGCTGCCCTTCATCGGCAAGGCCCATGTGGCTTATATTCCGACGGGCAAGGTGCTGGGGCTGTCGAAGATCGCGCGGCTGGTGGATATGTTCGCCCGCCGCCTGCAGATCCAGGAAAACCTCACCCGCCAGATCGCCGAGGCGGTCCGGCAAGTCACCGATGCTGCCGGTGTCGCGGTGGTCATCGAAGCCCGGCACATGTGCATGATGATGCGCGGTGTCGAGAAACAGAATTCGACCATGAACACCTCGGTCATGCTCGGCGCCTTCCGCGAGTCGAGCAACACCCGTCAGGAGTTCCTGCAATTGATTGGACGGAGCAAGTAAATGCCACAACTTCAACCGGGAATGGCGCGCATCCGGGTCAAGGATCTGCGCCTGCGCACCTTTATCGGGATCAACGAGGACGAAATCCTCAACAAGCAGGATGTGCTGATCAACCTGACCATCCTGTACGCCGCACAGGAAGCGGTGCGTGACAACGACATCGACCACGCGCTGAACTACCGCACCATCACCAAGGCGATCATCGCCCACGTGGAGGGCAACCGTTTTGCCCTGCTCGAACGCCTGACCCAGGAGCTGCTGGATCTGGTAATGGCCAACGAATCGGTGCTGTACGCCGAAGTCGAAGTCGACAAGCCGCATGCCTTGCGATTTGCCGAGTCGGTGTCGATCACGCTCGCCGCCAGCCGCTGAACGTGTCTGGCGCTCCGGGCGTCAGACTTTTATCATCCGCGCCACGATTTGACTGCACAGAGCCCATCATGACCGAGCAACAACGCCTCGAACTCGAAGCCGCCGCCTTCCGCCGACTGGTTGCCCACCTGGACAGCCGCAAGGACGTGCAGAACATCGACCTGATGAACCTTGCCGGGTTCTGCCGCAACTGCCTGTCCAAGTGGTACAAGGCCGAGGCCGACGAGCGCCGGATCGAGGTCAGCCTCGACGATGCCCGTGAAGTGGTTTACGGCATGCCGTACGCCGAGTGGAAAGCCCAATATCAGCAAGAAGCCAGCGCCGAACAGCAAGCGGCGTTCGCCAAAGGAAAACCCCATGAGTGATCTGAACACCCTGCGCGCCAGCCTCAAGAGCGGCGAACACGTTTTTGCCGACACGCTGGCCTTCATCGCCGCCGGTTACGACTACCAGCCGCAGGCGTTCAACAACGGCGGCGTGGAAAACGCCGCCGGGCAGAACGAAGGTTCGTGCAAGACTCTGGGTCTGGCGTTGCTGGAAGGCTTGAGCGATGAAGAAGCGCTGCTGGCGTTCGGCGAGCACTACCGTTCGGTCGTGGCAACACCTGAAGGCAGCGATCACGGCAATATCCGTGCGCTGATCCAGCACGGTCTGGCGGGCGTGAAGTTCACCACCCAACCCCTGACCCGCCGCTAATTCTTCGCGTCAGATCGTTCCCACGCTCCGCGTGGGAATGCAGCCGGGGACGCTCCGCGTCCCAAGGACGCAGAGCGTCCAGATGAGGCATTCCCACGCAGAGCGTGGGAACGATCACCGTCGTGGTGGCTGTGAATAACGGGCATGAAAAAACCGGCCAATTGGCCGGTTTTTTCATGCCTGCGATCTTAGAACGAAGCGTTCTGCAAACCGTCCAGGTAACGCTCGGTGTCCAGTGCCGCCATGCAGCCGGCGCCGGCCGAGGTGATGGCCTGACGGTAAACGTGGTCGGCCACGTCACCGGCAGCGAAGATGCCTTCGACGCTGGTCGCAGTGGCGTTACCTTCACGGCCGCCCTGAACGACCAAGTAGCCGTCTTTCAATTCCAGCTGACCTTCGAACAGCGAGGTGTTCGGAGTGTGGCCAATCGCGATGAACACGCCGTCGACCTTGATTTCGTCGAAGCTGCCATCGTTGTTCTTCAGACGCGCACCGGTCACGCCCATGTTGTCACCCAGCACTTCGTCCAGGGTCGCGTTCAGCTTCAGCTCGATCTTGCCTTCGGCCACGCGGGCGTTGAGCTTGTCGATCAGGATCTTCTCGGCGCGGAAGGTTTCGCGACGGTGGATCAGGGTGACCTTGCTGGCGATGTTCGCCAGGTAAAGCGCTTCTTCCACAGCAGTGTTGCCGCCACCGACCACGGCCACCGGCTTGTTGCGATAGAAGAAACCGTCGCAGGTCGCGCAGGCCGAAACGCCTTTGCCCATGAACGCTTCTTCCGACGGCAGGCCCAGATAACGGGCGCTGGCGCCGGTGGCGATGATCAGCGCGTCGCAGGTGTAGGTGCCGCTGTCGCCGGTCAGGCTGTATGGCTTGGAAGCAAAGTCCACGGCGTTGATGTGATCGAAGACGATCTCGGTTTCAAAACGCTCGGCGTGCTCGCGCATGCGCTCCATCAGCACCGGGCCGGTCAGACCATGGACGTCGCCCGGCCAGTTGTCGACTTCGGTGGTGGTGGTCAGTTGACCGCCGGCCTGCATGCCGGTGATCAGCAGCGGCTTGAGGTTGGCGCGGGCAGCGTAGACGGCAGCGCTGTAACCGGCAGGGCCGGAACCGAGGATGATCACTCGCGAATGACGGACTTCAGACATGAACCTGCTCCTGTTGACCGGCCAAGTCACCTGGCCGGACGCCGGACTGCCGGCGGGAATAAAAAAGGACTGTGGATAACCTTGGGGAAGGCGTGAGCTCGACAGTCCTGTAAAAAGTTGGGTGCAGCGTATCGAGGGGGGCAAGATTAAGGAAATACGGTTTAACAATCCAGCTCATAGGTGGTCTCTATGCCGACACACTGACGAGATGGACGTCTTTGTTACAGTGAATGTCGATCCCGCCGCCGCGCTTTCACAGGTTCTGCAAAGTCGGTAAGGTCGGCGCGTTTTCCCTTGCTCGGAGCACCTTATGCCCGCCCCTGTTCTGTCCGGCCCGCAATACCTGCGCGAAGGCCTCAAACTGGTCTTGAGCCCGGGCTTGCGCCTGTTCGTGCTGCTGCCGCTGGCCATCAACCTGGTGCTGTTCGTCGGATTGATCTATCTGGCCGGCCACCAGTTCAGCCTGTGGGTCGACACGCTGATGCCGTCGCTGCCCGAATGGCTGAGCTTTCTCAGTTACATCCTGTGGCCACTGTTCGTGGTATTGGTGGCATTGATGGTGTTCTTCACCTTCACCATGCTGGCCAACGTGATCGCCGCACCGTTCAACGGTTTCCTCGCGGAAAAGGTTGAAGTGGTGGTGCGCGGCACCGACGACTTTCCGGCCTTCAGTTGGAGCGAACTGATCGCCATGATCCCGCGCACCCTGGCCCGGGAAATGCGCAAGCTCGGTTACTTCCTGCCCCGGGCGATCGGCCTGTTCATCCTCTCGTTCATCCCGGTGGTGAACATCGTCGCCGCGCCGCTGTGGCTGCTGTTCGGGGTGTGGATGATGGCGATCCAGTACATCGACTACCCGGCGGACAACCACAAGCTGGGCTGGAACGAAATGCTCGCCTGGTTGCGCCAGAAGCGCTGGCAGAGCATGAGCTTTGGCGGGATCGTCTATCTGGTGTTGCTGATTCCGGTGGTGAACATCCTGATGATGCCGGCCGCGGTGGCTGGCGCGACACTGTTCTGGGTGCGTGAGCGCGGGGCCGAGAATCTGGTGACGCAACGCTGAAGTCGCGTCACAAATCCATCATCCGAACGTCACAACCACGACATGGCCTCAGCCGACACTGAGGCCATGACGACAGCTCTACATATCACCCTCATCAGCGAAACCTTCCCACCAGAAATCAACGGCGTGGCCAATACCCTTGGCCGTTTGTGCGACGGTTTGCGCGCACGCGGGCATCGGGTGGAACTGGTGCGACCGCGTCAGGCTGACGACCCGCAGCGCACTGAAGACGACTCGTTGCTGCTGTGCCGGGGCTGGCCGTTGCCGGGTTATCCGGGGTTGCAATGGGGTCAGTCGTCGATGCACAAACTGTTGCGGCGCTGGACCCGCCAGCGCCCGGATGTGCTCTATATCGCCACCGAAGGTCCGCTCGGGCTGTCGGCATTGCGCGCGGCACGGCGTCTGGGGATTGCCGTGGTCAGCGGCTTTCACACCAACTTCCAGCAATACACCCACCAGTACGGGCTGGGATTGCTGACCCGTTTGCTCACCCATTACCTGCGCTGGTTTCACAACCGTTCGGCGCTAACGCTGGTGCCGAGCGTCAGCCAGCGCCTGGAACTGGAGCGTCGGCACTTCGAACGCCTGGCGCTGCTGTCGCGGGGTGTCGACAGTCAGTTGTTTCACCCGGCCAAACGCCTGAATGCCTTGCGTGAGCAATGGGGTCTCGGCGAGCAGGACATTGCGGTCATTCACGTAGGACGCCTGGCGCCGGAGAAGAACCTCGGCCTGCTCAAGCGCAGCTTCGAGAAACTGGCCAGCACTTATCCACAGCTAAAGTTGAAGCTGATCGTGGTCGGCGACGGGCCGCAACGAATGGCACTGGAAAATGAACTGCCCGAGGCAATTTTCTGCGGCTCGCAACGGGGCGAAGCGCTGGCGGCGCACTATGCCTCGGGGGATGTGTTTCTGTTTCCGAGCCTGACCGAAACCTTCGGCAACGTCGTGCTGGAAGCGCTGGCCTCGGGCCTCGGGGTGGTGGCTTACGATCAGGCTGCGGCGGCCCAGCATATTCGCCATGGCTACAACGGCGTGCTGGCGATGCCCGGGGATGAAGAGGCGTTCTGCGAGGCAGCGGCGTGGCTGCTGGAAGAAAACGAAAGGTTGCGCTGCGTGCGCCTGAACGCGCGCCAACACGCCAGCCGTCAGGGCTGGGCAGCCATCGTCGAACAATTTGAAAACCATTTGCTGGGGGCTTGCCGCGACCTGCGCGACAAGCCGCCCACGTCGATCAAACCAGCGTCATCAACGCCTCACGGCTGAACGGCAGAATGTCTTGCTCGCGGCCTTCGCGCACTTTCTGCGCCCAGTCCGGATCGACCAGCAGCGCACGCCCCACCGCCACCAGATCGAATTCGTCGTTGTTCAGACGCTCCAGCAGTTTTTCCAGACTGGCCGGTTGCGCGACTTTGTCAGTGTTGACCATGAACTGCAGGAACTCACCATCGAGGCCGACGCTACCGACGGTGATGGTCGGTTTGCCGGTCAGTTTGCGTGTCCAGCCAGCCAGGTTCAGGTCGGAACCGTCGAACTCCGGCTCCCAGAAACGCCGCGTCGAGCAGTGGAAAATGTCCACGCCGGCGTCGGACAACGGCTTGAGGAACTCGCCCAGGGCTTCGGCGGTTTGCACCAGACGCGCGGTGTAGTCCTGCTGTTTCCACTGCGAGAAACGGAAGATGATCGGGAAGCCTTCGCCAACAGCCGCGCGTACGGCCTGGATCAGCTCGATGGCGAAACGTGAACGGTTGGCCAGGCTGCCACCGTATTCGTCAGTGCGCTGGTTGCTGCCTTCCCAGAAGAACTGGTCGATCAGGTAACCGTGGGCGCCGTGGATTTCCACGCCGTCCATGCCGATGCTTTGGGCATCTTTGGCGGCTTGAGCGAACGCGGCGATTACATCCTGGATGTCCTGTTTGGTCATGCCGTGCACCACGACCTGACCGTCCTTGAGTTTTTCCGACGGGCCGTAACCCGGCACGCTCGCATCCGGCTCGGTGCCCAGACGGCGCACATTGCCGACGTGCCACAGCTGCGGAACGATCTTGCCGCCTTCGGCGTGTACCGCGTCGACGACTTTTTTCCAGCCGGCCAACGCCGCTTCACCGTAGAAGTGCGGCACGTTCGGATAACCGTTGGAAGCCTGGTGGCCGACGGTGGTGCCTTCGGTGATGATCAGGCCGACACCGGCCGCTGCGCGGCGACGGTAGTATTCGATCACTTTGGAATTGGGTACGCCGCCCGGGGAAAACGAACGGGTCATCGGCGCCATGACCACGCGGGTCGGCAGTTCGAAGGCACCGAGCTGGAACGGTTTGAACAGGGCTTGCACGGACATGGGAGGCTCCACGAAAAATTGATCGACGGACATGCGATTCATATGACGGCGATAATATGCGGAGTTCCAACGGTGTGATAGCACTATTGATCTGAATGATTAAGGGTCAAAAGGCAGGCGAAAAAAATCGCAGCTCGAGGGCTGCGATTTTGGTGCTTCAGCTAAGGGCTTTTTCAATCGCGGTAATCACCGAAGGATCATCCGGCGCCGTGCGTGGCGAGAACCGGGCCAATACCCGGCCGTCCTTTCCAAGCAGGAATTTCTCGAAATTCCAGGTGATGTCACCGGGAAACTCCGCGCCCTCGCCCGCCAGCAGACGGTACAGCTGATGACGGTCGTGGCCATTGACTTCGAGCTTTTTCGACAACGGAAAACTCACGCCATAGTTGAGGCTGCAGAATTCCTGGATCTCCTGCTCACTGCCCGGTTCCTGGCCGGCAAACTGGTTGCACGGCAGGCCCAGCACACTGAAGCCTTTGCCTTTGTATTGCTGATAAAGGTTTTCCAGCGCCGCGTACTGTGGGGTCAAGCCGCATTTGGAGGCGACGTTGACCACCAGCACGACTTGGCCCTTGAAGGGTGCCAGCGGTAGCTCCTGACCATCCAGGGCTGTCAACTTAAGGTCGTGAAAAGCACTCATGACGAACTCCAGATTCCCGTGTTCTACTCGAAACAGCCACTTGGCGAGGCCACCAAGGACAGCCGCGGACTAAAAAGGCGCCCTCGGGCGCCTCTCCAGTACTCGAAAGCTTAGCGCAGAAATCAGTGGTGATGGCCACCTTCGCCATGGACGTGACCATGAGCGATTTCTTCCTGGCTGGCGTCACGGATGGCAACGACCTTCACTTTGAAGTTCAGGCGCTGACCGGCCAGCGGATGGTTGCCGTCGACAGTGACGTCGTCGCCGTCCAGGTCACGAATGGTGACGATCTGCATCTGGCCGTCCGGCGCCGAAGCGTGGAACTGCATGCCGACTTCCAGCTCGTCAACGCCTTCGAACATGCTGCGGCTCAGGGTGCTGACCAGTTCAGCGGCGTATTCGCCGTAGGCATCTTCCGGCTCGACGGAAACTTCCAGATCGTTGCCGACTTCTTTACCTTCCAGGGCTTTTTCCAGGCCCGGGATGATGTTGCCTGCGCCATGCAGGTAGACCAGCGGAGCGCCGCCGGCGGAGCTGTCGATGACCTCACCAGCGTCGTTGGTCAGGGTATAGTCGATGGAGACAGCCTTATTGGCGGCGATCAGCATGGGGCGAGACCTTTTGCATAAGAATGAAGAACGGACAAGTCTAAACAAGGATTTGCCCGAAAGCGAACAGAACCCGGACAGACGGGATCGATTGGCGCCCGTGACCGTCACCGGATTCCATCAGGACGAGGACGGCCACTGGGTCGCCGAGCTGTCCTGCGGCCACACCCAGCACCTGCGCCACCTGCCGCCGTGGCAGTCCCGGGCCTGGGTCCTGGACGCCGCGCAACGTATTGAAAAAATAGGCCAACCCTTTGCTTGCGGTTGGTGCGCACAAGGCTCGGTTAGCGATAACCTTGGCGACTGAATTGCGGCAGATCGGCACACAGAGACGATCGCCATTGCCATGCACCCTTAGAGAATCCGCATGCAAACTTTTTTTATCGCGCCCACCGACTTTGGTGTGGGTCTGACCTCCATCAGCCTCGGGCTGGTGCGTACGCTGGAACGGGCCGGGCTGAAAGTCGGCTTCTTCAAACCGATTGCCCAGCCGCATCCGGGCGACACCGGCCCTGAGCGCTCCACCGAGCTGGTGGCCCGCACCCACGGCCTGAAACCGCCGCAGCCACTGGGCCTGGCCCATGTCGAGCGGATGCTCGGCGACGGTCAGCTCGACGAATTGCTTGAAGAAATCATCACCCTCTACCAGCAGGCCGCCATCGGCAAAGACGTGCTGGTCGTCGAAGGCATGGTACCGACCCGCAGCGCCAGCTACGCCGCGCGGGTCAACCTGCACCTGGCCAAGAGCCTGGATGCCGAGGTGATTCTGGTCTCGGCCCCGGAAAACGAAGTGCTGACCGAGCTGTCAGGCCGAGTCGAGTTGCAGGCGCAGTTGTTCGGCGGGCCGAAAGACCCGAAAGTCCTCGGCGTGATCCTCAACAAGGTCAAGACCGACGAAAGCATGGACGCCTTCGCCGCGCGACTGAAAGAGCATTCGCCCTTGCTGCGCACCGGTGATTTCCGTCTGCTCGGCTGCATTCCGTTCCAGCCCGAACTCAACGCCCCGCGCACCCGCGATGTGGCCGATCTGATGGGCGCCCAGGTGCTCAACGCCGGCGACTACGAAACCCGGCGCATGACCAAGACCATCATTTGCGCGCGCACCATGCGCAACACCGTCGATCTGCTCAAGCCCGGCGTGCTGGTGGTGACCCCCGGCGATCGCGACGACATCATCCTCGCGGTCAGCCTCGCAGCCATCAACGGTGTGCCGCTGGCCGGCCTGCTGCTGACCAGCGACACCCTGCCCGACCCACGCATCATGGACTTGTGCCGTGGCGCGTTGCAGGCTGGCTTGCCGGTGCTGTCGGTGAGCACCGGCTCCTACGACACGGCCAACCTGCTCAACGGCCTGAACAAGGAAATCCCCGTCGATGACCGCGAACGTGCGGAGATCATCACCGATTTCGTCGCCAGCCATCTGGATGCCAACTGGCTGCACCAGCGCTGCGGTACGCCACGGGAAATGCGCCTGTCGCCGGCGGTGTTCCGCTATCAATTGATTCAACGCGCCCAGGCCGCCAACAAACGCATCGTCCTGCCCGAAGGCAGCGAACCGCTCACCGTGCAAGCGGCGGCGATCTGTCAGGAACGCGGGATTGCCCGTTGCGTGCTGCTGGCCAAACCGGTGGACGTCGAAGCCGTCGCCCGTGCCCAGGGCATCACGCTGCCGCCGGGGCTGGAAATCCTCGATCCGGATCTGATCCGCGAGCGCTACGTCGAACCGATGGTCGCCCTGCGCAAGAGCAAAAGCCTCAATGCGCCAATGGCCGAGCAACAACTGGAAGACACCGTGGTGATCGGCACCATGATGCTGGCGCTGGATGAGGTCGACGGACTGGTCTCCGGCATCATCAACACCACCGCCAACACCATTCGCCCGGCGCTTCAACTGATCAAGACCGCGCCGGGCTGCACGCTGGTGTCGTCGGTGTTCTTCATGCTGTTCCCCGAGGAGGTGCTGGTCTACGGCGACTGCGTGATGAATCCGCACCCGAGCGCCAGCGAACTGGCCGAAATCGCCCTGCAAAGCGCCGACTCGGCCGCCGCGTTCGGCATCACCCCGCGCGTGGCGATGATCAGCTACTCCAGCGGCGAATCGGCCACCGGCGAGGAAGTCGAAAAGGTCCGCGAAGCCACCCTGCTCGCCCACGAACAACAGCACTCTTTGCTGATCGACGGCCCGTTGCAGTACGACGCCGCCGCCAACGAATCCGTGGCCCGGCAACTGGCACCGAACAGCCAGGTGGCCGGTCGCGCCACGGTGTTCGTGTTCCCCGACCTGAACACCGGCAACACCACCCACAAAGCCGTGCAGCGCAGTGCCGATTGCGTCAGCCTCGGCCCGATGCTGCAAGGCCTGCGCAAACCGGTGAACGATCTGCCGCGCGGCGCGCAGGTCGACGACATCGTCTACACCATCGCCCTGACCGCGATTCAGGCTGCCAACCGACCTCTGGATATCTGACCCGATGCTGGCTTTTCTCCCTGCCACCCTGCGCGGCGTGATCGCTGCGCTGCTGCTGGCGCTGAACACGATCCTGCTGTGCTCGTTCCTGTTTCTCGTGGCACTGATCAAAGTGCTGCCGTTCGACCTCGCACGCCGCGCCTCGCGCTGGCTGATGAGCCACACCCACGAAGCCTGGATCAGCAACAACAAAGGCTGGATGAACCTGGTCCGCCGCACCCGCTGGCACCTCAGCGGTCTGCAAGGCCTGGACTATCAACACTCGTACCTGATCACCAGCAACCACCAGAGCTGGGTCGATATTCTGGTGCTGCAATACGTGCTCAACCGACGCATTCAGCCGCTGAAGTTCTTTCTCAAGCAGGAACTGATCTGGGTCCCGGTGATCGGCCTCGCGTGGTGGACACTCGGCTTCCCGTTCATGAAGCGCTATTCGAAAGCCTATCTGGAGAAACACCCGGAAAAGAAAGGCAAAGACCTCGAAACCACCCGCAAGACCTGCGCGAAATTCCGCGACAACCCGGTGGGCATCTTCAACTTCGTCGAGGGCACACGCTTTACCGAAGGCAAACACGCGCAGCAGCAATCTCCGTTCAAACACCTGCTCAAGCCCAAGGCCGGCGGCATCGCATTCGTACTGGATGCGATGGGCGAACAGCTGGAATCGATCGTCAACGTGACCATTCACTACCCAGGCGGACGCCCTGGCTTCTGGGACCTGCTGTGCGGCAACGTCCGAGACGTAGTGGTGCACTTTGAAGAGCTGAAGATCCCGCCGCAGTTCATCGGCAGGAACTACGACCAGGACGGCGAGTACCGCCTGCAATTCCAGGGCTGGATCAATCAGCTGTGGCAAGACAAGGATGCGCTGCTTGCGCAGATGCACAGCGAGTATCCAACGAAGTAATCAGGTGTCTGTAATGCCCTCATCGCGGGCAAGCCCGCTCCCACAGTGGATTTTCAGCGCACACAAATATTGTGTAAGGCAGGAACCCTGTGGGAGCTGGCTTGCCAGCGATAGCAATATCAAAGGCAACAAAAAACCCGCAGACAATCACTTGTCTGCGGGTTTTCTTCTTTCATCTGACGCTTAAATCGCGCCACGCTTGCGCAGCAGATCCAGCACTTGCTTGACGCTTTCATCCAGCGACAACGATTGGGTATCGATCACCAGATCAGCATCCAGCGGTACGTCATACGGGAACGACTCACCCGGAATGTTATCGCCACCGGCAGCGTACAAACCTTGCGGATCACGCTCGGCGCAGACAGTCGGCGAGGCCTGGACATAGACTGTCAGTAGACGCTCCTTGCCGATCAGATCCCTGGCCTGTTCACGACCTTCGGCACTCGGCGCCACGAAAGCCGCAAGTGTCAGCAGACCGGCTTCGTTGAACTGACGCGCCACGTGTGCAGCACGACGCCAGTTCTCAGTGCGACCGGCGCGATCCTGCGGCAGGCCTTTGTTGAGGTCGTGACGCAGGTTCTGACCATCCAGCACGAACACCGCACGGCCCATATCGAACAGTTTGCGCTCGACGGCATAGGCCAGCGTGCTCTTGCCAGCGCCGGACAGGCCGCTGAACAGCACGGTGGCCGGTTGCTGGCCGAAACGCTGGGCGCGTTCTTCGGTCGCTACGTGGGCCAGTTTGCCGTGGTGCGTGGCCGTACCGTGGGTCACCGGCTGAGCGACGATCATGCCGGCGCCGACGGTGCCGTTGGTCAAACGGTCGATGACGATGAACGCGCCGGTGGTGCGATTGCTGTCGTAACCGTCGAGGGCGATCGGCGCGTCGAGCGCGATCTTCACCTTGCCGATTTCATTGAGCTGCAACGCGCTCGCCGGGCCTTCTTCGAGGGTGTTGACGTCAACCTTGTTGACGATGCTGGCGATGGAACCCGGCACGTAACTGGTAGCACGCTTGATGTCGTATTTCTTGCCCGGCAGCATCGGCTCTTCAGCCATCCACACCAGCATCGCTTCGAAGCTGTCGGTGACCGGCGGAACATTGTCGGCGTGGACCAGCAGGTCGCCACGGGAGATGTCGATCTCGTCTTCCATGGTCAGCGTTACCGCTTGGCCAGGACCTGCGTGTTCCAGTTCGCCCTCGAAGGTGACGATGGATTTCACGCGGCTGCTCTTGCCCGACGGCAGGACCACGACTTCGTCGCCCTTCTTGACGATGCCGCTGGCCAAAGTGCCGGCGAAACCGCGGAAGTTCAGGTTCGGACGGTTGACGTACTGCACCGGGAAACGCAGATCGGTGAAGTTGCGGTCACCCGCCACTTCCACGGTCTCGAGGATTTCCATCAGCGACTGGCCGGTGTACCACGGCGAGCGCTCGGACTTGTTCACCACGTTGTCGCCCTTGAGAGCGGACATCGGCACGAAGTGCATGCTCGTCGGCTTCATCTTCAAGCCTTCGGCGAACTTCAGGTAGTCGGCCTTGATCGACTCGAACACGCCCTGATCGAAACCCTTGAGGTCCATCTTGTTAATGGCGACGACGATGTGCTTGATGCCCAGCAACGAGGCAATGAAGCTGTGGCGACGGGTCTGGGTCTGCACGCCGTAACGGGCGTCGACCAGGATGATCGCCAGGTCACAGGTGGACGCACCGGTGGCCATGTTGCGGGTGTACTGCTCATGGCCGGGGGTGTCGGCGATGATGAATTTGCGCTTGGCGGTAGAGAAATAGCGGTAGGCGACATCGATGGTGATGCCCTGCTCGCGCTCGGCCTGCAGGCCGTCGACCAGCAATGCCAGGTCGATGTCGTCACCGGTGGTGCCGACTTTCTTCGAATCGCGGGTGATGGCTTCCAGGTGATCTTCGTAGATCATCTTCGAGTCGTGCAGCAGGCGCCCGATCAGGGTGCTCTTGCCGTCATCGACGTTACCGCAGGTCAAAAAGCGCAGCAGCTCTTTACGTTCGTGCTGGCCCAGGTAGGCGAGGATGTCCTCGCTGATCAAATCAGATGCGTGCGACATGACAACCCCTTAGAAATAACCCTGACGTTTCTTGTCTTCCATCGAGCCTGCGCCATCGTGGTCGATGACCCGGCCCTGGCGCTCGGAAGTTCGCGTCAGGAGCATTTCCTGAATGATGTCCGTCAGGCTTTCGGCCTCGGACTCCACCGCGCCCGTCAACGGGTAGCAGCCAAGGGTACGGAAACGCACTTTCTTTTTGACGATGCGCGCCTTGTCCTCGTCGGACAGGTGCTCGAGGATGCGCTCGTCGTCGATCATGATCAGCGTGCCGTTCTTCTCGATCACTTCGCGCTCTGCCGCGAAGTACAGCGGTACGATCGGGATGCCTTCGAGGTAGATGTACTGCCAGATGTCCAGCTCGGTCCAGTTCGACAGCGGGAACACACGAATGGATTCGCCCTTGTTGACCTTGCCGTTGTAGACGTTCCACAGCTCCGGGCGCTGGTTCTTCGGGTCCCAGCGGTGTTTGCTGTCGCGGAACGAGTAGACGCGCTCCTTGGCGCGGGACTTCTCTTCATCGCGACGGGCACCGCCGAAGGCTGCGTCGAAACCATGCTTGTCGAGTGCCTGCTTCAGGCCCTCGGTCTTCATGATGTCGGTGTGCTTGGCGCTGCCGTGGGTGAACGGGTTGATGTTCTGCGCCACGCCGTCGGGGTTGATGTGAGTGATGAGGTCCAGGCCAAGCTCTTCGACCATCTTGTCGCGGAACTTGTACATTTCCTGGAATTTCCAGCGGGTGTCGACGTGCATCACCGGAAACGGCAGTTTGCCCGGGAAGAACGCCTTGCGTGCCAGATGCAGCATCACGGCGGAGTCTTTACCGATGGAGTACAGCATCACCGGGTTGTCGAACTCGGCGGCCACCTCGCGGATGATGTGGATGCTTTCCGCCTCCAGCTGTTTCAGATGCGTCAGTTTGTCGACCATGGCTACTCACGAAAGCTTTCTTATGAACGGCCAGCGGGCCGTGTTCGAGCGAGGAATCCTAGCACAGCGACCTCTTCTAATCAGGACGCCGACTAGATCGAAAGGGTATATGAATATGCCTGCCCGTTCGGGCGCTCAGATCGGATTCGGGCAGTCGATAAAGATGTGTTCCAGAGCAAAGCGTTTCGCCAGATAGTCACCCAGCGCCTGCACGCCATAGCGTTCGGTGGCGTGATGGCCGGCGGCAATGAAGCTGATGTCGTTTTCCCGGGCGCTGTGGAATGTCTGCTCGGAAGCCTCACCGCTGAGGAACAGATCGACGCCGGCCGCAATCGCATTGTCGATGTAACCCTGGCCGCCGCCGGTACACCAGCCGACTCGACGGATCATCGCGCTACCTTCGACCAGCAGCGGCTCGCGGCCCATGACTTCCTGCACTTTGCGGGCGAAGTCGCGCGGGGTCATTGGCTCGCTCAGCGAACCGACCAGACCGACGATCTTCAGATTGTCCGGATCCAGCGGCCCTTCGACAGTGATGTCCAACTGACGGGCCAACTGCACGTTATTGCCGACGTCCGGGTGCAGATCCAGCGGCAGGTGATAACCGAGCAGACTGATATCGTGCTTGAGCAGCGTCTTCAGACGGCGCTGCTTCATGCCGGTGATGCACGGGTTTTCGCCCTTCCAGAAATAGCCGTGATGCACCAGCACCAGATCGGCTTCGGCCTCGACGGCGGCATCGAGCAACGCCTGGCTGGCGGTGACGCCGCTGACGATGCGCATCACCTGCGGACGGCCCTCGACCTGCAGGCCGTTGGGGCAATAATCGGCAATTTTCGCACTGCCGAGGTAACGGTCGGCTTCTTCGACCAGGGTGCTCAGGGCGACGGCCATGAAAGACTCCTAAATATCCCGTTCAGAGGCGCGCGCGGCCTCGTATAATGCGCGACATTATGGGCGGTCTGCCCCCGCCTGCAACTTTTCCAGGACGTGCTTAATGCTCAAGGCGCTGCGTTTTTTCGGCTGGCCGCTGTTGGCCGGTGTGCTTATCGCTCTGTTGATTATTCAGCGTTACCCGCAGTGGGTCGGGCTTCCGAGCCTCGACGTCAACCTGCAACAGGCCCCGCAGACCACCAGCGTGCAGCAGGGGCCAGTGTCCTACGCGGACGCGGTGACCATCGCTGCGCCGTCGGTGGTCAACCTCTACACCACCAAAGTCATCAACAAGCCGAGCCATCCGCTGTTCGAGGATCCGCAGTTCCGCCGCTTCTTCGGTGACAATTCGCCGAAGCAGAAGCGCATGGAATCAAGCCTCGGCTCCGGCGTGATCATGAGCCCGGAAGGCTACATCCTGACCAACAACCACGTCACCAGCGGCGCTGACCAGATCGTCGTGGCGCTCAAGGACGGTCGCGAAACCCTGGCCCGAGTGATCGGCAGCGATCCGGAAACCGACCTCGCCGTCCTGAAGATCGACCTGAAGAACCTGCCGGCGATCACCGTCGGACGCTCCGACAATATCCGCATTGGCGACGTCGCACTGGCGATCGGCAACCCGTTCGGGGTCGGCCAGACCGTGACCATGGGCATCATCAGCGCCACCGGCCGTAACCAGCTGGGCCTGAACAACTACGAAGATTTCATCCAGACCGACGCGGCGATCAACCCGGGCAACTCCGGTGGTGCGCTGGTCGACGCCAACGGCAACCTGACTGGCATCAACACTGCGATTTTCTCCAAGTCCGGGGGTTCACAAGGGATCGGTTTTGCGATCCCGGTGAAACTGGCGATGGAAGTGATGAAGTCGATCATCGAACACGGCCAGGTGATTCGCGGCTGGCTGGGCATTGAAGTGCAACCGCTGACCCAGGAGCTGGCCGAGTCGTTTGGCCTGTCCGGGCGTCCGGGAATTGTAGTGGCGGGGATTTTCCGCGATGGCCCGGCCCAGAAGGCCGGCCTGCAACTGGGTGACGTGATCCTGAGCATCGACGGCGAACCGGCCGGTGATGGCCGCAAGTCGATGAACCAGGTGGCGCGGATCAAGCCGACCGACAAGGTCACGATTCAGGTGATGCGCAACGGCAAGGAGATCAAGCTCACGGCTGAAATCGGTCTGCGCCCACCGCCGGCGCCGGTGAAGGAAAAAGAAGAGTAAGACTTTGTTCGCGTCACTGACGCGAATAACAGACATTCTCAACAGGCATGTTATATTGTTTCAATTAGCACATTGGAACAACATAACATGTCGTCTCGAAAAAAGGCCTCCCTCCTCGGCCTGACCCTTGGCCTGCTGGGCGATCCCGCGTTTGCCGATGAACCGCAAACGCTTGAACTCGACGCCATCAGCGTCATCTCCGATTACGAATCCCCTGCCGGCCCGGTCAAAGGCTATCGCGCTACCCGCTCGTCCAGCGCCACCAAAACCGACACCGCGATCCGCGATATTCCGCAGGCCATCAGCGTGGTGCCCGCCAGCGTGCTCAAGGATTTGGGCAGCACCAGCGTAGAACGCGCGCTGGATTTCGCCGGTGGCGTGTCGAAGCAAAACAACTTCGGCGGCCTGACGCTTTACGAATACAGCGTGCGCGGCTTCACCACCTCTGAGTTTTACCAGGACGGCTTCAGCGCCAACCGTGGTTATCCGAGCACACCGGACGCCGCCAACATCGAGCGCATCGAAGTGCTAAAAGGACCGGCCGCCAGCCTGTATGGCCGAGGTGATCCGGGCGGCACGGTAAACATCGTCACCAAAAAACCGCAGCCAGCGGCCTTCACCACCCTGCAAACCAGCGCCGGCAGTCGGGATCGCTATCGCACCGCGCTGGACGTCAACACGCCGCTGGATGATCAGGGCGATGTGCTGTCGCGAATCAATCTCGCGGTCGAGGACAACAACAGCTTTCGCGACCACGTCGACAGTAAACGTGTATTCGTTGCCCCCTCTCTCAGTTGGCAGTTGAACCCGGACACCAGCCTGCTGGTGGAGAGCGAATTCGTGCGTCATGGCTCGACCTTCGACCGCGGCATCGTTGCACCTAACAATAAATGGAGCGGCGTCTCGCGCTCGACATTCCTGGGTGAGCCGAACGACGGCAACATCGACAACCACAACAACAGACTGCAAGCCACGCTTGAGCACCACCTCAACGATGCCTGGAAACTGCGCCTGGCCAGCCATTACAAGGAGGGCAAACTCTGGGGTTTCGCCTCCGAAAACCGTCCCTTGAATGCCGATGGCCACACCGTCAACCGCCGCTATCGCGAACGCGATACCAACTGGCACGACAGCATCACCCAACTGGAACTGCGCGGTCTGTTCGACCTCGGCACCTGGCAGCACGAACTGCTGATCGGCAGCGAGTACGAGAACTTCCGCAAGAACGAGCGCGTCACCACCATCGCCGGCGGGCCTTACGCCATCGATATCTATAACCCGGTGTACGGCCAGCCCAAACCCAACGGCGCACGCTCCGGTACAGACTTCTTCGAACACGTCGAAAGCCATGCGCTGAACCTGCAGGATCAAATCGTCTTCAGCGAAAAACTGCGCGGGATGATCGGGGCGCGATTCGAGCACTTCGAGCAAACCATCGATGACCACAGCCGCAACACCACCAGCCGCCAGACCCACGACGCGCTCACCCAACGTGCCGGCCTGCTCTATCAACTGACACCGGACACCGGCCTGTTCGCCAACGCCTCGACCTCATTCAAACCGAACAACGGCCTCGATGCGGCTGGCAAATCCTTCGATCCGGAAGAAGGCGTGGGTTACGAAATCGGGATCAAGAACGAGCTGTTCGACGAACGTTTAAGCAGCACCCTCGCCTTCTTCCATATCGACAAGGAAAACGTCCTCGCCCTCGACCCGGGCACCGATACCAGCCGCGCCATGGGCAAGGCCCGCAGCCGGGGTTTCGATCTGCAGGTCACCGGGCAAGTCACCGACGCCGTCAGGGTGATCGGCGCTTTCGCCTGGATCGACGCCGAAGTGACCAAGGGGGATGCCGCGATCCCCGCCGGTAGCCGCATCCTCGGGGTCGCCAAACGCAGCGGCAGCGTGCTGGGTGTCTACGAGTTTCAGGACGGTCGCTTGCGCGGCTCGGATATCGGCGCGGCGTTCACTTACGTCGGTGACCGCTCAGGTGAGTCCGGCAGCGATTTCGAGCTGCCGGCCTATCACACCGTCGACCTGCTGGCCCATTACAAGGCCAGCGACACCGTCACTCTCGGCCTGAACCTGAACAACCTGTTCGACGAAAAGTACTACGAGCGCTCGTACAGCAGCTACTGGGTCAACCCCGGCGAGCCGCGCAATTTCACGGTCAGCCTGACATTCAACCTGTAAAAGGACGTCACCATGCATTACGGCAAACTCTTATTGATCATCGCTGCGCTGTTCGCTAGCCAAGCATCAGCGCATGGTCTGTGGACCGAACAACGGCGCGGCAATATCGAAGTCGTCTACGGCCACGGTGCCGAGGACAATGCTTTCAAACCGCAGAAGGTCAGCGGGGCGTGGGCCTTTGACACGAGCGGCAAGATGATTCCCGTCAGTGTGCAGCGCCTTGCAGATCACGCCCGCCTGCAACCGCTGAAACCGCCGGCGGTAATGGCCGTGGCCCTGAACAATGGCATGTGGTCGCAAACCGCCGACAAGAAATGGGTCAACGAGGGGCGCAGCAAAGTCCCGGGCGCCATCGAGTCGACCGAGACCCTCAAGTACAGCCTGGCGATTTATCAGCCGGGAGCGAAGCTGCCCAAACTCAATCAGATCAAATTGCTGATCCTGCCAGAGGTCGATCCGCTGACCGTCGGCCCAGGGAAATCATTGCCGGTGCGGGTGTTGCTGGATGGCAAACCGGCAGCGGGCGTGAAGTTGATCGGTGACTACCGCAGCGCGCCGAATACCTTGAGCACTGAAACCGACAAGGACGGCCGCGCTCAGGTGCTGGTGCGTAACGAGGGATTGAATGTGATTGCGGCGCAGGTGGAGGTGCCGGTGAAGGACAATGCAGAGGTGAGCAGTCGGGGGTTATTCAGTTCGTTGACGTTCCTGGGCGAACCGCATCACGAATGAACCAACGCTGATCCCTGTGGGACGAAACCCACAGGGATCAGCGTCGTTTCAGAGTTCGCCCAGACCGTCGATCAACGCCTGATTCTGTTCCGGCGTGCCGATCGAGATCCGCAGGAACTGGGCAATCCGCTCCTGCTTGAAGTGGCGCACGATCACGCCCTGTTCACGCAGTTTGGCTGCCAGCCCCGCCGCATCGTGTTGCGGATGCCGGGCGAAGATGAAGTTCGCCGCTGACGGCAGCACTTCAAAGCCCTTGGCCTGCAACTGCGCAACCACCCATTCGCGACTCTCGATGACCAGTGCGCAGGTCTTGTCGAAGTATTCGCGATCCTCGAACGCCGCCGCCGCACCGACATTCGCCATGCGATCGATCGGGTAGGAATTGAAGCTGTTCTTGATCCGCTCCAGCGCCTCGATCAGGTCCGGATGGCCGACCGCCAGACCGACCCGCAGGCCCGCCAGCGAACGGGACTTGGACAGGGTCTGGGTCACCAGCAGGTTCGGATAACGGTCCACCAGGCTGATCGCAGTTTCTCCGCCGAAGTCGATATAGGCCTCGTCGACCACCACCACCGAATCCGGGCTGGCCTTGAGAATCTGCTCGACCGCTTCCAGCGCCAGCAGGCAACCGGTCGGTGCGTTCGGGTTGGGGAAAATGATCCCGCCGTTCGGCTTGGCGTAGTCAGCCGGGTTGATCCGGAACTGGGCATCCAGCGGCACTGCATCGAACGTGATGCCATAAAGGCCGCAGTAGACCGGATAGAAGCTGTAGCTGATGTCCGGGAACAGGATCGGCTGATCGTGTTGCAGCAGACCGTGGAAGATGTGCGCCAGCACTTCATCCGAGCCGTTGCCGAGGAACACCTGATTGCTCTGTACGCCGTAGTACTTGGCGACGGCGTTTTTCAGCAGGTCGCTGTTCGGATCCGGGTACAGACGCAGGCTGTCGTTGAGTTCGGTCTGCATCGC
Source organism: Pseudomonas glycinae (assembly GCF_001594225.2). Classification (GTDB taxonomy): domain Bacteria; phylum Pseudomonadota; class Gammaproteobacteria; order Pseudomonadales; family Pseudomonadaceae; genus Aquipseudomonas; species Aquipseudomonas glycinae. The sequence goes on from NZ_CP014205.2 coordinate 4,130,031, forward strand.
CGCCAGGGCTTTTGGCGACGGACCGTAGGGGTTTTCGTTGGTGTTGAGTTTGACCAGACGGGTCAGCTTCGGCTGCTCGCCCGGCACGTAAGGCACCAGATCCTTGACGAACGGGCTCCAGAATTTACTCATGTTCAGTTCCCCTTCACTTCGTCTTTGATGCGGTATTCGGCGCTGCGCGCGTGGGCGCTCAGCGATTCGCCACGGGCCAGGATCGATGCAGTCTTGCCAAGCTCCGAAGCACCGGCCTCGGAGCAGAAGATGATCGACGAACGTTTCTGGAAGTCATACACGCCCAGCGGCGAGGAGAAACGCGCGGTGCCGGAGGTCGGCAGTACGTGGTTCGGGCCTGCGCAGTAGTCGCCCAGCGCCTCGGAGGTGTGGCGACCCATGAAGATCGCACCGGCGTGGCGGATCTGCGGCAGCCAGGCCTGCGGGTCGGCGACCGATAGTTCAAGGTGTTCCGGGGCGATGCGGTTGGCGACTTCGATGGCCTGGGCCATGTCGCGCACGTGAATCAGGGCACCACGGCCGTTGATCGAGGTTTCGATGATGGTCGCGCGATCCATGGTCGGCAGCAGTTTGTCGATGCTGGCGGCGACCTTGTCGAGAAACTCGGCGTCCGGGCTGACCAGAATCGCCTGGGCATCTTCGTCGTGCTCGGCCTGGGAGAACAGGTCCATGGCGATCCAGTCCGGATCGGTCTGGCCATCGCACACCACAAGGATTTCAGACGGGCCGGCAATCATGTCGATGCCGACCTGACCGAACACGTGACGCTTGGCAGTGGCGACATAGATGTTGCCCGGGCCGACGACCTTGTCTACCTGCGGCACGCTTTCGGTGCCATAGGCCAACGCGGCAACGGCTTGCGCACCACCGATGGTGAACACGCGGTCGACGCCGGCGATGCACGCCGCTGCCAGCACCAGTTCGTTGACTTCACCGCGTGGAGTCGGCACTACCATGACCACTTCGGTCACGCCGGCGACCTTGGCCGGAATCGCGTTCATCAATACAGAAGACGGGTAAGACGCCTTGCCGCCCGGAACATACAGACCGGCGCGATCCAGTGGCGTGACCTTCTGACCCAGCACGGTGCCGTCGGCTTCGGTGTAGCTCCAGGAGTCCTGCTTCTGTTTTTCGTGATAGCTGCGCACGCGGGCGGCGGCTTTTTCCAGCGCTTCGCGTTGTGGGACAGTGATGCGGGTCAGGGCCAGCTCCAGACGCTCGCGCGGCAGGATCAGGTCCGCCATCGAAGCGACTTCGAGGCCGTCAAATTTCTGGGTGAACTCGACCAGCGCCGCGTCACCGCGCTCGCGCACAGCCTTGATGATGTCCAGCACCCGCTGATTGACCGAGTCGTCAGACACACTTTCCCAGCTCAGCAGATGATCCAGATGATGCGCGAAATCCGGGTCAGCAGCGTTGAGTCGGCGAATTGCAGTCGGTGCGGTCATAGCGAGAGCCTCATAGGAATGGCAAAAACTCAGGCGCCCTAACTTAGCAGTCGTTTCCGCTTGGGCACCTGAGATTCTGGCTATGAGGCGGATAGACGGGCGCGACTTAACGTCGCGCAGGTACATCAGCCGCGGTGTCGAGACTCCACTGCCTTGCGCAGGGTGTCGATCAACGCCTGGATTCGGGCGTGTTGCATTTTCATCGAAGCTTTATTGACCACCAGACGCGAGCTGATCGTGGCGATCAGTTCCTGGGGTTCCAGGCCGTTGGCGCGCAGGGTGTTGCCGGTGTCGACCACGTCGATGATCTTGTCGGCCAGGCCGATCAGCGGTGCCAGCTCCATCGAGCCATACAGCTTGATGATGTCGACCTGACGGCCCTGCTCGGCGTAGTAACGCTTGGCGACATTGACGAATTTGGTGGCGACGCGCAGGCGGCCCTTGGGCTCGACCGCGCCGACCTTGCCGGCGGTCATCAGCTTGCACTGGGCAATCTGCAGATCCAGCGGTTCGTACAGGCCCTGGCCGGTATATTCCATCAGCACGTCTTTACCGGCAACGCCGAGGTCGGCCGCGCCATGCTCGACATAGGTCGGCACGTCGGTGGCCCGCACGATCAACAGGCGAACGTCTTCCTGGGTCGTGGGGATGATCAGCTTGCGGCTCTTGTCCGGATTCTCGGTCGGCACGATGCCCGCTTCGGCGAGAAGCGGCAGGGTGTCGTCAAGGATGCGGCCCTTGGACAGTGCGATGGTCAACATGGGAAACGTCAGTCCTTATCAAGGTACTCATGTCCGGTCGCAATTGGCGCCGGACATACATCGAGGGAGTCCCCCCCCCCGATCAAAACGAATTCAACGGACACTTCCCTGTGTCCAGATGCAGCGACTAGCCCGGAACGCGACGGATCCTGGCGCCCAGCATCTGCAGTTTTTCCTCGATGCACTCGTAACCACGGTCGATGTGGTAGATGCGGTCGATCAGGGTATCGCCTTCGGCCATCAGGGCCGAGATCACCAGACTGGCCGAGGCCCGCAGGTCGGTTGCCATCACTGGCGCGCCCTTGAGGATTTCAGTACCGGTCACGATGGCAGTGTTGCCTTCGACCTGGATCTTGGCGCCCATGCGGTGCAGTTCGTACACGTGCATGAAACGGTTTTCGAAGATCGTCTCGATCACGGCACCGGTGCCTTCGGCAATGGCGTTGAGCGAGATGAATTGCGCCTGCATGTCGGTCGGGAATGCCGGGTACGGCGCGGTGCGTACGTTGACTGCTTTCGGGCGCTTGCCGTGCATGTTCAGCTCGATCCAGTCTTCGCCGCTGGTGATTTCGGCGCCGGCTTCACGCAGTTTTTCCAGAACCGCTTCGAGAATGGTCGGATCGGTGTCCTTGACCTTCACACGGCCACCGGTGACCGCAGCGGCTACCAGATAGGTGCCGGTCTCGATACGGTCAGGCATGACTTTGTAGAAAGTCGAACCCAGACGCTCGACGCCGTCGATGGTGATGGTGTCGGTGCCAGCACCGGAGACCTTGGCGCCCATGGCGTTGAGGAAGTTCGCCAGGTCGACCACTTCAGGCTCGCGGGCGGCGTTCTGCAACACGCTGCGGCCCTTGGCCAGAGCGGCAGCCATCATGATGTTCTCGGTACCGGTCACGCTGACGGTATCGAAGAAGAAGTGCGCACCGCGCAGACCACCTTCAGGGGCCTTGGCCTTGATGTAGCCACCTTCGACGTCGATGACCGCGCCCATGGCTTCCAGGCCACGGATGTGCAGGTCGACCGGACGCGAACCGATGGCGCAACCACCAGGCAGAGCGACTTCGGCTTCACCGAAACGCGCAACCATCGGGCCCAGCACCAGGATCGAGGCACGCATGGTTTTCACCAGTTCGTACGGGGCGATCAAGGTCTTGATGGTGCGCGGGTCGATTTCGACGCTGAGCTTCTCGTCGATCACAGGCTCGATGCCCATGCGACCGAACAGCTCGATCATGGTGGTGATGTCATGCAGGTGCGGCAGGTTGCCAACAGTCACCGGGCCATCGCACAGCAGGGTGGCGGCCAGGATCGGCAGGGCGGAGTTCTTCGCCCCGGAGATGCGGATCTCGCCATCAAGACGAGCGCCACCGGTAATAATCAATTTATCCATAAGAATCTCGACGCCCTAGGGCTCAGGTGCGCTCGGCCCAGGCCGCGCTGCTGAAAAATTTCATAGTGACCGCGTGGATGCTGCCATCGGCAATCCAAGGGTTCAAATGGGCATAGATGCTTTGCTGACGCTTGACCGGGCTCAACGCCGCCAGTTCATCACTAATCACGTTCAGCTGGAAGTTGCAGCCTTCGCCTTCAACTTCCACCTGCGTTCCTGGCAGCTTTCCTTCAAGGAAGCTCTTCACTTCTACGGCCTGCATGCTCAACCTCAATCGGCGCCCTGTGCGCACGGGTCGGACATCATACAAAAAAGCCCCGCGCCTGCGAACCCCGCTGCGCAGGACTCTGACGGGGGGCTTCTCTATTGATGCGGGTTCAGGGTTGCGCCAACAGCTCGGTCAGTTCGCTGACCTGAGCAATTTCGCGCATGTCTTCGGGCATCCCGCGAATGCTGACCGCCTTGCCGGCGGCCTTTGCGTCGCGAATGAAGCACAGCAGCAGCGACAGACCGACACTGCTGGACTTCTCCACCGCCGAGCAATCAATCACCAATGCCGGGGCATTGCACGATTTGATCAGCGCCCGGCCCTGCTCCCGCAGGTCAGGGCCGGTGCGGTAATCCAGTACACCGCTGAGCTGCAGCTGACTGGCTTCGTCCAGACGAATGGCCGACTCGGTCATTGGGCAGGTTTCTCGTTCTGCTCGGCCGACTGCTTGGCCTTGGCGACCTCCCCGGCCCAGCCGTTGATGGTCTTGTCCAGGTCGTTGCCATTGCGCTGCATCGCGTCGGCGAACTGGTCACGGAACAGCTTGCCGATGTTGATGCCGTTGATGATCACGTTGCGCAGTTTCCACTCGCCGTTGATCTTTTCCAGGGTGTACTGCACAGGATAGATCGCGCCGTTGTTGCCTTTGACGGTCATGCCGACGCTGGTGCGGTCGCCCGATTCATCCTTGGGCGCATCGACGGTGATGCCCTGGTTGTTGTACTCGAGCAAGGCGTTGCCGTAGAACTGGAACAGGCCGCGCTTGAAGTTTTCCTCGAAGGTCTTCATCTGCGCCGGAGTTGCCTTGCGCGAATACTTGACCGTCATGATGCTCTTGGAAATGCCTTCGGCATCTACCACAGGACCGACGATGGTGTTCAGCGCCGTGTAGAAATCCTGCGGATCCTGCTTGTACTTCTCTTTATTGGCCGACAGATCGGCGAGCATCCGGTTTGTAGTGTCCTGAACCAGATCGTGCGCCGACTGTGCCGCCACGGCGTTAGCCACCAGCGGCAGCGTCGCAAGCAACACCAACAGGCCACGTCGCAAGGTAGAGATCATTCAAAAGCTCCTCATTTGGCGTCTTTGCTAACGGTATTGAGCAGGAATTTACCGATCAGGTCTTCCAGTACCAGAGACGACTGCGTGTCGTGGATGGTTCCACCATCCTTCAGGCGGGTGTCTTCGCCGCCCACGCTGATACCGATGTATTTCTCGCCCAGCAGACCCGCTGTCAGGATAGATGCTGTGGAGTCGGTCGGCAGATTGTCGACACTTTTATCCACTTGCAGGGTCACCCGACCGGTAAAGCTGTCGCGATCCAGATCGATCGCGGTGACCTTGCCGATGGTCACACCCGCCATGGTCACTTTGGCTCTGACCGTCAGGCCGGCGATATTGTCGAAATAGGCGTAAAGCTTGTAGGTATCGGTGGTCGAAGTCGGAGACAGGCCACTGACCCGCAGGGCCAGCAGCAACAAGGCCAGGATCCCTGCCAGCAGGAACAGGCCGACACCGATTTCCAGGGTGCGGTTTTGCATCAGAAATCTCCAAACATCAAAGCGGTCAGAATAAAGTCCAGGCCGAGGACTGCCAGCGAGGCGTAAACCACGGTCTTGGTAGTGGCACGGCTGATCCCCTCGGAAGTGGGTTCGCAGTCATAGCCTTGAAATACGGCGATCCAGGTGACGACAAAAGCGAATACTGCACTTTTGATGATGCCGTTGAGCACATCGTCACCGAAGCTCACGCTGTTCTGCATGTTTGACCAGTAGGAACCTTCGTAGACGCCCAACCAGTCGACAGCGACCCATGAACCGCCCCAGATGCCGACCACGCTGAAGATCATCGCCAGCACCGGCAGGGAAATGAAGCCGGCCCACAGACGCGGAGCGATGATGTATTTCAGCGGGTCGACCCCGATCATTTCCAGGCTGGACAGCTGCTCGGTGGATTTCATGTTGCCGATTTCCGCCGTCAGCGCCGAACCGGCGCGACCGGCGAACAACAGCGCGGTCACCACCGGCCCCAGCTCGCGCAACAGGGTCAGCGCGACCATCTGGCCGACGGCCTGCTCCGAGCCGTAACTCGACAGGATGTTGAAGCCCTGCAGCGCCAGCACCATGCCGATGAAGATCCCGGACACCACAATGATCACCAGCGACATCACGCCGACCGAATGCAACTGCTTGACCAGCAGGCCGAAACCGCCGCCGATGCCGCCACGCCCGAGCAAGGCATGAAACAGGAACAGGGTCGAACGCCCGAACACTGCAACGCTGTCGATTCCGGCGAGGCCGAAACGACGCACACGCTCCATTAATGTAATTCTGCGCATCAGCGGCGCTTCCCCAGAAGATCTGCGCGGTAATCCGGCGCTGGAAAGTGATACGGCACCGGGCCGTCGGGTTCACCGGTCATGAACTGACGGATACGCGGATCGTCCGAGCTCATCAGTTCGTCCGGCGTGCCCTGCCCCAATACCTGGCCATCGCCGACCACATAGATGTAGTCGGCGATGCTCGCGGTTTCGGCGAGGTCGTGGGACACCACGATGCTGGTGATTCCCAGGGCATCGTTGAGCAGACGGATCAGGCGAACCAGCACGCCCATGGCGATCGGATCCTGGCCGACGAACGGTTCGTCGTACATGAGGATCTGCGGATCCAGGGCAATCGCCCGGGCCAGGGCAACACGACGCTTCATCCCGCCGGACAGCTCGTCAGGCATCAGCTCGATCGCACCGCGCAGTCCTACCGCCTGCAACTTGAGCAGCACGATGTCGCGGATCATCTCGTCCGGCAGTTCGGTATGAACGCGCAGCGGAAAGGCGACGTTCTCGAATACATCGAGATCGGTGAACAGCGCACCGCTCTGAAACAGCACGCCCATGTGCTTGCGCGCATCGAACAGATCGCTGCGCGACAGCTTCGGCAGGTTCTGGCCGTTGACCCAGACCTCGCCTTTGGATGGCCGCAACTGGGCGCCCATCAGGCGCAACAGCGTGGTCTTGCCACACCCGGAAGGCCCCATGATGCCGGTGACCTTGCCGCGCGGGATGCGGATATCGACGTTATTGAAAATGCTCCGCGCACCGCGCTTGAAGGAGACTCCCTTCAGCTCGACCGCGTAGGCGTTATCGGCACTCATCTAAACTCCTTGCGATGCAGCCTCTCACTCGGACGCCTGGCTTTCTTGAGAAAGCCCCTACATCCCGGGCAGGCCGAACTGGCGGCGAACTATATCACTGCAAAGGGCAAGCGCCCAAGGCCTGCACCGGTCCGCATTCTGCGAGTTGAAGGGCTCAAAGCCTTATTTGCAGAGTTTTGGTAACGAGGAATGACAAAGCGCGACGAACTTGCGTGAGGCTTTTCAACATAACCGCTATAATCGCCGCCTTTTCATCGGGCTATACGATTTCTGACATGAGCCAAACCAGCGACCTGATTCAATCGGCACAACGCACCATCCGCCTCGAAGTGGAAGCCATACAAGGCTTGCTGCCCCATATCGACGCCGATTTCGTACGCGCTTGCGAGATGATTCTGGCCAGCAAGGGCCGTGTTGTCGTGGTCGGCATGGGCAAGTCCGGGCACATCGGCAACAAGATTGCCGCCACCCTGGCCAGCACCGGCACCCCGGCGTTTTTCGTGCACCCGGCCGAAGCCAGCCATGGCGACATGGGCATGATCACTCGTGACGATGTGATTCTGGCCCTGTCGAACTCCGGTTCCACCAACGAAATCGTCACCCTGCTGCCACTGATCAAGCGCCTGGGCATCCAGTTGATCAGCGTCACCGGCAACCCGCAATCGCCACTGGCCAAGGCCGCCCAGGTCAATCTCAACGTTCACGTAGAACATGAAGCTTGTCCGCTCAACCTCGCGCCAACCTCTTCGACCACCGCGGCACTGGTCATGGGCGACGCCCTGGCCGTGGCACTGCTGGAAGCGCGCGGCTTCACCGCTGAAGACTTTGCCTTTTCCCACCCCGGCGGCGCACTGGGCCGACGCCTGCTGCTGAAAGTGGAAAATGTCATGCACGCCGGGCAGGAACTGCCTCAGGTTCAACGAGGCACGCTGCTCAAGGACGCGCTGATGGAAATGACCCGCAAGGGTCTGGGCATGACTGTGATTCTTGAAGCTGACGGCAAATTGGCCGGGATCTTCACGGACGGCGACCTGCGCCGCACTCTGGATCGCAGCATTGATATCCACAGCGCCACCATCGACCAGGTGATGACCGTTCACGGCAAGACCGCCCGCGCCGAGATGCTCGCCGCCGAAGCCCTGAAAATCATGGAAGACCACCGAATCAACGCGCTGGTTGTCGTGGATGAAGAGGATCGCCCGATCGGCGCCTTCAACCTCTCCGATCTGCTGCGCGCAGGAGTGATGTAAATGAGCACCGATCTGCTGCAACGCGGCAAAGCCATCAAACTGGCGGTTTTCGACGTCGACGGTGTTCTCACCGACGGGCGACTGTACTTCCTTGAAGATGGCAGCGAGTTCAAGACTTTCAACACGCTCGATGGTCAGGGCATCAAGATGCTGATGAACGCTGGCGTACAGACCGCCATCATCAGCGGTCGCAAGACTTCGGTGGTCGAGCGTCGGGCAAGGAACCTGGGCATCCCGCACCTGTTTCAGGGTCGCGAAGACAAACTGGTGGTTCTCGACGGTCTTCTGGAGCAACTGGGCCTAAGCTATGAACAAGTGGCTTACCTCGGCGACGATTTGCCCGACCTGCCCGTGATCCGCCGCGTAGGGCTGGGCATGGCCGTGGCCAACGCCGCCCCTTTTGTTCGCGAACACGCACATGGCGTCACCCAGGCCCGTGGCGGCGAAGGTGCCGCCCGCGAATTCTGCGAACTGATCCTGCGCGCCCAAGGCAGCCTCGACGCCGCCAACAATGCGTACCTGTGAGTCCAACCATGTTTAGCAAAAAGTTTCGCAACATCTTGTTGTTCGGTTGTATCGCAGCGATATTCGGCGCTGTCGGCTACTGGAACATCAGCCCGGAACGTTTCCTCGACAAACCGCCGGTTTCGGCAGAGGAAAGCCCGATCGACTGGTATGCAACCAATACGCACACGATCCAGTACCTCGAAGACGGCAAAGTGCAGTACGAAATGACGTCCGACAAGGCCGAGCACGTCAAGGCGACCGACATTACACTGGTCACCAAACCCGATCTGAACATGTTCCGTGGCACCGATTTTCCATGGCACGTGACCAGTGAACGCGGCGAAGTGAACTCCGGTGGCACCGAGGTCGAGCTGATCGACTCCGTTCGGGTCAAGCGCACCGACGAAAAGAACCGCGACACACTGATTACCAGCACACGCATGACGGTGTTCCCTCAGCAGCAATATGCGCAGACCCAGCAACCCGTTAGAATCGACGGCGCTGGCGGTGTATCGACTGGCGTAGGAATGAAAGCGTATTTGAAGGAAAGCAGGATACACCTGCTATCGAACGTAAGAGGACAGTATGAGGCTCGTTAAAACCCTCCCTATTTTGCTCGGTCTGGGCGCAGCACTGGGAAGCGTGAGCGCCTGGGCTCTGCCGAACGATCAAGAGCAGCCAATCCGCATTCAGGCCGACGATGCCCAGCTGGACGACAAGAACGGCGTTGCCACTTATAAAGGCGACGTGATCATCACCCAGGGTTCGATGATCGTCAAAGGCAACACCGTGACCATGACCCGTGCGCCTAACGGTGACATCGATGTCGTGACTTCGGTGGGCAACCTCGCCTACTTCGAACAGTTGCAGACTGCCGGTGACACCAAGCCCGTCCAGGGCTGGGGCGTGACCATTCAGTACCACGCACAGCAAAACCGCGTCGTACTGATCGACAAGGCAAAAGTCGTCGACAAGGACAACAACACCACTCAGGGCGAGAAAATCGTCTATGACACGGTGAAAAAACTGGCCAGCGCCGGTCGAGCCACTGGCAGCAAGGTCACCGAAGCGCGTCCGCGCATCGACATGGTGATCCAGCCGAAGAAGAAAACCGACGAGAAAACCCAGTAATGGCAACTCTGAAAGCTCAGCACCTGGCCAAGGCCTATAAAAGCCGCCAGGTCGTGCGCGACGTCAGCCTTTCGATCGACAGCGGTCAGATCGTCGGCCTGCTCGGCCCGAACGGCGCCGGCAAGACCACGTGCTTCTACATGATCGTCGGCCTGGTTCAGGCCGATCAGGGTCGCGTACTGATCGACGACCTCGACGTCAGCCACCAGCCGATGCACGGTCGCGCCAAGGCCGGTATCGGCTATCTGCCGCAAGAAGCGTCGATCTTCCGCAAACTGTCGGTAGCCGACAACATCATGGCCATCCTCGAGACCCGTCAGGAACTCGACAAGGCCGGTCGTCGCAAGGAGCTGGAAAGCCTGCTGCAGGAATTCCACATCAGCCACATTCGCGACAACCTCGGCATGAGCCTGTCCGGTGGCGAACGCCGCCGCGTGGAGATCGCCCGCGCACTGGCTACGGCACCGAAGTTCATCCTGCTCGACGAACCGTTCGCCGGTGTCGACCCGATCTCGGTGGGCGACATCAAGCAGATCATCCACCACCTCAAGGCCAAGGGTATCGGTGTATTGATCACCGACCACAACGTCCGTGAGACGCTGGATATCTGCGAAACCGCCTACATCGTCAATGACGGCCAGTTGATCGCCGAAGGCGACTCCGCGACCATCCTCGCCAATGATCTGGTCAAGGAAGTGTATCTGGGTCACGAGTTCCGCCTGTAAGCGTGACAGCATTCGACCTGCCGTCCGGATGCTGTAACGTTGAAGCGCATTTTTTCTACGCTTTTATTGTTACAGCGCTCTAGGCAAACACGACAGTTTCAGGCATATAATTTGCTTAAGTTTGGCGCTTCGGCGCCCTGTAGTGGATGGCGCATAGCGCCGGCGAATAAGGTGTTAAGCCCCTGCCATGAAACCATCGCTAGTCTTGAGAATGGGCCAGCAGCTGACGATGACACCGCAGCTGCAACAGGCCATCCGCCTGCTCCAATTGTCGACCCTGGATCTGCAACAGGAAATCCAGGAGGCGCTGGAATCCAATCCGATGCTCGAACGCCAGGAAGACGGCGACGACTTCGACAACTCCGATCCCATGGCCGACAACGCCGAACAGAAGCCCAACACCGAGATCCAGGAACCTTCCTATCAGGAGGCCGCGCCGACAGTCGACAACCTCGAAGACGGCGAATGGAACGAGCGAATCCCCAACGAACTGCCGGTAGACACCGCCTGGGAAGACGTCTACCAGACCAGCGCCAGCAGCCTGCCGAGCAGCGACGATGACGAGTGGGACTTCACCACCCGCACCTCCGCCGGCGAGAGCCTGCAAAGCCATCTGCTGTGGCAGCTGAACCTGGCACCGATGTCCGACACCGATCGCCTGATCGCTGTGACCCTGATCGATTGCATCAACAATCAGGGCTACCTGGACGAAACCCTCGAAGAAATCCTCGACGCCTTTGATCCTGAGCTCGACATCGAGCTGGACGAGATCGAAGCCGTCCTGCACCGCATCCAGCAATTCGAACCGGCCGGCATCGGTGCACGCAACCTGGGCGAATGCCTGCTGCTGCAATTGCGCCAGCTGTCGGCCAAGACCCCCTGGCTGGCAGAGGCCAAGCGTCTGGTCACCGATTACATCGACCTGCTCGGCAGCCGCGACTACAGCCAGCTGATGCGCCGCATGAAACTCAAGGAAGACGAACTGCGCCAGGTCATCGAACTGGTGCAGAGCCTCAACCCGCGCCCCGGTTCGCAGATCGAGTCCACCGAAGCCGAATACGTGGTACCTGACGTCATCGTGCGCAAGGACAACGAGCGCTGGCTGGTCGAACTGAACCAGGAGTCGGTGCCGCGCCTGCGGGTCAATGCCCAGTACGCCGGTTTCGTGCGGCGCGCCGATACCAGTGCCGACAACACCTTCATGCGCAATCAGTTGCAGGAAGCCCGCTGGTTCATCAAGAGCCTGCAGAGCCGCAACGAAACCCTGATGAAAGTGGCCACCCAGATCGTCGAACATCAGCGCGGCTTTCTGGAGTACGGCGACGAAGCGATGAAGCCGCTGGTCCTGCATGACATCGCTGAAGCGGTGGGCATGCACGAGTCGACGATTTCCCGCGTGACCACGCAAAAGTTCATGCATACCCCGCGAGGCATATATGAACTGAAATACTTTTTCTCCAGCCATGTGAGCACCTCAGAAGGCGGTGAATGCTCGTCCACGGCGATCCGCGCGATCATCAAGAAACTGGTTGCCGCGGAAAATCAGAAAAAGCCGTTGAGTGACAGCAAGATCGCTGGTTTACTGGAGGCACAAGGCATTCAGGTGGCTCGCCGCACCGTCGCCAAGTACCGCGAATCCCTCGGGATCGCGCCTTCGAGCGAACGCAAGCGGTTGATGTAAGCCACGTTACAGCGTTCCAGTGGCAGGCTTTTCGGCCTGCCGCTTTATGCACTGGCAACGAAGGAGAAGCTGTATGCAAGTCAACATCAGTGGACACCAACTGGAAGTTACCCAGCCTCTGCGCGAGTACATCGAGCTCAAGCTCAAGAAGCTCGAAGGGCATTTCGACAAGATCACCAACGTACAGGTCACGATGTGCGTCGAAAAGCTGAAGCAGAAAATCGAAGCCACGCTGCATATTCCCGGCAATGAGGTCGTCGCAAACGCGGAACATACCGATATGTACGCTGCGATCGACGCGTTGACCGACAAGCTTGATAAACAACTCAAAAAGCATAAGGAAAAGACCCAGAGCCTGCTCCAGGGCGCTACCGGTCGATAACCCCCACCCCCATGATCCGACTTGAAAGTATCCTGACCCCCGGCCGTTCCCTGGTGAACGTGCCGGGCGGCAGTAAAAAGAAAGCCCTCGAACAAATTGCCAACCTGATCGCCCGGGAAGTCCCGGATCTGGAGATGCAAGATGTCTTCGAGGCATTGATTGCCCGTGAAAAACTGGGTTCAACTGGTTTTGGCAACGGCATCGCCATTCCTCACTGCCGCCTCAAGGGCTGCGAAGCGCCGATCAGTGCGCTGATGCACCTTGATGCCCCTATCGATTTCGACGCAATCGACGGCGCGCCTGTGGATCTGCTGTTCGTCCTTCTGGTGCCGCAAGCTGCCACCGATGCGCACCTGGAGCTTTTACGCCAGATCGCCAGCATGCTCGACCGCAAGGACGTGCGCGACAGACTGCGCAGCGCGCCAAGCAACGAAGCCCTGTACCAGGTTGTACTGGAAGAGCAGAACAGGCCGTAATCATGCGCTTGATCATTGTCAGCGGCCGTTCCGGCTCGGGTAAAAGTACTGCCCTGGATGTCCTTGAGGACAACGGTTACTACTGCATTGATAACCTGCCGGCCGGCCTGCTGCCGGAGCTGGCCGAACGTGCCCTGATTCACACCGAACTGGCGCAGCCACTGGTGGCGGTATCGATCGACGCACGCAATCTGCCGAGCCATCTGAGCCGATTTCCGGAATTGCTCGAGGACGTACGCGCCAAGCATATTCAATGCGATGTCCTGTATCTGGATGCCGACGAAGAAACCCTGCTCAAGCGTTTCTCCGAAACTCGCCGCCGCCACCCGCTGAGCAACGCCAATCGTTCGCTGGCAGAAGCCATTCAGGATGAAAGCGCCCTGCTCGGCCCGATTGCCGATCTCGCCGATCTGAAGATCAACACCACCCATCTCAACCTGTACCAGCTACGCGACACCATCAAATTGCGCCTGTTGAACCAGCCGGAGCCGGGCACGGCGTTTCTGGTGGAGTCGTTCGGTTTCAAACGCGGCATGCCGGTGGATGCGGATCTGGTGTTCGATGTACGCTGCCTGCCGAACCCGTACTGGAAGCCGGAACTGCGTGCGCAATCCGGTCTCGATCAGCCGGTCGCCGAGTATCTGGCCGCGCAGCCCGAGGTCGAGGAGATGTACCAGGATATTTACACGTACCTGCACAAATGGCTGCCGCGCTTCGCCGCGAGCAACCGCGCTTACGTCACCATTGCCATCGGCTGCACCGGCGGGCATCACCGTTCCGTTTACCTGACCGAACGTCTGGGCCAGGCGCTGCAGAAGACCCTGAAGAACGTCCAGGTCCGCCACCGCGACCTCAGCTAAAGGATTCACACCGCGATGCCTGCTCGGGAAATAGAAATCATCAATAAACTGGGCCTGCACGCCCGCGCATCGGCAAAATTCGTCGGCGTGGCGGGCCAGTTTCCCGATTGCACGATCAGAGTCGGCCGTACCCCGGAAACCACGGTTGACGGTAAAAGCATCATGGCGATGATGATGCTCGCTGCGGGCAAGGGCACCAAAATCCACTTGAGTACCGAAGGCCACCAGGAACAGGAAGCCATGGATGCGCTGGTTGCGTTGATCAACAACTACTTCGATGAAGGTGGCTGAAAAAGCTTGAAGCGAGGGAGCCAGCTCCCTCCTGCGTTTCAGCCCAATGCCGTGTCCATCACCATCATCAGACAGAATCCGGTCAACAAGCCCAGGCTTGCCAGCTTCTCATGACCATTGCGTCGCGACTCCGGAATGACCTCGTGAGTCACCACCAGCAGCATGGCACCCGCCGCCAACGCCAAGCCCAAGGGCAGCAATAACTCGGCAAGACTGACCAGCCAGGCACAGAGCAGCGCGAACACCGGCTCGACCAGACCTGACGCTGCGCCAATCAAGAATGCCTTGACCCGCGACATCCCGGCACCGGCCAGTACCAGTGCAATCACCAGCCCTTCCGGCACATCCTGCAAGGCAATGCCCATGGCCAGACTGTCTGCGTCCGGCACTCCACCACCCGCCGAGACACCGACCGCCATGCCTTCCGGGATGTTATGGGCAATGATGGCGAACACGAACAACCAGATCCGCGGCGGAATCACCGGATGCTCGACAGTGCCGATGAGCATTTCCGGCGATGCGCCCGACACCCGGCGATCAACCAGATAAAGGCCAAACGCCCCGAGCATGATGCCGAAACAGATCAGGCCGCTGGCGCCCCAAGGGCTCAACCCCAGACCTTCGGCGGCGGCGATTCCCGGCACGATCAGCGAAAACGCGGTCGCGGCCAGCATCACACCGGCGCCAAAACCCAGCAGCGTATCGCCCAGCGCCTGGGGCATGTTGCGGATCACCAGCACCGGAACCGCTCCAAGTGCGGTGCCGAGGGCGCAAATCGCGCCGCCCTGCAATGCCCGCGACAGCCTAGGTTCCAGATTCAGCCATTCCAGTCCGTGAGCGACCAGCAGGGTCATGCCCGCCAACAGCAACAGCGAACCGATTGCGTAACGAAACATACGCCCACTTCCGATCGCCAGTGTCTCAGTGCCCATAGTCAGCCTTGAATTGTTTTTATAGAAGACTTAAACCAGCGCGGCCTGATAGCGCGCAGCGACTTGCGGCCAGTTGATCACGTTGTAGAACGCGCTGATGTATTCCGGCCGACGGTTCTGATATCGCAGGTAGTAAGCGTGCTCCCACACGTCGAGGCCGAGAATCGGCGTGTTGCCGTTCATCAGCGGACTGTCCTGGTTTCCGCTGCTTTCCACCACCAGTTGCTTGTCCGGGGTGACGCTGAGCCACGCCCAACCACTGCCGAAGCGGGTCAGCGCGGCCTTGGTGAAGGCTTCCTTGAAGCTGTCGAGCCCGCCCAGTTGCTCATCGATCGCCTTGGCCAGCGCACCGTCCGGTTTGCCACCGCCGTTGGGCACCATCACTTCCCAGAACAGCGAATGGTTGGCGTGACCGCCGCCCTGATTGATCACCGCCGCACGAAGTTTTTCCGGCAGTTGCTGGACACTGGCGACCAGTTTTTCCACCGGCCACTCCGCAAACTCGGTGCCCTCGACCGCGGCGTTCAGATTGTTGATGTAAGTCTGATGATGCTTGGTGTAGTGAATCTCCATGGTTTGCGCATCGATGTGCGGTTCCAGTGCGTCGTAGGCGTAAGGCAAAGCTGGCAGGGTAAAAGCCATTTCAGTGGACTCCATGGTGATGTGGGGCAGGCGCGCGCCGCGCATTGCCGGTATCCGGATGCAGCAAACGCTGGGTGCGCGGGTATTCGCCGTGTTCGCTGATGAAATTGAGCAGCTCGACGTAGGTCTTGCTGCTCTGGCGCAGCGCCGCTTCACGCAGCGCCGGGCGCAGGCGCTCGTCCTGCATGGTCTGCAACAGCCGTTGATGGATCGCGCACAGGTATTCGGCGCTCTCCTCCGGCTGATTCAGCCGCAGGTGCAAATCCGCCAGGTTGTGGTGGGAGATGACGCAGGCCGCCACCGCTTCGTCGGCATCGGCCCAGCGCTCGAACAACACCTGGGCCAACGCCAAGGCTTGCAGGTAGGCCTCGCAGGCGTCGATCAGCTCGCCCAGCATGAAGCAGCGATTGGCCCGTTCGATCGTGCGTTTCCAGTGCTCCATGGTGAACCTCCAAAGCGGTTGCGGTGCTTACACGCCGCCAGCGGTAAGTTTCTCGGGATTGAGCAACGCTTCCAGCTGGCTGCGCGACAGGTCGGTGTGCTCCAGCGCGACGTCGATCACCGGACGGCCCTGTTTGTAGGCCTGCTTGGCGATTTCGGCAGCTTTCTGGTAACCGATGATCGGGTTAAGCGCAGTCACCAGAATCGGGTTGCGCGACAGCGCTTCCTTGAGGCGCGACTCGTTGACCCTGAAGCTGGCGATGGCCTTGTCAGCCAGCAGACGGCTGGAGTTGGCCAGCAACTCGATGCTGCTCAACAGGTTCTGGGCGATGATCGGCAGCATCACGTTCAGTTCGAAATTGCCCGACTGCCCGGCGATGGTGATTACAGTGTCGTTGCCTATCACTTGCGCGGCCACCATGGCAGTGGCTTCCGGGATCACCGGATTGACCTTGCCCGGCATGATCGACGATCCCGGTTGCAGGCCTTCCAATTCGATTTCACCGAGGCCGGCGAGCGGGCCGGAGTTCATCCAGCGCAGGTCGTTGGCGATTTTCATCAGCGATACGGCGGTGGCCTTGAGCTGGCCCGACACGGCCACGGCAGTGTCCTGCGAGCCGATCAGGGCGAACAGATTCTTGCCAGGGGTGAACTGGACATTGGTCAACTGGCTGAGCTGGCGGCTGAACCGCGCAGCAAATTCCGGATGCGCATTGATCCCGGTACCGACCGCTGTGCCACCCTGTGCCAGGGATTGCAGGCTTGGCAACAAGTCCTGCAGGTGACCGATATTAGCCTTGAGCTGCTGCGCCCAACCGTTCAACGCCTGGCTCATGCGCACCGGCATGGCATCCATCAAGTGGGTGCGGCCAGTCTTGACGTGGTGATGGACTTGCTCGGCCTTGCGTTCGATCACTTGCACCAGGTGCAGCAGCGCCGGCAGCAGTTGTTCGTGCAGGGCCAGCGCGGCGCTGACGTGGATAGTGGTTGGAATAATGTCGTTGCTGCTTTGCCCGCAGTTCACATGATCATTGGCGTTTACTGGCTCCTCGAGCAGACGACTGGCCAGCGTGGCGATCACCTCGTTGGCGTTCATGTTGGAGCTGGTGCCGGAACCGGTCTGGAAAATGTCCACCGGGAAATGCCGCATGAAGTCGCCCTCCAGCAACCCTTGGGCGGCATCGCTGATGGCTTTGCCTTGCGCGGCACTGATCTGGTTGAGTTCAACGTTGGCCCGGGCGGCAGCGGCTTTCGCCAGAATCAAAGCGCGAATGAACTGGGTCGGCATCGGCTTGCCGCTGATCGGGAAGTTATCCACGGCGCGCTGGGTCTGCGCGCCGTAGAGAGCGTCCACCGGCACCTGCAGTTCGCCCATGCTGTCGCGCTCAATACGTGTCTTGGTCATCTGAAAATCCTTGCACCAGTTCTATGAGGGGAATCGAGGGAAGCAGCTCGCAGATCGCCAATTGCCAGGTGTAGCTTTGCCAGCGTTTGAGCCGGCACTTGCAAAGCGAGAGGCGCTCCATTTCACGCAAGGGCCGCCAGGCTTGATCGAGACACAGGCTGCGCCAATGCCACGGCAGCGCGACGTCGGTGGCCGTATCGAGCAGCAGGCGGAAAGAGGTTTCAGCAACCATCCAGGGCGAGGTCGCCGTGCAGCAGGCCAGATACCGGCCTTCGGCCAGGTAATGTTCAATCAGGCGAGGTTCATCGGGATCCATCGCGCAACGGATCTGGCGACTCATCCAGCACCAGCTTTCGAGATACGGCTGCTCGTGCAAGGCAGAACTCATGATCCTGGTCTCATCCGATAATGAGATTTATTATTAGATGATAATGAGAACCAAAACAAGAGCAGCTTTTTTGCTGCCCTCATCAGATCGAAAAATTTGCAGACACAAAAAAAGGCGCGCCTCCCAATCGGGTGGCGCGCCTTTTTTGTCCTGTCTGGGGCTTAGCTGCCCGCGACAGTCATCTTCTCGATCAACACCGAACCGGTGCGAATGTTGCTGCGCAGTTCCAGATCGTTACCGACTGCGACAATTTGTTTGAACATGTCACGCATGTTGCCGGCGATGGTCACTTCCTGCACCGCGAACTGGATTTCACCGTTCTCGACCCAGAAACCCGCCGCACCGCGCGAGTAATCACCGGTCACCATGTTCAGACCGTGGCCCATCAACTCGGTGACCAACAACCCACGCCCCATGCGTCGCAGCAAGGCGGCCTGATCTTCATCGCCATGAGTGACGAACAGGTTGTGCACGCCGCCCGCGTTGGCGGTACTCGGCATGCCGAGTTTGCGACCGGAATAAGTGCCAAGAATGTACGACACCAACTCGCCCTTCTCGACGAACGGTTTGGCATAGGTCGCCAGGCCGTCACCATCGTAGGAAGCACTGCCCATGGCACGCATCAGGTGCGGGCGTTCGTCGATCGTCAGCCATTCCGGGAACAGCTTCTGCCCCAAGGTGCCTTCAAGGAATGACGATTTGCGGTACAGACTGCCGCCGGAAATCGCCGACAGAAAGCTGCCGAACAACCCACCCGCCAGTTCTGCCGAAAACAAAACCGGCACTTCGCAGGTCGGCACCGGACGCGCTCCCAGGCGACTCGCCGCCCGCTGCGCAGCACGCTGGCCGATACTCACCGGATCCGCCAGCAAGCTGCCCTGGCGGTTCACGTCATACCAGTAGTCGCGCTGCATCTGGCCATCGGCCTCGGCGATCATCACGCAGCTCAGGCTGTGCCGGGTCGAGGCGTAACCGCCGATGAAACCGTGGCTGTTGCCGTAAACGCGACAGCCCTGATGAGTGCTCAACGTGGTGCCATCAGCATTCTTGATGCGCGCATCGGCGTCGAACGCGGCGGCTTCGCAGAGCAATGCCTTTTCAATGGCCTGCTCCGGGGTGATGTCCCATTGGTGGAACAGATCGAAATCCTGGATATCCCGGGCCATCAGCGCAGCATCAGCCAGCCCCGAGGCTTCGTCTTCGGAGGTGTGCTTGGCAATCGCCAGCGCCGCAGCAACGGTCTCGCGAATCGCATCCGGCCCGGTGGCGGAGGTGCTGGCCGAGCCTTTGCGCTGACCGACATACAATGTGATGCCGAAGCCCTGATCGCGGTTGAATTCGACCGTTTCGACTTCACGCTGACGCACCGACGTCGACAGGCCCTGCTCCAGCGACACCGCTACTTCGCAGGCACTGGCTCCCTGACGCCTGGCTTCGGCGATGATCTGCTCGACCTGTTCCTGCAGTGCCGGCAATGCCTGTGGGCCGACGCTTTCAACTGCACTCATGCTCATCTCCACTCAAATTCTGCTTTCGGCTGGGGCCTTCGAGCGACCGGGCCGGACAAGCGGCCCCCGACTGGTTATCATGGCAGCGTTTCTTTGCGGACTGCCACCATGGTTGATTCTTACGACGACTCCCTCGATACGGGAGAAAAAAGCAAATCCCAGGTCAAACGCGAGCTGCATGCTCTGGTTGACCTTGGCGAGCGCCTTACAACGCTCAAGCCCGACTTGCAGGCAAAACTGCCACTGACCGACGCCTTGCGCCGGGCCCTGGCCGATGCGCCCAAGCACACCGCGAACATCGCGCGTAAACGGCACTTGCAGTTCATCGGCAAACTGATGCGCGATCAGGACACTGACGCGATTCTCACTTTGCTCGATCAACTCGATGCCTCTACCCGTCAGTACAACGAGCGCTTCCACAACCTCGAACGCTGGCGTGACCGCCTGATCGCCGGTGACGATGCCGTGCTGGAGAAATTCGTCGTCGATTACCCGGACGCCGACCGCCAGCAACTGCGTTCCCTGATCCGTCAGGCCCAGCACGAGGTTGCGCAAAACAAACCTCCTGCCTCGAGCCGCAAGATCTTCAAGTACATCCGTGAGCTGGACGAGACTCAACGCGGTCTGCGCTGATATTCGCCACCGGGTGGCCGCACCGCGCGCCACCCGAAGCTCCATTCCTTCTTATGCGCCTGTGCCACCCACGGTGATCGCATCGATTTTCAGGGTCGGCTGACCGACACCCACCGGCACCGACTGCCCGTCCTTGCCGCAAGTCCCCACGCCGCTGTCCAGCGCCAGGTCGTTACCGACCATCGACACCCGGCTCATCGCTTCCGGACCGTTGCCGATCAACGTTGCGCCTTTGACCGGCGCGGTGATCTTGCCGTCCTCGATCAGATACGCCTCGCTGGTGGAGAACACGAACTTGCCGCTGGTGATATCGACCTGACCGCCGCCAAGATTGGCGCAGTAGATGCCCTTCTTCACCGAGGCGATGATTTCCGCCGGATCGCTTTGGCCGCCGAGCATGTAGGTGTTGGTCATTCGAGGCATCGGCAGGTGCGCGTAGGATTCACGGCGACCGTTGCCGGTGCGGGCCACGCCCATCAGCCGCGCATTGAGCTTGTCCTGCATATAACCCTTGAGCACGCCGTTTTCGATCAGCGTGGTGCACTCGGTCGGGGTGCCTTCGTCGTCGACGCTCAGGGAGCCGCGACGACCGGCCAACGTGCCGTCATCGACGATGGTGCAAAGTTTCGAGGCAACCATTTCGCCCATGCGACCGCTGTAGGCCGAGCTGCCCTTGCGGTTGAAATCGCCTTCCAGACCGTGACCGACCGCTTCGTGCAGCAGCACGCCGGACCAGCCCGAACCCAGAACCACCGGCAAGGTGCCGGCCGGTGCCGGAATCGCTTCCAGATTCACCAGCGCCTGACGCAACGCTTCACGGGCATAGCCCATGGCGCGGTCTTCGGCGAGGAAATAACGGTAGTCGGTACGCCCGCCGCCGCCGTGACCGCCACGCTCGCGACGGCCATTCTGTTCGACGATCACGCTGACGTTGAAGCGCACCAGCGGACGCACGTCGGCAGCCAGGCCACCGTCAGTCGAGGCCACCAGAATTCGCTCCCAGACCCCGGCCATGCTTACGCTGACCTGCTGGATACGCGGGTCGAGGGCGCGGGTCGCCACGTCGATGCGTTTGAGCAGTTCGACTTTTTCAGCGCGGCTCAGGACTTCCAGCGGGTTGTCCGGCGCATACAACTGGGCGACGTCCTGGCTGCTGAAAGCCTGCACTGTGCCGTTCTGCCCGGCGCGGGAAATCGAACGGGCCGCGCGGGCCGCCGCGCCGAGGGCTTCGAGGGTGATCGCGTTGCTGTAGGCGAAACCGGTTTTTTCGCCGGACTGCGCACGCACGCCGACGCCCTGGTCTAGGTTGAAACTGCCTTCCTTGACGATGCCGTCTTCCAGCGACCAGGACTCGGAAATCTGCCCCTGGAAATACAGGTCGGCCGCATCGATGCCTGGACCCGCCAGATCACCGAGCACGCCTTGCAGACTCTCGATCGTCACGCCGCCGGGCGCCAACAGGTGATCACTGACTGAGGACAACAACTCGCTCATAGGTTTTACGCCTTAAATTCGTGTTCTGAAGCAGGTCGCTGTGCGCCCTGCGAAAAAAACCGCCGATGACCCGTCACCGGCATTCGCGCCCGGATGGACGCCTGTTCATTACTGTCGCGTTCGGCCAGCAACACCGCTTCGCCTTGCTCCTGCTGCGCCAGCACGCGGCCCCACGGATCGACAATCGCCCCGTGGCCAAAGGTCTCTCGTGGCCCTGGATGTATCCCGCCCTGGGCTGCCGCCAGCACATAGCACTGGGTTTCAATGGCCCGAGCACGGATCAACACGTCCCAGTGCGCCGCACCGGTCACCGCGGTGAAGGCCGACGGTGCGGTAATCAGTTCAGCCCCGGCTGCGCGCAATTCGCTGTACAGCTCCGGGAAACGCAGGTCGTAGCACACCGTCAGGCCCAGTCGCCCGACCGGGGTGTCCGCGACCACCACGCCACTGCCATAAGCATAGTCATCGGATTCGCGGTAACGGCCGCGATTGTCCGCCACGTCGACATCGAACAGGTGCAACTTGTCATAGCGCGCGACGATTTCGCCCTGATCATTCACCAACAGCGAGCAGGCATGGGACTTGGCCTCGGGCTGCCCCACCGGCGGCAACGGCAAGGTGCCGGCCACAATCCATAACTTGAGGTCTCGGGCGGTCTGTTTCAACCACGGCAGGATCGGGCCTTCGCCAAGCGCTTCGGCGCGACCGATATCGGCGATGTCGCGACGGCCCATGGCCGCGAAGTTTTCCGGCAGCACGGCCAGCTTCGCACCGGCATTGGCCGCCTGTTCGAGCAAACGTCGGGCATCGCGCAAGTTGGCCAGCACATCGCTCTGGCTGACCATTTGAATCACCGCTAAAGACATGGCGCACTCCGCAAGAGGTATGCGGCCATGCTACTCCATCGGTTCAGGGGCTGGCTGTTCAAAAAGGCTTGTCGAAGGTGATTTTCGGCTCTTTCCACGGGCCTTTGACGGTGTATTTGACGCTGGCGAACCGGGCCACGCGATCGCCGATCAGCTTATCGATCAGGAACAAAGCACCGCCGACCGCCGGTGCGCCGACAATCAGCGCGGCAATCGGCAGATTGTTGGTCACCGGCAAGGTCACCAGCAATTTGGCATCAACCTGATCGCCCACCAGATCCAGCGTGCCGTCCAGTTCCAGGTTGCTCGAAGGCCCGGTCAACTTGATCGGCTCTTTCGTCACATACACGCCATTGGTCGCCACCAGCAATCCCTTGACCCGGTCATAGCTCAAGCCTTTGCCGAACAGGTCGGAGAAGTCTAGGCGCAAACGCCGGCCAATCGAGTTGAAGTTGAGCAGACCGAATACCCGCAATGCCTGGGCGCCGCCCTCCACTTCAACAAACTGGCCTTTGTTGAGGGACGCATCGAGGGTGCCGGAGAAGCGCTTGGTCGCCAGCCACGCCGGCGAGCCCGGCCAGCGGCCGTCGACATCCATGTGGAATTCTTCGCTGGTCACGCTCGGTGCAAAGCCCCAGCCCTTGAGCACATCGGCGAGATTCTTGCCGCCGATCCGACCCTTGTACCAACTGCTCGTAGCACCGGGCGCGCCTTCCCAGCCGCCGCTGCCCTGCAAAAGAATGCCCTTGAGGCCCAGATCGAGATTGTTCAGGGCGATGCCCTTGGCGGTCGGCCGAATCTTGAGCGACCAGCCACCGACCAGATCCTGGCCCTGGAACAATTGATTGATGGTGATATCCAGCGCTGGGATCTTGGTCGGATCGACCGAAGCCAGTGGATCCGGCGCGTTTTCGTCGGCCTGGACCGTCGGGTCCGGCGCCGGCAACCGCACGTATTGCAGGTTCACCGCAATCGGCGCGCCCTTGGCGTCAGGAATGCCCGCCGTGCCTTTGGCCTGCTGGCTGTCGAGGGCCAGTGCCCAGGCACCGGGCTTGCGATTCACTTGCACGGCTGCCTGATCCAGCGTGGTGCCGAAGGCCGTGAGTTTGCCGACCTTGAAATCCGCGCTGCTGAGCAACTGCTTGGCGTTGCCACCCGGATCCTGGCCAGCGTATTTGTCCAGCAGGTCCTGCCAGGGCTTGACGTCAAGCTCGGACAATACGCCGCGCACTCGCAGACCTTTGCTGCCCGGCAACACCGCTTCGCCGGCGCCGAGGAACAACTCGCCCCGACCATCGGCAAAATTTCCCGGTGGCGCGGCAAAGGTGAAATTGGCCAGTTGATCGTAATTGACCCAGAAACGCCGCTCCTGTCCTTGCAGGGTCATGCGGAATACCGTGTCACGCCCCACGTCGGCGGCCATGCCGAACGGCGCCGGCAGATCCACCGCCACACCCTTCATGCTGGAACTGACCATCAATTGGCTGTCGGCGCCGGCCAGATTCACTTGTAGCTGGTAAGGAATCGTCCCGGACACCGGCAACGGTTGAGTCACGCCCAGCCAGTCAGTGAGTTTCTTGACCTCGACCTGCCCTGACGCCGCGACCCGGGTCTTGAGCTGGCCGGGAGCACCGTCGGCGAAGATCTGCGCCGAGACCGGTTTATCGAAGGCCCTGGCGCTGATGTTCTGACCGCTCAGGCCCTTGTCGCTGTCGAAGCGGAAATCACCCTTGAGCTGGCTCAGTTCGAGCTTCGGCTCCGCCAGCTTCAATCGCGCATTGGCGGTTTTGAAGTCGACGAGGATTTTCGGCTGATCGCCCTTGGCCAACGGCACATCGAGTTTGAGCTTGCCTTGCAGGTCACCCTCGCCTTCCCAGCCGGCAAAAGTGTCAGCGGTGCCGATCGGCGCTTCCTGAAGAATCTTCAAGCCATCGCCCAACCCACCGGCAAAGCTGCCGTCGAGGAACATATGACTGTGCTCGCCGCTCGGCACATGGGGAATATTGACGAAGACATCGCTGACCTGGGTGTCGAGCAACTGACCCTTGCTGGCCAGAATCCGCACGCCGCTGTCTTCGATGAACACATCACCGTTGACCTTACTCACGTGCGGCCAGCCCGGCTGGAACGCCAGCTCGGCGTCGTGCACCTTGAAGAACAGGCTGATGCTGCGATCCGCTTCTCCGGCGTTCTTGTTCAGCGAACCCTGATACTGGAAGAAGCCCTGATCCACCGCGCCCTTGAGAATCGCCGTACGCAGCCATTCGTCGAGGGCCGGGCTCAGGACTTGCGGCAGGTACTTGGCGGTGTAGCGACCGTCGCCATCCACCAGACCGACCCGCAGATCCATGTAGTCTTCCTGGCTGTGATCGAAGTGCAGGCGGATCAGGAAGTCGCCGGCGATCTTGCCTTCCTCGCCGAGCACCTTCAGGTACGGCGCGATCAGGGTGAACCCTTCTTTATCGAGCTTCCAGGTCAACCGGGCGTTGGCCTGAATGTATTGCCACGGCTTGGCGAAAATCGGATCGAGGTGCAGGACGAAGTCCTTGCTGTCCATGCGCAGCTCGCCGCCGCCGAGATTGCCAGTAAGGCTGCCGCTGACATTCCGTGCCGCCGGCGCGCCGTGGTAGGCGTCGAAGCCGACTTGATCGAGATTGGCGGCGAAGCTGAATTTGCTGTCGTCGGTGGCATTCGGCCGGAAATCCAGCAACACGTTACGCAGACTGCCGGTCACTTTCAGGCGCTCGACCACTGTGGCGAAGCCTTGGGGCAATGGGCCGAGGGCATTGAGCAAAGGTGTGATCGGCGTCAGGTCGAGCCGGTCAGCCTGCAGATGCCAGAGTTCTTCGGTGTTGTCGTTGGCGACAGTCTGTTTGATCTGGACATGGGATTCCCAACGGGTTTCGCCGACATTCATCGCCAGCGAATCCAGCGTGACAATGGCTCCCTCGGAACCGCGCTGGAAATAGCCATTGAGCGCCAGATTGTTGATCTGGATCGGCTTGCGTTCAGCGTAGGCGCCGGTCAGTTGCGGCGCATTGAGACGGATCGCGGCACTTTGCAGCGCCCCCTCGCGCCAGTTGACCCACAACTCGCCACCGGCCTTGATCGCGGAGAAATTCCACTGTTGAGTCAGGCGCTCGGGCAGCCATTTCGACCAGTCGCTCTGCGGCAGGCTGGCATAACCGTCCACTTCGCTGTTCTGCCACTGATTCGGACGAAGGCGTGTGCGCAGGCTCAGCGCCACAGGCTGACCGTCGGGCAGGGTCAGGCGCGCATCGAGGCGTTGGCGGCTGGAACCGGTCTTTAGATTGAGGCCGACATAAGTGAGGGTCAGCGGCGCCTGCTCCAGCGGCTGCAACGTCACCTGACTGTCGAGCACCGACAGTTGCTGAATCATTTGCATGCGGTTGAACAGTTGTTCGGGATCCATGGGCTGATCCTGCTGCACCGGCAAGCCTTCCAGCGCCCACTTTCCGTCTTCGCCTTCCTTGAGGCTGATCTTCAGACCGTTGAGTTCAAGATGGGCGATGCGCACTTCCCGGGCCAGCAAACTGGCCCAAAGATCCGGCACCGCGCGCACCCGATCCAGGCGCAAGGCGTTGGCGCCGCTGCCGACCATCACGTCGTGGGCCAGCAGGATCGGGGCAAATCCGCTCCAGTTGCCTTCCAGCTCGCCGATCTGCAACGGCATGCCCAAGGCAGCACTGGCCTTGTCTTCGATATCGGCGCGGTATTCGGCCACCAGTGGCGTGAGTTCCCGGCCGAGACTGACGTACAACGCCATCAATACCAGAACCAACGCGCACAGGCTCAGACCCCAGCGGGTCAGCGCAGCCAAAATGCGTGTCAGACGTTCCATGTCAGTTGGCTCCCATGGCAAAAATACTGCAAAAAGCTGAGGCCAGCCGTTTCAGGAAAAAGGTGATGCAGGGGTTCAGAGCAGCACCACGTCATATTGTTCCTGGGAATACATGGTTTCGACCTGGAAGCGTATGGTGCGCCCGATGAAACCTTCAAGTTCGGCCACGTTACCGGACTCTTCATCGAGCAGGCGATCCACCACTTTCTGGTTCGCCAGCACCCGATAACCCTCGGCCTGATAGGCCCGGGCTTCGCGCAGGATCTCGCGGAAAATCTCGTAGCAAATGGTTTCCGGAGTTTTCAGTTTGCCCCGGCCCTGACAGCTGCTGCACGGTTCACACAACACTTGCTCGAGGCTTTCGCGGGTGCGCTTGCGCGTCATCTGCACCAGGCCCAATTCGGTGATGCCGATGATGTTGGTCTTGGCGTGATCGCGCTCCAGCTGTTTTTCCAGGGTACGCAGTACCTGACGCTGGTGCTCTTCATCTTCCATGTCGATGAAGTCGATGATGATGATCCCGCCCAGATTGCGCAGGCGCATCTGCCGGGCAATCGCGGTCGCGGCTTCGAGGTTGGTCTTGAAGATGGTTTCTTCGAGGTTGCGATGACCGACGAACGCCCCGGTGTTCACATCGATGGTGGTCATGGCTTCCGCCGGATCGATCACCAGATAACCACCGGACTTCAGCGGCACCTTGCGCTCCAGGGCTCTCTGGATTTCGTCTTCGACGCCGTACAGGTCGAAGATCGGTCGTTCACCCGGGTAATGTTCCAGACGATCGGCGATTTCCGGCATCAGTTCGGCGACGAACTGCGTGGTTTTCTGGAAGGTTTCCCTAGAGTCGATGCGGATCTTTTCGATCTTCGGGCTGACCAGATCGCGCAGGGTACGCAACGCCAGGCCAAGGTCTTCATAGATCACGCTCGGTGCGCCGATGGTCTTGATCTGTTCGTTGATCTGATCCCACAGCCGGCGCAGGTAGCGGATGTCCATCAGGATCTCATCGGCCCCGGCACCTTCGGCGGCGGTACGCAAAATGAAGCCGCCGGCCTCCTTGATGCCTTCTTTGGCCACGCAATCGCTGACCACCTGCTTGAGGCGCTCGCGCTCGGCTTCGTCTTCGATCTTCAGAGAAATGCCGACGTGGGCGGTGCGCGGCATGTACACCAGATAGCGCGACGGGATCGACAGCTGCGTCGTCAGCCGCGCGCCTTTGGAACCGATCGGATCCTTGGTGACCTGCACCACCAGGCTCTGGCCCTCGTGTACAAGCGCACTGATGCTTTCCACCGCAGGACCTTCGCGCAGGGAAATTTCCGAGGCATGAATGAAGGCTGCACGATCCAGGCCGATGTCGACGAAGGCCGCCTGCATGCCCGGCAGAACCCGCACCACCTTGCCTTTATAGATGTTGCCGACGATCCCGCGTTTTTGCGTACGCTCGACGTGCACTTCTTGCAGCACACCGTTTTCGACCACCGCCACGCGCGATTCCATCGGCGTGATGTTGATCAGAATCTCTTCACTCATGGCAGGGTCTCGTTCAGGCATGTTCACGATAATGGCCGCATCTTGTCCGTTCGACGCTCATCGCGCGTTCAGGTTTTGCCAACAGGGTATGCCGAAATGGCCAAGCAGTTCTGCGCTTTCGCACACCGGCAAGCCGACGACCGCCGAGTAGCTGCCATTGAGGCCGGCGACGAACACCGCGCCGAGCCCCTGAATGCCGTAGCCACCCGCCTTGTCCCGGGGTTCGCCGCTGGCCCAGTAGGCGGCGGCTTCTTCGCGGCTGATCGAGCGGAACCGCACCAGACTGCGCACCACCCGCGACTCGATGCGCTCGCCGTCGAGCACGGCAATCGCCGTCAGCACTTCATGCTCCTTGCCGGACAACATCATCAGCATGGCGCATGCATCGGCTTCGTCCACCGGTTTGCCAAGAATTTTGCCGTCCAGCACCACGGCGGTGTCGGCGCCCAGTACGCAATACGCTACGTCGGAAACGCCGGCGCGCCGCCCGGCCTCGGCCTTGCCGCGCGCCAGGCGCTCGACGTAGGCCGATGGGGATTCATTGGCGAGAGGGGTTTCATCGATATCCGCGCTGATGGCGGTAAACGGGATGCCGATCTGCGTGAGCAATTCACGCCGACGCGGCGATCCTGAGGCGAGGTAAAGCTTTTTCATCAAGACATCTCCCTGTTGGTGCCCTGCCTCACAAATGCTGTTCCCTTTGGTCGGCGTCTGTTGTTGCCATACTGCGTTGCCGTTCCTCGCCATAGCACGCTATGACTCGTCACGGCGCCTTGTCTGGCAACAACAGCCGCTCGCCCAAAAAGAACTTCATTTGCGAGGCAAGGCACTGATACGGGCAAATGCCTGACCGAATCAGTTGATTTTGTAGCGCCGACGCAATCCACGCAAAGCGAAGCTGACCCAAGGCCAGAGCAAGGCACTGACCAGTGCCGGCAGGACCAGTGCGAGGGTCGGCTGACGGTTGCCGGTCAAGGCGCTGAGCCAGAGTTGTACGAGCTGGGCGAGGCCGAAGATCACCAGAATCACCAGGCACTGCTGCCACATCGGGAACATTCGCAGGCGTTGTTGCAACGACAGCACGAGGAACGTGATCAGTGTCAGGATCAATGCATTCTGACCGAGCAGATCGCCTTGCAGCACGTCCTCGGCCAGCCCCAGGCAGAACGCCGTGACCATGCCGACCGTATGCGGCAGGTACAAAGCCCAGAAAGTCAGGAGCAAGGCCAGCCACAGCGGGCGCAGGATTTCCATGAAAATGGGCAATGGCGACACGCTGAGCAGTATGCCGACGATAAACGTCAGCCAGACGATCCAGCCGTTACGCGATGCGGTAGCTCCGACCATTATTCTTGCCTCCCGGTGGTCGCCGGCGCAGTGACAGGCGGCTTGGCCGCTGGTCGAGCAGCGGGCTGATTGGCCGGTGGCTTGCTGGCCGCGGGTGTGGCTGCAGGCGGTTTGCTCGCAGCAGGTTTGGCCGGCGTGGTGCCGGCAGCAGGCGCAGCCGACGGAGTCGTCGTGGCAGGAGTTGCGGATGAGGCTGGCGGGGTGACGATTTTCGGCACCGTGGACGGAATCACCGGACCACCACCAAAGGCATCGAGGTTTTCCTGAGCCTGCGCGGCATCGTTGGCGCGCTCTTCGGCAGTGCGGTTGTCACTGAATACCAGCAACAGGTAACGGCTGCGGTTGAGTGCGGCGGTCGGCACGGCGCGGACGATTGCAAAAGGCTGGCCGGAATCGTGGATGACTTCCTTGACCGTCGCCACCGGGTAACCGGCCGGGAAACGCTGGCCGAGACCGGAGCTGACCAGCAGATCACCTTCCTTGATATCGGCAGTGTCCGCCACGTGGCGCAGTTCCAGACGCTCGGGGTTACCGGTGCCGCTGGCAATCGCCCGCAGGCCGTTACGGTTCACCTGCACGGGAATGCTGTGGGTCGAGTCGGTCAGCAGCAGCACACGTGAGGTGTACGGCATCAGTTCGACCACCTGCCCCATCAGGCCGCGAGCATCGAGCACCGGCTGACCGAGCACTACGCCATCACGCTCACCTTTATTGATGATGATGCGATGGGTGAAAGGGTTGGGGTCCATGCCGATCAATTCGGCCACTTCGACCTTCTCGTTGACCAGCGCGGAGGAATTGAGCAACTCGCGCAGACGGACGTTCTGCTCGGTGAGGGCGGCAAGCTTCTGCATGCGACCCTGCAACAGCAGGTTTTCCGACTTGAGTTTTTCATTTTCGGCGACGAGCTCGGTGCGACTGCCGAACTGGCTGGCGATACCTTCCCACAACCGTCCGGGCAGGTCAGTAATCCAGTAGGCGTCCATCAGCACCAGCGAGGCCTGGCTGCGTACGGGTTTAAGCAGGCTGAAGCGCGCATCAACGACCATCAGCGCGACCGACAGCACGGCCAGCACCAACAGGCGCACGCCCAATGAGGGGCCCTTGGCGAAAAGCGGTTTAATAAGCCGCTCCTCCCAGGCAAATGTTCTGTTTATTCATACGGCATCAAACCGGCCTGGATGAAGACTGACAGAAGATAAACGCCAACAGGCAGCACTGCAAAGTGCTGCCTGTGCGCTCACCCACGTATTGCACCCGGCGATTATTCGCTGGAGAGCAGGTCCATGGTGTGCTTGTCCATCATTTCCAATGCACGGCCACCGCCGCGAGCGACGCAGGTCAGCGGATCTTCGGCAACGATTACCGGCAGACCGGTTTCCTGGGCCAGCAGCTTGTCCAGGTCACGCAGCAGCGCGCCACCACCGGTCAGCACCAGGCCACGCTCGGCGATGTCGGAAGCCAGTTCCGGCGGCGATTGCTCCAGAGCGCTTTTCACCGCCTGAACGATGGTTGCCAGGGACTCTTGCAGAGCTTCCAGCACTTCGTTGGAGTTCAGGGTGAATGCACGTGGAACGCCTTCGGCCAGGTTGCGACCACGAACGTCGACTTCGCGAACTTCGCCGCCCGGATAGGCCGTGCCGATTTCCTGCTTGATGCGTTCGGCGGTGGATTCGCCGATCAGGCTGCCGTAGTTGCGGCGCACGTAGGTGATGATCGCTTCGTCGAAGCGGTCGCCGCCAACGCGTACGGATTCGGCATAGACCACACCGTTCAGGGAGATCAGCGCGATTTCGGTAGTACCACCACCGATATCCACGACCATCGAACCGCGAGCTTCTTCAACCGGCAGGCCGGCACCGATCGCTGCCGCCATCGGCTCTTCGATCAGGAACACTTCACGGGCACCGGCGCCAAGGGCCGATTCACGGATGGCACGACGCTCAACCTGGGTGGACTTGCATGGAACGCAGATCAGCACACGAGGGCTGGGCTGCAGAAAGCTGTTTTCGTGAACCTTGTTGATAAAGTATTGCAGCATCTTTTCGCAGACGCTGAAGTCGGCGATCACGCCGTCCTTCATCGGACGAATGGCAGCAATGTTGCCCGGCGTACGGCCGAGCATGCGCTTGGCCTCGGTGCCGACAGCGACGACACTTTTCTGGTTACCGTGTGTCCGAATGGCCACAACCGATGGCTCATTCAGGACGATACCGCGCTCGCGCACGTAAATAAGGGTGTTGGCAGTGCCCAGGTCAATGGAAAGATCGCTGGAAAACATGCCACGCAGTTTCTTGAACATGGGAAAGGGACCCTAGGCAACGCGTGGGTAAAAAAGTGCGGCAAACTCTAACAACGACAGGGATTTTGGGCAAGGCGCCAATATGTTAAATTGGCCGCTTTTCTGTGCACCAAGCCCCACAATCGCGGCCTTATGACCGTAGAAGTGCGGTAGTGTTCCGACAATCTAACACACGGACGCCGTCCGTCCTGTTTTCCACTGGAGAAACCCGATGGCGCTAGAACGCTCCGACGTGGAAAAAATCGCTCATCTGGCCAGCCTTGGCCTTAATGACGCCGATCTTCCACACATCACTTCGGCCCTCAACAGCATTCTCGGGCTGGTCGACGAAATGCAGGCGGTCAATACCGACGGTATCGAGCCGCTGGCCCACCCGCTGGAAGCCAGTCAGCGCCTGCGCGCCGACGTCGTGACCGAAAGCAATAACCGCGAGGCTTATCAGTCCATCGCACCAGCGGTCGAAAACGGCCTGTACCTGGTTCCGAAAGTCATCGACTAAAGGGAAAGAGCCTGCAATGCATCAATTGACTCTGGCCGAGATCGCCCGCGGTCTCGCCGATAAAAAGTTTTCTTCCGAAGAGCTGACCAAAGTCCTGCTGGCGCGTATCACCCAGCTCGATCCGCAGCTCAACAGTTTCATCAGCCTCACCGAAGAGCTGGCCCTCGAGCAGGCGAAAGCCGCCGACGTGCGCCGGGCCAATGGTGAGAGTGGCGCCCTGCTCGGTGCGCCGATCGCCCACAAGGATCTGTTCTGCACCCAGGGCATCCGCACCAGCTGCGGCTCGAAGATGCTCGACAACTTCAAGGCTCCATACGACGCCACCGTGGTGTCGAAGCTGGCCGCCGCCGGCACCGTGATTCTGGGCAAGACCAACATGGACGAATTCGCCATGGGTTCGGCCAACGAGTCGAGCTGGTACGGCGCGGTGAAAAACCCGTGGAACCTGGAACACGTGCCCGGCGGTTCGTCCGGTGGTTCGGCGGCGGCAGTTGCCGCTCGTCTGCTGCCTGCCGCGACGGCCACCGACACTGGCGGCTCGATCCGTCAGCCGGCCGCGTTCACCAACCTCACCGGCCTGAAGCCGACCTACGGTCGCGTGTCGCGCTGGGGCATGATCGCTTACGCCTCCAGCCTCGATCAGGGCGGCCCTCTGGCACGCACGGCCGAAGACTGCGCAATTTTGTTGCAAGGTATGGCCGGCTTCGATCCGAACGACTCCACCAGCATCGATGAGCCAGTGCCGGACTACGCCGCCGGCCTGAACGGCTCGCTGCAAGGCCTGCGCATCGGTGTGCCGAAGGAATACTTCGGTGCCGGTCTCGACCCGCGCATCGCCGAGCTGATCCAGAACAGCATCAAGGAGCTGCAAAAGCTCGGTGCCGTGATCAAGGAAATCAGCCTGCCGAACATGCAGCACGCGATCCCTGCGTACTACGTGATCGCCCCGGCAGAAGCCTCCTCCAACCTGTCGCGTTTCGACGGCGTGCGCTTCGGCCACCGCTGCGCAGACCCGAAGAACCTGGAAGACCTGTACAAGCGCTCCCGTGGCGAAGGCTTCGGGCCTGAAGTGCAGCGCCGGATCATGGTCGGTGCCTACGCACTGTCCGCCGGTTACTACGACGCCTACTACCTGAAAGCGCAGAAGATCCGTCGCCTGGTGAAGAACGACTTCATGACTGCCTTTAATGAAGTCGACATCATCCTCGGCCCGACCACGCCAAACCCGGCCTGGAAACTCGGTGCCAAGAACAGCGACCCGGTCGCTGCCTACCTGGAAGACGTCTACACCATCACCGCCAACCTCGCGGGCCTGCCGGGCCTGTCGATGCCGGCCGGTTTCGTCGACGGTCTGCCGGTCGGCGTGCAACTGCTCGC
Organism: Pseudomonas glycinae; assembly: GCF_001594225.2. GTDB lineage: Bacteria > Pseudomonadota > Gammaproteobacteria > Pseudomonadales > Pseudomonadaceae > Aquipseudomonas > Aquipseudomonas glycinae. Next base: position 4,163,595 of record NZ_CP014205.2, read on the forward strand.
TCCGTATTTCCAGGAAGGCCGTTTGCTCAACGTTGCGCACCAGTATCAGTTGAACACTGACTGGCACACCCGCACCCCAACCGGCTTCTGAGGAGACACACATGCAATGGGAAGTCGTGATCGGGCTGGAGATTCACACCCAGCTCACCACCCGGTCGAAAATCTTTTCCGGTAGTTCCACCCAGTTCGGTTCCGAGCCGAACACCCAGGCCAGCCTGATCGACCTGGGCATGCCCGGCGTGCTGCCGGTGCTCAACCAGGAAGCGGTGCGCATGGCTGTGATGTTCGGTCTGGCGATTGACGCCGAGATCGGTCAGCACAACGTGTTCGCCCGTAAAAACTATTTCTACCCGGACCTGCCGAAGGGCTACCAGATCAGCCAGATGGAATTGCCGATCGTCGGCAAGGGCCACCTGGACATCGCCCTGGAAGACGGCACGGTCAAACGCGTCGGCATTACTCGCGCGCACCTGGAAGAAGACGCCGGCAAGAGCCTGCACGAAGAATTCAGCGGTGCCACCGGCATCGACCTGAACCGTGCCGGCACACCGCTGCTGGAAATCGTTTCCGAGCCTGACATGCGCAGCGCCAAGGAAGCCGTGGCCTACGTCAAGGCGATCCACGCGCTGGTACGTTACCTGGGCATCTGCGATGGCAACATGGCCGAAGGCTCGCTGCGTTGTGACTGCAACGTGTCGGTACGTCCGAAAGGTCAGGTCGAGTTCGGCACCCGCTGCGAGATCAAGAACGTCAACTCGTTCCGCTTCATCGAGAAGGCGATCAACTCCGAGATCCAGCGTCAGATCGACCTGATCGAAGACGGCGGCAAAGTGATCCAGCAGACCCGTCTGTACGATCCGAACAAGGACGAGACCCGTCCGATGCGCAGCAAAGAGGAAGCCAACGACTACCGTTACTTCCCCGATCCGGACCTGCTGCCGGTGGTCATCGAGGACTCGTTCCTCAACGACGTGCGCGCCACCCTGCCGGAGCTGCCACCGCAAAAACGCGAGCGCTTCCAGAGTGCGTTCGGTCTGTCGGCCTACGACGCCAATGTGCTGGCCACCAGCCGTGAGCAGGCGGACTATTTCGAGAAAGTCGCAGCGATCGGCGGCGACGCCAAACTGGCGGCGAACTGGGTGATGGTCGAGTTGGGCAGCCTGCTCAACAAGCAGAACCTGGACATCGAGGATTCACCGGTTTCGGCCGAGCAACTGGGCGGCATGCTGCTGCGCATCAAGGACAACACCATCTCCGGCAAGATCGCCAAGGTGGTGTTCGAAGCGATGGCCAACGGCGAAGGCAGCGCGGACGAGATCATCGAAAAGCGCGGCCTGAAGCAGGTTACCGACAGCGGCGCGATCTCGGCGGTGCTGGACGAAATGCTCGCGGCCAACGCCGAGCAGGTCGAGCAATACCGCGCGGCAGACGAAGCCAAGCGCGGCAAGATGTTCGGCTTCTTCGTCGGCCAGGCCATGAAAGCCTCCAAAGGCAAGGCCAACCCGCAGCAAGTGAACGAACTGCTGAAAAGCAAGCTCGAAGGCTGACGATGGCCCCGCGCCTGAGGATCGTTCCCACGCTCTGCGTGGGAATGCCGCCTCGGACGCTCCGCGTCCATTGCGGTGTGACGCAGAGCGTCACGGGGTGCATTCCCACGCCGGAGCGTGGGAACGATCACTTGGGAGCTTATGAATGAAACGTCTGCTCGGCGCCTGCGCCCTGCTCTCCTTGCTGGCCGGTTGCGCCAGCACCGATGTCATCGACCCGCACGGTTACGACCAGACCGGTGTCGCCTCCTATTACGGTGCCAAGCACCACGGTAAACGCACCGCCAGCGGCGAAGCGTTCAACCAGAATTCCCTGTCCGCCGCCCACCGCCAGTTGCCGTTCGGCACCCGGGTGAAGGTCACCAACCTGAAAAACGATGAATCCGTCGTGGTCCGCATCAACGACCGCGGCCCGCACACTCGTGGTCGCCTGATCGATGTTTCACGTGCGGCGGCCGAACAGCTCGGTATGCTGCGCAGTGGAACCGCCCGCGTTCGGGTCCAGGCCCTCGACGACTGATGGAGCGTCCACCATTTTCGGACTGACCGACTTACCCCTGATCAGCGTGATCGAATTGCTCAGCGGGCTGTTCCTGCTGATCGCCGGCGCCGAACTGATGGTACGCGCCGCCGTGCGTCTGGCCGCGCGCCTGCATTTGCGGCCGCTGATTATCGGCCTGACCATCGTCGCCCTCGGCAGCAGCGCTCCGCAAATGGTCGTCAGCCTGCAAGCCGTGCAGGCGCACACGCCGGACATCGCCGTCAGCAGCGTGATCGGCAGCAGCATTTTCAACATTCTCGTCACCCTCGGCCTGTCGGCACTGATCATTCCGCTGCGGGTATCGCGACAACTGGTGCGCCTCGACATTCCACTGATGATCGGTGCCAGCCTGCTGGTGTTCGTGCTGGCATGGAATGAAGAGCTCGGGCGCTTCGACGGCATTCTGTTGCTCGGCGCCCTCGCCCTGTATCTCGGATTATTGCTGCGCCAGTCGCGGCACTCGACCCGCCCGCACTCCGATCAACCGCACGATCCGCAGGCACCGTGGTTCACCAGCCTGCTGATGATTGTCGGCGGTCTGGGCATGCTGGTGTTCGCCGGGCACTTGCTGCTGGGCGCCGCCGTGGTCGTGGCCACCGACCTGGGGTTCTCCGAACGGGTAATCGGCCTGACCGTGGTCGCGGTCGGTACCTCGCTGCCGGAACTGGCTACATCGTTGATCGCAGCGCTGCGCGGTCAGCGGGACATTGCAGTCGGCAACGTGATCGGCGCCAACCTGTTCAACCTGCTCGGAGTGCTGGGCCTCACCGCACTGATCGCGCCGACGCCGCTGTCGGTCTCGCCGAACGCACTGGATTTCGACCTGCCGGTGATGCTCGGCGTCGCGGCGCTGTGCCTGCCGGTGTTCTATTCCGGCTACCGCGTGACCCGGGCTGAAGGCTTGTTGCTGCTGGGTTTGTATCTGGCATACGGGCTGCACGTGGTGTCGTTCACCACCGGCATGCCACTGGCCGGCAAACTCGAGCGATTGATGCTGTTTTATGTGCTGCCGACGCTGCTGGCGTTTCTGTTTTTCACGTCCGTACGCGCCTGGCGCCGCCAACACCACAAGAGGGATGTGCCATGACCGAATCGAAGAAATCCGGGGTTGAAGTCCGCCGTCAGGTAATGGGCGACGCGTTTGTCGACCGCGCGCTGGGCAATGCCACCGAATTCACTCAACCCTTGCAGGATTTCGTCAACGAACACGCCTGGGGCGGCGTGTGGAATCGAGAAGGTCTGCCGCTGAAAACCCGCAGCCTGATCACCCTCGCCGCGCTGACTGCGTTGAAGTGTCCGCAAGAGTTGAAGGGCCACGTGCGCGGTGCGCTGAACAATGGCTGCACGGTTGATGAGATCCGTGAAGCGCTGCTGCATTGCGCGGTGTACGCCGGCGTACCGGCGGCGATCGATGCGTTCCGCGCGGCGCAGGAAGTGATCGACAGTTACCAGAAGCCCGAGTAACCGCCGGCCTCAGATCCACCCGCCCCACTGCAGGAAGAAGATCCCGATATTGGTGGTGATCGCCGCCATCAACGTGGTCAGCACGATGATCGCCGCTGCCAGTTCATGGTTGCCCTGTGCCGCACGGGCCATGACGAAACTGGCGGCGGCGGTCGGGCTGCCGAAGTACAGAAACAGAATCCCCAGCTCTGCCCCGCGAAAACCCCACAGCCATGCACCCAGCGTGGCGATCACCGGCAGGCCGACCATCTTCACCAGACTCGAACTGAGCGCCATCTTGCCGCTCTTGCGCAGCGCCGCCAGCGACAGCGTGCCGCCAATGCAGATCAATGCCAGCGGCAGCGTGGTTTGCGCCAGGTACTGGCCGGAGGTTTCCAGCCAGCCCGGCAGACCGATCTTGAAATAAGCGAACGGCGCCGCCGCGATCACGCTGATGATCAACGGATTGCTGACCACGCTTTTGCAGATGCTCCACGGATCGGATTTGATCACCGGGCTGTAGACCGCCAGCACAATGGTCGACAGGGTGTTGTAGAACAGGATCACCAGCGCTGCGAGAATCGCCCCGAGGGAAATCCCGTAGTCGCCGTACATGCTCGCCGCCAGCGCCAGGCCGATCACCCCGTTGTTGCCGCGAAACGCGCCTTGGGTGTAGATACCCCGGTCTTCACGCGGGCAGCGGAAAATCGCCCAGCCCCAGGCCACGGCAAAACTGACCAGCGTCGCGAGAGCGAAATAGATCAGCAGCGCCGGTTGCAGTGCCGCGTGCAGGTCGGCGTGCAGGATGCCGAGAAACAGCAGCGCCGGCATGGTGACGTTGAACACCAGCGACGAGGCTGTGTGGATGAAGTTGTCGTTGATCCAGTCGATGCGTTTGAGCAGCACACCGAGAAAAAGCATGGCAAACACCGGCGCGGTGATGTTCAGGGTTTCGAGGAAGATTGCCAGCATGCCGGGGAGCCTTGGAGGTGAGCGTCGTTAGGGGGCTAATGATAAGCCACTTTCACCCTGATCGTTCCCACGCTCTGCGTGGTAACGTCTCCTGTGACGCTCCGCGTCACGCTGTTGGGACGCGGAGCGTCCCCGGCTGCATTCCCACGCGGAGCGTGGGAACGATCAACGGGGTGGTCTCAGGTGATAGGCGCCGGATTGAACAACGTAATGTCGTTATGCAGCTTGTGCTTCTCCGCCCACGTCTGTTGCTTGCCGCTCGCCACATCCAGGTAGTAGTGGAACAACTCCCAGCCCAACTCCTCGATGGTTGCGCGCCCGGTGGCAATCCGCCCGGCATCGATGTCGATCAGATCCGGCCAGCGTTGCGCCAGTTCGGTACGGGTCGAAACCTTCACCACCGGCGCCATGGCCAGACCATAAGGCGTGCCACGCCCGGTGGTGAACACATGCAGGTTCATCCCCGCCGCCAGTTGCAAGGTGCCGCAGACAAAGTCACTGGCTGGCGTCGCACAGAAAATCAAGCCCTTCTGCTTGAAACGCTCCCCAGGGCCGAGCACGCCACTGATCGCACTGTTGCCGGACTTCACGATCGAGCCCAATGACTTCTCGACGATGTTCGACAACCCGCCCTTCTTGTTGCCCGGCGTGGTGTTGGCGCTGCGATCCGCTTCACCCTTGGCCAGGTAACGGTCGTACCAGTCCATCTCGCGCACCAGTTCCTCGGCAACGGTTTTGGTCTGGGCCCGTGAGGTCAGCAGGTAAATCGCATCACGCACTTCGGTGACTTCGGAAAACATCACCGTCGCCCCTGCCCGCAGCAGCAAGTCCGAGGCGTAACCCAGCGCGGGGTTGGCGGTGATGCCGGAAAACGCATCGCTGCCGCCGCACTGCATGCCGAGGATCAGCTCGGACGCCGGCACGGTTTCCCGGCGGCGCTGGTCGAGCTTCTTCAAACGGACTTCGGCCAGCTCCATGATCTGCTCGATCATCTCGGTGAAACCGTGACTGGAATCCTGCAAGCGATACAGCCACGGCTCGCTCAGATCCACCGAGGCATCGTCCTCGTGCATCACCTGCCCGGCCTGCAATTTCTCGCAGCCCAGGCTGATCACCAACGCCTCGCCACCGAGGTTCGGGTTGCGCGCCAGATTGCGTACGGTACGGATCGGAATGTAGGCGTCGGTGGCGGTGATAGCCACGCCACAACCGTAACTGTGGGTCAGCGCCACCACGTCATCGACGTTCGGGTACTTGGGCAGCAGTTCGTCCTTGATCCGCTTCACCGCGTGATCCAGCACCCCGGTGACGCACTGCACGGTGGTGGTGATCCCGAGAATGTTGCGCGTGCCGACGGTGCCGTCGGCGTTGCGATAACCCTCGAACGTGAAGCCTTCCAGCGGCGCCTGGGTGGCCGGCACTTCGGTGGACAGCGGCAGGCTGTCCAGCGGTGGCGCGGTTGGCATGCGCAGTTGATCTTCCTTGACCCAACTGCCACGGGGAATCGGCTGCAACGCATAGCCAATGATCTGGCCGTAGCGGATCACTGTGCCGCCCTCGGGGATATCCACGAGGCTGACCTTGTGACTCTGCGGCACAAAATCCACCGTCACCAGGCCATCGGCAAATGCGGTGCCGGCCGGCACGCCCTGGTCGTTGACCACTACCACTACGTTGTCCCGCTCGTGCAGGCGGATGTAGCGCGGCGAGTCGGAATGTTCAATCAACTGCATGACGCCGCTCCTCAGGAATGCGCTTGAGACAATTTGCCGGTGGCTTCGGAACCGCCATTGGTTGGCGGCTCTTTAAGTACCACACGTTTGATCGGGCCGACGATCACCAGGTAGCTGAACACCGCCACGAGTGCGTTGGCGCCGACGAACACCAGTGCCCATTTGAACGAACCGGTTGAACTGATGATGTAGCCGATGACGATCGGAGTGGTGATCGAGGCGATGTTGCCGAAGGTGTTGAACAGGCCACCGCTCAGACCGGCGATCTGTTTTGGCGAGGTGTCGGAGACCACCGCCCAGCCCAGTGCACCCACGCCTTTGCCGAAGAAGGCCAGGGCCATGAAGCCGACCACCATCCATTCAACGTCCACATAGTTGCAGGCCACGATGCTGCTCGAAACCAGCAGACCGGCGATGATCGGCGCCTTGCGGGCAAAGGTCAGCGAATGGCCCTTGCGCAGCAGGTAATCGGAAATCACCCCGCCGAGGACGCCGCCGATAAAGCCGCAGATCGCCGGCAACGAGGCGATGAAACCAGCCTTGAGGATGGTCATGCCGCGTTCCTGCACCAGGTACACCGGGAACCAGGTCAGGAAGAAATAGGTGATGCCGTTGATGCAGTACTGGCCCAGGTAAACGCCGAGCATCATGCGATTGGTCAGCAGCTGGCGGATGTAATCCCATTTCGGGCCGTCAGCCTTTTTGCCTTGTTTCTGGTCCATGTCGACCATGCCGCCGTTGTCGGCGATGAACTTCACTTCCGCTTCGTTGGCCATCGGGTGTTGGCGCGGGCTGTGGATAACCTTCAGCCAGACCAGCGAGAACACGATACCGAGCAGGCCCATGACGATGAACACGTGCTCCCAGCCAAAGGAGAACACGATCCAGCCCATCAGCGGCGCGAACAAAACGGTGGCAAAGTATTGCGCCGAGTTGAAGATCGCCGAAGCGGTGCCGCGTTCGGCGGTCGGGAACCAGGCCGCGACGATGCGTGCGTTACCGGGGAACGATGGCGCCTCGGCCAGACCGACCAGGAAGCGCAGCATGAACAGCGCGACGATGGCCGTGGACATGCCGAACTCACCGACGAAGCCTTGCAGTACGGTGAACAGCGACCAGGTGAAGATGCTCAGGGCATAGACTTTTTTCGAGCCGAAGCGATCGAGCAGCCAGCCGCCGGGAATTTGCCCGGCCACGTAGGCCCAACCGAAAGCAGAGAAGATGTAGCCGAGGGTGACCGCGTCGATGCCGAGGTCTTTTTGCAAGCTGGAACCGGCGATCGCGATGGTGGCGCGGTCGGCGTAGTTGATCGTGGTCACCAGAAACAGCATGAGCAGGATCAAATAGCGGACGTGAGTCGGCTTGGACGATTGCATGTAGATGTACTCCCACTGATTATTTTTATGCGGGTAAAACATTCTTTGGTCTTGTGCCGCGCAGGGCCTCAGGCGAAGGCCCGGCGCGGGTGCAGCGATTTACGAACCGATGTAGCTGGTCTTCACGACCGTGTAGAACTCTTGCGCATAGCGGCCTTGCTCACGTGAGCCATAGGATGAACCCTTACGGCCACCGAACGGAACGTGGTAATCGACACCGGCGGTCGGCAGGTTGACCATCACCATCCCGGCCTGGGAATGACGCTTGAAGTGGTTGGCATACTTCAGCGACGTGGTGGCGATGCCCGCCGACAGACCGAATTCGGTGTCGTTGGCCATGGCCAGCGCAGCCTCGTAATCGGCCACGCGGACGATGTTGGCCACCGGGCCGAAAATCTCTTCGCGGCTGATGCGCATCGAGGCTTCGCTGTCGGCAAACAGGGTCGGCGCGAGGAAGTAGCCCTCGGTGTCACACGTCACCAGACCACCGCCGCTGACCAGACGCGCACCTTCGGACTGACCGATGTCGATGTACTTCATGTCCTGCTCAAGCTGTGCTTGCGAAACCACCGGACCGATGTCGGTGCCGGCTTTCAGCGCGTGGCCGACCTTGATCGACTTCATGCGCTCGGCCATGGCTTCGACGAACTTGTCGTGAATCCCGGCGGTCACGATCAAGCGGCTCGATGCCGTGCAACGCTGGCCGGTGGAGTAGAACGCGCTCTGCACCGACAGCTCGACCGCTTGCTTGAGGTCGGCGTCGTCGAGAATGATCTGCGGGTTCTTGCCGCCCATTTCCAGCTGAACCTTGGCTTGGCGCGACACGCAGTTGACCGCGATCTGCCGACCCACGCCGACGGAGCCGGTGAAGCTGATGCCGTCGACTTTCGGGCTGTTGACCAAAGCTTCGCCAACCACACGACCGCTGCCCATCACCAGGTTGAACACGCCGGCCGGGAAGCCTGCGCGGGAGATGATTTCGGCCAGCGCCCAGGCGCAACCCGGCACCAGATCCGCCGGTTTCAACACCACGCAGTTGCCGTAGGCCAGGGCCGGGGCGATTTTCCACGACGGGATGGCAATCGGGAAGTTCCAAGGGGTGATCAGGCCGACCACACCCAGGGCTTCGCGGGTGACTTCGACGTTGACGCCCGGACGCACCGACGGCACGTAGTCGCCGGACAGGCGCAGGCACTCGCCGGCAAAGAACTTGAAGATGTTGCCGGCGCGGGTCACTTCGCCGATGGCTTCCGGCAGGGTCTTGCCCTCTTCCCGGGCCAGCAGGGTGCCGAGTTCTTCGCGGCGGGCGAGGATTTCAGTGCCGACTTTGTCCAGCGAATCGTGGCGGGCCTGAATGCCCGAAGTCGACCACGCCGGGAATGCAGCGCGAGCGGCGTCGATGGCGGCATTGACTTGAGCCAGGTCAGCCTTGGCGTAATCGCCGATGGTGTCGCTCAGCTCGGACGGGTTGATGTTCGCCGAGTAATCGTTGCCGGCGACCCATTCACCGTTGATGTAGTTGTCATAGCGCTTGGTCACGAATCATTCTCCTGACGCAAAAAGCCGCTGATTGCTCAGCGGCCTTGTTTATAGAGGTGTGTTACTGAGCACCTTGCTTGTCGATCAGCGCAGCGAGCATTTCGTACTCTTCGCCGGTCAAGTCGGTCAGTGGCGCCCGCACCGGGCCTGCGTCATAACCGGCGATCTTGGCGCCAGCCTTGACGATGCTCACGGCGTAACCGGCCTTGCGGTTGCGGATGTCGAGGTACGGCAGGAAGAAGTCGTCGATGATCTTGCCGACGGTGGCGTGATCTTCGCGGGCAATCGCGTGGTAGAAGTCCATCGCGGTTTTCGGGATGAAGTTGAACACCGCCGACGAGTAGACCGGCACGCCCAGGGCCTTGTAGGCAGCGGCATAGACTTCGGCGGTCGGCAGACCGCCGAGGTAGCTGAAGCGATCGCCGAGGCGACGACGGATCGACACCATCAGTTCGATATCGCCCAGACCGTCCTTGTAACCGATCAGGTTCGGGCAGCGCTCGGCCAGACGCTCCAGCAGCGGCGCGGTCAGACGGCAGACGTTGCGGTTGTACACCACCACACCAATGTTGACCGACTTGCACACCGCCTCAACGTGGGCGGCAACGCCGTCCTGGCTGGCTTCGGTCAGGTAGTGCGGCAGCAGCAACAGACCTTTGGCGCCCAGACGCTCGGCTTCCTGAGCGTATTCGATGGCCTGACGGGTCGAACCACCGACACCGGCGAGGATCGGCACGCTGCTGGCGCAGGTGTCGACGGCAGTCTTGATGATTTCCGAATATTCGCTGGCAGCCAGGGAGAAGAATTCACCGGTGCCACCGGCGGCGAACAGGGCTGAAGCACCGTACGGGGCCAGCCATTCCAGGCGTTTGATGTAGCCAGCGCGGTTGAAATCGCCCTGGGCATTGAAATCGGTCACCGGGAACGACAGCAGGCCGGCGGAGAGGATGGACTTCAGTTCTTGTGGATTCATTATTCGAACACCCTGGTAGCAACGTTTTTTTGTGAGTGGACCGTTCAGCCTTCGCCGAAGTTGTAGGTCATCGTACAACTTAAAATATAACCGTCAACTGCATTTCATCGCTGGGGGGCATTTTTTGTCGGACAAGATTTCTTTTTGACGTAGGAAATTTCTCGACTAGGCTCGATTTAACTGTATATGCATACAGTTAAATAAAACCTGCCGACGACATATCAAGGAGAAAGAAATGTCCGGTCTTCAAACCACATGCGTTGAAAAAACCACACCGGTCATCGCCCGTTTCGATGATCTTTTCACCCCCGGCGGCATCGCTTTCAGTGCAGAAAATCCGCATATGCTGTTGTATATCGCCGACTCGCACAGCGATGTCGCCCCCGTCGCCACCCTGCCCGCTCACGCCTTGAAGGGCAAACCGCAGTTGCGCTTCGAAGGTGCGGAACACGCGGCTATCGGCGATAACACCTTGCTGCGTTTCGTTGAAAATACCGCGCCGGTACTGGCGCAAAACGTGCCACTGCATCTGCCGAACGGATTGGCGCTGACCTACGGCCAGGTACTGGCACTGGGCGGTGATTTCTATGGCGTCGTCGATCGGCCGATCAACGAAGGCGCTTCTGCGGCAGATCGCCTTCAGCGCTTCACGGCAGCCTTCGACACCCTGGCCGCGCTGCCGGCGTCAAAGGCCGAGGCGACGCAAATTCTTGCGATCATGCAAAAGGAGATCGACGCGGTTAAACAGGCGATCAAGGACGGCAGGCAACCCCATGAGGCTTATGACGCTTTAGGAGATACGTTGTCGGAGGAGTGGAACAAAATCACCGGCGGCGGCAGTTTTGTCTCGGCGCTGTTCCCTCTTGGTCGCTATCTGAAACTGGCGGCGAACAACGCCGACCATTTCGGCGAATGGGCTCGCCAAGCCTACATCGCCGGGCACACCGTTGCCCTGCAAACCGCCGCTGCCGCCCACGCCACTCAGGACGAACTGCAACTGGAGCGGGCCTACGCGATGAACGCGTTCGCTGACCACTACCTCACCGACCTGTTTTCCTCCGGACATTTGCGGGTGCCACGCAAGGCCATGGCCGCCGCGGTGACGCCGAGTGACCTGGGCTCGCTGATCACTCGCTTCATGCACGACGAAGACAGCAAGTTCGGCCTCAAGGTACGCAACGGACATGGCGAGCAATGGCGGGCATTCGGTGACAAGCGCTACTTCGACGCCACGGACGCCGACAACCGCAATCAGGTGAATCGGGCGGTACAGGATTCGGCGGACGAGGTGTATGCCGCGTATTCAACCGGCAATGTACCGACCACCTTCAACGCGCTGCAACGGGTGCCGGATCTGACGGCCGTGCTGGATCCGGCCAACAACTTCTCACCACTATTCCGCCTTCAAGGCAACAAAGTCCTGCGGCGCAAGGATGTCAACAACCTCAACGACACTGCCACCGTCGACGACTGGTGGGGCTGGAGCACTTACCTGCTGCTCAAGGACTATCACCCAAGCGGCAACACGAATTAAGGAGCGATTCGATGACGATTAAATTGAAACTGGAACTGGCCTCGGGCCAATCGATGAAAGGTGCGCCGCTGCAATTGCTGCGCGACGGCGTGGCCATCGCCCGGGCGTCGGTGGATGCTCATGGCCAGGCGACGTTCGACGTCCGACCCGGCCCCGGCAAACTCGCGGTCAGGGTCGATCGTTCGATTCTGCCCGGAAGCTGAAATGCCCGGACAAGATTGCCCCGGCGCGCCTCACGAATTCGCCGGGTAAAGTGCCATGACTGCCGCGAAGGATCGCGGCAGATCTTTCAAGGAGAACGAAGCATGACGTTTGCCGCTGCACACCTTCCGCAATTTCCCGATCACGCCAGCGACTCGATCATCCTGCGGTTATCGAGCCTGGATGACGACCTGATCGTTCGTGTACCCGATGGCCAGAACACACCGCCGAACTGGGATGTGTACCCGATCCTCGGCGATGATCCGCAAGAGCCTGAATGGCAGGGGCTGTCGGAACCGACCGGCGTCTGGGATGACGCACTGGATGACATGGTCGGCCTGACCGGAATCGAATTGAGCATCCCGAAATTCGAACTGGAAAAGTACCTGAACAGCGTCGTCGAACTGCGTTACAAGTTTGCCGATGAGTCCAGTCTGGAGCCTTGTTCGGAGCCGCTGAAACTCTACATCGAAGCCTGATTTCTCACCCCTGCGCCTGCGCCTCTTCATGCGCCTGACGCAGCCGTTCGCGGCTGTTGGTCAGGTGCAGGCGCATGGCCGCACGGGCGGCATCGGAATCCTGACGGGCGATGGCGTCGTAGATTTCCTCGTGCTCGCGGCTCAGGCGACTCATGTAGTGCTTCTGATCGTCATGGGCCAGGCGCGCCGAGTTCAGCCGCGTGCGCGGAATGATGCTGGTGCCCAGGTGGGTCATGATGTCGGTGAAATAGCGGTTGCCGGTGGACAGCGCGATTTGCAGGTGGAACTGGAAGTCCGACGCCACGGCATCGCTGGCGTGGGCCACGCTGTCATTCAGCGCATCAAGGGCCGCGCGCATTGCAGCAAGTTGCTCGGTGCTGCGGCGCTGCGCGGCAAGGCCGGCGGATTCGACTTCGAGGCTGATACGCAGTTCGAGAATGGCCAGCACGTCACGCAGGGTGACCACGGTGGCCGGGTCGATCCGGAAACCGCTCGGGCTCGGGGTGTCGAGCACGAAGGTGCCGATGCCATGACGGGTTTCCACCTGCCCCGCCGCCTGCAAACGGGAAATCGCCTCGCGCACCACGGTGCGGCTGACGCCGTGGGCGTCCATGATCGCCGACTCGGTTGGCAACTTGTCGCCGCGCTTGAGCAGACCGTCGCGGATCTGCTCGGTCAGCACCGTCACCAGTTCCTGAGCCAGGCTGCGGCGCTTGCGAGGGAGTCGCGGGGTGTCGATCGGGTTTTCCATGGTCTGCATCTTGTCTCGAAAGTTCGGCTTGTGGGCATCATAGCTCAAGCGGGTTGTACGATCACTTTCCGTTTCCACACAAATCCTGTGGGAGGCGGCAAGCCAGCCCCCCACAGGGTTTGTGTGGACATATCAGGCGGTCACGTTCTGCTCAACCAGGTGACCACTGTCTATCCGCACATGCCGTGGATGGAAGCGCTTGAGGCTGCTGCGATGGCCGACGCTGACGATGCTCAGGCCCGGTAACTGGTCGATCAACGCCTGATACAACGTGGCTTCGTCTTCCTCATCCATCGCCGACGTCGCTTCGTCCATGTACAGCCATTGCGGTGCGTAGAGCAGCGCACGGGCGAAGGCCAGACGTTGCTGTTCGCCCGGCGAAAGCATGCGCTGCCAGTGGTTGGCTTCGTCCAGTCGAGCCACCAGATGTGGCAAGCGGCAGGTTTCCAACACTTGTGCATAACGCTCGGGCGCGTAGGTGTCGCCCGGTTGTGGATAACTCAAGGCATCGCGCAGGGTGCCGATCGGCAGATACGGTTTCTGTGGCAGGAATAGATAACGCGAGGCCGGCAAGCGAATGCTGCCGTGCCCCGCCGGCCACAAATGGCCCATCGCCCGTAACAGAGTGGATTTACCGCTGCCGGAACGACCGCTGAGCATCACCCGCTCGCCCGCCTCCACGGTCATGTCGGCATTGGTCAGCAGGTGACGACCGTCGGCCAGATCGAGGCCGAGGTTATGAACCTTCAGCTCATCGCCCTGATTCTGCACGTCGATGGCCGGTGCACGTTCTTCGTTGTCGGTCATGGCCTGACGGAAGCTCAGCAGACGATCACAGGTGGCGCGCCACGCGGCGAGGTCCGCATAGGCGTTGATGAACCAGCTGAAGTTCTCTTGCACGTTGCCGAACGCCGAGTTGATCTGCATCAGCTCACCCAGCTCGATCTTGCCGGTCAGGTAACGCGGGGCCGCGACGATGAAGGGAAAGATGATTGCGATCTGGCCGTAACCCGAGGTGAAGAACGTCAGGCGTTTGGACACCCGCATGATGTCCCAGAAGTTGTGCCAGACCAGACCGAAGCGATTGCTCAAACGACGATTCTCGTTCGGTTCGCCGTTGTACAACGCAATGCTCTCGGCATTCTCACGTACCCGCACCATGGAGAAACGCAGGTCGGCTTCGAAGCGTTGTTGCTGGTTGTTCAGGCCGATCAGGCGTCGACCGATCAGGTGCGTCAGCCAGCTGCCGACCGCCGCGTACAGCAGCGCACACCAGAACATGTAGCCGGGAATCTCGACGCCGAACACCTCGATGCTGCCGGACACGCCCCACAGAATGATCGAGAACGACACCAGGCTGACCACCGTGCGGATCAGGCCCAGGGCCAGACTCAAGGTGTTGCTGGTGAAGGTGTTGAGGTCTTCGGAAATCCGCTGGTCAGGGTTGTCGGTGTAACCGCCCTGCTCCAGCTGGTAATAGTTCTTGTGCCCGAGCCAGCGCTTGAAATGGTTCTCGGTGAGCCATGCCCGCCAGCGGATGGTCAGCATCTGCGTCAGGTACAGGCGATACACCGCGCCGAGGATCGCTACCGCCGCAATGCCGCAGAAATACAGGATCAACTGCCAGAACGCCGCCTCGTCCTTCTTCTGCAGGGCGTTGTAGAAATCCTTGTACCAACTGTTGATCCACACCGAGATCGCCACGCTGAACAACGTCAGCGCGATCACGGCGATCAGCAACGTCCAGGCCTTGCCCTTCTCTTCGCTGCGCCAGTAAGGCGTGGTCATGGCCCACACCTTGCGAAAAAACTGCCCGCGCACAGTATCGTTGACCGCGGAATATTCAGCGTTCTGATTCATGAAAAAGGCTCGATAAAGAAAAGAACAGACACGCACCGATCATAGATGATCGGTGCGCTTTATCGCGAGGGCTGGCGATGGTCGTTCAGCGCAGGTTCAGCGACGAACCGGGCGCTTCTGCAGTTTGCGCTGCAGGGTGCGGCGGTGCATGCCCAAGGCGCGGGCAGTGGCGGAGATATTGCCTTCGTGCTCGGTCAGCACACGCTGGATGTGCTCCCATTGCAGACGGTCAACCGACATCGGGTTTTCCGGTACCAGGCTGTCGAGGTCGGCGTGTTCGGACAGCAGCGCTGCCAGCACATCGTCGGCATCCGCCGGTTTGCACAGATAGTTGCAGGCGCCGCGCTTGATCGCTTCAACCGCCGTGGCGATGCTCGAGTAACCGGTGAGGATCACCACGCGCATTTCCGGGTCCAGTTCCAGCAGTTTCGGCAGCAGGACCAGACCGGAATCGCCGTCCATTTTCAGGTCCAGCGCGGCATAGTCCGGCAGATCGGCCTGGGCAATGGTCAGACCTTCTTCGGCGGAACCGGCGGTGCTGACGCGGAAACCACGGCGAGCCATGGCACGGGCCATCACCCGGGTGAAGGTCGCGTCGTCATCGACCAGCAGCAAATGCGGCAGTTCTTCGCCTTCGACTTGGATTTCGTCACTCATGTTGCTCTCCTCGGGCGCCGTGGGGCAGGCGCAGCTCGGTGAGCGTGCCGCCTTCCTCATGACTATAGAGTTTCACTGAGCCGCCGGCGCGTGTCACGCTGGCCTTGCTCAAAAACAGGCCCAGGCCGAAACCTTTGCCCTTGGTGGTAAAAAACGGTTTGCCGATCTGCTCGGCGATGGCCAGGGGCACACCGGCGCCATGATCGCGGATGCTGATGGTCAGGTCTTCGGCGGTCCAGTCCAGGGTCACCTGAAGGTTTTCCGGGCAGGCATCGGCGGCGTTGTTCAACAGATTCAACAAGGCCTGGGTCAGATCCGGCGGCGGCGCCACCCGCGGCAACGGGCCCTGGCCCAGACGCTGGAAGCGATAACTGGCCTCGGGGCGCATCAGGTGCCAGCGATTGAGCGCTTCGTCGAGCCACTCGGTGACATCCTGCATCTCCACCGCCATCCGGCGATTGGCTTCGGCGGCACGCACCAGTTGTTGCAGGGTCTCCTTGCAGAGTTTTACCTGATCCTTCAGCACCTTCAGGTCTTCCTGAAGCATCGGGTCGGGGTGATCCTGCTGCATTTCGTTGAGCAACACGCTCATGGTCGCCAGCGGTGTGCCCAGTTCATGGGCCGCACCGGCGGCCTGAGTCGCGACGGCCAGCAATTGCTGATCGCGCAGGCCTTCTTCACGGCGGATCGCGCGCAATTCTTCCTGACGGCGCAGCTCTTCGGCCATCCGCGCGGCGAAGAAGGTGATCACTGCTGCCGCGAGGGCAAAACTCAGCCACATGCCGTAGATCTGCAGGTTCTCCCGGGCGACCGGCAGGGTTTCCAGCGGATAGAAATGCGTCAGCATCAATGTGTACAAGGCCAGCGCAATACCCGACAGCACCACCGAATAACGCCATGGCAGCGTCACCGCAGCGATGGTGAGCGGCACCAGATAATACGAAACGAACGGGTTGGTCGAACCACCGGAGAAATACAGCAAGGCACTGTGGATAACCAGATCGCAGGCCAGTTGCAGCGCGTATTCGAGCTCGGTCACCGGCCACGAAGTGCGCAGGCGTACGGCGGTGAACACACACAGCAGAATCGAACAGCCGAGGGTCATCACCAGTTGCACCCACGGCAACGGCAACAGTTCCAGCCAGTAGGCCAGGCCCACGGAACCGGCCTGTGCGGCGAGCACCAGGGTGCGGATGAAAGTCAGCCGCCAGAGGTTCTGGCGAGTGGCGGAAGTCAGTTGTACGGGGGCGAGCATGAGCTCTCCTGATGAGCGCTCCAGGCGGATCGCACGGAGTATAACCAAGGCGCGGGCTTGAGAGGCGAAAGTGCGGCAAACGACCACACCAAAAAGCAGTTGCAAGTTGCGAGCTTCAAGCTACGAGCAAAAGCTTGCGGCTGAATCTCATCGCTGGCCTTGTCATCTGTATAGAAGTTGTAACTGGGCGAACCGGATCATAAACGCTAGAGTCTGATGGTTTCACGCAGGCCCCCGAACCATCACCTGCGCCCTCATCAAGGAGCTTTCATGCACACATTTCGCCGCAGCGCCGCCCTTCTCGCCCTGACCGTCGGCAGCGTCGCCAGCCTTCCGGCCCTGGCCGCCGATGAGCTGCACTACAACCAGATTTCCCTGCGCGCCGAAGTCAGCCAGGAAGTGGCCCGCGACCTGATGATCGTGACCCTCTACACCGAAGAACAGAACACTGACCCGGGCAAACTCGCCGCCGACGTCAGCACCACCATGAACAAGGCACTGGCCCAGGCCAAGCAGGTCAAAGACATCACCCTGCGCCAGGGCAGCCGCAACAGCTACCCGATCTACGACACCAAGGGCCAGAAAATCACCGGCTGGCGCGAACGCGCCGAACTGCGCCTGGAAAGCGCCGACTTCGCCGCCCTGTCCAAACTCACCGGCGAACTGCTGACCGACCTGAAAATGGGCGGCATGGACTTCGCCATCGCCGACCCGACCCGCAAGGCCAGCGAAGACCAACTGCTGAAAGAAGCCGTCACCGCCTTCAAGGCCCGCGCCCAACTGGCCACCGACGCCCTGGGCGGCAAGGGTTACAAAATCGTCAACCTGAACCTCAACAGCAACGGCTTCCCACAACCGTACATGCGCGCCCCGATGATGATGAAAGCTGCCGGCATGGATTCGGCGCCCGTCACGCCTGAAGTTGAAGCAGGCACCAGCCAGGTCAGCCTCACGGCCGATGGCTCGATTGAAGTGTTGATGCCGTGATTGAGTAACGGCTGAATGAAAACCGGCGATCAGTGATGATCGCCGGTTTTTTTATGCTCGGGATTTGAGTTGTCAGCTCTGCCGTCATCGCTGGCAAGCCAGCTCCCACCCGTTCTGCGGATTTATTGAAATCGCGCACGACCCTTTGGGAGCGGGCTTGCCCGCGATGAACGATGACGCGGTCTCAAGCTCGCGGATCAACCCGATCCAGCGCGCGGTTCACTGCAAGCTCGGCCAGCATGACGATCTGCTGGATACCGAGCGCCGTACTGCGCTGGGGGCCGGTGAGTTCATTGGCGAAATTGCTGGCGATGGTACTGGCCGAGGCCAGGGATTCGCAGGCATTGGCCAGCAGGCTTTCGGTGTCGACGTTGGGCGTGACCATATACATCGTGCTCGGGCGCGGTTTGGAAGGGTTGGGGCACAGGTAATAGTCGAGGGCGCGTTTGATGGCTTCGCGGTTGCGGGCGAGGTCTTCGGCGCGCATGGCTTCTTCTAGGGGGGTGGGTGATTCGAGGGGTGGGTCGGGGACAACCTTGTTCATTGATTAACTCCTTGCTGACTTGAAGCCACCCAATGCCGTTCTCACGCGGCGAAGAGGTGGCAGCTATGTGCGGGGTGAGAAACCGGGCAAGGAGATTCCGGCCAGACCAAAGCCTGCCCGCACACAGCCGCCATAAATCAATTACAGGCAGCAAAAGCTGGCGGCAATTATGGTCGGACTGACGTTTTAATAACACTCGCTTGCCTGGGTTCTCACACCCAATCACAGAGTTTTCTGCGACAACCAAAGACTAGGGATCGTGGTTCCGACGGACAACCTGAAAAAATTGTGGGAAGGTTCGGTGAATCCCACACATCCTTAAACATCCGAAAATGGAACGCGGAGCGTCCCGGGCTGCATTCCCACGCGGAGCGTGGGAACGATCAAGCAGTCCGCAGTTGCATTCAGCTTTCCGCTTTCTGATTTCGGCTTCCCGCTTCTCGCTTCCCACCACTCAACACGATGAGCGTTAGCTCGAGTACCGCTTTTGATCTTCGGGCGACGTCGGAAGGCTGAGTGGAGGGATTTATCCGGGGGTGGGAGCGCAGCGACCGTTTGGCGAAGCCAAACA
This sequence comes from Pseudomonas glycinae, assembly GCF_001594225.2. GTDB lineage: Bacteria > Pseudomonadota > Gammaproteobacteria > Pseudomonadales > Pseudomonadaceae > Aquipseudomonas > Aquipseudomonas glycinae. The sequence goes on from NZ_CP014205.2 coordinate 4,182,558, forward strand.
CATCGAGAGGAGGTGCAGCGAAGCAAACCGGAGGCGATGCCCCCGGATGAATCCCGTAGCGAAGGAACCCCGAGCCCCAGCGAGGGGCCGAACGTAGGAGCAAGCGTTTTTGGTTACTTTTTAGGCGTTTGTAAAAAGTGACCCGCCGTAAGGGCGGAACCATAAGAAGCCGTTACCGCAGCATCGGATATGCACACAATCACCCCAGATATACCGAGATAGACACCTCACCTAGAAAAACGATATTTCCGCGCCCACCGAAACCCCGGCTACCCTCCTCCCCACAACTACCTCCAATGCACCCGGGGACTCCATGGATCGATTCACCCTCAAACCACTTCTAATAACCCTGGCCCTGACCGCCATAACCCCAATCGCCAACGCAGCCACAACCCTGGTCTACTGCTCCGAAGCCAGCCCCGCCGGCTTCGACCCCAGCCAATACACCAGCGGCACCGACTTCGATGCCTCCGCCGAAACCGTCTTCAACCGCCTCACCCAATTCAAACGCGGCGGCACCGAAATCGAACCCGGTCTGGCGACCAAATGGGACGTAAGCCCGGACGGCCTCCAGTACACCTTCCACCTGCGCCAAAACGTAAAATTCCACACCACCGACTACTTCACCCCAACCCGAACCTTCAACGCCGACGACGTCCTGTTCACCTTCCAGCGCCTGCTCGACCCGGACAACGACTTTCGCAAGGCCTACCCCGCCGAGTCCCCGTACTTCACCGACATGGGCCTGAACACAACAATCAAATCCGTGGAAAAACTCGACGAAAACACCGTGCGCTTCAACCTGAACAACGTCGATGCCGCGTTCGTGCAAAACCTCGCCATGAGCTTCGCCTCGGTGCAATCGGCCGAATACGCCGCCCAATTGCTGAAGGAAGGCAAAGCAGCAGACCTCAACCAGAAACCGGTCGGCACCGGCCCGTTCGTGTTCAAGCGTTACCAGAAGGACGCGCAGATCCGCTACGCCGCGAACAAGGACTACTGGAAACCGGAGGACGTGAAGCTCGACAACCTGGTGTTCTCGATCACCCCGGACGCCGCCGTACGCCTGCAAAAGCTCAAGACCGGCGAATGCCAGGTCAGCGGCTACCCGCGCCCCGCCGACATCGAAGTGATGGAAAAAGACCCGAATCTGCGGGTGTTGAAGCAGGCCGGTTTCAACCTCGGGTTCCTCGCCTACAACACCACCCATCCGCCGCTGGATCAGCTTAAAGTGCGCCAGGCACTCGACATGGCCATCGACAAACCGGCGATCATCAAGGCGGTTTACCAGAGTGCCGGACAGCTGGCGCAGAACGCCTTGCCGCCAGCGCAATGGTCGTTCGATCCGAACATAAAAGACGCGCCGCACGACCCAGCAAAAGCCAGGGCGCTACTCAAGGAAGCCGGGGTTGCACCGGGTACAACCATCAACCTCTGGGCCATGACCGTGCAGCGCGCCTCGAACCCGAATGCGCGGATGTCGGCTCAGATGATCCAGCAGGATTGGGAGAAGATCGGTATCAAGGCCAACATCGTCAGCTATGAATGGGGCGAGTACATCAAGCGCGCCAAGAACGGCGAGCACGACGCGATGATCTACGGCTGGACCGGTGACAACGGCGACCCGGACAACTGGCTGGGGGTGCTTTACAGCTGCGCGGCGGTGAAAGGCAGCAACTACGCCAAATGGTGCGACCCGGCCTACGACAAGCTGGTGCAGCAGGCCAAGGTGTCCACCGATAAATCGCAACGGGTAAAACTGTATCAACAGGCGCAACTCATCCTTAAACAGCAGGTGCCGATCACGCCGATCGCCAACTCCACGGTGTTCCAGCCGCTGCGCAAGGAAGTCACCGATTTCAAGATCAGCCCGTTCGGTCTAACCCCCTTCTATGGCGTGGGTATAAATAAGTAACACCCGGCCCCATTCCGGCGCGCACAACGTGACCAATGCACCGTTTTGGGGCCCCGTTTGCACCGTAAAAACCGGCCGCAAACGGTCAAATGCGTCAGAAGTTATACGGATGCGACATTAAGGTACGTTCGTGCCACGCTTTGACGCCGCCGAGCGCTCTGGATCTTGCATTGGGTATGGGCCCTGCATAAGTATCCGCAGGCACGACTCACGAGGTCGTACCTCACTACTAAAAAATGACAACAAATCATGAGGCCAACATGCTTAAACACGCGGTCATTCCGTTTTTAGTCGGCGCAGGCTTGTTAGCCTCCGCACCTTTCGCCACCGCTGCGACTAACCTGGTGTTCTGCTCCGAAGGCAGCCCGGCCGGTTTCGATCCAGGCCAGTACACCACCGGAACCGACTTCGACGCCTCAGCCGAAACCATGTTCAACCGTCTGACCCAGTTCGAGCGTGGCGGCACCGCCGTGACTCCTGGTCTGGCGACCAAGTGGGACATCTCGGATGACGGCCTGACTTACACCTTCCACCTGCGTGAAGGCGTCAAGTTCCACACCACCCCGTATTTCAAGCCGACTCGTGAGTTCAACGCCGACGACGTGCTGTTCACCTTCAATCGCATGATTAACAAGGATGACCCGTTCCGTAAGGCGTACCCGACCGAATTCCCGTACTTCACCGACATGGGGATGGATACCAACATCACCAAGATCGATAAAGTCGACGACCACACCGTCAAGTTCACCCTGAAAGAAGTCGACGCCGCGTTCATCCAGAACATGGCCATGAGCTTCGCGTCGATCCAGTCCGCCGAGTACGCAGCCCAGCTGCTGAAGGAAGGCAAGGCTGCCGACATCAACCAGAAGCCGATCGGCACTGGCCCGTTCGTGTTCAAGAGCTACCAGAAAGACTCCAACATCCGTTACACCGGCAACAAGGATTACTGGAAGCCTGAAGACGTGAAGATCGACAACCTGATCTTCGCTATCACCACCGACCCGTCGGTACGTATCCAGAAGCTGAAAAAGAACGAGTGCCAGGTCACCCTGTTCCCGCGTCCGGCCGACCTCGCGGCACTGAAAGCCGACCCTGCGCTGAAGATGCCTGACCAGGCCGGCTTCAACCTGGGCTACATCGCCTATAACGTGATGGACAAGGTCAAGGGCAGCAACGAGCCTAACCCGCTGGCCGACCTGCGCGTGCGCCAGGCGCTGGACATGGCCGTCAACAAGCCACAGATCATCGACTCGGTTTACCAGGGCGCAGGCCAACTGGCCGTCAACGCCATGCCACCGACCCAGTGGTCCTACGACACCACCATCAAGGACGCCAAGTACGATCCTGAGAAAGCCAAGCAGCTGCTCAAGGAAGCCGGCGTCAAGGAAGGTACCGAGATCGTCCTGTGGGCGATGCCGGTTCAGCGTCCGTACAACCCGAACGCCAAGCTGATGGCCGAAATGCTCCAGTCCGACTGGAAGAAAATCGGTCTGAACGTGAAGATTCAGAGCTACGAGTGGGGCGAGTACATCAAGCGCTCCAAAGGCGGCGAGAACCAGGCGATGATCATCGGCTGGAGCGGTGACAATGGTGATCCGGACAACTGGCTCAACGTGTTGTTTGGTTGCGACTCGCTGAGTGGCAACAACTTCTCCAAATGGTGCGACAAGAAATTCGACGGCCTCGTGAAAGAAGCCAAGCGCACCACTGACCAGGCCAAGCGCACCGAACTCTACAAAGAGGCGCAGCACGTCCTCAAAGATGCAGTCCCTATGACACCTATCGCTCACTCGACGGTGTATCAACCCATGCGCGCCAACGTGCAGGACTTCAAGATCAGCCCGTTCGGCTTGAACTCCTTCTACGGCGTCAGCGTCAGCAAATAAAAGAAGCAGCGGCGACGTTTTCAGCGTCGCCGCTGTTTTTTTGCCGAGAAGTCAGGAATTCGCCTACAGCCTTTTCTAACCAGTCTTACTAGGTTGGGTTAGGACGTGTTGCCTTTTCCTACGAGTCTTTAGGACTCAGCGCATTTACTGCCAGACCCACGGCCCCTACCGTCGGGTTCTGACCAGTGACTGCGTGGGCTATCGGTTTGCTGTTGGTTTGAGCTCAATGCAGCCACAACGTCCCTGGACGGGATCGCGGCGCATTGAAAAACACTAAAAAAGAGGGAGCGTCATGCGCCATACCTTGGTTTTTTCCGCATTGCTGGGCGCCGGCCTGTTGGCCGCCACGTCCGCCAGTTTCGCCGCCAGCAACAGTCTGGTGTTCTGCTCCGAAGGCAGTCCGGCCGGTTTCGACACCGCGCAGTACACGACGGCAACCGATAACGACGCCGCCGAACCGCTGTACAACCGACTGGCCGAGTTTGAAAAAGGCGCGACCAATGTCGTACCGGGCCTGGCAACCAGCTGGGACATCTCCGAGGATGGCCTCAAGTACACCTTTCACCTGCGTGAAGGTGTGAAATTTCACACAACGCCGTACTTCAAACCTACGCGCGATTTCAACGCCGACGACGTGCTGTTCACGTTTAACCGCATGCTCGATCCGCAACAGCCATTCCGTAAGGCTTATCCGACCGAGTTCCCGTATTTCAACGGGATGAGCCTCAACAAGAACATCGCCAAGGTCGAGAAGACCGGGCCGCTGACCGTGCAGTTCACGCTCAACAGCGTCGACGCCGCGTTCATCCAGAACATCGCCATGAGCTTTGCCGCCATCCTGTCCGCCGAGTACGCCGACCAACTGCTGGCCGAAGGCAAGCCGAGCGACATCAACCAGAAGCCGATCGGCACTGGCCCGTTCGTGTTCAAGAGCTACCAGAAAGACTCGAACATCCGTTACACCGGCAACCCGCATTACTGGGATCAGAGCCGGGTGAAGCTGAAGAATCTGATTTTCGCGATCAATACCGACGCTTCGGTGCGTGTGCAGAAGCTCAAGGCCGGCGAATGCCAGATCACCCTGCACCCGCGTCCGGCCGATGTGCCGGCACTGAAGAACGACCCGAAACTGCAATTGATCGAGAAGCCAGGCTTCAACCTCGGCTACATCGCCTATAACGTGCGCCACAAGCCGTTCGACCAGCTCGAAGTGCGTCAGGCACTGGACATGGCGGTGAATAAACAGGGGATTCTCAACGCTGTTTATCAAGGCGCCGGTCAACTGGCCGTCAACGCCATGCCGCCGACCCAATGGTCCTACGACGACACCATCAAGGACGCCGCCTACAACCCGGAAAAAGCCAAAGAGCTGCTCAAGGCTGCCGGTGTCAAGGAAGGCACCGAGATCACCCTGTGGGCGATGCCGGTACAACGGCCGTACAACCCGAACGCCAAACTGATGGCCGAGATGCTCCAGGCGGACTGGGCCAAGATCGGTCTGAAAGTGAAGATCGTCAGCTACGAATGGGGCGAGTACATCAAGCGCACCAAGAATGGCGAGCACGACATCAGCCTGATCGGCTGGACCGGTGACAACGGGGATCCGGACAACTGGCTCGGCACGCTCTACAGCTGCGACGCCATCGGCGGCAACAACTACTCCATGTGGTGCGATCCGGCTTACGACAAGCTGATCAAGCAGGCCAAGGTTGTCACCGACCGCGACCAACGCACCGTGCTCTACAAACAGGCCCAGCAACTGCTCAAGCAGCAAGTACCGATCACGCCTGTCGCCCACTCGACGGTCAACCAGCCGCTGAGCGCCAAAGTCGAAGGGTTCAAAGTGAGCCCGTTTGGTCGCAACGTGTTTTCGGGTGTCAGCATCGATTAAACACAAAACCGATTAGCCGCAATGCTGAGGGGCCGTCTACCCCCTCACGCAAGCGCTTTGCCGAAATTCGCCAATCAGGCCTTTTGCAAACGTTTGCGATGTGTGAATGAGTTCTAAACCAATAACCGGCCAACCCAAAAAAGCCGGCATAAAAAGAAAGTAAAGGAGCTTCACCCATGAAACTGAGCAATACCGCGATACTGGCCCTGGCCATCAGCAGCATCACCGCCACGGCTTACGCGGAAACCCAAAGCCAGGCGTTCACTCCGGTGACCGTCAACGAGAAGAGCGCCCAGGCTGAAGCCACCGGCTTCCTCGAAGGTCAGTCGATCAGCGGCTCGACCCGTAACTGGTACGCCAACGAACAACTGAAACGCGGCGGCAAGTTCACCTATCGCAAGGATGGCGTGGCCACTCCGACCGACCGCCGTATCAACTGGGTGCAGGGCACCATCGTCAAGTACAACTCGGGCTTCACCGAGGGCACCGTCGGTTTCAGCACCGAAGTGGCGGCGTACAACGCCATTGCGCTGGAGCGTGACCGCGAGAACCTGGCGTCCAACAACGGTGGCGCACCGGGCACCCGTCCAGGCGCGGGCAACAACCGTACCCTGACCCGTGAAGGCGGCGAAGCCCAGGGCCAGTGGAGCAAAGTCGGCCTGGCCAACGTCAAGGCGCGTATCTCCAACACCACCCTGACCGCCGGCCGCATGAACTTCAGCAGCCCGCAGGTCGACGTGATCGGCAACCGTCCGCTGCCATCGAGCTTCGAAGGTATCGCGATCCACAGCGAAGAGCTGAACAACCTGTCCTTCGACCTGGCCTCGTTCGACCGCGTTTCGCCGCGTACCGAAGAAAGCCTGAGCAAATTCCGCTCCGAATACGGCGCGATCGATGCCGAAGCCGACCACGTTCACACCGGCGGCATCTCGTATCAGCCGTTCGCCAGCCTGACCACCAGCCTGTGGGGCACCCAGGCCGAAGACCTGTGGAACCAGTACTACTTCGGCGCCACCCACGTACTGGGGGACAGCTCGGTTCTGGCTCTGACCACCGGTCTGAACTACTACAAGACCGTGGACGAAGGTAAGAAAAAACTCGGTGAAATCGACAACGACACCTACTCCCTGTCGTTCGGTCTGACCCACCAGGCGCATACCCTGACCTTCTCCTACCAGGAAGTGAACGGTAACGAGTACTTCGACTACCTGCACGAAACCAACGGGATCTACCTGGCCAACTCCCTGCTGTCGGACTTCAACGGCCCGAACGAGAAATCCTTCCAGGTGGCCTACGGTCTGAACATGGCCGAATACGGCGTGCCAGGCTTGAAGTTCAACATCTACCAGGCCCGCGGCTGGGGCATCGACGGCACTCACTACAAGGGTGGCGGCTACGACGGCGTGCAGTCGATGGACGGCGAACACCACTATGAATACGGCATCGGCGCCTCTTATGCCGTACAGAGCGGTCCTCTGAAAGCCACTACCGTTCGTGCGACCTACACCGCGCACCGCGCCAGCGAAAACCAGGCTGACGGCAGCATCAACGAATTCCGTCTGGTGACCACCGTTCCGTTCAACATCCTGTAAAAACGCCAGCCGACGGCTGACTCAGTGACGAGTCGGCCGTTCGGCTTTTTGTCTTCAACCGATTGCAGAGGGTTCTTGATGAAAATGCTTCCCCTACGTGCGGCCATCGCGGCTGCGTTGCTGAGTGTCGCTGTCGGCGTCTCGGCCAAACCCTTGGTGGTCTGCACCGAAGCCAGTCCGGAAGGCTTCGATATGGTCCAGTACACGACTGCAGTCACTGCCGACGCGGTGGCCGAAACCATCTTCAACCGTCTGGCGGACTTCAAGCCCGGCACCACCGAAGTGATTCCGGCGCTGGCCGAGTCGTGGGACATCAGCCAAGACGGCCTGACCTACACGTTCCACCTGCGCAAAGGCGTCAAGTTTCACACCACCGAATATTTCAAGCCGACCCGCGACATGAACGCCGACGACGTGGTCTGGAGTTTCCAGCGTCAGCTGGACCCGAATCATCCGTGGCACAAGCTGTCGAGCGTGGGCTTCCCGTACTTTGAAAGCATGGGCTTCAAGGAACTGCTCAAAAGCGTCGAGAAAGTCGACGACAACACCGTCAAGTTCACCCTGACCCGCCGCGAAGCGCCGTTCCTGGCCGACATCGCCATGGCGTTCTCCTCGATCTACCCGGCCGAATACGCCGACCAGTTGCTCAAGGCCAACAAGACCGGTGACCTGAACAACAAGCCGGTCGGCACGGGGCCGTTCATCTTCCAGCGCTACAACAAAGACGCCCAGGTGCGCTTCAAGGCCAACCCGGACTATTTCCGTGGCAAGCCGCCGGCTGACGCGCTGATCCTGGCGATCGCCACCGACAACAACGTGCGCTTGCAGAAACTCAAGGCCAACGAGTGCCAGATCGCGCTGTACCCGAAACCGGATGACATCCCGAGCATCAAGAAAGACAGCAACCTGAAAGTCGACGAACTGGATGCGATGACCGTCTCCTACGTCGCCATGAACACCCAGCACAAGTACATCAGCGACGTGCGGGTGCGCAAAGCGATCGACATCGCCTTCGACAAGGAAGCCTACGTCAACGCCCTGTTCGGCAAAGGCAACGCCAGCGTGGCGGTCAACCCGTATCCGCCGACCCTGCTGGGCTACAACCACGAGCTGAAAAACCCGCCACGTGACCTCGACAAGGCCCGCGCCCTGCTCAAGGAAGCCGGTGTACCGGAAGGCACCACGTTCACCCTGTTCACCCGCAACGGTGGCGGCCCGACCAACCCGAACCCGATGCTCGGCGCGCAGATGATGCAGGCCGACCTGGCGAAAGTCGGGATCAAGATCGACATCCGCGTGATGGAATGGGGCGAGATGCTCAAACGCGCCAAGGCCGGCGAGCACGACATGGTCTCGGCCGGATGGGCGGGCGACAACGGCGACCCGGATAACTTCCTGACGCCTATGCTCAGTTGCGAAGCCGCCAAGAACGGCGAAAACTACGCGCGCTGGTGCAACGAGAAATTCCAGGCCCTGCTCGACGAAGCACGGGCTAAAGTAGATCCGGCCGAACGCGCCAGGCTGTATGAACAGGCTCAAGTGCTGTTCAATCAGGACCAACCGTGGATCAGCATGGCCCACACCCGCATGTTCACCGCAATGCGCAACAACGTAGAGGGTTATCACATCAGCCCTCTGACAACCAATAACTTCGCCACCACCCAGGTGAAGTAGATAAGAAAACTCCCGGTTTCCCTGACCCCAGGGAAACCGGGCACGCCTAACCGGCTGATGAGGTACCACACACGATGTTTAGTTTTATTGCCCGCCGACTGGGGTTATTGATCCCCACGTTTTTCGGCATCACCTTGCTGACTTTCGCGTTGATTCGCATGATTCCCGGCGACCCCGTGGAAGTGATGATGGGCGAACGTCGGGTCGACCCCGAAATGCACGCTCAGGCAATGGAACGCCTCGGTCTGAACAAACCGTTGTACGCCCAGTACCTGGACTACATCGGCAAACTGGCCCACGGCGACCTCGGTGAATCCCTGCGCACCCGTGAGAGCGTATGGACCGAGTTCACCTCCCTCTTCCCGGCGACCCTGGAACTGTCCATGGCCGCCCTGCTGTTCGCCGGCATCCTGGGCCTTCTGGCCGGGGTGATCGCGGCCCTCAAGCGAGGATCCCTGTTCGACCACGGGGTGATGGGCATCTCCCTCGCGGGTTACTCGATGCCGATCTTCTGGTGGGGCCTGATCCTCATCATGTTCTTCTCGGTGAGCCTGGGCTGGACCCCGGTGTCCGGGCGGATCGACCTGCTCTACGACATCGAGCCGCGCACCGGTTTCATGCTGATCGACACCCTGCTGGCCGATGACATGGGCGCCTTCCTCGATGCCCTGCACCACCTGATCCTGCCGGCCATCGTGCTCGGCACCATTCCGCTGGCGGTGATCGCGCGGATGACCCGTTCGTCGATGCTCGAAGTGCTGCGTGAAGACTATATCCGTACCGCCAAGGCCAAAGGCCTGTCGCCGTCGCGCGTGGTGTTCGTGCACGGCCTGCGCAACGCGCTGATCCCGGTACTGACCGTGGTCGGCCTGCAAGTCGGCACCCTGCTGGCCGGTGCGGTCCTGACCGAAACCATCTTCTCCTGGCCCGGCATCGGTAAATGGCTGATCGAAGCCATCGGCGCCCGGGACTACCCGGTTGTGCAAAACGGCATCCTGTTAATCGCCTGCCTGGTGATTCTGGTCAACTTCGTGGTGGACATCCTCTACGGCTTTGCCAACCCACGCATCCGTCATCAGCGCTGAGGTCAATACCCATGAGCACTCCAACTTCCTCAGTAGCCACCGCTGCCACCGCCGTGGATCAAAGTCTGCTGTACCCGTCACCGTACAAAGAGTTCTGGCAGGCCTTCGCCAAGAACAAGGGCGCCGTCGCCGGCCTGCTGTTCATGCTGCTGGTGATTTTCTGCGCGATCTTCGCGCCGTGGGTCGCCCCGCATAACCCGAGCGAGCAATACCGCGACTTCCTGCTGACGCCGCCGGCGTGGCTCGAAGGCGGGCAGATGCAGTTCCTGCTCGGCACCGATGAACTGGGTCGCGACCTGCTGTCGCGCCTGATCCAGGGTTCGCGCCTGTCGCTGCTGATCGGCCTGTCGTCGGTGGTGATGTCGCTGATCCCGGGGATCCTGCTGGGTCTGTTCGCCGGTTTCTTCCCGAAAGTGGTCGGCCCGACCATCATGCGTCTGATGGACATCATGCTGGCCCTGCCATCGCTGCTGCTGGCCGTGGCGATCGTCGCCATCCTCGGCCCTGGCCTGATCAACACCGTGATCGCGATTGCCGTGGTGTCCTTGCCGTCCTACGTGCGTCTGACCCGTGCCGCCGTGATGGGTGAACTGAACCGCGACTACGTGACCGCCGCGCGCCTGGCCGGTGCAGGTCTGCCACGCCTGATGTTCATCACCGTGCTGCCGAACTGCATGGCGCCGCTGATCGTCCAGGCGACTTTGAGCTTCTCCTCGGCGATCCTCGATGCCGCCGCCCTGGGCTTCCTCGGCCTCGGCGTCCAGCCGCCAACCCCTGAGTGGGGCACCATGCTGGCTTCGGCCCGCGACTACATCGAACGCGCCTGGTGGGTGGTGAGTCTGCCTGGTTTGACCATTTTGCTCAGCGTGCTGGCAATCAACTTGATGGGCGACGGCCTGCGCGATGCGCTGGACCCGAAACTCAAGAACGCCGCCTGAGGAGATTCCCATGTCACTGTTAGAAATCAAGAATCTCAACGTTCGCTTCGGCGACAAGAACGCCACCCCGGTCGTCGACGGCCTCGACCTGAAAGTCGACAAGGGCGAAGTCCTGGCGATCGTGGGCGAGTCGGGTTCCGGCAAGTCCGTGACCATGATGGCGCTGATGGGCCTGATCGAGCACCCGGGGATCGTCACCGCCGACGCCCTGAGCTTCGACGGCAAGAACATGCTCAAGCTGAACAACCGCCAGCGTCGGCAGATTGTCGGCAAAGACCTGGCGATGGTGTTCCAGGACCCGATGACCGCGCTGAACCCGAGCTACACCGTCGGTTTCCAGATCGAAGAAGTGCTGCGCCTGCACCTGAAAATGTCCGGCAAGCAAGCGCGCAAGCGTGCGATCGAACTGCTGGAAAAAGTCGAAATCCCGGGCGCCGCCAGCCGTATGGATGCCTACCCGCACCAACTGTCCGGCGGCATGAGCCAGCGTGTGGCAATTGCCATGGCGATTGCCGGCGAACCGAAACTGCTGATCGCCGACGAGCCGACCACCGCACTCGACGTGACGATCCAGGCGCAGATCATGGACCTGCTGCTGGCGTTACAGAAAGAGCAGAACATGGGCCTGGTGCTGATCACCCACGACCTCGCCGTCGTGGCCGAAACCGCCCAGCGCGTGTGTGTGATGTACGCCGGTCAAGCCGTTGAAGTCGGTCAGGTGCCGCAACTGTTCGACATCCCGGCGCACCCGTACAGCGAAGCGCTGCTCAAGGCGATTCCGGAACACAGCCAGGGTGCCGAGCGTCTGGCCACTCTGCCGGGCATCGTTCCCGGCCGTTACGACCGCCCGCAAGGCTGCCTGCTGTCGCCGCGCTGCCCGTACGTGCAGGACAGCTGCCGCGCGCAGCGTCCGACCCTTGACCCGAAAAGCCACAGCCTCGCCCGCTGCTTCTATCCGTTGAACCAGGAGGTGGCGTAATGGCCGTCGTACTTACCGCCCGCGACCTGACCCGTCACTACGAAGTCTCCCGTGGCCTGTTCAAGGGCCACGCCACCGTGCGCGCCCTGAACGGCGTGTCGTTCGAGCTGGAAGCCGGCAAGACCCTTGCCGTCGTCGGTGAATCGGGCTGCGGCAAATCCACCCTCGCCCGCGCCCTGACCCTGATCGAAGAGCCGTCATCCGGCTCGCTGAAAATCGCCGGGCAGGAAGTGGCCGGCGCCGACAAGGCTCAGCGCAAACAACTGCGCAAAGACGTGCAGATGGTGTTCCAGAGCCCGTACGCATCGTTGAACCCTCGGCAGAAAATCGGTGATCAGCTGGCCGAGCCGCTGCTGATCAACACCAACCTGTCAGCCGCCGAACGTCGCGAGAAAGTCCAGGCGATGATGAGGCAGGTCGGCTTGCGTCCCGAGCACTACCAGCGTTATCCGCACATGTTCTCCGGCGGTCAGCGTCAGCGTATCGCGCTGGCGCGCGCCATGATGCTGCAACCGAAAGTGCTGGTGGCGGACGAACCGACCTCGGCGCTGGACGTGTCGATCCAGGCGCAGGTGCTGAACCTGTTCATGGACATGCAGCAGGAGTTCAACACCGGTTACGTGTTCATCTCGCACAACCTGGCGGTGGTGCAGCACGTGGCCGATGACGTGATGGTGATGTACCTCGGTCGCCCGGTGGAAATCGGTCCGAAGCACGACATCTATGCCCGTCCTCTGCACCCGTACACTCAGGCGTTGTTGTCGGCGACTCCGACCATCCACCCGGATCCGGACAAGCCGAAAATCAAGATCGTCGGCGAGCTGCCCAACCCGCTGAACCCGCCACCTGGCTGCGCGTTCCACAAGCGCTGCCCATACGCAACCGCGCGTTGCAGCAGCGAAGAGCCGGCCCTGCGCCAGCTCGACACGCGTCAGGTTGCGTGCCACTACGCCGAGCAGTTCCTCGACGGCGCGGCATGAAAAAACCCGCCCTGTTTCCCGGGGCGGGTTGTTGATGAGTTGACCAAACCCCTTCTGCCCCGATTGCGCATCAATCGGGAAAGAAGGGGTTTTCTTTTGACCGGAATCTACGTCTGGCTATCGCCTTCGTCCGGATCATCGGTGTCCGGTTCATCGGTGGTCGAGTCGTCATCGTCGGCGCTGCCACCCTGGCCCTGATCGCCCGGCTCGGACTCGGACTTGGCCAGCATCAGCGCGCTGTGCCCCACCTGCCCGCTGGAGGCCTGGGTATCGTGATCCTCGCACTCGGCCCAAGCCGTCGCGGTGCCGAGGGACAGCATCACCATCACTTTCAACAGCAGCAAAACCCGTAGCAACCTGTTTTTCATGGTCGAGTCCATCCTGTTCCAGGTGAGAAATTCATGCTGACCTGACGCTGATTGAAATCTAGTTCCGATCCGCCGGGTTCACCAGATAGGACGCTAACCCATGCCCGGAAATGCCGTGCGTGGACAGACCGCTTTCGAATAACACTCATAACCGGATCGGCTAAGCGAGGTAGCCTCTCTCCAATACTTGATGAGCAACTGATTCTGCAGCCAACAAAAAGCCCCCGAGGCTTGCGCATCGGGGGCTTGGGATGGAGCAACTCAGCGCTTAGTGATGCTCGCGCGTCGCACGGAATTTCACGTCCGGCCAGCGCTCTTCCATCAGGGCCAGGTTGACCCGGGTTGGCGCAAGGTAGGTCAGGTGACCGCCGCCGTCCAGTGCCAGGTTTTCCACGGCCTTGTTGGAGAATTCCTCCAGCTTCTTCTTGTCGCTGCATTCGATCCAGCGCGCGGAGTACACGGTGATCGGCTCGTAGGAGCACTCGACCTTGTATTCCTCTTTCAGGCGGCTGGCGACCACATCGAACTGCAGCACACCGACGGCGCCGAGGATGATGTCGTTGCTGCGCTCCGGGAAGAACACCTGGGTCGCGCCTTCTTCGGCGAGCTGTTGCAGGCCCTGGCGCAGTTGCTTGGATTTCAGCGGATCGCGCAGGCGTACGCGACGGAACAGTTCCGGGGCGAAGTGCGGGATACCGGTGAAGCCCAGGGTTTCGCCTTCGCTGAAGGTGTCGCCGATCTGGATCGTGCCGTGGTTGTGCAGACCGATGATGTCGCCGGCGTACGCTTCTTCCAGCTGTTCACGCTCGGAGGAGAAGAAGGTCAGGGCGTCGCCGATGCGCACGTCCTTGCCGGTACGCACGTGGCGCATCTTCATGCCTTTTTCGTACTTGCCGGAGCAGATACGCATGAAGGCGATGCGGTCGCGGTGTTTCGGGTCCATGTTCGCCTGGATCTTGAAGATGAAGCCCGAGAACTTCTCTTCCACCGGCTCCACGGTGCGCTCGTTGGCTACGCGTGGCAGCGGACGCGGGGCCCAGTCGACCACGGCGTCGAGTACGTGATCGACACCGAAGTTGCCCAATGCAGTACCGAAGAACACCGGGGTCAGTTGGCCGTCGAGGAATTCCTGCTGATTGAACTCGTGGCAGGCGCCCTGCACCAGTTCCAGCTGCTCGAGGAAACGCTCGTACTCGTCGCCCAGATGCGCGCGGGCTTCGTCGGAATCGAGCTTCTCGATGATCTTGGTTTCGGTGCGTTCGTGACCGTGACCGGCGGTGTAGACAATGATGTAGTCGTCGGCCAGGTGGTACACGCCTTTGAAGTCGCGGTAGCAACCGATCGGCCAGGTGATCGGCGCAGCCTTGATCTTCAGGACGGCTTCGATTTCGTCGAGCAGTTCGATCGGGTCGCGGATGTCACGGTCGAGTTTGTTGATGAAGCTGACGATCGGCGTGTCACGCAGACGGCAGACGTCCATCAGCGCGATGGTACGTGGCTCTACACCTTTACCGCCGTCGAGAACCATCAGGGCCGAGTCCACCGCGGTCAGGGTGCGGTAGGTGTCTTCGGAGAAGTCTTCGTGGCCCGGGGTGTCGAGCAGGTTGATCATGTGTTCGCGATACGGGAACTGCATGACCGACGTGGTGATCGAGATGCCCCGCTGCTTTTCCATCTCCATCCAGTCGGATGTCGCGTGGCGGTCGGATTTACGGGATTTCACCGTACCGGCCACGGCAATCGCCTTGCCCATCAGCAAGAGCTTTTCGGTGATGGTGGTTTTACCGGCATCGGGGTGGGAAATAATGGCGAAAGTGCGGCGTTTCGCGACTTCGGCGGCCTGTCTGGTCATGGGAAATCGCCTGGCGGTGATTCAAAAAAGGGCGGCGATTATAGCCCAACTCGATTCAATAACCGAACCGTTGAGCACATTAAGGGTGGCCAAATGCTGCCTCGGATGGGAACCTTTTAAAGCACGGAGACGTCCATCCCCTGTTACGACAATTCGTCAGGGGCTGAAAAATCAGCAAGTTAGCCTGACGAGGCTGCGCTCATGGCTGGCTTTCAGACCGCTTTTGCCGGGCTGAAAAAAAGCTGCTTCTCGCGAACACTGACTCCGGCAGCCAGGCATGGCATGCCACACGGAGCAGCGGTCGCCGACTAAAAAAAGGAGTCCGCCTGTGGCTATCCGCTATGGCAAAGGGCTGATGGGAGGTGCGGTGGTGATCGCGCTCCTGGCCCTGCTGATCCACTGGATCGGCATCAACACGATCGAACACTACCGCGACGATTTGTTGTTTTACCTGCAAGCTCATCTGATTCTCGTCCTCGCTTCAATGCTGGCCGCCCTGGTCGTGGGCATTCCCGCCGGCATCTTCCTGAGCCGCCCGCACATGGTTGGCCGCGCCGAACGCTTCATGCAGATCTTCAACATCGGCAACACCGTGCCGCCGCTGGCCGTACTCGCGATTGCCCTGGGGATTCTCGGCATCGGCAGCGGCCCGGCGATCTTCGCTTTGTTCCTCGCCTCGCTGTTGCCGATTGTGCGCAACACCTATGAAGGCCTGAAAAACGTCCAGGGCTCGCTGAAAGAAGCCGCCGTCGGCATCGGCATGACTCCGCGCCAGGTGCTGTGGAAAGTCGAGTTGCCCAACGCCGTGCCGATCATCGTCGGCGGTGTGCGGGTGGCGCTGGCGATCAACGTCGGTACCGCGCCGCTGGCCTTCCTGATCGGCGCCAACAGCCTCGGCAGCCTGATCTTCCCCGGCATCGCCCTGAACAATCAGCCGCAACTGCTGCTCGGCGCCGCGTGCACCGCGCTGCTGGCGTTGCTGCTCGATGGCGTGGTCACCCTCGCCAGCCGTCTCTGGCTGGAACGCGGTTTGCGCCCGTCTTGAGGCTTTGCGAAGGAATATTTATGAAAAGACTTAGTTTGATTCTGGGCTGCGTGCTGCTCTTCGCAGGTATCGCCCAAGCCGCCGACAAACCGGTGATTCGCCTCGGCGCCCGAGTATTCACCGAGCAGACCCTGCTCGCGGAAATCACCGCGCAATACCTGCGCAGCAAAGGCTACGACGCGCAGATCACCGGCGGTCTGGGCAGCAACCTGGCCCGCAGCGCCCACGAAACCGGACAACTGGACATGCTCTGGGAATACACCGGCGTGTCGCTGGTGGCCTACAACCATGTCACCGAAAAACTCGACAGCGAACAGTCCTACGCCCGGGTGAAAGAACTCGACGCGAAAAAAGGCCTGGTCTGGCTGACACCGTCGAAATTCAGCAACACCTACGCCCTCGCTCTGCCGAAAAAAGTGGCCGAGGAATATCCGCAGATCCACACCATCAGCCAGTTGAACGACGTGTTGAAGGCTGAAGCCAAAACCAATCATCTGGTGGCGCTGGACACCGAGTTCGCCAATCGCTCCGACGGTCTGGACGGCATGGTCAAGCTCTACGACATGAACCTGACCCGCAAGAACATCCGGCAGATGGACGCGGGCCTGGTCTACACCGCGCTGCGTAACGGCCAGGTGTTTGCCGGTCTGGTCTACACCACCGACGGCCGCCTCAATGCTTTCGGGCTGAAGCTGCTGGAAGACGACAAACATTACTTCCCGGATTACACCGCAGCGCCCGTGGTGCGTCAGGCCTACCTCGACGCGCACCCGCAACTGGCCGAGCAACTCAAACCGCTGGCCGAGCTGTTCGACGACGAAACCATGCGCCAGCTCAACGCGCGGGTCGACGTCGATCACGAGAGCCCGTCGAAAGTCGCTGCCGATTTCCTGCGCCACCACCCACTGAATTAAAGGAGGAAAAGTCATGGAATTTTTGAACGCCTTTTCCCACCTCGACTGGCAGCAGGTGATGCACCTGACCTGGCAGCACATCACGCTGGTCGGCATCGCCGTCAGCCTGGCGATTTTCATCGGCGTGCCGTTGGGCATTTTGATGACGCGCTTCCCGAGCCTCGCCGGCCCCTTGCAGGCCAGCGCCACGGTATTGCTCACCGTGCCGTCGATTGCGTTGTTCGGCCTGCTGCTGCCGTTCTACTCGAAATTCGGCCAGGGCCTCGGCCCGATGCCGGCGATCACCGCCGTGTTCCTTTATTCACTGCTGCCGATCATGCGCAACACCTACCTCGCCTTGACCGGCGTCGAGCCGGGCATCCGCGAAGCCGCACGCGGCATCGGCATGACCTTCGGCCAGCGCCTGCGCATGGTCGAGTTGCCGATCGCCGTGCCGGTGATCCTCGCCGGCGTGCGCACCGCGGTGGTGATGAACATCGGCGTGATGACCATTGCCGCAACCATCGGCGCCGGCGGTCTCGGCGTGCTGATCCTCGCCTCCATCAGCCGCAGCGACATGTCGATGCTCATCGTCGGCGCGCTGCTGGTCAGTCTTCTGGCGATCTTCGCCGACCTCATTTTGCAGTGGCTGCAACGTTCGCTGACTCCAAAAGGACTCCTCAAATGATCGAACTTCAAAACCTCAGCAAGACCTTCCAAAGCAACGGCAAAGATGTGAAAGCCGTGGACTCGGTAAGCCTGACCGTCAATGAAGGCGAAATCTGTGTGTTCCTCGGGCCATCGGGCTGCGGCAAAAGCACCACGCTGAAAATGATCAACCGCCTGATCAAGCCGACCTCGGGCAAGATCCTGATCAATGGCGAAGACACCACCGACCTCGACGAAGTGACCCTGCGCCGCAACATCGGCTACGTGATCCAGCAGATCGGTCTGTTCCCGAACATGACCATCGAAGAGAACATCGTGGTGGTGCCGAAACTGCTCGGCTGGGACAAACAGAAATGCCACGACCGCGCCCGCGAACTGATGAGCATGATCAAGCTTGAGCCCAAGCAATATCTGCATCGTTACCCGCGTGAACTGTCCGGCGGTCAGCAGCAACGGATCGGCGTGATCCGTGCGCTGGCGGCGGATGCACCGCTGTTGCTGATGGACGAACCGTTCGGCGCGGTCGACCCGATCAACCGCGAGATGATCCAGAACGAATTCTTCGAGATGCAGCGCGCGCTGAACAAGACCGTGATCATGGTCAGCCACGACATCGACGAAGCGATCAAGCTCGGCGACAAGATCGCGATTTTCCGCGCCGGCAAACTGTTGCAGATCGACCATCCGGACACCCTGCTCGCCCATCCGGCGGACGACTTTGTCAGCAACTTCGTTGGCCAGGACAGCACCCTCAAACGCCTGCTGCTGGTGAAAGCCGAAGACGCAGCAGACAACGCGCCGTCAGTCAGCCCGGAAACCCCGGTGGCCGATGCGCTGGAGTTGATGGACGAACATGACCGTCGCTATGTCGTCGTCACTGACGCTGAGAACAAGGCACTGGGTTATGTGCGCCGTCGTGACCTGCATCGTCAGACCGGCACCTGTGCGCAGTTCCTGCGCGAGTTCAACGCCACGGCGGCATACGACGAGCATTTGCGCATCCTGCTGTCGCGCATGTACGAGTTCAATCGCTCATGGCTGCCGGTGATGGATGCCGAGCGGGTATTTCTTGGCGAAGTTACCCAGGAGTCGATTGCGGCCTACCTGAGTTCGGGTCGATCACGCGGCATGAAGACCAATATCGTGTCGCCAGCCGAGGCCGTGGCCTGATCAAAAGCAAAAGGGCTGTTCGACAGCCCTTTTTTTCAAGTACCGGAACCTGAAAGCCGGATTTTTTTGCCAACGAAGAGCCGGCAAGAAATATCAACACGTGAGAAGGCTGACCCCGTCCGCGAATGTCAGCCTTAACCAGCAACTTCCCCCTCATCTCCCCTTCTCGCCGCCAACGTCGCCGATGTTGAAGTGAACGCACTTATCGGAGACTTGGCACACATCAGCGTCGAACGTGCAGGTATTTTTAACACCTGAAAATTATTGCGGAACATCTGGCCGTCATCTCGGTCGGGTACAAAGAGTGATATCCGCGACGTACGTCAGAAGCGTGCAAAAACGCGACATTTTTAGTTGATCTCAGGCCCCTCACGCCCTAAAGTTCGCGCCGAACGTCCATGCTGGAAACGATCCATCCGGCTCAAGTACTGACGACGAGACAGCAAGGCCAAGGGAAAGAAAGACTACATTTCCCATGGCCTTTTTGCTTTCGGCGACATGCCTTGGGAAGTAGGCGAACCAAAGTGGGGATACGGAGGACGTTCATTTGCACCCATTGATTAACGACGTTTGCCACTAGGAGTCCCAAGTATGTCGATCCAGGTCGAAGACTATTTCGCGCGCGAAACCTTTCAGAAAATGAAGGCATTCGCCGACAAACAGGAAACCCCGTTCGTGGTGATCGACACCGCGATGATCGCCCAGGCCTACGATGACCTGCGCGCCGGTTTCGAATTCGCCAAGGTCTACTACGCGGTCAAGGCCAACCCGGCCGTCGAGATCATCGACCTGCTCAAGGAGAAAGGCTCGAGCTTCGACATCGCCTCGATCTATGAGCTGGACAAAGTGCTGAGCCGTGGCGTCAGCCCGGACCAGATCAGCTACGGCAACACCATCAAGAAGTCCAAGGACATTCGCTACTTCTACGAGAAGGGCGTGCGTCTGTTCGCCACCGACTCGGAAGCCGACCTGCGCAACATCGCCAAGGCTGCACCGGGCGCCAAAGTCTATGTGCGCATCCTGACTGAAGGCTCGACCACGGCCGACTGGCCGCTGTCGCGCAAATTCGGCTGCCAGACCGACATGGCCATGGATCTGCTGATCCTCGCCCGCGACCTGGGCCTGGTGCCGTACGGCATCTCGTTCCACGTCGGTTCGCAACAGCGCGACATCAGCGTCTGGGACGCCGCGATCGCCAAGGTCAAAGTGATCTTCGAACGCCTGAAGGAAGAAGACGGCATCCACCTCAAGCTGATCAACATGGGCGGTGGCTTCCCGGCCAACTACATCACCCGCACCAACAGCCTGGAAACCTACGCCGAAGAAATCATTCGCTTCCTGAAGGAAGACTTCGGTGATGACCTGCCGGAAATCATTCTGGAGCCGGGCCGTTCGCTGATCGCCAACGCCGGTATCCTGGTCAGTGAAGTGGTGCTGGTCGCGCGCAAGTCCCGTACCGCCGTCGAGCGTTGGGTTTATACCGATGTGGGCAAGTTCTCCGGCCTGATCGAAACCATGGACGAAGCGATCAAGTTCCCGATCTGGACCGAGAAGAAAGGCGAGATGGAAGAAGTCGTGATCGCCGGTCCGACCTGCGACAGCGCCGACATCATGTACGAAAACTACAAGTACGGCCTGCCGCTGAACCTGGCGATCGGTGATCGCCTGTACTGGCTGTCGACCGGTGCGTACACCACCAGCTACAGCGCCGTAGAATTCAATGGCTTTCCGCCGCTGAAGTCGTTTTACGTGTAACACGCACAGCGCATAAAAAAACCGTGCCCAGGCACGGTTTTTTTATGCAGCAAGTTCAAAATAACAACAAATAATAAACAACAACAGGTCACACTAAACCCATACCCGCCAGCCAAGAAACAGGCTTACGCTAAGAACTCGAACAACACTTTAAAAGGAACTAAAAGTGCAACCGAGTTCAAACCCGTTCGTCACCACAGACGACATCAGAAAAATCAAAAACTACATATCCGCTGCCAGGACGCTGCCGCGCAGTATCGAAGCTGTGGAAGCGCAACTAAACACCAAGTCCACCGGCATTGCCGGTCTTGAGGTGCTTGACGTTGTCGAACTCAATCACCTGATCATCAATAACGCCAACGCCTGGAACGACATCGAATACTCGATGAAACGCGTGGCTGGAAGTCTGTCGACGTTTTCAGAAGATCTGGAGAGTTTCGGTCAGGATATTATCGACGCCATCGTGAGCATGCCGGGCTACATAAACTACCTGGGCACCATCGACTCGCTGTCCGAGGAAGAGATCGCCAGTCTCCCGCCATTGGAGATCGGCAAGACCGAGAAGAACCGTTTCGGCTCGATTCAAGAATCGCTGGCGTTCATTGCAAGGTCGATCGGAGAGAAAAAACTCAGCAGCCAGGACGTCAGCGAACGCCTGAAATACTTCAAGAGCGACCTTAGCGACAAGGTTGCCATCGGTATTGGTGAAAAACTGCGTCTGGCCAGTGATGCGCAAATCAACCGACAGCTCACCGAGCTGAATGCCGCCATTGATCAAGCCCAAAAAAGCATTGATGAAAAGACCAGGGAAACCGAGCCGAACTTTTTCGAACATATCCTTGGCTTTATCGTTGGTTACAGAGGCGGTTCATCGACCTGGTACCAGCACCTCGAACTTCAGCAGAAAATCCACTTGCGCCCTCTGATTGATCAACGAGATTTATTGATCGAGCAGGTCAAGCAAAAGAACATCCTCGCGGGCTCGCTCATGGAGTTCCAGGCGGGATTGAACAGCATGTCGATTTATGTAGAGGGTGCCATCCAAAGCACCTCGCAACTTGAAACACTGTGGATCTCCATTACGGACTACATCAACGCCTCGCAAAACAAATTAATGGGGATCAACGAATTCCTGACCCTGAGAAGTTTCGTCTCGAGTTTGAAAGTTGTTCTTAAGAACTGGAAGACCGTTCAAACCAACTCGAAACAACTTATCAAAGCATTCGACTGACTCGATCATTTCAATCAAGAAGAAATCATCATGACAAAAATTTCCTATGTCGTTCCCGACCTTGGCCGCATTCAAGAAAGCCGTGAGGCTATTCGTTTTCAGGCAATCATTGGCTCCGCCAATCTGTATATCAAAGCCTTGAGCGATGAACTGGTTCGTTTGAATGCAGCCATCAGCGAACTGGATCTTGTCGCTGCCAACACCATCGCATCGGCAATGACAGCGCTGGACACAGATGATCTGAACGAAAACCTGCAGGCACTGGCCATCCTCAATCAACGTGAGTCGAACAGTCAGGCTGAGCATGCACGCAAGCTCTATTCGCAAATCGTCGAGCAACTGATCACACTGTGCACCGTACAAATGACAACGCTGCATTCGTCGCTGCACGACAGCGTCTTCACTGTTGAGAGCATTGCCATCAGTAACAACCGTTTCAGGCTCGAAGAGCTGGCGAACGCCAGAGTCAACCTGGATCGGGAATACCAAACCGAGACAGTCCCGCTGGCTGAATTGAAAGCCGACGAGGCGGTGCTGAATCTTGCGATTGCCGAGTTTGAAAAGCTGACATTCATCGACCGGATCAAACCCTTGCTCGAGCAACTGGCGGCAATGATCGGCAACAGGCCCAAGTCGCCTGAAGCTGCAGCACTCGAAGCCGGGCTGATCGTCGCCAACAAGTTTCTGGACGAGGCCAACGAGCTGATCAAATACAAGGATCTGATCGAAGCACGACGAATCATCCAGACGCGCCTCGTGCAACGGGAAGAACGCCTGGCCTCCCTGGAGAAACAATTGCGCGACAACGACGACAAGACTCGCCAGTTGAACGACACCCAGAAAGTCGTGCCACACCAACAAGCCTACGTCAGAGAGACACGCAAATTATCGGATGCCTTCTCCGCGTTTCTTGACGCCCTCACGGCTACGCTCCATGAAGACATTCTGCTGCGTGGCGAACGAGTGCTCGAACACAGCCAGGCCCTGCGCAGTTACCTGACTCCCCTTAAAAGCCGCTGGTTGCGCGGCTGATCGATCACTCCAGCCCTTCATGGTCGATGAAGGGCTGGAGACTCGGTCTCGAGTGCACAGAGGCGTTGACGATAAGCTCCCGCCATGGCGCGGATCTTTGCGTGCGGGGAAGCGAGCAGCGCCTCGCTGGCAACCCTCAAGAAATTTATATTGCCGTGAACCAGCGCTTTATCAAGCCAGTGCAAGGCATCGGTGATTCGCCCAGCTTCGGCCAGAATCGCTGCATGGCTGAACTGACCACGAAAATCCCCGCCCTCGGCTGAACGCCGATACCAGTCGTGAGCCGCTACCAGGTCTTGGCGGCACACCTGCCCCTCCTCCAGATAACGCCCCAACAGGTTCATCGACTTGGCGTGGCCAGCCTCGGCAGCGCGCCGATACAAGTCCAGCGCCTGAAGATGATCTGCCGCCACTCCTCGCCCGGTGGCCAGCAGGTTGGCGAAGTTGTACATCGCCCAATCCAGGCCGGCTCGAGCGGCGATTCGATAGTGCCCTGCCGCAGCCGAGGCATCCGCGGCGCAGCCCCAGCCATGTTCATGACAACGACCGAGCATGTTGCGCGCCATCAGATGACCTTGCCCTGCGGCAATTTCAAACCAGCGCAAGGCCAGCGGCTGATCCTGAGCAATCCCGTGACCATCGAGCAGGATCTGCCCGAGCAGCGCCTGCGCTTCCAGCACCCCCTCACCCGCCGCGATCAGAATCGCCTGAGCCGCGCGGGCCGGACTTTCTTCGAGCATGGCCGTGAGGCGTTCGCCGTCGAGGACTTCTTCGCGACGTAACCGAAAGTCCGCCACTTACACCTCGACCCAGCGACGCAGCAGGTTGTGGTAAGTGCCGGTGAGGCGGATCAGCGAAGGGTGATCGGGCATGTCTTGCGTGAGCTGCTGGATCGCACCGTCCATTTCGAACAGCAAGGCGCGCTGGCTGTCCTCGCGCACCAGGCTTTGAGTCCAGAAGAACGAGGCATAGCGCGCACCGCGAGTGACCGCGTTGACCTTGTGCAGGCTGGTGCCGGGGTACAGCACCATGTCGCCGGCGGGCAGTTTCACCCGTTGGGTGCCGAAAGTGTCCTGGATTTCCAGCTCGCCGCCGTCGTAGTCCTCGGGCTCGCTGAAAAACAGCGTGGCAGACAGGTCGGTGCGTACGCGCTCGATGCTGCCCTTGGGCTGGCGCACTGCGTTGTCGATGTGGAAATCGAAACTGCCGCCCGCCGTGTAGCAATTGAGTAGCGGCGGAAATACTTTGTGCGGCAAAGCGGCGGACATGAACAGCGGATTTTTCCACAGCCGTTCAAGCATCGCCGCGCCAATCTCTTTGGCCAGTGGATGGCCTTCCGGCAACTGCAGATTGTGCTTGGCCTTGGCCGATTGATAGCCGGCGGTGATCTTTCCATCAGCCCAGTCGGCCTGTTCCAGCGCCTGGCGAATACGCTGCACTTCGTCTTTCTCGAACAGCGCGGGGATGTGCAGGAGCATGGCGACGTCACCAGATGGCAAAAGGATGCCAATGGTATTGATTCTTATTGACTGTGTAAAACCCGCTAGACGAATGAACTGGTAAAAACCGTAAGGTTAAATTGTAAAGAATGTAAATTTGTCGCGAATAGTAATGTTTCGCAATTGATACGAATACCTGTTTACCCTATATTCCGCCGCCTCAAATCCTTGGGGAGGGGAATAAAAATGGCACGTCAACTCGCACAATTACCGGTCAGTTCACCGCGTCTGCTCGCTTCCGCCATCGGCGTGGCAATTACCGCCGGCTCCGCAGGCCACATGGTGTTCGCCGCCGAAAAAACCGACAGCAAAGCCACCGGCAATGCCATCGCCCTGGACGCCACCGCCATCACCGGCGAAGCCCAGGACTCGACGTCCTACCAGGTCGAGAAAGCCTCCTCGCCCAAGTACACCGCGCCACTGGTTGATACCCCGCGCTCGGTCACCGTTATCCCCCAACAAGTCCTGAAGGACACCGGCGCCCTGAACATGCAGGACGCGCTGCGCACCGTGCCGGGCATCACCTTCGGTGCCGGTGAAGGCGGCAACCCGCAGGGCGACCGGCCGTTCATTCGTGGTTTCGACGCCCAGGGCGACACTTACCTCGACGGCGTGCGCGACACCGGCTCCCAGAGCCGCGAAATCTTCGCCGTGGAAAACATCGAAGTCAGCAAGGGCCCGAACTCCGCCATCGGCGGTCGCGGCGCGGCGGGCGGCAGCATCAACCTGGTGAGCAAGAAAGCGCACCTGGGCAACTCGTTCGACGGTGGCTTCACCTGGGGCTCCGACCAGACCCAGCGCTACACCATGGATGGCAACTACCAGTTCAGCGACACCGCTGCCGGCCGTCTGAACCTGATGAGCCACGAGAGCAACGTCGCCGGGCGCGACAAGGTCGACTACGACCGCTGGGGCATCGCGCCGTCCCTGGCCTTCGGCCTGGGCACCGACACCCGCGTCAACCTCGATTACTACCATCTCGAAAGCAACGACACGCCGGATTCGGGCATTCCTTACACCATTCCGGCCGGTGGCTCGGCGGCGCGCACCAAGTCCAACCCGGACAAGCCGTACGCCGGCGGCGATCACAGCAATTTCTACGGTCTGGACCGCGACTTCCGCAAGGGCCGCACCGACACCGCGACCTTCGCCATCGAGCATGACCTGAGCGACTCGCTGACGATCAAGAACACCCTGCGTCATGGCACCAGCATGCAGGATTACATCCTGACCCAGCCGGACGACAGCAAGGGCAACGTCAACAACGGCAGCGTCTGGCGTCGTGCGAACACTCGTGTGAGCAACACCGAGACCACCACCAACCAGACCGATCTGTTCGGCAACTTCTACGTCGCCGGTTTCAAGAACAGCTTCTCCACCGGTGTCGAATACACCCGCGAGGAAAGCAGCAAATCCTCGTACAACGTCAACACCGACACCACGCCGCGCACCTCGGCCGTGACCACCAACTGCAACCCGGGCCTGATCGGCGCCGCCAGCGGCTACAACTGCACCTCGCTGTCGAACCCGAACCCGAACGATCCGTGGAACGGCGCGATCTCGCGCAACTACGCCGGCACCGACACCCAGTCCGATACCTACGCGCTGTATGCGTTCGACACCCTGGAGTTGTCCGAGCAATGGCTGGTGAACATGGGCCTGCGTTACGACCACTTCGAAACCGGCTACAAGACCTACACCGCCGCCGGCAACACCACCTCCAAAGGTTCTGACACCAGCGAGTTCGTCACCGGTCAGTTCGGCATCGTCTACAAGCCGGCAGAGAACGGCAGCATCTACGCGTCCTACGCCACCTCGGCCACTCCGCCAGGCAACACCCTGGGTGAAGGTCAGGAAGGCAACCCGCTGGGCGGCACGCCGGATCGCAACGGCAACCTGCTCAAGAGCGACATGGAGCCGGAAACCACCAAGAACTACGAAATCGGCACCAAGTGGGATCTGCTGAACGATCGCCTGTCGCTGACCGCCGACATCTTCCGCACCGAGAAAGAAAACGCGCGTGTCCAGGTCGATACCACCTCTTACGAGAACGCCGGCAAGACCCGTGTTCAAGGTATCGAGTTGTCCGCCAGCGGTAAGATCACCGACAAGTGGCAAGTGTTCGCCGGTTACGCCTACATGGACAGCGAACAGGTGGACGGTGGTGACCTGCCAGCCAACAAGGCCAACAACGGCAACGAGCTGCCTAACACACCGAAAAACAGCGCCAGCCTGTGGACCACTTACCAGGTCACGCCGAAGCTGACCATCGGTGGCGGTGCGTTCTACGTGGATGACGTGTTCGGCAGCGTGGCCAACACCACCATGGTCGATTCCTACGTTCGCTACGACGCGATGGCGGCGTACAAGCTGAGCAAGAACGTCGACCTGCAACTGAACGTGCAGAACCTGACCAACGAAACCTACTACGACAAGGCCTTCTCGACTCACTTCGCCAACCAGGCGGCGGGCCGTACGGCATTGCTGAGCACCAACTTCCACTTCTGATCGTAGAGGGAAGTACCTAGCCCCGTTCATTCATTTGAGCGGGGCTTTTGTGCGTAATAAAGAACGTTTCTCGATAGGCCACGGCATAATGCACGCCGTGAACACAACCTCCGAACGGACAAGGCAAGCAACGTGTTGAAGAAAACCCTGTTCCAGTTGCACTGGTTTTTTGGCATCACTGCCGGGCTGGTGCTGGCCCTGATGGGCATCACCGGCGCTGCCTATTCGTTTCAGGACGAAATTCTCAAAGCCCTCAACCCCTCCGTGTTGCAGGTCGAGAAACAGGTCGCCGGCGTCCTGCCGCCCGCCGATCTGGTGGCACAGATCGAAGCGGCCTCGGGCAAGAAAGTCTCGATGCTTTCGGTGGAGACCGAAAGCGGCAGCGCCGGACGCGTCTGGTTCACCCCGCCCAAAGGCGAGCGCCGGGGCGAGATGCGCTACTTCGATCCCTACACCGCCGAGTTCAAGGGCGAGGCCACCGGCCAGGACTTCTTCGGCCTGATGCTGCAACTGCACCGGTTCCTCGCCATGGGCGATACCGGTCGCAACATCACCGGCGCCTGCACCCTGATGCTGCTGTTCTTCTGCCTGTCCGGCCTGTACCTGCGCTGGCCGCGCCAGTGGAACAGCTGGCGCGTGTGGCTGACCCTCGACTGGAAGAAAAAGGGTCGCAGCTTCAATTGGGATCTGCACTCGGTGTTCGGCACCTGGTGCATGCTGGTTTACCTGCTGCTGGCACTGACCGGACTGTCCTGGTCCTACGAGTGGTACAACAAAGGCCTGACCAAATTGCTTTCCGACGCGCCGCAAAACGAGCGCGTGCGCGGCGGTCGTGGCCCGGCCCCCGAAGGTCCGACGCCGACTGCCGATTACGCCGCGATGTGGCTCAGCATCTACAGCACCGCCGGCCCGGGCCTCGCTTCCTACAACATCCGCATGCCGCCGGTGGCCGGCCAACCGGCGACCGTGTTCTACCTGCTCGACAGCTCGCCCCATGACCGCGCGCTGAACCAGATCACCCTCGACCCGGCCACCGGCGTGGTCAAACGCGTCGACCGCTACGCCGACAAAAGCTTCAAGGCGCAATTGCTGACCAGCATTTACGCGCTGCACGTCGGCAGCTATTTCGGTCTGGTCGGGCGGATCATCGTCACCGTCGCGGCCGTCTTGATGCCGCTGTTCTTCATCACCGGCTGGTTGCTTTATCTGGATCGCCGACGCAAGAAAAAGCAGATCAAGGATGCCCGCAAAGGCCTCGACCAACCGGCCGGCGATACGCCAGAGTGGCTGATCGGTTTCGCCAGCCAGAGCGGTTTTGCCGAGCAACTGGCGTGGCAGACTGCGGGTCAATTGCAGGCCGCCGGATTGCCGGTGAAGGTACAGCCGCTGGCGAATGTCAGCGAGCAGGATCTGCGCGAATCGAACAACGCGCTGTTCGTGGTCAGTACCTTCGGCGACGGCGAAGCACCGGACAGCGCTCGCGGTTTCGAGCGCAAGGTATTGAGCAACGCCTCGACCCTCGACAGCCTCAACTACGCTGTACTCGGCCTTGGCGATCGGCAGTATCAACACTTCTGCGGTTTCGCCCGACGCCTGCATCAATGGCTGGGCGAACACGGCGGCAAGACCCTGTTCGCCCCGGTCGAAGTCGACAGCGGCGATCCTTACGCCCTGCGTCACTGGCAGACCCAACTCGGCCTGCTCACCGGGCAAGCACCGGTCGACACCTGGCAGGCGCCGAGCTATGAAAACTGGACGCTGGTGCGCCGCGAACTGATGAACCCGGACAGCGCCGGCGCCCCGGTTTTCCTGCTCGGCCTGACCGCGCCGACTTCTCGCAGCTGGCTGGCCGGTGACCTGGTGGAAGTGCTGCCGCGCAACTGCCCGTGGGCCATCGAGCATTTCCTCGACGGCCTCGGCATCCGTGGCGAAACCAGCGTCAAGGTCAACGGCCTGCAAGAGCCGCTGGAAGTGGCCCTCGCCAGCCGCCAGTTGCCCGAGCACCGCGCCCATCTGGTGGGCTTGCACGCTCAGGCGCTGGTCGATGCGATGGTGCCGCTGGCGATGCGCGAATACTCGATCGCCTCGATTGCCGCCGACGGCGTGCTGGAACTGATCGTGCGTCAGGAACAGCATGCCGACGGCAGCCTCGGCATCGGCTCCGGCTGGCTGACCGAGCATGCTCCGGTCGGCGGCAGCATCAGCCTGCGGGTCCGTCGTAACAGCGGTTTCCATCTGCCGAACGCTCCGGTGCCGATGATCCTGCTGGGCAACGGCACCGGCCTTGCCGGACTGCGCAGCTTGCTCAAGGCACGGATCGCCGACAATCAACAGCGCCACTGGCTGCTGTTTGGCGAGCGCAATCGCGAGCACGATTTCCTCTGTCGCGCGGAGCTGGAAGAGTGGTTGATCAATGGCGATCTGGAACGACTGGATCTGGCGTTCTCGCGGGATCAGGTCGAAAAGATTTACGTGCAGGATCGCCTGCGCGAATCGGCCGCCGACTTGAAGAAATGGCTGGCGGACGGTGCGGTGATCTACATCTGCGGCAGCCTTCAAGGCATGGCGTCGGGGGTGGATCAGGTGCTCAATGAAGTGCTGGGCGCCGCTGAAGTCGAACGCTTGATCGAGCAGGGTCGCTATCGCCGCGACGTTTACTGACCACACATGACAAATGTGGGAGCGAGCTTGCTCGCGATGACGGTTTTACATTCAACACATTGGTTGTCTGTTATACCGCTATCGCGAGCAAGCTCGCTCCCACAGTTTTTTTGCGCTGAACTCAGGTCGGTTGCAGCTTCTGCTCGAACACCGCAACACCCTCCAGATCCCGCAACACCACACTCATCTCCCCGCTCTGCCCCTCGATATTCACCTCACCGAAAAACTGAAACCCGGCAAACGGCGAGGCGTTCTGCGTCGGTGGTGCTTTCTGGAACACCACCTGCGGGCCAAAAGTCTTGTCCAGCGGATTGGGTCCGAAACTGCCGGCGTTCAACGGTCCTGCGACAAACTCCCAGAACGGTTCGAAATCCTGGAACGCCGCGCGATCAGGGTGATAGTGATGCGCCGCGCAGTAATGCACATCCGCCGTCAGGAACACGAAATTGCGCACCTGTTGCGCGCGCAAGAAGCCCAGCAGCTCGGCGACTTCCAGCTCACGTCCCTGCGCCGGGCCGGGGTCGCCGTTGGCCACCGCTTCCCAGCGCGCAACACCGGGGCTGACCTCGCCATCCGGCACGCCGAGACCGATCGGCATGTCGGCGGCGATGACTTTCCACTGGGCTTTCGACGCCTTCAGTCCGCGCTTGAGCCAGTTCAATTGCTCACGACCGAGGAATGGTTTTTCCGCCCCGAGATTGTCGTCGTTGGCGCCGCGATAACTGCGCATGTCGAGCACGAACACATCGAGCATCGGCCCGTAACTCAGCTTGCGGTAGATCCGCCCGCCGCCATCGGCGGCCTGCAAACGCATCGGCGAATATTCGAGCCAGGCCTGACGCGCACGGCCGACCAGGGTGTGGATATTTTTTTCCTGATAACGCTCGTCGAGCTGCTTGCCCGGCGACCAGTTGTTGACCACTTCATGGTCGTCCCACTGCCAGATCTGCGGCACTTCGGCGTTGAAGCGACGGACGTTTTCATCCATCAGGTTGTAGCGGTAATTGCCGCGATAATCGTCGAGGGTCTGGGCAACTTTGCTCTTGGCTTCGGTGGTGAGGTTGCGCCAGATCCGGCCACCCTCGGTGGTCAGTTGCGCCGGCACCGGGCCGTCGGCGTAGATGGTGTCGCCGCTGTGGATAAAGAAATCCGGCAGGCGCATGCGCATGGCTTCGTAGATGCGCATGCCGCCGATATCGGGGTTGATGCCGAAGCCCTGGCCGACGGTGTCGCCGCTCCAGACAAAACGGAGATTGCGCCGCGCCGTCGGTGCACTGCGCAAGTGGCCGAGCCACGGCTCGCTGGCAACGCCGGTGCGGGCGTCCTTGAAATACACACGGTAGAAAATCGCCTGATCGGCGGGCAGCCCGGTGAGTTCGACGCGGGCGGTGAAATCGCTGCGGGCATCGGCCAGCGCCGAGACGACCCGGCGCGGATGGCGGAACTGACTGCGGGTGTCCCACTCCACCACCATCTGTGCCGGGCGGTCGGCGCGGCTCCAGATCATCGCGCGGTCGCCCTGCAAGTCGCCGGATTGCACGCCGTCAGTGAGTTGCGGTCGATCCTTGACCGACGCGATCACGGCCGGCGCCAGCCCCGGCATCAGCAGTCCGGCACCGACGGCTTGCATCACGCGCCGGCGACCGGGATTGAAATCGCTCATGGTGTTCTCCCTGAAAAAAGGAAAACTTAAGCACTGCTAGATGAAAGGGGTGTGACACCTCACGCCTTCGCGGGCTCCAGCGCCAGCTCCACGGCTTCCGGCCGCTTGACCAGCGCATACACCACCGCCGTCAGCAGACTGCCCGCGACAATCGCCAGCAGGTACAACAGCGCATGGTTGATCGCATTCGGAATCGCCAGCACGAACAGGCCACCGTGGGGCGCCATCAGTTTGCAGCCGAAATACATCGACAACGCACCGGTCAGCGCACCGCCGGCAATGCTTGCCGGGATCACCCGCAACGGATCTTTCGCAGCAAACGGAATCGCCCCTTCGGAGATGAAGCACAACCCGAGCACCAGCGCCGCTTTACCGGCTTCGCGCTCGGTCTGGGCAAACTTGCGTCGGGCGATGAACGTGGCGATGCCCAGACCAATCGGCGGCACCATGCCGGCGGCCATGGTCGCGGCCATCGGTGCATAACTCTGCGAGGCGAGCAGCCCCACCGAGAACGCATAGGCAGCCTTGTTGATCGGCCCGCCGAGGTCGACGCACATCATGCCGCCCAGCAGCACACCGAGCAGGATCGCGTTGGTGGTGCCCATGCTGTCGAGGAAATGGGTCAGCGCCGCGAGCATCCCG
This sequence comes from Pseudomonas glycinae, assembly GCF_001594225.2. GTDB lineage: Bacteria > Pseudomonadota > Gammaproteobacteria > Pseudomonadales > Pseudomonadaceae > Aquipseudomonas > Aquipseudomonas glycinae. The sequence goes on from NZ_CP014205.2 coordinate 4,214,486, forward strand.
GCCACCGGTTTGCCGACCACGTAAATCATCACCAGCCCGGTGAACAGACTGGCGAACAGCGGGATGATCAAGATCGGTTTCAGCGCTTCAAGGCTTTGCGGCAGCGCCACATAACGACTGATCGCCTTGGCCGCGTAGCCTGCGATAAACCCGGCAACGATCCCGCCGATGAAACCGGCGCCCAGGGTGCTCGCCAGCAAACCGCCGATCATGCCCGGCGCGAGTCCGGGACGGTCGGCAATCGACCAGGCGATGTAACCGGCCAGTAAAGGCACCATCAATTTGAACGCGGTTTCGCCACCGATCTGCATCAGCGCCGCCGCCAGCGTGCCTTCTTCCTTGAACGCGGTGATGCCGAACACGAACGACAAGGCGATCATCAGACCACCCGCCACCACCATCGGCAGCATGAACGACACACCGGTCAGCAGGTGTTTGTAGACGCCGCTTTTCTCTTGTTTGGCCGGGGCCTTGCCGTCGCCGGCAGCGCTTTCCACGACACCTTCGGCCAAGGCTTTTTTCAGCGTGGCTTCGGACTGTTTCAACGCAATCCCGGTGCCGCAGCGGTAGATTTTCTTGCCGGCGAAACGCTCGGTGGCGACTTCAATGTCAGCCGCCAGCAGCACCACGTCAGCCTCGGCAATCGCGGCTGCGCTCAGCGGATTGCGCGCGCCGACCGAGCCCTGGGTCTCGACCTGCAGGTCGTAGCCCAGACGCTTGGCGGCTTGCTGCAAGGCTTCGGCGGCCATGAAGGTGTGGGCGACGCCGGTCGGGCACGCGGTGACCGCGACCAGACGCGGCGCTTGAGCGCTGGCAACCACCGGCGGCGCTTCGGCAGCGACGTAAACCTCGGCCTCGACAGCGCCACGCCGCAGCACGTCTTCGACATCCTGCAGGGCTTGCGCAGGTGCGATCCGAAAGACTTTCTTGCCGATGAACCGGGTCATGTCCACCGGTCCCGTGGCCACCAGCAACACCCACTCGGCAGCCTCGATGGTGGCCGCCGACAATTCACGTTCCGGGTGCGCGGCGTCCACCACTTCGACGCTGGTGCTCCAGCCCTGACGCTGGGCCGCAGCATCCAGCAGCCGGGCGCACAGCACACTGGTGACCATGCCGTTCGGGCAGGACGTGACAATGGCTAACTTCATGACAAACCCTCTTATTGTTCTGTCAGGGGGCGCACGCGCACGCCCTGTTCAAGCCGCGCCAGTTGCGCAACATCGTGAATGCCGAAACCGATCTGGGTTACCGCCTGCGCCGCAATTGCGGTGGCCGTGCGCAGGGTTTGTTCCGGCGTATCGGCGCTGAGCAGACCGTGGAGCATGCCGGCCAGCAACGAATCGCCGGCACCGACCGTGCTGGCGACGCTGACCTTCGGCGGTGTCGCATGGAGTGCCGAGCCGACGCTGAACCAGTTCACACCCTCGGCGCCATGGGAAATCACCACATGCTCGATGCCTTGGGCGTGCAACCGATTGGCCGCTTCGGCCTGAGAGGCGTGAGACACCACTTCACAGCCCAGCGCATCGGCCAGCTCTTCGGTATTCGGTTTGATCAGCCACGGACCGGCCTTGAGCGCTGCGCGCAAAGCTTCGCCGCTGGTGTCCAGAGCGACTTTCAGGCCCAACGTTTTCAAGCGTTCGACCAGTTCGCGCAACCACTGTGCAGTGACTCCGCGCGGCAAGCTGCCCGCGACTACAACCGCGTCATGCCCCGGCGCGATCTGCACCAGTCGCTCCAGCAACGCCTGTTGCGCCACTACGCCGACCACCGGGCCCGGACCGTTGATGTCGGTGATGCGTCCGTCCTGTTCCGCGACCTTGATGTTGCTGCGGGTCTCGCCGGGCACCCGGATAAACGCATCGGTGAAACCGCGTTTGGCGAACAGGGTTTCGAACGCTTGCAGATTGTCTTCGCCGAGAAAGCCGCTGACCGTCAGTTGATGACCGAGGTCGGCCAGCACTTGCGCGACGTTGACGCCCTTGCCGGCGGCGTGGGTGTGCATCTCGTCGCTGCGGTTGACCTGACCGGCCTCCAGGCGTGGCAACTGCACCGTGAGGTCCAGCGCCGGGTTGAGGGTCAGGGTGAGAATCTTGGCCATTACAGGGCCTCCACTAATGCGCGCACTTCGTTGGCGCTGCCCACGGCCAGGGCTTGTTGAGCAAGGGTTTGCGCCTGGGTCAGGCTGAGTTCGCGGATGCGTGCCTTGACCTCGGCGATGCTGCGCCCGGAGACGCTCAATTCATCCACACCGAGGCCGACCAGCACCGGTACTGCCAGCGGATCCGCCGCCAGCTCGCCGCAGACGCCGACCCATTTGCCGTGGGCATGGGCCGCGCGCACGGTGATGTCGATCAGTTGCAGCACCGCCGGGTGCAGGCCGTCAGCCTGGGCGGACAGGGTCGGATGACCACGGTCGATCGCCAGCGTGTACTGGGTCAGGTCGTTGGTGCCGACGCTGAAGAAGTCCACCTCTTTGGCCAGCACCGGCGCCAGCAGTGCGGCGGACGGCACTTCGATCATGATCCCCAGTTGCAGGTCGGCAACCGGGATTTCCAGACGCAGGCGTTCGGTCATGTCGCGGGCCTGACGCCATTCTTCGACACTGCCGACCATCGGGAACATGATCCGCAACGGACGGTTGTCCGCCGAACGCAGCAAGGCGCGCAACTGCGCCTCCATGATCTGCGGACGCTGCAAGGTCAGGCGAATCCCGCGTACGCCGAGGAACGGGTTTTCTTCCTTGGCGATCGGCCAATACGGCAGCGGTTTGTCGCCGCCGACATCGAGGGTGCGCACCACCAGCGGCCGACCGGCGAGGCCGTCGAGGACGCGGCGGTATTCGGCTTCCTGAGTCGCCTCGTCCGGCGCCTGCGGATGGGCCATGAAAATCAGTTCGGTGCGCAGCAGGCCGATGCCTTCGGCGCCCTGCTCCACCGCGCTGATGACGCCAGCGCTTTCACCGATGTTGGCGAACACTTCCACGGCGTGGCCGTCGCGGGTGTGCGCCGGTTGATGGCGTTGTTCGGCGGCGGCTTTCAGGCGTTGTTCGCGGCTGTCGCGCTCTTCGCTGGCGCGTTGCAGGGTCGCGGCATCCGCGTCCACATGCAGGCGACCGCGCTGGCCATCGAGCAGCAACGGCGTACCCGGTTCCAGCAGTAACACCGCAGCGCCCGCACCGACCAGCGCCGGAATCCCCAACGCGCGAGCCACGATGGCGCTGTGAGCGGTGGCGCCGCCACGGGCGGTGAGAATCCCGGCGACCCGCGCCGGATCCAGACGCGCGACGTCGGACGGGCCGACCTCATCCATCACCAGAATGTACGGCTGCTCAGGCTCGGCGGGCGTCTGCACGCCACACAGCTGCGCCAGCACCCGACGACCAATGTCGCGCAGGTCGGCGGCACGTTCGGCGAGCAACGCGTCGTGCAACGCTTCCTGTTGTCTTGCGGCGGCCTCGATCACGGCCATCCACGCTGCCTCGGCGCTTTCGCCCTGTTTGAGACGGGTGTCGACTTCGTCGGTGAGTTCCGGGTCGTCGAGCATTTCCTGGTGGGTGATGAAAATCTCGCGGATCGCCTTGGCCTTGCTGCGTTCGATCAGGCCCTGAATGTCCTGACGCACGTCGGCCAGCGCTTGCTTGAGACGCTCGCGCTCGATGGCGGCGGACTCGCCGCGCAACGGGTAATCGATGGTTTGCTGGACCTGAATATGCGCCGGGCCGATAGCGATGCCAGGGGCGGCAGGGATCGCTTGCAGAAGACTGCCGGAGGCCGGGGCGGTCAGCACTTCTGCAATGTCCGTAACCACTTCGCGCTGTTGACTGACTGCGGGCAACGGTTCGACTTCTTCGCCGAGGCCTTCTTCGATAGCGGCCAGCAAGGCCGGCAAGGCATCGGCGGCGATGCTCGGTTCGGCGATGATTTCCAGCACTTGGCCACGACGGGCGCCGAGGCTCAGCAGTTTGCTCAGGCTTTTCACCGATACGGCGCTGTCCTGACCGTCGACGATGCGCACACGAATCTCGCCGTCAAAACTTTTCGCCAGTTGCGCGAGGATCTTCGCCGGCCGCGCGTGCAGACCATGGGCGTTGGCCAATGCGATACGTGCGCTCGGCCAATCGGCCGGCAACTCTCCGCCAAGCACTTCGAGGACTTTGCGGCTGCTGGTGGCGCGGCCCAGTTCATGGCCACGACCTTCGATCAGCAACGCGCACAACCGTTCGAGCAACGCCTGATGCGCTTCACCGAGACTGGCCAGACAGAACAGACCGCTGAGCGGCTGGCCGAGGTAACGCATCGGCTTGTCCGGCGTGACGAACGCAAGGCCCGGACGCTTCACGGTCTGTTCGCTGTGCAGCCACCACAGGCCATCGCCCAACGGCAGCGCTTCGACCTGCTGCAAAACGCCAGCGAAACCGTTGCTCACGCAATCGGCCTGACGCAGCAGACGCGCACCGCGCCAGACCAGTTCTTCGAAATCGTCGGCCGATACACCGAGGCCGATCATCTGCGCATCCAGCGCCAGTTCTTGCGGCGCGCCTTGCAGCAGTTTCAGCAATGCTTCGGGCGAACTGGCGCGGCGCAGGGCCTGGCCCAGATCGGTCTCGCCGAGGGCGCGGGTCAGCAGTTGCAGCAAGCGCAAGTGTTCGTCGGATTTGGCGGCGATGCCGATGGCCAGATAAACGATCTGGCCGTCGCCCCAGTCCACGCCGTCGGGAAACTGCATCAGGCGCACGCCGGTGGCGAACACCTGATCACGGGTTTCGGGCGTGCCGTGGGGGATCGCAATGCCTTGGCCGAGGAAGGTCGAGCCCTGAGCCTCCCGGGCCTGCAGGCCGGCGAGGTAGCCGTCGGCGACAAGTCCATCGGCGACCAGATGACTGGCCAGCAATTGCAAAGCGGCGGGTTTATCCACAGCCGACTGGCCCATGGATATCTGCTCTACAGTGAGCTCGAGCATGCGATCTCCTTTTTGGCGTCGTGTGACGCCAGGTATTGTTTTGAATGGTTGCAGCTTAGGCGCTGTAGGCCATCCTTTTCAGGAGGCAGTTTTGGCGGTTTCACGGCAGAACCGGCCAAAGGCGTCTAAAACGTAGAAAATACGCTTGCTGAAACGTTTAATCTAGATTGATCGGCACGTTACTCGATAATGTCCCATCCTTGAAGTCCAACTTGTCGGATGCGCTGAGACAATGGTCGCCTGCCTGAATCGGGTAGGATTGGCGAAAATGTCGCGGCAAGCTCGAAAAAACAAGGAAATCCCGGGTTGAAACTCAGTGATATCGCGCGGTTGGCCGGAGTGTCCGTGACCACCGCCAGCTACGTCATCAATGGCAAGGCCGAACAGCAACGCATCAGCAACGCCACCGTCGAGCGGGTGCGGGCGGTGGTCGAGCTGCACGGCTTTACCCCCAATCCACAGGCAGCCGGGTTGCGCAGTCGGCACACCCGGACCCTGGGCTTTATCCTGCCGGATCTGGAAAACCCCAGTTACGCGCGGATCGCCAAACTGCTGGAGCAAGGTGCCCGTGCGCGGGGTTATCAGTTGCTGATCGCCAGCTCCGACGATGCCCCCGACAGCGAACGGCAACTGCTGCAACTGTTCCGCGCGCGGCGCTGCGATGCGTTGATCGTCGCCAGCTGCCTGCCGGCCGGTGACGACAGTTATCGTCAGTTGCAGGCCAAGGGTTTGCCGATCATTGCCATCGACCGGGTGATGGATGCCGAGCATTTCTGTTCGGTGGTCAGCGATGACCGCGAAGCCAGCCTGCACCTGACCGAAAGCCTGCTCGACCCGCAGCCGAAACAGATCGTACTGTTGGGCGCCCGCCCGGAACTGAGCATCAGCCAGGAACGTGAAGCCGGATTCAAGCAAGCCCTGGCCGGGTTCAAGGGCGAAGTGCTGATCGAACACGCCGAGTCCTTCAGCCGCGAGTGCGGCAAGCAGTTGATGGAAGATCTCCTGCAACGCCTCGGGCATTTGCCGGATGCGCTGGTGACCACGTCCTACGTACTGTTGCAGGGGGTGTTCGACGCGCTGCATGACTTCCCGTTAAAAAACCGCCCGCTGCGCCTCGGCACATTCGGCGACACCCAGTTGCTCGACTTTCTGCCGCTGCCGGTCAACGCCATGGCCCAGCAGCACCAGTTGATCGCCGACAAGGCGCTGGAACTGGCGTTGGCGGCGGTCGAACAATCGGACTACCAGCCTGGCGTGCAAGCCATTGCCCGTACCTTCAAGCAGCGTATTCACCGGGACTGAGCCGTGGAGCTGATCGACAGCCACACCCATCTGGACTTCCCCGACTTCGACGCCGACCGCGCGGCACTGCTCACCGAAAGCCGCGCCCTCGGGGTGCGGCGAATGGTCGTGTTGGGTGTCTACGAAGGCAACTGGCAAAGGGTGTGGGATCTGGTGCAAAGCGATGCCGATCTGTACGCGGCCTTCGGATTGCACCCCGTCTATCTCGATCAGCATCGGCCTGAAGACCTGCTTGCTCTGGGCGACTGGCTGACACGGCTAAAGGGTCATCGGCAGCTGTGCGCGGTCGGCGAAATCGGCCTGGATTACTTCATCGAAACCCTCGACCGCGAACGCCAGCAAGCGCTTTTCGAGGCACAACTACAATTGGCGGCAGATTTTGAACTGCCGGCATTGATCCATGTGCGGCGCAGTCATGCGGCGGTGATTGCCACGCTCAAGCGCTTCAAGCTCAAGCGCGCCGGCATCATTCACGCCTTCGCAGGCAGCCGTGAAGAAGCGCGGGAATACATCAAACTCGGTTTCAAACTCGGCCTCGGAGGTGCACCGACCTGGCCGCAGGCGTTGCGCATGCATAGGGTGCTGGCCGACTTGCCGCTGGATTCGGTGGTATTGGAAACCGACTCACCGGACATGGCACCCGCCATGTTCCCCGGCATTCGCAATACGCCAGCGCATCTGCCGGCGATCTGCGACTCACTGGCCACTTTGATGAACATCAGTGCGCAACAACTCGCTGCCGCCAGTACCGCCAACAGTTGCGAGGTGTTCGGCTGGTAGTCAGTCGGCGTGGGCCTTGGCCGCGTCGAGAATCAGCGTCAGGTGCTGGCGCTGCCGGGCATAACGAATCACCGCGAAGTACACGAAAATCGCGATCAGCGACCCGTTCAGCTGCTCGGTGACGCTGAGCAGACCCACCCATTCCATCACCAGGGCCACCAGCAGCGCGGTGCACACCGTCACCAGCGCACTGGCGCGCAGCAGGCCGAGTGAATCGAGCGAACGGAAACGTTTGATCTGCTTGGGGCAACGCAATTCCAGGCTTTTCTGGCAATGGGCACAGGTGAACGCTTCGTGGATCGAAATGGCATTCAGTTGCCAGGGTTTGAGCACCAGCGTGGTCTGGCAGTGGGCGCAGAGGCCCTGGACGCCCAGGGTTGCGACAGACATGTGCGATCTCCTCCAAGTGGTCAAAGAACTGAGCTTGGTTCATTGAGGCCGAAAAACCAGCGCCTGGAGGAAAACAGGATTGGGCTTACAGATGTAGGCAAAAAAGTACTACAAGCCATTCCGAAAAAACCTGCCTCACAGGAGGCAGGTCAATTCAAACCCGGAACGCGCTGATCAGCTGTTTCAACTCGACCACCTGCGCCGACAACGCGCGGCTGGCGTCTTCGGTCTGATGCGCGCCTTCTGCGGTGCGCTCGCCGGCACGGTTGATCTCGACGATGTTCTGGTCGATATCGTGGGCGACGGCGGTCTGTTGTTCGACGGCGGCGGCGATCTGCTGGTTCTGGTCGACGATCATGCCGACAGCGCCGAGGATGTTTTCCAGCGCCTGCTGGACTTTTTCCGACTGCCCCACCGTGCCGTTGGCCATCTGATGGCTGACGCCCATGGCCTTTACTGCCGCGCCGACGCCGCCGTGGAGTTTGGCGATCATCTGCTCGATTTCTTCGGTCGATTGTTGGGTGCGCTTGGCCAGCGTGCGGACTTCGTCGGCGACCACGGCAAAACCGCGGCCCTGCTCACCGGCCCGCGCGGCCTCGATCGCGGCGTTGAGCGCCAGCAGATTGGTCTGTTCGGCGATGCTCTTGATCACTTCCAGCACGCGACTGATCGACTGACTGTCGCTGGCCAACTGGTTGATCACCAGCACCGATTGATCGATTTCGCTCGCCAGTGCAGCAATGCTGCCCTGCTGCGATTCCACCAACCCGCGACCGCTGATGGTTTCGTCGTTCACGCTGTGCGCACTGCTGACCGCTGCCGCTGCACTGCGTGCCACCTCCAGCGACGTTGCCGACATCTGGTTCATCGCGGTGGCCACTTGCTCGATCTGCGTGCGCTGCCCGGCGACCGCCTGATTGCTTTGCGCCGAGACGTTTTCCACCTGCCCCGCCTGTCGCTCGACCTCGCCAACGGTGTGGCCGACCCGCTCAATCAGGTCATGGATTTTCTTCACCGTACCGTTGAACACCTCGCCCAATTCGCCGAGTTCATCGCGGCTGTTGGCGCGGAAATTCACTGTCATGTCGCCCGCGGCAACTTTATCCATCATGGCGCCGAGGTTTTTCAGGGTGGCGCGGGTCGACGCGTAGAAGCCGCCATAGAGATAGAAAATCAGCACGAACACCACCGACAACGCCACAGCTTGCAGCACCATGTGCGTGCGGTTTTGCCCCAGGCGCTGCTGCAACTGGGTATCGAGGAATTTCAGGGTGGCGTCGTTGAGCTGATAGGTCTGGTCCATCAGCCCGGTGACCTGGTCATAAAACCCCTGCCATGGAGCGTCGAGCGTTTCGGCCATCACCACTTGTTCTTCGATCAGGGTGCCGGCCTGTTTCAGCGATGCCTTGCTGGCATCGGCCGGTGCGCTCAGGGAATCACGGGCGGCTTTGCTTGAGCCCAGCGCGTCCTGCAATTTCAGGCCGTACTCGGCCTGAAGTTTTTCGATCTGCACCAGCAACTCGTCAAAACGGGTGCTCGACGAACTGTTGAGAAAGCCCTGGCCCAATGAATACGAGCCCATCGCCCGACCTTCGCCCAAGGCCTGGGTAACGGCCGGCGTGATCGCGGTGATCAGCTCGCTGAGCTGGCGAATGTCGCCCTGATTGTCGCGACTCAATCCGGCCTGACTGGCCACGATCTGGCTGAAAACCTGCGCATTGCCCAGCAACTTGCCGATCAGCGCACTTTTGCTTTGCAGGGAGTTTTCCGCTTGCTGGGCCTTGAAGGCGGCGATCATTTCATCGCGCTTGGCCTCGAAGAATTTGATCTGCTCCGGATCCTCGGTCATCGGCGTCAGCCCTTGCAGGCGCGCCAGGACGTTTTGCTCAAGGCTGGTGATCTGCGCTTCGACATTGCCGGCCTTGCCGGACTGGCCGAGGGTGACGTTGATCTGCACCAGATTGTTAAGGGTTTCCAGATCCCGGCGCAGGGTCAGGCTGCTGCCCAGCAGGTCGAGGCTCTGCAGCTCCACCCGGGTGCCCTGGAATTCGCGATAGGAGTCGCGCACCAGATAGAAATTGGTCACCAGCATCGGCACCAGGAACAGCACGCTGATCAGGCTGAACTTCATGCCGAAGCTCAAGCGGTTCATCAACGAGACGGCGGGATAGAGCAAGCTCTTCACTGGAAGTCTCCCTTGGTTTTTTCTTGTTTTTATTGGCAGGCGCGAGGCGACAGCAGATAGCCACTATCGGGCGCCATCTCTGTATAGCTCAAATCGAAGGGAGGTTTTGTAACTTAAGGTTAACGAGGGGGATTGCCCCCCTCGTCACGCGAACGGCCTACGCCAGCACCGTCCACAGGGCAAAGCCGGCATACCACAGCACCGCCGCCCGCAGCAGCAGTTCCCACAGGCAGTCGAGGGTGTTGATGCCTTCGGGACCGACAGCGGCCGGCGGGATTTCCCCGGCCGCCAGCCCGACCTTGTTGATCAGTTGCGCAGCGCTGATGTTCCAGTTCAGCAGCTCGTGCAGCATTACTCGGCTGACCGCGACGAAATTGCCCACCAGTGCAAGGCTCGCGGCCAGCAGGCGCACCGGCACCCAGTCGAAGGCATGACGCAGTTGCCCGGCGCGTTCGGCCACCGCCGGGTTCTGGGCGTTTTCTTCGGCCAGCGCCAGCAAGCGATAGCTCAGCGCCGCCACCGGACCGAGCAGGAAATACCAGAAAATCACCGCAAAAAAGCTCTGGTAGGCCTGCCACAACAGATGTCGTTGCACTTGCTCCAGCAATTGTTCGCCGCTTTCGGCGCAGATGTTCAGATCACGCTTGGCCACATGGGCAGCGGCCTGCAGATCCTCACGGCGCCAGGCGTCGCGGAACGGCCCGAGCTCGCCGAGTAGGTCACCCCGCCCCAGGCTGTAAATCACCACCAGCAAATGCACCGGCAACGCCAGCAGACCGTAGGCCACCGGCTCCAGCACCACCAGCAGCAAGCCCAGCAGCGCCACCGGCAACAGCACCAGGATGGTCAGCACCAGCCACGGCTGTTTCGCCAGCCCGCCGGTTTCAAGCTTGTGCAGTTCGCGGATCCATCCGCCATCGCGTTGCACCCGTTGGCGCAGAGCCGAGAACTTCTCGATCCAGACCGCCAGCAGTAACACCAGAAAACTCATTGTCCTTCCTCTTGTGCCAGGGCAGCGCGGTAGCGTGCCCAGTCGAATGCGGGTCCGGGGTCGGTCTTGCGACCGGGGGCGATGTCGCTGTGCCCGCAGATACGCTCGAGCGTGATCGCCGGGAACGCCGCCTGTATCTGCCGGGTCAGCACGGTCAACGCCTGGTACTGCGCATCGGTGAACGGCAGATCATCGGTGCCTTCCAGCTCGATGCCCACGGAAAAATCGTTACAGGTTTCCCGTCCCTCGAACACCGAAACGCCGGCATGCCAGGCACGCTCAAGACAGGAGACAAACTGGGTGACCTTGCCGTCACGTTCGATCAGAAAATGCGCAGACACGCGCAGGTCGGCGATCCCGGCAAAGTAGGGATGTTCCGTGACATCCAGACGATTCTGGAAAAATTCCTGGACCTTGCCGGTGGCGAACTGCGCCGGTGGCAGGCTGATGTTGTGGATGACCAACAGGGAGACTTCGCCCGCCGGGCGTTCATTGAAGTTGGGCGAAGGGCAGACCTGCACCCCGTGACACCACCCGCTTGCGGGATCCAACTGCATACCGATTCCTTCAACGCCGACTGTGTTGGCGACCAGTATGCCGTGATCGGCCCCCGGCGCGCGATCACTTGCCGCGATTGAGCCGCCGCAGATTGCCGAGCACCGACTCCAGCGCCCGATCGAACAGCAAGGTGTCGTCCAGCGCCCGCACCGCGCCGCGACGAAATGCCAGGGCCAGTTCGGTGCGGTCACGCTCCAGCACTTTCATCCCGGTGCGGTCGACGAACACGTACTTGCCGGTCGCCTCGATGATCGCCGCCAGTTTGCAGCGCAGGGTGTGTTCTTCGTCTTCTTCGAACGCCACCCAACTGCCCAGGCGCAACTGATCGACCTGGCGCAAACCGGCGTCGTCGGCCGGCAAACGCGCCGGCGTGCGTGGCTTGAGACCGTCGTCGGCCATCTGCAAGACAATCGTCTGCGACACCTCGATCATTTCCGGCAGCACGGACTGATCCGGTCCGCTGGACGGCTCGAGCAGGCGCACATGCAGCGCTTCCAATTCACTGAAAAAGCCGCTGGTGGCAAACGGATCAAAAGCTGAAGTGCTCAGGCCGTCGCGCAATGACTTGAGCAACCCCGGCACCAGCGCCAGCAGACGCAGACCGGCTCCGGCATCATCGTGGCGTTGCACGCTCCAGATCAATTGCTCCATGGTCTGCACGTCGGCCTGCCATTCGGCAGACTGATCGCCGTGCTTGAGGCAGGTCAGCAGCAACACCTTGCTCCAGGCCTCCTGCACGAACGTCACCACCGACGGTGGCAGGACTTTGCCCAGCAACGCCTGATTGAGCGCCTGCTCGACCCGTTGGCGGGCCATTTCGGTTTTCGCCCGGCCCTCTTCGGCATCGCGCAATCGCTGTTCAAGCAATTCACTGCGACGGCGCTCGTCACTGGTGAAGGCGAGGAAGTCCGCCAGCAACTCGGAAAAAATCGCCGGGTCATCGACGAAATCCGTCAGCAGGCGCTGCACCACTTGCTCGATGCGCAGGTACAGGCTGTCGCGCGCATTGCCGTCGCACTCGCCCCAGCCCATCGCCGCTTCGGCGATTTCATTGAGCAGGCGCCGCGCCGGGTGGCTGCTGCGGCTGAAGAAGCTTTTGTCGATCACCGCGACCTTCAACATCGGGATCTGCAACCGGGCAATCAGCGCCTTGAGCGAATCCGGCAGGTTGCGATCATCGAGGATACAGTCGAAGACCATGGCCACCAGATTGATCACGTCCTCGTCGGCCCCGCCGACGATTCGCGACTTGCCGCTGCGCACGCTGACCCGGGTCAGCAACTGTTCAAGCTGATGGCGCAAATCGAAGTCGTCCTGCACCGCCAGCGCCGGCACGTATTGCTGCAGGTGCGAAAGCAGGCGCAGCAGGTCGCGGGTGGAAATCGGTTGGGCGGGAGCGCTGGGCTCAAGGGTCGGTGCGACGCTGCCGCGCACATGCAGCAGCAACTCCTGCAACGCGGCGAAGACCTCCTGCACGCCCGTATCGGTCTGGGTTGGGTCGACGCCCTCGAGTTCACTCTGGACGCTGGCCACGGCCTGATCGATGGCACGACGGGCCGGTGCCGGCTTGAGCTCGGGCAACACGCCCGTGGCGATCAGCAGTTGGTTGGCTTCGGCATAGAGTTGATCGGTGTCGGCCAGCACATAGCGCTCGAACAATTTGAGCAGGATCAGTTTGACCTTGATCTCCACCCCCAGATTGCGCCCGGCTTGCAGGAAGTATTCGCAAAGCATCGCCGGGCCCAGCGGGTTGTAATGATCGTCGAGGGTCTTGCCCAACAGCGCATTGAATCGCGCGGTCAGTTGATCGAGGGCGAAACCGTCGCGATTCAGTACGCGGCCGACCATGGTTTCCACCGCGACGTTGCGCTCCATGTCATCGGTGCGCGCTGTCGTGTCCTCGTGCTGCAAAGCATGAGAGAGGACGGTGGGGACGGGATCGAATTGAGTGAGGCCGACGAAGGCCTCGAAGAACTGCTCGAGAAAGCCGCGCTCGATGTTCTTGCGCTTGAGGCGCAGGTCGCGCATGGCCTCGAAAAAAATGTTCTGTTCGACATCATTGCGTGCCCGATCGGCCATTTCGAACAGGGTGTCGTCGGCGTTATCGAACAACTCCTGCAAACCGTTGCGCAGGCGCTGGGCAGCCTTGTCGCGAACCTGAAGCAGAATCACGGGCAGGCGGGCGAGCGGCGAGTGAGTCGCCTGATCGGCAGTGACCTTGTGCAAAGGCACTACATTCCCGTCGTTGTGCATCCAAGCCTCCTGAAACGGTGATTCGCCGACGTCAAAGTCATGGCGTCAAATGCAAGGCGGATTATCTTGCAAAAGATGTCTCCGGCGCTATAGCCGTCAGGGTTTCCCCTATGCGCCGACACCTTCCAGTGACCACGAAGGAATGGGGATTGCTCAAGAAAATCGACCGGATGCAGCGCTGCGTAGCGGTTCTCGCCTTGGGTTGGCTGATGCCATGCCCCTATAATCGGGCCACTTAGTTTGTGGAGCCCGTTATGCCGAATCTACGTCTCGCCGATTTGACCGCCGAAATCGAAGCCAACGTGCGCCGTGCGTTGCTCGAAGACATCGGCAGCGGCGACATCACCGCGCAACTGATCCCGGCCGAACGCCTGGCCAAAGCCACCATCATCACCCGCGACGCCGCCGTCATCAGTGGCACCGCCTGGGTCGATGCGGTGTTCCGCCAGCTCGATCCACGGGTAGCGGTGCACTGGCAGGTGCGCGATGGCGAACGGGTTTCGCCGAATCAGCCACTGTTTCATCTGGAAGGCCCTGCCCGTTCGCTGCTGACCGGCGAGCGCAGCGCCCTGAACTTCCTGCAATTGCTGTCGGGCGTGGCGACCCGCGCGCAGTACCTGGCGGACTTCGTTGCCGAGACCTCGGTGAAACTGCTCGACACCCGCAAGACCCTGCCGGGGCTGCGTCTGGCACAGAAATACGCGGTCACCTGCGGCGGTTGCCATAACCATCGCATCGGCCTGTACGACGCGTTCCTGATCAAGGAAAACCACATCGCCGCCAGCGGTGGCATCCCACAAGCCATTGCCGCTGCGCACAAGATTGCCCCGGGCAAGCCGGTGGAAATCGAAGTGGAAAGTCTGGAGGAGCTGAAAGAAGCGCTGGCCGCCGGTGCCGATATCATCATGCTCGACGAACTGAGCCTTGATGACATGCGCGAAGCCGTGCGCCTGAACGCCGGCAAGGCAAAACTGGAAGCCAGTGGCGGCATCAACGAAAGCACGCTGCTGCCGATCGCACAGACCGGGGTGGACTACATCTCGATCGGTGCGATGACCAAGGACGTGAAGGCTGTAGACCTGTCGATGCGCCTGAGCATTTAAGGGCAGCGGCAAGATGCGAGCTACAAGCTGCAAGCCAAAGCGGTTGTGCTTTTACTTGTAGCTTGCGGCTTGTAGCTGGCAGCTCTCGTCAAACGACGAGATTGTTCATCTCGCAGTATTCTTCCCACTCGACGCCCAACACTTCAGCCGCTTCCTTGTGCAGCTCCAGGCGCTTGGCCTCGAACTCTTCAGGCGTACTGGTGTACTTGAGGGTCAACTCCCACGGCTGCAGGCCCTGGGCTTCGGCTTCATCTTCGAACGCCCACTGAATCTGGTCTTTCTGATCATCGGGACTCAGGTCCTTGATCTCTTCCTTCAGATCCGGAACATCAAGGATGTATTTTCTAAGCGCTTCTTCGTGACGTTGCTCTTGAGTTAATTCGTTCATGGCGTTCTCGCTGATCATGGGAATGGAGGATGGATCTGGATCATCAAGGATCTCTCTGACGCGGACTGTCCGGCCTTCGGAACCATTCGGGATCATCTGAAAACTGCTAAGCGATGCTCATGCAGACAACGAATATAGGACGTTTGGCGAGCGAATTACACGGGACTTTACATCTCTCCCACAAAAAGTTGACCCGAGGAACATAAAACCGGATTTCGAGGGGGGAGCGAGAAAGATGAAAAGAGAAGTGGTGCCCGAGACAGGAATCGAACCTGCGACCTTCGCGTTACGAGTGCGCTGCTCTACCGGCTGAGCTACACGGGCGGTGGGCTAAACCTAGCACTGGTCTTGCAGGTCGGCAACTTCGCCGAATGACTCGATATTTCACGGACAAAAAAATGCCCCGCCGTTTTCACGGCGGGGCATCTTTCATTGCACTGGAGCTGCGGGGTGATTAAACGCCCGAAGCCTTGGCCGCTGCCACGTCTTTGATGGACAGCTTGATACGGCCGCGGTTGTCCACGTCCAGTACCAGCACTTCCACTTCCTGGCCTTCTTTCAGGATGTCGGTCACTTTCTCTACGCGAGCGTCGCTCAGCATCGAGATGTGCACCAGACCGTCCTTGCCCGGCAGGATGTTGACGAATGCGCCGAAGTCGACGATGCGTTCAACCTTGCCGACGTAGATCTTGCCGATCTCGGCCTCTGCGGTGATACCCAGAACGCGCTGACGAGCTGCTTCAGCGGCTTCCTTGGTTTCGCCGAAGATCTTGATCGAACCGTCGTCTTCGATGTCGATCGAAGCCTTGGTCTCTTCGCAGATCGCACGGATGGTCGCGCCGCCTTTACCGATGACGTCACGGATCTTGTCGGTGTCGATCTTCATCGCGATCATGGTCGGAGCGTTGGCCGACAGTTCGGTACGCGACTGGCCGATGATCTGGTTCATCTGGCCGAGGATGTTCAGGCGCGCTTCCAGGGCTTGGCCCAGAGCGATTTCCATGATCTCTTCGGTGATGCCCTTGATCTTGATGTCCATCTGCAGCGCGGTCACACCTTTGGCGGTACCGGCTACTTTGAAGTCCATGTCGCCCAAGTGGTCTTCGTCACCCAGGATGTCGGTCAGGACAGCGAATTTCTCGCCTTCTTTAACCAGACCCATGGCGATACCGGCAACCGGTGCCTTCATCGGAACACCAGCGTCCATCAGGGCCAGGGAAGCGCCGCAAACGGAAGCCATCGAGCTCGAACCGTTGGATTCGGTGATTTCCGATACCACACGGATGGTGTACGGGAACACGTCAGCGGCAGGCAGCATGGCCGAAACCGAGCGACGGGCCAGACGGCCGTGACCGATTTCGCGACGACCGGCGCCACCCATGCGACCACACTCGCCCACCGAGAACGGAGGGAAGTTGTAGTGCAGCATGAACGGGTCTTTTTTCTCGCCTTCCAGGGTGTCCAGCAGTTGTGCGTCGCGGGCAGTGCCCAGCGTCGCGACGACCAGAGCCTGGGTTTCGCCACGGGTGAACAGTGCCGAGCCGTGAGTCTTCGGCAGAACGCCGACTTCGATGTTCAGCGGACGTACGGTGCGAGTGTCGCGACCGTCGATACGTGGCTTGCCGTTGACGATGTTTTCGCGAACGGTGCGGTATTCGATTTCACCGAAAGCGGCTTTGACGTCGGCAGCCGAAGGCTGGCCTTCTTCACCGGACAGCTTGGCAACAACCTGGTCACGCAGCTCGCCCAGACGCGCATAACGGTCGGCCTTGATGGTGATGGTGTAAGCCTGAGAGATCGCTTCGCCGAACTCGGAACGGATAGCAGCCAGCAGCTCGGTGGCTTCTGGAGCAGGCGCCCAGGTCCAGGTTGGCTTGGCCGCTTCGGCAGCCAGTTCTTTAACGGCGTTGATCACGACCTGGAACTCGTCGTGAGCAAACAGTACTGCGCCCAGCATCTGGTCTTCGGTCAGCTCTTTGGCTTCCGATTCAACCATCAGCACGGCGTCCGAAGTACCGGCAACGACCATGTCCAGGCTCGAGGCAGCTTGCTGCTCGTAAGTCGGGTTCAGCAGGTAGCCGGTGCTTTCGTGGAAAGCCACGCGGGCGGCGCCGATCGGGCCGTCAAAAGGAATGCCGGAGATCGCCAGGGCAGCCGAGGTACCGATCATCGCAGCGATGTCCGGATCGGTCTTCTTGCTGGTGGAAACGACGGTGCAGACAACCTGCACTTCGTTCATGAAACCTTCAGGGAACAGTGGACGGATCGGACGGTCGATCAGTCGGGAAGTCAGGGTTTCTTTCTCGGAAGGACGGCCTTCACGCTTGAAGAAACCGCCAGGGATCTTACCGGCAGCGTAAGTCTTTTCCTGGTAGTGAACGGACAGAGGGAAGAAGCCCTTGCCCGGATCGGCTTGCTTGGCACCGACTACGGTCACCAATACGCTGACGTCGTCGTCAACGGTGACCAATACTGCGCCGGAGGCCTGACGGGCGATACGGCCAGTCTCGAGGGTAACGGTCGACTGACCGAACTGGAATTTTTTGATTACCGGGTTCACGGTGTCCTACCTTCTTTGTGGCTCTTGGGGGAACTGGTTTCTTGCGAAATTCTTGGGCAATGCCGGGAATCGGCCCGACGCCTGTCCAGGGTAAAACGTGTATCCAGATAAAACTTGAGGCTGGGAGCCTGCCGGACGCCGGCGGAAACCCGCTGACGTCTGACAGACAACCAACCTCATAGCGCAATCGCTGATTAGCGACGCAGACCCAGGCGAGCGATCAGAGCGCTGTAACGGCTCACGTCCTTGCCTTTCAGGTAGTCCAGCAGCTTGCGACGCTGGTTAACCATGCGGATCAGACCACGACGGGAGTGGTGGTCTTTACCGTTGGCCTTGAAGTGACCTTGCAGTTTGTTGATGTTGGCGGTCAGCAGTGCAACTTGCACTTCTGGCGAACCAGTGTCACCAACGGCTTGCTGGTAGTCGGCAACGATTTGAGCTTTTTCTTGAACGTCGAGAGCCATGAGGCAATCCTTTTATCAGGAAACTGTTTCAAAAACAGTTTCAACAGGCCAGGGACAAATCCCTGTATCTATAAAAGAGTAGTGACCGTGCCTGTTGACAGCCACACTCACCGGCCTGCTGTTACACAGACCGGTTTCCGGTCATTCTGACCGAATCAGTCGACGCGGCGCGATGCGCCCGTCTTCGCTCACTTCACCGATACCGATGAAGCGACCGTTGTGATCCTGTACCCGCACCATGCCGAACTTCGGAGCATCCGGGGCACGTACCGGCTGGCCGTTGAGCCAGTAGAACGCGCTCGCTTCCGAGAACTGCAGCAACGGCCAATCCTGCAGGCCGCTGTCCGATGGCATCAGGAAGCGGTCGACCGCTTCGTTGCCGCCTTCGGCATGTACCGCTTCCAGCTCTTCGAGGGTCACGGTCTGCGCCAGGGTGAAAGGCCCGGCCTGGGTACGACGCAGTTCAGCGACGTACGCACCACAACCGAGTTGCTCACCGATATCCTCCACCAGGGTGCGAATATAGGTGCCCTTGCTGCAATCCACCGCAAGACGCGCAGTATCGCCTTCGAAGGCCAGCAATTCCAAGCGCGCAATAGTAACAGAACGCGGTTCACGCTCCACTACTTCGCCTGCACGGGCCAACTTGTACAGCGGCTGGCCATCACGCTTGAGAGCCGAGTACATCGGCGGTATCTGACTGATTTGCCCGCGAAATTTCGGCAGAACCGCTTCAATGTCGGCCTGACCAACGGTCACCGGACGTTCCTGCAAAACCTCACCTTCGGCGTCTGCCGTGGTGGTGGTCTTGCCCAGTTGCGCCAGGGTTTCGTAACCCTTGTCGGAATCAAGCAGGTACTGCGAAAACTTGGTCGCCTCGCCGAAGCACAACGGCAGAACACCGGTGGCCAGAGGGTCGAGACTGCCGGTGTGACCGGCCTTTTCGGCGTTGAGCAACCAGCGAACCTTCTGCAAGGCTGCGTTGGAGGTGAACCCCAGCGGCTTGTCGAGCAGGATGATGCCGCTGACGTTACGACGGATACGTTTGACCTGAGCCACCGAGTTACTCCTTGGTGTCTTCGGGTTCTGCCGCAGCCACGTGCTGATTGTCCTCAGCCACGGCGCGCTCGATCAGGGCCGACAGGTGCGCACCCCGCACGACGCTTTCGTCGTAGTGGAAGTGCAATTGCGGCACGCTGCGCAGCTTCATTTCACGGGCCAGCTGCATGCGCAGGAAGCCGGCGGCAGCGTTGAGAACCTTGATGCTTTGCGCGATGTCTTCGGCGTTGTCCTGCCCCATCACGGTGATGAAGATCTTTGCGTGACCGACGTCACGGCTGACTTCCACAGCGGTAATGGTGACCAGGCCGACGCGCGGGTCTTTGACTTCACGACGGATCAGCTGGGCCAGCTCACGCTGCATCTGATCGCCGATACGTTGGGTACGGCTGTATTCTTTTGCCATGATTTGTTACCTGTTACTGCCCTGCGGTGAAACCCGCAAGGTCTGAAAGCGGCAAACGCCCGGCCTGACAAAAGCCAGACCGGGCGTTGCGTTTAGAGTCCTGACGCCGTGCCGCGCACTTGCATGCGGCGGCCCGACGTGGCCCTTGAAGTGCGCGAGTCAGAGGCTGCGAGCAACCTGAACCTTCTCGAAGACTTCGATCTTGTCGCCGACTTTGACGTCGTTGTAGCTCTTCACGCCGATACCGCATTCCATGCCGGCACGTACTTCGGAAGCGTCATCCTTGAAGCGGCGCAGGGATTCCAGCTCGCCTTCGAAGATAACGATGTCTTCACGCAGCACACGGATCGGACGGTTACGGTGAACAGTACCCTCGATCACCATGCAGCCGGCGATGGCGCCGAACTTAGGCGAACGGAATACGTCACGGACTTCGGCCACACCGAGGATGTTCTCGCGAACGTCGCTGCCAAGCATACCGGTCAGGGCTTTCTTGACGTCTTCGATGATGTCGTAGATCACGTTGTAGTAACGCATGTCCAGACCTTCCTGCTCGACGATCTTCCGTGCGCCGGCATCGGCACGCACGTTGAAGCCGAACAGTACAGCGTTGGAAGCCAGTGCCAGGTTGGCATCGGATTCGGTGATACCACCGACGCCGCCACCGACCACGCGCACTTGCACTTCGTCGTTGCCCAGGCCGTTCAAAGCGCCCTGCAAGGCTTCCAGCGAACCACGGACGTCGGATTTGAGGACGATGTTGAGCGTCTTCTTCTCTTCCTGACCCATGCTTTCGAAGATGTTTTCCAGCTTGCCGGCGTGAGCGCGAGCCAGTTTGACTTCGCGGAACTTGCCTTGACGGAACAGAGCCACTTCACGGGCTTTCTTCTCGTCGGCAACCACGCTCATCTCGTCGCCAGCGTCAGGCGTACCGTCCAGGCCGAGGATCTCGACCGGAATGGCCGGGCCCGCTTCCTTGATCGGCTTGCCGTTCTCGTCGAGCATGGCGCGCACGCGGCCATAGTTCGAGCCGACCAGCACCATGTCACCTTGACGCAGCGTACCGTCCTGAACCAGAACAGTCGCCACCGGGCCACGGCCCTTGTCGAGACGCGATTCAACCACGACACCACGGCCAGGAGCCGAAGGCGTGGCGGTCAGTTCGAGAACTTCAGCCTGCAGCAATACAGCTTCGAGCAGTTCGTCGACGCCGGTACCCATCTTCGCGGAAACCGGGACGAATGGAGTGTCGCCACCCCAGTCTTCAGAGGTCACGCCATGGGCCGACAGTTCGCTACGGATGCGATCGAGGTCGGCACCCGGCTTGTCAATCTTGTTCACCGCAACCACCAGCGGAACGCCGGCAGCAACAGCGTGCTGAACGGCTTCGATGGTTTGTGGCATCACGCCGTCGTCCGCCGCAACCACCAGGATCACGATGTCGGTCGCCTTGGCACCACGGGCACGCATGGCGGTAAACGCGGCGTGACCCGGGGTGTCGAGGAAGGTGACCATGCCGCGTTCGGTTTCAACGTGGTAGGCACCGATGTGCTGGGTGATACCGCCGGCTTCGCCAGCAGCTACCTTGGCACGACGGATGTAGTCGAGCAGCGAGGTCTTACCGTGGTCAACGTGGCCCATTACGGTCACGACCGGCGCACGAGGAACTGCTTCACCTTCGAACTTCAGGGACTCGGCCAGGGAATCTTCCAGGGCGGTGTCGCTGACCAGGGTCACTTTGTGGCCCAGTTCTTCGGCTACCAGTTGAGCAGTTTCCTGATCAAGCACCTGGTTGATGGTCGCTGGAGTACCCAGTTTGAACATGAACTTGATGATTTCGGCAGCCTTGACCGACATCTGCTGGGCGAGATCGCCAACAGTGATGGTTTCGCCGATCTTCACTTCACGCACGACAGGGCCGGTCGGGCTCTGGAAACCGTGAGCGTTGCGTTTTTTCAGCTTGGCCTTGCCGCGACCGCCGCGACGGAAGCCATCGCTTTCTTCGTCGGTAGTGCGTGGCGCCACACGTGGTGCCGGAGCCTTTTCCTTGACCGATGCGCGATGCGGAGCGTTTTTGCGCTCGCCATCACCACCGCCACGACGGTTGTTGTCGTCGGCACGCGGCTTGTCCGGGCGGCGCTGCTCGTCACGCTTGCGAGTGTCGGCAGCTGGGGTAGCAGCCACAACCGGCGCGGCTTCGCGCACTGGTTCGGCCACTGGCGCAGGTGCAGCGACGGCTTCGGCAGGAGCGGACGGCGCAGCAGGCTGGCGACGCGCTTCTTCTTCGGCGCGCACGCGGGCTTCTTCTTCAGCCTTCTGACGGGCAGCATTTTCTACTGCACGACGTTCATCCAGTTCACGCTTGCGCTCGGCTTCGATTTCTTCCGGGCTACGCTGTACGAAAACTTTCTTCTTGCGGACTTCAACGCTGATGCTTTTGCTGCCAGCCACACGCAGGGTGCTGGTGGTTTTACGCTGCAGCGTGATCTTGCGTGGTTCTTCCACTTTCGCCTTGTGGCTGCTTTTCAAGTGGGTCAGCAGGGATTGCTTCTCACTGTCAGTCACATTTTCTTCGGCGGCGGTGTGCGGCAGACCTGCCTCACGCATCTGCTGCAACAGGCGCTCTACCGGTGTTTTGACCTCATCGGCCAGTTGTTTCACCGTGACTTGCGTCATGCACTTCTCTCCTCAGGCCGCGCCTAATTACTCGAACCAGTGGGCTCGGGCGGCCATGATCAACTTGCCGGCACGATCTTCGTCAATGCCGTCGATGTCGAGCAGGTCGTCAATAGACTGCTCGGCCAGGTCTTCGCGGGTAATTACGCCGCGCACCGCCAGTTCCATCGCCAAATCCTTGTCCATACCCTCAAGCGAGAGCAGGTCTTCGGCCGGATGGGCGTCTGCCAGCTTTTCCTCAGTAGCGATGGCTTTGGTCAACAAACGATCCTTGGCACGAGCGCGAAGCTCGTTGACGATGTCTTCGTCAAAGCCGTCGATGTTGAGCATTTCTTCCAACGGTACGTAGGCAATCTCTTCCAGGCTGGTGAAGCCTTCGTCTACCAGCACCTGAGCCAGTTCTTCGTCGACTTCCAGCTCGTCGATGAAGTTGCGCAGGATGTCGCCGGTTTCCGCTTGCTGCTTAGCCTGGATGTCCGATTCGGTCATCACGTTCAGGGTCCAGCCAGTCAGCTGGCTCGCCAGACGCACGTTCTGACCACCACGACCGATGGCCTGAGCCAGATTGTCTGCGCCAACGGCGATGTCCATGGCATGGGCATCTTCGTCAACGATGATGGCCGCCACTTCTGCCGGCGACATGGCATTGATCACGAACTGTGCCGGGTTGTCGTCCCACAGGACGATGTCGACACGCTCGCCACCCAACTCGCCCGACACGGCCTGGACGCGCGAACCGCGCATACCGATGCACGCGCCCTGCGGGTCGATGCGTTTGTCCTTGGAGCGGACAGCGATCTTGGCACGCGAACCCGGATCACGGGATGCGGCCATGACTTCGATCAGACCTTCAGCAATTTCCGGCACTTCGATACGGAACAGCTCGATCAGCATTTCCGGCGCGGTACGCGACAGGATCAGCTGAGGACCGCGGTTCTCGGTGCGGATTTCCTTGAGCAGCGCACGCAGACGCACGCCAACACGGAAGGTTTCGCGAGAAATGATGTCTTCACGGGCCAGCAACGCTTCAGCGTTATTACCCAGGTCGACGATCACGTTGTCGCGGGTCACTTTCTTCACGGTGCCGGAGATGATTTCTCCCAGGCGCTCGCGATAAGCGTCAACCACTTGAGCGCGCTCGGCTTCGCGCACTTTCTGCACGATGACCTGCTTGGCGGTCTGAGCAGCGATACGGCCGAACTCGATGGACTCGATCTTTTCTTCAACAACGTCGCCAACCTTGGCGCCAGGGTGCGTTTCAGCAACCTTGCTCGGCCAGGTTTCGATGGCCGGATCATCGAGATCATTCTCTTCGACGACCGTCCAGCGACGGAATGTTTCGTAGGAACCGGTGTGGCGGTTGATTTCCACACGCAGATCAACTTCGTCTTCAAAACGCTTTTTGGTAGCAGTGGCCAGAGCCAGCTCCAGCGCTTCAAAAATCACGCTTGCCGGTACACCCTTTTCATTGGATACCGACTCAACAACCAGCAGTACTTCTTTGCTCATCGTACGCCTCGCCTTTCGCAAGCCATTGGATCCGCGGGATCCGCGTCTCAGTCATAACTGGGAATAATGTTGGCCTTGTCGATCATATCGATCGGCAACAGGAACTCATGGTTTTCCACCTGCACCACGACGTCCTGCTCTTCTACACCGCGCAGAAGGCCCTGAAAGTTGCGTCGTCCTTCAAAAGGCGAGCGCAGCTTGATCTTCACTTGTTCACCGACATATTTGGCAAACTGCTCAAGAGTGAACAGAGGGCGTTCCATGCCTGGCGAGGAAACTTCAAGGGTGTATTCAACGGAGATCGGATCTTCAACATCCAGCACACCGCTGATCTGACGGCTGACGATGGCACAATCGTCCACCAGTACGCCGCCTTCCTTATCGATATAAACGCGCAACATTGAGTGACGACCTTGAGCCGAAAACTCAATACCCCAGCATTCATAGCCTAGGGCCACGACCACCGGGGCCAGCAAGGCCTGCAACTCTTCTAGCTTGCTCGACACCTGAACCCCCTCGTGCATGTATGTGCATGCTATGCAAAATAAAAAAATGGGCGAAACGCCCATCCTTGAAACGCCGTCGAACAGCGGCGTTGAAAGTGTCCAGCTAACAAAAAGCCCCTTAAAAGGGGCTCCTTAAACTGGTTGCGGGGGCCGGATTTGAACCGACGACCTTCGGGTTATGAGCCCGACGAGCTACCAGACTGCTCCACCCCGCGACAAAGCTGGGGCGGAAGTATACGACCGATCCCTCATAGGGTCAATGTAACCTTCCACCTGCAAGAAAGCCCGCAACAGCGGGCTCTCCTGACTAATTGGTACCGAGAAGGGGACTCGAACCCCTACACCCTATGGGCACAACCACCTCAAGGTTGCGTGTCTACCAATTCCACCACCTCGGCAATACTACGTTTGAAACCCTTCTTACTTCTGCTCTTGAGCTGGAGGTACGTCAGTCGCTGGAGTAGCCGACTTTTGCTCTTGAAGCACCGGGACATCATCAGAAGCCGGTTGCTGCTTTGGAACTTCCAACACTGCCGGGTTTGGCAAACCTGCTTGAGTCAGCTGATGAGCCTTCTCTTTAGCAAAGTATCCTAACCCCAAGCTGGTTATGAAGAAACCGGCGGCAAGTATAGCAGTAAACTTACTAAGAAAGGTAGAGGAACCTTGGCTTCCGAACACAGTATTTGAAGCACCTGCTCCGAAAGACGCGCCAGCATCCGCACCTTTACCCTGCTGCAGCAAAACCAGAGCTACTACGCCCAATGCACCCAGCAGATGAAAAACGACTACGACTGTTTCCAGCATTTTTTCAGTTTCCCGCGGCGCGACAAATCGCACCGAACTCATCTGCATTCAGGGAAGCTCCACCAATGAGCCCCCCATCGATATCCGGCATGCCGAACAGTTCGACCGCATTGGCCGCCTTCACGCTGCCGCCGTATAGAAGCCGCACACCTCGTGCCACTTCAGAATTCTCTGCCGCCAACTGCTCGCGAATGGCTTTATGCACATCCTGAGCCTGTTGCGGCGTTGCAGTCAGCCCGGTACCAATCGCCCAGACCGGCTCGTAAGCGATCACTGCGTTGGCAAAAGCACCGACACCCAGCTCCTCGATGATACTGCCCAGCTGACGCCCGACAACCTCAAGAGTTTTTCCGGCTTCACGCTGCTCCAGGGTCTCCCCCACACACAACACCGGAATCAAGCCACATGCCTGTGCCGCTGCGAACTTGCGATTCAGCATTCCGTCTCGCTCGCCCATGATCTGGCGGCGTTCGGAGTGCCCGACAAGCACCAGGGAACAACCTGCATCCACCAACTGACTCGGCGCAATCTCGCCCGTCAACGCACCTTGCATGGATTCCACCGCAGAGTTCTGCGCACCGACCGAAATCGATTTACCTTTCAAGCCATCAATCACTTGATTGATATACAAGCAAGGCGGGAATACCGCGACATCAACACCGCTTGGCAAGGCCAGATGACGAAGGCCGTTGATCAGCTCAGCGACGCTGGCGCGGGTACCGTGCATCTTCCAGTTACCAGCTACCATAGGGCGACGCATGCTGTACCTCGTCGGTCAAAGTGGGCGCAGATGTTACCCAACACAATCATGGCTGGCAAGCCGAATCAGGCAGAAACTTCAGTTACCAGTTTTGCCAGTTCTTCGGCATACCCACGAACCTGGGTTTCGTCCTCGCCTTCGACCATTACACGCACCAAAGGCTCTGTCCCGGACTTGCGCAAAAGTACACGACCACGCCCCGCCATGGCCTGAGTTACACGCGCACTGGCTTCCTTGACAGCCGGATGCTCCAGCGGGCTATCGCCACCACCGAAACGCACGTTGATCAGCACCTGCGGGCACTTGCGCAACGCCTGGCGAGTTTGAGCAAGCCCCTCGTTACGCGTCTTCAGCGCCATCAACACCTGCAAAGCAGCGATGATCGCATCACCCGTGGTGGTGTGATTGAAGCACACGACATGCCCCGAGTTCTCGCCACCCACCAGCCAGTTACGCTCCAGCAGCTCGGCGATCACATATCGGTCGCCGACATTGGCGCGCACGAAAGGAATACCCAGATCTGCGAGCGCGAGCTCGAGCCCAAGGTTACTCATCAAGGTACCGACCACACCACCCTGCAACTTGCCTCGCTCATGCAGATCGCGCGCAATAATGAAGATCAGCTCATCGCCATCAACAATTGCCCCCGTGTGATCAACCATCAACACCCGGTCGCCGTCGCCATCGAATGCAATCCCCAGGTCAGCGTGCTCGGACAGCACCGCCGCCTGCAACTGTCCCATGTGAGTGGAGCCACAGTTGTCGTTGATATTCAGACCGTTGGGCTGCGCGGACAGAACCACAACTTCGGCACCCAGTTCACGGAATACGCTCGGCGCAACCTTGTAGGTTGCTCCGTGTGCGCAGTCGATGACGATCTTCAGGCCGGAGAAACTGGTGCCGGTCGGCACGGAGCTCTTGCAGAACTCGATATAGCGACCGGACGCATCATTAATGCGCGACACCTTGCCAATCTTGCTCGACTCGACAACGGTCATTGGCGTATCGAGCAGCTCTTCAATCATCAGCTCCAGCTCATCGGGCAACTTGGTGCCCTTGCCGGAGAAAAACTTGATGCCGTTATCGTCATGCGGATTGTGCGATGCACTGATCACGATCCCGGCCTCAGCCTGGAAGGTCCGCGACAGGTAGGCAATAGCTGGAGTCGGCATCGGGCCGAGCAGCATTACATCGGCGCCGGCAGATGTCAGGCCGGCTTCAAGTGCCGATTCGAACATGTAACCGGAAATCCGCGTGTCCTTGCCGACCAACACCTTGCAGGCGCCCATCTTGCGAAAGGCCATACCGGCAGCCCAGCCGAGCTTGAGCATGAAGTCCGGCGTGATCGGGTATTCCCCGACACGACCACGAATGCCGTCAGTACCAAAGTATTTCTTGCTCATAAGTGCCCCATCATTCTTATTCGGCTGATTCCACGGCCGCGAGCATTCGCACCACGTCCACCGTTTCCGCCACATCATGGACGCGCAATATACGCGCACCTTTCACCGACGCCAGCGCAGCCAGTGCCAAACCACCGTATAGACGCTCACCCACCGGACGATTCAATGCATGACCGATCATGCTTTTGCGCGAAACACCCACCAACAGTGGCCGCCCCAGCGCATGCAGGGCTTCCATATGCTTGAACAAGCTTAGATTGTGCTGCAGGGTTTTGGCGAAGCCGAAGCCCGGATCAAGAATGATCCGCTCGGCCGGAATACCTGCCAACTCACACTGAGTCATGCGCTCGGCGAGAAATTCGCCCACTTCCCGGGTGACATCCTGATAGCGCGGATCGTCCTGCATATCGTCAGGTTCACCGAGCATATG
Organism: Pseudomonas glycinae; assembly: GCF_001594225.2. Lineage (GTDB taxonomy): Bacteria > Pseudomonadota > Gammaproteobacteria > Pseudomonadales > Pseudomonadaceae > Aquipseudomonas > Aquipseudomonas glycinae. Next base: position 4,241,978 of record NZ_CP014205.2, read on the forward strand.
CATCAGGCACACGGGCAATCCCGTGGCAGCAGCAGCATCCAACGCGCCATCGCGCCTTAGCGAACGAACGTCGTTGATCAAACCAGCACCCAACCGCGCTGTTTCGCGCATGACCGCCGGAGTGGATGTATCGACCGATATGACCACATCCAGTTCGCGGTTGATCAGCTCGACGACGGGAGCGACACGCTCCAGTTCCTCCAATGGAGAAACCGCCCGCGCGCCTGGACGGGTCGACTCGCCGCCCACATCGATCAGCGTTGCACCCGCCGCAACCATGGCTTCGGCATGACGCAAGGCTGCATCGAGCTGGCTGTATCGGCCACCGTCGGAGAAAGAATCGGGAGTGACATTGAGAATGCCCATGACATGCGTCCGGGCCAAATCAAGAACCCGGTTGCCGCAAGGCAACCGGGTCAGGGACTTTACAGAAGTCATTTCAAACCTTAAACGTCGGCAGCCGGACCGCCAATCGGTGTTTCCGGGCGCTCGCCCTGAATGACAGGAGGCGTGCCAGTACCGGTACCTCCCGACCAGTCGCGAGGCTCGCGAGGTGTACGACCGGCCATGATGTCGTCGATCTGCTCGGCATCGATCGTCTCGTACTTCATCAAAGCATCCGCCATGGCATCGAGCTTGTCGCGATTGTCCGTCAGGATCTGCTTGGCGGTGCCGTAGCACTGATCGATGATGCTGCGTACTTCGGAGTCGATCAGCTTGGCTGTCTCACCAGAGAAGCTGGCATTCTGACCGCCACCACCACGACCGAGGAATACCTCACCCTCTTCTTCCGCATACATCAACGGGCCGAGTTTTTCCGACAAGCCCCATTTGGTCACCATGTTCCGCGCGATCTGACTCGCACGCATGATGTCATTAGAGGCACCAGTGGTCACACCGTCGAAGCCCAAGGTCATTTCTTCAGCGATACGGCCGCCGTACAGCGAGCAGATCTGACTGATAAGCGCACGCTTGGACAGGCTGTAACGATCTTCTTCCGGCAGGAACATCGTCACACCCAGCGCACGACCGCGCGGGATGATCGACACCTTGTAGACCGGATCATGCTCGGGCACAACGCGACCAACGATAGCGTGGCCTGCCTCGTGATAAGCGGTGTTCTGCTTTTCCTTCTCGGACATGACCATGGATTTGCGCTCGGCGCCCATCATGATCTTGTCTTTCGCCAGCTCGAACTCTTTCATTTCAACGATGCGCTTGCCGGCACGGGCAGCGAACAACGACGCTTCGTTCACCAGGTTCGCCAGATCGGCACCAGAGAAGCCCGGCGTGCCACGCGCGATGACAGCCGGAGCAACGTCGTCACCCATTGGCACCTTACGCATGTGAACCTTGAGGATCTGCTCGCGACCACGGATGTCCGGCAGGCCGACCACCACCTGACGGTCGAAACGGCCAGGACGCAGCAACGCAGGGTCCAGCACGTCAGGGCGGTTGGTCGCGGCGATGACGATGATGCCGTCATTCATTTCGAAACCGTCCATCTCGACCAGCAACTGGTTGAGAGTCTGCTCGCGCTCATCGTGACCGCCGCCCATACCGGCGCCACGATGGCGACCCACGGCGTCGATCTCGTCGATGAAGATGATGCATGGAGCGTGTTTCTTGGCTTGTTCGAACATGTCACGAACGCGGCTTGCACCGACACCGACGAACATTTCGACGAAGTCGGAACCGGAAATGGTAAAGAACGGCACTTTGGCCTCACCGGCAATCGCCTTGGCCAGCAAGGTCTTACCGGTACCGGGTGGCCCCACCATCAGCACGCCGCGAGGAATGCGACCGCCCAGGCGCTGGAACTTGCCCGGATCACGGAGGAACTCGACCAGCTCACCCACTTCTTCCTTGGCTTCATCGCAACCGGCAACGTCAGCCAAGGTGGTTTTCACCTGATCTTCGGACAGCAGACGCGCCTTGCTCTTGCCAAAGCTCATCGGCCCGCCCTTGCCGCCCGCACCGCCCTGCATCTGGCGCATGAAGAACATGAACACCGCGATGATCACCAGGATCGGGAAGCTGGCCACCAGAAGCTGGGTCCAGATGCTTTGCTGCTCAGGCTGCTTGCCTTCGACCACAACGTGGTTGTCGACCAGATCGCCGATCAGGCCATTGTCCTGAATTGCCGGACGAATGGTCTTGAAGCTGTCGCCGTCGTTGCGCTTGCCGGTAATCACGTAGCCGTCGACGGCCACGCGCTCGACCTTGCCATCCTTGACCTGCTGGATGAAGTCGGAATAGTTGAGGGTCTGCGGCTCGTTAGGGCTGGAGAAGTTGTTCATCACCGTCACCAGGACTGCCGCGATGATCAACCACAGGATCAGATTCTTTGCCATATCGTTCAATTAACTACCCTCTGAAGCAAGCTCCGCTACTGGCGCGCGCTTCGCATGATATTCACCGGCCTAACTTACTACATTACCTACAGCTCTGGCAGGCGCCGTCTGTAACCCTTTGTGAAACACTTTCTACACAATATGCGCTTATGCGCGCGGGGCGAAATACGAAAAACCTATCACCCCGCCAAAAAACCTCGTTTTACTCGCTACGACCGCGGTAGCCCCAAGCCAGCATGTATTGCTCACGAGAGCTGCCGCGAGATGAATCCGGCTTGATCATCTGGATCTTGTCGAACTTCTTGCGAGCATCCTTCAGGTACGTATCGAATCCTTCGCCCTGAAAAATCTTGATCAGGAAATTACCGCCCGGCTTGAGTATCCGCTCCGCCAGATCAAGCGCCAGCTCGCAAAGAAACATGGCCTTGGGCATGTCCACTTCAGGCGTACCACTCATATTGGGGGCCATATCGGAAATCACAAGGTCAACCTGTGAATTACCTACAGCTTCAAGGATCCGCGCGAGCACTTCGTCCTGAGTGAAGTCACCCTGGATAAAGGTCACATCCGGAATACTGTCCATCTCCAGGATGTCCGAGGCGATCAATCGCCCCTGGCCACCGATCAGCCGACTGGTGACTTGAGACCAGCCGCCAGGCGCCGCACCCAGGTCAACGACGCTCATGCCCGGACGGATCAGCTTGTATTTTTCCTGGACCTCCAGAAGCTTGTAACTCGCACGCGAACGGTAACCGTCCTTCTGCGCCTGCTTCACATAGGGGTCATTGACATGTCTTTTCAGCCAACCAAGGCTTGTCTTGGAACGCGCCATTGGGCACCTCGTTGATTAGGGTCGTGATTAATTGGGCGGATCCACGAGCCCTCGGGTAAAATGGCCGCCATTTTACAGAATCCAGACGAAAGGGTCAGATTATGCCGCTCACTCCAGAGCAGAAGAAACAGTACAAATCCATTGGCCACCACCTGAAACCGGTTCTGACTGTGGCTGACAACGGTTTGACTGAGGGTGTTTTAGCCGAACTCGAACGCGCATTGGCAGATCACGAGCTGATCAAGATCAAGCTCAACATCCTCGATCGCGAGGCGCGCCTGGCGTCCGTTGCAGAGCTATGCACGGTCGGCAAGGCCGATCTGGTTCAAGTCATCGGCAAGATGGCACTGATTTACCGCAAGAACTTCAGCGTCAACAAGCAGCTGTCGAACGTCCATCGTTTCAAGTGATGGCAAGGGTCAAGGGTGTGCTTCGCGCACCCTGCCACTCCATCCCGGCACCGGCTGCAATACCAGCACCAGCCCGGAAAAACCCAACACGAGAAAGCTGAACACCTGCCAGCGCTGCGCATCCGGCCAGCCGCCACGCACTGCGACAAACATCGCACACGCATACAACGCCATCAGCAACACTTGCCCGCGAAAATCTCGCCATAGACTGGCAAGGCCCTCGGCCTGTACCAGCACCAAAGCCTGAAATATCACGCACGCGACGGCAAACCCCACCACCGCCACTTCAAACGTACTTGCAACTTCATCGATCAACAGCGGTGCCAGGCCGATTTGACCCAGCACCGGTCGCAGACCGAGATGTACCAGCCACAGGCCACCGACCCACAACATCTGGGCCAGTTGCCAGAGCATTGCGCCCGCATGCAGCAGGCGCCCACCCTCAGATGTGACGGACTTCGACAATCTCGTACTCGATAACGCCACCTGGCGTCTTCACGACGACCGTATCGCCCTCTTCCTTGGCAATCAAGGCGCGAGCGATCGGCGAGCCGACGGAAATCTTGCCGAGTTTGATGTCCGCCTCATCCTCACCCACGATCTGGTAAGTCACGCTTTCATCAGTCTCGACGTTGGCGATTTCGACGGTAGTGCCGAAAATCACTTTGCCGGTGTGCGGAATGGTCGTCACGTCAATGATCACCGCGTTCTGCAGGCGACCTTCGATGTCACGGATCCGCGCCTCGACCATACCTTGCTGTTCGCGAGCGGCATGGTATTCGGCGTTTTCTTTCAAGTCACCCAACTCGCGGGCCGTACCGATGTCCTGGCTAAGCTTCGGACGAACGACCTTGGTCAGGTGAGCGTACTCTTCCTCCAGGGCCTTGGAGCCCTGGACGGTCATTGGGTATTTATTCATGCCTTCAATCCTGCGTGTAGATCCTGCAAGCGGCGTACGGTCTTCTCGGGACCGAACTTCAGCGCTTCACAGATAGCTTCGCCAGCAGCAATGGTGGTGGTGCAGTAAATCTTGTGCTGCAAGGCATTACGACGAATGGAGTACGAATCAGCGATCGACTGACGACCTTCGGTGGTGTTGATGATCAGAGTGACTTCGTCATTCTTGATCATGTCGACCACGTGCGGACGCCCCTCGGTCACCTTGTTCACGCGACGCACTTTCAGACCTGCGGCTTCGATCAGCTTGGCAGTGCCGGCAGTGGCGACGACTTCGAAGCCCAAGTTGATCAGATCACGGGCCACGCCTGCAACCAGTGGCTTGTCATCATCGCGCACGCTGATGAATGCGGTACCGCCGGTCGGCAGCACTTCGCTGGCGCCCATCTGGGCTTTGGCAAAGGCTTCGCCGAAGGTGTCGCCGACGCCCATCACTTCACCGGTGGACTTCATCTCTGGGCCGAGGATCGGGTCAACGCCAGGGAATTTGGCGAACGGGAACACCGCCTCTTTCACACTGTAGAAGTTCGGGATGATTTCCTTGGTGAAGCCGATTTCCTTCAGGGTTTTACCGGCCATCACGCGAGCCGCGACCATTGCCAGGGAAATACCGATGCATTTCGACACGAACGGTACGGTACGGGAAGCACGCGGGTTGACTTCGATGACGTAGATGTCTTCGCCCTGCAGCGCCAACTGAACGTTCATCAGGCCGACCACGCCCAGTTCCAGGGCCATTTTCTTGACCTGTTCGCGCATCTCGTCCTGGATGTGTGCCGGCAGCGAGTACGGCGGCAGCGAGCACGCGGAGTCACCGGAGTGAACGCCCGCCTGTTCGATGTGCTGCATGATCGCGCCGATCACTACGTCCTTGCCGTCGCAGACCGCATCCACGTCCATCTCGATGGCGCAGTTGAGGAAGTGGTCGAGCAGCACCGGACTGTCGTTCGACACTTGCACCGCGTCACGCAGGTAACGCTTGAGCTCTTCTTCCTTGTAGACGATTTCCATCGCCCGGCCGCCCAGTACGTAGGACGGACGCACCACCAGCGGGTAACCGATTTTCGCGGCAGCGCGAACGGCTTCGTCTTCGCTGCGCACGGTGGCGTTTGGCGGCTGACGCAGGTTCAGACGCTCGACCATTTGCTGGAAGCGCTCACGGTCTTCGGCGCGGTCGATGGCATCAGGGCTGGTGCCGATGATCGGCACGCCGGCTGCTTCCAGAGCGCGAGCCAGTTTCAGAGGCGTCTGGCCGCCGTACTGGACGATCACGCCCTTCGGCTTCTCGACGCGGCAGATTTCCAGCACGTCTTCCAGGGTCACTGGTTCGAAGTACAGACGATCGGAAGTGTCGTAGTCAGTGGAAACGGTTTCCGGGTTGCAGTTGACCATGATGGTCTCGTAACCGTCATCGCGCAGCGCCAGTGCCGCGTGTACGCAGCAGTAGTCGAACTCGATGCCCTGACCGATACGGTTCGGGCCACCGCCGAGGATGATGATCTTGTCGCGACCGGACGGCGCAGCTTCGCACTCTTCCTCGTAGGTCGAGTACAGGTAGGCGGTGTCGGTGGCGAACTCGGCCGCGCAGGTGTCGACGCGCTTGTAGACCGGGAACACTTCCAGCTTGTGGCGGTGAGTGCGCAGGTTCTTCTCGGTGACGCCCAGCAGCTTGGCCAGACGCTGGTCGGAGAAACCTTTGCGCTTGAGCTTGTACATCAGATCGCGGTCGATAGCGGACAGACCGAGGGTCTTGACCTTCTCTTCGTCCTTGATCAGATCTTCGATCTGCACCAGGAACCAAGGATCGATCATGTTCATGCCGAAGATTTCTTCGACGGTCATGCCGGCGCGGAAAGCGTCCGCCACGTACCAGATACGCTCGGCGCCCGGCACAGTCAGTTCGCGCTTGAGCACGCTCATGCTTTCCGGGTTGCTCAGGTCGACTTTCTCGTCCAGGCCGCAAACACCCACTTCCAGACCGCGCAGAGCTTTCTGCAGGGATTCCTGGAAGGTACGGCCGATGGCCATGACTTCACCGACCGACTTCATCTGAGTGGTCAGGCGCGCGTCAGCGTTGGCGAACTTCTCGAAAGCGAAGCGCGGCAGCTTGGTCACGACGTAGTCGATGGACGGCTCGAAGGACGCCGGGGTACGACCTCCAGTGATGTCGTTCTGCAGTTCGTCGAGGGTGTAACCGACCGCCAGCTTGGCCGCGATCTTGGCGATCGGGAAACCGGTGGCTTTCGAGGCCAGAGCCGACGAGCGGGATACACGCGGGTTCATCTCGATCACGACCATGCGGCCGGTGTCCGGGCAGATACCGAACTGAACGTTGGAACCGCCGGTCTCGACGCCGATCTCGCGCAGTACCGCCAGCGAGGCGTTACGCAGGATCTGGTATTCCTTGTCGGTCAGGGTCTGGGCCGGGGCAACAGTGATCGAGTCACCGGTGTGCACGCCCATCGGGTCGAAGTTTTCGATCGAGCAGACGATGATGCAGTTGTCCTTTTTGTCGCGGACAACTTCCATTTCATATTCTTTCCAGCCGATCAGGGATTCGTCGATCAGCAGTTCCTTGGTTGGCGACAGGTCCAGACCACGGGCGCAGATTTCTTCGAACTCTTCACGGTTGTAAGCGATACCGCCACCGGTGCCGCCCATGGTAAAGGACGGACGGATGATGCACGGGAAGCCCAGGCGCTCGAGCACCGCGTTGGCTTCCTCCATGCTGTGGGCGATACCGGAACGCGGGCATTCCAGGCCGATGGCTTTCATCGCCTTGTCGAAACGCGAACGGTCTTCAGCCTTGTCGATGGTGTCGGCGTTGGCGCCGATCATCTCTACGCCGAACTTCTCCAGAACGCCTTCGCGCTCCAGATCCAGGGCGCAGTTCAGAGCAGTCTGGCCGCCCATGGTTGGCAACACGGCATCCGGACGCTCTTTCTCGATGATCTTGGCAACGGTCTGCCACTTGATCGGTTCGATGTAGGTCGCGTCGGCCATGTCCGGGTCGGTCATGATGGTGGCCGGGTTGGAGTTCACCAGGATGACGCGGTAACCCTCTTCGCGCAGGGCTTTACAGGCCTGGGCGCCGGAGTAGTCGAATTCGCAGGCCTGGCCGATAACGATCGGGCCAGCGCCGAGAATCAGGATGCTTTTAATGTCTGTACGTTTTGGCATGGGTTTGTCACTCAAATCCGCAGGTCAGTCGGCAAGCCGTCTTGATCGATTTCTGAAGTCCCGAGGGGGCCGCCGGTTCCGGGGCCGCCCTCGAGGGGCTTCTCGCTACAGTCTCAAGGCGAGCGCTTAGCGTCGCTTGGCCATCTCGTTGATGAAGCGGTCAAACAGAGGGGCCACATCGTTCGGGCCCGGGCTCGCTTCAGGGTGACCCTGGAAGCTGAACGCGCTCTTGTCGGTGCGCTCGATACCTTGCAGGGTGCCGTCGAACAGCGATTTGTGGATCGCGCGGACGTTGGCTGGCAGGGTTTCTTCGTCAACCGCGAAGCCGTGGTTCTGGCTGGTGATCATCACGACGCCCGTGTCCAGATCCTGCACCGGGTGGTTGGCACCGTGGTGGCCGTGGCCCATTTTCAGGGTCTTGGCGCCGGAGGCCAGAGCCAGCAGCTGGTGACCGAGGCAGATGCCGAAGACCGGAATTTCGGTTTCCAGCACTTCCTTGATCGCTTTGATCGCGTAGTCGCAAGGCTCTGGATCACCAGGACCGTTGGACAGGAACACGCCGTCCGGCTTCAAGGCCAGCACATCGGCCGCCGGAGTTTGCGCCGGCACCACGGTCACGCGGCAACCGCGCTCGACCAGCATGCGCAGGATGTTGACCTTGACGCCGTAGTCGTAGGCAACCACGTGGTAAGGCAGCTCGGACGCTTCGATGGTCGCGTGGCTGTCGGTTTTCAGATCCCAGACAGTGGAGCGCCATTCGTATTGGGTCTTGGTGCTGACGACTTTCGCCAGATCCATGCCCTTCAGGCCCGGGAAGCCTTGCGCCGCGGCGATGGCCGCTTCTTCGGAGATGTTGTCGCCGGCCATGATGCAGCCGTTCTGTGCGCCTTTTTCACGCAGGATGCGGGTCAGGCGGCGGGTGTCGATACCGGCGATCGCCACAACATTGTTGGCTTTCAGGTAATCGGACAGGGACATCGTGTTACGCCAGTTGCTCGCTACCAGCGGCAGGTCACGGATGACCAGGCCAGCGGACCAGACGCGATCGGACTCGGCGTCTTCCGGCGTGGTGCCGGTGTTGCCGATGTGCGGGTAAGTCAGGGTAACGATCTGTTGGGCGTAGGAAGGATCGGTAAGGATTTCCTGATAGCCGGTCATTGCGGTGTTGAACACCACCTCACCAACGGTCTGACCGTCGGCTCCAATGGCTTCGCCGCGAAAAATGCTGCCATCAGCAAGGGCGAGTATGGCTGGCTTAGTCAAGAAGACCTCCCGTAAATAACGCATGAAAGGGCAATCGCAGGTTGTAAAAAAGCGGAGTGACGTATGGACACGTCACCCCGCTTCTTCACTGAATTATTCTGCGCGCTTTTAGTGGACACACTAAAGCTGTAGCTTACAGAAAAAGGGATTTTTGGTCTACCGCCAATGAGGCCTGAAGGCCGGAGAATGCGACAGGGCGTCGCCCGGCGGAGCAAAACCGGCACAAACAGGGCATTTGCGCCGGTTTCAGAACATCTCAATGCAGGTCGAGCACGTCCTGCATGTCGTACAAACCAGGCTCGCGACCGTCAAGCCACAACGCCGCACGCACCGCGCCCTTGGCGAATGTCATGCGACTCGAAGCCTTGTGCGTGATCTCCAGACGCTCGCCCTCGCAGGCAAACAGCACTGTGTGATCGCCCACCACGTCACCGCCGCGAACAGTGGCAAAGCCGATGGTTTCGCGCTCACGGGCACCGGTGTGACCTTCGCGACCATAGACCGCGACTTTCTGCAGATCACGATCCAGCGCATTGGCAATCACTTCACCCATGCGCAGGGCCGTACCCGACGGCGCATCGATCTTGTGGCGGTGATGGGCTTCGATGATCTCGATGTCCGCATCATCAGCCAATACCCGCGCTGCCATGTCGAGCAGCTTCAGCGACAGGTTGACGCCGACACTGAAGTTGGCGGCGAAGACGATCGGAATATCCTTGCCCGCCTCGGCCAGCAACTGCTTCTGCGCAGCGTCCAGCCCGGTCGTGCCGATCACCATCGCCTTGCCGGCCTTGCGGCAGAAGGCCAGGTTTTTCAGCATCACTTCCGGCAGGGTGAAGTCGATCAAGACATCGAACTCTTCCGCCACCGATTCCAGATTTCCGGACAGCGGCACGCCGATTCGGCCCAGCGAAGCCAGCTCACCGGCATCCACACCGATCAGCGTACTGCCAGGACGAACAATCGCGGCCGTCAAACCGGTCAGCGGCGCGCGCTGCTGCACGGCCTCGACCAGAATCTTGCCCATGCGCCCGGCAGCGCCCATCACAGCTATACGTCGCATGCCGACTCCTTACAGATCGCCGAAGAAGCGCTTCACACCGTCGAACCAACCGGTGGTTTTCGGGGAGTGGCTGTTGTCGTCCGCCAGGGAGCTGCGGAACTCTTCCAGCAGTTCACGTTGACGACGGTTCAGGTTGACCGGCGTTTCGACGGCCACACGGCACATCAGATCGCCCGCGCCACCGCCACGCACTGGCGCAACACCCTTGCCGCGTACGCGGAACTGCTTGCCGGTCTGAGTTCCTTCCGGAATCTTCAGTTTGACGCGACCGTCGAGGGTCGGAATTTCCAGCTCGCCGCCCAGGGCCGCGTCGACGAAGCTGATCGGCACTTCGCAGAACAGATGCTTGCCGTCACGCTGGAAGATGTCGTGTTCGCGGACGTTGATCACCACGTACAGGTCGCCGGTCGGGCCACCCTGAGTGCCCGCCTCGCCTTCACCGGACAAACGAATGCGGTCACCGGTGTCGACACCGGCCGGCACTTTGACGGAGAGGGTTTTGTATTCTTCGACGCGACCGTCGCCGTGGCAGGAATCGCACGGATCGGAAATGATCTTGCCCTGACCATGGCAACGCGGGCAGGTCTGCTGCACCGAGAAGAAGCCTTGCTGCATGCGTACCTGACCGATGCCGCCGCACGTCGGGCACGTCGATGGCGACGAGCCTTTCTTGGCACCCGATCCATCACATGGTTTGCAATTGACCAATGTCGGAACGCGGATATTCACGGTAGTACCGCGTACCGCTTCTTCCAGGTTCAGCTCCAGGGTGTAACGCAAATCGCTGCCGCGCTGAGCGCCGCCACGGGAACCGCCGCGACCGCCACCGAAGAAGTCACTGAAGACATCACCGAAGATGTCGGAGAAGTTCTGACCGCCGAAGCCTGCACCGCCGCCGCCCATGCTCGGGTCGACACCGGCATGACCATACTGATCGTACGCTGCACGCTTGCTGGAATCGGACAGCACTTCGTAGGCTTCGTTAGCCTCTTTGAACAGATCTTCCGACGCCTTGTCACCGGGATTACGGTCCGGGTGGTGCTTCATCGCCAGACGGCGATAGGCCTTTTTCAGGTCTGCTTCGCTTGAGCCGCGCTCAACACCCAACACTTCGTAATAGTCACGCTTAGCCATAAGTTCTTCATACTCTTGAGGACGTTCGGCAAACCCCTCCTGAGCTTCGCCAAACTCGTTGAGCCCCAATACAGGCCCGGACCCAACTCACGTCAATTCAACGATCCTGGTCTTTGGTTCATGCGGTATTTGCGGCGCGAAAAGCAGGAGCATTCCCGGCCATACCGCCAACACACGAAGCTTGTCGCATGCTGTAAAAATTCGCGTATTCCAGATACGCCAACGCGGGAGCAAGCTCCCGCGCGGCGACATCCTACCAGTCACCGCCGCAAGGCAGTCAACCGGGCGACCAACAACTTACTTGTGGTCTTTGACTTCTTCGAACTCGGCATCGACAACATCGTCAGCCTTTTCAGCTTTCTCGTCGTGCGGTGCTGCGCCTTCAGCAGGCTGAGCCTGTTCGGCGTACATCTTCTGAGCAACCGGTGCAGAGACTTTCGACAGCTCTTCAACCTTGGCGTCGATGGCAGCCTTGTCGTCGCCTTTGACGGCAACTTCCAGGGCAACCACAGCCGCTTCGATTGCAGTCTTCTCTTCTGCAGTCACTTTGTCGCCAGCGTCGGCGATCATCTTGCGAGTCGAGTGAACCAGTGCATCACCCTGGTTACGGGCAGCGGCCAGCTCTTCGAACTTGCGGTCTTCCTCGGCGTTCAGCTCGGCGTCGCGCACCATCTTCTGGATTTCTTCATCCGACAGACCAGAGTTGGCCTTGATGGTGATCTTCTGCTCTTTGCCAGTCGCCTTGTCCTTCGCACCTACGTGCAGGATGCCGTTGGCGTCGATGTCGAAGGTCACTTCGATCTGCGGCACACCACGTGGAGCAGGTGGAATGTCGGCCAGGTCGAACTTGCCCAGGGACTTGTTCTGTGCGGCTTGCTTGCGCTCGCCTTGCAGGACGTGAATGGTCACGGCGCCCTGGTTGTCGTCGGCCGTCGAGAACACTTGCGATTTCTTGGTAGGAATCGTGGTGTTTTTCTCGATCAGCGCGGTCATCACGCCACCCATGGTTTCGATACCCAGGGTCAGCGGGCTGACGTCGAGCAGCAGAACGTCTTTCACGTCACCGGCCAGAACGGCGCCCTGGATCGCAGCACCCATGGCAACAGCTTCGTCCGGGTTCACGTCTTTACGTGCTTCTTTACCGAAGAAATCCGAAACAGCTTTCTGCACCATCGGCATACGGGTCTGACCGCCGACCAGGATCACGTCGTCGATCTTGCTGGCGTCGATGCCGGCGTCTTTCAGAGCAATGCGGCATGGCTCGATGGTACGAGTCACCAGATCTTCAACCAGCGATTCGAGCTTGGCACGGGAGATCTTCACATTCAGATGCTTCGGACCGGTCGCGTCTGCAGTAATGTACGGCAGGTTGACGTCGGTCGACTGCGAGGAAGACAGCTCGATCTTGGCTTTCTCAGCGGCTTCTTTCAGACGCTGCAAGGCCAGAGGATCGTTCTTCAGGTCCATGCCGGACTCTTTCTTGAACTCGTCGACGAGGTAGTCGATCAGGCGCATGTCAAAGTCTTCGCCACCCAGGAAGGTGTCGCCGTTGGTGGCCAGCACTTCGAACTGGTGCTCGCCGTCAACTTCAGCGATCTCGATCACGGAGACGTCGAAAGTACCACCACCGAGGTCGTAAACGATCACGGTGTGATCGCCCTTGGCCTTGTCCATACCGTAAGCCAGAGCAGCAGCGGTCGGTTCGTTGATGATACGTTTTACGTCCAGACCGGCAATGCGGCCAGCATCTTTAGTTGCCTGGCGCTGACTGTCGTTGAAGTACGCCGGAACGGTGATCACCGCCTCGGTCACAGCCTCACCGAGATAGTCTTCGGCGGTCTTCTTCATCTTTTTCAGGACTTCGGCGCTGATTTGCGGCGGAGCCATCTGCTTGCCGGAGGCCTCGACCCAGGCGTCACCATTGTTAGCCTTGACGATCTTGTAAGGCACCAGCTTGATGTCTTTCTGTACAACTTCTTCTTCGAAGCGGCGACCGATCAGACGCTTTACTGCGAAAAGGGTGTTGTGCGGGTTGGTCACAGCCTGACGCTTGGCCGACTGACCGACCAGGATTTCGCCATCGTTGGCGTAAGCGATGATCGACGGCGTGGTGCGCGCGCCTTCAGCGTTCTCAATAACTTTGGCTTTGCCGTTTTCCAGCACGGAGACGCAGGAGTTGGTAGTCCCCAGGTCGATACCGATAATTTTGCCCATGTTCACTCTCCCGAAACTTTGGATTTTTTTGCCGCAGCAGTGGTGGCTGACTGCGGTAATACTTAAACGCTTGACTTGTAAATGGGGGCCTTGCGGCTAATTTCAAGCCTTCTCGTCAATCGAAGGCGAAACTGGCGCCGGCGCCTTGCTGACCACGACCATCGCCGGACGCAGCAGGCGACCGTTGAGCTGGTAGCCCTTCTGGAACACCTTCAGAATGCTGTTCGGCTCCAGGTCAGCACTTTCCTGCATGGCCATCGCCTGATGCTCCACAGCATTGAACGGTTCGCCTTCCTGCGGGCTGACAGCGACAAGCTGATAGCGCGTGAGGGTGTCGTGAAACATTTTCAGGGTCAGCTCGATGCCTTCACGCATCGGACGGATGCTTTCGTCATCCGGGCTCGACAGCTCGAGACCACGCTCCAGGCTGTCGACGATCGGCAGCAGATCGCCGGCGAATTTTTCCAGCGCAAACTTGTGCGCCTTTTCGACATCCTGCTCGGCACGGCGGCGGACGTTCTGCAGATCGGCAGCTACGCGCAGCGATTGATCCTGCGCGGCGGCCAATTGCTCTTCGAGCACTTGTACACGGGTCGCCAGGTCATCACCCGAGGCCTCGGGCGCCTGATTGGCTTCTGGATTTTGCGTATCTACTGTCTGTTCGTCAGCCATAGAATTCTCCTTTCAATATCGTCCGCGAGTTCGATTCGCGCTTCTGCCCCGGTATATGGGGCCGCAAAATCAGGCTTCAAGGGCTGACAACGATTAACCCTACAAAAAAGTGCTGCATTGGCATTCCCGGGCGCGACAGGCATTTGATCGGATCATCCTCATCGATCCAAGCGAGGGCATTGTCAGCCCGAAACAAAACACTGTATAAATAACCAGACCTGAAGCCTGGGAGCGGCCTTTATGCTGGTGCACCTGTCCGTACACAACTACGCCATCGTTGAACATCTCGATCTCGAACTCGATCGCGGCATGAGCGTGATTACCGGGGAAACCGGCGCCGGCAAGTCGATCATGCTCGACGCCCTGGGCCTGACGCTCGGTGATCGCGCCGACAGCGGCGTGGTTCGACCGGGCGCCGACAAGGCCGATATCCTGGCGACCTTCGACCTGGCCGACATCCCCGAGGCCAGCGCCTGGCTGGCGGAACGCGACCTGGAAATCGACGGCCCGTGCATCCTGCGCCGGGTCATCACATCCGAAGGTCGGTCACGCGGCTATATAAATGGCACGCCCTGCCCGCTTGGCGATCTCAAGGCACTCGGCGAGCTGCTGATCGATATCCACAGCCAGCACGAACACCAATCCCTGCTCAAGACCGATACCCACCGGCGCCTGCTCGACGAGTACGCCGGGGCTACCGATCTGGCACGCCAGGTACACTTGGCCGCCCAGCGCTGGCGCCAGACTCGCCAGGAGCTGGAACGCCTTTCCAACTCCGGCGACGAACAGCGTGCACGCCATCAACTGCTCAGCTATCAACTCGAAGAACTGGAAAACCTCGGCCTCGGTGAAAACGAGCTGGAAGAGCTGGAGCAGGAACACAAGAACCTGACCAACGCCGAAACCCTGCTCGGCATCTGCCGACAAGTGGTCGAGCAATGCAGCGAAAGTGATTCCGGCAATGTGCTGAATGCCTTGACGGCCAGCCTCAACCGACTGTCGAGCGTGAACAGCTCGGTGGGTGCGCTGGGTGAAGCGAGCAGCCTGCTGACCAGTGCACAAATCCAGGTCGAAGAGGCCGTCGGCGAGCTCAATCGTTTTCTCGACAACTTCGACGCTGATCCGGCGCGCCTGCAATATCTCGAGGAACGCCTGGACTCCATTTACACATTGGCACGCAAACACCGCATTCAGCCGACGGAAGTGGCAGAGATGCAGCAGAAGCTGCTCGACGAAATCGAAGCGCTGGACGCCAACGATGAATCCATCGAACGCCTCGCCGAAGAACTCGCTTCCTATGCCCGCCACTATCAGGAAAAGGCTCGGGAACTCAGTGAGCTGCGCCATCAGGCAGCCGGCAGCCTGGCAAGCGCGGTGGAACAGGAGATTCAGCGCCTGGGCATGCCCGGCGGGCGCTTCACCATCGAACTGCGCGCCAACAATAGCAGCGAGTTGCAACCCAATGGTCTGGAACAAGTCGAGCTGCTGGTGAGCGCCAACCCGGGCCAACCCTTGAAAGCCTTGGCCAAAGTGGCGTCCGGCGGTGAGTTGTCACGGATCAGCCTGGCCATCCAGGTGATTACAGCCCAGACCTCTCGCGTACCGACATTGGTATTCGACGAAGTGGACGTGGGGATTGGCGGTCCGACGGCGGAAATCGTCGGCCAATTGTTACGCCGCCTCGGGGATCGCGGACAGGTTCTTACGGTCACGCATTTGCCGCAAGTTGCGGCTCAGGGGCATCAGCACCTGTTCGTGCACAAGGTACGTGGCGAGCAGGCGACTCATACGGCCGTTTCGAAGCTGAGCAAGAATGACCGCATAGAAGAAGTCGCGCGGATGTTGGGCGGCATCGATCTGACCAAGGAGTCCTTGGCGCACGCGAAAAAGATGGTCGTAACCGCAAAGGTTTAAGAACCGCAGAAAGCACGAAGGCGACCCTTGGGTCGCCTTCGTTCGTTTCGCGAACCTGAAATTCGCGCGACATGCTTACTTTTTCTTGCGTACGTACAGGACGAGATTGTGATCAACCATCTCGTAACCGTGCTTCTCGACGATCGCCTTCTGAAGTTTTTCGATTTCTTCGTCGAAGAATTCGATGACTTCGCCCGACTCCACGTTAACCATATGGTCGTGGTGGCCACCATCGGCCAATTCGAATACCGCGTGGCCGCCGTCGAAGTTGTGACGGACCACGAGGCCAGCCGCTTCGAACTGGGTCAGAACACGGTAAACCGTGGCCAGACCGACATCCTCGCCAGCTTCCATCAACGCCTTGTAGACGTCCTCGGCACTCATGTGACGCTGCTCGGTAGAGTCGAGCATTTGCAGGATCTTGACCCGTGGCAGGGTCACTTTGAGGCCGGCTTTGCGTAGTTCGCTATTTTCAACCATGGTCAGCTTTCTCGCGATGCTGCTTCGCAGCTTCTCTTAATGCGGGTATGATCGGCGTTTACGTTGTCCCAGCCAAGATAGTGGAAGTCGCCCACCGATGCAAAACACCAAGCTCTTGCTAACCAGTTTCACCTTTGTGGGACTGCTCGCACTCGCCGGTTGTTCATTCCCCGGGGTTTACAAAATCGACATCCAGCAGGGCAATGTCGTCACGCAGGACATGATAGACCAGTTACGCCCGGGAATGACCCGGCCGCAAGTACGGTTTATCATGGGCAACCCTCTGCTTGCCGACACGTTCCATGCCAACCGCTGGGATTACCTGTACAGCCTGCAACCGGGGGGCGGTGAACGCCAGCAGGAACGCGTAAGTGTCATTTTCGACTCGAATGACCGCCTTGCCAGCCTGTCCGGTGATTTCATGCCGGGCGTCAGCCGTGACGAAGCCATTCTCGGCAAGGACAGCGGCACCAGCGTGACCGCTCCTGCTGAAAACGCCGAGCAGCCGAAACCGGAAAAACCGGCCAAGCCAGGCTCCTTGCTGGATCAGATCCAGAAGGACGTCGATGGTGTGGAAACCGTTCCGGTTCCAACGCCAGAACCGCTGGACACCTCGCCGCAGTAATTTGCGACGCAATAAAAAACCCGGAAATTCCGGGTTTTTTATTGCCTGCCGTTTGGCCAGCCTACTGGTTTCGCGCCTTGGCCTCGGCAGCCTTGGCGGCGCGCAGACGGCGCACCTCTTTCGGATCAGCCAACAGCGGTCTATAGATCTCGATGCGATCGCCTTCCTGGACCCGTCGAGCATCCGGATCAACGATCACTTTGCCGAAGATCCCCAAGGGACAACCGTTCAGATCCAGCTCCGGAAATTCAACGTCAATCCCGGACGCCATCAGCGCCGCACGCACCGTCGTACCCTCGGCGACGCTGATCACACGCAAAACCTGACGATCAACGGCGGCATACACCACTTCGATTTGAATCACCGGCTCAACCATGCATCTGCTTGGCGCGCTGGCAGAACGCATCCACCAATGTATTGGCCGCCTGATTGAACAAAGGACCGAGCGTCGCGCGGACCAGCGGCCCGGCATAGTCGAAGGACAGATCCAGACTGATCTTGCAGGCTTTCTCGTTCAACGCCTTGAACACCCAGACACCGTGCAACTGATTGAATGGACCTTCCTCAAGATTCATCTCGATCGACTGTCCCGGCACCAGCGTATTGCGCGTCACGAAGTGCTGACTAAGCCCACCCTTGGCCACGCCAACACTGGCGCGCATATGCTCAGGCGAGCTTTCCAGGACTTCGGCAGACGAGCACCACGGCAGAAACTCCGGGTAACGCGCCACGTCATTGACCAAGTCATAAAGAAATTGCGCCGGATAAGGCAGCAGCGCCGATCGTTGAATATGTGTCGTCATGTAAGCGTCACTTCCAGAGCTGGGCGGCAAACACTACAAGGATGCCGATGGGCGCCACATAGCGCATCAAAAATAGAGACAGGGCGAACAGCGCCGGGCTGCGAATCGACAATTCGTCACGCACCGCTTCACGCCCCATCACCCAACCGGCAAACAGCACAAAGCACAGCCCGCCGAGCGGCAACATGATCCGCGAGGTGAAGAAGTCGATCACACCAAAGAAATCCAGACCACCGGCCGCACCCCATTGGTAGAGATGGAACACCCCGCCATCGTTCACGAAAAATTTGGCTTCCTTCCAGATATTGAAGGAAAACACCGTGCCCAGACCGACGAACCAGCAGGTGAACGCCAACCAGAATGTCACCCACGTACGACTGATTTTAGTCCGCTCGACCAGATAGGCGACCATCGGCTCCAGCAGGGAAATCGCTGAGCTCCAGGCCGCGATTGCCACCAGAACAAAGAACACCACGCCCATCAACTGGCCGAACAGCACGTTACCGAAAGCAAATGGCAGACTGACGAACATCAGCCCCGGGCCTTCACTCGGGTTCAAACCACCGGCAAACACAATCGGAAACAAGGCCAGACCGGCCACCAGCGAAACAAAGGTATCGAGCAACGCCACACCCACAACCGTACCGGACAGCGAAGCTTCCTTGGTCATATAGGCGCCGTAGATCATGATCGAGCCCACGCCCACGCTCAGGGAGAAGAACGCGTGGCCCATGGCCGGCAGCAAGCCGTCGAGGACTTTTTCCGGGTGGAAATCGAACATGAAGTGCACACCCTCCATGAAATGCCCGGTGGTCATGCTGTAACCCAGCAGCACCAGCACCATCACGAACAGCAGCGGCATCATGATCCGCAGGCTGCGCTCAAGCCCGGCAACCACGCCCTTGGCGATCACCACAGCCGACAACAGCATGAAAACCGTGTGCCAAAGTGTCAGGCGCCAGGGGTCGGAGATGACATTGCCAAAATAGGCCCCGACCTGATCGGCCGTAGCCCCCTGAAAATCTCCGCGCCCCATATCAATGATGTAATCCAGCGACCAGCCGCCGACCACACTGTAGAAAGACAGGATCAGCAACGCCGTGATCATCCCGGCGAACGCACCCCACGACCATTTGCCCGAGTGACCGGCTTCCAGCGCCAGCATCTTCAGGGCATTCGCCGGGCTCTGACGGGCACGGCGGCCGATCAGGGTTTCGGCGAGCATCACCGGGATACCGATCAGCGCGATACACGCCAGAAACATCAGCACGAAGGCGCCGCCACCGTAGACCCCGACCATGTAGGGGAATTTCCAGATGCTGCCCAATCCCACGGCCGAACCGGTCGCGGCGAATATGAAAACCCAGCGGCTAGCCCAACTGCCGTGGACAGAAACCTTGTCTGTCGACATCGTTTATCACGCCCAAGCGTTAGAAAAAGAGGCCGCATTGTCCGGGATTCACTCAACCTGCTCAAGCACGCAGCATCACCGTAGCCGACAGCCGTTTATCTCCATATAATGCCGCCCCTATGGCTAAACAGAAGAAACACCCAACAGGGACCATCGCGCAAAACAAAAAGGCGCGACACGATTACTTCATCGAGCACAAGTTCGAGGCTGGTCTGGTCCTGGCCGGCTGGGAAGTAAAAAGTCTGCGGGCAAGCAAGCTGCAACTGGTCGACAGTTACGTGCTGCTCAAGGATGGCGAGGCCTGGTTGCTCGGCAGCCACATCACGCCTCTGATGACCGCCAGCACCCACGTCATTGCCGACCCGGTGCGTACCCGCAAGTTGCTGCTCAACCGCCGCGAGCTGGACAAGCTCGCCGCCGCCGTGCAGCAGAAGGGTTACGCCTGCGTGTGCCTGTCCTGGTACTGGAGCAAGCACATGGTCAAGTGCGAGATCGCGCTGGGCAAGGGCAAGAAGGAATACGACAAGCGTGATACCGAACGCGAACGCGACGCCGGTCGCGAGTTGCAGCGTGCGGTGCGCAACAAGGGCAAGGAAGACTGATTTTTCTGCCTGAATGACCGTTCCCGCGTCCTGCACGGGAGCGGTCATGTCTACATCCCTTTGCGTCGCTCGGCGCGAGCCATGCGTTGCACTTCCTGACGCACCTCTTCCAGCACTTCCTGCACATACAGAATGTGTCGGCTGGACACCTCACGCGCCTGTTCCGCGCGCCCCTCGATAATCGCCAGATACAACTCCCGATGCTGAGTGATCAGCATGTCGCGGGTTTCCGTGCGCTGCTTGTACATGCCGCCGATGTTGGTCACCACGTTGCGCTTGAGCAGATCGAACAGCCCGCGAATGGTGTGCAGCAACACTGCGTTATGACTGGCTTCGGCAATCGCCAGGTGGAATTTCGCATCCGCCGCACCCTCTTCCGCCCGGCTCACTTCGTCATGACGCGAATAGCAATCCTGTAACTCCTCAAACGCCGCCGTCAGCCGTTCACGATCGACATCCGTGGCACGCAATGCTGCGTAATAGGCACACGATGCCTCCAGTGTGTGGCGAAACTCCAGCAGATCGCGCTGGGCCTCAGGATTGCTTTCCAGCAATTGCAGCAGCGGATCGCTGAACGTCGAACCGAGGCTTTCCACGACATAATTGCCGCCGCCCTGCTTGCTGACCAGCAAACCCTTGGCCGCGAGTTTCTGAATCGCCTCGCGCAACGAGGGCCGGGAAACGCCGAACTGTTCCGCCAGAGTCCGCTCGGCCGGCAGACGCTCGCCGGACTTCAGCGTGCCCTCGAGAATCATCCCTTCCAGTCGCTCGACAATGTCATCAGACAAACGGCGCTGACGTATCTGATCAAACCCCATCACTCAACTCTCCACCATCCCGACCGCTCGCCGGGCTCTCTATTCTGGCCTATCGACGCTGCGCCGACACCTGCCAGATGACATTTGGGTGACCGGATCAGATCGAGCTCTGCACCGGTGATTCGACAAAAGTTTTAGGGCGGCAAATTGACACACCGACATCAAGGCTTTTACCCTAGCCAACAGCGATTGTAAATTGGTCTTACCAATTAACCAAGAACGCTGACAGTGCCTGACCAACAACAATTAGGGGCCACCCCATATGCAAACCTGGCAACAGCTCTACAGCCCGCTCGGCAGTCTCGGCGTGTCCGCACTCGCGGCCGTCATCCCCATCGTTTTCTTCTTCCTCGCTTTGGCGGTGTTCCGCCTCAAGGGTCATGTGGCCGGCAGCATCACGCTCGCCCTGGCTATCGCCGTGGCGATCTTCGCGTTCCAGATGCCGGTCGACATGGCGTTTGCCGCCGCCGGATATGGCTTCGCCTATGGTCTATGGCCGATTGCCTGGATCATTGTGGCGGCGGTGTTCCTGTACAAACTGACGGTCAAGAGCGGTCAGTTCGAGGTCATCCGCAGTTCGGTGCTGTCGATCACTGACGACCAGCGCCTGCAGGTGCTGCTGATCGGTTTCTGTTTCGGTGCATTCCTCGAAGGTGCCGCCGGTTTCGGTGCACCCGTGGCGATTACCGCTGCGCTGCTGGTGGGACTCGGTTTCAACCCGCTGTACGCCGCCGGCCTGTGCCTGATTGCCAACACCGCCCCAGTGGCATTCGGCGCACTGGGGATTCCGATCATCGTGGCTGGCCAAGTCACCGGCATCGACGCGTTCAAGATCGGCGCCATGACCGGCCGCCAACTGCCACTGCTGTCGCTGTTCGTGCCGTTCTGGCTGGTGTTCATGATGGACGGCCTGCGCGGTGTGCGTGAAACCTGGCCGGCGGCGCTGGTCGCAGGCCTGAGCTTTGCCGTCACCCAATACTTCACTTCGAATTTCATCGGCCCGGAACTGCCGGACATCACGTCGGCCCTGGCCAGCCTGATTTCGCTGACACTGTTCCTGAAGGTCTGGCAGCCGAAACGTGCCGCCGGCCAGCACATCGTCGGCGCCGTGTCCGCTTCGGTGGTAACTGCCAGCGTCGGCGGTTTCGGCCAGAAGCGCACCACCGTCGCTTCGCCTTACAGCCTCGGGGAAATTTTCAAGGCGTGGTCGCCGTTCCTGATCCTCACCGTGCTGGTGACCATCTGGACGCTCAAGCCCTTCAAGGCCATGTTCGCCGCCGGCGGTTCGATGTACGCCTGGGTGTTCAACTTCGCGATTCCGCACCTGGATCAACTGGTAATCAAGACTGCGCCGATCGTTGCCGCCCCGACCGCGATTCCGGCCGTGTTCAAACTCGATCCGATTTCCGCGACCGGCACGGCGATTTTCTTCTCCGCGCTGATCTCGATGCTGGTGCTGAAGATCAATATCAAAACTGGTCTTACCACTTTGAAAGAGACCTTCTACGAACTGCGCTGGCCGATCCTGTCGATCGGCATGGTGTTGGCGTTTGCCTTTGTCACCAACTATTCCGGCATGTCCTCGACCATGGCTCTGGTGCTGGCGGCGACCGGCGCGGCATTCCCGTTCTTCTCGCCTTTCCTCGGCTGGCTCGGCGTGTTCCTGACCGGTTCCGATACTTCGTCCAACGCCCTGTTCAGTTCGCTGCAAGCGACCACCGCGCACCAGATCGGGGTCAACGACACCTTGCTGGTGGCGGCCAATACCAGCGGCGGCGTGACCGGCAAGATGATCTCGCCACAATCGATCGCCGTGGCCTGCGCAGCAACCGGCCTGGTGGGCAAGGAATCCGATCTGTTCCGCTTCACCCTCAAGCACAGCCTATTCTTTGCAACGATTGTCGGCCTGATCACCTTGGCCCAGGCCTATTGGTTTACCGGCATGCTGGTGCATTAAGACTACAAGCGACATGGAAATAACCGACGCCGGTTCGTGATTCCGGCGTCAGCAATTCACAACCCGGTCTGTAAGGCTGCTGAAAGCAATGCGTTCTATATTCGGCAGCCTCAACAGACGGATAACCGGGCCCACCCGGAGACACGCCTGATGAGCGAGCTTTTTTACAACGCTGTGCCCAACGCTACTCGCGTCGCACCGCCGCTGCCCGAACCCCGGCAATACCCCAGCGAGAAACCGTCGCGGGTCTACTTGTTCGGCACGTGCGTGGTCGACCTGTTCTACCCGGAAGCCGGGATGGACGCGATCCACTTGCTGGAACGCGAAGGCATCCGGGTCGACTACCCGCAAGGGCAGAGCTGCTGCGGACAACCGGCCTATACCTCGGGTTACACCGAGCAGGCACGGACGGTGGCGCGCTCGCAACTGGCGCTGTTTGCCGGGGACTACCCGGTGGTGGTGCCGTCGGGTTCGTGCGCCGGAATGATCCGCGAGCATTACGCCGACTTGTTCAAGGACGAGCCGGAAACGTTGACACAGGTTCAGGCCCTTGCGGACCGTACCTATGAGCTGGCCGAGTTTCTGCTGTTCGTCTGCAAGGTGCAGCTCAAGGACAGCGGCGAGCCGGTCAAAGTGGCGCTGCACACCTCGTGTTCGGCGCGACGGGAAATGAACACCCACCTGCACGGCCGCGAGTTGTTGGCGCAGTTGAGCAACGTGGAACGGGTCAACCACGATCACGAAAGCGAATGCTGTGGCTTCGGTGGGACATTCAGCGTCCGTATGCCAGACATTTCCGGCGCGATGGTGGCTGACAAGACCCGGGCGTTGAAGGAATCCGGCGCGCATCAGGTACTCAGTGCCGACTGCGGCTGCCTGATGAACATCAACGGCTCGCTGGAAAAACAGCAGGAAGCACTGCGCGGGCAACACCTGGCGAGCTTTCTCTGGCAACGAACCGGAGGTGCGCGATGAGCACTTCCACGATTATTCCTACGGTTGCCGTAGAAGAAGATTTCCGCACTCGGGCACACAACGCCTTGGGCGATTCGCAGTTGCGGAACAACTTCCGCACCGCGATGGATTCATTGATGACCAAGCGGGCAGCGGCTTTCAGCGATGCCCACGAAAGAGAACACTTGCGCGCCCTGGGCAACTCGATCAGGGCGCGCGCGCTCTCCAAGTTGCCCGACCTGCTCGAGCAACTGGAACAGAACCTGACCCGCAACGGTGTGACAGTGCACTGGGCGGAAACGGTGGACGAGGCCAATGGCATCGTCCTTTCGATCATCCGCGCTCACGAGGCGCGGCAAGTGATCAAGGGCAAATCGATGGTCAGCGAAGAGATGGAGATGAACCATTTCCTCGAGGCTCGGGACATTGAATGCCTGGAGTCCGACATGGGGGAGTACATCGTCCAGCTCGACCACGAGAAGCCTTCACACATAATCATGCCGGCAATCCACAAGAATGCCGGTCAGGTCGCGTCCTTGTTCCACGACAAACTTGGCGTGGAATACACCAAGGACGTTGACCAACTCATTCAGATCGGTCGCAGGGTCCTGCGGCAGAAATTCTTCGAAGCGGATATCGGCGTCTCCGGCGTCAACTTCGCCGTGGCCGAAACCGGCACCCTGCTGCTGGTGGAGAACGAAGGCAACGGCCGCATGACCACCACCGTGCCGCCGGTGCACATCGCCGTCACCGGCATCGAAAAAGTCGTGGAAAACCTGCGCGACGTGGTGCCGCTGCTGTCATTGCTGACCCGCTCGGCGCTGGGCATTCCGATCACCACTTACGTCAACATGATCTCCGGCCCGCGCAAGGAACATGAACTCGACGGCCCGCAGGAAGTGCATCTGGTATTGCTCGACAACGGTCGCAGCCAGGCGTTTGCGGACAGCGAACTGCGCCAGACGTTGAACTGCATCCGCTGCGGCGCCTGCATGAACCATTGCCCGGTCTACACCCGCGTCGGCGGCCATACCTACGGCGAGGTTTACCCCGGCCCGATCGGCAAAATCATCACCCCGCACATGGTCGGCCTGGCGAAAGTCCCGGATCACCCGAGCGCGTCTTCTTTGTGCGGCGCCTGCGGTGAAGTGTGCCCGGTGAAGATTCCAATTCCCGCGTTGCTGCGGCGCCTGCGCGAAGAAAACGTCAAAGCCCCGGACGCCCCGCATCAGGTGATGCGCGGTCAGGGCAGCAAATACTCGCGCAAGGAACGTTTCATCTGGAACGCTTGGGCGAAGCTCAACAGCTCGCCGACTTTGTATCGACTGTTTGCGTTTTTCGCCACGCGCCTGCGCGCCCTGGCGCCGAACAATGTCGGGCCGTGGACGCAGAACCACAGCGCACCGAAACCCGCCGCCCGCTCACTGCATGACATGGCTCGCGAACACCTGGCCAAACGAGGAGACCGTTGATGAGCGCCAAACAAAACATCCTCGGCAAGTTACGGAAGAGTCTGACCGGAACCACACCGATTGCCGACAACTTTGACGTCGATCTGGTGACCCAGCCTTACACCTACAGCGCCGAACAACGCATCCCGCAACTGCGCAAACTGATGGAAGCGGTGCACACCGAAATCCACCTGACTTCCGCTGATGGGTGGCCGGCGCTGCTGGCGCAATTGCTGCGCGACCGCCAGTTGCCGAGCCTGCTGATCGCACCGACTACACCCCATGGGCAGCGCATCACACAGCACTGGGCGAACAATCCTGATCTGCCGGCGCTGAAGTCCTACGACCGCCCGATGGAAGAGTGGAAAGCCGAGTTGTTCAACGACACCCCGGCCAGCCTCACCGGCACACTCGGCGCCATCGCCGCTACCGGCAGCCTGATTCTCTGGCCGACCCGCGAAGAACCACGGTTGATGAGCCTCGTGCCGCCGGTGCATTTCGCCCTGCTCAAGGCCAGCCAGATCCGCGACAACTTCTATCAGGTGCAGCAGGAATTCGAGTGGGCCCAAGGCATGCCTACCAACGCGCTGCTGGTGTCCGGCCCGTCGAAAACCGCCGACATCGAACAAGTCCTGGCCTACGGCGCCCACGGCCCGAAAGACCTGGTGGTGTTGATCCTGGAGGACCAATGACCTTACCGGCGACTTTCCTGCGCGATGCGCAGCAGCTGATTCCGGCCGAACGGCGTTTCGACGATCCGCTGTCGACCCTGGCCTTCGGCACCGATGCCAGTTTCTACCGATTGATTCCGCAACTGGTGATCCGCGTCGAATCCGAAGACGAAGTAGTGGCGCTGCTGAAACTGGCCCAGCGCGATCAGGTCCCGGTGACCTTCCGCGCCGCCGGCACCAGCCTGTCCGGCCAGGCGATCAGTGATTCGGTGTTGATCGTGCTTGGGGATAACTGGAACGCACGTGAAATTCGCGGCCAGGGCACACAGATCCGCCTGCAACCGGGCGTAATCGGTGCCCAGGCCAATGCATGGCTGGCGCCATTCGGGCGCAAGATCGGTCCGGATCCGGCGTCGATCAACGCCTGCAAGATCGGCGGCATTGTCGCCAACAACGCCAGCGGCATGTGCTGCGGCACCGCGCAAAACACCTATCACACGCTGGCCGGGATTCGTCTGGTGTTGGCGGACGGCACACGTCTCGACACCGAAGATGCCGCCAGCGTCGAGGCGTTTCGAGTCAGCCACCGCGAACTACTGGAACGCTTGGCAACATTGGGCCGCGAAACCCGCGCCAATGCCGAACTCGCCGCGCGAATCCGCCACAAATACCGTCTGAAAAATACCACCGGCCTGTCGCTCAACGCCCTGGTGGATTTCGATGAACCTGTGGATATCTTGAGCCACTTGCTGGTTGGCTCCGAAGGCACCCTTGGTTTCATCAGCGCGGTGACCTACGACACGGTGATCGACCACCCGAACAAGGCCTCGGCGCTGATCGTTTTCCCGGATGTGGAAACCTGCTGCAACGCCGTCACCGTGCTGAAAAGCCAACCGGTGTCCGCCGTGGAACTGCTCGACCGCCGCAGCCTGCGCTCGGTGCAGGACAAACCCGGAATGCCGGATTTCGTACAGCAGCTGTCGAACAATGCCTGCGCGCTCTTGATCGAATCCCGCGCCGCGTCTTCCACTTTGCTGCAGGAACAACTGGCGCAGATCATGGCGTCGCTCAGCGGCTTCCCGGTGGAGAAACAGGTCGACTTCACCGAAGACCCGGTCGAAAACGCCCGCCTCTGGGCGATCCGCAAAGACACCTTCCCTGCCGTCGGCGCCGTGCGCAAGACCGGCACTACGGTGATCATCGAAGACGTCACCTTCCCGGTGGAACAACTGGCCATCGGCGTGAACCGTCTGATCGAGCTGTTCGACAAACATTCCTACGACGAAGCGATCCTTTTCGGACACGCGCTGGAAGGCAATCTGCACTTCGTCTTCACCCAAGGCTTCAACAGCACGGAAGAAGTCGCACGCTATCAGGCGTTCATGGACGACGTGGCGCAACTGGTGGCCGTGGAGTTCGGCGGTTCGCTGAAGGCCGAACACGGCACCGGACGCAACATGGCGCCCTTCGTCGAACTGGAATGGGGCAGCGACGCCTATCAATTGATGTGGCAGCTCAAACGCCTGCTCGACCCCAACGGCATTCTCAATCCGGACGTGGTGCTCAGCGAAGATCCGCAGATCCACCTCAAGCACCTGAAACCGCTGCCGGCGGCCGACGAGATTGTGGATAAATGCATCGAATGCGGTTTCTGCGAGCCGGTCTGCCCCTCGAAAGGCCTGACCCTGAGCCCGCGCCAGCGCATCGTGATCTGGCGCGATATTCAGGCGCGAAAGCGCGCCGGAATCGACACCACCGAGCTGGATAAAGCCTACGAGTACCAAGGCATTGATACCTGCGCCGCGACCGGTTTGTGTGCGCAACGCTGCCCCGTGGGAATCAATACCGGCGAGCTGGTGAAAAAGCTGCGCAGCCGTCACGCAACCCATACGAAAACCGCCAACCTGATCGAAGGAAATTTCGCCACCACCCTGCAAGGTGCGCGTTTCACCCTGCATGTGGCCAACGGAGCGCGGATGTTGATGGGGGCACCGCGCCTGGCGAAGCTTTCAGCGACCCTGACGCGGCTGTCCAAAGGTCAGGTGCCGCTGTGGACCAACGCGATGCCGCAACCGGAAAAAGCCATTCGCTTCAGTCCGGCCGTGTCGGACGAACGCCCGCGCGTCGTGTATCTGGCAGCCTGCGTCTCGCGTGTGATGGGGCCGACGGCGGGCGACAAGGAGCAGATGTCGCTGTACGACAAAACCCGTGGTCTGCTGGAGAAGGCCGGTTATCAGGTGGTGTTCCCGGACAATCTGGACAACCTCTGCTGCGGCCAGCCCTTCGCGTCCAAGGGCTATGCCGAACAGGCCGAGCACAAGCGTCAGGAACTGATCGGCGCATTGCTTCAGGCCAGTCGCGGCGGCCTCGATCCGATCTATTGCGATACCAGCCCCTGCACCTTGCGACTGGTGCAGGACGTGGGAAATGTTCGCCTGGATCTGTATGACCCTGTGCGATTCATCCGTACGCATCTGCTGGACCGGCTCGACTTCACGCCCCAGGAAGCACCGATTGCCGTGCACGTGACATGCAGCACTCAGCATCTCGGGGAGAGCCAGGCGCTGATCGAACTGGCGCGCAAATGCAGCAAGAACGTGGTGATCCCGGAAGGCATTCACTGCTGCGGTTTCGCCGGCGACAAGGGTTTCACCACGCCGGAGCTCAACAGCCACTCACTGCGAACGCTCAAGGATGCGGTGCAGCATTGCAGCGAGGGGATTTCCACCAGCCGCACCTGTGAGATCGGTCTGACGCAACATGGTGGAATCGACTACCACGGTCTGGTGTATCTGGTGGATCGGGTGACCCAAGCCAAAGCCCCCCCAACCGCGCTCTGAAGAAAAATAGAACCCTTGCGAGCGACCGCAGTCCACAGAACAGGCCCCGAACAATCGGGGCTTGTCCTCCATTCGGTTGCCCGTCCTGACGGCCAGCGAAGTCTGGATCCCTCAGTTCAAGGAGATACACATGAAGCGTTCTGTACTGTTAGGTCTGTTCGTTACTGCCTCGATGATGGCTTCCACTTCGTTCGCCGCAGACAAGCCTGCTGACTTGTGCGACGCCAACATCCAGGAGATCAATAATCTCAAAGGGCAGTTGTCATCGTCCCCGGAAAAAACCCAGATGGTTGAAACCAGCCTGAGCAAGGCCAAAGCCCTCAAAGCTCAAGGCAAAATTGATGACTGTGTGGCAGAAACCTCGAAAACCAAGCTGGAGATACAAAAAGCCAGCGGCACCAACAACTGATCGATGCTGACGGGCCAACCTGCGGGTTGGCCTCGTCGGCAGATTGACGTACACTGTGCACGCTTGTTGCCTGATCAGATTTACCAGGCAATGAGTTCGGGGCCGTTTAGGATTCGACGCCGGTTGCGAAACTCTAGGTGCATGCCGACTTGGTAACAGAAGTCGTAAATCCACTGTTGCAACTACTTATAGTTGCCAATGACGACCAATACGGTGCTGCTCTCGCTGCTTAATTGCAGCTGACATGCACTCCTGGTACCTTCGGGTCCAGCAATCATCAGGGGATGTCTGTAAACCCAAAATGATTGTCATATAGAACAGAATCGCCGTGCAGTACGTTGTGGACGAAGCGGCTAAAACTTACACAACTCGCCCAAAGCACCCTGCCCGTCGGGTCGCTGAGGGTTAACTTAATAGACACGGCTACGCATGTAGTACCGACAGCGGAGTACTGGCGGACGGGGGTTCAAATCCCCCCGGCTCCACCAACTCTCAACGACAAGGCCCGCCGAGTGCGGGCCTTGTCGCATCTGGAGATTCACCCCGGTAGTCCTCATGCGCCAGGCACTGCTGATCATCGACGTCCAACCCAGCTTCTCCCCGCCCCAATGGCTGATCGACGGCATTCAATCGCTCATCGGCAAACTGCCCAGCGTCGCCACGGTCGAGCGCCATGATGAAAATCGCACACCGTTCAAGCGCCAGCTCGGCTGGCATCCGGCAGCGGACGATGACAGCCTGATCGCTGCGGATCGCATTTTCATCAAGTACGGTTATGCGCCGTCGCCGGACACGATCGAGTATCTGAAAAGCCTGAATCTGGATCGCGTGTTGGTCTGTGGTCTGCAGACCGAGACTTGCTGCCTCGCTGCGGGGTTTGCGCTGTTCAATGCCGGTTTGCAGCCGACGCTGCTCACGGATCTGACGTTGGGATCGTCACTGGATCGCTCGGGCGGGCTAGGTGTGCGGTTATGGGAACATCACTTCAAGCACGCGCTGACGTCGAGTGAACTTCACTCCTGTCTGCAAGCGTCCTAGGAAATTTCCCGCAACCCGCGTCGACTTTCATGAACTGGTTCAAGATGCTTCCAAACGCTAGTCTTCGCGCTCCGCTGCAACCCGGCAGATGGTTTACCAAAGGGATTCGCCGGGAGCCTGAAACCATGGAGCCTTGTCATGAAAAAAGACACCCCAAGCCTGCCTGATCAAACACCGTCTCACGAAGCCGAATCGAAAGAACCGGCTGTGCTTGCCCAGCCTCAGGAATACGTGAGAAAGCCGCGTCGAACCCTGCCTTTCAACGAGATTTTCTCCGTGCGCACCGATGTGGATACGGCCACTCTGCTGACCCATGCCTGTGAAACCCTGGCGGCGCTCAACATGATGACGGCGAACATCGCCGATGATTTCACAGGCTCTCAGCGCAGCCGGTTGCTGGCGATCCGGCAGCTGTCGATCATGACCGAAATGCTGGTCAATCGCGCCGTGGAGAACCTTGATCCGGTGAATCTGGTGCCCCGTACGACGGCGCCTGTCGTGCACTGAAAAACGACCGCCCGTCGATGACGCAAGTCGTTCATCGACATGAACTTTTCTTCACCCCGGCGGCGGTGATGGCCGTGTACATTGGCCTCGCTCATTCAAGAAACTACGGTTCGCCCGCGCTCCTGCGGGCTTTTTTTCGCCTGCGTTTTGCCTGGCAGGCGATAGACGCAGGTGTCTTGCTCACCGTGCCGTTCCGATTGCCGGGCCCCTGGGTGGATCCTGATCAACACAAACCCGACAGCCTCGGCCAGACGCCGGCTTCGCGCATTGGCAGAGGACGCCGTCAGGTAAAAGGTGAATTCAGGAAGGTTGTTGAGCAGGTGCGTGAGGGCGGCGCGCATGTAGCCCTTGCCCGATTGCTCGGTGTTGGCCCAGTAACCCACGACGTAGCGGTTGCGCGAGCGGGGCTTGAGTCCGATGCAACCGATCAGCGCTTGCCCGTCTTCGGTAACGATCAGCCATCGTCGCTCGCCGGTTTCACTGTTGAACTCTTTTCGGGCCTTCAGCAGGAACTCGAGCGCCTGCTCCGCGTTGGTGTACTCACGCGGCCAGGGCAGAAACTCCGAATGATCGAGGTAGCTGGCGTTCAGCGCCTGCTGAAACAACGAATAAAACGCCGGATCCGCCGGTATCAGTCGCAGCGACTGCTCCCCCGCCTTGAATGCCCATTCCATCATGTCCTCCTTGAACGACGCATCTCATAACCGGATGTGAAGTGAATCAGGGAAATTTATAGTGCTCTGCGTTCGGCGATCCAGTTGTGTTTTCCGTCCGGCCGGACAATTCTGTCAATCATTCCCTGCTTCCGGAGCACCCGATGCCGCTGCTGACCCTGCCCTGTCAACGCCTGACGCTCGCGGTACTCGACCCGGATCAAGCGCCGCTGGAAAGCGCGTTCTACCAGCGCAATCAACGTCACCTCGCGCCGTGGTCACCGATTCGCACCACCGACTATTTCTCCACCGAACAGATCCGCCGACGCCTTGAAATTCAGGCCAGCGCCTTCGAAGCCGGGCTGGCGGTGCACATGGCGTTGCTGACCCCGGATGGCGAGCAGATGATCGGCGCCTGCAATTTCAGCGGGATCATCCGCGGTGCGTTTCAGGCGTGTTATCTGGGTTATCACATCGACGAGGCGCATCAGGGCAAGGGGTTGATGCAGGAAGCGCTGGAGGCGGCCATCGCCTATATGTTCGAGACCCAGAACCTGCACCGGATCATGGCCAACTACATTCCCGGCAATGAGCGCAGCGCCCGGTTGCTGGAGCGCCTCGGGTTCGAGCGTGAAGGCTATGCCAAGGCGTATCTGAACATTGCCGGGCGCTGGCAGGATCATGTGCTGACGGCGCGGGTCAATTCGCGTTTCGAAACGCAGGAGCAACGCTGGTCGCGGCCGCTGTCGTGACGTTCACAAATTATTAAGGATTGGCCGCGTAAGCTCAGGTTTCCGCTCACTTCCGGTTGCCTGAACCCATGTCGCGTGCCGCCTCTTCCCTGCTTCTGCTTGCCGCTCTGCTGTTCTTTTTCGCCCTCGGCAGCCATCAACTGCAAGGTTCCACCGAGGCCCGGGTTGCGGGCATTGCGATGGAAATGCACCTGGACAACGACTGGGTGACGCCGCGTCTGTTCGGCGAACCCTTCCTGGAAAAACCGCCCCTGAGCCTGTGGCTGGACGCCGGCGCCCTGCGCGTTTTCGGCGTCTCGCCCTGGGCGGTGCGACTGGCGTCGGCGATGGCCGGGTTGCTCAGCGTGATGCTGCTGTATGCAATGCTGCGTCGCTTCGATCGCCCGAAGGCCATCGCCTGGACGGCGGGAATTCTGCTGGCGACCATGGCCAGTTACTGGAGCAACGTACGCGGCGTCGGCGAGGATGCGTTGCTCGCCCTCGGCGTGACCACGGCACTGTTGGCGTTCTTTCAGGCGCAGCGAGCATCGACACCCGGCAATTCGTTGCTGTTTGTAGTCGGGATTGCGATCGCCACGTTGAGCAAAGGCGTGCTCGGGCTGGCGATGCCGGGCGTGGTGATTTTCGCTTTTCTGCTGGCCGACAACCTGATGGACAAGCGCTTCAAGCTGACGGACTGGCTGCGTCCGGGTTTGCTGACCCTGGTCGGCCTGATCCCGCTGATGATCTGGCTCGCCGTGCTCTATCAGCGTGGCGGCGTCCAGGCGGTCAGCGAAGTGTTGCTGACCAACAGCGTCGGACGCTTCAGCGGATCGTTCGTCGAAGCCGGCCACTACGAGCCGTTCTACTATTACCTCGCCAAACTGCCGCAGGCGTTCCTGCCCTGGAACATTCTGGTGTACCTGGGCTTATGGCATTTTCGCAAAGAACTGAAAGCCAACCGTTACCTGCTGTTTTTCAGCCTGTGGATCATCGCGCAGTTCATCCTGCTGACCCTGGCCTCAAGCAAACGCACGGTGTACCTGATGTCGATGACACCCGCAGCGGCAGTGATCGCAGCGGAATATGCGGGCGTGTTGTTCGACAGGTTGAAGGATCACAAGAATGGTTTTGTCGGACGAATCGCCCGTCATCGTCAGACACTGGCGGCGGGCATATTGGCGGTGGTCATCGCCAGCTACCTTGGCGCCGCGCAATGGGCACTGCCGAACGCCGATAAACACCTGTCGTTCCTGCCGCTGACCGAACACATCCAGTCGCTGCAGGCGAGCGGCAATCAAGTCGCGTTGTTTCAAGCCAACGAACGGGTCGGCGGCGCCAGCGTGTTCTATACCCAGAGCGTCCTCAAGGGGCTGGACACCGATGCGCAGCTACGGGACTTTCTCAGTGCATCGCCATCGAACATCGCCGTGATGTCGGGAGACAGCGAACCCACCGCCCCGCTGAAAGTCCACAAGACCATGATGGTCGGGCGCCAGGCGTATTACTTCGTCGGCTATTGATGCCACGACAGCACAAACGAAACACCCGCCGGTGATGGCGGGTTTTTCATTTCAGCGGCGAGGACTCAGAGAGAAACCTCAGGCTGTGCGCCGAACACCTTCCGCTCTCGCTTGCTCAACACCGGCAATTCCAGACGAGCCCGCCCGTAAAACGCCAGCGCCGTCAGCAAACACGCCAGCCACACGAAGATCCCGGCCCAAAACGTGTGGGACATGTAGTGCCAGCCCTGTAGGACTCGCGTAGTGCCGTAGACAAAACCGAGCAGCAGCGAGCCCCACAACAACGCGCTGGAGAAACGCCACTGATAACGACGCGCCACGAAATACAGCGCCAGCATGGTGAAACCACCGGAAGCATGACCGCCCGGCCAGCAACGCCCTTCACCCGCTTCGTGGAACAGCTGGAAATTGTTGTACCACTCGATGTGCGGCATCTTTCCGCCGTACAGCGTGGTTTCGATCGGGCAGTAGACGCTGGTATGCGCCTTGAGGAAATGGATCACCCCGGTGCAGACCGCGAAAGCCACCACCACAAACAGAAAATCCCTACGGTGATCGGCGGTAAAGCGCAGCACCGGGGCGACTTTACCGCGCTCGAGAAACCCGCCCAGACGCGGATGCTTTTGCGGTTTCACCAGTGGCCAGACCAACGACAGCATGGCGCCGATCAAGGCAATTTCCGCCGTCCAGTTCGGAATGATCCGCGCCCACTTGTGGGTCAGTTTTTCAAAGAAGTGAATCTTGTCGAGCGGAAAGGTGTCGGTCAGTGGATCGAACAGCAAATTGCTGAAAGCGATGTCGATGTTCGTCATGTCGAACATCAGAAAAACCACGGCTGCGCAGAGCAGCGGGATGCCGAAGTTGTAAGCGTAAAAGCGTGATTTCATTGGGTGGTCACCGTGCGCCAGTCGGAGGCTTCAATGAAGCCGAGCATCTGTGGGGCCGCCGGGCTGGCGGCGGAAACAAACAGCGATGCGCCGTACCCGAGGGTCGAGGCCGGCACCTTGAGGTCTTTTTCCAGCTGCGCCATGCATTCGCTGTGGGTCACCAGAATCAGGTTGCGTCCCGGGACTTTGTGCGCGAGCGCGTCCTGCAGCATCCGGCCCTTGCAACTGATCAGCCAGTCTTCGCCGGTCGCGGCCTTGTTGAACATGTAGCCAGCGGTCTGCACCGTGCGCATCATCGGGCTGTTGTAGACGTCGGCCTTGTCCAGGCCCAACTGCTCGAACTGCGCGCCGACGCTCACCGCGACACTGCGCGAACGATCGGTGATGCCATCGTGGCCGCTCAGGCACGCCGCTTTCGAGTGGTCGCAGCGCTCGACGTGGCGAACCAGCACGATGATTTCGCCTTTGCTCCAACCGTCCTTCAGCGCCTGCGCGCCGGCCACATTGCCGTGGGCAAGGTCCGGCACCGCCGCCGGGGCGAGCAGCCAGAGGGTCAGCGGAATGACCAGCACCGAGGCCGCCAATACCACCCAGGTGTTTCGAAAACGGGCCAGACCGCTCAGATCAATCGAGCGCTTGACGCCGAACAGACTCAGTCGCAATTCCACAAAAAGCCGCCATCACGTGTCATTCGATGCGGCGAGGTTAGAGAGCACGGCGTGGGCAGGCAGTGAAACCCATGTGAAAAAAGTCTTGTGAGTGCCTGTTACAAATTCCGTAGGACAAAATCCTTTCAGCTCTCGGATTTGCGGCCGATACAGTCCTGCTTACACCCTTGCTGGCGCAAAAAAACAACAATCTTCCAGCCTGACCGACGATCAAGACGCACAACGTTTTTCTGGAGGATTTTTGATGAATAGCTGGTTCGGCAACATCAGCGTGAACCTGAAACTGGGGCTCGGATTCGGCCTCGTCCTGGCCCTGACCTGCATCCTGGCGCTCACTGGCTGGACCAGCCTGGGCGGTCTGATTGACCGCAGCAACTGGATGAGCGACATCACCCAGCTCAACGCTGGCCTGACCAAACTGCGCGTGGTGCGCCTGCAATACATGCTGACCAACGGCGACGAAACCGCCGCGCAGAACGTGCAGACCACCCTCGACGGGTTCGCCGCCCAACAGCAGAAGCTGATCAGCAGCTTCAAGAGCCCGGAAAACGTCAAGCTGCTCAAGGAGCAGGCGGCGACCATCGCCGAGTACCAGACTTCGCTGAACAAGATGCGTAACGCCTACCGCACTGGCAACACGGCGCGCGACTCGATGGCCACCAGTGCCGCGACGGCCTACGGCCTGATCGAAGCGCTGAGCAACCACGTCCAGCAAATGCCGCTGAGCGATGAGCGTTTCGAGCAGTTCCAGGCTGTCACCGCCGCCAAGGAAGCGTTTATCCTGGCGCGCTACGAAGTGCGTGGCTACACCGCCACCGCCAACGCCGAGACCGAGCAGAAAGCCGTCGGCCAACTGGATGCGGCCATCGCCAGCCTCAAGCCACTGAACACGCATTTCGCCAGCACCCAACAGGACGCCCTGCGTCAGCTGGAAACCGCACTGACCAACTACCGCAGCGCCTTGCAGGCGTTCAAGAACGCCAACACCGATGCGGTGCAGGCGCGCAAGGAAATGACCGATCAGGGCACGACCATCGTGACCCTGAGCGAGCAGCTGTATCAGATCCAGCTCGATCGCCGTGACGCAGAAAGCGCCCAGGCTCGCACCCTGCAACTGATCAGCACCCTGCTGGCGTTGCTGGTCGGCGTCATCGCTGCCTTCATCATCACCCGTCAGATCACCCGTCCGCTGCAGGAAACCATGGCCGTGGTCGACCGCATCGCCAGCGGCGACCTGAGCCACAACGTTGTGGTTACCCGCCGCGACGAACTCGGCGTGTTGCAACAAGGCATCGCGCGCATGGGCGTGACCCTGCGCGACCTGATCAGCGGCATCCGCGACGGCGTGACCCAGATCGCCAGCGCCGCCGAAGAACTGTCGGCCGTGACCGAACAGACCAGCGCCGGCGTGAACAGCCAGAAAGTCGAGACCGATCAGGTTGCCACCGCGATGCACGAGATGACTGCCACCGTGCAGGAAGTCGCGCGCAACGCCGAAGAAGCCTCGCAAGCCGCAGCCGCCGCTGACGGCGAAGCCCGCGAAGGCGACAAAGTGGTGAACGAAGCCATCGCCCAGATCGAGCGTCTGGCCAGCGAAGTGGTGCGCTCCACCGAAGCCATGAGCGTGCTGCAACAGGAAAGCGACAAGATCGGCAGCGTCATGGACGTGATCAAGGCCGTGGCCGAACAGACCAACCTGCTGGCCCTCAACGCTGCCATCGAAGCGGCTCGTGCCGGTGAGGCCGGTCGCGGTTTTGCCGTGGTTGCCGACGAAGTCCGTGGCCTGGCCCAGCGCACCCAGAAATCCACCGAGGAAATCGAAGGCCTGGTGGCCGGTCTGCAGAACGGCACGCAGCAAGTGGCCGCCGTGATGAACAACAGCCGCGCCCTGACCGACAGCAGCGTGGCCCTGACCCGCAAGGCTGGCGACTCGCTGGAAAACATCACCCGCACGGTGTCGAACATCCAGTCGATGAACCAGCAGATCGCCGCAGCCGCCGAACAGCAAAGCGCCGTGGCCGAAGAAATCAGCCGCAGCATCATCAACGTCCGCGACGTGTCGGAACAGACGGCGGCGGCGAGTGATGAGACCGCCAAGTCCAGTGTTGAACTGGCGCGGTTGGGTGGGCAGTTGCAGCAGATGGTGAGCCACTTCCGCGTGTAAACCCTGCACACGAAAGCCGATGTACAAAGAAGGGCAGCTGAAACGCTGCCCTTCTTTTTTTGCCCGGGAATTGTCAACTTCAGGAAGTGGATGACGCGTTCTGAAACGCAATTACACACGCTTGATCAGGGGTGTTTAAGGACACGCCGTGATACGTCCCGAAGCCCACAAAACCTTGCGCCGTTGCCTACGGCTACGCCAGAATCCGCCGGCTTGTGCGCCTTGGGCTGGCTGCGTAATTTGATTGCGTCACTGATTTCCAGTGATCGAACTTAGCGGTTCGGAATGTCCCCTACGGTTGCACATGTCGAATCCAGTCAGGCGCCAGCCTGCACTTGATGGTGGCTGTGCGCATGGCACCTTCGGGTGCGCCGGGTTTTGGGTGACTTACCGGTCCGCTAACTTGCGCACAGCTGCCACCCTTTCGCTTAGCGGCGAAAAGGTGCGGCCTAACCAGAGGTTAGTCACCCATGTTCAAGGTAACGCCAAACCCACCGCTCACCGAACCCACAACCCTCCCGGATCCAACATCCCCCTACGAATGCCCCGGCTCGAAACGTTTCAATGAAGCCGCCGAACGCGCCCTCGATTATCACCTGGGCCCACTCAGCGCCCACATCATGGCCGCGCCCTACAAACCCAACACCCTCTATCAGGCTCACCCCGAAGCCGACACCGAATCCCTGCTGGTGGACGCCAGCGAATCCCTCGGCTCCGCCACCGTCATGCTCAACAATCATGTGGCACTGGTCGAAGGCAGCCACCGCAAGACCCTGCAAGGCATCGCCCAGATCGTGATGATCGCCGAACTGGCCGTTAACCGTGCGCTGGACAAGGTCGTGCCGACGGATTGATGCGGGAGATGGCGAGTGCGGTGCACTCGCCGCTTCTTATTGATCGTTCAATGACAAAGCCCGCAGGACGCGGGCTTTGTCACAAAGACTTAAGGCTTGTCTCGCTCAAATTCTCCAAGGGTTGATCACCTCAACCCCCAACGTCGCGCAAGCGTCAGCCATTTACTTTATTCGCGGATTCAAATTACCTTTCAGAGCGCTCATCCGCCCCCGGCGGCCTCGATCAAGAGGATTCGGTCATGCAATCGCTCGGCTTCACCTCCGTCCCACCGCTGCTCAAGTACCTGCGCCATGCCGAACATCTGGGCATGGCCATCGAGCCTGCGTTGGCGGCGGCCGGGTTGCAGGCGCAGCAGTTGAGCGACAACAGTCTGCGCCTGCCGGGGGAAACCCATGAGCGGTTGCTCGATTACTTTTGCGAACACTCGGGCGATCCGCTGTTCGGCCTCAACGCGGCGAATTTCGTCCTGCCCAACTCGTGGAGCGTGCTGGGTTACATCACCATGAATTGCGCGACATTGGGCGATGCCATGAGCCGCATCATGCCGTTCGAAAAACTGGTGGGCGACATGGGCGTCAGCCGCGCCGAGGTGCACGATAGCCACGTGCACCTGATCTGGAGCTGCCGCTTTGAACGCCGGCGGATCCGCCGGCATCTGGTGGAGAACGTGCTCGGCTCCTGGCTGCAATACGCACGCTGGATCGCCGATACCCGACTGTCGCCGGCCGCCGTGTGGCTGGAACACTCACTGCCGGCGGGCACGACGCTGGCGCAGTACGAACAGTTTTTTGAATGCCCGGTGCTGTTCGATCAGCCTTATTCCGCGCTGATCGTGCCGCTGCCGTATTTGCAGTTGCCGTTGCGCCAGGCCGATGCGCATTTGCTGCGCACCCTGGAAGATCACGCGCAGAGTTTGATGGCGACGCTGGAGGATGCGTCGCTGGAGCAGCGGGTCAAAAGCATCCTGCGCCAGTTGCTCAAGGAAGGCCTGCCGCGCAAGGAACAGGTGGCCGAACATCTCGCCGTGTCGGTACGCACGCTGCAACGTCAGTTGCATCAGGCCGGCACGTCGTATCAGCAGATCCTCGATGAACTGCGCCAGGAACTGGCCGAGCATTACCTGCTCAACAGCACCCTGCCGATTCAGGACATCGCCCAGTATCTGGGCTTCAGCGAATCACGCTCCTTTCACCGCGCCTTCAAGAGCCGACGCGGGATGCCGCCCGGTGAGTTTCGGCAGACTCACCGGGTCTCGAACGACGGCTAGAGGCTGATCGCGTTGGTGAACACCAGACGATTGCCGAACGGATCGGCGATGGTCATGTCCTGGCTGCCCCACGGCATGGCCTGAATCTGTGGATGCGAGAACTTGTACTCCTTGGCCAGCAACTGCTGCTGAAATGCTTCCAGCTCATCGGTCTCGATCCGCAGGGCCGAACCCGGGGTTGCATCGCCGTGGTGTTCGGACAGATGCAGCACACACTCGCCGCGCGACACTTGCAGGTACAACGGGAAACCGGGTTCGAAACGATGCTGCCAGTCGATCTTGAAGCCGAGGAAGTCGACGTAGAACTCCACGGCTTTGGCTTCATCGAAAATCCGCAGGATCGGGGTGGTTTTGCCGAAGCTCATGGGTTGCTCCCTGACTGATTGGCCCCTGAGTGTAGCCGGGGTGGATGTCAGCAATTCGGCTTGGTGATGGCTTTCTTTAATTGCAATGTGCCATCACCGTGACGCAGTCAGCAAAATTCAACGAAAGCCGTCGCGCAGATCGCCCTGGCGCGCCAGGAACCGCCCTGCTGTTTGCCCGTTGGCCTGGCCGTCGCGATAACTCAACACACCATTGATCCACACCCCGTCGATGCCTTGCGCGGCACGTTGCGGGTCGTTGAAATCCGCCACGTCACGTACGGTCGCCGGGTCGAACAACACCAGATCCGCCCAGTGCCCTTCACGAATTTCGCCCCTTTCCTTCAGGCCGAAACGCGCGGCCGACAGACCGGTCATCTTGTGCACGGCGGTGTGCAGCGGAAACAGGCCGACATCGCGACTGAAATGGCCGAGCACCCGTGGGAAAGCGCCCCACAGACGCGGATGGGGGAACGGGTCTTCCGGCAGGCCATCGGAACCGACCATCGACAGCGGATGAGCGAGGATCCGGCGCACGTCGTTCTCGTCCATCCCGTAATACACCGCGCCCGCCGGTTGCAGGCGTTTGGCGGCGTCGAGCAACGACAGATTCCATTCGGTGGCGATGTCCATCAGATCGCGACCACCCATTTCCGGATGCGGCGTCGACCAGGTGATGGTGATGCGATGGGCGTCGGTGACCTGCTTCAGATCCAGGGTCGAAGAACTCGCCGCATACGGATAGCAATCGCAACCGACCGGGTGAGTTTTCGCCGCCACCTCCAGCGAGGCGAGCAACTGCGGACTACGGCCCCAGTTACCGGCACCGGCGCATTTGAGATGGGAAATGATTACCGGCGATTGAGCATGGCGGCCGATGCGGAAGGCCTCGTCCATTGCTTCCAGCACCGGTTCGAATTCACTGCGCAGGTGGGTGGTGTACACGGCGCCGAATGCTTTCAGTTCTTCAGTCAGTTGCATGACTTCGTCGGTGGATGCCGAGAACGCGCTCGCATACGCCAGACCTGTGGATAAACCGAGGGCGCCCGCCTCCAGGCTTTCACGCAACTGCTCGCGCATCGCGCTGATTTCAGCGTCGGTCGCGGTGCGGAACAGATCATCGAGGTGATTGCTGCGCAGCGCCGTGTGCCCGACCAGCGCCGCCACGTTCAGTGTGGTATTGGCCGCTTCGACCGCCGCCCGATAATCGCGAAAACGTGGATAGACGAACGCTGCCGCCGAGCCGAGCAGGTTCATCGGATCCGGCGGATCGCCGCGCAAGCTGACCGGCGCCGCACTGATCCCGCAGTTGCCGACAATCACCGTGGTCACGCCTTGGCTGAGCTTTGGCAGCATCTGCGGCTGACGGATCACCACGGTGTCGTCGTGGGTGTGCACGTCGATGAAACCCGGCGCCAGCACACGGCCAGCGGCGTCGATTTCCTCGCTGGCACTGACATCTTGCAAGTCGCCGATGCGCGCGATGCGGCCATCGAGGATCGCCACGTCG
Organism: Pseudomonas glycinae; assembly: GCF_001594225.2. Classification (GTDB taxonomy): domain Bacteria; phylum Pseudomonadota; class Gammaproteobacteria; order Pseudomonadales; family Pseudomonadaceae; genus Aquipseudomonas; species Aquipseudomonas glycinae. Next base: position 4,283,157 of record NZ_CP014205.2, read on the forward strand.
GCGGTGTAACCGGGGCGGTTGCTGCCGTCGATGACCAGAGCGTTGCGAATCAGGGTGTCGTACAGCATGTCAGTCTCCCAGCGGCAGGTGATCGTCGCCGCCGCGGTATTCGTCGAGGGCGAGTTTGATCCGCCGCAGACGTTCTTGATTGTCTTCAGGATTGGCCAGCGCCAGCTCGGTGGCCAGCACGTCGATGGCGAGCAGCATGCCGTAGCGCGCCGCCGTCGGTTTGTAGATGAACGAGGTCTCGGCGCCTTGCAGCGGCAGGACGATGTCGGCCAGTTCCGCCAGCGGCGAGTCGGCGCGGGTGATGGCGAGAATCCGTGCGCCGTAGTTGCGCGCCAGCGCCACGGTCTCCAGCAACTCCGGGGTGATGCCGGTCAGCGAACAGACGATCACCACCTGCTCGGCGCTAAGGCTGGCGGCGGTGACGCGCATCATCACCGCGTCGTGGCACACCGCAATCGGGTAGCCGAGGCGCACCAGTCGCACCTGCAATTCGTCGCTGCACAGGGTCGAGCAACCGCCGATGCCGAAGGCGTGGATCATCCGCGCCTGGCCCAGCAGTTTCACCGCATCGGCGAAGCGTGATTCGTCGAACGCCGCCAGATGCTGGCGCAAGGTGGTTTCGATATCGCCGACGATCTGCCCGTAAAACGCCGACTGCTCGGGCGTGCCCGCCGGGTCGAGGAAACGGCTGCCGACGCCGCTGGCCTGGGCCAGTTGCAGACGCAGGTCGCGCAGGTCGCGACAACCGACGGAGCGGGCGAAGCGCGACAGGGTGGCGGTGCTGACTTCGGCCCGCTGCGCCAACTCTTCGAGGCTGGCGGAGGCGGCAAATCCTACGTCGTCGAGCATCAGACGGGCGATGCGTCCTTCACCGGCGCTAAAGGAATCCTGACGGGCGCGGATCTGATAAAGGATGTCCATGGCGGATAACTCCGACTACAGCAGGTAGGAAAGACCGACGGTCAGGGCGAAAGCGACAATTGAGATCAGGGTTTCCAGCACCGTCCAGGTCTTGAACGTCTGGGCCACGGTCATGTTGAAGTATTCCTTGATCAACCAGAAGCCGCCGTCGTTGACGTGGGAAAAGATAACCGAGCCCGCGCCGGTCGCCAGCACCAGCAGTTCCGGGTGTGGATAACCCAGACCGATGGCCACTGGCGCGACCACGCCGGAAGCCGTGGTCATCGCCACGGTCGCCGAACCGGTGGCGATGCGCATCAGCGCGGCGAACAGCCAGCCCATGATCAGCGGCGACAGGTGAAATTCATGAGCGAGGCCGACGATCTGATCGGTGACGCCGGCGTCCACCAGAATCCGGTTCAGACCGCCACCGGCGCCCACCAGCAAGGTGATGCTGGCGGTCGGTGCCAGGCATTCGTTGGTGAATTTGAGGATCGATTCGCGGTTGAAACCCTGGGCAATACCGAGCGTCCAGAAACTCAACAGCGTCGCCAGCAACAGCGCGATCACCGAGTTGCCGATGAACAACAGGAACTGATTGAAGCCGCTGCCCGGCGTGGAAATCAGGTTGGCCCAACCGCCGATCAGCATCAGCACCACCGGCAACAGAATGGTCGCCATGGTGATGCCGAAACCCGGCAGGCTGTCGCGGGGTTCGCGTTCGAGGAATTGTTTTTCCAGCGGGTTATCCGCCGGCAACTGAATGCGCGGCACGATGAATCTGGCGTACAGGGGGCCGGCAATGATCGCCGTCGGAATGCCGATGGCAATCGCGTACAGCAAGGTCTGCCCGACCGACGCCTGATAAGCCTGCACCGCCAGCATCGCCGCCGGGTGCGGCGGCACCAGCGCATGCACCACCGACAGCCCGGCGACCATCGGCAAACCGACCATCAGGATCGACACGCCCACCCGCCGCGCCACGGTAAAGGCAATCGGCACCAGCAACACGAAACCGACTTCGAAAAACAGCGGCAGCCCCACCAGAAACGCAATGCACACCATCGCCCAGTGCGCGTTCTTCTCGCCAAAGCGCTCGATCAACGTGCGCGCCATCTGCTCGGCCCCGCCGGACTCGGCCATCATCTTGCCGAGCATCGTCCCCAGCGCCACCACCAGCGCAATGTGCCCCAGCGTCTTGCCCACCCCGGCCTCATACGCCCCCACCACACCCGACGGCGGCATCCCTGCCACCAGCGCCAGGCCGATGGAAATCAGGGTAATGACAATGAACGGATTGAGCCGGTAACGGGCGATCAGAACGATCAGGGCGATGATGGCAACGGCGGCGTACACCAGCAGCCAATAGCCGAAGGACGGTGTCATGCGGTACTCCTCGAAAGGGTCACGTTCGAATGGGTTGTGAAACTCATAAATCATTTCGAGATCGAGTTTTCAAACCCAGTGAAAGTAATTTTCGTGGAGGGATAAGGGTTGTCGTTTTTGGATATGCCTTGTCGCGAATAATGAAAATTCACCGGTGTTATTTACATGTACCGGAAACACAAATACCTGTGGGAGCTGGCTTGCCAGCTCCCACAGGTTCAGTGGTGTTCACACGAGCAGCGCGGAACTCACACCATTTCGTTACGAATCCATTCAACCACCGACGTACGCTTCGGTGCCCAGCCCAGCCGTTCGCGGGCGTGTTTGCCGCGTACGCGGCTGTTGGAGCCGAGGCCGTAGTTGGCCATTTCGTAGCCCCACTCAGCTTCGGCATCTTTCAGTGGCCAGTCTTGTGGCTGGTCCAGATTCAGGGCTTCGGCCATGGCGGTGGTCATGTCGATGAACGACGCTTCGCCGCTTTCGACGAAGTAGAAAGTGCCCGGGACGTTTTTGCTCAGGGCCAGCAGGTACAGCGCCACCACGTCTTCGATGTGCACGTTGGACCAGATGTTCTGACCGGTGCCGACATGACGCACTACGCCGCTTTTGCGTGCCTGTTTCAGCAGACGCGGCAACTGCACGCTGTCGCGGTTGACGCCCAGGCTGTGGCCGTAGATCAGGGTGTTGCAGATGACGGCCGAGTTCACGCCGTCCTGCGCTGCGGCGAGGATCAGGTTGTCGATGGCCACGCGTGCGGCCTTGTCGACGGTCGGCTCCGGCAGATTGTCTTCGAAGTAGATGACGTCGCTGGATTTGCCGCCGGACGCATCGCCGACGATGCTCGAACCGCTGGTGTGCAGGAATACTTTGTTCGAGCCGCGCAGGGCATCGAGCAAGGCTTCGACCGCGCCGCGATGATCGCTGCTGGCGGCGTTGATCACGGCGTCGGCGGCGCGGGCCTGTTCGGCCAGCAGCGCTTGGTCGTCGAGGGTGCCGATGACCGGGGTGATGCCCAGTGCTTTCAGCTCATTGGCCTGTTCAGCGCTGCGCACCAGACCGGTGACGGTGTGGCCGGCCTGGACCAGGCCGGTGGCGATGGAGCCGCCGATAAAACCGGCAGCGCCGGTGACGAATACGTTCATGGAGAAACTCCCTGCGTGAGTAAGTGATGCAACGAGTATCGATCGGCCAGCCCGGTGGAAAAACCCGCCCCCAACCAAATCACTGTTGCGCAGGGATCACGAATCAGCCTTTGAAATCGGCGCTGGCGTAAGCCGCCAGTTTGCTCTGGATGAAGTCGAGGAAGCACTGGATGCGCAGCGCCAGCTGCGAGTTGCGGTAGTACACCGCGTTGATCGGCTGGCGATAACCACTGTTGAATTCCGCCAGCAATACCTTCAGCCGCCCGGCACGAATGTCGTCGATGGTCATGAAATGCGAGAGGCAGGCAATGCCCTGCCCCTCCAGCGCCAGATGGCGAACCGTCTCGCCGCTGGAGGCGCTGATCGCCGGAGTGATCGGCCAACGGTCGCCGTGCACGTAACGCAGCGGCCACTGGTTGAGGCCTTCGTTCTGGGTGAAGCCGAGCAATGTGTGTTCGCTGAGATCAGCCACCTGGAGCGGTGCGCCATGTTTTTCCAGATACGCAGGGCTGGCGACGATCAACAGTGGACTGCAACCCAGCGACCGGGCATGCAACGTCGAATCGGCGAGGGTGCCGATGCGGATGGCGACGTCGGTGCTTTGTTCCAGCAGGTCAATGATCAGGTCATTGCTGTTGAGTTCGAGCTGGATATCCGGGTACAGCCGACGGAATTCGTCGATGTACGGCACGACGGCGTGGAGCATGAACGGCGACGCGGCGTTGATGCGCAGTCGTCCTGATGGCGTCTGCTGACGTGAAGAGAGGCGCTCTTCGAGTTGATCCATCTGGTCGAGGATCAGCTTGGCCTGTTCGAAGAAATACTTGCCCTCCTCGGTCAGGTCCATGCGCCGAGTGGTGCGGTTGATCAGCGTGGTGTCGAGCTTGGCTTCCAGCCGCGAAAGCGTGCGACTGACCGCCGACGGCGTTTGCCCGACCTGCTCGGCGGCGGCGGAGATCGAACCGCATTCGATCACGCAGACGAAAATCTGCAACTCATCGGATCTGGCTTTCACGGGTGTCCTCGAATCGAAAGGCCTGCTGCGCAAGCTCAGGCCTTCGATAGTAGCCGAGCGTCAGGCCTTGAGGCCAAACACCTCAGTCAGATGCTGCTCATAACGCGCCACATCCGCTTCGATGTTCGGGCGTTTCATCACGTCCACGCAGAGAAAGGTTGGCAGGCCGGTCATACCGAGGAACTGGTTGGCCTTGTGGAACGGGAAGTACACGGCGTCCACGCCTTTGGCTTCGAAGAAGTCGGTCGGGTCATCGAACGCCTGCTGCGGTGCGTTCCAGGTCAGCGACAGCATGTATTGCTTGCCGTGGATCAGACCGCCGCTGCCGTACTTCTGCGACGCGTCGGAACGGGTGCGACCGTCGCTGGCATAGAGGCTGCCGTGACCTTCGGTAAAGACTTCGTCGATGTACTTTTTCACGGTCCACGGTGCGCCCATCCACCAGCCCGGCATCTGATAAATGATCACGTCGGCCCAGAGGAATTTCGCGACCTCTTCGGCGACGTCGTAACCCTCGTCGATGAAGGTGGTCTTGACGTCGAGACCGCCACGATCCAGCACGCTCAGCGCAGCTTCGTGCAGGGTGGTGTTGTAGCGACCGTCGGAGTGGGCGAATTTTTTACCGCCATTGAGCAACAGCACTTTTTTCATGGGAGAGCCTCGATCGGATTCCGATGCGCAGCGCAGAGCGCTGGATGGAGAAGGGAAAAAATTGAATGGCGGCAGATTAGCGATCCACCTCGCGCGGAATAAGCACCGATGGCGCAAAATTCATTTGAGTAAAACGCACGAATCGAATGCCGATTGTTGCCGTAGGATTGGCCGCCATCTGAATCTGAATGGAGTTTTTTTGCGATGAGCGAACGCCAGGGTTTCATCCTGCACGCCAAGACCCGCCCGGAAAAAGCCGAGGCTTTCGAAGCGTTTTTCCGCGCCTACGTCGAACCGAGCCGCGCCGAACCCGGCTGCATCGAGTACCACATGCTGCGCGACAAGGAAGACCCGACCCTGTTCATCTTCTACGAGATCTGGGAAAGCCAGGCGCATCTGGACGTGCACTCGAACCTGCCGCACATGCAGCAGTTTCTGGCCCAGCGCATGGAATACCTGGAGCGGGATTTCGATATCCGCCCGATTGAAATGCTCAGCGCGTCGTCCGCTAACCGCTGATCAGCAGATGGGCGCCGAGCGCGCCCAGACCGATGAAAAACACCCGTCTGAACAGCACGGCGCTGATGCGCTGTCGCAGCCATTGCCCGAGCCACATGCCGAGCACTGCCGGGATCAGCGCCAGCAGCGAAGCACTCAGTTCCGCGCCGCCGAGCGACCCGCGCCAGAGCAATCCGCCGGCCAGCGCCAGAGTCGACACGGTGAAGGACAGGCCCAGCGCCTGCACCAGTTCATCGCGGCTCAACCCCAGTGCCTGCATGTACGGAACGGCGGGAATCACGAACACACCGGTGGCCGAAGTGATGACGCCGGTGATCACGCCACAGAGCGGGCCGAGCCATGGTTCATGGCGGCGACTGACACTCAGCGTCGGCAGGAACAATCCGCTCAACGCATAGAGCAACAGCGCCGCGCCGAGCCCGCGCACCACCCAATGCCCGCCCGCCATGCCGATCCACAAAGTGCCGACCGCCGTGCCGAAGAAGATCGCCAACAGCATCGGCCACAGTCGTTTCACCAGCCCCTGCAAATGCCCGCCGAACGCCAGTTGCCAGACGTTGGTAAAGGTCGCTGGAATGATCAACAACGCCGCAGCCTGCGACGGCGCCATAGCCAGACCGAGCAAACCCATGGCGACAGTGGGCAGGCCGAGGCCGATCACGCCCTTGATCATGCCAGCGACGACAAAGGTCGCAATCACCAGCAATGACAGGGCCAGTCCGAGGTTTTGATAAAAATCTGCGAGTGCGTTCATGGCCACACTTTGCTCCTGTGCGGATGAACTGAAAATCTGTCATACACTGAGGTTGCCTCTACCTATACAAGAGGCTTGTTAATTTTTCGCGGCCGCTGGCCTCTTCGTCGGGACTGACACCACTAATATTGAGGCTGCCCCATGCACTTCGACCTCACCGACCTGCGCCTGTACCTGCACATCCTCGACAGCGGCAACATCACCGCCGGCGCCGCCCGCAGTCATCTGTCGCTGGCGGCGGCCAGTGCGCGGATCCGGGCGATGGAAGCTTCGCTGGGCACCGAGTTTCTTGAGCGCGGGCGCCGTGGCGTCACACCGACACCCGCCGGTAAGGCCCTGGCGCAACATGCGCGACTCCTGCTGCAACAGGCCGAGCGCATGCAGCAGGACTTGAACGAATACGCCCGGGGTGTCAAAGGCCAGGTGCGTTTGCTGTGCAACACCACAGCCATCAGCGAATACCTGCCGGAAGTGCTGGCGGATTTCCTGCGCGAACACCCCAACCTCGACATCGACTTGCAGCAACTGCCCAGCGCCCGCATCACCCACGCCTTGCGCCAGGGAGCAGCAGACCTTGGCATTGTCTCCGACGCCGTGGACACCCGCGACTTGCAGACCCGGGTCTTTCGCGCCGACCCGCTGGTGCTGCTCGTGCCGCCGGGTCATGCGCTGGCAGAGCGTCTCTCGCTGACCTTTGCCGAAACCCTGGCCCATGACTACGTGGCGCTGGGTGCCGACAGTGCCCTGGCGATTCATCTGGAAGAACAGGCGCTGCACATCGGCCAGCGCATGGCGATCCGCATCCGCGCCGATGGCTTCGATGGGCTCATGCGCATGGTTGCGCACGGCGCGGGGCTGGCGATCGTGCCCAAAGTGGCGGCTGAGCGCTGGCCCCGGACGAACTCGTTTACCTGCGTGTCGCTGGACGACGCCTGGGCCAGGCGGACACTGCATCTGTGTTCACGAAATTTCGCTCATCTGCCGGCCTATAGCCAGGCCTTGCTTGATGCTCTGACGCCTTGACTCTACCGCTAGGGGCAGACTCTATCCTGTGAGCTTCTTTTCAGGAGTACACACAATGAGCAAACGAATGCTCGTGATTCTGGGACACCCCTCCACCGACAGTTTTTGCGGAGCACTGAGTGAAACCTACGTTCAGGCGGCCAAGGATGCCGGGCATGAGGTGCGGTTGATGCGCCTGGATGCACTGGATTTCGACCCGGTCCTGCACGAGGGTTACAACAAGATTCAGCCGCTGGAACCCGATCTGTTGCAGGCGCAGGCCGACATCACCTGGGCCGAGCACCTGACCTTCGTCTACCCGATCTGGTGGGGCGGGATTCCGGCGTTGATGAAAGGCTTCCTGGATCGCATCTTCCTGCCCGGTTTCGCGTTCAAGTACCGCGAGGGCAAGGCCTTCCCGGACAAACTGCTCAAAGGCCGCACCGCCCATTTGCTGGTGACCATGGACACGCCGTACTGGTACTACAAGTGGTTCTACCGCATGCCGGGGCTGCACCAGGTCCGCAAGACCACGCTGGAGTTCTGCGGGGTCAAACCGATCAAGACCCTGACGTTCGGCCCCATGCTCGGCTCCAAACCGGAGCAGCGCGATGTGTGGCTGCAACAAGCGCGAGCCAGCGCCGCGTTCTGAATCTGACGCTACTGTTCAACTGACGGCGCCGCCGACGCCGTCAGCCCCTCCACGGGCTCTCCCCCGAGCCCGTCCGTCAGCCGTGCGCGTCATTTACGCACAGTTGCAACCTGCCGATGGTATTCACCCTATAATCGCCCGCCGATCAGGCCTCGAGCCTGGTCACGCTAAGCCCCGTTTTATCATCGAGATGGATCTTTATGTATATCGGCAAAGCCGCCCAGCTGTCGGGCACCACAGTCAAAAGCATTCGCCATTACGAAGAAATCGGTCTGTTGCCCGAGCCCAAGCGTGAAGGTAAATACCGTATCTACAGCCAGGAGAGCGTCGAGGTACTGACGTTCATCAAATGCGCTCAGCAACTGGGCTTCAAGCTCAAGGAGTTGCAAGTCATCCTGAACAACTACCGCGGCGAAGAATTTCCCTGGGACATGGCACAAAATGCCATCGCCCAAAAAAAAGCCGAGCTGGTGACCCAGATCGGCGATTTGCAGCAGTTGTACGATGGACTTGAAGCGTTTGAAAACAACCTCCACGAGGCTCGACAGGAGTGTCAGTTCGAGCGCATCGCCCGGCACGGGGAAAAAACCCCGGGCGCTACGCTGAACTGAAAACCCTTCTGCGGCGCATGGGCCGGTTCGCCTGTCGGATCAGGGCAGGCGGAACCGGCTCGGGCTTCAACCCGGTACTGCCTCTGCGTCGATACGTTGCGCCTGAGCGGGCTGGACAACCGGCTCAATCGCGCCGAAGAACCACGGCGAAACCAGCGTCACCAGAATGATGGTCATGACCCCGCTGGAAAACAGCGCCATGGCCACCAGCGCCCCCAGGTCGACAATCGGCTTGAAGTCAGAAAACAGCAGCGCCATGAAGCCCACGGAGAAAATCACCACGTTGATCACCGTCGAGCGACCGACGCTGTGCATCGCCTGCAGAATCGCCGCGTCAACTTCAATGCCCTGCTGCACCAGCCATTTGATGCGCGACAGCAGGTGCACCGCGTAATCGACCACGCCCACCACCAGGAACGTCACCAGCGTCGTGCCGATGTTCAGCTCGATCTTGAACAGAAACATGAAGCCGTAGACCGTGACCGAGGTGGTCAGCAGGGTCAACATGCCGAGAATGCCCAGCCGCACCGACTTGAGCCAGTACATCATCATCAGCGTGACGACCAGCAACGCCAGGGAAAAACTCAGTACCTGGCCTTGGGTGATTTCCTGCAACACACCGGTCCAGATCAACGGCGTGCCGGCATGCGTCACCTCCAGATTGGCCGGTTTGTTCACCAGCAGCCAGGCGTCGAGGCGATCGAGCATGCCCTGATAATCGCTGGCGACCGACGAGGTCATGGTGTACAGCGTCAAGGCCTTGGAGAAGTCGGCGTTGAGCACGTTGTTCAAGTCCGAGCCGCCACCGTTTTCGAACAGCATCACGTGCTGCTCAATCAGCGAATTGCCTGGCACTTCGAATTGTTCGACCTGCCCGTCATCATTGACTGAGCTCACCTTTTCCATGGCGTTGGGAACGCGCAGGTAATCGGGGTTCATGTCGTTAAGCACCAGGTTCATGCGCTTGACGTAAGTGGCCAGGGAGTAGCCATAACTCACGTTCGGCTGCTGCTTGATGAAGTGGTCGAGCTTGTCGATGAACTGCACCACCTCCGTGGTCAGCACCCCACGAGGCTCCTTGCTGTCAATGGCAATCCAGCCCGGCGCCGTACCCGCGACTTTGGCGTGGTTGATGAACTGGTCCGAAATGCGGATATGGCTTTCGGGCTTGAAATAGGCAATGCCCGAGTCTTCGATATCGACGCGGAAGGTGAACACGGTGGCCAGCGCCAGCAACGGCAGCATGACCATGAGAATCGGTTTGCGAAAGCGGATCATCCAGGCGCAGAACGCCACCAGATAACGCGAGATGATCGATTCCTTGTGCGCGGCCACCTTGGCTTGCGGTGGTTGATCCTTGCCCCAGATGGAGATCCAGGCCGGAATCAGCAGCAACGAAATGATCAGCGCCGCCGTCAGGCCGATGGACATGAACATGCCGAAATTGCGGATGCTGACGATGTTGTTGGTGGTGGAAATCATGAACGTGGCGATGGTCGTCACCGTCGTCAACACCACCGGCACGACCATCAGGCGCTGGGTCTCGCGGTTGGCGTCACGGTTGCTCTTGCCGGCGTTTTTCTGCTCGTAGTATTCGGCCATTACATGGATGGCGTCCGAGCAGCAGATGGTGAACAGAAACACCGGCAATACGCTGGTCAACAGGTCGAACGGCACCCGCAGCAGCGCCATCAGGCCCAGCGTCCAGATGGTGCAGAACAGAATGTTGAACAGCGGCAACAACACGCCCAGCGGTTTGCGGAAGAAAAAAATCAACAGCAGGGTGATCAGCAGAAACACGATCGGAAACAGCACCGCCAGGTCATGGTCGATGATTTCCTGTTGGGCCGCGATGAAGATCGGCATGCCGGCAATGAAAATCTCGTCCTTGTACTCCGGATGCTCTGTCTGATACTGCGCGACGATGCCCCGCACGATCTGATAAGCGCGCAATTGCGCCTGGGCGTCATCCTGCTTGGTGCCGAGCTCGGCCACCAGCATCGCGACTTTCTTGTCCTTCGACACCACCCCGTCGACCATCAGTTCGTTGCCCATGATCTGCGACTCGACCACAGCCGGATCCATGTCATAGGCGTTGAGGGTCTTGTGGATCAACAACTCGCCACCGTCGGTCAGCACGATGTTTTCCAGGTCGCCCATCGACGCCATTTCGCGAATCGGGTTGATCCGCTCGGCGAGGAAGGTCAGGAACAACTGATCATGAGCATCCCAGTTCTGACTCTGGGCATGATCGCGCAGGGCCTTGGCCTGAGCGTAATCATTCTGGGAAAAACCGTCCTCCAGAATGTCCCGGGTCAATAACTGTGCGCGGCTGTCATTCGGGTAGCGGGCGACGAGTTGCGTCAGTTGCTCCTTGTCGGCGTCGTTGGCCAGGATCATCTTGCGCACCGACTGCGACATCGAAAACAGCGCATTGAGCGTCTGTTTGTTGAAGACCGTCTGCGGGTTGTTCAACGCCACCATCACCGAGTCGAAGGTGCCGGTGAACTCACCCTGCAAATCGATGATGGTCTTGCGCGCCGGATGGCTGTCCTTGAGCAGATAAGGGTTGGTGTCCGAAATCAGCGCACCCAGCGTATAAGTGAAATACGCGGTGATCGCCACCAGCAGGAAAACGATCGCCCGCGCATGGCGCTCGACGAAGTTCAGGTATCTTTCCATGATCATGTGTTCCAGGGTCGTCGGGAGCGGCGCTTAGCGGGCAGTCACGGAAAATTCCGGCAGGTCACCGGTTTTCAGCCCGCGCTTGATGGCGGTCTGGGTAAACAGTCGGTCTTCCAGCGGAACGTTGTACTGCAACTGGTTGAAGCGCATTTCCGAGCGCGTGCCGTCGATGAAGTGCTCGGTTTCACTGAGCTGGATGCTGTCGATCCCGTCGATGGTCTCGACCTTTTGGGTGCGCATCTGCTTGATCAGCACACCTTTGACGTCGAAGAAGTCCTGACGCATGACCAGGAAATTCTGCTTGTCGATCCACACCTTGAGTTTGTTGTAACCGGTCTTGGCCAGCACTTCCGGGGACACCGGTTCACGTTCGATCACGTAGCAGTCGCGGCCCTTGATCTGCTCTTCTCCCAGCAATGTCTGCGAGTAATCCTTGACCCGGATCTTGTCCAGGTCGGCATAGGAGTATTCGCTGCCCATGAACGAGCCGCGCTTGTCGGTGGTGGAGATCCGGCGGGTCTGGCGGCTGACCGGCAGGTACATCCACTGGCTGTCTTCCAGCCCCAGAGTCTCGTGCGGGTTTTCGATGTGGAACGCGACGTCGCGCACATCGGTCGGCGCCGAGAAATACATGCTGAATTTGTCGCTGTCCGGGTAGTCCTTCTGCAGGTAGGTGAATTCACGAACCCGGGTATTGCCCTTCTTGTCGTGGAGGATCAACGACACCTGGGACATGAAGCTTTTACCGTCATTGCGATCGCGCACCTGGCGAATGATTTCATCGGCATTGCTGCCGTCGGCAGCGCTGGCGCAGACGCCACTGAGGATCAACGCGGTGGCGGTCAGACTTTTCAAAAGCGGCAACATCGGAATTTCCCTTTTCGTCGGATGAGTACATGCGGACCTGCGCCACCGGCGGCAGGCAGGCGTCACGGGGTTAAAACAAATAGCCGGCGGACAGCCGCACTTGATCGCGCTTGCTGTACTCGCCGAAGGCCCTGTCGGGTTTGCCGAAGAACACGTCCACTTCCAGTCCCAGCTTGATGTAGTCCACCGGTTTGTAGGTGAAGATGCCCTGCAACAAGGCGTTGTCCTTGAGCGGCGGCGAGGCCGCAGCCACCAGCCGGCTCTTGAGCCGGTCCTGCCAGTGAGTGCCTTCGGCCGACAGCGTGAACAGCGGCTCGCGCTTGTCCTGCAGCATCCCGTCCTGCCAGTCGAGCAGCACCTGCTCCTGCCATTGCGCCGAAATCAGCCAGTCGCGCCACAGATAATCGACACCCAACAGCGACTTGACCATCGACGTGCTGTCGGCACCGTAGGCGCGGGTCGGATTGGTCACGCGCCAGTTGTCGAACCAGGCAATCTCGCTGCGCACCACGATGCTGTGACCGGCGTCGATCGCCAGACCTGCACCGCCCATGGTGTAACGGGGAAACTGGCGTTGAAGACGCGTACGACCGTCATCGGCCAGACCTTCGACGGCATACACCGGGTCCTGCTGACGTGCGCTCAACGCTACGAAACTGGTGTCCACTGCACCGATCCGGCCATTGGCGCTCAGACCATAGGCATAGCCCTTGTCACCGTCATAGCCGGGTTTGGAATCAAGCAGGAAATACTCCGGATCGGGCGCCGCGAACAGCGGCGCGGCGAACTCGCTGCCCGCCACCGGCGGCTGGTTCTTGACGAAGTCGGTGATCCACAGCGCTTCCAGTTCCCACTCGCCTACGGGCTGCGTCACACGCACCATCGGTACAGCGATGCGGCTGTCTTCAAGCAACGGGGTCAGCCCATCGCGATAGTCCAGCGGGTTGATCTGGTCCAGCACACGCAGCTCATCCGCACGCCCCCAGACCACCTGCTGCCAGCCGACCGTCACTTCACCGTCGCCCAGCGAATGACCGACATACAGATGCCGCCAATCAGCGTCGAAGCGATATTTTTCCCGGGCGCGTTCGCTGTACGGGTTGTTGCCGTCGTAGCGGGCGTCATACCGCACACGACCCTTGGCCTTGTAATAGCCGCCGTCCCAGTTGTCCTCCAGGTTGGCTTTGAAATACACGGCCTTCTGTGTGACCTGATCGTCACCGTGCAGGCGCAGTGCCGTGGCCACACCGATTTCGGCGTCGGCGTAATCGGGCTTCAGATCGTCGACTTCCAGGGCCGCGACAGCCGCCGGAGCGGCCACGCAGGCCCACATCGCCCAGGCGATGCGGTTGATAGTTCCTGGCATCGCTACATTCCCAACCCGACGCCGCCATCGATCACCAGGCTCTGGGCCGTGACCCCGCCGGCTTCAGGGCTGGCCAGGTAACGCACCATCGCCGCCACTTCTTCGCTCTGGATGAAGCGGCGCATCGGCAGTTTTTTCTTCGCGTTGCGCACGATCTGTTCCTGGGTCAGACCGGCGATCGCCGCTTGCGTCGCCAGTTCACCCTGGAGCATCGGCGTATCGATCCAGGCCGGCAGAATCGCGTTGACCGTGATCTGCCGCGACGCCAGGTCCAGTGCCAGAGCCTTGGTCATGCCGACGATGCCGTGCTTGGAAGCGCAGTACGCGGTGTTGCGCACCTTGCCGGCCCGCCCGAGGATCGAGGACATGTTGATGATGCGTCCCCGATCCGGCATCAGCGCCAGGCACAACGAGGTCACGTAAAACGTACCGTTGAGGTTGACCGAAATCACCTTGTGCCAGTTGTGCAGATCTTCGGGCTCGTTTTCATTGCAGATACCGGCACTGTTGACCAGCACGTCGACCTGCTTGATCCGGCTGCCGAGCTGCTTGAAAAACGCTTCCATGGCAGGCAGGTCGGCGATGTTCGCCGCGTGGGTCTCGACCCGCGCGTTGATCCGCTCCTGCTGCTCATCGACCCAGCCCTGCAATTGCGGCAAGTCCAGGTCCAGCAGGATCAGGTGATTGTCGCCATTGGCCGCGAAGTCCTCGGCCACCGCGCGACCGATGCCCTTGGCCGCACCGGTAATCAGAATGGTGCGGCTCATGGCATTTTCAACCCGCCGTTCACCGGCAGGACCTCCCCGGTCAGGTACAGGCCACGGTCGGCGAGGTACAGCACCGCCTCGGCAATTTCCTCGGGCTCGGCGTAACGCTTGATCAGCAACCGCGACTGGATCTGCTCCTCCTGACTGCCGATCAGTGCGGTGCTCATCTCGGTCTTGACGATTCCCGGTGCCACCGCATTGACCCGGATATTGCGCGGCGCCAGCTCGACCGCCAGCGCGCGGGTCATGGCTTCGACCCCGCCCTTGGCCGCGGCATAGTTGCTCTGGCCCTTGCCGGGCTTTTGCGCGGCGACCGAACTGATATTGACGATACAGCCACTGCGCTGGCGCAGCATGCCCGGCAGCACCTGCTGACAGCAAAGCAAGGTGCCGACCAGGTTGGTCTGGATCACCTCCAGGATGTCGCTGGCCGGCATCGTCGCCAGCAAGCCGTCACGGGTAATGCCGGCGTTGTTGACCAGCAGATCGACGCGCTGAAAATGCGCCTCGACCCGCTCGAAGAATGACTCGATGCTGCCGCCACGGCTGATGTCGCATTGCAGCGCCAGGCAATCCACGCCCGACGCTTGCACTTCATCACGCAAGGCCATCGCCGCTACTTCATCACGCACATAACTGAACGCCACTTGATAACCGGCACCTGCCAGCGCCAGGACGATGGCCCGACCGATGCCACGGCTGCCGCCGGTCACTACTGCTACTTTGTTCGGCATGACCGTTCCTTACAGCGAGTTATCGGTTTTGAACTGCGCGAGGCTGAACCCGTGGGTCGCGGCCAGTGCACGGATCTGCTGCACTTGCTCACGGCTGATGTCGCCGTAGGAGTAGTGCTGTTTCATGCCCGACAGCCCCATCAGTACCGACTCCGCCATGCAGGCATACAACTGACCTTGCTTGAGGTAGGCGCGAACGTTGGGAGCCAGGCCATCGCCCAGCGGCGTCTGGACAATCCCGCCGTGCATGTACAGCACGTCGGAGCGCTGACCGGCGAGGTTCTGGTCCACGTTCAGCGGAACGGCGATGTCGCAGATCACGCTGTTCTCGGCAAAGTGTTCGGCACCGAGAAAGGCCTGCGGTGCATTCGCCGCACAAAGCACGATGCGCGCTTGCTTCAAGGCATCCAGGTCGTTGCTGACGGTGATGAACGCGTTGCTTCCCAGTTGCTCATCGACCATTTGCGCCACTCGCAGCCCGAGATCGGTACTGTTGCCATGGGCTTGCAGCAGGGCGTCGATACCCCGCAGTTGCTGCAGGCGACTGGCGAGACGATCGTGCTCGGCAACACCCTTTAGAATCGCCCGGGCGGCTTCGGCGTAAATCTGGTGAGCGGTTTTCTCCAGGCGTCGCAGCGAGCCGTCGCGACCACTGCCGATCAGGATCAGGTGCTCGACACGGGTCGACAACAGCGAAGCGTAGGTCGAAGCAATGTTGCCGGCAGCACCGACCACCGCAGCGGTCTGCCGGCTCAGCTCCAGACCTTGCTGTTTGCAGCCCTGCTCGATCGCTTCCAGCCCCATGCCGATGGTCAGCGCGTTGCCCGAGGTCAGCGCCATATCAGGGATTTTCAGCGCCTGACAGTTGTTGGTGACGATCGAGGTGTACATGCCCAGGCCGGCCACGCTATAGCCGTCGGCGCGGGCATCCTTGATGCGATTGCCGACTTCCTCGCGGATGGTTTCCAGATCGCCGCTGGCGATGTAAGCCGCCATCGCATCGGAATCCATGCATAGCGGATAGAGAGTGAACTCCACCGCAGTGCCGAGTTTCGAGCGGATCTGCACCGGGCCGATGGGCGCCGCGCGGCGCTCGGGGGCCATGCGTTTGATGAACTCGCGCTTCTGCTCCGGGCTCAGGGTCGACAGCGATGGGTCGACATCACTGAGCATGTCCGCATCGATCAGGTGGTTGATGAACGCCACGCGTGCGACCACGCGCACGTTCTCGTCAGGCTTTGGGAGGCTTTCGGTCTCCGTGAAGCTGACATCGCGTGCCGGCACCTGGGGGATGCTGTCGGCACACACACCGGCAGCCAGCGGGAACGCGTCGCGACGACGCAGCATGTCGCAGACTTTTTGCAGCGAAGCGATCAGGCCATCGATTTCCTGGAAAGTGATGCACACCGGTGGTTCCAGGCGAATCACATTGGCGTTGCTGCCCGATGGCGCCACACGCAACGACTCGAACTGCAACAGGTAGCCGGCAATGATATAGCCCAGCGCATCGTTGTACTGCGCCGACGCCTGGACCAGCGAACTGGCGCCGGTCAGGTCATGCAGTTCGAACCCCAGCAGCAGGCCGCGTCCGCGCACATCGGCGATCACGTCCGGATAAGCCGCCTTGAGTTCCAGCAGCGAAGTCTTGAGGTACTCGCCCTTCTTGTTCACATCCTTGAGCATGGCGCTGTCGTTTTCGAACAACCGGCGCAGGGCCGACAGCGCGATGTGGCACGACGCATCGTCTTCAGCGAAGGTCGAGCTGTGGATGTAGCTGAAATCATTTTCGTAATGACTGGCGCGAATTACGGTGGCGGCGATTTTCATCAAGCCGCCCCCCAATGCCTTGGACAGGCAGTAGTAGTCGCCCTGCAGGTTGAAATGGGTGGCGCCGAGCAAGGTGCCGGTGCGGCCGAAACCCGACTGCACTTCGTCGATGACCAACGGGCATTGCTGCTCGTTGCACAGGCGACGCAAGCCCAGATAGAACTCTTTGGCAAACTCGTTGATCCCGCCCTCGCCCTGGATCGGCTCCAGCAGCACGGCAGTGATTGCGCTGAACGCTTGACGGCGCACGTGCAGGGTTTCGCCGCTCCACTCCAGGCTCAGCCAGTGATGCTGGTGGCGGGCCGGCAGGTCTTGCAGCTGCTGCGGTTGATGCGGATCGATGAATTCGACGTTGAGCCCGAAACGGGCAAATGGCTTGCGGTATTGCTTGCCGTAAGTCAGTTGAACGGTGTTCACCAGTTTGCCATGGAAGCTGCCTCGCACCGCGAGGAAGACCGGCTCGACATGCAGTTGCGCAAGGTTGTGCTGACGCACCGCCTCGGCCACCTGACGCACGGTCACGCAGGTCAGGTGCGGCGGCAACAGGCCGGCCGGCAGGTCGAGATCGTCGATCTCCAGCTCGACATAGGCCTTGTCACTGGCCACCAGATTCGCCAGTTCGAAATCACGCTCGTCGAACTGCTTCTGCAGGTTTTTCTGACGACGGTACTCGGCATGCTTGACGGCGATTTCCACCGACTCGGCGCCACTGTTGGAGAACGTGGAAATGTAGCGCTCGGTGTTGTTCAGCTCACGGTTGAACGCTTCGCTGAGTTCGCGCCCCAGCTGCCCCGCCGCGCCACGCACCGACATTTGCGCGTTGAACGGCACATCGGCGCGCAGCAGGCCGCATAGCTGATCGACGAATTGCGGATCGTTGTGACCGTACAGCGCGGCACCGTAACCACCGAGAAAATCGGTGACGGTCACTTCGTCACCCTGCTTGTCGCGGTAGAACAGTTTGCTGCCCTGCGCCCGATGGAACTGGCACTCCAGGCCCAGGGCCTGCATCAGTTCAACGAATTTTGGCCGAACGTAATCGCGGTAATCCATGACAGTCATATCCCTTGAGTAAAAATTCAGAAGCGATGTATTGCCTTGAAGCGGTCAGTCGTCCGCCTGCAAGTCGAGTTGGTAGCAGGCGCTGAAACCGTTGTCGTCGCGGTTGATCACCAGGCAATCGTGCAGAACGGCATCCCGCGGTTCGCCCGATACAAACGGCAGATGCGTATCCACCGGCTGCGTCAGCCCGGCAATCGGCGCGATGCTTTGGGCCTGCAGCATCTGGCGGGCGAGGATCAGGTCGGCCAGACTCGGCGCACCGCTGAGGATGCCGGTCAACGCCGTGCTGCTGGTGATGTGTGCGGCGCCGGTTCGGGCCAGCGTGCGGGCCAGATCGGCGTCCTTGTGCGCAGTGCCGGTGGCACTGCTGATCAGCAAATCGACCTGTTTGTCCGGAAGGCTCAGAGCGTCCAGACGCGGATGCGCGAACAGCGCCGTCAGGCAGGTTTGCGGTTCCGGCGGCAGATCCGCGGCCCGCCGCAGCACCAGGGCAGCGGCGCCTTCGCCGGCAATGCCGCCCGAACCCTTTCGGTCAAAGGCGAGCATCTGCCGGGAACCGTCGGTACCGATCACACCTGCCTCGGCGAGCGCGGCCAGCGCCAGCGGGTCGAGCTCACTGCCGGCCCCGACCACGATGGCCACGTCGATGCGCCCACTCTGCAAGGCACTGTGCGCCTGACGCAATGCCGCCAGATTGCCGGCCACGCCCTGCATGTAAGCGTTGCACTCGCACTCCAGCTTCAAGGCCAGACTGACCACACCGAGCAAGCCGTTGCTCAGACTCTTGAGCACCAGAAACGGATCGAGCGCACGCTCCTGCAACACTTGCCGGGCGAGGCGGTTCATGTCGGCTACGCCGTCGGTCCGGGACTCCTGAAGCAGTTCCCCATAGGAAGCCACTGACGGATGGGTATACCCGCCCTGACAGCAATAGAGGCCATAACGCAAACCGTCCTGACCGGGTTCGACGCCGGCCTCGGCCAGCGCCTGACGCACCGCGCTGACGCCCCAGATCACCGCCGGCGGGCAGTAACGCTGCAGGTTTTGCGCAACGTCCTGGCGACTGCGCTGGTGCGTGGCGTCATCGATCTGTCCGAATGCGGCGATGCGTTCACTGTGAAACAGCGGCGTTTGCAGCGGTCCGATCGCACTGCGACCTTCCCGGGCCGCCGCCCAGAAGCCCTCGACGCCCCAACCCGTGGGCAACACACAACCGCTGCCAGCGATGGCAATGCGTGCAGTGGCGCTAGTCATTGTCCGTGCTCCCGATATTTGCCAAGGGCCAGCGAGGTGTTCAGGCCGCCGAAGCCAAAGGAGTTGCTGAGGGCGTAATCCACACGACGGCTGACGGCCTGACCGGCGCAATAATCCAGATCGCAGCGTTCATCGGCCTCGTGCAGGTTCACGGTGGGTGTGACCAGATCGTTCAGACAGGCCAGCGCAGTGACAATGCACTCCGGCGCCCCGGCCGCCGCGATCAGGTGGCCGAATTGCGATTTGTTGGCACTGACGGCCAGCGCCTGATAATGCTTGTGCTGAGCGAACACCTGCTTGATGGCCAGGGTCTCCGCCACATCATTGAGGGGCGTCGAGGTGCCGTGGGCATTGATCAGGTCAATCTGCTGCGGCTGCAACCCCGCATCGTCCAGCGCCGCTTGCATTGCCAGCGCGGCGCCGCGGCCTTCTGGCTGCGGTGCGGTGACCTTGTAGGCATCCAGGCTGCTGCCGTAACCGAGCACTTCGGCATACGGGGTCGCCCCCCGCGCCAGGGCATGCTCAAGACTTTCCAATACAACAAACCCGCCACCCTCGCCGGCGATCAGACCGCTGCGGTCACGATCGAACGGCCGGCACAGATCAGCGCCCCAGCGCTGCTCGCCCGAGGCTGCGCCCAGCAGGTACAAAGCGGCCATGGTGTCGAGGTTGAGCACCGAGTCGGCGCCACCGGCCACGGCAACATTCACTTCGCCGCGACGAATCATCTGGAACGCATTGCCGATCGCCTGGGATGCGCCGGCACAGGCACTGCTGATATTGATCACCGGGCCCTCACAACCGAGGTCGTCGGCAATCACTCGCGCCAGCCGGTCGTTGGCCTGACGCAAGGAACCCTCGGCGCTGACTTCTGTTGCCCGTGCCATCAGGTGTCGCCAGTCCGGTGCATCGCCGCCCGGCGCCTGGGTCAGGAGCATGTCGGCGAGCATGTGTTGCGGCGCCCCGGAGGCACACAGCACGGCAGCCTCGCGCAACTGCTCGGGGTTCAACCCGCTGTCGGCGACGGCCTGGGTGGCGGCCACCCAGCCAAAGCGACTGCGTTTTTCCAGGAGCCGCGTCCAGGCCGGGTGGTTCTGCAAATGCCCGGGTAACAACGTCATGTCCACGGGCGCCGCGTAGCGAACCGGAAATTCATTTTCGTGCAGGTCTTGCGGCTGCCACGGGCGCACGCAGTGTTCGGCGCCGAGCATTTTTTCCCAGAGGGTCTGCCATTCGAAACCGAATCCGGTTACCGCGCCCATTCCGGTGATCACAATCCGTGTCGCACTCATGCGTACTTCTCCAGGGTTTCACTGGCCAACAGCAATGCGCCCCAGTGACCGGCGCGACCATGACTGACGAGCAAGGTGTAACCAGGCACAGCGCCTGCTTCGCGGCTGTGGTGCAAAGCCATGGCGACCTCGGTCAGCAATCCGCTGGCGCCCAGTTCGCCGGTCATTGCACTGGCATTGCGCAGGTGTTGTGGCGTCGATTCAAACAGACTCATCAGTTGCCGGTCGGCGGGATTGGCCACCACATTGGCAACGTCACCCATACACAGTTTTTCCTCGCTCAGGGCGCGTTCGATCACGCGTTTGCCGACGGCCAGCGTGCGCTGCGGATCGGCGCTGTAGCCTCGGGCAAACCCGGCCACACGCAAGATCTGCGTGGTGTCCTGCAGCGGTGTCGAACTGAGCAACAGCGCCGCGGCGCCTTCACCGTAAACCGGCTCGTCCGCCAGAGCAGGCTCGCGCAGGTACAGGGCCGGTGTCAGGTTCGGACTGCTGCTGACCACCAGCGCCGCATCGGCGTGTTGTTCGGCAATTTGCTGACAGGCCTCGATCAACGCATCGAGCCCGGCATTGTCCTGGGAGCAGAAGCCGCCCATCGGGCCATGGCAGTTCAGCGCCTCGGCCACGTAAGCCATCACACTGCTGTTGAGCAGCGTCAACGCATGCAATGGCGGGGTGTTGGCCAACAGTTGCGACAACTGTTTTTGCGGCTGTTCGAGGATCGCTTGCACTGCATCCCAGCAAGGGCTTGGCGCGTCTACCTCCGGAATGGCGGCGGTCAGAGCAATGCGCGCAGCAGGCAGTTGCAGCGCTGCCAGCGCGGGCGCCAGACGTGCGGCGCAATGCAGCAGACGCAACCCCTGGGGCTCGACGCTGCGCTGGATCTTGCGATCGAACAGATCGCTGGCCAGGCGCGGCACGGGCAAAGCCAGGGCCTTGCGTTGCGGGTCGAAGGCCAGCGGTTGTGGCACCGGCGGTGTCCCAAGCAGGTCGGCGCATTCGCTGCCGGCCGCATTGAGCACGGCAGCCGCATTGATGTAGAGGGCTCTGTTCATGTCATGCCCTCCCCAGAACCAGCGAGCTGTTGACGCCGCCGAACCCGAAGGAGTTGGACATCACCACGTTGATCGGCTGGCGCACAGGCTCGCTGAGGAACTTCAATGAAGGGTATTCGGCGCGCTCAGGCTCATAGTTCAAGGTCGGCAACAGCACACCGTCGCGCAACGTCATCAGCGACAACACGGCTTCAATCGCGCCGCTGCCTGCCAGGGAGTGCCCAATGGCCGACTTGTTGGCGGTGAAGGTCATGAAGTCCTGGCATTCGCCAAACAGCCGTTGCAGGGCCAGGGCCTCGCAACTGTCGTTGGCCTGGGTGGAAGTCCCGTGGGTATTGACGTGTTGCACGGCACTGCGCAGCAGCCCGGCATCTTCGATTGCAGCGTCCATGCATTCCTCGTACTTGCTGCCATCCCGGCTGCTGGAGGTCATCTTCTGGGCTTCGCAGACATTGGCGTAGCCCAACACTCGTCCCAGTGGCCTGGCCTTGCGCCGCCGGGCATGCTCGGCGGATTCGAGAATCACCAGCGCCGCGCCTTCGCTGAGCACAAAACCACTGCGATCCGGCATGAACGGGCGGCTCTGCTCGCCTGCCGGCAGGTCGGCCTGGCATAGCGCGCCAAGGCTGTTGAACATGTAATACGGCAGCTCATTGGCCATCAGTTCCACGGCACCGCAAATTGCCAGGTCCACTTCACCGCGCTCGATCGCCCGGTAAGCGCTGCCGATGGCCATGGTGCCGGCGGCACAGGCGTCGGAGTGGGTCGAGATGCAGTCGCGTATACCGAGCCAGTCCGCCAGGTGTTGGGTCTGTTGATCGACCCGACGCGCGAAAGAAGCGCTCGACGGTGCCGGATGATCCAGCAGGCGATCCAGATCGACTCGCCCCGTGTCATCCATGCAACGACTGACCCGCTGCAAATCGTGACTGTCGGCACAGTATTTATTGGCCCCCAGGAACAGGCCGCTGCGGCTGTGGGCAAAATCGGCCGGTGTCAGACCGGCGTGCTGCAATGCCTGACGCGCGACGTACTCCGCCAGCACGCTCTGGCGCGGGTGCAGCGCTGCGTTACCACCGAATCCGGCGGCAATCCGCTGCCACTGCGCGTCATCGATAAACCCGGCCGCACTGTTGCGAAACCCCAGTGCCTGGAACCGGGGATGTTCGCGGACACAGGATTGTTTCCGGCAGATGCGCTCGAACAACGTGGCAGCGTCCAGCGCCATGGGCGCCACCAGGCCGAACCCGCTCACATAGACTTCTCGTGCCCGCATGTGAGCTCCTACACCGTCTCTTTGACGTGAGTGGCCACAAACTGCTCGACCAGTTGACGGGAGACCTCGTCGCCATCGGCCGGCACCAGTCGTGCGCTGCATGCACCACAGACCACTTGCTGACGTTCGTTGAGCACGGCTTGATGGGCGTTGCAGTCAGGGCAACTCGATGGCAGGTAATTGAACAGATTGCGGCACTGCTGCGCCCAGTTGAGAACTGTGGTGGCCGCGAACACCTGCGCCGGCTGCATGCCGGCCTTTAGCTGGTCCGGTGCGTAAGCGCTCAGGCTTTGCTCCAGCAGGGCCTTGCCGTTTTCAGTGATCCGGCCATTGGCCAGAAACTCGCTGGCATCCCCGCAGACAGCCACCGCGTGATCCAGCACGCTGGTCTTGGGCAAGGTGCAGCCATACTGACGGCCCAGCTGGAAGCTGAGGTCGACGATGTCCAGCGAATCCGCCCCCAGATCTTCGACGATGCTGCTGTGCTCATCGATTTCATCAGCGCTCATTACCAACAACTGCGCGAGAATGGCGCGGGTGCTGCCTATGACCTGTTCCAAGTCCAATGGATTGTTCATTTCTATCTCCCTATATGTCGTGGCTGACTCATATTTTCCGCATACGAGAAGTAACTTTTCCTACAGCAACTTCTCACGCGGCGGAAATCTAAACTCTGCCCTTAAGGGGAGAGTCAACGAACTATTCAAAGTTTTTTATTGATCTGAGACGGACGTGCACAAGCCCCGTAAATGCTGCACTCGATTGGTGCGAGTGATTGGTCGGAGCGACATATTTACTTAACAAAGTCTGCGTAGGCTGGAGCGCGCCGGACGCTCTCAGGGTCAAGTATTGAAAGCAACTTAGCGATGACACCCCGACGTATCACCTGACAAATTAAATCAAGTAATTTTGTTATAAGTTCATAACCTTTGTTCCAGATCAGTACATCCCTTCAAATAAAGTTTCAGGGTTATTGACTAACCGTTCAGTGCAATTGGCTACTGCGTTTATGAGCAACTGAATGTCGAGCCCAGACAATTGGCAAAGTACCCGGCGCTATAGGGTGCAGCTTCCGCTCAAAAGCCCATTCTGGAACTCACCAATGACCGCACCTATCACCGTTTTACGCGACACCCATCCCCTGCCCGTACTCGACGCCTGCAAATGGGAAAAGCTCGAGGGCGACCCGCACACCGTCAATCTCAACGCCTACACCAGCGAAGACGGCAGCAAGATCATGGGCACGTGGATCTGCACCCCAGGCAAGTGGCGGGTGGACTACGTGAAGTGGGAGTACTGCCATTTTCAGGAAGGCTACTGCGTGATTACCCCGGACGGCATGGAGCCGATCCACCTGCGCGCCGGCGACATCTTCGTGGTCGAACCCGGCATGAAAGGCACCTGGGAAGTGGTCGAGACCGTGCGCAAATATTTCGTGTTCGCCTGATACAAAAAAGCCGGGAAACCACCCGACGTGATTTCCCGGCAACACCTACTGCATTTGAATTGCAGACCTGTGACGAGCACAGGCCTGACGACGATTACTGCGGCTTGCGATAGCTGTTGATGATCGCCGAGAAGTCCTTGCCCCCTTCCCCGCGCTGGCTCATTGCCTGATACAACTGCTGCGCCACCGCGCCCAGCACCACGGGCTGATGGGCCTGACGCGCCGCTTCGGTAGCCAGCCCCAGATCCTTGAGCATCAGCTCGGCGCCGAAGCCACCGGTGTAACCGCGCGAGGCCGGCGCCGTTTCGACGATGCCCGGCCACGGGTTGTACATTTCCGAACTCCAGCAACGCCCGGTCGAGCTGTTGATGATCCCGGCGAGCACTGTGGTGTCGATCCCCAGCGCATCGCCCAGCGCCATCGCCTCGCTGACGCCGACCATCGAAATGGCGAGCAACAGGTTGTTGCAGATCTTGGCGATCTGCCCGGTGCCGACCTCACCGCAATGCACGATGTTGCGACCCATCTGCGCCAGCACCGGTTGCAGGGTGGCGAACAGTTCAGGAGTGGCGCCGACCATGAAGGTCAATGTACCTGCAGTGGCGCCGCCGGTACCACCGGACACCGGGGCATCGGCCATGGCCACGCCTTGCTTGGCGGCCGCCGCCGCCACATCGCGTGCGGTCTGCGGATCGATGGTGCTGCAATCCACCGCCGGCACGCCTTTGCCAATCCCCGCCAGCACGCCGTCTTCACCGAGCCAGACACTGCGTACATGCACCGCCGCCGGCAGCATGGTGATCACCAGTTCTGCATCTTCGGCGGCTTCGCGAGCCGAGGCGCGGATGGTACCGCCCAGTTGCTCGAGTTCCGCCAGCACGGTTTTGTTCAGGTCCACCAGATTCAGCGAATGCCCGGCCTTGATCAGGTTGCGCGCCATCGGCGCGCCCATGTTGCCCAGACCGATAAATGCGATTTTCATGGCCATTCCTCAGCGCAGGTTGATGGTGGTATTCACGCCGTCGTTGACGCTGTCGTCATCGAACCAGCGCGCCGTGACCGTTTTGGTCTGGGTGTAGAACTGCACCACTTGCTTGCCGTAAGGGCCGAGGTCGCCGAGTTTCGAACCACGCGAACCGGTGAAGCTGAAGAACGGCACCGGCACCGGAATCGGAATGTTGATGCCGACCTGGCCGACGTCGATTTCAGTCTGGAACTTACGCGCCGCCGCACCGCTCTGGGTGAACAGGCCCGTGCCGTTGCCGAACGGGTTGGCGTTGACCAGCGCAATGGCCTGATCGAGGGTGTCGACTTCCAGCACCACCAGCACCGGGCCGAAGATTTCCTGGGTGTAGATCTGCATGTCGGTGGTCACGCCGGAGAACAGGGTCGGGCCGACGAAATTGCCTTTCTCGTAACCCGGCACGCTGATGTCGCGACCGTCCAGCTCGAGTTTTGCGCCTTCCTTGATGCCGCTTTCGATCAGATCGAGAATCCGCGCCTTGGCCTTTTTCGAAATGACCGGGCCGACATCGGTGCCCGGCTCATTGCCGGCGTTGACCTTGAGTTTCTGCGCCAGCGCTTTCAGATCCGGCAGCCACTGCTTGGCCGCACCCACCAGCACCACCACCGAGGTGGCCATGCAACGCTGACCGGCCGCACCGAAACCGGCGCCGACCAAGGCGTTGAGCGCTTGCTCGCGATTGGCATCCGGCAGCACCACCGCATGGTTCTTCGCGCCCATCATCGATTGCACGCGTTTGCCGTGTTTACCGGCCAGGTCATAAACGTGGGTGCCGACGGCAGTCGAACCGACGAACGAAACGGCCTTGATGTCCTTGTGGGTGCACAAGCCGTCAACCACGTCCTTGCCACCATGGACGACGTTAAGCACACCGGCCGGAATGCCCGCTTCAATCGCCAGCTCCACCAGCAACATGGTCGACAGCGGATCCTGCTCCGATGGCTTGAGGACGAAGGTGTTGCCGCAGGCGATGGCCATCGGGAACATCCACAGCGGAATCATTGCCGGGAAGTTGAACGGGGTGATGCCGGCGCAGACGCCGATCGGCTGGCGCAGGGTGTAGGTGTCGACACCGCCGGCCACGTTTTCGGCGAATTCGCCCATCTGCAGGCTACCGATGGAGCAGGCGTGCTCGACCACTTCCAGGCCCCGGAAAATATCGCCCTCGGCATCGGCAATGGTCTTGCCCTGCTCGGCGCTCAGCACCACGGCGATGCGTTTGGAATGTTCACGGATCAGCGCCTGCAGCTTGAGCATGATGCGCATGCGCGCGCCGATCGGGGTCAGCTTCCAGGTCTGGAAGGCGCGCTGGGCGGCGCTGACGGCGGCGTCGACTTCAGCGGCGGTGGCGAATGGAACCTTGGCCAGAACCTGCTGGGTCGCCGGGTTGACGATGTCGTGCCACTCGGTGGTCTGCGACTCGACCCACTCGCCGTCGATCAGCAGCTTGACCTTCTGGATCGTGGTTTCGTTGGGCGTAAGCGATGCGTTCATGCTGGTCTCCAGAACTTGTTTTTATCTTAGGAGCCAAGGCGAAAGGTTCGCCTTGAGATGAGGCGTGTGTCACGAATTGGTTGTCGGACTGTTTTTGGAGTATAGATGTGCAAACTTCTAATAAGAACGCACATATAAGCCGGTCCATCATGCAAAAAAACATCACGTCTTTAGGCTCGCTGAACTGGGACGACCTCAAGTTTTTCCTCGAAGTCGCCCGTACCCGCAAGGCCAGCACCGCGGCCAAACGCCTGGCGGTGGACTACACCACCGTGTCGCGACGGATCAGTTCGCTGGAATCGGCGCTCGGCACCTTGCTGTTCGAAAAGTCCCGCACCAGCGGTTTCGTGCTGACTGCCGAAGGCCAGCGCCTGCTGAGTTATGCCGAGTCGATCGAAAGCACACTGCACATGGCTTGCGAGCAGGTATCGGGCTCCGGCGTCGCGCTGTCCGGGCATGTGCGGATGGGCTGCACCGAAGGTTTCGGCAGCTTCTTCATCACCCCGCAACTGAGCCACTTCGTCGACGCCTACCCGGCGATTTCGGTAGATATCCTGCCGCTGCCACACTTCATCAGCCTGTCCAAACGCGAGGCCGATATCGTCATCGCCCTCGAACGCCCGGAACACGGTCCGTACGTGTGCTGCAAACTCTGCGACTACCGCTTGCAGCTCTACGCGACCCAGGAATACCTGGACAAGCACCCGCCGATCCGCCGCCCCGCCGACCTGGGCAAGCATCAATTCATCAGTTACGTGGATGACTTGGCGTTCAGCTCGGAGTTGCTGTATCTGGCGAACGTGTTGCCCGGCGCCAGCGCCAATTTGCGCAGCACCAGCGTGATCGCACAATTCGTCGCGGCGCAGCAGGGGCGCTCATTGGCGATTCTGCCGTGCTTTCTCGCGGCCCAGGATCCGCGCCTGTTGCCGGTGTTGCCGGAGGAAATCGATATCACCCGGCAGTTCTGGATGTACTGCCGGGAGGATCTGCGCAAGTTGAAGCGGATCACCCTGTTGTGGGATTACATCCGCGAAGTGACCGAGCGCAATCAGGGTCTGTTGATGGGCGAGACCCGAGAGATGCAGTTCGCCGATTAATCGGCGCTGACCACAATCGACACCCGGCGGTTTTCGGTACGGCCGGCGGCGGTGTCGTTGGAGGCGACCGGTTCGCGGCTGCCGAGGCCCTGCAGCTGAATGTTCTCTTGTTTCATGCCGACCGAGGTCAGCACGTTGCCGACGCTTTTCGCGCGGCGCAGTGACAGCTGCTCGTTGTAGGTCTCCTTGCCCGAAGCGTCGGTGTGGCCATCGACGCGCACGCGCTCGATGCCGACACCCAGCAACGCCTTGCCGATACGCTCAACGATTTCGGTACTTTGCTGGTTCAGGCTTTCGACATCGCTGCCAAACAATACTTTGCCCGACAGGCCAAACTCCCAGCCGTCATCGGTCAGCTCGAAGCCTTGCTGCTTGAGGACCGCGACCTGGGCCGGCGTCAGGCCTTTTTGCGGGGCGGTCTGGCAACCGGTCAGGGCCAGCATGGCCGTCAGCAACAGGGTGGAAAACAGTCGAAAGGAAAGTGAGAACACGGGCATCAGCTCCTGGTTTGAACGGAATCGACCGGGTACTCCGTCCCGGCCGTGAATTGGGCGCCGCGCGACAAACGCTTGGCTTGATACATAGCGGCATCGGCCGCATCGAGCAAGGTGCCGGGCGTGACGCCATGATCGGGGTAAACCGCGATGCCGATACTGAGCGACGTCACGACACTGCTGTCGCCCGGCAGCGCAATCGGGGTGTCCATGCTGGCGAGGATCTTGTCGGCAATCCGTTCGGCGTCTTCGGTCTTGTGCAAGGGCGTGAGCAGAACGGCGAACTCGTCACCGCCCAGACGCGCCACCAGATCCTCTTCACGCAACTGCGCCCGCACTCGATTCGCCACCGCTACCAGCACGGCATCGCCAGCGGCATGGCCGAAGCTGTCGTTGATGTCCTTGAATCGGTCGCTGTCGAGAAACAGCACCGCCACTTGCTCATTCAACTTGTGGGCATTGCGCAGAGCACGAATCAGACGGCCTTCGAAAAAGGCCCGGTTCGGCAGTCCGGTGAGACTGTCATGGCTGGCCTGATGAGCGAGGGTTTCGTTCTCGCTTTGCAAATGGGTTTGCCAGGATTCGAGTTCGTCGAGCAGGGCATTGAAGTCGGTGCCGAGGTTGTCCAGCTCGGCAATTTTCGCCCGTGGTACCCGTCGATCCAGTGCCCGCTCGCTGCGTGCCGCATGCGCCACCGCCGCCAGGCTGTGCAACGGACCTATGATCCTGCGCAACTGACGCTGCGCCAGGTACAGCGCGACCCAGGCACTGATCGCCGTACAGAGAATGATCCCCGCCAGACCGCTCAACAGAAAGCGCATCAGGCTGCCACCGTGGCCGATCAGCAAGATGCGCCCGATCTCGCGATCCTGATGCTGGATCGGCAGATTGATGGGTTTTTCCAGAATGACCCGCGCGACCTGCATCTCCAGTTCGGAAAACAGGCCGTTCTCCGGACGCTGCCAGCGCGCGAGCAACTGGCCCTGAGCGTTCAACACCTGCGCATCGGCCACTTCTTCGGTTGAGGCGATCAACGCCAGCGATTCGGTCGCGGCAGCCTTGTCATTGAACACCACGGCGGCTTCAACCGTGTAACTGATCGAGCGGGCAATCAAGTGCAGGTTGTGATCGGCATAGACCCGCAGCGCCAGCACCCCGAGCAGCGTCAGCGACACACTGGCCATTGCCACGGCGACCAGCGCCACAATCAGGTTGCCACGGCCGATGACCGAGCCCAGGGTCGGGCGCCCTGTGGATTTGTCGCGTCTCATGGCACCGCCGGCTTGCGCCGCGACAACTGCAGCACGCTGGGGTGAATGCGCACACCGCTGCGGGCGACGGAGTCCAGATTGACCTCGAACGACACTTGTTCATCGCCGACCCGCAGGCAGAACAGGCTGCCCACCGTGCATTGATCACCGCCTTCGCTGATGCTCAGCACCGGATGGCCGATCAGGGACGCGAACAGCCGGCTGCGTTCGTCTGTGGTGAGTTTGCCGATATAGACCGCGTCGCACTCGCTGACGATGGCTGGATTGTCGGCCAACAGTCGGCGCACGATGACCGGACGGCCCGTGGCCTGCGTCGTGCCCTTGACCAGGTCATCGGTGTATTCGGTCGGGCCGACGATACACAAGCGTAACTGCGCCGGCTCTACCGGCCAGCGCGCGTAACTGAGGATACCGAGAACAACCTGGGTGACGGATTTGGCCCGCTGTTCGGCCATCCCCGCAGGGGCTGGAGTCTGGGCAGCGGCCAAACCCGTGAGCAAACAGAGTACAACGGCAAGCAATGCCTGCTTGCAGCCAACTACGCGCTCTATCGCCCAGACAGCCACCTTCATGCAGGGATTCTCTTGGATCGTTACGAAATGATGCCGCAACGATAGCACAGCGTTGGAAAGCCAGCGATACAGCGACCTCTGACCGGTTGGTCAGTTAACGGTGGCAATCGAACGCGCCTTCATCCTCGAGGCAGCGCCCCCTCCTCCAGCTCCAGCATCAGTCCGCTCAAGCGCTTCACCTTGCGTTGTACTGCCTCTTCAAATACGCCACTGCGCGGTTCGATCAAAGTGAACCAGTCCTTGGCCCGGGTAATTCCGGTGTAGATCAGTTCCTTGGTCAACACGGGGTTCAGGGCGTCCGGCAGGATCAGCGCGGTATGGGCAAACTCCGAGCCCTGTGACTTGTGCACGGTCATGGCGTACACGGTTTCGACATCGTTGAGTCGGCTCGGCAGCACGAAGCGCACCCCGCCGCGGCCGTCGTTACGCGGGAACGCCACCCGCAACACCGACCTGTCGGCATCCGGGCCATCGAGCTCGGGCAATCTCAGGGCGATACCGATGTCACCGTTCATCAGCCCGAGGCCATAGTCGTTTCGGGTCATCAGCACCGGCCGACCTTCGTACCACTGCTGGTCGCTCTCGATCAGCCGCGCCTTGAGCAATGCATCGGTGATGCGCTGATTCAAGCCCTCTACGCCCCACGGCCCTTTGCGTACTGCGCACAACAACTGGAAGGTATCGAAGGCCCGCAAGACGTCACGCGCCCAGTCGACCCAGTCCGAATGCTCGAGCGGGGTTCCGCTCGCCGGACGTCGATCGCGCAAGACGCTCAGATAATGTCGATAACCGTGTGGGCCTTCGCCGTGTCCATCCAGCACCAGGTGCTCAAGTTTCCGGTCGTGCTCGTTCTGAAGCGGCAACGAAAACACATCGCCATGAGTGTTGCCGTCCAGCAACTGGCGAGCTTCATCAGGGAGCTGCCGATTCACTCGTCGCGCCAGTTGACCGATGCCGCTGCCCTCGCCGAAACGCCGCGAGTGACGCAACATCACCACCTGCTGGGCCAGCGGGTGCGACCCATCAGTGCCTTCGCGCAAGCCACTATCCCGCAGGGATTCGCCGCTCACCGCTTCCAGCCACTGGCGAGTCTGCGGGCTGTACCAACCCTCCTCGGCATCACGGCACAAATCTCCCAGTACCGCGCCGGCCTCCACCGAGGCCAATTGATCCTTGTCGCCCAGCAGCACCAACCTGGCATGAGGCGGCAGCGCATCAAGCAAGTTGGTCATCATTTCCAGGTCGATCATGGAGGCTTCATCGACCACCAGTACGTCCAGGGGCAAGCGGTTACCGGCATGGTGGCGAAAGTGTCGGGTACCGGGACGGCTGCCGAGCAGGCGATGCACCGTGGTCACCTCGGTCGGGATTTTTTCCCGGACGCTGTCAGCGACCCTCAGCGATTGCACCTGCTGACTGATGGACTCGGTCAGCCGCGCCGCCGCTTTACCGGTAGGCGCCGCGAGCCGAATGCGCAATGGCTGATGCGCCTCGACCGCAGGTGCCTGAAGCAACGCCAGCAGACGTACCACCGTTGTCGTTTTGCCAGTGCCCGGGCCGCCCGTGATGATGCTGAAGGCACTTCGGGTGGCCAGGGCGCAGGCCAGTTTCTGCCAGTCGATGACATCCGCACGCATCGCCGGATCGAACAGCTCGTCCAGCCGCCGAGCAAGATCGGACGGTGTTGCTTCCTGCTCTGCGAGCCGCTGACGCAATGCGCTGTCGATACGCCGCTCGTAGGCCCAATAGCGTCGCAAGTACAAACGCTTGCCGGATAACACCAGCGGACGCTCCCGAGCCGACGCACCTTCGTCGGCGGCCAGTGCAACCAGCGAACTGTCGGCCAGCACCTTGCACCAATGTACTCCGTCGAGGGTTTCAAGCAGTTGCGATGGCAGCAGCAACACGCCGGGTTGTGCATCCCCCTCCGGCGGCAGGGACAAAGCGAAATCCGGCGCCTTGAGGGTTTCGAACAGATCCAGGCACACATGACCATGGCCGAGCTGGTGACTGGTCAATGCGGCGGCTAGCAACACCAGCGGATCGACATCGGGTGCCAACTCATGAAGAAAGGCCACGAATGCCTTGTCCAGTGCCCGCAACCAGCCACGCTCGACCCATTGGGTCAGCAACAGCAACAGATCATCGGCACGGGTCAGAGGTGTCAGCTGAGCAAGGCTGTCGGCGGTCAGCGGCGTTGGCAGCAGGTCGGCGAATGTCCGGTTCATAGCAGTTCTCCCTGTTCCCACGCGGGCTCGGCCTTGGGTTGCGGTTTGCCCTGGAACATGAGATCCAGACGTTCGATCAGCTCCCTTGGTGGCCTCGCGAAGTAAACGCCGCCTCCAGGGGACCGTGTCCCGCGCAGGAACAGATACAACGCGCCACCGATATGCCGGTCGTAGTCGTAATCGGCAAGCCGCGCCTTGAGCTGACGATGCAGTGCCAACAGGTACAGCACGTATTGCAGGTCGTAACGGTTTTCGAGGATCGATTGCTCCATGGCCCGTTCGGTGTACGCCGCGTCATCGACACCCAGCCAGTTGGATTTGTAATCGGCCACGTAATAACGACCCTCGTGTTCGAACGTCAGGTCGATAAAGCCTTTGAACATGCCGTTGAGTTGCACCGCTTCTGCGCCAACCCGAGCAACGCCGTTGTGGGTGAACTGACGCACCTGTTCGTCAAGCTTGAGGACGTCGACTTTGTGGCTGGCGAACCAGAACTCCATCTCGACCCGATACTGCTTCAATTGCTCGAGAACGACCGGCGGTTGATCATGCCCTGCAGGCAGCGGCAGTTTGAGCAAGTGTTGCAACCAGTCGCCGAGGGTGGTGATCCAGCCTTCCCAGCCCCGACGGTTGCAGCGTCGGGCAATCGCATCATTCAACGACTCGCGGGTGACCGCGAAACCCTCCTCCCCTGCCCACTCCAGCAAACCGTGAAGAAACGTTCCCGGATTCGGTCCGCGGGGGAAGCGGTGAATATCGGCCCCGCCAGTGATGATCTCGCGCTGTGCCTCGGGATCGAGGCGTTCGTCGTCGAACAGTTTTTGCGCTTGCGGACTGTCAGGAGCTTCGTCATTGCCGACGCTCAGCACGTCACTGATGCGCAAGGCGCTGTACGATGCGATCCACCAGTTTTCGCTGGCCCTGCGGCTCGGCAATAGTGTGGCGCGTAGCTTGGCCTCGTTACGCGGGGGCTTGTACACCTCGCTGGTAGCCTCCGGCATTTCAACAACGCTCAGCGCCGAGCAATCCTGTTGCAGATCGTCCAGCCAGCGGGCCAATCCGCTGGACTCATTCAACGTTGCGCCACCGCCCAACAGATAGCCCAGCGCAGAAAGATGCAGCACCGAGCTGCTGTGGTTGCCGCGCTTGAGATCCGTGACTCCGAGCCAGCACGCGTGTTGTGCGCGGGTCAGCGCGACGTAGAGCAAACGCAGATCCTCCGCCAGGCGCTCGTTGTCCGCCAGGGCGATCAATTCGGCGTCGGGTTTCAGACTGATGCGGGCCTTGCCGGACTCATCGTGGTAATGCAGCGGCAATCGACTGCCATCCACGGGTTTGGCCGAGCAGATGAAAGGCAGGAACACCAACGGGTATTCAAGTCCCTTGGACTTGTGAATGGTCACGACCTTGACCAGTTGTTCGTCGCTTTCAAGACGCAGGATCTGCTCTTCGCCTGCCTGCCCGGAGAGCGCCAGATGCTCGGCCAGATGACGGATCAGTGCCTGCTCGCCATCGAGTTCCGACGCGGCCTGTTGCAACAACTCCGACAGGTGCAACAGGTTGGTCAGCACCCGCTCGCCATCACTGCGGGCAATGAGCATCTGCGGCAGTTGAAAGTCGTGCAGCAGGCGCCGCAACATCGGCAACACCCCTTGCTTGCGCCAGAGCTCACGATAACCGCGGAACTGCATGACCCGGGTTTCCCAGACCCGTTCGTCCTGATTCAGACGCTCCAGCTCAGCCAGTGGCAGATTCAGTGTGATGCACGCCAGCGCCGCTTTCAGGGAGCGTTCGACATCCGGCTCGGCGCACGCCTTGAGCCACGACAGCAGATCATGGGCTTCCTGAGCGGCAAAGACCGAGTCCTTGTCCGACAGATAAACGCTGCGGACTCCGCGCACTGCGAGCTCACCGCGTACCGCCTGCGCCTCTTTACCATCGCGCACCAGGATCGCAATGTCCGCTGGCCGCAGCCCACGCCAATCCTTGCCCTCCTGCGCAAACCCGGCGCGACCGGTCTGTCCGCCATTGAGCAGGGAGGTGATCTGACTGGCACAGGCGGCCGCCAACTGCTGGCGGTAAACCGCCCCGGACAGTGGTTTGTCGGTGGATAAATGCCAGATGTTCAGCGCCGGCACATCCAGCCCGGAGACCTGCAAATGTTCTTTGCGCCCCTGAGCCTCCACAGGCTGGAACGGCACAGGGTTATCGCCGTTTTTCTCTCGGAACAGAAACGCTCCGCGTCCTTGCTCACGGGATTCTGCACGCTCGAACACATGGTTGACCGCACAGACCATCCCGTGACTGGAACGGAAGTTGGTGCCCAGGGTATGCAGGCGCCCGGTTGTGGCCTGCCGGGCTCGCAGATAGGTGTAGATGTCCGCGCCACGGAAGGCATAGATCGCCTGCTTGGGGTCGCCAATCAGGAACAGCCCGGTCTCGGGGTTATCTTCTTCAATGCGATAGATGCTTTCGAAGATCCGGTACTGCACCGGGTCCGTGTCCTGGAACTCATCGATCAGTGCGACCGGGAACTGCTCGCGGATGAGCGTGGCGAGCCGTTCCCCACCGTCGGATTGCAGGGCCGCATCAAGACGCAACAGCATGTCGTCGAAACCCATTTCGGCTCGACGGCGCTTCTCGTCTTCAAAGCGGGCACCGACCCATTTGGCAGCATGCTGCAGCACGGCCGCATCGGGCGTCGGCAAATTGTCGAGGCTCGACTTGAGCACAGGCATGGCATCCAGGCCCGGGTGACTCGGCGGCTCGCCTTTCCAGGCTTCAGCCATGCCGTCCGGCGTGAGCCGGGCGAACCCGGTGCCGATATCCAGTTGTTCGAGCGACTCGTCCTCGGCCCAGGCCTTGAGCTTTTCGAACCAGGGTTCGAAATAGCGGGCCTGCATCTTGCGCCCGTCCACGGTTTTGTTGGCGACGCCCTGATGGCAGATGGCGAGCAACTCATCGGCCCACTGCCGCCATGGTCGCTTCAAGTCCACCAACGCCGCACGACGTTCCTTCAGGCACTCTTCGATCAGTTCGGATGGCGTATTGTCTGAATCCCCCTCGCGCTCGGTGCCAAACAGCCCACGCACACGCGGCAACAAGGCCGCCGGACCTCCCCAGTGACTGCGAACCCAGCTCAATGCATCGCCCTGCATCGGATAGCAGAACAGCCGCCAATAATCGCGCAGCACTTCGCCGAGCAAGTCGCTGTGATCGGTTTCAAGGGTCTGGGTAAACAGACTGCCGCTGTCGAACGCATGCTCGCGCAGCATTCGCTGACACCAACTGTGGATTGTCGAGACCGCAGCTTCATCCATCCATTGCGCGGCGATGTCCAGGCGGTTGGCACAACCGGGCCATTGTTGCGGATCGAACTGTGCACGCAGTTCATTGATCAACGCATCAGGGGGAGGCGTCTCGTCGCGGAAGAAACGGGCGGCTTCGGCCAAACGCGTACGGATGCGTTCGCGCAGCTCTTTGGTGGCCGCGTCGGTGAAGGTCACCACGAGAATTTGCGGGGGCAACAGCTCACGACCGAAACCACTCGCCTCGCCTCCGTGGCCAAGGATCAACCGCAAATACAACGCCGAAATGGTAAACGTCTTGCCAGTGCCTGCACTGGCTTCAATCAGTTGGCTGCCCTTTAACGGGAATGCCAGGGCGAGTGGCGGCTGGTTACTCATGCGCCTGCCTCCTCGTGGGTCCATGAGCGCCACGGTGCCTCAAGCAAAGGGCGATACAGTGCATCACACCAACCGGAGAAGGTTTCATCCGCCTGCAGTGCATCGAAGTCGGCGAATTGTCGGGACAGAGCCGGGCTTTCACGCCGCTCGCCTTCGCTGGTCTGACCATCGCCTTCATAGGCTTTGCGGGCAGCCGCTTCAGCCTTGACCGGATCGGTCTGAGCCAGCCATGCAAAAGCCGTTTTTACCGCGACCGGAAGTGGCTGGCGCATACCCGTCTGCCAGGCGAGCAGCAGATCCTCGAGAATTCGGCCCGCCCGGGGCTGTTCCAGAGGTTCAAGCAGGAGCGTGTCATCACTGGCCACCAGTGCTGTCGTCAGGGAAAGACCACTGGCGCACGCGACAAGATGGCTGACCCAGGGCTTGGTCAGGCGATGCCATTTGCGGCTCTTGATCGAGCCTATGCTGTTGGGGATTGTTGTGACCGACAGTACGCCGCCATCGGCGCGCCGGTGCAAACCTCCCAACCATCCTTCAAGGCGCAGTTCCTGCCATTCGAAATTGATCGGTAGGGCGTTGGTCAGGGGTGTTGGCCATAACGCCAACAGCTGTTGATGTCGTTGCAACAAGTCTGGCAAAGGCTCGATCAGCTCTCGTTGAAGGCATTCACCGAACCCGGCCATGGGCAAAAGTCCGCTGTTCTGCAGGCGTCGGGCTTGAGACTCGAGTGCCTGATCAACATTATCCGGGTGTCTCAAGGCTGCTCCGAGCAAGCTGTCGCTGAGCACGTATCGCTGCAACGCATCCAGTACAAAGGGTTCCTCGTCAGCCTGAGGTACCTGCGCCGCTTCGAAGTAAACCTTGAGTCGCTGAGTGAAAAAGTGTCGGACCGGATTGCGCAGGAAGTCCTGTAGCAGTTCCAGACTCAACGGTTCCTCCTGGACATGGGGGGCAAGCATTGT
Organism: Pseudomonas glycinae; assembly: GCF_001594225.2. GTDB lineage: Bacteria > Pseudomonadota > Gammaproteobacteria > Pseudomonadales > Pseudomonadaceae > Aquipseudomonas > Aquipseudomonas glycinae. The sequence continues at coordinate 4,320,258 of NZ_CP014205.2, forward strand.
TGCGACGTCATTCTGTTCGTGATGTTGATGCAGCACCTGCCATTCGCTGGCGTAGCTGAACAGCTTGTCTTCCTCATGGAAGTAGCGCGAACTGAATGGCTGCAACGGATGCTCCTGAGTCATCGCAATCAGGAGATCTTCGTTGTCGTCGACCGATCGCCATCCATTGGCGAGATGATCGCGCAACTGGCCGATCAACACAGAGGCGGGCCGCTCACTGTTGTCGCGAATGCTGCGGCCGACCCAGCTGATGTAGAGCTGATGACGGGCGGACAAAAGCGCTTCAAGCAGAAGATAGCGATCATCCTCCCGACGGGAGCGATCTCCCGGCCGGTAGTCGCTGCCCATGAGGTCGAAGTCCAGCGGCGGTTGAGCACGTGGATAATCGCCATCGTTCATGCCCAGCAGGCAAACCAGCCTGAACGGGATCGCGCGCATCGGCATCAGCGTGCAAAAGTTCACGGCTCCCGCCAGGAAACGCTGCGACAGGCGACCCTGATCCAGTCCCGCCAACCAGGCCTCACGGACTACGGTCAGTGGCAACTCGTCCAACAGACCGACGGCTTCGCAGGTTTCCAGCCAGGTTTCCCGTAGCTCTTCGAGTTGAGCGAGCAAGTAGTCGTCATGCTCATTTTCGGGTTTGAAAAACAGCAGCATCAGGGCCTGAAGCCGATCCCCCCACTCCCATGGTTGCGCGGGCGTCATCAGTTGCTGATGCGAAAGTTCCAGTGCATCCAGCAACGCTACCAATGGGCCGATCAGCGCGGCATCGAGACCACCGATTTCGTCGTACGGCTCGATATCCCCACAGGCCCCGGAACTGCCGACGGCATAACCGAGCAGCATCCGGCGCAAGCCAAAGCGCCAACTGTTTTGCTCCAGTTCGTCGGGCAATCCCAGCTCGGCCCGTTGCCCGGCATCGATTCCCCAACGCACGCCAGCACCTTCAATCCAGCGATGCAGGGTCGGCAAGTCTCGCTCCTGCACACCAAATCTGGCGCGTAACGCAGGAACGTCGAGCAGGTCGAGGATCTCACTGACGGGAAAACGACTGTCAGGCAGCTTGAGCAGATGCTCGACAGCGATCAGCAATGGATCCCGTCCGCGCTGGCCCTGATCGGCCATGGTGAAGGGAATGAAGCGTGGGTCATGACGATCAAGCTGCCCAAATACGGCGCGAATATGCGGCGCATAACTATCGATGTCAGGCACCATCACGATCACGTCGCGCGGGCGTAATTGAGGGTTGGCACTGAAACGGGCCAGCAACTGGTCGTGGAGAATCTCAACCTCGCGCTGGGCGCTATGGGCGATATGAAAGCGGATCGAATCGTCTTGAGTGAGATCGACTGCCGGCCAGAGCGCACGAGTCTCGCTGAGCGGCCGCAGTTCCAGAATGTCGTCCTGTAACTGATTGAGCATGTTCTTCGGCTGGTGTTCGCTGAACAGATCAATACGCCCATTGCGAAATGCTGCGCGATAGCTGTCCGGCTCGTCGTAACTGTCGAGAAGGTTGATGTAATCACGACCTTGCTTACCCCATGCAGCGAGGAGCGGGTGAGCATGTTGGTGGAGTGATTCCGAGTCCAGCACCACAGGCATGCCGTTTTTGCGGGCTTGTCGCTTGTACTGATGACGTAGTAGATCCTTGTCGGCAACGATATCGGCCCAGTGATAACGACAGGGGTTATGGACGCACAACAAAACCTGGCTGAAACGGGAAAGCCCGGCCAACGCTTCAAGTACTTGTGCGGGCAACGAGGAAATTCCAAAAACGATTACTCGCTGGGGAAGTCCGTTCGGTGCGCTTTCAAGACTGTTGATGCGTTCCATGAATCGCTGATGCACGCCTGCCCGGCTTTGGGCCATGCCTTGCTCGCCCACGTCGTCCAGCAGAGCGCGCCACAATTCTGCCTGCCAGCAACTGGTCGGTGAGAGCGGCTTCGCTTCACCTCTTACATTGCGGAGTTGATGATGCCCCTCTGCCCAGTCCTCAAGCCAATCAGCGCGGTAAACCTGGTATTGGTCGAAGAGGTCTGCCAGACGCTCGGATAACTGGTAGCGTTTGCGTAGATCGGTGTCATGGGTGAGGAAGCGTTGTAGCGGTTCGAAATGCGGACGGTTGATTACCTGTGGCAACAAGCGCATCAGGCGCCATGTCAACGGTGCCTTGTCGAGCAACGACTTTGCCGGAATTTCTTCTCGCCCCAGCACCATCCGGTAAAGCTGCCACATGAAACTGCCCGGCAGTTGCACATCAATAGCAGCGGCGATACCACAGCCGCCTGAATCTTCTGCTTCAGGATCTTCAGCCAGGGCCAGCTTGAGCCATTGAGCGATACCGTTACTCTGCACGAGCGCAATTTCATTCTCCAAGGGTGCCAGCGGATAGCGCCGCATGATGCTGATCACAAGGCTGCGCAGTTCATCCAGGCTGTTGCTCTGAACGACCATGAATGCAGCGTTGAGGGACTGGGTGTCCGGCATGAAGGCTTCCTTGGAAAAGTACAAAAGCTAGGGCTGAACCTTAGCATTGTCGGCCGGCGAGGACAGCCGCAAGACGGCTGAGAATGCTGTAAGAACTTTCCTGCGGGCAAAACAAAACCCCAATTGCTTTCGCAATTGGGGTTTCGGAATTTAATCTTGACGATGACCTACTCTCACATGGGGAAACCCCACACTACCATCGGCGATGCATCGTTTCACTTCTGAGTTCGGGATGGGATCAGGTGGTTCCAACGCTCTATGGTCGTCAAGAAATTCGGGTACTGACTCGCGACCAGATGGCCTCGCTTCAGCAAATTGGGTATGGGATAGTTTTCGGTGTCTTGTGAGCATCGAACTTTCGGTTCATTGCGTCTTCACACACCGCAATCTGGTCTCTTTCGAGTCTACAGATTGCTTGGGTGTTATATGGTCAAGCCTCACGGGCAATTAGTATTGGTTAGCTCAACGCCTCACAGCGCTTACACACCCAACCTATCAACGTCGTAGTCTTCGACGGCCCTTCAGGGAACTCAAGGTTCCAGTGAGATCTCATCTTGAGGCAAGTTTCCCGCTTAGATGCTTTCAGCGGTTATCTTGCCCGAACATAGCTACCCGGCAATGCCACTTTCTTTTTTAGCAGCGGCGGCTGGCCAGCGAACAGAGAACCCTCAGCGAACAGCTGCGGCAGAAGACTCAGGAGCTGGCGGAGTTTCGCTCGTAATAACTTCGCATAGCATACATTATACGAAGTTATACGAGTCGTTGGTCAGGACGTTGCCGGTCAGCGTCAGCTGGGTCTCTGAGGCCGTGCCATTGTTGTCATCAAACGCTTTCGGCACGTCGTCGGTGATGTTGACGTCCAGCGTGCCGGTGGCCGTGTCGCCATTGCTGTCGCCGGCGATCACGGTGAATTGTTCGCTGAGGTTGTTGGCGCCGTCGCCCGCTGCGTGGGTCTCGTTGCCGTTGAGGGTGTAGCTGTAACTGACCGTGCCGGTGGCCGGGTTGTAGCCGGTAATGGTCAGAGTGTTGCCCAGTTGCGTGGTGATCGATTGCGGGAAACCGATCGGCACGCCGCCGACGATCACGTTGATACCGCCAATGCTCAGGCTGCTCAGACCGTCCGGCGCCGACACCGTGAAGCTGCCGGTCTGGGTCAGCGCGCCCGGATTGGCAGCGGAACCGTCGGGCAGATTGGCTTCGTTGAGATTCAATTCGCCACCGGCAACAGACAGCCCGGTGAGTGTGACCGGATTGTTGACTGGGGGTGGAGGCGGAACAATCGGTGCGGCCTGGCCGTCACCGTTGTCGATCACGGCGTTATGCCGCTCTTCGGGAAACTCGGGAATGCCGTTGAAGCCGGCGGTGGGGAAACCAATGACCGGATCGACCCGGCCCGCCACTTCTGTCAACAACACGAAACTGTGACCGCCACCCAGCGCGCCCGGCGCACCACCGGTGGCTCCGGGGCCGGCCGCGGTCGCTTCGGCGGATTGGGTCGGGTCATCGCCGGCGGCAATGGCTTTCTGGATCTGTTCGACGTCGGTCAGTTGCGACTCGCTCGGGGTCACCGCTTCCGGTGCATTGACATGTGCCGCCTGATCGGCGAGCAACTGGCCGGTCATGGTCAGGCTGCTGTCGCGACCGAGGGTCAGTTCCTGGCCATTTTGCAGATGGACGGCAACCGCCCCCTCCGCCCCGGTGATCAATTGATCCCCTGCAAACAGCCGATCGCCTTCGACCAATGGGCGCCGACTGCCGTCTGCCGATTGAGCGAAAACCTGACCAATGACTTTAGTGACGATCCCGATGAGCGTTGCCATGTGCATTCCTCCGCTGCCGACCACCGTCGGCGCTGGTTCGCGAAGCAGCCCATGGCTCAAGCGGGTTGTCGGGGCGACGCTCGCACCTCGACAGTTCGTTTCGCAGGTTGCGCAAATCCAGAAACGCCAGCGCCATCAAGCACTTGGAATCTCTGTTCGATGCAGCAGGCCCACTAACGCTACGTAACGGTGGTGAATCACCCGAGTGACAAAAAACTGTCGCTCATCAGCCGCTACGCGTCCCTCCCCTTTAGCAGTACTTCGCCGTATGTCGCAAAGTGAGTGGAACTTTCCTCAAGCCTTTCTGTGCTCCCTAAAGCGCATAAAACAAAGGCTTTCGAGTGGAACAATGTGCTGGATTTGGCGAAGCGCATAAGTTTTTTTTGGCATAACCCTTATGAAAATTTTTTCTTAACTACGCTTCAGGATGTTCTTAGCTCTGTTGTTACAGGCATGAAACGCTTTTTACTAAAAATATCGTCAATAAATTGGCGACAGCGAAACACCATCAGGACTCAGGGAGATGCACCCATGCGCGTACTAACCCCCCTCTGCAGCGCGGTTTTGCTGGCCATGGCTTGCACTTCTCAAGCCCAGGCCATGAACCTCACCGAGGCGATTCAGAGCACCATTGCCACCCACCCCGAACTGGCCTCGCGCGTGGATGCGCGCCTGTCGGCTGATGAACAGGTGAAGGTCGCCAAGGGCGGCTTCTATCCGTCGGTGGACCTGAACGCTGCTTACGGGCGCGGCTACAGCGACAACACCAACACCCGGGCCTTCGGTAACCATCACACCGAAATCCTCAATTACACCCAGTCCGAACTGCGGCTGCGGCAGATGCTGTTCGACGGTTTCAACACCGCCAACGAAGTCGAGCGCACCAAGGGCGTCTCCAACTCACGCGCCTATTACGCCCAAGGCACCGCCCAGGACCTGGCGCTGCGCACCATCGAGGTCTACCTCGAAGTGCTCAAGCGTCGCGAACTGGTGACCCTGGCCAAGAACAACCTGCAGGCGCACTTGCGGGTCAACGACCAGATCGGCCTGCGCACCGAGCGCGGCGTGGGCAGCACCGCCGACTCCGATCAATCGGTCGCCCGTAAGGCGCTGGCCCAGAACAACCTCGACACCGCCGAAGTCGATCTGGCCGACGCCGAATCCAACTTCTACAGCGTGGTCGGACGCATGCCCGATGAGCTGGAAACGCCGGCTTCGACCCGCGGCGAGTTGCCCGCCACGCTACCCGAAGCCCAGCAGAGCATGGTCGAGAACAACCCGTACCTGAAATCCGCCCAGGCCGACGTGCAATCGGCCGAGAGCCAGTATGAAGTTGCCAAGTCGCCGTTCTATCCACGCTTCGACGCAGAAGCGGCGGTCGGCGCCAACAACAACGTGCAGGGCGACGAGGGCCACGACAACGAATGGCGGGTCGGCGTGGTGATGAACTACAACCTGTTCCGTGGCGGCAGCGACAAGGCTCGACTGGCCTCCGACGCGCACCAGATCAACCAGGCGATGGACATCCGCAACAACGCCCTGCGTCAGCTCAACGAGAACATTCACCTGGCGTGGAACGCCATGCTCAACGCCAAGAAGCAAACCCCGACCGCCCGCGAATACGCCGAAACCACCAAGCGTGTACGCGCCGCGTATCAGGATCAGTTCGGCCTCGGTCAGCGCACCCTGCTGGACGTGCTCGACAGTGAAAACGAGCTGTACAACGCCAACCGTCGCTACACCGAAATCCGCTACACCGAGGAATACTCGATGTACCGCGTGCTGGCGAACATGGGCCAGTTGTTGAGCAAGCAGCGCGTGGTGCTGCCGGCCGATGCGATTGCCGCGACCGAGGTGAAAAACGAAGCACGCTTGCCTGAACTGAAATAACCACGCTGCCGAAGGCTGTGTTTTTGATCGTTCCCACGTCGAGGCGTCGAACCGTCCGCGTGGGAATGCAGCCCGTGACGCTCCGCGTCACTGGACGCGGAGCGTCCCTAGAGGCATTCCCACGCAGAGCGTGGGAACGATCAGTACGGTTGAACGCCTCGCAGTAACAAAGGGTTGATGTGGATAGCCGAGCCAGCTCAACGGGAGCGATCAATATGACCAGCATGCAACCCGGTAACACCGGGATCGATCCGCGGCTGAGCTTCGATGACCCGTTGCTCGACGGTCTGTTGATCCTCTGCAAGCTCCATGGCGCGACAGTCAGTCGCGCCAGCCTGAGCGCCGGGCTGCCCCTGGACAAACAACGCCTGAGCCTGGACCTGCTGCCCCGCGCCGCAGCCCGGGCCGGGTTGCAGGCGCGCTTGCTGCGCCGGGAACTCAAGGACATTTCACCGCTGAACCTGCCGGTGCTGTTGCTGCTGGGCAACGGGCGCACGGCAGTGCTGCGGCGTTTTAGCGAAGATGGCAAGGCGCTGATCCTGCCCAGCGAAGCCGACGGCGGCGAGCAATGGGTCAGCCGTGAAGAACTCACCGAACACTATAGCGGCCAGGCTTTGTTCGCCCGGCCCCGGCATGAACTGGAAGACCTGCGCTCGCCATTGGTGCCACGGGTGCAGGCGTGGTTTCGCGACACCCTGAAGCTGTCGAAATGGCTGTACAGCGATGCGATTCTTGCCAGTTTCCTGATCAACCTGCTGGGCCTGATGGTGCCGCTGTTCGTCATGCAGACCTACGACCGCGTGGTGCCGAACCAGGCCACCTCAACGTTGTGGGTGCTGTCGATCGGGCTGCTGATCGGCACCGGGTTCGAACTGGTGCTGCGGGTGGTGCGCGCGCACTTGCTGGACACCGCCGGCAAGAAGACCGACGTGATCCTTTCCGCCACTTTATTCGAGCGCATCACCGGCATGGCGATGAAGGCCCGGCCAGCGACCATCGGCGGCTTTGCCCAGAGCATTCACGACTTTCAGGGTCTGCGCGAATTCCTCACCGCCGTCACCCTGACCAGCCTGATCGATCTGCCCTTCGTGGTGTTGATGCTGGTGGTGATCGGCCTGCTCGGTGGCTGGCTGGTGGTGATTCCGCTGCTGGCGTTTCCGATCACGATCGTGTTCGCGATGATCATTCAAGCCCGCCTGCGCGACACCGTGCAGAAAAGCCTGAGCCTCGGCGCCGAGCGTCAGGCGTTGCTGATCGAAACCCTCGGCGGACTGGAAACCCTCAAGGCGTGCAGCGCCGAAAGCGAGCGCCAGCACAAATGGGAAAGCACCCACGGCGCCCTCACCCGCCTCGACAGCCACGCCCGTAATCTCTCCGCGCTGGCCACCAACGGCACGCTGTTCATCCAGCAGTTTTCGGGGATGGCGACGATTGTGGCCGGGGTCTACAGCATCATCGCCGGCAATCTCAGCGTCGGCGCACTGGTGGCGACTTACATGCTCGGCAGCCGCGTGCTCGCGCCGCTAGGCCAGATCGCCGGGCTGATCACCCGCTACCAGCAAGCGCAACTGACCATGAAAAGCACCGACGCGCTGATGTCCCTGCCTCAGGAACGCGACGGCAAACAGCGGCCGCTGGAGCGCACGCAACTGCAAGGCGCGCTGGACGCCAACGCCGTGACCTTCCACTACAACGGCCAGAACACCCCGGCCTTGAGCAACGTCAGTTTCAGCGTCAAACCCGGCGAACGGATCGGCATCATCGGCCGCAGCGGCTCGGGCAAAAGCACCCTGGCGCGGCTGGTGATGGGCTTCTACGAACCGGAAGAAGGCCAGTTGCTGCTCGATGGCCTCGACCTGCGGCAGCTGGATGTCGCCGACCTGCGCCAGCAGATCGGTTACGTCGCCCATGACCTGCCGCTGCTGGCCGGCAGCCTGCGCGACAACCTGACCCTCGGCGCGCGCTACATCAGCGATTCGCGGATGCTCGAAGTGGCCGAACTGACCGGCGTTACCGAGCTTGCACGGCAGCACCCGCAAGGCTTCGACCGGCCGGTTGGCGAGCGCGGGCAATTGCTCTCCGGCGGCCAGCGCCAGGCGGTGTTACTGGCGCGGGCGCTGCTGCTAGACCCGCCGATCATGCTGCTCGACGAACCCACCAGCGCCATGGACAACAGCAGCGAAGACGTCCTGCGCCAGAAGCTGCACGGCTGGGTGCAAGGCAAAACCTTGCTGCTGGTCACCCACCGCACCTCGATGCTGAGCCTGGTGGACCGGTTGCTGGTGCTGGACAACGGCCGGATCGTCGCCGACGGTCCGAAAGAAGCGGTCATCGATGCGTTGCGCAAGGGCCGGGTCGGCTCGGCAGCGGTCTAGGAGTTGCCCCATGTCTGCTTCTTCCTCTTCAAAACCCCGCGGTTATTTCGACAGCTTCGGTAAAAGCGCCGAAGCCGAATTCATGCCGGAAACCGCCGGCGCCTCGTTGCAGGATTCGCCACGCTGGTCGCGCATCACCGTGTGGCTGGCGGCGGCGCTGCTGATCAGTGCGCTGGTCTGGGCCAAGTTCGCGGTGCTGCAGGAAGTGACCATGGGCGAAGGCAAGGCCATTCCGTCGAGCAAGGTCCAGGTGATCCAGAACCTTGAGGGCGGGATTGTCACCGAGATCTTCGTGCGCGAAGGGCAGATGGTCGACAAGGGCGACAAACTGCTGCGCCTGGACGACACGCGGTTTCTGTCGAACAAGGGTGAGAGCGAGGCCGATCGTTATGCCTTGACCGCGCAGGTCGAACGCTTGTCCGCCGAAGCCGAAGGCCGGCCATTCAAGCTCTCGGACGAAGTGATCGCCAAGGCGCCGCAAGTGGCCGAGGACGAGCGTTCGCTGTACGAGCAACGGCAGCGGCGGCTGGCCAGCGAACAGAGAACCCTCAGCGAACAGCTGCGGCAGAAGACTCAGGAGCTGGCGGAGTTTCGCTCGAAACAGGGTCAGTACAGCTCAAGCCTGGCGTTGGTGAATCAGGAAATGAACATGTCCGAACCGCTGGTCAAGACTGGCGCCGTGTCGCCGGTGGAGATCCTGCGGCTCAAGCGCAGTGCGGTGGAAATCCGCGGTTCCCTGAACGCCACGACCCTGGCCATTCCCCGCGCCGAATCGGCCATCGCCGAGATCCGCAGCAAGATCGACGAATCGGAACAGACTTTCCGCTCCGAAGCGGCCAAGGAGCTCAACGAGAAACGTACCGACCTGTCGAAAATCACTGCTTCGAGCATCGCCATCGACGACCGCGTCAGCCGTACCACGGTGACCTCGCCGGTGCATGGGGTGATCAAGCAAATGAAGGTCAACACCATCGGCGGCGTGGTGCAGCCGGGCAGCGACATGGTGGAAATCGTGCCGCTGGAAGACAACCTGCTGATCGAAGCCAAAGTCCGGCCGCAGGACGTGGCGTTCCTGCACCCGGGCCAGAAAGCCATGGTCAAGTTCAGCGCCTACGACTACACGATCTACGGCGGGCTCAGCGCCAAGCTTGAGCTGATCGGCGCCGACACCATCACCGACGACAAGGGCAACAGCTTCTACCTGATCCAGGTGCGTACCGACAAAAACCATTTGGGCGGGGATGTGAAACCGCTGTTGATCATTCCGGGGATGGTGGCGACGGTGGACATTATTACCGGGGAGAAAAGCGTGCTGGATTACCTGCTCAAACCGGTGCTCAAGGCCCGGACCGAGGCGATGCGCGAGCGCTAGTGATTGATCGCTCTCACGTTGATCGTTCCCACGCTCTGCGTGGGAATGCATCCAGTGACGCTCTGCGTCACCGTCGCGAAGGGACTCGGAGCGTCCCGGGCGGCATTCCCACGCGGAGCGTGGGAACGATCAGGCGATCAGTACCCGTCCGATCAGCCTCCGTGATTCTTCTGGAAAGTCGCCTCCCCCATCGCTGCAATCTGCCCCTCGATCAGCGCCTCGAACGGCTTGAGCAGCGGCTCGAACGACGCCGGCGCTTCCAGCGTCTGCAACGCCTGAACAATCGCCTCGATGGTCGACAGCGCCCCCGGCCCCGGTGCCTTGCGCAGCCGATACCGTGAAACTCCGCCCTCGGCCAGCGTCACCCGTGGCAACGCCGCCAGCAAGGGATTGAGGTGCAACATCTTGCGCGCCTTGCGCCACGTGCCGTCCGGCACCACCAGCAACAGCGGTTCATCGGACGCGGCGTAAGCCTGCATCGGTTGCGCATTGTCCGCCGGAAACAACAACCGTGCCCGATAGCCCGGTCGGTTCAGCAGCGCGGGCAAATCCTCGAAAACCTCACCGACGATCAGCTCGGCATTGTTCAAACCGAGCGCCGCCAGCCGTGCGGTGTTGAGTGCGTGATTGACCTCGCTCGGGTGCTGCAACAGCAACACCCGGGTGCGGCTGTCGAGGCTGGGGATCAGCGGGCACAGGCAATGGGTTTGTGGGCGCAGGCAGCGCGGGCATTGGGGTCTGGACATGTTCTTTATGCCTGATTGAGCTGCGCTTTGAGCAGATCGCGGAAAGTCTGGATCAGCGGCTCGCGGCTGCGGCCACGGCGCATGATCATGGAAAACGGTGCCTGATAGCCGAAGGTGGCCGGCAGCAGCACCCGCAAATCGCCCTTGTCGGCCCAGGCCTGGGCGTAGTGCTCCGGCAGGTAACCGATGTAGGCGCCGGACAACACCAGAATCAGCTGCGCTTCCATACTTTCCACGGTCGCGGCGCTGTGTTTGAAGCCGTGGCGCGCCAGTTCGGCCTGGCTCCAGTAACCGCGCCCGACCATCCGTTGCTGGGTAATGACCTGTTCGGGAATCCGCCGTTCGTTGAACAGCGGGTGCCGGTTGCTGCAATACAGCCAGTGCTGCTCGCGGTACAGCGGCATGTACACCAGACCGCTCATGCGCGTGGAGAATGCACCGATGGCCAGGTCGAGACGATTGTCCTGCACACCGAGTTGCAGTTCATACGGGCTCATCACCGACAGATGCAAATGCACCGCCGGGTGTTCCTGGCTGTAGGCGCCGATGGCTTCGGCGAACGGCAGGGCCTTGTCGCTGACCGTCGAGTCGATCACCCCGAGGTTCAGCGTGCCGCGCAGTTCGCCCTTGAGCGCAGCGGCGTATTGCTCGAAACCTTCGAGCTCGGCGAGCAGGCGCAGAGTTTCCTGATGGAACAGTTCGCCCTTGCTGGTCAGGCTGAAACCACCGCGCCCGCGATGGCACAGCACCAGACCGAGCGCGGCTTCGAGCTGGCTCATGTAGGTGCTGATCGCCGAGGTCGACAGGTTGAGTTCCTGCTGCGCGTTGGCAAACCCCTGATGACGCACGACGCTGACGAAGATGCGCAACAGTTTCAGGTCGGGTAAAGCGTTGGCCATGTCTACTCCAAGGATCGTTCTCCATAGATCGTTCCCACGCTCTGCGTGGGAATGCATCCCGTGACGCTCCGCGTCACAGCCGTGAAGCGGACGCAGAGCGTCCTGGGCGGCATTCCCACGCGGAGCGTGGGAACGATCAGTGACGAGCGCACGGGGGAAGTCTGGCATTAGTTTAGAAATTTCTGAACTAAGTATTTGCCCGTAGCGATTCTTCCGCCCCACTACATTTCGCAGAATCGGCCCACAGCGGTGCCCGTGACCTTGCGAATGCGGTGCGCCGACATAAATAAAACAAAGACGATGAGGCCCTACCCGTGGACAAGATTCTTCACCAACCACTGGGCGGCAACGAAATGCCGCGCTTCGGCGGCATCGCCACCATGCTCCGACTCCCCCATGTACCGACCGCTGCCGGCCTGGACGCTGCCTTCGTTGGCGTGCCGCTGGACATCGGTACTTCGCTGCGCCCCGGCACCCGCTTCGGGCCGCGCGACATCCGCACCGAATCGGTGATGATCCGCCCTTACAACATGGCCACCGGCGCAGCGCCGTTCGACTCGCTGTCGGTTGCCGACATCGGTGACGTGGCGATCAACACCTTCAACCTGCTCGACGCCGTGCGCATCATCGAAGAGGCCTACGACAACATCCTCGAGCACAACGTGATCCCGATGACCCTGGGTGGCGACCACACCATCACCCTGCCGATCCTGCGTGCGATCCACAAAAAGCACGGCAAGGTCGGTCTGGTGCACATCGATGCCCACGCTGACGTCAACGATCACATGTTCGGCGAGAAGATCGCCCACGGTACGACCTTCCGTCGTGCGGTCGAAGAAGGTCTTCTGGACTGCGACCGCGTGGTGCAGATCGGTCTGCGGGCGCAGGGCTACACCGCTGACGACTTCAACTGGAGCCGCGATCAGGGCTTCCGCGTGGTGCAGGCCGAAGAGTGCTGGCACAAGTCGCTGGAACCGCTGATGGCCGAAGTGCGCGAGAAAGTCGGTGGCGGCCCGGTGTACCTGAGCTTCGACATCGACGGCATCGACCCGGCCTGGGCGCCTGGCACCGGCACCCCGGAAATCGGTGGTCTGACGACCATTCAGGCGATTGAAATCGTTCGCGGCTGTCAGGGCCTCGACCTGATCGGCTGCGATCTGGTAGAAGTCTCGCCCGCTTATGACACCACCGGCAACACCTCGCTGCTGGCCGCCAACCTGCTGTACGAAATGCTCTGCGTACTGCCGGGCGTGGTCCACCGCTGAGGCTCGGGTCATGAACGAACGTGATCAGGTTCTGAAAGCGGCCGCCGATCTGGTGTCCGCCTTCGCCCGCAACGATCGCGAAGCCTACTTCGGCGCGTTCAGCGCCGATGCGAGCTTCGTGTTCTACACCCTCGAACAGCCCCTGCTGTCGCGCGATGCCTATCAGGCGTTGTGGGACAACTGGCGCGCCGAGGATGGCTTCGAGGTGCTGTCCTGCACTTCGAGCAACGCCTTCGTCAGCCTGCAGGGTGACGTGGCGATTTTCATCCATGACGTGGCCACCGAGCTGCGCATGCAAGGGGAGCAACACTTCAGCCAGGAGCGCGAGACGATTGTTTTCAAGAAACAAGCGTCGAGCCTAGAACAACAAGGCCATTGGCTGGCCTGCCACGAACATTTGTCCGCAATGCCGGAAGGGCTGCCATCCCCTTAGCCAAGACAGGTGACGCTCACGCACGATGAGCGCGCCTTTATGATCGGAGCAGATCATGAATAACAACAACAACGACCAAAGCCTTACGCAGATTGAAACCCACGGGGTCGAACAGATCCCGGACAACGAACGCACCGCCGGTCCCGTGGACTTGTTCCGCATGATCTTTGGCGGCGCGAATACCTTTGCCACCGCCGTGCTCGGCAGTTTCCCGGTGCTGTTCGGCCTGTCCTTTCAGGCGGGCGTCTGGGCGATTGTCTCGGGCGTGCTGCTTGGCTCGCTGATCCTCGCACCGATGGGCCTGTTCGGTCCGCTCAACGGCACCAACAATGCCGTGTCGTCCGGTGCGCACTTCGGCGTGCACGGGCGGATCGTCGGTTCGTTCCTGTCACTGCTGACCGCCATCGCCTTCTTCTCGCTCTCGGTGTGGAGTTCGGGAGATGCGCTGATCGGTGGTGCGAAACGCCTGATCGGCCTGCCGGAAACCGACCTGACCCTGGGCCTGGCCTACGGTCTGTTCGCGATTCTGGTGCTGACCGTGTGCATCTACGGCTTCCGCTTCCTGCTGTGGGTGAACAAGGTCGCGGTGTGGAGCGCGAGCCTGCTGTTCCTGCTGGGCATCTTCGCCTTCGCCGGTCCTTTCGATTCGCACTACGCCGGTACCGTCAGCCTCGGCCAGCCGGGCTTCTGGGCCGCGTTCATCGGCGCCGCGCTGGTGGCCATGAGCAATCCGATTTCCTTCGGCGCGTTCCTCGGCGACTGGGCCCGCTACATCCCGCGTGAAACCTCGCGCAAGCGGATCATGGCGGCGGTGATTTTCTCGCAGATCGCTACCTTCATCCCGTTCCTGTTCGGCCTGACCACCGCCACCATCGTGGCGATCCAGGCGCCGGACTACATCGCGGCCAACAATTACGTCGGCGGTCTGCTGGCGGTGTCGCCGAGCTGGTTCTTCCTGCCGGTGTGCCTGATTGCGGTGATCGGCGGCATGTCCACCGGCACCACGTCGCTGTATGGCACCGGGCTGGACATGTCCAGCGTGTTCCCGCGTCTGCTGTCGCGAGTCAAGGCGACGTTGCTGATCGGCGTGCTGTCGATTGCCTTCATCTTCATCGGGCGCTTTGCGGCGAACCTGGTGCAGAGCGTGTCGACCTTCGCGGTGCTGATCATCACCTGCACCACCCCGTGGATGGTGATCATGATCATCGGCCTGGTGGTACGTCGCGGCTTCTACTGCCCGGACGACCTGCAAGTGTTCACGCGCGGCGAGCAAGGCGGACGCTACTGGTTCAGCCACGGCTGGAACTGGCGTGGCCTGGGCGCGTGGATCCCGAGCGCGGCGGTCGGCCTGTGCTTCGTCAACCTGCCGGGGCAGTTTGTCGGCCCGCTCGGTGAACTGGCCGGCGGCATCGACATCAGCCTGCTGGTGACCCTCGGTCTGGCCTCGGTGATGTACCTGATGCTGCTGAGCCTGTTCCCGGAACCGGCGCTGGTCTACGGCCCGAAGGATCCCCGCAGCAAAGGCGCGCATGCGCCGGCTGAAGCGGCGCTGCGTCAGGCTGCCTGATCAACCCTGTGGGAGCGGGCTTGCTCCCACAAGGGCAGCCTCATAGAACCAATTTTGTTTCACCATAAAAAAGACAATCGGAGACACGCCATCATGGCTTTGGATTTATTCGTCGTCCTCATCTACGCCGCCGGCATGCTCTTGCTCGGCTACTTCGGCATGCGCAAGGCCAAGACCAACGAGGACTTCCTGGTGGCCGGGCGTAACCTCGGGCCAAGCCTGTACATGGGCACCATGGCCGCGACCGTTCTCGGTGGCGCGTCCACCGTCGGCACCGTGCGTCTGGGCTACGTGCACGGCATTTCCGGTTTCTGGCTGTGCGCGGCACTGGGTTGCGGCATCGTGGCGCTGAACCTGTTCCTGGCCAAGCCGCTGCTGAAACTGAAGATCTACACCGTTACCCAAGTGCTGGAAAAACGCTACAACCCGATGGCCCGCTCGGCGAGCGCGGCAATCATGCTGGCCTATGCACTGATGATCGGCGTGACCTCGATCCTCGCCATCGGCACCGTGCTGCAAGTGCTGTTCGGCCTGCCGTTCTGGGTCTCGGTACTGCTCGGCGGTGGCGTGGTGGTGTACTCGGCCATCGGCGGCATGTGGTCGCTGACCCTGACCGACATCGTCCAGTTCATCATCAAGACCGTTGGCCTGATGTTCATCCTGTTGCCGATCTGCCTGTACCGTGTCGGCGGCTGGGACGAACTGGTGCTGAAGCTGCCGGCTGCGGCATTCAATTTCACCACCATCGGCTGGGACACGATCATTACCTACTTCATGATCTACTTCTTCGGCATTCTGATCGGTCAGGACATCTGGCAACGGGTGTTCACCGTCAAGAACGAAAAAGTGGCTCAGTACGCCGGTAGCTTCGCGGGCATCTACTGCATCCTTTACGGTCTGGCCTGCGCCCTGATCGGCATGGCTGCACACGTGTTGATCCCGGATCTGGACAACGTCAACAACGCCTTCGCCGCAATCGTCAAATTGTCGCTGCCGGACGGTATCCGTGGTCTGGTGATCGCCGCTGCCCTGGCCGCGATGATGTCCACCGCCAGCGCCGGCCTGCTCGCCGCCGCCACCACCCTGACCGAAGACCTGCTGCCGAAACTGCGTGGCGGCAAACAGTCGAGCCTGGGGGTGAACCGTCTGTTCACCCTGCTGACCGGTGTGGTGGTGCTGGGCATCGCGCTGGTGGTCAACGACGTGATCAGCGCCCTGACCCTCGCTTACAACCTGCTGGTGGGCGGCATGCTGATCCCGCTGATCGGTGCGATCTTCTGGAAACGCGCGACCACCGCCGGCGCCATCGCCAGCATGGGCCTGGGTTTCGCCACGGCACTGCTGTTCATGTTCAAGGACGGTCTGGATGCCAACACCCCGATCTACTACAGCCTGGCTGTGGGTCTGGTGAGTTTTGTGGTGGTCAGCCTGTTTTCCCGTCGCCCTGCCCCGGTGGCCAGCGCGGTCTAAGCTCGCTATAACGACTTGATGCTTTCTTCGGCGGGTGTGGCGTCGGTTGCCACACCCGTTTTTTTCGTCTGGAGAAAATGCTTGATGAAGATTGTTTCTCGCGATCAGTGGTTCGAAGTGCAGCACCTGAGCGACGGCATTCGGCTGATTCACGAGCCGTTCATCCGCCCGTTCTACCGCTGCAACCTGTGGCATGTTCAGGGGCGGGACAAGGATTTGCTGCTCGACAGCGGTTCCGGACTGGTCAGCCTGCGCGAGCAACTGCCGTGGCTGACCGAGCGGCCGCTGGTGGCAGTAGCCAGTCATTGCCATTTCGATCACATCGCCGGACATCACGAATTTGCCGAACGGCTGGTACATCCGGCCGAGGCGGACATTCTGGCGGCGCCGGATGGTGAGAATGATCTGAGCCGGGCCTTCGTCGGCGACGACATGTTCGAAGCGCACCCGGATTGCCCGTTGTGCTACGCCGAATACCGGGTCAAGGCGGCGCCGGCCACCGGGTTTGTCGAGGATGGCGATGTGCTGGACCTGGGCAACCGCACGTTGCAGGTGCTGCACACGCCGGGGCATTCACCGGGCGGGATCAGCCTCTACGAAGCGGCCAGCGAAACCCTGTTCAGCGGCGACATCATTTACGACGGGCCGTTGATCGAGGACGCCTACCATTCCAACCTCGACGACTACGCCGCCAGCCTGCGGCGCTTGCAGGGGTTGAAGATCCGCACGGTGCATGGCGGGCACTTCGGCAGTTTTTCCGGAGAGCACCTGCGCGGGATGATTGACGAATGGTTGCGCCGGCACGCTTGAGGCCTGCTGTACTTCAGTCAGATCAACCACAATAAAAATCTGCCATGAGAAGAGCTGCCGTGCGTGCTGCCGTGCACCGCTTCATCCTGCGCCTGCTGGAAAATCGTGAATTCGACGACCACACCAGCCTTGCGCAACTGGGGCTGGAAAAAGCGGATATCGAGGATCTGATCTTCCATCTGGAAGATGAATTCGGACTGACGGCCTTCACCGCCGAAGAGGATCGGATGCTCAAGACTGCGAAAACCGTGAATGACCTGAGCCGGTTTCTGATGGAAATCGGGCGTCACTGAAAACAAAAGATCGCACCCGACCGCCACTCCATGAAATTGCGATCGGTTGTCGTACGCTTTTTTCTTGCTGAGCGCTCAGGCGACCGCTCGTCGAAACTGATATTTCTGACAGTAGCTGCCGAGTACAAGCTGACTCTACCTTTCAGTCGTGGAAGCCTCTCACTGAGAGAGGTTTCCCACCACATAAACAAATTGAAAGGTGAAAAAGATGGCTACTGTACATCCGCCTGCTGGGACAGTCCCTGCCAAGCTCGAAATTGGAGACACTGTAACGATCAATGGGTCTATGGCTGAATCCAGTAATGGTGCTGTCAGTGTGTATGCTCCACATCCAGAAGGAACGAGGGACATGAAATTCTCGCGAAGTTCGCCAAACACGTTTTCTTTTATAGTCGAACACGTCTCGGGCAACGTAAGTTATTACGTAAGATTTGCTGCGGGCAGCCCCTATTTCCCCGAAGCACACCTGGGCAACGCCGACGTTCAGTATCCAGGCAACACCTGAGTGTGAATTCGCTCATCCGGTCTCATTACGGATGAGCGCTCTTTATTGCTTTTACCGCAAAGTTTCTGTGCGAGATTAATGGCAAATGGTCGCGTTGATACACTTTGATGAAGGCCGATCAACATCGGACTCATTGAAAAAAATCGCACCCGACCGCCACTCCATGGAGCGACGACCGGGTGCGATCTTTTGTCGTTTAAAACCTTTGACCCTTCAAAGCGGGGCATTACCGCCGACGTGGCTGACGCCGACGCTGTTCGTCATCGGTGCGAATCGGGACCGGTTGCAGAGGCGGTTCGATCAAGCCGAGGGCAACACCCAAATCGTGCAGCCAGTTTTGAATTTTCTCTTTCATCGTCATGCCCCCTTCAGGGTGGTGCTGAGCGTCCGGAATTCTGAGGCCGCTTCGCACTGATAATAGTCCGAAGTCCTACGTAATGCTCGGCCAAATCCGCAATGATCTGTTACTGAATTGATCCAAATCCCTGACCGTTCGTTCAAGCCGTTTCCTGCACGTCTTCGCCAGCCACGGGATAGAGCGCCTGCTGCTGTTCGATCCACGCATTGAGGTTGGCGCCGACCATGCCCCGGCGCCACATGAGCCATGTTGTCGCACTGGCAAAAGGCTCGGCCAGCGGATGCACCGCCACGCTTTCGCGACCCGGCAGGCTGGCGAGCATCGACTCCGACATCAGCGCCACGCCGCTGCCGGCAATCACGCAGGCGAGCATGCCCTGATAGGACTCGATCTCCATCGCCCGGCCCATTGCCGCCTGATAATGCGCGAACCACGCTTCCAGCCGCGCGCGATAGGCGCAGCCATGACGGAAGGTGAACACCGCCCGACCTTCGACATCCCTGGCGCTGCGTATCGGCGGGTGATCGGCCTCGCTGATCAGCACCAGCCGTTCATTGCACAGCGGCACCCCGTCGATCCCGGCCAGTTGCGGCGGGCCGTCCACCAGCGCCGCATCGAGGCGACCGGTGAGCAGGCCTTCAAGCAGTTCACCACTGGGCCCGGACTGCACCTGAAGATTCACCGCCGGATACTGCTTGTGATACCGCGCCAGCAGTGCCGGCAAATGGATCGCGGCGGTGCTGTACAGCGTGCCGAGCACGAAATCCCCCGCCGGTTGCCCGCCCATCACCGCCGCACTGGCCTGATCGCGCAAGGCGAACAGTTTGCCGGTGTAGTCCAGCAGGACTTTTCCCGCAGGCGACAACTGCAAACGCTGACGTTCACGGACGAACAGTTCAACACCCAGTTGCTCCTCCAGCTGTTTGAGCCGGGTCGACAGGTTCGACGGCACGCGATGCAGACGCTCGGCGGCACGGGTGATCGAGCCCTCCTCCGCCACGGCCTGGAAGATCCGCAATTGGCTGAATTCCACAACCTTTCTCCCGAACTGAACAAGTTACTCACTATTATTCAATTTTAAAGAAAGTCAATCAGTCCTAGCCTGACGGTCATTGAACCTCCAACGGAATTCAGACCATGTCCCCGCTGATTCGCTTATCCGCCTGTTTCATTGCCCTGATGATGGCCATGGGCATCGGGCGTTTCGCCCTCACCCCGCAACTGCCGCACCTGCTCAGCGAAGGCCAGATCGACCTGACCGCCGCCGGTCTGATTGCGGCGGCCAACTACCTCGGTTACCTGCTCGGCGCGGTGGATGCGATGTTTTCCCGCCGGCCCGATCAGGTGCAGCGGCGCCTGCACGGCGGCCTGTGGTTGTGTGTGCTGCTGACGCTGGCGTCGTTCTGGGCCAACGGTTTCTGGTCGCATTTGCTGCTGCGTTTCGGCACCGGTGTCGCGAGCGCCTGGGTGCTGGTGATGATTACTGCGCTGAGTCAGCCGCTGGCTGCGGCGGCGGGTCGTCCACGGTTGGGCGCGCTGGTGTTTGCCGGGCCGGGGTTGGGAATTTTTCTGACGGGGTTGCTGGCGCTGTTCTCACATCTGGCGCAGCAGACTTCCGCTACCTTGTGGCTGATCTATGCCGCCGCGGCACTGCTGATGTTGCTGGGGATCGTACGGATCCTGCCGCAACCGGGTGTCGGTGTGCCGGCCACTCCGACTGCCGTGAGTTCGTCGAATCGCGGCATTGGGCGTTTGGCGGTGGTGTATGCCTTGTATGGCGTGGGCTACATCATCCCGGCCACGTTCCTGTCGCAGATGGCCAACGCGCAGTTTCACGGACAGTGGCAGGCCGATCTGTTCTGGCCGTGCTTCGGCCTCGGCGCGGCAATCGGGGTTCTGCTGGTGAGTTTGCGTCGGCACGATCCGGAAACCACCCGGCACTGGCTGATGGCGACGTTATGGCTGCAAGCCGCCGGTGTGTTCGCTTGCCTGCTGGGCAGCGGCCTCGGCCTGGCACTCGGTGTGATCCTGTGCGGCACGCCGTTCCTGGCCTGCATGCAACTGGTGATGCAACGCTCCCGGGAACTGGCGCCCCACGCCACCCAGCGCAACGCCGGCCTGCTCACCGCGTGCTTCGCCGTCGGTCAGCTCAGCGGGCCGTTGCTGGCGGCGGTCAGCAGCCATTTCAGCGGTGGCCTGCAACCGGCGCTGGTGATCGCCGGCAGCGGCCTGCTGATTGCCGGCGGTCTGGCGTGCAAATCCGTTACGGCTGACCGAGGGCTTTGCGCAGGCGCCGACGCACCCACTGTTCCGCGCTGACGAAGGTGATGCCGAGTAACACCAGCACGGCGCCGATGATGAAGTTCAGGCTCAGTTCTTCGCCGAGCAACACCACACCAAACGTGACGCCGAACAACGGCGTCATGAAGGAAAACACCGCGAGGTTGGCCGCCAGATAACGGCGCAGCAGCCAGAACCAGGTCAGGTAACTGAAGAACGACACCACCAGTCCCTGGAACAGCACGCTGCCCACGGCTACGACGGTCAGGCTGACGTGGGTGATCTGGCCGCTGAGCAGCGCGATCAGCAACAGGCCGATGAAGCCGACGATCAGTTGATAGAACAGGGTCAGCGTCACCGGCGCTTCCGACAGACGCGAAGCGCGCACCACCACGGTGGTCGCGCCCCAACTGGCACCGGCCAGCACGCCGAGGGCATCGCCCATCAACATCCGGCGGTCGAGGTTGTCCCACGACACGCCGCCGGCAAACGCCACGGCGATCCCGACGAATGCCATGAAGATCCCCAACCATTGCACCGGCCGCAAGCGCTCACTCGGCAACAGGAAATGCACGCCCAGCGCGGTGAAAATAGGCGCGGTGTAGAGGAACACCGACATGTGCGCCGCCGTGGTCAACTGCAAGCCTTCGGAGATGAACAGGAACTCCAGACCGAACAAGGCACCGGCCAGCAAGCCGCCGCGCCAAGTGTTGCCGACCTGATCCCAACCGCCCTTCCAGCAGATGAGCAACCCTACCAGCAACGCGGAAATTCCCGACCGCCCCGCCGCCTGCATTACCGGCGCAATGTCGGTCGCCGCCCACTTGATCATCACCTGCTGCACGCCCCAGATCAGGCACAGGCCGATCATCACTTGCAGGGCGAACCCGTCGGCACTGCGCCGACTGACGCTCACCTCGACACCTCGAACACACACGACATGGCAGCTTTTCCAATGGTCAAACAAAGCCCCGGCTCTTTGTCCGGGGCGAAAAAAAATAGTGAGGGGATTATTAACCAGTCAGCTCGAAAAAGCCGTCTGGAAAAGACATTTGATTCTCATGGAGCGTCAGAGCTGAATGGCTGACGGCTGCGCCGTCAATCGCTGGCAAGCCAGCTCCCACAAAGTCCTTGTCGTGCTCAGGTTTGCAGAAACTCCATATCACTTGTGGGAGCTGGCTTGCCAGCGATGGCGTCAGTTCAGGCGACCGAAATCAACGGACTGACCTACCAACCCGGCTGGTCACAAAAAATCCGACCGCACAGGCCAGCGCCGTGGCAAACGTCCCCCAGGCCCAATCCATCAGCGACACCTGTGCTGACCAGCCGCGCAAGGTCGCCCAGTTGGTCAGGTCATAAGTGCCATAAGCGACCAGCCCGAGCAGCGCTCCAAAACGAGCGGCGCGTTGCCAGGTCAGCGACGGCAACACCACAAACACCACGCAGCCGAAAACGTACAGGCAATAAAAAACCGCTGCCGGCACCAGCAACGGTTTTTCAAGCATCAACGAACCGAGCAGTTCGCGATAGGTCGGCGCCATCAACACGCCGAGCCAGAGCCCGTCGAGCAAAAGAAACGCCAGCAATGTGGCAACGTAGGCAATCAGCGCTTTTTTCATCTGCCCGACCTCAAGTAAGCCCATGCAACATGGGCCACGTCAGGCTCAGGTTAGTTCAATGCGATCGGCGTGAATGACAATCTGGCCGTTCTTGTACAACGAACCGATAGCCTTCTTGAAGTTGCCCTTGCTGACACCGAACAGGCTGCTGATCAGTGCCGGATCGCTCTTGTCGCTGACGGCCAGGGTGCCATCGTTTTCGCGCAACTTGGCGAGGATCTTCGAGTTCAGGCTGCTGGCCGCTTCCTGCCCTACCGGTTGCAGGCTCAGGCTGATCTTGCCGTCGGCGCGCACTTCCTTGATAAAGCCTTTCTCGCGCATGCCGGCCCGCATGAACTTGAAGATTTCATTCTTGTGAATCAAACCCCAGTGCTTGTTGTTGATGATCGCCTTGAAGCCCATGTCGGTGGCTTCGGCAACCAGCAGATCGACTTCCTGGCCCGCGCTGTAGTTGGCCGGGGTCTTGTCCAGATAACGATCCAGACGCGCGGTGGCGGTGATGCGGCGGGTGTGCTTGTCGAGGTAGACATGCACCACGCAGTACTCGCCGGCAGTCATCTGGCGTTTTTCTTCGGAGTAAGGCAGCAGCAGATCCTTCGGCAGGCCCCAATCGAGGAACACGCCGATGCTGTTGACTTCAACAACTTTCAAACTGGCAAATTCACCGACCTGAACTTTTGGTTTTTCAGTGGTGGCAATAAGTTTGTCATCGCTGTCCAGATAAATGAAAACATTGAGCCAGTCTTCATCTTCGCTGGGAATATCTTTGGGGATATAACGGTTGGGCAAAAGAATTTCGCCGTCCGCACCGCCGTCCAGATATAAACCGAAGTTAGTGTGTTTAACCACTTGCAAACTGTTGTAACGCCCGACTAAAGCCATTTCCAATACCCTCATTGCGTGGGCGGCATTCTACCCGGTTTTGCCGTGCTGGTTGGCCGTCCGATCGGCCGGCCGCGCGAAAATCTGTGGGAAGCCTTGATTTTCCTGGATTTCGCGTTGGATGGGCGCCGCTCGTCAGGCCAGCGTGATGGCTTTCACGCGCTCCCGACACCGCCGAACATCATGGAATCGCCTAAATGTTGTTAGTTAAAACAGCAGGTTAGCGAGATATTTCGAATAATTAATCGAGAATAATCCACCTGCAAGCCGGGTTATTCCGGGGGATATTTACCAAGCAATTGTCAAGTTATTCCTGTACGATGCCTGGCCGAGTTACTTTTCTATAGGTTAATGGCCGCCATGCGTGTAAAAGCATCCACCAGCAAAGCAAAGCCAGCTCCAGCCGTTGAAACCAGCGAATCGATCAACGATCAGATCGCGGCATTCCTCAAGTCCGGCGGCGAGATTCAGCAAATTGCCAAGGGCGTCAGCGGCCAGACGTTCGGCCCGTCCAAGCAGATCAGCCTGGGCAAGAAGTAACACCCCGCAGCACACCTGTCCAAAGGCGCTTTGAGCTTCGAAGCGTCTGGACCGGATCCCTCGCAAGACCTCTCTCGCGTTTAATCAAACATTCAAAACCGCAGAAATCGACGAACGGCCCTCGATGCCGATCATTCGCCGGTATCCTTGCACGCGTCTGGATCAAGCGTTTCAGCAGGTTTACCAGCCTGCGCTCGCTATTCAAGGAGTGACGCATGCTCAAACCCTTCTGTTTATTACTTGTAGGCCTGCTGGCGAGCCCAGCGGCGCATGCGCAGATTTTCCAGCGTGAGCTCGGCGACTTCGACCTCAAACTCGGCACCACGCCCAGCCGCAGCATGGCCCAAGGGCTGGTCAAGCCTTCGGCGGTCGGTTCGTTCCACGGCGGCCTGGACCTGAGCCACGACAGCGGCCTGTATGTCGGCCAGTACGCACCGAGCATGGGTCTCACGCCGGGGAAGAATCTCGAAATCGATTCCTACGTCGGCTTTAAACAACCTTTCGATCAAACCCTCGGCTACGAAGTCGGGATGATCCATTACAGCTATCCCAAGGTCGACACCCTCGACAGCCAGGAACTGTTCGGTGGCCTGACCCTGCTCGGCAGCCGGATCGGCATCGCCCTGAGCAACGATCCCGATAAACAGAACAACACCCTGTTTGCCGACCTGGGCGGCAATCAGCCGTTCGGCATAGGGATCAGCATGAAATACACCACCCATCAGCTCAACACGCCGGTCTCGGTGGACGGCGGTTATGTGAGCAGTTTTACCGATTGGTCGGTGAAACTTTCCCGGCCGTTCATGGGCATCGATCTTGACCTGATCTACAGCAATTCGAGCCTCAGCGGCAGCGATTGCTCGGCCTATTCCGGGCATAACAGTCAGTGCGACGGACTGGTCACACTCAAGGCCGAACGCCCGTTCTTTTGATTGGCTGAACTGCCGGGCCCCTCCTGTGTTCAGATGAGAATCAGACCCTCAAGGCTGGCTTTCGCAAGGATTCGCCCATGTCTAGCTGGTTCCAACGCCTCGCCGTTCTACTGATCCTGACCCTCGCCCTCGGCGCTTGCAGCCGCGTCGGCCTGGCCTATCGCAATCTCGATGTGATCATTCCGTGGACGCTCAGCGACTACCTGGACATGAACGGCGAGCAGAAAGGCTGGTTCAACGAACGCCTCAGGGAACACCTGAGCTGGCACTGCACCACACAGTTACCGGGTTATCTGGACTGGCTCGATCGCCTTCAAACCATGGTCGAGACCAATCAGGTCACCGACGCCGCACTTCAGGCCCGCACCGCAGAGGCCAAGCAGGCAATCGCCGAAACCGCCCGGGAAATCACCCCGTCGGCGATTGAATTGCTGCAAGGCCTGGATGATCGGCAGGTCGCTGAAATGAACGACGCCTTTGCCAAAGACCTGCAAAAGCGCGAGCAGGAATACCTCAAGCCTCCGCTGTCGCAGCAGATTGCCGAACGTGGCGCGCGCATGGACAAGCGTCTCAACGATTGGCTCGGCCCGTTGAGCGCGAAGCAGGAACAGCGGGTGATGGCCTGGTCGACCGCTCTGGGCGATCAGAACACCCAGTGGATTGCCAACCGTGCTCACTGGCAGAAGCAGTTCAGCGCGGCGGTGGCGCAACGCAAAAGTCCTGAATTCCCACAGCGGATCGAGACGCTTCTGGTCAATCGCGAACGTTTATGGACAGCGGATTACCAAAAGGCCTACGCCAATACCGAAGCGCAGGCCCGTTCGCTGTTCGTTGATCTAATGGCTGACAGCACCCCGCAGCAACGCCAGCGCCTGTTGAAAAAGATTGAGGGGGTGCGCAAGGATTTCAATGACTTGAAGTGCCTGAAGGCCGCACAAAAAAGCTGAGATCACTGAAAAACCCATGTGGGAGCGAGCAAAATCGCTCCCACATTTTTTGTGCAAAGCCTCAGGCTATCTGCGCTTTGGAGGCCACCTCATCGAATGTCAGCTCATCCAGCGCATCTTCCTGCTCATCGAGCACCTGACGCGGATGATCGTTGCCGGGAATGCTGCTGTCGATCAGGCTCAACAGGCTGGAGCCACGCGGGGTCAGGCTGAAGTTGTTGCCGGTACTGCCCTCGTCTTCGCCACGGGGCTGAATGTAACCGCGCAACAACAGCAATTGCTCATAGTCGCAGGCCAGCGTTTTCAGGTGATCCAGATTCTCGATCGCCTCGCCCGCCGCCGCTTTCTCCGCCGCATAGTCTTCGGCGAATGACCGTGGCGCGAAGCTGTGGCCCGCGCCGTTCTGCACTTCATGCAGCAGGCGCTCAATCAAATCCCAGTTATAAGTCGTCATCCTGATTCAACCTCCGGTGCGCGTGATTTTTTGGCGCGTTCACAGGTTGTGACCGGAGCGTGGCGTCACCGTTCAGGATTATTCGGCGCCCCGACCGACCGGCGGTCTGTCGATTTCCCGAGTGGTTGAACGACTAGTCTGAGACAGACGGTTTCAACCCCCGCAGGAGAAATCATCATGAACGTTGAGAATCATCCGGTGGTGTCGCGCGAAGCATGGCTCGCCGCCCGCAAGCAGCATCTGGCCGATGAAAAAGCCTTCACCAGGGAACGCGACCGCCTCAGCGCCAAACGCCGCGCCCTGCCCTGGGTGAAGGTCGACGAGGATTACCGCTTCATGGGACCGAACGGCGAATTGAAACTCGTCGATCTGTTCGGTAACCACAGCCAACTCGTCGTTTACCACTTCATGTTTGCCAAGGGCTGGGAGGAAGGCTGCCCGGGCTGTTCATTCCTCAGCGACCACATCGACGGCGCCAACCTGCACCTGGCCCATCACGACATTGCGCTGGTGGCGGTGTCCCACGCACCGTTCGCCGAATTCCAGGCGTTCAAGCGCCGGATGGGCTGGAAATTCAAATGGGTGTCGTCCAACGGTTGCGATTTCAACTACGACTTTGGCGTGTGCGCCCGCGCTGAGGATGTCGAAGCAGGCAAGGCTACGTACAACTACGAAAAGACCGACAGCGCCGAGGAAGAAATGCCGGGGCTGAGCGTGTTTTATCGCGCCGACAACGGCGACATTTTCCACACCTACTCAACGTACGCCCGAGGTCTGGACATGCTGGTCGGTGCGTACAACTTTCTCGACCTTACGCCCAAGGGCCGGAACGAGGACGAGATCATGGAATGGGTGCGGCATCATGATCGCTACGACGGCGCCGCAAAATCCAGTTGCTGCCGTGATGGGTAGCCCGTCAGCGTGGACGGGTTCAATGGTGCCGCAGGATGTGCGATGCTAGGTCGAACGAGCCGACACGGCTTCGTTCGACTATAATTGGCACATTCCCGCATCAAGAGGCCGATATGGAAAAGCTGAGTCTGCAAACCAAGAAAGCCTGGTTCGCGAAGCAACGCAGAGCCAATTTCGCGGCCAGCCTGCGCCTGGAAGGCTTTGTTCCATCTCCCACTGATGGCGATATCAAACTTCCCACAAGGGCCGCTGCTTTGAGAGCGGTCCAGCTCTTGAAAGCTTGAGCAACGATAAATACGGTTCTGACCAAGCCCCGGATTGTTATCCGGGCACTGATGTTCTTGTCAATTTGCTCGACTTGCGCAATGCCGAAGACCTAGATGAAGCAGAACGCTACATCAATGAAGTCGCCTCTGCGCGTTTGGAATTCATTCCTCCTCCCTACAGCCTTGCAACTTTAAAACGAGTGCACCGCACCTTGTTTGAAGCGATCTATCCATGCGATCAAGACGAATGGATCAAGGCGTGTATTCACTCCTACCACGGTGATGACGATCTTCTTGTCGATGTATTCAACCGATGCATAGGCATTTCAATTGCCGACGTCGACATTTGACAAAGGCATCACCCCAACGCTAGTCGCAGTGAACTTTTCGCTGGCCAAAACCCTCAACCGGGTAACCCGCCTTAACCGGAACTGAGGCCTGCCCCCATGAAAAACCTGCTCAAGCTCACCCTCGCCGCCACGCTTGCCTGCGCCCTGCCCGTCTGGGCCTGTACGCCGGAAGAAGCCACCGCCAAACGCGAGCAACTGGCCAAGGAAGTCGCGAAGCTCACTGAGCAAAACCCGACCAAGGCCAAGGAGATCAATGCCGAGTTGCAGAAAATGGATCTGGGTACGGCCTCCGCCGATCTGCCGGACAAATGCCAGTTGATTGATCAGCGCTTGAAGGAACTGGGTTCGGCCGAGAAGAAAACCGAGGGATAGCACCCGCGCAGACAACGGCAGGCTTTGGCATCGATCAGGCTGGATCGATACCAGAGCCTGCTTTCTTTTGTCCGGAAACTTGCATTAGTGCATTTTGTTATTTGCACAAATGCATATTCACACCTAGGGTTACCCCGAGCCTGATCGGAACCGGCCATCGGAGATGGCAACCCTTTAGCACTGATCGCTCGGCAATACCGTTATCCCGCAAACGCGGAACGTTTGTTTTCATTCATGGAGGATTGAAAAATGTTAACCACTGAAACAACGGCATTCACCGGCAACACCCTGCCCGAATGTCTGATCGGCCATCTGCTCGACCCGCAACTGGTCGAGGTCGAAGCGGCTGCACAAAACCGTGCCTTGGCGGCCGCCAGCCTGAACTTCACCATGCAGCAACAGACCCAGACCAACTGGTGCTGGGCTGCGGCTTCCGCCTCGGTCGGCAATTATTACGGCACCGGGTCGTGGACCCAATGCGCCGTTGCCAGCGCCGCGCTGGATCGCAACTGCTGCAATCAACCGGGGCCGTGCAACGTGTATGGCTATCTCGACGTTGCGCTGAAAATCACCCGCAGTTTCAACGGCATGAATTCGGGCTCGCTGCAAATGTCGGCCATCCAGAACCAGATCAACATGGGTCGCCCCGTCGGCCTGCGCTGTGCCTGGTACGGCGGCGGAGCGCACTTTCTGGCGATCTACGGCACCAACGGCAATTACGTGCTGGTCGCGGATTCGATTTACGGCTATTCGACCCGCGCGCTGAATTCCTTCCCCGGTTCCTACAACGGTGGCGGCAACTGGACCCACACTTACTTCACGGCGAAAAACCAGGGGGCGGCATCATGAAACTGACTTATCCAAAAGCGCCTTCCAACGGCGTACAGACCTTGCGTCCGGCCCTGCAGGCCGCGTTGCAGACCCAGGGCTTCGGCGTCAATCGCCAGTTCGCCAGTGCTGCGCCTGCCGGGATCAGCCTAAGCGAGGCCTATCGCGGCTACTCGCTCAGTCTGGACGACCTGAGCCAGGGCAAAGGCCTGAAAAACGCCCGAGTGGGTGACTGGCATTACCTGGTGTTTTCCGGCGGGGTATCGATTGCCGATGCGCAATTGGCCGAAGTACGCGGTCACGTCGAGTTCGCCTCGTTGAACCACGGCAACCTGGCGAGCGCCACGGTCGATGCGCTGAAACTGGCGGAGCAATCGCCGCAACTGAAAGGCAAAACCGTTGAGCTGCGGATGCTGTTTGTGTCGGCGCTGCACCTTGTGGCGATCTGGCTGCACGCGGCGGGTGAAGACGTGCTGATCCCGATCGAGCCAACCCCCAAGGAACTGGCACTGACCGGGCTGTACAGCGAGGCCGCCCTGTTCGCACAGCTCAAACCGGCAGCCGATCAGGCCAAGCGGCGTTTTGATGCCGACACCACTGGCCTGCTGGGCAGTTGATAAACGCTGGCAATAAAAAACCCGGACCATGTCCGGGTTTTTCTTTGCCTGCCTGAAACGGCTTATTCCGCCGCTGGCGCTGCCGGTTTGCGGCGTTTCAGCGGGGCCATGCCATCGCTGCTCACCAGAGCGTCCGGCTTCGGACGGTTGGCGCTCTTGCGTTTGGTCGGGGTCTTGGCGGCGGTTTTCTTCTTGTCGCCCTTGGCATCGGTCTTTTTCTTCTTCACGCCGACAGCCTTGCCCGAGGCCTTGACCTTTTTCGGTCCGCCGTAGGTGCCTTTGACTTCCTTGATGGTGCGGCGCTCGAAGCTCTGCTTCAGATAACGCTCGATGCTCGACATCAGGTTCCAGTCGCCGTGGCAGATCAGCGAGATCGCCAGACCGTCGTTGCCGGCACGGCCGGTACGACCGATGCGGTGCACGTATTCGTCGCCGCTGCGCGGCATGTCGAAGTTGATCACCAGATCCAGGCCGTCAACGTCCAGACCACGGGCCGCCACGTCGGTGGCCACCAGGATCTTCACGCCGCCCTGCTTCAGACGGTCGATCGCCAGCTTGCGATCCTTCTGGTCTTTCTCGCCGTGCAGCACGAACGCCTTGTATTCCTGGGCGACGAGGCGACCGTAGATGCGGTCGGCCATGGCCCGGGTATTGGTGAAGACGATGGCCTTCTGATAGGTCTCGTTGGCCAGCAGCCAGTTGACGATCTGTTCTTTGTGCTGGTTGTGGTCGGCGGTGATGATCTGCTGACGGGTGGTGTCGTTCAGTTGGCTGACCGCATTGAGCTGCAGGTGCTCAGGGTTGTTCAGCACCTTGGCGATCATCTCGCGCAGGCCGGAACCACCAGTGGTGGCGGAAAACAGCATGGTCTGCTGACGGTTCGGGCATTCGTCGACCAGACGCTGCACGTCTTCGGCGAAACCCATGTCGAGCATGCGGTCGGCTTCGTCGAGCACCAGCACTTCGACTTCTTTCAGGTCGAGGTTGCCGGCGTTCAGTTGCTCGATCATCCGGCCCGGGGTACCGATCAGGATGTCCGGCACCTTGCGCAGCATGGCGGCCTGGACCTTGAAGTCTTCACCGCCGGTGATCAGGCCGGACTTGATGAAAGTGAACTGCGAAAAGCGCTCGACTTCCTTCAGGGTCTGCTGGGCCAGCTCGCGGGTCGGCAGCAGGATCAGGGTCTTGATGCTGACGCGAACCTTGGCCGGGCCGATCAGGCGGTTGAGGATCGGCAGGACGAAAGCGGCGGTCTTGCCGCTACCGGTTTGCGCCGTCACCCGCAGGTCACGCCCCTGAAGCGCCAGCGGAATGGCCGCGGCTTGCACAGGCGTTGGCTCGACAAATTTCAGCTCGGCCACGGCTTTGAGCAGGCGTTCGTGCAGGGCGAATTGGGAAAACACGGGTGCTACCTCGAAGATATGCAAAAAATCAGCTGCATAGGTTACCGGTTTCGAGCGCTCAGGCCGAGTTTCTTTGTGAAATCCGCCGTAATCAGTGGCTTTTTTGTTGCTCGATTTGTCTCCAACGGTAATACACAGCGTCTTAAATGCTCTAATCGCCCGTCGCGTCTTACAGAAGAATCGTTTCACTCATGGATTTCAAACAGCTCTGGCTCAATGCCCAAGACCTCTGGGGTGCCCTCGAACAGCACCCGCTCCTGCACGCCGGCCTGGCACTGCTCCTGTTATTGGTGATCGCGCTGGTACTCGGACGAGTGGCGCGTTATCTGATCCTGCATGCCAGCCGCATGCTCGGTCGCCAGCCCGCGTTGCACTGGATCAACGACTTTCGCCATAACAAGGTATTTCAGCGTCTGGCGCAGATGACGCCATCGCTGGTGATCCAGTTCGGCCTGCACCTGGTGCCGGAACTGAGCAAGACCGCCACGGTGTTCCTCGGCAACGTGGCGCTGGCGTTCACCATTCTGTTCCTGTTGCTGTCGGTCAGCGCCCTGCTCAATGCGCTGCTGGACATCTACGCCCGCACCGAACACGCCCGCACCCGCTCGATCAAGGGGTATGTGCAACTGGCGAAAATGGTCCTGTACGTGTTCGGCGCGATCATCATCGTCGCCACCCTGATCGACCGTTCGCCGCTGTTGCTGCTGTCGGGTCTGGGTGCGATGTCGGCGGTGATCCTGTTGGTCTACAAGGACACCCTGCTGTCGTTCGTCGCCAGCGTGCAACTGACCAGCAACGACATGCTGCGGGTCGGCGACTGGATCGAAATGCCGCAGGTCGGCGCCGATGGCGACGTGGTCGACATCACCCTGCACACGGTCAAGGTGCAGAACTTCGACAAGACCATCGTTTCCATCCCGACCTGGCGCCTGATGTCCGAGTCGTTCAGAAACTGGCGCGGCATGCAGCAGTCCGGCGGGCGGCGGATCAAGCGCAGCCTGTTCATCGACGCCAGCGGTGTGCGCTTCATCCGCGACGACGAAGAAGAAAAACTCTCCCAGGTGCACCTGCTGACCGCTTACATGGGGCGCAAGAAAGCCGAGCTCAAGGCCTGGAACGAAGCCCAGGGCAACGTCGCGGCGATGTCGGCCAACCGCCGGCGCATGACCAACATCGGCACCTTCCGCGCCTATGCCTTGGCTTACCTGAAGAGCCATCCGGAAATCCAGCCGAACATGACCTGCATGGTCCGCCAGATGCAAACCACCGCCCAGGGCATTCCGCTGGAAATCTACTGCTTTACCACGACCACGGTGTGGGCCGATTACGAGCGGATCCAGGGGGATATTTTCGATTACCTGCTGGCGGTGCTGCCGGAGTTTGGGTTGAGCCTGTATCAGCAGCCGAGCGGTGGGGATTTGCGGTCGGGGTTGTTGCCGGCAGTCCTTGGCGCGAGCCACATTCCAGAAGCCGAAAAACATCTGATGTAGCGCTTTCTTCAAATGCAAAAAAAGACGCAACCTTGGTTGCGTCTTTTTTTTCCCGCCGATTTATCAGGCCTGCCGCTGCGGTGCCTTGTGCACCATGGTGTAGGCGTAGTCGACGCCCATGCCGTATGCGCCGCTGTGTTCCAGCACCAGGTCCATCACTGCCTGATAAGTGTCTTTGTGCGCCCAGTCACGCTGGTACTCGAGCAGCACTTGCTGCCAGGTCACCGGCACCGCGCCGGCCTGAATCATCCGCTGTACCGACATGTCATGGGCTTCCTTGGTGGTGCCGCCGGACGCGTCGGTGACGATGTACACCTCGTAGCCTTCAGCCAGGGCTTCCAGAGCCGGGAAGGTCAGGCAAACCTCGGTCCACAGCGCGGCGATAATCAGCTTTTTGCGCCCGGTGGCCTTCACGGCGTCAACCAGCGCCTTGTCTTCCCAGGAGTTCATCGAGGTGCGCTCGATCGGTTTCTGCTCAGGGTGTACTGCCAGCAATTCCGGCCAGATGTAGCCGCTGAAGCTTTCGGTTTCGACCGAGGTGTAAATGGTCGGCACGTTGAAGATCTTGGCAGCCTTGGCCAGGCCAACGGTGTTGTTCTTCAGGGTCTGACGGTCAATCGACTGTACGCCGAAAGCCATTTGCGGCTGGTGGTCGATCAGGATCAGGGCGGAGTTGGTTGGGTTCAGCAGTTCACGGATAGACATGGCGCGTTCCTTTTGATGTCGATTCAAAGTTTCGATTGGGTATTGGTGAGTCGAGGCGTTTTGCCGTCTGCGGCGTTGTTGTCTCGGCTTGGATGTCACTTTAGGGGCTAGCCGATAAAGGGACAATTCCCTAAAATCGAGAATCATTGATTCTAAAATAGGGACAATCATGGATCGCATCGAATGCATGCGCGCCTTCGTGGTGACGGTCGGCGAGAACGGCTTCGCGGCCGCCGCCCGTGCCATGGACGTGCCACGCTCGAAAGTCAGCAAACAGATTCAGGCGCTGGAAGAAGCCATCGGCGTGCAACTGCTGCAACGCACCACCCGCAGCCTGCACCTGACCGAGGCCGGTGCCGAGTATTTCGAAGCGGCGCGGGAAGTGATTGCGGCGCTGGACGAGGCCGAGCAGCGAGCTCGGGACGGAGTTGGCGAATTGCGCGGGGTGTTGCGGGTGAACGCACCGATGTCGTTCGGCCTGCGGCGGCTGGGCAAGCTGATTCCGCTGTTCAATGAGCAACACCCGAACATCGAACTGCAACTGGTGCTCAGCGACCAGCAGGTCGATCCGGTGCGCGGCGGCTTCGACGTGACCATCCGCATCGCCAGCCTGCCCGACTCGACCATGATCGCCCGGCAACTGGCGCCCGCCCCACGAATCATGGTCGCCTCCTCCGCTTACCTCGAACGCGCAGGCACGCCGCAGACCCCGCAGGATCTGCGCTCACATCAATGCTTGAACTACGGCTATCTGCAGAGCGGCGTCAGCCTGCAACTGTGCAACGGCAAAGAAACGCAGCGGGTCAACGTGACCGGGCCGCTGCACGCCAACAACGGCGACTTGCTGGCGCAAGCGGCCGAGGCCGGCATGGGCATTGCGCTGCTGCCGGACTTCATCGTCGAAGAGGCACTGGCGGCCGGGCGGCTGGTGCCGGTGCTGTGCGAATGGCAGGCGCCGGCGATCACCATCAACGCGGTGTATTCGTCAGCGCGACGAGTGCCGCAGAAGACTCGGGCGTTTATCGCGTTTCTGGTGGAGCAATTGGCGCCGACTGGCGAATCCCCAACCGGCTGATCCACACCGCCGCCAGAATCACGCAGCCACCGAGGAACAACCGCCCGAGCTCCTCGTGCTGATTCCAGATCAGCAGGTTCAGCAGCAACCCAACCGGTACATGCAGGTTGTTCATCACCGCCAGGGTGCCGCCGTTGACCAGGCAAGCACCCTTGTTCCACCAGTACAAACCGAGTGCGGTGGAGACCAGACCAAGGAACACCAGCACACCCCATTGCAGCGGCGCTTCCGGCAGGAAGTTGGATTTACCGAACAGCAGGAACGCCGGCAGCGCCACCGCGAGTGCGCCGAGGTAGAAGAAACCGAAACGACGGTAATGCGGCAGATCGCTCGGGTGTTTCGCCACCAGATGCTTGTACAGCACCTGCCCGGCGGCGTAGGTGAAGTTGGCCAGTTGCAGCAGCAAAAAGCCCATGAAGAAGTCCGGGTTGATCCGGTCGTAGCGAATCACCGCCGCGCCTGCGACCGCCACCAGTGCCGCGATCAGCGCCCACGGGTTGAAGCGTCGGTTGAGCGCGTCTTCGATCAGCGTCACGTGCAGCGGCGTGAGGATAGTGAACAGCAGCACTTCCGGCACCGTCAGCACCCGGAAGCTCAAATACAGGCAGACGTAAGTCACGCCGAACTGCAACGCGCCGATCAGCAGCATGCCGCGCATGAACGCCGGTTCCACCGAGCGCCAGCGGGTCAGCGGAATGAACACCAGCCCGGCCAGTACCACACGCACCAGCACCGCGAAGTAGCTGTCGACATGACCGGCCAGGTATTCGCCGATCAGACTGAAGGAAAACGCCTGGATCAGCGTGACAAAAAGTAGATAGCCCATGCTCGCCTCGATTTCGAATGGCGGCGACGATAGCGTTTTTTGCCGGCCATCGCTAAATCCCGGGCAAAAAAAAGCCCGATCTCGCTAAAGCGTTCAATCGGGCTACAGCACTCAGGAGCAACAAGTGCAAAGGGAGGTTCGATGCGCGTAGAGCCTTGAAGGGGTTGCGCCAGGTCACTAGAACAATCGGCGATTATCTGGCGATTAACATATCAGGCGACCTGGGACAGTTTGGCGTTGGCCTGGTTGAGGCCTTTCTCCTGGAAGTCGCCGCCCAGGTTCATGCCTTCGGCGTGGATGAAGGTCACGTCATTAATGCCGATGAAGCCCATCACCTGACGCAGGTACGGTTCCTGATGATCCGCCGGGCCGCCGGCGTAGATGCCGCCGCGAGCGGTCAGCACGTAGGCACGCTTGCCGCTGAGCAGGCCTTGCGGGCCGGTTTCGGTGTACTTGAAGGTCACGCCGGCACGCAAGACGTGGTCGAGCCAGGCTTTCAGGGTGCTCGGGATGGCGAAGTTGTACATCGGCGCAGCCATCACCAGCACGTCGGCGGCCAGCAATTCATCGGTCAATTCGTTGGAACGGTCCAGCGAGGCCTGCTCGCTGTCGTTGCGCTGCTCGGCGGACTTCATCCAGCCGCCCAGCAGGTTGATGTCCAGGTGCGGCACCGGGTTCACGGCGAGGTCACGTACGGTGATCTGATCGGCCGGATGCGCCGCTTTCCATTGACCGATAAAGGTCTGGGTCAGTTGACGGGAAACCGAGTCTTGCTGGCGGGCGCTGCTTTCGATGATCAGAACGCGGGACATGTTGTGTAGCCTCCATCCGAGAATGTTGTAAGTCGATGGAGTGAAGGTTAAACAGTGCCGTATCGATGAAAAAGCGCAAATAATTGCTGCAAAGCATCGAAAAATTCGTTTAGATGCAAGCCGCAGCCTGTGGAAGCCCGCTCCCACAGGCCCATGACGCTATTTCGGGGTGCAGCTCAGCTTGATGCGCAGCTTGATGATGGTCCGGGTGAACTTGGCCGTGGCGTTCTTATGCTTACCCGCAGCCACTTCGATGTTGCGGGTACGCGGCGCTTCCGGGCCGTTGGTGAACACCACCTTGCAGGTCGCGTCGACGTCGCCGTAGTTGTTGACCTGGATGGAGCCGATGTCGTTATCGGTGTCAAACGC
The DNA here is from genome assembly GCF_001594225.2 of Pseudomonas glycinae. Taxonomy (GTDB): domain Bacteria; phylum Pseudomonadota; class Gammaproteobacteria; order Pseudomonadales; family Pseudomonadaceae; genus Aquipseudomonas; species Aquipseudomonas glycinae. The sequence continues at coordinate 4,356,227 of NZ_CP014205.2, forward strand.
GTTGTAGTCGATCTTCAGGCCGTTGAGATCTTTCTCCACATCGATCGGGTACGCGAACGCAGTCAGCGGAAGCAGCACCAGCAACACACAACAGAATTTTTTCATTCGGCAGTCTCCATGAGGGACCGCCAGCTTAGGACAAGAGGAGCTATTGATGAAAGCGCCCCGCGTGACCCTTGATCAATGGCGAACGTTGCAGGCCGTGGTCGACCACGGCGGATTCGCCCAGGCCGCCGAGGCCCTGCACCGTTCGCAATCGTCGGTGAGCTACACCGTCGCCCGCATGCAGGATCAGCTCGGCGTGCCGCTGTTGCGCATCGACGGTCGCAAGGCTGTACTGACCGAAGCCGGCGGCGTGCTGCTGCGCCGCTCGCGACAGCTGGTGAAACAGGCCAGCCAGCTGGAAGACCTTGCCCATCACATGGAGCAGGGTTGGGAAGCCGAAGTGCGGTTGGTGGTGGACGCCGCCTACCCCAGCGCCCGTATCGTGCGCGCATTGACCGCTTTCATGCCGCAGAGCCGTGGCTGCCGGGTGCGTCTGCGTGAGGAAGTGCTGTCGGGCGTCGAAGAAGTGCTGCTTGAAGGTGTGGCCGATCTGGCCATCACCGGCCTGAGCATTCCCGGTTACCTCGGCGCGGAATTGAGCGATGTCGAATTTGTCGCCGTCGCCCATCCTGACCATGCGCTGCACCGGCTCAACCGCGAGCTGAGCTTTCAGGACCTGGAAACCCAGATGCAAGTGGTGATCCGCGACTCCGGCCGCCAGCAACCCCGGGACGTCGGCTGGCTCGGCGCCGAGCAGCGCTGGACCGTCGGCAGCCTCGCCACGGCCGCGACGTTCGTCAGCAGCGGCCTGGGATTCGCCTGGCTGCCACGCCACATGATCGAGCGGGAACTGAAAGACGGCTCGCTCAAGCTGCTACCGTTGGACAGAGGCGGCAATCGCAACTCCAGTTTCTATCTGTATTCGAACAAGGACAAACCCTTGGGCCCAGCCACGCAAATCCTGATCGAACTGCTGCGCACCTTCGACACCCTGCCGCTGGACGCACCGTTCGCCGCCCCCGAACAAGCCTGACACGGAGTTCACCGATGGCGTATTTCGAGCATGAAGGTTGCAACCTGCACTACGAGGAATATGGCCACGGCGTTCCGTTGCTGCTGGTTCACGGTCTGGGCTCCAGCACCCTGGACTGGGAAATGCAGATCCCGGTACTGGCCGCGCATTACCGGGTGATCGTCCCGGACGTGCGCGGTCACGGTCGCTCCGACAAGCCCCGCGAGCGCTACAGCATCGCCGGCTTCAGCGCCGACATCGTTGCCCTGATCGAACACCTGAAGCTTGGCCCGGTGCACTACGTCGGGCTGTCCATGGGCGGCATGATCGGCTTCCAGTTCGCTGTCGATCAGCCCCGGATGCTCAAGAGCCTGACCATCGTCAACAGTGCCCCCGAGGTCAAGTTGCGCAGCCGCGACGATTACTGGCAGTGGTTCAAGCGCTGGAGCCTGATGCGCCTGCTCAGCCTCGCCACCATCGGCAAGGCCCTTGGCGCCAGGCTGTTCCCCAAACCGGAGCAGGCGGATTTGTGCCAGAAGATGGCAGAGCGCTGGGCAAAAAACGACAAACGTGCTTATCTCGCCAGCTTCGATGCGATTGTTGGCTGGGGGGTTCAGGAACACCTTTCCCGGGTCACCTGTCCAACCCTCGTCGTCAGCGCCGACCGGGACTACACCCCCGTTTCGCTGAAAGAAACCTATGTCAGACTGCTGCCCGATGCGCGGCTGGTGGTGATCGCCGATTCACGCCACGCCACCCCGCTCGACCAGCCCGAACGCTTCAATCAAACGCTGCTGGAGTTCCTCGCCACAGCCGATAATCACCCTCAGGATCACTGACCCATGCTGAAAAAACTCGCCCTCGCCGCCGGCACCGTGCTGTTCGCCGCCAACCTGATGGCTGCCACGCCGGCGAAAGCGCCGCACGTGCTGCTGGACACTACCAACGGCCAGATCGAAATCGAACTGGACCCGGTCAAGGCGCCGATCAGTACCAAGAACTTCCTCGAGTACGTCGACAGCGGTTTCTACAACAACACCATTTTCCACCGCGTGATCCCGGGTTTCATGGCCCAGGGCGGCGGCTTCACCCAGCAGATGCAACAGAAAGACACCAAGGCCCCGATCAAGAACGAGGCCAGCAACGGCCTGCATAACGTTCGCGGCACCCTGTCGATGGCCCGTACCTCCAACCCGGACTCGGCAACCAGCCAGTTCTTCATCAACGTGGCCGACAACGCCTTCCTCGATCCGGGCCGTGACGCCGGTTACGCGGTGTTCGCCAAAGTGGTCAAGGGCATGGACGTGGTCGACATCATCGTCAACTCCCAGACCACCACCAAACAGGGCATGCAAAACGTGCCGATCGACCCTGTGATCATCAAGTCGGCCAAGCGCATCGACTAAGCTTTACAGGGCATATCGAGCGGCGCTGGCTGATGTCACGCCGCTCACACTGATAAAAGGAGAGCCCGTGCTCCGGGCGGTTATCTGATGCTCTATCGCCGTTTCGAACAACTGATCGACATATTCCGCGATGCGCCTACGGCATCCCCGCCGGACCGCGTTCTGCCCTTCTACACCTATTACCTGAAGCAGGTCTGGCCGAGTTTCGTCGCCCTGCTGATCGTCGGCCTGTTTGGAGCCCTGATCGAAGTGGCGCTGTTCAGTTATCTGAGCCGCATCATCGACCTCGCCCAGGGTACGCCGAACGTCGACTTCTTCAAGGTGCACGGCGTCGAACTGGCGTGGATGGCGGTGGTAGCGTTACTGCTACGCCCGCTGTTTCTGGCGCTGCACGACATGCTGGTACACCAGACCCTTAGCCCGAGCATGACCAGCCTGATTCGCTGGCAGAATCACAGTTACGTGCTCAAGCAGAGCTTGAACTTCTTCCAGAACGACTTCGCCGGGCGCATCGCCCAGCGCATCATGCAGACCGGCAACTCGCTGCGCGATTCCGCCGTGCAAGCGGTGGACGCGTTGTGGCATGTGCTGATCTACGCGATCAGTTCGCTGGTGCTGTTCGCCGAGGCCGACTGGCGCCTGATGATCCCGTTGCTGACGTGGATCGCCGCCTACATCGGCGCGCTCTATTACTTCGTGCCACGGGTCAAGGACCGTTCGGTGGAAGCCTCCGACGCGCGCTCGAAGCTGATGGGCCGGATTGTCGACGGCTACACCAACATCGCCACCCTGAAGCTGTTCGCCCACACCAACTTCGAGCAGCACTACGCCCGCGAAGCGATCCAGGAACAGACCGAAAAAGCCCAACTGGCCGGCCGCGTGGTCACCAGCATGGACGTGGCCATCACCACCATGAACGGCCTGTTGATCGTCGGCACCACCGCGCTGGCCCTGTGGCTGTGGACGCAATCGCTGATCAGCGTCGGCGCCATCGCCCTGGCCACCGGCCTTGTCATCCGCATCGTCAACATGTCCGGGTGGATCATGTGGGTGGTCACCGGCATTTTCGAAAACATCGGCATGGTCCAGGACGGTCTGCAGACTATCTCGCAACCGGTCAGCGTCACCGACCGGGAGCAAGCCAAACCACTGGCCGTGGCCCGTGGTGAAGTGCGTTTCGAGCACGTGGATTTTCACTACGGCAAGAAGAAAGGCATCATCGGCGACCTCAACCTGACCATCAAACCCGGCGAGAAAATCGGTCTGATCGGCCCGTCCGGCGCCGGCAAATCGACCCTGGTCAACCTGCTGTTGCGCCTGTACGACGTCGAAGGCGGGCGGATCCTGATCGACGGCCAGAACATCGCCGAAGTCGGCCAGGAAAGCCTGCGCGCGCGGATCGGCATGATCACCCAGGACACTTCGCTGCTGCACCGTTCGATCCGCGACAACTTGCTGTACGGCAAGCCCGACGCCACTGACGCCGAACTCTGGGAAGCGGTGCGCAAGGCCCGTGCCGATGAGTTCATTCCGCTGCTGTCGGACGCCGAGGGGCGCACAGGATTCGATGCGCATGTCGGCGAACGCGGGGTGAAACTGTCCGGTGGTCAGCGTCAGCGGATCGCGATCGCGCGGGTGCTGCTCAAGGACGCACCGATCCTGATCACGGACGAAGCGACCTCGGCCCTGGACTCGGAAGTCGAAGCGGCGATTCAGGAAAGCCTGGAAACCCTGATGCAGGGCAAGACCGTGATCGCCATCGCCCACCGCCTCTCGACCATTGCCCGCATGGACCGGCTGGTGGTGCTGGAAAACGGCAAGATCGCCGAAAGCGGCAACCATGCCGAACTGCTGGCCCACGGCGGATTGTATGCGCGGTTGTGGGCGCACCAGACCGGAGGGTTTGTCGGCATCGATTGATCCTGCGTCAAAACACAAAAACCGCCAGAGCCCTTTAACCACGGGCTCTGGCGGTTTTTTATCGCCTGCTGGAAATCCCCTGAAACCCTGCTGTAATCAGCGAAGGCTCCGGAACGGAACCTGTCGTAAATCTGCAGGGACGCACCACTGGATGCAGTCTCGATAGCACGCCTATCAAGGACTCTGTCATGTCTCTGTTCAAACGTTCAGTCACTGAGTTGTTGGGTACGTTCTGGTTGGTGTTGGGCGGGTGCGGCAGTGCGGTCATTGCCGCGTCTTCACCCTTGGGAATCGGAGTGCTGGGGGTCGCCCTGGCGTTTGGTCTGACGGTGCTGACGATGGCGTTTGCCATCGGCCACATCAGCGGCTGTCACCTCAACCCGGCCGTGTCGGTCGGTCTGGTCGTCGGCGGTCGGTTCCCGGCCAAAGAACTGCCTGCCTACGTCATCGCCCAGGTGATCGGCGGGATTCTGGCAGCGGCCCTGCTCTACCACATCGCCAGCGGCAAGGAAGGTTTCGACATCGCCGCAGGCCTTGCCTCCAACGGTTATGGCGAACACTCGCCGGGCAAATACTCGATGGCATCCGGGTTCGTCACCGAGCTGGTGATGACCGCCATGTTCGTGGTGATCATCCTCGGCGCCACCGACAAACGCGCCCCGGCAGGTCTGGCACCGATCGCCATCGGCCTGGCCCTGACGCTGATCCACCTGATCTCTATCCCGGTCACCAACACCTCGGTCAACCCGGCCCGCAGCACGGGCCCGGCGCTGATGGTCGGCGGCTGGGCCATCGCCCAGTTGTGGATGTTCTGGGTCGCGCCGCTGCTGGGAGCGGTGGTCGGCGGCGTGCTCTATCGCTGGCTGGGCAAGGAAGACAGCTGAAGGAGCCGGCGAGGATCAGACCTGCCGATACGGCAAGGCGCTCCTCGCCTCTTCGGCATAGGCCAGTACACCGGCGCGCTCCTGGTGCAGGAAGTCTTTGACCGCGGCTTTCAAACCGGGATGGCGCAGGTAATGCCAGGAATGGGTGATCACCGGTTCGAAACCGCGAATCAGTTTGTGCTCACCCTGGGCACCGGCATCGAAACGTTGAAATCCATTGGCAATCGCATAGTCCATGCCCTGATAGAAACAGGTCTCGAAGTGCAGCCGGTCGAACTCGGCCAGGCATCCCCAATAGCGTCCGTAAAAACTGTCGCCGCCCACCAGGCTGAACGCCATCGCCACCGGCCGTGAGCCCTGTCGGGCCAGGACCACGCGAATCGATTCCGGCATGCGCTCGGCCAGCAGGCTGAAGAATTCCCGCGTCAGGTACGGCGCCTGCCGGCGTACCGCGTAGGTGTTGGCGTAACAGGCGTAGACAAAATCCCACTGCGCCTCGTCCAGCTCGCGTCCTTCCAGCCATTCGAACTCGAAACCCTGCCCCGCCACTTGTTCGCGCTCCTTGCGCATCTGCTTGCGCTTGCGCGAGGCGAGCACGTCGAGGAAATCCTGAAAGTCGCGGTAGCCGCGATTCTGCCAGTGGTACTGACAGCCGATGCGTTGCAGCCAGCCCGGCTGCTCGGCCATGGCGGCATCGGTGAACGCGTCGGTGAAGTTGATGTGAGCACTGGAGAGCTCTTCGACTTCCAGATACCCCGGCAGGCTCTTGAGCAGTTCGAATCCGTCCTCGACATTCGCTGCCAGCAACCGTGGGCCACTGACAGGGCTGAAGGGCACCGCGCTCAAGAATTTGGGGTAGTAATCGATGCCGGCCCGGGCGCAGGCATCGGCCCAGCCGTGGTCGAACACGTATTCGCCGTAGGAATGCCACTTGCGATAACCGGGCAACGCCGCGATCACCCGCCCCGCTTCGACGTGCAGCAAATGCTCCGCTTGCCAACCGGTGTGCGGGCCGACGCTGCCGCTGTCCTCCAGCGCAGAAAGAAACGCATGGCGCAGAAACGGCTGGTTTTGCGGGACCAGAACATCCCAGTCGGACGCTGGAATTTCCGACAGTTTGTGCAGACGTTGCAGCGGCATTTTCCTCTCCACTTTCGGGCGTGAACGCCCGGCGAGTATCGCTGATCGGCCGGGCGTTGCCCACGTCAGATTGCGCGACAGCGCTCTGGATCAATAGTTCACGGCCATTTTGTATCGTCATCAACCTGCCATCATCGTGCCACTGCTCTGTCATAAACCATCGCGATACTGGCGCCTGTTTTTAGAGCGCCGGGTTCTACCCCGGACACTGTTTTCCGACCGTCAAACCGTCGGTTGTGCCCAGGATGGTTCAGCCATCCCCTTTTCATCTTCGGAGATTGCTATGCGTCTTGCTTCCACGAAAACTGCGGCGGCCCTGTGCGGTGGCCTGTTGCTGGCCATGAGTGTACCGGCCAGTGCCGCAGTCGACGCCAAACTGCTCGACATGCTCAAGGCTAACGGTTCGATTTCCCAGGCGCAGTACGTTGAGCTGCAAACTGAACTGGCCAAGGATCAGAAGGCCCAGCAAATCGCGCAGCAGGCGCAGCAAGAGACCAACGAGCAAATCGCGGCGACCGCGAAGAAAACCAACGAGCTCAGCAGTTTCGACCAGAAACTGGCCTGGGCCGCCAAGACCCAATTCAAGGGCGACGTGCGTATCCGTCAGGAAACCATCAAGATCGACGGCGAACCGAATAACGGCGGCCGCGACAAGGATCGCCAGCGCATCCGTGCCCGTCTGGGTGCCTACACCGAGATCAACCCGCAAGTCGACACCGGCATCCGCATCGCCACCGGCGGCGGCGACGACGCCCGTTCGACCAACCAGGACCAGGACAACTACTTCGACAAGAAGCAGATCTGGCTCGACCTGGGCTACATCGACTACCACCCGGATCAGATCAAGAACCTGCACATCATCGGCGGCAAGATGCTGCAACCGTGGGTGAGCATGGGCGACGTGATCTGGGACAGCGACATCAACCCGGAAGGTCTGGCCGTTACCTACAAGTATCCATTGGGCAGCAGCGTCGAGCTGTTCGGCAGCCTGGGTAATTACAATCTCAAGGACAACGTGGACGGCGACGGCGTGCAATTCCGTCATGACCTGCGTCTGACCGCCGGTCAGTTGGGCAGCCGCTTCGCCATCACCGACAACCTGAAACTGACCCTGGGCGGCAGCGTCTACGCCTACCAGAACGACGAAGACAGCCGTTGCACCGGCACCTCCACGCCGTGCGCCCTGGCCGTCAACGGCAACTCGGCGAACAACGAATTCCGTCTGTACGAAGGCTTCAGCCAGGTCGACATCGGCGGCCTGCCAATGCCGCTGTCGTTCTATGGCCAGTACGTGAAGAACAACGATGCAGTGACCGATCAGGACACCGCGTGGCTGGTCGGTGCCAAATCGAAAGTCTTCGGCCTGAACCTCGACTACAACTATCGTGACGTGCAGCGTAACGCTGTGGTCGGCGCCTTCACCGATTCGGACTTCGCCAACGGCACCACCGGTTCCCGTGGCCACAAGTTCAAGGTCGGTTACGACATCGACAAGAACTTCGCCATTGGCGCGACTTACTTCCTGACCAAGGCCGACTTCTCCAGCCGTACCCAGCGTGATGCAGACACCAACACCCTGCAGCTGGATGCGGAAGCGAAGTTCTAAAAAATCAGCGACAAGCGGCAAGTTTCAAGCTGCAAGTGAATGCCTCACTTGCAGCTTGAAGCAGCTTTTGTTCAACAGACTGGCGCGGCCGCAGCGATCCCCATCATCCGTTCGCTGCGGCCGCGCCAGTCTGTGTTTTCAGGATCGATCCTTGCGCCGCAGCTCTGCCAGCTGCTCGGCCAAGGCGTCCACGCCCTCTTCAGGCTTTTGCGGCATCGCTCGCAAAGTCGCCTGCATCAAACGCATCTGGCGAATGAATCGCCGGCAATTGCGGCAGAACATCAGGTGATGACGCACCATCAGTTTCTCGCGAAAGCTCAACTGGCCATCAAGATAATCGCTGGATCGCGCCACTTGCTCCTTGCAGGTCAACATTCTCCCGTCTCCTCAAAATGCTCCACGGTCGCAAAGACCTTCAAACGCGCCCGATGCAGCAGCACGCGGACATTGGAGAGCGAGATCTCCAGAAGATTACAGATCTCCTCCAGCTCCAGACCCTGGCGCTCGCGCAGCGTGAGCACACTGCTCTGAAGTTCGGAGAGACTGAGCAACGTATGCTCCAGGCATTCACGCAGCTCGCCTTCGGTCAGCAATGCCTCGGGGGTGTCCTGGTGCCAGGCGAACGGTGCGACCAGCCAGTGGCCGTCGCCGGGAGAAAAACGATCGTCGTCGATGGTGCCGTGGGGGGACGGCAGATCATCCAGCAATACTTCGCGACGATTGAGTTTGTAGCGGCTCTTGGCCGAGTTGGCAGTAATGGTCAGCAGCCAGGTCTTGAGGCTGGAGCGCCCCTCGAAGCGACTGATATGACGCACCACCGACAGCCAGGCATCCTGCACCACTTCTTCGACATGGCGCTGGCCGACAATCGCGTACGCGACCGCGCGCATAGGGCTTTGATAGGTACTGACCAGTTCCTTGAATGCCTTTTGCTCACCGGCGAGCAGGCGCTCAAGTAGTCGGGTGTCGTCTACCGCCATCCATCATTCCCCTTTTTCTGTCTTCGAAAGAATAGCGGCAGGACTATTCGCCTGCCGCCACGTTCGAAAATTACAGCGTTCGCGCCGATTCGGATGTAGGAAACGTCAGCGCGATTAAGAGGAAATGAACTCGCTCTTAACGTTTACGCAGAATCACGCTACCAATCGAGTAACCGGCACCGAACGAACTCAGCACCGCCAGCGAACCGGCCGCCAGATCGTCCTGATATTTGTGGAACGCAATCACGGAACCGGCGGAGCTGGTGTTGGCGTAGGTGTCGAGAATCACCGGGGCTTCTTCTTCGGTGGCTTCGCGGCCCAGCAGCTTGCGCACGATCAGGTGGTTCATGCTCAGGTTGGCCTGGTGCAGCCAGAAGCGCTTTACGTCACCGACATTGAGCTTGTTCTCTTCCAGATGCTCGCCAATCAGTTCGGCCACCATCGGGCAAACATCCTTGAACACCTTGCGGCCTTCCTGCACGAACAGTTTGTCGCGGGCGCCGATGCCCTCTTCCGCTGCGCGGTTGAGGAAGCCGAAGTTGTTGCGGATGTTGTTGGAGAACTTGGTCAGCAGTTTGGTGCTGACCACGTCGAACTGGTGCTTGGAGGTTGCCAGATCGGCGCGCTCGATAATCACGGCGGTGGCCGCGTCACCGAAGATGAAGTGGCTGTCGCGGTCACGGAAGTTCAGGTGGCCGGTGCAGACTTCCGGGTTGACCATCAGGATTGCCCGGGCCTGGCCCAGTTGCACGGTGTTGGCGGCTTGCTGGATGCCGAAGGTGGCCGACGAGCAGGCAACGTTCATGTCGAAACCGAAACCCTGGATGCCCAGCGCTTCCTGGACTTCGATGGCGATGGCCGGGTAGGCGCGTTGCAGGTTGGAGCAGGCGACGATCACGCCGTCGATGTCGGCGGCGGTCTTGCCGGCACGTTGCAGGGCTTGCTCGGCAGCGCCGATGGCCATCTGGCAAAGCACCGACCATTCGTCGTTGGAACGCTCCGGCAGGCGTGGCGCCATGCGCGCAGGGTCGAGGATGCCATCCTTGTCCATGACAAAGCGGCTCTTGATGCCGGAAGCTTTTTCGATGAACGCGGCGCTGGACTCGGTCAGGGCCTGGACTTCGCCGCTGGCGATGGCTTCGGCGTTGTCCGCATTGAACTGGGCGACGTAGGTATTGAAGGACTGCACCAGCTCTTCGTTGGAGATGCTGTTGGCCGGGGTGTACAGGCCGGTGCCGCTGATGACGACGTTATGCATGGTCGTTTCTCTAATCTGTTCAGGCAGAAAGTGCTGGCACCGACGTGCCAACACGCAAAGGGTCCATTCCCGTATCAAGGGACGCAAAAACCAGGCATCGCTTTATTCCGCTGCGCGGCCCGGCAAAGGCTCTGGGACGCGAAAACGGCATTTATGGTGGCGAAGTTTGCCATAAACCCAAGGTTTTGGCCCCATTCTCAAGTTTGCTGATCGTTCCCACGCTCCGCGTGGGAAAGCAGCCAGGGACGCTCCGCGTCCCAAAAGCGGACGCAGAGCGTCCGGGGAAGCGCTACCACGCAGAGCGTGGGAGCGATCAGGCACTCGCTAGGGTTCGACCTGCGTCCATTGTTTGTTCAGCCGCTTGTCGGAGATCGGCACTTTCGTCCCCAACTGCTGGGCGAACAGCGAAACCCGATACTCCTCCAGCCACCAGCGATACAGCTCGAGTTGCGGATCGCGTTTGCCTTCCTGAGCATGTTTGGCGGCGCGGGTCTGGTATTGCGTCCAGAGCCCGGCGAGTTCGCCGCTCCAGACCCGATCCTTCTGCACCTGCGCGCCCAGCTTCTCGAAACGCTGCTCGACCGCTTTCAGATAGCGCGGTAACTCCTTGAGCCAGAGCATCGGCGTTTCCCGGACGAAGCCCGGATACACCAGATGGCTGAGCTGCTGCTTGATGTCGTTAAGCGCCACGGCCTGAGCCAGATCGATCTTGCCCTTGAAGCGTTTTTGCAGACCGTGCCAGAGCTTGAGGATTTCCAGCGTCAGCCGTGCCACGCGCTCGGCGTGTTCGGTCCAGCTGCCGCGCTTGCGCTCGGCCAGCGCCGCCAGACCTGCGCCGTCACGCGGCAACGGGTCTTCGCCCTCGAGAATGCAGCTGTCGAGGCTGGCCAGCAGAATGTCTTCGACCAGCGCATCGACCCGACCCAGCTCGCGGTACAGCAAACCCAGTTCGGTCAGGCCCGGCAACTTGCCGCGCAGGAACTTGGCCGGTTCCGCCAGTTGTTGCATCAGCAGGCGTTGCAAGGCGCGGCGGTGCTGGAATTCAGCTTCGGCCGGCGTCGAGAAGCGCCCTTCCTTGACCGTGCCGCCCTCTTCCACCAACGCCGGATAGACCGTCATCGACAGCCCGGCGATCTTCTGCTGAGTCTTTTCCGCCACCGGCGCGAAGACCTTGGCCTCCACCGGTTGCTGACTTTTCGCACTTTGCGGCACGGCCAACGCAGCCTGGCTGGCTTCGGCGAAACGTGCGGTCAGCTCGGCCAGATCCCGGCCTTCGCCTAGGAACTTGCCTTGGCCGTCGACGATTTCCAGGTTCATCCGCAGGTGGCTTTCAACCTGCTGCGCCGCTTCGGCCCAAGCCTCATCGCTGACCCGCGCACCGGTCATGCGCAGCAGTTCACGGCCCAGCGCTTGCGGCAACGAACCTTCGGCAAAGGTCATGCGTTGCAGCGCGGCCTTGATGAAGTCCGGCACCGGCACGAAGTTTTTGCGCAATGCCTTGGGCAGGTTGCGCACCAGCGCAATGCATTTGGCTTCGATCAGCCCCGGCACCAGCCACTCCAGGCGCTCCGGCGGCAGCATCGGCAACAGCGGCGCCGGCACACGCAGGGTCACACCGTCGCGCGGGTGATTCGGTTCGAAGTGATAACTCAGAGCCAGTTCCAGATCGCCGATGTGCAGCGTGTCCGGATAATGCTGGGCGGTGACTTCGCTGGCTTCGCGGGCCAGCACGTCTTCCTCGCGCATGATCAGCAGTTGCGGATCTTTCTGGCTGTTGACCCGATACCAGCTATCGAACGTCGCGGTCTGGTGAATCTCCGCCGGCAGTCGCGCGTCGTAGAACCCGAAGAGGGTTTCCTCGTCGGCCAGAATGTCCCGGCGACGGGCCTTGGCTTCCAGTTCGTCGAGCTGTTCGAGCAATTGCTTGTTGGCGGTCAGGCACTTGGCCCGGGACTGAATCTCGCCCCGCACCAGACCTTCGCGGATGAACAGCTCCCGCGAAACCACGGGATCCACCGGGCCGTAATGCACTGGCCGGCGACCGACCACGATCAGGCCGAACAGGGTGATCTGCTCGAACGCCACGACCTGGCCGCGCTTCTTCTCCCAGTGAGGTTCGAAGTGGTTCTTCTTGATCAGGTGCCCGGCCAGCGGCTCGATCCAGTCGGCGTCGATCTTCGCCACCATCCGCGCGTAGAGCTTGGTGGTTTCCACCAGTTCGGCGGTCATCACCCACTGCGGGCGTTTCTTGCCTATGCCTGACGACGGGTGAATCCAGAACCGCCGCTGACGGGCGCCAAGATAGTCGCCGTCCTCGGTTTTCTGGCCGATCTGGCTGAGCAGGCCGACCAGCACCGCTTTGTGCAGCTTCGGATAATCCGCTGGCTCTTTGTTCAGGCTCAGCTGCAAGTCGCGACAGATCAGGCTCAACTGACGGTGGGAATCACGCCACTCGCGCAGGCGCAGATAATTGAGGAAATTCTTCCGGCACCAATTGCGCAGCGGACTGGCGGTCAACGCTTGGCGCTGTTCTTCGAAGCCACGCCACAGATTGACCAGCCCGGCGAAGTCCGAATCGGCGTCCTTCCACTGCGCGTGGGCCTGATCAGCGGCTTGCTGACGCTCCGGCGGACGCTCGCGCGGGTCCTGAATCGACATGGCGCTGGCGACGATCAGCACTTCCTGCAGGCTGCCGAGTTTTGCCGCTTCCAGCAGCATGCGGCCCATGCGCGGGTCCACCGGCAGGCGCGCCAGCTGGCGGCCGAGCGGGGTCAGCTGGCTGTTGCGATCCACCGCCGAGAGTTCTTGCAGCAGGTTGAAACCATCGCTGATCGCCTTGCCGTCCGGCGGCTCGATGAACGGGAAATCGGTGATCTCGCCGAGGCGCAGATGGAGCATCTGCAAAATTACCGCCGCGAGGTTGGTACGCAGGATTTCCGGATCGGTAAATTCCGGGCGACCGAGGAAATCCTCTTCGCTGTACAAGCGCACACAAATACCCGGCTCGACCCGGCCGCAGCGACCTTTACGCTGGTTGGCGCTGGCCTGGGAAATCGCTTCGATCGGCAGCCGCTGAACCTTGGCGCGGTAGCTGTAGCGACTGATGCGCGCGGTGCCGCTGTCGATCACGTAACGGATGCCCGGCACGGTCAGCGAGGTTTCGGCGACGTTGGTTGCCAGCACCACGCGACGGCCCGGATGCGACTGGAAAATCCGCTGCTGTTCAGCCGGCGACAGGCGCGCGTACAACGGCAGGATTTCGGTGTGTTTGAGCTGGGCCTTGCGCAGCATGTCGGCGGCGTCGCGGATCTCACGCTCGCCGGGCAGGAACACCAGCACATCACCGGGACTGCGGCGCTCGCTGCGCTCATAGGCGGCGATTTCGTCGAGAGTAGCGAGGATCGCCTGATCGACAGTCAGGTCGTCTTCGACACGGTTGCCCTCTTCGTCCTGCTCAAGCGTCAGCGGGCGATACCAGGTGTCCACCGGGAAAGTACGGCCAGACACTTCGACAATCGGCGCATCGTCGAAATGCCTGGAGAAACGCTCCAGATCGATGGTCGCCGAGGTGATGATGACTTTCAGATCCGGACGACGCGGCAGCAGGGTTTTCAGGTAACCGAGCAGGAAGTCGATGTTGAGGCTGCGTTCGTGGGCTTCGTCGACGATGATCGTGTCGTAGCGTTCGAGGTAGCGATCGTTCTGGGTTTCCGCCAGCAGGATGCCGTCGGTCATCAGTTTGATCAGGGTGTTGGAATCACTCTGGTCTTCGAAGCGCACCTGATAGCCGACCAGCGCGCCCAGCGGCGTACCGAGTTCTTCGGCGACCCGACTGGCCACACTGCGCGCAGCAATTCGCCGAGGCTGGGTGTGGCCGATCAAGCCATGCTGGCCGCGACCGATCTCCAGACAGATTTTCGGCAACTGGGTGGTTTTACCCGAGCCGGTTTCGCCGGCGATGATCAGCACCTGATGCTTTTCCAGGGCCTTCTTGATTTCGTCACGCTTGGCCGCAATCGGCAGGCTGTCGTCGTAACGGATCACCGGCAGGCTGGCCTTGCGCGCCAGCACCTGATCGCAGGACGCCTGCATCCGCGCCACCCACTGGACCAGTTTGGCTTCGTCGGGTTTCTTGCGCAGCTCAAGCAACTGCCGCCGCAGCCGGTGGCGGTCGGCGAGCATGGCGTGATCGAGGTTTTTCAGCAGTTTGTCGATGGAGGGCGATTCGTCGGTCATCGGGTACGCAATTCGGTCGTCTAGTGGCGCAAGGACGCGATTGTCGCAGATTTACGCCTGACTGTGATCGTTCCCATGCTCTGCGTGGGAATGCAGCCAAGGACGCTCCGCGTCCCAAAAGCGGACGCGGAGCGTCCGGTGAGGCATTCCCACGCAGAGCATGGGAACGATCATTAACGGGTTATTCGTTATCCAGGCCCTTGCGCCGATACGGGAAGACATCGATGACTTTCCCCGCCCGAATCGCCTCCTGCAATCCCTTCCAGTAATCGGCGTTATACAACTCGCCATGCAACTGATCGAACAATTTGCGCTGCGCCGCATCGGCAAACAGGAACGGCGGAAACTCCTCGGGGAACACATCCAGCGGACCGATCGAGTACCACGGTTCGGAGGCCATTTCGTCCTCCGGCGTGCGCGGTGCCGGGATGTGGCGGAAGTTGGCTTCGGTGAGGAAACAGATCTCGTCATAGTCGTAGAACACCACCCGGCCATGGCGGGTGACGCCGAAGTTCTTCAGCAGCATGTCGCCGGGAAAGATGTTGGCCGCCGCCAGTTGCTTGATCGCCAGGCCGTAATCCTCCAGTGCTTCGCGCACCTGGGCTTCGTTGGCGTTATCCAGATAGAGGTTGAGCGGGGTCATCCGGCGCTCGGTCCAGCAGTGGCGGATCAGCACGGTTTCACCTTCCAGCGACACCGTGGACGGCGCAACCTCCAGCAGTTCCGCCAGGCACGCCGGCTCGAACTTGCTCAGGGGAAAACGAAAGTCGGCGAATTCCTGGGTATCGGCCATGCGCCCGACGCGGTCGACGCTTTTCACCAATCGGTACTTCTCGATCACCGTGGCGCGGTCGACGTTTTTCGAGGGCGAGAAGCGGTCCTTGATGATCTTGAACACGGTGTTGAAGCCCGGCAGCGTGAACACGCTCATGACCATGCCGCGCACGCCCGGCGCCATGATGAACTGGTCGTCGGTGTTGGCCAGGTGATTGATCAGGGCGCGGTAGAACTCGGATTTGCCGTGCTTGTAGAAACCGATCGAGGTGTACAGCTCGGCGATGTGCTTGCCCGGCAGGATGCGTTTGAGGAAGCCAATGAATTCCGCCGGCACCGGCACATCCACCATGAAATACGAACGGGTGAAGGAGAAGATGATCGACACCTCCGCTTCGTCGGTGATCAATGCGTCGATCTGAATCCCCCGACCCTCGCGGTGCAGCAATGGAATCACCAGCGGCCATTGATCGTCACTGGTGTAGATGCGCCCGACCAGGTACGCGCCCTTGTTACGGTAGAGCACCGAGGAAAACAGCTCGACACTCAGCTCCGGATCCTTGCACACCCAGTCCGGCAGGTTCTCGCGCAGTTGCGCTTCCAGGCGCTGCAAGTCGCCGGGCAAATCGGCGTAGGCCTCGCTGAAGCGATAATCGGCAAAGATGCTCGCGAGCATGCTCGAGATCTGTCCATGGGGCTTGTAGGTGCGGGTCTGTGCGGCCCGCGCGCGGCGCAGGCTCGGGCGCGTGGTGTGGATGAACATGCAGCCGTCGCTGATCAGGTCGTGGCTGAACAGGCCGCAGAAAATCGAGTTGTACCAGGTCTCGGACAGCTCATCGTCGAAGCGCAGGTCGATGATGCTGATGTAGGCACTTTTCACCAGCGGCCAGCAGGTGACGTCCATCAAGGTGTCCGGCTCGAAATACTCGCGCAGGCGGGCGACGGTTTCACCGACCTTTTCTTCGTAGAGGTTGATCCGGGCCGCCGACGCGGTTTGCGTGTCCTGCCAGCGGGCCTGCTCGAAGCGCTCCCGGGCGCCGTCGGTGATCCGCCGGAAATGCTCGCGGTAATCGTCAAACCCATCGAGGATCAGGCGGGCGATGTCGGTGGCTGGCCATTGCTGCGGCATGGATGAGACCTCTGCGGGAATTGGAGAATCTGTGCTCGAAGGCCTGAGCTTAGCCACGGAAGCGGCTGCAGGAGAAGCGCAATTTCGGCCAGATCCTCTTGCGGTTTGTACAACGACACAGTTTTTATCAAAGTTTTTTTAATCGACCGTTCGGTCAGTAAACGTCCCTTGGGGTTCTCCCCGCCACTGGGCGTCAGCCCGCGATTTGTCGGGGTTTCGGATCCAATTCGGACTCGACATCTCTAATCCGCGCGTTTGCCTGGTTGGTTAAATCCTGTCCATTGCAGACGCAGCCGGCTGAAAACTCGTTTTACCAAAATAGTGGCACTTTGATATACAGCCTGCCATCACCCGCCTCATAACAAGATCCTCGGCCCACGAGGACGACCTCTCTCCCCCAAAGCCCAAGGAGCACATTGATGTCTATCCGGAATCTGCGCATCGGTTTGCGCGCCAGTTTGTGTTTTGCCGTTCTGGCCAGTCTGCTGGTAGTGGTCGGCCTGTTCGGTCTGGGCCAGATGAAAACCCTGCGCGAGAGCGCGGCGGTGATCGAGGAATCGTGGATGCCCAGCATCGAAAGCATCCATGACGCGGCGGCGAACATCGCCAGCATCCGTCTTGAGTCCCTGCGCCTGATCACCAGCACCCAGGCTGCCGTGCGCGAACGCAGCAAAGGCCTTCTCACGGCGCAACGCCAGGAATTGCTCAAGCGCCTCGACGACCACAAAGGCCTGATTGCCAGTGATCAAGAGCGGGCGATGCTGGAAGGCCTGAGCGCAGACACCGCCAAGTACCTGAGCATCCTCGACCAGATCATCAAACAGATCGACGCTGGACAAAACGATCAGGCCTACGCGCGCCTCACCAATGAACTGGCGCCCCAGGGCACGGTGCTCGACAAGACTCTGGAGCAAATGATCACGCTCAACCAACAAGGCGCGGATACCGCCGCCAAGTCCGCGGCGGCGATGTACCAGCAGGCGCTGTGGATCGTCGCCACAATCATCGTCGTCGCGCTGATTGCCACGTTGCTGCTGGCCTGGTTGCTGACCCGCAGCATCACCGCGCCGATCAATCAGGCGCTGAACGTGGCACGACGGATTGCTTCGGGAGACCTCAGTGGTCGCATCGAAAGCGCGGGGCGCGATGAAGCGGCGCAGTTGCTCACGGCTCTGGCCGAGATGCAGGGCAATCTGCGCTCGACCATTCGCGGCATCAGCGAGTCGGCCCAGCAACTGGCCTCCGCCGCCGAGGAAATGAGCTCGGTGATGGAACAGAGCACCCGCGGCCTGCAACAGCAGAATGACCAGATCGAACAGGCGGCCACGGCGGTCACCGAGATGAGCACGGCGGTCGATGAAGTGGCCGCCAATGCGGTGTCCAGTGCCGAAGCGTCCGAAGCCTCGAACGAGGACAGCAAGCACGGGCATGTACAGGTCAGCGAGACCATCAGTTCGATTCAGGAACTGGTCAGCGCCGTGCTCGGCGCCTCCGAACAGGCCGAGGGCCTGGCGACTCAGGCCCAGGACATCAGCAAGGTGCTGGAGGTGATTCGCGGCATCGCCGGGCAGACCAATCTGCTGGCCCTGAACGCCGCCATTGAAGCGGCGCGAGCCGGCGAGGCCGGGCGTGGGTTTGCGGTGGTCGCCGATGAAGTCCGCTCGCTGGCCCAGCGCACGCAGAACTCTACCGAAGAAATCGAGCTGATGATCAGCAGCATCCAGCAAGGCACCGGTGCCACTGTCGGGGCTTTGCAAAGCAGTGCCGAACAGGCGAGCCACACACTGCGCCGGGCGAACAGCGCCGGTCAGGCGTTGGAGAAAATCACCGCGTCGATCTCGCAGATCAACCAGCGCAACCTGGTGATCGCCAGCGCCGCCGAGCAGCAGGCGCTGGTGGCGCGGGAAGTCGATCAGAATCTGGTGACCATCCGCGACCTGTCGACCCAGACTGCTGCCGGCGCCACCCAGACGTCTGCCGCCAGTCAGGAACTGTCGCGGCTGGCCGTCGACCTGAACGCTCTGGTGACGCGCTTCGTAATCTGATCAGAAGATTAAATGCCCGATTAGCGGTTGCCATCGCCAGGGCCCTCGGCAACACTCTCGTCCCGATCAAGGAAGGAGTGGCCCGTGAGCCCTGTCGATATATTCCGCATGCTGTCGCTGGCCGCCATCTGGGGCGCGAGCTTCCTGTTCATGCGCATCATCGCTCCGGCGATCGGTACGATTCCCACCGGTTTTTTCCGTGTTTCGATTGCCGCCGTCGGCCTGCTGGTGATCCTCGGGCTGATGCGTATCAGCTGGGATTTCAAAGGCAAGCTCAAGACCGTGATGCTGCTGGGCGTGATCAACTCCGGCGTGCCGGCGACGCTGTACTCCGTCGCCGCTCAGGTGCTGCCCGCCGGTTATTCGGCAATCTTCAACGCCACCACCCCGTTGATGGGCGTGTTGATCGGCGGTTTGTTCTTCAGTGAAAAACTCACGCTGGCCAAACTGGCCGGGGTGTTCCTCGGCCTGCTCGGGGTGGGCGTGCTGACTCGCGCCGGGCCGGTCGCCTTCGATCTGCAGCTGCTGATGGGTGCGGTTGCCTGTCTGCTCGCAACCACCTGCTACGGCTTCGCCGGGTTCCTCGCCCGACGCTGGCTGGATCAGGCCGGCGGGCTCGACAGCCGTCTGTCGGCGCTGGGCAGTATGCTCGGAGCGACCCTGTTTCTGTTGCCGCTGTTCGGTTACAGCGTCATCACTGCGCCGCCGGTGAGCTGGGGCGGCTGGAGTGTCTGGTTGTCGCTGCTGGGCCTGGGTCTGGGCTGCACCGCGTTTGCGTACATCATTTACTTCCGCCTGCTGAGCTCCATCGGGCCGGTGAAGTCGATGACCGTGACCTTCATGATTCCGCCGTTCGGCGTGTTGTGGGGGGCGCTGTTTCTCGATGAGCCGCTGTCGATGGCCCACGTGTATGGCGGGGTGTTGATCGCCATTGCGCTGTGGCTGGTGTTGAAACCGGCAGAAATCGCCACTCGCTGATTTGCAGATGCACGAAGGCCCGGGAGTTTCCTCCCGGGCCTTTTTCATGCGCGGCGGTCTACGCCGACTTACGGAACACAAACACCAGACCGACGATGATCAACAGCATCCCCAGCACGCTCAACGCCGCCAGGCGATTGCCGAAGATCAGGTAGTCCATCACCGCCGTCACGGCCGGCACCAGATAGAACAGACTGGTGACATTTACCAGATTGCCCCGCGCGATCAGTCGATACAGCAGCAACGTCGCCAGCACGGAAACCACCAGCCCCATCCACAACACCGGCACGATGAAACCGGCGCTGTGCTCGAAGTGAAACGGCTGGAACGGCACGAAAATCCCGCACAGCAGCAGACCGGCCAGGTACTGCACCGGCAGCGTGCCGAGGGGATTGTCGGTGATGCGTTTCTGCATGATCGAGCCGAAGGTCATGCTCGCCAGCGCCAGCAGCCCGAACAACATCCCCGCCAGCGACATCCCGGCCAGACCGATGCCCTGATAAACCACCATGATCAGACCGGCCAATCCCAACGCCAGACCAAAGATCCGGCTCGCCGAGCGCTGCCGCTCCATGATCACCACCGTAAGGATCGGCTGCACGCCCATGATGGTCGCCATCACTCCGGGGGTGACCTTCAGGTCCAGCGCCAGCAGATAGAAAATCTGATAAGCCCCCAACAGCACCACCCCGGTAGCCATCGCGTACAGCATCGGCTTGCCGCCCTTGGGCAGTTTCAGCTTGAGCAACGGCACCAGCAGCACCAGCCCGCACAGGGCAATGACAAAACGGATCAGCAAAAAGGCAAAGGGCGAAGCGTGGGCCAGCCCCCACTTGGAGAAGATCGCCCCGCTGCTCCACAGTAGAACGAACAGGCTTGTGGACGCCGCCGCGAGCGCGGACTTTTTCGAAAGGACAAACATGAATACCACCTGTAGTCAGGCAAATAGCCAACTCAGCCGAAGCTGAAATTCAGTAGTTTTTTTCAGGCGGGCACAGGGGTCAGCAGGAAACGCTGATCAGCCCGAAACACCAACGCCCGGCGGTGATACGACTGCGCACACCGGCGTGCTACTGACAGGTGGAGGGTAATGACTGATCTGCACAGGCTGCTGATTCCCGCACGGCACGACGCCAGCGTTGACCGCTGAATCGACTACCGCGTTGATGAGGGATGCAGGCATCTGGGCTGATCTTTTTTGAAGGGTTGAAAGGTGAGTCGTGGGACCCACGAGCGCCGACTATAACCAGCCCGCGACATGGATTGCAATGAATTGGACAAAGGGCCAGTAGCGACAGGCAGGAGACAGGCGCATAGGCTCGTTTGCAATTGCAACGACCATTGATGGGGGACATGGAATGCGCGAGATCATATGCCAAGGGAACGTAATCATCTGCGGTATCAGTTGTACAAATCGCAAGCCAGGAAGCGTGCCCGCCTTGCCACGACTCAACTCCAGATTGACCTGGAGATGGCTGGTCCCACAACGCTTGACCTTTCGAAAGTACGTTTCGAACCCATCGACTCGTTGGCGCTGAGTGCTTTTGAGTGTTGGGAGAGCCCGCATTTTTCATGGGAAGAAGTCATTGGATGGAAAGCGCGCGAACCTCTCGCTCTCGACATCGCAATCTGGTTTGAATCTGAACTGTGCGGACTTTGCTTTGCCAACCCGAATAAAAGTCGACAACGCATCCGAATCGTACGACTGGAGGGGCGGCCAAGAGAAACACATCCATTGAAGAACCGTGTTGCACCGCTATCCGTTCTGGCAATTGAGCAATACGCCCGCATCATTGGCAGTAGCTTGATCGAGGCTCAAGAACCATTCCAGGGAGCACTACCAATTTACGAACAGCTCGGCTTCGGTTTGGATAACGAGGGTCGCCTTGTCAAAACAGTAGGGAGCCTAGTATTGTGAAAAACGCTCAAATATTGATCAGCCAAGGTGGGAATATGCGCAAAGAAATAAAAAAATCCCCCAGAAAGAAAAAAGTGCATGCAATAAGGGGTGAATCTGATCCAACGGTTCTGACAGCCAGTCAACGACGGCTCTTACAGATCATTGCTACCGGCACCGCTATCGATGAACCAAGCTTACTTGCTGGCCGTCCCTGATTCCGAAAACAAAAAACCGCTCAAACGAGCGGTTTTTTATGCTTTTAAATCCAGCCTCAACCAAATAGCCAATACCCCAGCAACGTCAACACCACCACCGCCAGCACCGGCCGCATTACGCGGTAGGTCTTTGGATTGCGGCGTTTCCACTGTTTGACCGCACCACTGAACTTGTCGCTGAAACTCTTGCTCCACGCATAAGCCTGGTTGATCCCGCCAACACGTTCGTCGTCGAGGTTCTGCGGTGCCGTGGCGCGGCCCAGCCAGGCGCTGATGAAGCGGTTGATGCGGGTCATCAGGCGGTTGCTCAACGGCCGCTCGATGTCGCAGAACAGGATGACGCGGGTCTGTTCGGTTTCGTTTTTAACCCAGTGCACGTAGGTCTCGTCGAACATCACGTCTTCACCGTCGCGCCAGGCGTAGACCTGACCGTCGACGAAAATCCGGCAGTCGTCGGAGTTCGGCGTCGAAAGGCCCAGGTGATAACGCAGGGAACCGGCGAACGGATCGCGGTGCGGGTTCAAATGACTGCCACCCGGCAACAGCGCGAACATCGCGCCTTTGACGTTGGGAATGGCACTGACCAACGCCACGGTTTTCGGGCATAGGGTTTCGGCCGAAGGCAGCGGTTTGTCGTACCACTTGAGGTAGAAACGCTTCCAGCCTTTCTTGAAGAACGAGCCGAAACCGGCGTCATTGTTCTTCTCGGCCGCGCGGATGTAGCCCTCGTCGAACAGATGCATGGCTTCGTCGCGAATGGTTTCCCAGTTATCGCGCAACACGTCCAGTTCAGGGAATTTGCTGCGATCCAGATACGGTTTGGATGGCACGCCCGAGAACAAGTACATCAAGGCGTTGTACGGGGCAAATAGCGCCGAATGGTTGACGAACTGCCGCAGCACCGGCAAACGCGCCTT
Source organism: Pseudomonas glycinae (assembly GCF_001594225.2). Classification (GTDB taxonomy): domain Bacteria; phylum Pseudomonadota; class Gammaproteobacteria; order Pseudomonadales; family Pseudomonadaceae; genus Aquipseudomonas; species Aquipseudomonas glycinae. The sequence continues at coordinate 4,378,672 of NZ_CP014205.2, forward strand.
GCCGCGCAAATGCACGTAGAGGATGCTGCCCACAAACAGCAGCAACACCGACACCTTGGCGGCTAACGAAAAGGTCATCAACAACTCCTTGAAATAAGACAACGCCACGCCACGTCATTTGCCCGAGATGGCGGCCGGCCATGATAAACACTACCGGCTCCGGGAAAAACCCGCCCGACCCAAGATTCAGTGTTAAGAATTGCGCAACAAAGCACTTATTAACATAACGATCCTGAACCCTGGCTGACCTGAATCAACGCGCCCCTTACTGCTGGTTCTCCTGATCGGTGAACAGATCACTGAACAGCATGCTCGACAGATAACGCTCACCGGAGTCGGGCAGCACCACCACAATGGTCTTGCCCTGCATTTCCGGGGTCTCCGCCAGACGCACCGCCACCGACATGGCCGCACCGCAGGAAATGCCGCACAGGATCCCTTCTTCCTGCATCAGGCGCAGCGCCATGGCCTTGGACTCGTCATCCGTCACCAGCTCGACCCGGTCAACCATCGACAGATCAAGGTTCTTCGGCACGAAACCGGCACCGATGCCCTGAATCTTGTGCGGGCTCGGCTTGATCTCTTCGCCGGCCAGCGCCTGGGTAATCACCGGCGAAGACACCGGCTCCACCGCCACCGACAGAATCGGTTTGCCTGCGGTATTCTTGATATACCGCGACACGCCAGTGATGGTTCCTCCAGTGCCGACGCCCGCTACCAGCACATCGACTGCACCGTCGGTGTCGTTCCAGATTTCCGGACCGGTGGTTTTTTCGTGAATGGCCGGGTTGGCCGGGTTATCGAACTGGGCCGGCATAAAATATTTGCCGGCATCGCTGGCGACGATCTCCGCGGCCTTTTCGATCGCGCCCTTCATGCCTTTGGCTGGCTCGGTCAACACCAGTTCCGCACCCAGCGCCTTGAGCACCTTGCGCCGTTCGATGCTCATCGAGGCCGGCATGGTCAGCAGCAATTTGTAACCGCGAGCGGCCGCCACGAAGGCCAGGCCGATGCCGGTGTTACCGGAGGTCGGCTCGACGATGGTCATGCCCGGCTTGAGTTTGCCGCTGCTTTCGGCGTCCCAGATCATGTTGGCACCGATCCGGCACTTGACCGAGTAGCCCGGGTTGCGACCTTCGATCTTGGCCAGAATGGTCACGCCACGGGGCGCGATGCGGTTGATCTGCACCAGCGGCGTGTTGCCGATGGAATGGGCATTGTCAGCAAAAATACGGCTCATGGCTGGGTCCTTGTGCAGCGTTGAATTCAGCTCTCCAAGGTAAGCCTGTTGCCTTTGTCAGTCCAGTTCGGTCGAACGTCTGCGGCAGGCGGCAGTCAACCGCCTTATACCGTTCGGGATCTATTGCCATGAAGCGTCGCTACCGCTGGCCGTTGTGGACTCTTGCCACCACCGTTGTTCTGCTGATCGCCCTGCACATCGCCCTGCCCTATCTGGTGCGCGACTATCTGAATGACAAACTGGCCAACATGGGCGATTACCGCGGCCAGATCACCGACGTGGACCTGGCGCTCTGGCGCGGGGCCTACAAGATCAATGGCCTGAAAATCGTCAAGGCCGACGGCAAGGTGCCGGTGCCATTCGTCGATGCGCCGGTTATCGACCTGTCTGTCAGTTGGCACTCGCTTTGGTACGACCATGCTGTCGTGGCACAGGTTAAATTCTTTAAACCTCAGGTTAACTTCGTCGATGGTGGTGCCAACAAGCAGAACTCCCAGACCGGTCAGGGCACCGACTGGCGTGAGCAACTGGGCAAACTGTTGCCTATCACGCTCGACGAAGTGCAGATCAGCGATGGGCGGATCAGCTTTCGCAACTTCAACTCCAAACCACCGGTAAACATGAATGCAACCAACGTCGACGCCAGCATTTACAACCTGACCAACGTGGTCGACAAGGAGGGCAAACGCGACGCTCGCTTCGAAGGCAAGGCCCTGCTGCTGGGGCATGCCCCGCTGGAAACCACAGCCACCTTCGACCCCTTGAGCGATTTCGAAGACTTCGAATTTCGCCTGCGGGCCCGCGACATCGAACTCAAGCGCATGAACGACTTCGCCTCGGCCTACGGCAAATTCGACTTCAACGCCGGCCACGGCGACGTGGTCATCGAAGCCGCCGCCAACAAGGGCCAGCTCAAGGGCTACATCAAACCGCTGCTGCGCGACGTGGACGTGTTCAACTGGCAGCAAGATGTCGAGAACAAGAACAAGGGGATCTTCCGCTCGATCTGGGAAGCACTGGTCGGCGGCACGGAAACCGTGCTGAAAAACCAGGGCAAGAACCAGTTTGCCACCCGAGTCGAACTCAGCGGCAGCGTGCACCAGCAAGATATCAACGCGTTCGAAGCGTTTTTGCAGATTTTGCGCAACGGATTCATTCAGGCCTTCAATGCCCGGTATGAACGGCCGAAGCCGGATGCGGGCTAAGTTTTTCGGTTGACGATGTAGTGCCCGGTATCCTCTGCCGCGATCAGTGCAGGCTTCTCCTGCAACGAATCCCAACCCAGACAGGCCAGGGCCAATGATCGCGGCACCGCTTCCCGACCATTACTGTAGCGACTGATGCTGCGGGCGCTGACACCCAGCGCTTCGGCCGCCTCATTCAACGGTAGACCGGTGCGAGCGCGCCAATCCATGAAAATCCGTGTGTTTTCGTCGGGCGCATTTTGCGCGAGCGCGTCCCGGTACAAGGTATCGGCACCAATCTGGATATCCGGCTCCAGCCACTCCACGCTCCAGCCGTCGTCACCCAACTCAGCGCTTGCGAACACTTCAGCGTCCAGTAGCGGAGCGAGCCCCGGATAGGTTTGCAGATCGCGGCTCAAGTCCAGGTTCAGCCGTTGGCCATCAATAAAGGTCAACGACAGACAAGCATCGCCAATAGCCTGCACCGCCGCCAATCTAGGCCGCTTCATGGGTAACATCGTTTCCAGTCCTCCAGCAATTGCGTCTGATGGGCCGAAACCCACGCCAACGCTTCCTTGACGATCAGTGGCGGTGCCTTGCCCATCATGACCTCGACGGTTTCCAGGCTCAGCATCACATCCACTCCGCCACCGGTCAGGTGAACATGGGGTGGCGGGTGATCCTTCTCGCGCAACTGAATGCGGTATTTATCGCGAAATCGGTATTTGGTAGTCATGCCCGAAGGCTATCGCCAAATCGGCGATACCTGAATACTGGCCTCGTGCCGAAACTGAGTCAACATGTGACGCCCCATTCAGAGACTGAATAAGCCGTCTGCGTTCACAGTCGACCGGGCCGCGCGTTATAGTCGGGCATCCGATTATTTCGCCCCCGCCCTGCCCGTTCAGGTCGGCGTTACCGTTCGAGGATTAGCAGATGAAGTTCGAAGGCACCCAGGCCTACGTCGCCACCGATGACCTGAAGCTGGCGGTCAACGCCGCCATCACCCTGGAGCGGCCGCTGCTGGTCAAGGGCGAACCGGGCACCGGCAAGACCATGCTCGCCGAGCAACTGGCCGAATCGTTCGGCGCAAAGCTGATCACCTGGCACATCAAGTCCACCACCAAGGCCCATCAAGGCCTGTACGAGTACGATGCGGTCAGCCGTCTGCGCGACTCGCAACTGGGCAATGAAAAAGTCCACGACGTGCGCAACTACCTGAAGAAGGGCAAGCTCTGGGAAGCGTTCGAGTCCGAAGAGCGGGTCATTCTGCTGATCGACGAAATCGACAAGGCCGACATCGAGTTTCCCAACGATCTGCTGCAAGAACTCGACAAGATGGAGTTCTACGTTTACGAGATCGACGAGACCATCAAGGCCAAAAAGCGTCCGATCATCATCATTACTTCCAACAACGAGAAAGAGCTGCCGGACGCCTTCCTGCGCCGCTGCTTCTTCCACTACATCGCCTTCCCCGACCGCACCACCCTGCAGAAAATCGTCGACGTGCACTACCCGGACATCAAGAAGGATCTGGTCAGCGAAGCGCTGGACGTGTTCTTCGACGTGCGCAAGGTGCCGGGCCTGAAGAAGAAGCCTTCGACCTCGGAACTGGTGGACTGGCTGAAGCTGCTGATGGCCGACAACATCGGCGAAGCGGTGCTGCGCGAACGCGATCCGACCAAAGCCATCCCGCCGCTGGCCGGTGCGCTGGTGAAGAACGAACAGGACGTGCAACTGCTTGAGCGCCTGGCGTTCATGAGCCGTCGCGGCACCCGCTAAGAGGCTGACGCCATGTTGCTCAACCTGTTCAACGAAATGCGCGCAGCCAAGGTGCCGGTGTCGGTGCGCGAGCTGCTCGACCTGATCAACGCGCTGAAACAGCGCGTGACCTTCGCCGACATGGACGAGTTCTACTACTTGTCCCGGGCGATTCTGGTGAAGGACGAACGGCATTTCGACAAGTTCGACCGTGCGTTCGGCGCCTACTTCAACGGCCTGGAAAAACTCGACGACCACTTGCAGGCGCTGATCCCCGAAGACTGGCTGCGCAAGGAATTCGAGCGCTCGCTGACCGACGAGGAACGCGCGCAGATCCAGTCCCTCGGCGGCCTGGACAAGCTGATCGAGGAGTTCAAGAAACGCCTGGAAGAACAGAAGGAACGCCACGCCGGCGGCAACAAATGGATCGGCACCGGCGGCACCAGCCCGTTCGGCTCCGGCGGTTTCAACCCGGAAGGCATTCGGGTCGGCGATGCCGGCAAACGCCAGGGCAAAGCGGTGAAAGTCTGGGATCAGCGCGAGTACAAGAACCTCGACGACTCCGTGGAACTGGGCACCCGCAACATCAAGGTCGCCCTGCGCCGCCTGCGCAAATTCGCGCGTCAGGGCGCGGCGGAAGAACTGGACATCGACGGCACCATCGACCACACCGCCAAGGACGCCGGCCTGCTGAACATCCAGATGCGCCCGGAACGGCGCAACACGGTGAAGCTGTTGCTGCTGTTCGACATCGGCGGCTCGATGGACGCCCACGTGAAGATCTGCGAGGAGCTGTTCTCGGCCTGCAAGACCGAGTTCAAGCATCTGGAGTACTTCTATTTCCACAACTTCATTTATGAGTCGGTGTGGAAGAACAACATGCGCCGCACCTCCGAGCGCACCTCGACCCAGGACCTGCTGCACAAGTACGGCGCCGACTACAAAGTGATCTTCATCGGTGACGCCGCCATGGCGCCTTATGAAATCACCCAGGCCGGCGGCAGCGTCGAGCACTGGAACGAAGAGCCGGGTTACGTGTGGATGCAGCGCTTCATGGAGAAATACAAGAAGCTCATCTGGATCAATCCGTACCCGAAAGATACGTGGGGCTACACCTCGTCGACGAATATCGTGCGGGATTTGATCGAGGACCAGATGTATCCGTTGACCCTGCGCGGGCTGGAAGAAGGGATGCGGTTTCTGTCCAAGTAATTCGTTGTCTGGACTGACGCCATCGCTGGCAAGCCAGCTCCCACAGGGATCGAGGTGAACACAAATCTTGTGAGCACCGCCGAACACTGTGGGAGCTGGCTTGCCAGCGATGCTTTTAGCGTTGTTTGAACTGGCGCAGATATTCGACGTGTTCCCGGTGTGCGACGTCCTGTACCACCGGGCGCAACCTGACCTTCGCCCCCGGCAGACACTGTGCCAGGCGGGCCAGCGCCAACGGTGTCAATGCGCCCAATCGTGGATAGCCGCCAATGGTCTGCCGATCATTGAGCAATACGATCGGCTGCCCGTCCGGCGGCACCTGCACCGCGCCCAGCGGAATGCCCTCGGAAATCATCGGCTGGCCTTGATACTGCAACGCCGTCCCCAGCAACCGAATGCCCATGCGATCAGCACGACTGTCCAGCGTCCAGGCACTGTTGAATGCATCGAACAGGCTCTGCCCGCTGAACTGACCGATCTGCGCGCCGAGCACCAGATCGAGCGGCGCGTCGAGGCGCAGATCCGGTCGATGCTCCGCCGGCACCTCACGCACCAACAGGGTTTCACCCTGATAACTCAGCGAAGCGCCCTTGGCCAGCGGCAGACCAAAACCATCGAGCCCGCCGAGTTCTTCGCGCACTACCGTGGCACTGCTGCCCAACACTTGCGGCGCACTGAAACCGCCGGGCGCCGCCAGATAGGCCCGCGCGCCCAGCAACGGCTGGGTGAACTTCAAGGTCTGCCCTTTGCGCAGCTTGAAACTGCGCCACGGCGCCAATGCCTCGCCATCGATCTGCGCGCCAAGATCGGCGCCGGCCAATGCCAGCAAGCAATCTTCTTCAGCCACCACCGTAAACCCGCCGAGGGTAATTTCGATTACCGGCAAGTCCAGGCCATTGCCCAGCAGCCAGTTGGCCCAGGCCATCGACCGCCAGTCCGCCGCGCCGCCCTGGGTCACGCCCAGATGGCGCACGCCAAACCGTCCGGCATCCTGCAACAGGCACAACGGCGTACTCGCTTCAATCGTCAGTCGGCTCATGCGAGGGCCTCCAGAGGCGTGTCGTCACCGCCGAGGCGGATGAATTCGGCATGGCTCACCGCTTCGAAACGTACGGTATCGCCGGGCTGCATGAGGCTGTAGCCATCGCGTTCACGGTCGAACAACTTTGCCGGCGTGCGACCGATCAGGTTCCAGCCACCGGGAGACACCACCGGATACGCCGCTGTCTGCCGTTCGGCGATGCCGACGCTGCCGGCGGCGACTTTCTTGCGTGGGGTATTCAGACGCGGTGCCGCGAGGACTTCTTCCACCAGGCCCATGAAGGCAAACCCCGGTGCGAATCCGAGCGCGAACACCTGATATTCACGGGCACTGTGGCGGCGGATCACCTCCTCTACTGCCAAGCCGCTGCGTTGAGACAGCAAACTCAATTCCGGGCCGACGCTCAGGTCGTACCACACCGGCAGCAGGTGACACTGGCCGCCGGTGCGCGCATTCGGCGACAGGTCGATCAGCGCTTCGGCAATCAATTCCCGGGCCTGACTCGGGTTCAATTCGGTCAGGTCGTAATGCACCATCAACGTGGTGTACGACGGCACCAGATCGATCAGATGTTCGCCGAACACCGCGCGCAGCCGCTCGCTGGCGGCGAGCATCCACGGCATGTTGGCTTCGGCGATTTCATCGAACAGGCGCAGCATCAGGCAATCCAGCGCCACCACTTCCACCCGCGGATTCATGGCGCGCTCTGCTCGTTCAAGGCCTGACGAATGCGCTGCACGGCCGCCACTGAGCTGGCGTTGTCGCCGTGCACGCACAAAGTGTTGGCTTGCAGGTGCAGCGCGCTGCCGTCACTGGCGGTGAGGTTGTCGCCACGGGCGATGGTCAGCGCTTGCCCGATGATGGTTTCGCAATCGTGGTGCACCGCGCCCGGCAGTTGTCGCGAGACCAGTCGGCCGGCGCTGTCGTAGGCGCGGTCGGCGAAGGCTTCGAACCACAGCGTCACACCGTATTCGTCACCGAGTTGCTGGGCTGCCGTGTTGTCGCGGGTGGCCATCAGCATCAACGGCAAGCTGCGATCGTAAGCCGCGATGGCCTGAATCACCGCGCGCAACTGCGCCGGGTTCGCCATCATGTCGTTGTACATCGCGCCGTGGGGTTTGACGTAACTGACTTTGCCACCCTGGGCACGGCAAATACCGTCGAGGGCGCCGATCTGGTAATGCAGGATGTCTTGCAGTTCCTGGGCGGTGTACGCCATGGAGCGCCGGCCGAACCCCACCAGATCCTGATAGGCCGGATGCGCGCCGATCTGCACGCCGTGGCTCAGGGCCAGGCTGACGGTCTTGCGCATGATGCCCGGGTCGCCGGCGTGAAAACCGCAGGCAATGTTGGCGCAATCGATGAAAGGCATGACTTCCGCGTCCAGACCCATGGTCCAGCTGCCGAAGCTCTCGCCGATGTCACAGTTCAATAGCAGGCGGCTCACGGTGAACACTCCTGTAGCTGTTATCTTTTTGTGCTGTAGGACAGTTGTCGCAGGTTATCAGTTACTGCGCGTCCAGTTGCTTGCCACGGGTTTCCGGCAGGCTCAACGCCGCGAGGATCACCACGCCGTAGGACACCGCCGCAAAGGCACCGATGCCTACGCTCAGTGGCACTTTCTGGCTCAGCAGGCCGATCAGCAGCGGGAACAATGCCGCCAGCGCCCGGCCGATGTTGTAGCAGAAGCCCTGCCCCGAACCGCGAATCCGGGTTGGAAAGAGCTCGGTGAGAAACGCGCCCATGCCACTGAAAATCCCCGAGGCGAAGAAGCCCAGCGGGAAGCCCAGCCACAACATCACGCCGTTGCTGACCGGCAATTGGGTGTAGAGCAGAACGATGGTGAACGAGCCGACCGCGAACAGGATGAAGTTCTTCTTGCGGCCCAGCAGGTCGGTCAAATAGGCGCTGATCACATAACCGGCGTAGGAACCGATGATCACCATCGCCAGATAACCGCCGGTGCCAAGTACGCTCAAACCGCGTTCGTTCTTCAGAAAAGTCGGCAGCCAGGAGGTAATCGCGTAATAACCGCCGAGGGCGCCGGTGGTCAGCAACGAGGCGCGAATCGTGGTGAAGAGCATGCCGGGGGCGAAGATCTCGTAGAACTTCGACGGGCTTTCCGGGGTTTGTTTGGCTTTGGCTTCACGATAAATCTCCGGGTCCTTCACCAGACGGCGGACGAAAATCACGAACACCGCCGGCACGATGCCGAGGACGAACAGTGCGCGCCAGGCATCTTCCGGTGGCAACACCGAGAACAGCAGCGCATAGAGAATTGCCGTCAGGCCCCAACCCAAGGCCCAGCCGGATTGCACCATGCCCACCGCCTTGCCGCGGTCCTTGGCGCGGATCACTTCGCCGATCAGCACTGCACCCGCCGTCCATTCACCGCCGAAACCGAAGCCCATCAGGGTGCGGGCGATCAGCAGTTGCTCGTAGTTCTGGGCGAAGCCGCAGAGGAAAGTGAAGAAGGCAAACCACAGGACCGTCAGTTGCAGGGTGCGCACGCGGCCGATGCGGTCGGAGAGAATCCCCGCCACCCAACCGCCGATGGCCGAAGCGATCAGGGTGCTGGTGTGGATCAGGCCGGCTTCGCCGGTGGTGATGCCCCACATCGCGATCAGGGTCGGCACCACGAAGCTGAGCATCTGGGTGTCCATGCCGTCCAGACCGTAGCCGATCTTGCAGCTCCAGAAGGTCCGGCGCTCCTGCTGATTGATGTTGCGATACCAGTCGAACGGGCCGGAACGGGCCGCAGTCTTGGGGAGGTCGAGGGTGTCGGGCGCACTCATGGCATGTCTCCGCAGGCTTTTATTGGTCTTGTTCGAAGCTCCGACGACGCCTATCGTGGGAACCGGATGCGTCGATTCTTGGGTGCTTCACCCGGTCGCGTCCAACGAATAAAAACCCGCCCAAGACATAAGAAAAATTTGATGCCATGAACCTGAAGTTTCTCGAAACCTTCGTCTGGGTCGCCCGGCTGAAAAGTTTTCGCCTGACCGCCGACAAGCTGTTCACCACCCAGGCCTCGATCTCCAGCCGGATCGCGGTGCTCGAAGGCGAGCTCGGGGTGAAGCTGTTCCTGCGTGATTCACGCGGCGTCAGCCTGACGCCCGAAGGTTTGAAAGTGCTGGACTATGCCGAGCAGATGCTCGACACGATGCAGGCGCTGAAGCAGTCGATCGAGACCCGATCGAGCAAGGTCGGCCGGGTACGGATCGGGGTGATGGACACGGTGATCCACACCTGGCTCAGCCCGCTGGTGGCGCAGATGACCGATCTGTACCCACGGGTGGAAATCGAGCTGGTGGCGGATACCTCGCTGAACCTCTGCGATCAGCTGCAAAAAGGCTTTCTCGATCTGATCCTGCAAACCGATCTGGTGCGTCAGGAAAGCGTGCGCAGCCTGGAGCTGGCCAGCCACCCCATCGGCTGGATTGTCGCCAGCAACTCGATCTACAACCGCGATTACCAAAGCCTCGCCGACCTGGCCCAGGAACGGATCATCACCTACTCGAAAAACTCCCGGCCGCACCAGGACATCCTGGCGTTGATGCAGGCCCAAGGTGTGTTGGCGCCACGGTTGAACTGTGTGAATTCGGTGTCGGCAATTACCCGGCTGTTACGCGACGGGTTCGGCATTGGCGCGTTGCCGCCGGTGCTGGTGGCCGAGGAGCTGGCGCGGGGCGAACTGACCCTGCTCGACATCGAACAACGCCCGCCGAACCTGCAGGTCGTGGTGTCGTGGCGGGTCGGTGTGGAATGGGTCGAGGAGATTGTGACGCTGTGTCAGCAGGTGCTGGAGGAATATGCGCGCAAGGTGGGCAAGGATTACATCGTTCTAAGTTGATCGTTCCCACGCTCTGCGTGGGAATGCAGCCCGGGACGCTCCGCGTCCCTCGCAAGCCGAACGCGGAGCGTCCGTTGAGGCATTCCCACGCAGACGGTTCGACGCCTCGACGTGGGAACGATCTTCATAAGGCTCAGAGCCCGCGCACATCCCGGTCTTCGATCGGCCGGCTCTGGCGCAGGCGCTTGCCGCCCAGCACCACCCAGTCGATCAGACGGAACAGGCACTCCAGGCCGAACGACAGCAACATCGCGCCGCTCATGCCCCAGATCATCGCCTCAGGCGTCAGCAGGATCTGGTAGCTGTAGCCATTCCAGGTTTCCTTGCGGATGTCCGGATCGGCGGCCAGCACCACCTGCAGGAAGCGGATGTACCACGGGCCCTGCATCGCCTGGAATTGCTTGTCCAGCGCCAGCTGACGGTTGAGCAAAGTGCTCAAGCTGTCGGCATCGCTGCGAAACACCGGATCTTCGCTGGCCCGGTAATGGGCGACCAGCGCCTGGATATCCCCTTTGAAGAACTGCTCGGCGGTGCCCTGGAAGCCGCGCAGACCGGTCTGCGCCTCGATCAGGTGCGCTTCGACCCGCTTGGCGTAATCGTTGATGAAACCCGGCACCTGGACACCGATCAACAGGCCCGCCGCAAACAACACCAGCCGTAGATAACTGAGCAACATGGGGGTGCAATCCTTATTCGGTCGTGCCTTGGCTGACGCATTCGCCGCGTCGCCACAGGCTCCATTGGCCCGGTTCGTAGCGGGTCCAGGTTTCGTTTTCGGTCAAGGGTTCGGTGGCAATCACCGTCACCACGTCGTTGGGCGTGGTTTCGGCCTGGAAATCGACGATCACATCGACATCCTTGAGCCGTGCCGGGCCAAACGGTGCGCGACGGGTGATCTGCGCCAGTTTGGTCGAGCAATAGCAGAACAGCCAGTCGCCGTCGCTCAGCAGGCAGTTGAACACGCCCTTGCTGCGATATTCGGCGCAGGCCGCGACCAGATCCGGCAGCAGCACTTCTATATCGACCGGTTCCGGAAACGCTGCACGTACGCGGTTGAGCAAATCGCAGAACGCCGCTTCGCTGTCGGTATCGCCGACCGGGCGGTAAAAACTCTTGATCGGGGTGAAATCGGCGAGCTGGCCGTTGTGCGCGAAGCACCAGTTGCGCCCCCACAGTTCGCGGACGAACGGGTGGGTGTTGGACAGGCAGACCTTGCCGACGTTGGCCTGACGGATATGACCGATGACCACTTCACTCTTGATCGGATAGCGCTGCACCAGATTGGCGACTTCCGACTCGCTGCTGGCCGCCGGGTCCTGGAACAGGCGCAAGCCGCGCCCTTCGTAGAAGGCAATGCCCCAGCCGTCGCGGTGTGGCCCGGTGCGACCACCGCGCTGCATCAACCCGGTGAAGCTGAACACGATGTCGGTCGGCACGTTGGCACTCATGCCCAGTAATTCACACATGTGCGGACTCTCGTGATTACAGGCGCGGCTCGACCCGCATGCGCTGCGGATTGCTCGGTACCGGCGGGCGACCGTAGCGGTCATCGCCGGCGCCGCCGAACGGTTGATCGGCGTCACGCTCGTCTTCGGCACGGGCGGCTGCGCGAGCCGCTTCGGCCTGTTCCTTGCGAGCGTTCGAAGCGCGCTCGATCGGGAAACGGATCAGCACGAAAATCAGGTACAGGCCGAACGCGATCATGGCGTACATGAGCAGTTCGGAAATGGCGCGCCAGGCGTTGTTACCGACCTTGAACGCCAGATCCAGCGCGGTGATGGCGATGGCCGGGGCGAATTTTTCCTTCACCGGGTCAATGATGGTCGGGCTGAACAGCAACACCGCCATCAGCACACGCAGCGGCTCGCGCAGCCAGCGCCACATCCAGCGGGTCATGCGCATCCACACCAGCAGGCAGCCCACGGCGGCAAAGGCGTAAAGGCCCCAGGCGATCAGATAGTCGTTCTCGGTCATGGTGTCCATGGCAAGGCAGGCAAAGAGGCGCTTATAGTAACGACTTTTCGCACGTCAGGCTTCCCCGCCGTCCGTGCGGCCCTTATTTGTCATGTCCGAGAGCTTTCCATGCCCGTATCCGCCAACGTCAGCAGCGCCCCGATTGCCCACAAGGCCGCCGGTCACGACCCGTACGCCTGGCTGCAGGAACGCGACACCGACGCGGTGCTCGACTACCTCAAGGCTGAAAACGACTACCAGCAGGCGCAGACCGCCGATCAGGCGGAGCTGCGCGAAACCCTGTTCGAAGAGATCAAGGGCCGGATCCTCGAAACCGACCTGTCCCTCCCCTCGCCATGGGGCCCGTACCTGTATTACACCCGCACCACCGCAGGTGACGAATACGCCCGTCACTACCGCTGCCCGCGTCCGGCCGACGACAGCCTGACCCTCGACGAAAGCCGCGAACAGCTGCTGCTCGACCCGAACGCGCTGGCCAACGGCGGCTTTTTCTCCCTCGGCGCCTTCAGCATCAGCCCGGATCACCAGCGTCTGGCCTACAGCGTCGATGCCTCGGGCGACGAGATTTACACGCTGTTCGTGAAGGAATTATCCAGCGAGCGCGTCAGCGAACTGGAATTCCAGGACTGCGATGGCAGCATGACCTGGGCCAATGACAGCCTGACGCTGTTCTTCGGTGTACTCGACGACACCCATCGCCCGCACAAACTGTTCCGCTACCGCCTGGACGGCACCGCCGCCGAAGAGGTATTCCACGAACCGGACGGGCGTTTCTTCCTGCATTGCTACCGCGCCAGCTCCGAGCAGCAATTGCTGTTGTCGCTGGGCAGCAAGACCACCAGCGAAGTCTGGGCACTGGACGCCAATCAGCCGCAGCAGCCGTTCACTTGCCTGGCGCCACGGGTCGAGGATCACGAATACGACGTCGATCACGGCAAGCTCGATGGCGAGTGGACCTGGTTCATCCGCACCAACCGCGATGGCATCAACTTCGCCCTGTATCAAGCGCCGGACACCGGCATCACGCCGAGCGAAGCCGACTGGCAGAACCTGATTCCCCACAGCGACTCTGTGATGCTCGATGGCGTGACCCTCAACGCCGAAGCCCTGACCCTGAGCCTGCGTGAAGGTGGTCTGCCGATCATCGAAGTTCGCCCACACGGTCTGGCGCCTTATCGCGTGCAATTACCGGACGCGGCCTACAGCCTCTATGTGCAAAACAGCCTGGAATTCGAAAGCGACCGCATTCGCCTGCGCTATGAAGCGCTGAATCGTCCGGCTCAGGTTCGGCAACTGATCCTCGCCACCGGTGAACAGACCGTCCTCAAGGAAACCCCGGTGCTCGGCCCGTTCGACGCCGACGCCTACGTCAGCCAGCGCCTGTGGGCGACTGCGCCGGATGGCACCCAGGTGCCGATCAGTCTGGTGATGAAACGGGAAATGGTCGGCAAAGCAGTGCCGCTGTACCTCTACGGTTACGGCGCCTACGGTTCAAGCCTCGATCCGTGGTTCTCCCACGCCCGCCTGAGCCTGCTGGATCGCGGCATGGCATTCGCCATCGCCCACGTTCGCGGCGGTGGTGAACTGGGCGAAGCCTGGTACCGCGCCGGCAAGCAGGAGCACAAGCACAACACCTTCAGCGACTTCATTGCCTGTGCCGAATTCCTGATCCTCAACGGCATCACCACCGCGCCACAGCTGGCGATCAGCGGCGGCAGCGCCGGTGGCTTGCTGATCGGCGCGGTGCTCAACCAGCGTCCGGATCTGTTCGGCGCGGCGATTGCCGAAGTGCCGTTCGTCGACGTGCTCAATACCATGCTCGACCCGGATCTGCCGCTGACCGTCACCGAATACGACGAGTGGGGCAACCCGGAAGAACCGGAGGTCTACGAGCGGATCAAGGCCTACGCGCCGTACGAAAACGTCACCGCGCAGGCGTATCCCGCAACACTGGTGATCGCCGGCTACAACGACAGCCGCGTGCAGTATTGGGAAGCGGCCAAGTGGGTGGCGAAATTGCGCGCGACCAAGACCGATGACAATCCATTGCTGCTCAAGACCGAACTGGGCGCCGGCCACGGCGGCATGAGTGGGCGTTATCAGGGATTACGTGACGTAGCGCTCGAATATGCATTTGTTTTCAAGGTTCTGGGCATCGCCTGAGGAACTCCGCCGGTCACTTGGGTCTTAATTCCAGACATTAAGAGCCGATACACATAGAACCCTGTGGGAGCGGACAAGCCCGCTCCCACAAGGAATGTGTAACGCGCGGAAACCGTGAAAACAAAAAGACTGTGACGACATGTCAGAACCAACCCTACTGAACAACGAAATCCGCGACTGGCTGATGGACTGCGGCCTGTTCGATCAATTGCAACTGGCGGATTTTGCCGCTGCCTCGGGCTACTTCAGCATCAGCACCGTGGCAGAAGGCGAAGCGATCTTTCGCGAAGGCGATGCCGGCAGTTTCATGTGCATCATCCACACCGGCCAGGTGGCCGTGCAGAAAACCGGTGGCGACGGTCAGGTCGTGACCATGGCCACCCTGCGCAGCGGCCGGGCGTTCGGCGAAATGGCCGTACTCGACGGCGAGCGCCGCTCGGCGACCTGCGTGGCGGCGAGCAACTGTCAGTTGCTCAACCTCGGCAAGGACTCACTGGAAAAAATGCTCAATGACGCGCCGAAGATCGCCGCCAAGATCATCCGCGCCCTCGCCGTCTCCCTGTCCAAACGCCTGCGCATGGCCGACGGCCAGCTCGCCGCCCAGCAGATCTAGCCTCCCGGGGATTTCGGTTTGCTGTCGTTCTGTTCCAGGCCCGGCAAGGGCTGATCCTTGGTCGGCGGGCTGGGCATTTCGATCGGCACCAGCGGCGGGCCGCCACTGCCGGGGCCGGCCTTGGGAATCGGCACAGGACTGATCTGCGGATACGGGGTTGGCGTCGCCGTGCCGGGAGAGCCCGGTTGCGGTGTCGGGCTGACGGGAATCGTCTGTTGCGCCTGTACGGCAGTTATCGAGAGCGCGGCCAGGGTAATGACCGTTAGAATGGTGCGCTTCATCAAGGGCTCCGTTGGCCTGAAGTCTGCCTTCAGGCTACTCCCAACGCGCCGGCTTGCCTTCCCCCCCTGTAGAGATTTCCATGAAACGTTTCGTTCTGCTCGACACCACGCCGATCCCTGACAACGGCGGCGCCCTGTGCCTGTTCGAGTATGGCGAGGACTTCGTCATCAAGATCCAGGGCGGCGACGGCGGCCAATTGATGAACACCCGCATGCACGGTTCCGAAGATGCGCTGGCCGAGATCCCGTGCCGCAAGGTCGCCGGCCGGCCGAACTCGCGGGTGTTGATCGGCGGTCTGGGCATGGGCTTCACCCTCGCCTCGGCGCTCAAGCATCTGGGCAAGAGCGCCGAAGTGGTGGTAGCCGAACTGGTGCCCGGCGTGGTCGAGTGGAACAGTGGTCCGCTCGGTGAAAAGTCCGGACGTCCGTTGCTCGATCCGCGCACGGTGATCCGTCAGGAAGACGTGGCCAAGGTGCTGCAAAGCGAGCCGAACGGCTTCGACGCGATCATGCTCGACGTCGACAACGGCCCCGAAGGCCTGACCCAGAAGGCCAACAGCTGGCTGTATTCCGCCGCAGGGCTGGCCGCGTGCGCCAAAGCGATGCGGCCCAAAGGCGTGCTCGCGGTATGGTCGGCCAGCGCCGACCGGCAGTTTTCCGACAAATTGAAGAAAGCCGGTTTCAAGGCCGAGGAAGTGCAGGTCTTCGCCCACGGCAACAAGGGCACGCGCCACACGATCTGGATTGCCGAGAAGCTCAAGGGCTGAGCTAAACTTGCCCCCTAACCGTCATTAGTCTTCTGCAAAGGTGAACCCATGAGTTCGTCCACCCCGACCAGCACTTCGAAGCTGGATCGCATCCTCGCCGACAACCAGCGCGACAAGGAAATGGGCTACCGCGACAAGGCCCTGAAGATGTACCCGCACGTGTGCGGCCGCTGCGCCCGTGAGTTTTCCGGCAAGCGCCTGAGCGAGCTGACTGTGCACCACCGTGACCACAACCATGACAACAACCCGCAGGACGGTTCCAACTGGGAACTGCTGTGCCTGTACTGCCACGACAACGAACACTCGCGCTACACCGACCAGCAGTACTTCGGCGAAGGCTCGCTGAGCACGCCGAAAATCGCCAAGGCTACGCATAACCCTTTTGCTGCCTTGGCCGGGTTGATGAAGAAAGAAGACTGAGCCACCACTCCGATCGTTCCCACGCTCCGCGTGGGAATGCAGTCCGGGACGCTCCGCGTCCCAAAGCGGACGCAGAGCGTCCATTGAGGCATTCCCACGCAGAGCGTGGGAACGATCAGCACCGCAGATCCTGAATCTGCCCGCCCTCCCCCAATCCCCGTATAATCGCCCTCTTTTTCCCGAAGGCACCCCGCTCGTGGCAGACAAACGGTACAGCTGCATTGGTTTGTATAACCCCAAATCACCGGAAAACGTCGGTTCGGTGATGCGCGCCGCAGGCTGCTACGGCGTGTCGACCGTGTTCTATACCGGCAAGCGCTATGAACGCGCCGCCGACTTCGTCACCGACACCAAGCGCGTGCACTACGACATCCCGCTGATCGGCATCGACGACCTGAAAAAGATCCTGCCGCTCAATTGCGTCCCGGTCGCCGTGGAACTGGTCGATGGCGCCCGCCCGCTGCCGGAATACACCCACCCGGATCGCGCCCTGTACATCTTCGGCCCCGAAGACGGCTCGCTGGATCAGGAGATCCGCGACTGGTGCGAAGATGTCGTGTACATCCCGACCACCGGCTGCATGAACCTCGCCGCCACGGTCAACGTTGTGCTCTACGACCGCATGGCCAAAGGCCTGAATACCCGCTCCGGGCCGAAATTCCGCTGAAACGCCGCACATCCGATGGAACGAGCTGACCGCCTGCGCAGTCAGCTTGTTTATCCATTACTCATTGCCTGGAGAAAGATCATGACCGAGCTCAAACGCGTCGAACGTATCGAATCCACCCCGTTTCAGAGCCGTCCTGAGCAGAACGTCGAAGGCTGGGAGCGCATCGGCTCGCTGGCCGGCGGCGTGATCATGGTCGGCAAGGGCCTGCGCCGTGGCGGGGTATTCGGGCTGATTCAGGTGGCGATTGGCGGCGTGGCCATGGCCCGCGGCATTACCGGTCACAGTTCGGTGAAAAGCCTGCTGGAGAAAAGCCGTCAGGACATGAACAACGTGCGGGCGAAGATCGAGCGGGCCGGTGAAGAACTGAGCAAGCTCAAGGCCAATGCCGAGGCGGCGACCAAGACCGCCACCGTGACCGGCAATGACTCGGTGAAATCGCCGAAAGCCGGGGTTTGATCCTGGATTTGCCTTGAGGCTGATGGCCTCATCGCTGGCAAGCCAGCTCCCACAATGTTTTGAGTTGGGCACAAATCAGTGCCCAACCCACAAACCGATTTGGGCGGGACAAAAAATCAGCGTTCACCGCACGAACCTGTGGGAGCTGGCTTGCCAGCGATGACGGTTTTACTGCAGTAACGCGGTATCAAGGACTTTGGACGACTCGCCGAGAATGCTTTCGGCAAGTTGCACGAACGCTTTGGTATCCACCGTCCCCAGATGCATCGCGCCGCGCAGCACGTCATCCAGCGAGCGCTTGTTGCGGGTCTTCAGGCGAATCTCGCCGTCCAGCTCCTGCAACAACAGCACCGCTTTCGACAGCTGCGCGGGGCTAATCTGCTCGCCGCGCAGGGTCGTGACTTTCTGGCTGTCCTTGGCCAGTTTCGCCTGCAACGCCTGATAACGCTCGTCGCTCATGCCCCCGGCACGGCGCACCAGTTCGATGGCGTAATACTCGGCAAAACCCTCGCTGATCCAGTCGCTGCGCTGCTCGTCGTTGATCCGTCCGAACACCTGCACCAGCTCGCGCATCAGGGCGCTGCTGCCGTTTTCGCTGACCAGCGGCAACCGCGTGTTGAGGTAGATCGACTCTCGCGCCGCGAGGCTGCCACGCCACATCGGGTCGTTGGCGCCGACAATCAGCAGTTTGCTCGGATGGCGCGGAAACACCGCCTGCACCTGCGGCCAGACAAACGTCAGCAGCGTCAGCACATCCATCCGGCGCATGCCCTGCCCTTGCGGCGAGGCCACCGTGACTTCGGTTTCCCCCAACCGGGTGCGGCGGCTACCGAGGTGGCCGGCGAGCATCCAGCCGGTCGGGCGGTCGAACAGGCGTGACGGATTGTCGATACGGAATTTGTTCTTGCCGATGCGCGGCCAGGCGGTTTCGACGCTTTTCCAGCCGTCGGGCAATTCGAAGTGCAGGCGCGCGACCAGCTCGATGCCATCCTGCTGATCAAGCTTGGCCGGCGGCACCAGTTCATCGCCGCGCATCAGCGCCCAGGTCGGGGTCATGCGCGTGTCGAAGCTGCCGTTCTTGCGGCCGTGGCTGATGCGCACGCGGTAGGTCAGGCTGGCCTTGTCCGCCGTCGGGCGCCAGACCCCGCGCGCCGCTTTGCCCGGCGTCAGTTGCCACTGGCCGTCGGCCTTGAAGTCGCTGTAGTGGCTGCCATCGCCAAGATCAAAATCCAGGCTGCGCACCGCTTCGCCCTTGGCCAGGGTCAGGCGCACTTCGGCCTGATCGCTCTGCGGCAGCAGGCGTACCTGATAATCCAGATCAACTTTCTTCGCCGCCCACACCGGCGCACTCAGCGCCAGCAGCGTGACGCTCACTGCTCGGCGCAATCCCGTCGCCATACCTGCTCCTGGGTCAATCGTTAACCTGCGCGGAAAATCAGATGATCTTCCCAGTCGTCTTCCGGCACGCTGCCTTCGGCGAGCATGCGCCCCGACTGAGAAATCCGTTCGTGGTGTACAGCGTCGCGATCACCGCAGACCAGGTGATGCCACAACGGCAGGTCCTTGCCTTCGCTGACCAGCCGATAACCGCAGGTCGGCGGCAGCCATTTGAATTCTTCCGCCTGGCCCGGGGTGAGCTGGATGCAGTCCGGGACAAACTTCATGCGGTTCGGATAATCGCTGCACTGACAGGTTTTCAGGTCCAGCAGTTTGCAGGCGATGCGCGTGTAATAGACGCTGTTGTCTTCCTCATCCTCGAGCTTTTGCAGGCAGCACAGGCCGCAACCGTCGCACAGCGATTCCCATTCCTCGTGGTCGAGTTGATCGAGGGTTTTGCGTATCCAGAACGGTTCGACTTTGGCGGCCATGGCTCAAGCATCAACATCAGGTGGTGAAAAGGCCGCCAGTCTAGTGCCCAAGGCCCCGTGATCCAAGCGCTGGCGACTGCCGGTTGTGCGGGGCTTGTCAGTTTTTGCACGGCCAAGTAGCTTTGCCGGTCACACCAGGCCTTTGCCGGATGCCATAAACGCTCGACCGCGTTGCATCCGGTGATCTGCAGGCTTGCGCCACAACCCCATCGTTCAGCCCAACTGATCCCGCCGGGTTTCGCTTCCAACCTGTCCTCAAACGTAGCAAGGAATCTTTCGATGAGTGCCAACCCTCGCGTTGCCGAATACGCCATTCACCCGCAGTTCACTGATCGCTGGTCGCCCCGCGCCTTCACCGGCGAAGCGATCCCGGAAGAAACCCTGCTGAGCTTCTTCGAAGCCGCACGCTGGGCGCCGTCGGCGTACAACTCGCAGCCGTGGCGTTTTCTCTACGCCCGTCGCGACACGCCGAACTGGGAGCGTTACCTGGGCCTGCTCAATGAATTCAACCGCAGCTGGGCGCAGCACGCGTCGGCGCTGGTGATCGTGATTTCGAAAACCACCTTCACCGCACCGGGCGCGACCGAGGAAACACCGGCGCTGTGGCACACCTTCGACACAGGTTCCGCCTGGGGCCATCTGGCGCTGCAAGCGAGCCTGAGCGGCTGGCACACCCACGGCATGGCCGGCTTCGATCAGGAGCTGACCCGCAAGGAGCTGAACATTCCAGAAGGTTATGCGCTGCATGCCGCCGTAGCGGTGGGCAAGCTGGGTGACAAGGCAACCCTGGCGGATTACCTGCAAGCACGGGAAACGCCGAGCCCGCGTCGTCCGCTGAGCGAACTGGCGGCTGAAGGCGATTTCACCCTCTAAGCCCCGTTTGATCGTTCCCACGCTCTGCGTGGGAATGCCTCAAGGGACGCTCCGCGTCCAGTGACGCGGAGCGTCACGGGCTGCATTCCCACGCGGAGCGTGGGAACGATCTCTAGTCAGTAACCGCGTGCGAAATCCACTTCCCCACGCAACGCTTCGCCCGCCTGATACGCCCGCACGTTATCCAGAAACAACTGCACCATCATCGGCGGCGAGGTCGGCGCCGAGCTGTGCCCCGTCAGCAACAAGCCCCATGCAGTCCAGAACGGATGCCGTTGCGGCAACGGTTCCTGACGGCAGACATCGATCACCGCGCCCGCCAGATGACCTTCCTTCAACGCTTCGACCAGATCCGCATCGACCACCGCGACACCGCGTCCGGCGTTGATGAACAAACCGGTCGGCTTGAATTGCTTGAACAGCGCCGCATCGTAAATGTCGTGGGTGTGCTCGGTGTTGGGCAGCAGGTTGACCACGTAATCCGCCTCGCCGACCAGACGCGGCAAGTCCGCCATCGAACCGACTTCGACAAACGGCGCCTGCTCGCGGGCGCTGCTGGCGATGCCGTACAACTCGACGCCGAACGGCAGCAGGAACTGCGCCACGCTCTGGCCGATGTCACCGGTGCCGACGATCAGCACCTTGCGCCCGACCAGACTCTGGCCGGTGCGGTTGTCCCACTTGCGCTCGACCTGGCTGACCAGTCGCGCCAGCACTTCGCGCTCGTGGCCGAGCATGTAGGTCAGCACGTATTCAGCCATCACCTGGCCGAAAATGCCGACGGCCCGGGTCAGGCGGTAATCCCGGCGCAGGCCGTCGGCCAGCAGCGGCGTGATCCCGGCCCAAGTCGATTGCAGCCATTGGGGCTGATGGCCCTGACGCAACAGGGTCGCCAGCAGATCCGGCTGGCCCAGCCACACCGGGCAATCGACGGCCTGGCGGGCCAGTTCGGCGGAGTCGCCGCTGGTCAGTACTTCAAGCTCCGGGGCCGCCTGACGCAGCAGTCGGGCGTATATCGCGTGGTCGTGTTCAGCAATCAGAACGCGCATCTTCAAACCTTTCGCAAACCGTGCAGGCGGCCGTCCACTTCGTGGCAGCCGTCGCCGTAAAAACCGTTCCAGGGGTTACCAGAGGCCCAGGACAGGGCCTCGCGGATCAGACCGGATCGTTGCGTCGCAGCAACTCTTCGGGCAAGTGCTCGATGTACTCTTCCTCGGCCGGTGGCATTTGCAGGTGATAGCCCTGCTTTTCGAGGTTTTCCAGGACCACGGCGATGTCTTCGCTGGCCAGCTTGCGCTCGGGGGTCAGTACCAGATCGAAGGAATGCCTGGCCTTGCCGAACGCCGCCATCAGGCCTTCCGGCACGCGCTCCAGCGCATCGCTCTTGAGCACGTACAGGTACATGCCGCTTTTCTTCGAACTTTGATAAATGGAACAAATACGTTTCAAGGCTGTTCTCCGGCGGTGGCCAGGCTGTCGAGCAGCTTCTGGCCCATCAATTCGCGGCGCCAGCCACGCAGCGAATCAGGCAATTGGTAAGGACCCTCGGGGAAGCCGCTTTTGACCAGCGCTTCGAGGGTTTTCTTGCGCAGCATCAGTTCCGGCGCGATGCCCAGACGCTCAGCTTCGGCCTGACCGAGCGCCCGCAGCTGTTTGATCAGCGCGGCGGCTTCGATCGGCAACGGCTCCGGCACGGCTGGCGGCCATTGATCAGGCCCCACACTGCCAGAGCGCTTGATCAGATCAAGCAGAAACTCGCCGTCCTGACGCACGGTACGCGGGTGCATGTCTTCGATCTTGCCCAGCGCGCTGAGGTTGTCCGGTTGGGTCCGGGCCAGCGGCCACAGCGAGTGTTCACGCACGATGCGATTGCGCGGCAGGTCGCGGGCGCGGGCCTCGCGCTCGCGCCAGGCGCACAATTCGCGCAGCACAGCCAGTTGGGCGCGGGACAGCTTCCACGCCAGTTTGGCCTCGCGATACACCTCGTACGGATCGGTCTCGCGGCGCAGGTTGGCGACCAGTTCGGCGCCGTCCTCCAGCACCCAGGCGAATTTGTCGTCGGACAGTTTCGGACGCAGTTGTACGAAAACCTCCGCCAGATGCACGGCGTCTTCGGCGGCATAGCTGATTTGCGTGTCGGACAACGGACGCTGCAACCAGTCGGACCGGGTTTCGCCCTTCGGCAGTTCGATGCCCAGCACTTCCTGCACCAGACGCGAATAGCCCATCGAGAACCCGAGGTTCAGGTAGGCAGCGGCCAGTTGGGTGTCGAACAGCGGCGCCGGCAGGCTGCCGGTCAGGCGCAGCAGAACTTCGAGGTCTTCGCTGCAGGCGTGCAGGACTTTGAGCACCGCCGGGTTTTCCAGCAGCGCGGCCAAGGGTTGCCAGGCGTTGATGGTCAGCGGGTCGATCAGGTAGGCGCGTTTGCCGTCGCCAACCTGCAACAGGCCGGCAATCGGATAGAAGGTGTCGACCCGCATGAATTCGGTGTCGAGGGCAACGAACGGCAGCTGCTGCCACTCGGCGCAAAACTGCGCGAGGCTATCGTTGTCGCGAATCCAGTGAATATCGATGGCCACACGGCTCTCCCTTCAAGAATGGCGCGCAGTATATATCGCCACCGGCGCTTTCCGCGCCTCTACAGGGCAAGAGCTTGATGAATTCTCCTGCCTGTGGGAAAGAATAGTCTTACAGAGTGAGTCTGCCGGCTCAGTCCTTGGCCAATACCCCGTCGATCACCGCGCCCCGGCAGCCGGCAAACATGTCCAGATCGGGCTGGTAGACCTTGCTCTGCACTTCCAGCAGACCGAGCATCGAGTGAAACAGGTTGTCCTGACTCAATGGCTTGTCGCGGCTCATTTGCAGGCAATGAGTGTCGACCGAGTAGGACTTCTGATAGCTGTCGGAGAACCAGGCCAGCATCGCCACGTGTTTCTGCTGCTCCGGCGCCAGCATGTACGGCGTGCCGTGGAGGAACAGGTTGTACTCACCCAACGACTCGCCGTGGTCGGACAGGTACAGCATGGCGGTATCGACCTTGTCCTGATTGCTGCGCAACACATCGATCAGGCTCGACAGCACATGGTCGGTGTACACCAGCGTGTTGTCGTAACCGTTGACGATGCTCTCGCGGCTGCAATTGTTCAGCGCGTTGCTCTCACATACCGGAGTGAAGTGTTCGTATTCCTTTGGATAACGCTTGAAATACTCCGGGCCGTGGCTGCCCATCTGATGCAGGACCAGCACGGTGTCCTTGTCCAGGTGATCGATGAAGCTTTGCAGGCCCTGCAACAGGATTTCGTCGCGGCATTCGCTGTTGGCGCACAGCGCCGGATCTTTCAGATTGCTGACATCCTGCAGGGTGACACGATCGCAGGTGCCTTTGCAGCCCGACTGGTTGTCGCGCCAGATCACGTCGATCCCGGCCCGTTTAAGCACGTCCAGCAACCCTTCCTCATTTTTTGCCTTGCTGGCGTCGTAATTCTTGCGGCCCATGTTGGAGAACATGCACGGCACCGACACGGCGGTTTCCGTACCGCAGGAATGCACGTCGGTGAAAGCGATCAGGCCGGCTTCCTTGTCCAGTTTCGGTGTGGTGTCGCGGCCATAACCAAGGATGCCGAAGTTTTCCGCCCGGGCACTCTCCCCCACCACCAGCACCGTCAGGGATTTGCGCGGATGGTTCTGCACGGCGGCGTTGCGCTGGGCATCTTCGCCGATTGTGACGAACGGTTGATGCACCGAGGCCACCTGCTCACGCAGATAACCGGCCGAGGCGCCAATGTAGTTGCTCGGCACCAGCATCAAGCGAATTTCGTGGTGATTGCGAAACAGCGACGACAGCCCTTGATAATTGGCCAGCGCCACGCCGCCAATGACTGCAACCGACGCGACACTCACCACAACTTTGCTTAATAACTCGCGATGCCAACGGCGATAGTTGACTGGAACTTTCCACAACAACCAGGACGGCAAGACACCCAGAAAAAAGATATAAGCGAGCAACTTCAAAGACAGCAGGTCGCGAACTTCCGTGGCGTTGGTTTCGGCAAAGTTGCGAAACATGCCGGCATCGATCATGACCCCGTATTGGCTCATGAAATAAGCCACGCCGGCACTGACCATGAACAACAACGTCAACACCGGTTTCAACACGGGTCGAAACGCCAGCAACGTCAGCACGATGTTATACGCCGCGAAGATCATCACCCCGAACGCAATACGCATGGCAATGCCCTTGCCGTCCGCAGCGGTAATATCGAACAGGTGCTGCCAGAGAACGAAATTGAATCCGGCCAAAAGAAAGGCGCTGGCAAACAACGTCACCCATTCCGGGCGCACGGCTTTTAACTTGAGCATGGCGAGGGGCGATTTCCTTGAAAGAAGTGCCGTCGTCAATTGTGAAAATTTCATTGACTCAGACCACACAAACTTTAAGCACGCAACCATCAATTTTTTGTGAAAAAGAAGCCAACGATTAGTTGGCCCATGAAATAACCATGAAACTTTTGGAGTATTTGAGAATGGTTCAGCTGTGGTTCAGTCGCTGGCGACGAGGGACCGTATCGAATTTCTCGATAGCGCTCCCGACTTTCTGATTTGCCGCTCCGCTCGCCTGACCGCCTAATCGACCGCCTCTGGTTCAAAGGTCTGACGATGGAAAACGTACGCGCCACTGCCCGCCCCGCTGTCTGGCTGATGCTCGGCATCATCCTGGTCGCCCTCAACCTGCGCCCGTCGATGGCGGCGGTCGGGCCCTTGCTCTCGGCCATTCGCGGCGATATGGCGCTGAGTTTCAGTCTCGCAGCATTGCTGACCCTGCTGCCGGTGATGGCGATGGGGCTGGCGATGTTT
Source organism: Pseudomonas glycinae (assembly GCF_001594225.2). Classification (GTDB taxonomy): domain Bacteria; phylum Pseudomonadota; class Gammaproteobacteria; order Pseudomonadales; family Pseudomonadaceae; genus Aquipseudomonas; species Aquipseudomonas glycinae. The sequence goes on from NZ_CP014205.2 coordinate 4,403,903, forward strand.
TTCGGCATGACGGTCAGTCGGCGCCTCGGTGAACACCGCACGGTACTGCTGTCGTTGCTGATCATTGGCTTGGCGACGCTGTCACGGTTGTTTCTCGACTCGGCGGGAGGATTGATCGCCAGCGCCGTGCTGGCCGGGATCGGCATTTCCCTGATCCAGGCCTTGATGCCCGCGCTGATCAAATCGCGGTTTCCCGACAACGTGGCGCTGTGCATGGGGCTTTACGTCACTTCGATCATGGGCGGCGCGGCGCTGGCCGCTTCGTTCGCACCATGGGTGCTGATGCAAACCGGTAACTGGCGGGCAGGGCTTGCCGTCTGGGCGGTTTTGGCACTGCTCGCCATTCCTGTGTGGTGGGCAACTCGCGCCACGTCACCGGACACCACCCGGGCCGTAGTCAGAAAAGAATCTTTCTTCACGAATTCCCGCGCCTGGTTGCTCGCGATCTTCTTCGGTCTGGGCACCGCGTCCTACACCTGCGTGCTCGCCTGGCTGGCGCCGTACTACGTGGAAAAGGGCTGGAGCGAACAAAACGCCGGCCTGATGCTGGGTTTTCTGACGGCCATGGAGGTGATTTCCGGGCTGGTGGTGCCCGCCATCGCCAATCGCAGCCGTGACCGACGCCTGGTGCTTGGCACCCTGCTCGGCCTGATCATCGCCGGATTCCTGGGGCTGATCCTCTGCCCGCAGCACCTGAGCCTGCTGTGGCCCTGCCTGCTCGGGCTGGGCATCGGCGGACTGTTCCCGATGAGCCTGATCGTGTCCCTTGATCACCTCGACGAACCGCAACGTGCCGGCGGGCTGACCGCATTCGTACAAGGTATCGGTTACCTGATTGCCGGGCTGTCGCCGCTGATGGCCGGGGTGGTTCGCGATCGACTGGGCAGCTTCGAGTGGGCCTGGTGGTCACTGACGGCAGTGATGGTGCTTATGCTGCTGATGGTGCTGCGCTTCAACCCACGGCATTACGCGCAACACATGGACTAATCTGGCCGACCCGTCTGGATAAAGGCTTCTGGCCATCTTCACCGGCTTTAAGTTGGCACGTCGTGTTACTAAAACTTTCTGTCCCACAACTGACCGTGAAACGTCCTACAGGGCTTTCTCCTGGCACCATCGTTCCGTTACGATCATGCGCACACGTTTGCGCGGATTCGGCGCAAGGAGCACAGCGAGACGGAACGGATGCTGAACAGTAACTTGCTTAGAAAGCTCGACATGCAGGATCTCATGGTGTTTGTCGCCGTGTATGAGCAAAGCAGCGTCACCGATGTGTCGGAGGCGCTGTTCGTCAGCCAGTCCACCGTCAGTTACTGCCTGAAAAAACTGCGCACCAGTTTTGAGGACGAGTTGTTCGTCAACACCCGCACGGGCATGCGCCCGACCTACAAGGCCAGCAGCATGTACGGCCATGTGCAGAAAATCCTCGAAAGCATCAACCTGTGCCACGCCGGCGCCCCGACCTTCGACCCGATGGCACAACCGGTGACCTTCAACATCTGCGCACCGGAATACTTCGAACAACTGATCCTGCCGCGAATGTTGAAACGCTTCGACTTCGATGACTTGCCGGTGATGGTCAACATGCACAAGTTCGAGACCGACGTGCCGGTCGAAGAATTGCGCGACGGCAGTCTCGATCTGGTGATCTGTTTCGGTCCGAACTTCCATCGCAGTCACGCCGACCTGAAATCACGCATGCTGCTGGAAGATGACCTGGTCTGCGTCTTCGACAAACGCGCCACGCCGCTGGAACCGCGCCTGAGCCTGCAAGCCTTCACCGAACGCCGGCATGTGTTCCCGACACCGTGGACGTCGACCACCAACATGGTCGATGGCTGGCTGGCGCGGCAGGCGCAGAAACGCCAGATCGTCGCCCGTTCCAACAGTTACAGCGCGGCGCTGAAGATGATCACCGGCACCGACTTCATCCTGACCCTGCCCCGGCGCATTCAGCGTTTGCTGACCAACGACGCGGTGTTCCAGCACTGCGAGGCGCCCAATGGTCTGCCGGGCTTCACCCTCGACATGCAGTGGAGCCACAACGTCGATCAGGACAGCGCCAACCTCTGGTTGCGCGAGCAGGTCATCAAGACCTGCGCGGAGCTGGAAGCGGCCTGAGTCCTACACGCCGATGGCGACTTTGCTGTAGGACTCGCGGTCGATATCGAGCAGTTCCACACTCAACTGCACCTCGACCCCGACCGGCCATTCGCACAGGTCCTGCAACACCGCCAACAGGTTCTGCGACAGTTGTTTCTTGATCTCCGAAGATCGACCGCTGAGCAGCGCCAGCCTGACCGCGACAAAGGCGCGCTCGTTCATGGCGGTGCCGACCTTGAAGGTTTCAACTTTGAGCGCACGGCTCTTGATATCGAATTCCGCCCCGAATTGACCGGAACCCACCAGGGTGTTGTTGAGCCGGATCAACGCAACATCGGCGTTCAGTTGCGGCAGGTTGGCGGTGTATTCCAGGTGCAGGTGCGGCATCTCGGTGCTCCAGTGGTTCGGCGGAAAGGTCGTACATATAACACAGCAATGCCTGACTCACTCCAGCGACGACATCACCGGCCGCTCACTCATGAATTGCTCCAGCCGCGAACGCAGCCAGCGCTCGCCCGGGTCGCTGTCAACGTGGCTGAGCCAGACCATCGACAGATCGAGGGTCGGAGTCTTGAACGGGAACGGCTCCTTGAACAGCAGCCCGGACGCGGCCATGGCGTCGGCGGTGTAGTCCGGCAGGCTGGCGATCAGATCGGTGCCGGCCAGCAGCGCCGGCAACGAACTGTACTGCGGCACCGACAGCACCACCTGACGGGTGCGACCGATGTCCGCCAGCCACTCATCGGCATAACCGCTGACATTGGCGGTGTGGGAAACCAGCACGTGGGGACGTGCGCAATATTCATCGAGGGTCAGCGGCGTGTCGGACTTGTCGGCGCGCAGGATGCTCGGCTGAATGTGTCGCAGCAATTTGCGCTTGGCATTGGCCGGCAGACCACGGGTCTGGCTGATGCCGACGGTGATGTCGCCAGCGGCCAGCAGATCGGGAATCCGCCAGTAATCGACGTGCTGCACCACAAACACCACGCTCGGCGCTTCCTGGCGCAAGGCGCGCAGCAGCGGTGGCAGCAGTCCGAATTCAACGTCGTCCGACAGCCCGATGCGAAAGGTCATGGTGCTGACGGCGGGATCGAAATCCCGGGTCAGGCTAAGGGCCACCGACAACGAGTCGAGCGCAGGCTTGAGATGGCGATAGATGTCTTCGGCACGGGCGGTCGGCTCCATGCGATGGCCGACGCGGATGAACAATGGATCGTTGAGCATGGTGCGCAGACGGTTGAGCGCCGAGCTGATGGTCGGCTGGCCGAGAAACAGCTTCTCGGCGGCCCGGGTCACGTTGCGTTCGAGCATCAAGGTCTCGAACACCACCATCAGGTTGATGTCGGCCTTGCGTAGTTCATTGCGGTTCATCCATTGCCCCCCGATCCCCAGATTGCGGGCAGTGTAGAAAGGCCGCGGGGGCGGCGTCCATCGAAACGCTGCGTCATTGCACCGTCAACGTCTTCAGCCCCAGGCCCATCATCCGCGAATCGTCGTTAATACCCAGTTGCCGCGGGCTGACGGCATCCGGCAACTGTAATTCGATATCGAGCCGGTCATCATTCCCGAGGCGCTGGTTGAGCGCGGCGCTGATCGGAACTTCCAGGCGATTGCCTTGAAACTGCGTCAAACGGGTCTCCAGTACCTGTTGACCGTTCAGACTGACGATTACCCGCTGGCCGGGGTGCCGGGGCTGGATGAATGCCAATGCGTCGATCACGATCGAACTCGCTGGAGGCAAGACCCGCAACTCCATCTTCGCCTGCTGCCCTTCCGTCCACGTCCCCCAGTTTTCCGGCGTCGACCAGCCGCTGACCAGTTGTCGGTTTCGATAATTGAAGGTGAGCGTTTGTCCCGGGCGAGTGAGGGGGATCAGTGACATCCGCCGCCCCTCATCCTGCACGGACAGACACTGCACACAGCGTTTCCAGCCCGGCGCCAGCACCGCGACCCCATCCACGCGCGTCAGCAGATCGGTTTCACTGTTGATGGTTCTGGCGGCATCGACCAGCGCATCGTCGTCCAGGAGGTACAGAGAGTCCGCGTCGTATTGCCCCGAATCGAGCATCGCGCGTGCTTTCTGCTGTGCCCGCGCCAGCGCCGAAGTGCTCATGCGTCCCAGATAGACCGCATCGGTTTTCATCCCGTGGGTCGCTGCGAAACCGGCAATCATCTGCCAGCGCTCACCCTGGTTCTGTGGCATCAGGCTGCGGACATTGGCATAACGCGCAGCGGCACTTGCCCAGAAAGGATCCGTCATCGGGCTGGCCCAGACCGACGAAGGCGCCACCAATTTTCCCTGCCGCAGGCCCATCCAGCCGTTGCGGCTGTCGGCGACCTGGATCAACAGCGCCACCGCGAGCAGACCAATGGCGATACGCGGTCGATAACCGCGCACCACCAGGAAAATCGCAGCCAGGATGCAGACGTACAGAACCGGCCAGAACATCCGGCCCGAGGCACGAAAGATATTGGCCAGCGCGACAAGACTTTTCGGCAGCGGATAACCGAGGTTCCACGCCCCGATGCCGATCTGATTCGACAGCGCGAACAGCCATAAACCGAACAGGGCCATCAACAGCCATGGGCGTCCACGCACCTGATGGTTCAGCGATTGGCGGTTCCGAAACCAGGCCATCAGCGCCAGCGGCATCAACAAGAGAACGCCCAAGCCAAGGTAGTTGAAACCTTCGTAGTCCCCACTCCCCTTCGGCAGATCGGGCAGGATCAATGACCAGCCAGCCGGGTCGACGGGCGACAACAGATTCATCCGGTACAAACCAAAACCGCCGGAGGCCGCACCATCGGCAATGCTGAAGTAACCGGCCTGCCAGCAACACACGCTCACCAGAGCGAAAAGCGTACCGCCCTCGATCAACCCCTGACGCCGGCTCAAAGACTGATTGAAAGTCTTGCCCAGCAGATCCGCCACCCAGATCAGCGCAACCATGGCCAGCAGGTAGGCGTGTACCCATGCCGTCACCGCCAGCAAGACTCCCCAGACGAGGCGCCGCCGGCGCAGATTCGGCAGCAGCGCCAGGTACAGCGCGGCCAGGATCAGGAAATGGCCGGCCAGTGAAAGGTGCCCGCCCATGCGCAAGAACATTGCTGGCGAGAACGCCAGCAGCCCTGCACCCAGAAGTCGAATCAAGGGATTGGCCGTCATCAGCCCAATCAGTTTCCAGCCAAACCAGGCTTGCAACACGCAACACGCCAACAGCCACAAACCGAAATACTGAAAGGTGTCCGGCAACCAGGCATTGAATGGTTTGAACAACAGCGCCAGCAGTGGAATGGAGTCGGAAAAAATGATCGCGCTACCCAGTTCCAAACCGTAAGAAGGATTGAGCCCGAGCGGAAAAGTCCACGGCGAATGCCGGAAAAAAACCCAGCCCAGATAATGCGTCGCCGGATCGCCCTGCTCCAGCCAGGCGATGTTCTGCGGGTTCAGCGCCTGCGGCCCGACTACCAGAAAAAACACCAGAACACCCAATAACACGGGCAATAGAAATAGAGCCGGCTGCTCGCGTGAATCCCTCATCGATACGTCCAGAAGTTATGCAGTACAAACGTGAACGCCGGAATCGTCAGCGCCACCGCACCGATACCCGCCAGATAATGCAACCCGGCCTTCTGTGCCGCCCAGGCCACGAACATCGCCAACAGGAAGCCGCCCGCCGAAACCATCAAAAAACGCCGCAGGGTCTTGCCGTGCAACCGGGCGGAAAAACTCCAGGTGGTGTTGATCACGTAGGACACCACCGTTGCCACGGCAAAAGCCACGCCGTTGGCCAACGGAGGCTGTGGACTGACGAAGTTGATGAACAGCACCGCCACCAGTGCATGCAGTGCCGTAACGAACAGACCGGTTACGGCGAAGCGCAGGCCGCGCTGAATCAAAGCGGATCTCTGGGGTATCGTCACGGCTTGCGCGCCAGCACGAACACACTCAGACCGCCCACACGGTTGATGCCCATCAACGGCAACTCAAGACTGCACAGGGTTTTCAGCAGCATATTGACCAGCGGATGGTGTTTTTTCAGCTGCGAACGCGGGGCCGCCCCTCGAGCGCCGCCGGGTAACAGGCGCGACGCCAGCGCAAGCGGGAAGACCACTGCGAAGTAATAGGCGCCCCGCTCCACCGTCAATCCGGCGTTACCCGCCAGAGCCTCGAATTGCCCCAGGGTGTAGCGACGTTTGTGTTCGAGAAAATCATCGTGCCCGCTCCACATGAACTGGAACGCCGGCACGGTCATCAGAAAGCGGCTGCCGGACGGCACTTTGTCGACGTAGGATTTGAGCAGGCCTAGATCGTCATCGACGTGCTCCAGCACATCCATCAGCAACACCAGATCAGCGTCGACGTTGTCGATCGAGCGACGGTAATGCACCGGTTTGCCGACGGTGGTGGCGCTTGAATCGGCCGGGTAGCTGATGTCCACGCACCACGCTTCGCGCGCCGCCGTGTGGGTCAACAAGTGATGGGAGAAAAATCCTGAACCGGCGCCGACGTCGAGAATTCGTTTGATCGGCGTTTCACCCAGCAAGCGGCGGGTGGCGGCCGCTTTGGAGCAGTAATACCAATGCTCGCCGATGCTGTCGCCGAGGATGTCGGTTTCCTTGAGATCCATCTGTCAGTCCTTGGATTCGTAAATGCGGCGCACCAGGAAAACCGGCCGGCGCTTCGCTTCGATATAAGTGCGGCCCAGATACTCGCCGAGCACGCCGATACCGATCAATTGCAAGCCGCCGAGAAACGTCACGGCAACCATCAGCGAGGCGTAACCGGGCAAGTCAACGCCATGAATGAGCGTGCGCAGCACAATGAACATCGCAAAGGCGAACGACACCAGAGAGACCAGCGCCCCCAGATACGTCCAGATCCGCAGCGGTTCGGTGCTGAAACTGGTGATGCCCTCCAGGGCGAAATTCCACAGTCGCCAGCCATTGAACTTGCTCTGCCCCGCCGCCCGCTCCGGGCGTTCGTACTCGACCTGGGTGGTGCGAAATCCGACCCAGGCGAACAGGCCTTTCATGAAGCGCCGGGATTCGGGCAATGTCAGCAGCGCGTCGACCACGCAGCGATCCATCAGTCGGAAATCACCGACGTTTTCCGGCAATGACTGTTCGGCAATTTTGTTGTGCAGGCGATAGAACCAACTGGCAGAGGTCTGCTTGGCCCAGGAGTCGTTGCGCCGGCTGATGCGGTGGCCAAGCACCACTTCAAAACCTTCGCGCCAGCGCTCGATCATTTGCAGGATGACCTCGGGCGGATCCTGCAGATCGACATCGATCGGCACCACGATTTGCCCGGTGGCCATCTGCAAACCCGCGGAAAGCGCCGCCTCCTTGCCGAAATTGCGGCTCAGATCGACGATGCGGATGCGCGAATCGCTCTGCTGGCAATGCAGCAAACGTTCCAGCGTTGCATCGGAACTGCCGTCATTGACGAACACCAGTTCCAGTTCGACCAGCGTCTCTTGCGCGAACACCTGACGAATGCGCAGGAGAAAGCCGTCGAGGCTGTCCTCTTCATTGAATACGGGGATCACCAGCGACAACTTCACCGGGCCCGCGTGTTGCGTTCCGTGCGGATGGGTCAATGGACTGCTCTTTCTTATAGTGATTGTCGGTCGCCGAACGCTGTTCGACGCCATGAGCCGCACCGTATTAAGCAGCAGCCCGGAATGTCATGCAAGGGTGAAACGAGGGCGTTCCGGCCAATCCGGAGGACGATCCCTGCGCTCTGGCCCGCGCCTTCCAGAAACATTCACGAACGATTGGAAACAAATCCCCGATAGCCAAAAAACCGCGCTCCGCTAGGCTTGCGTCGAGGCGTCACACAGGCTGTCGCACATAAATCGCATGGAGCGAACTGAATGTATTTCGAGATTTACAGGCAATCCAAAGGCACCCCGAGCACCGGCAAGGGCCAATGGCGCTGGAGATTGAGGGCGGGGAATCACGAGACGGTCGCCAGTGGCGAGTCGTATGTGAACAAGGCGGATTGTCTGCACGTGATCGAATTGATCAAGGGTGTGCAGGGGGATACGCCGGTCAAGGAGATCTGAGGACTGTCCAGGACGCCGGGCTGCCTGAGTTGGCAGCTCCGGCGACTTCTGAAGTAGCTTCAGAACCTTTCGGGAATGTGCCTGAAGGGATAATCCGACTCTTTGTATCCCCCCGGTTTCTGCCGCTTGGGCAATCTCACCTTCTCTCGCGGCACCTCTTTGTAGGGGATGCGACTGAGCAGGTCGGAAATGATATTGAGCCGCGCCCGACGCTTGTCGTTCGAGTTGGCCACCAGCCATGGTGCGTAATCGGTATCGGTCGCTTCGATCATGTCGTCCCGCGCCCGGGAGTAGTCATACCAGCGGCTGTAGGACTTGAGGTCCATCGGCGACAGTTTCCAGATCTTGCGCCCGTCGACAATCCGCGCCTCCAGGCGCCGGGTCTGTTCTTCCTGGCTGACATTGAGCCAGTACTTGAGCAGGATCACCCCCGAACCGACAACTGCGCGCTCCACCAGCGGCACGGTCTTGAGAAACTTTTCGACCTGTTTGTCCGTGCAAAAGCCCATTACCCGCTCGACACCGGCGCGGTTGTACCAACTGCGATCGAAGATCACCACTTCGCCAGCGGCCGGCAAATGCGGCAGATAGCGCTGCAGGTACATCTGGCTCTTCTCGCGATCAGTCGGGGCTGGCAACGCGATGACGCGAAAGACTCGCGGGCTGACCCGCTCGGTCAGCGCCTTGATGGTGCCGCCCTTGCCCGCACCGTCACGGCCTTCGAAGATGATGCAGATCTTGATGCCTTCGGCCTTGACCCATTCCTGCATTTTCACCAGTTCGATATGCAGACGGCGCAGCTCGGCAAGGTAGTCCTTGTTTGACAGCTTTGTATGTTCCTCAGGTTTTTCTCGGGGCGAGTCTTTCTTCTTTCCCTTTGCCATGACCAGACCTCTCGGGTTGGAGCGACAGCCAGGCTCGTTGGCATTGCATGGCCTGGAACCGGAAAGTTTAGTCATTTATCGCAAAACGCAAGCAAACGTGCGGTAACTCACAGGCAACGTGCTTATTTCGAAAAAGCCTGTACAACTTTTGACGGAATGCCAATCGCCAACCATTCTCCATCACGGCGCAACGTCCGATGTCGGCCGTTGATGCCTGGCGTGTTGCAAACCTGCCATCTGGATGTGGGGAAGAGGTCATGCACAGTTCGCTCTTGCGCGCCGCGTCGCTCCTGCTCGCCTTGAGCGCTGCACCGCTCTTGTTGCAGGCCGCCGATGCGCCTGCGGCTCCGGCGGCGGCCACCGCTTCTGCCAAAGATGCCGTGTTTACCACAGAGCAGCTCGACCAGATGCTCGCGTCGATTGCCCTGTATCCCGACCCACTGCTCGCTCAAGTGCTGATGGCCGCCACTTATCCGGGAGAAGTTGCCGAAGCCGCGGGCTGGTCCAAGGCGCATCCAGACGCCAAGGGCGATGATGCGGTCAAGCAAGTGGCCAGCCAGACGTGGGATCCGAGCGTGCAGGCCTTGGTGGCGTTCCCGCAAGTCTTGGCGACTCTGGGGCAGGACCCGGTCTGGGTACAACGTCTGGGGGATGCCTTTCTGGCCCAGCCTGACGAACTCATGGCCGGCGTTCAGCGCTTGCGGCGTCAGGCCCAGGCGGCGGGCAATCTGCAGAGCAATCAATATCAGAACGTGACAGTGCAGAACGTAACGCCGCCCATCTCTGCCGGGACAACCAAGCCGGCCGACAACACAACCATCATCATTCAGCCCGCCGATCCGCAGGTGGTCTACGTCCCGACCTATAACCCGACGACCACTTACGGCACCTGGCCTTATCCCGCCTCGCCGCCGGTGTATTACCCGCCGCCACCCGCTTACTACCCGGGTCAGGCACTGGTGGCCGGGCTGGCCTTCGGTACGGGCGTGGCGGTTGTCGCGTCGTTGTGGGGCGACTGTGATTGGGGCAACAACGATATCGACATCGATGTAAACCGTTACAACAACATCAACGGCAATAACCGCATCACCAACAACCAGAACAAGTGGCAGCACAACACCGTGCATCGCGATGGCGTGCCTTATCGTGACAACCGCAGTCGCGCGCAGTATGGCCGGCAGCTGGACGGCGCGGCTCAGCGTGACGCCTATCGCGGTGACAACGCGCAGCGGGCCCAGGCTCGGGAGCGAGCTCGCAACTCGATGGACAAAGCCGGTATCGAGCGTCCCGCCACCAGCAATCGGGAAGCCCGGAATCAAGTCCGCGAAGCGCAATCCGCCAATGTTGGCAATCGCATGCAAGGCGGCGCGGACAGGCCTAGAGCCGCCGACCGCGCTCAAGGCAACACGCGGGAGGCGCGGCAGCCGGGCGTTAATCAACGTGACAACCGTGCGTCCCATGCCCGAACCGCCGCGGGCAGTGCGCGGAACAACGCCTTCGCCGGCGCGCGCTCTCCGTCCCAGACCCGCGTCCAGGCTGATCGTGGCCGGGCCAGCCAGATTTCTGCGCAACGTCCCAATACCTCACGCGTAGCCGGACATCAGATCAGCCGGCCATCCGGCGGGGGCATGCGTCAGAGAGGAGGTGGCCGTCGATGAACATTCATTCTCTGCTCAGGAGCTGCCTGATCCTCGCGGCCGGCCTCGCATTTTCGAGCTTCGCCTCGGCCCAGCAAGTATTTCCAACCCCGGAAAAAGCCGCTGAGGCCTTCGTCGAAGCCCTCGGTACGCAACACGCCGACCAAAAACGCCTGACTGAATTGCTGGGCGAGGAATGGCACAGCTTCATTCCCCGTGAAGGCGTGCAGCGCAGCGATGTCGATGCCTTCCTCCAGCAATACCGCGAACAGCACACCCTGGAAAAGACCGGCGACAACAAGGCCGTACTCTCCGTCGGGCCCGATCACTGGACGCTGCCCATCCCCCTCATCAAAGACAAAACCGGTTGGCGCTTCGACATGAAAGCTGCGCAGGTCGAAATCCGTGCCCGTCGCATCGGCCGCAACGAACTGGCGGCAGTGCAATCGGCGCTGGCCTACGACGACGCCCAAATGGACTACGCCTCGGAAGACCGCGACGGCGACGGCGCCCTCGAATACGCACAGAAAATCTTCAGCTCCCCCGGCAAACACGACGGCCTCTATTGGCCAGAAGACGACAGCGGCCAGATCAGCCCCCTCGGCCCCGCCTTCGGCCAGGCTATCAACGACGAAGACTGGCACGGCTACCACTTCCGCATCCTCGACGCCCAAGGCCCGTCAGCACCGGGCGGCGCCTACAGCTATCTGATTGGAGACAAGATGAGTCGCGGATTCGCCTTGATCGCCTGGCCTGCGAAGTATGCCGACACCGGGGTGATGAGTTTCATGATCAGCCATGAGGGCCAGGTGTTTCAGAAGGACCTCGGGCCGGATGGGGAGAAAGTGGCGAAGGCGATGAAGCGGTTTGATCCGGATGATAGTTGGGAGGTGGTGGATTTGGGGCAGAAGTAGTTGGGGTGTCGAATTGCGTTGGATCAGAAACGAAAAAGCCCCGTAGCTTCTCAGCTACGGGGCTTTTAAATGTAATTTGATAACGCTATATAATCAAAAAAAACGATTACGCTGAACAATTCGCTGCACAAGCCGAGACTGAGCTCCAACCGCTCGATCTTGAGGAAATGCAAGCACTACACTTTTAGTCTGAATTGCGTTAGCTGAGCCTCTGTAAGTAGACAGATCACCTTCATAGGAAGCAACGCTACTAACAGAATTTCCGTAACTTGCAGCCTCAAAACTGAAGGACAGCTGCGCCATAGATCCGGCTTCGCATTTATCCTCTGACTGATCCATAAACAGCTCCACAAGTCATCACCTTCAAAGGCGCCGGGATTCTAGACCCTTCACCACCAGTCCTTCAAGAGTCGAGACTGCCTCCATTGATATGCGAGCCACTGGTTCCGCGTCTCTGAGAATCATACGCCCATCTTTTTTCCGACCAGCGGGGTGAGCAGAGAAGAATTTCAGGAATCGCGATGGCGCAACACCATCAAAAGGGAGCACCCTAACCTTCGTCGCGTCACTCTCGTTTTCAGTTATAGCATCTTGGTGAAGACGGGTAGCAAGGCTCTTACGATACGGCTCAAGAAAAATCACTTCTCTGATGCCAGCAGCTACCAGGTGTCGCGCACAAGAGTGGCAAGGGTAGGTCGTCACAAACAATTTACCGTGGCGAATTTTGCCCCCGTCTGTCGCTCCTGCATTAAGAAGAGCATGCATTTCAGCGTGAACAGCACGAGAGAATTCTATGAGACTCTTGAGCTGTGTTTTCCCTCTGATCACTGCTAAAGCAGCCTCTCTCTTATCCAACGAAATCAGTTCACTCTCGATTAATTTATCTACAATGTAATTAGAGATTACCTTTTTTTCCTGATCGTTTGAGCAAACACCTCCATCCAAATTCCAACAACGGCGGTCCTCATCAAAGTTAAGTCCATCTCCCTCTGTCTGGTACAAACCACCAAAAGCCTTTGGAACATCATTCCAGCCCGTGGAAATCACCTCCCCCTCACAACTTGTAATTGAAGCACCAACTTGACGAGAAAGGCATGCGGAATTCCTTGCTGCCGAAAAAGCAGCATACATTGCTCTTTCATTTACAGTAGGGGTTGCAACCATTGTCCCCAACATCAAATCCAGAAACCGCTTGACTCTACTAATTCGATGCGAGTCTGTAGTTTTCTCAACTCGTAAAAAAAAATCCGACTGAGGAAACGTATCTTCAACCCTTTGGCCGTGATCTATTTCCTCTCCAGAGTCTCGATCTATCAGATCATGAACCCCGTCGCCCTTCAAAGCACCTTCTAGACGAGAAATTCGCATTTCTATCGGAGAATACACACCTACGACGTACAACATTTCCCCATAAATGGATCTTAAGAGCCGCAACTCATCAACATGTTTAATCGAATCAATTATATGACACCATTTCAGAGTAACATTTGGTACCAAACTATCATCTGAGTCAGTGCGAAACAAATCAGGGTGCTCGGACTTTTTAGCTTCCGCCGCTTTCTCCTGCTCAGAAGCCCTTGCAATACTGATCCTTCTAATCGCAAGCTTTGCGAGCACCTCATTACCATGGTCCTTCCGCAAATCGTTACCTGCCTCAATCAAATCTTTTACTGAGCAATCTCCAGACAAATTCGATTTAGCTCTAATCTCATCGCTTAGCCTAATTATTTCTACATGCTCATAACCATAATCAGTGCTAAGCAATAGATCTCTAAAATTTTTAGCAACCTCATGCAAAGGAGTACCCAATGGCCCACAAAGCGCGATTACAACCTGAGGGGTGAGGGTCCGATCAATTGCAGTTATATCATCAAATCCCGCACCGACCTCCACTCCTCCAACTACACGAAGACTAGGATCAACAGCTGCCATAAGAAATATCCTTCTGGAAATTTTCTCTACTAATCATGGCACGCAATCTAAAATTCGCAATTGCCTACCTTTACCTGTGCGATCAGCACCAAGGCTATGGAAGCCGAAAATCGGATAAATTTGTAAGAATATTAAAGACAAGTCGTACGACTTTACGATGCAATATTGATGCAATACGGCGCATTCCTCCGAAGACCGCCAAGATAGAAAGTTTTCCTACATTATTTTCAGACCGCCACATCACAAAATTTCTCTAGGCCAATGGGTACCTCAAGAAGCGACTGCTTCTCCCTACTCCGATAAAACCTAGCTATTCAGCGTAGCTGTGAGAACAATCCGAGCAGGGCACGGGGTTTCAAGTGATCGGTGAGATCACTTCAAATCTTCCTGAGGATGGTGAGACGGTCCGTTATGAACGACCACGACATTCTTGATGTCCGCGAGGTGGCCAATGAGGCGGCATAGCCGTATACCCGCATCAGACATCCGTCTGTCGCCCCATTGCATACCGCTTACTCAAAAGAAAAAGTCGCGGTCCAATACCTGAGATTCCAGACGATTTCAGCGCTGCGACCAGATTGAGCAGGTGACTCCGATCTAGGTTGTACACAGGAGCGGCGACAGATTTTTTTCTCTACGCAGGAAAAACATGCGCGCAGCTTTAGTAGCAAAAACAGTACAAACAAAAAAGCCCCGTAGCTTCTCAGCTACGGGGCTTTTTCTATATATGGCGGAGAGATAGGGATTCGAACCCTAGGTACCGGTGAAGGTACAACGGATTTCGAATCCGTCCCATTCGGCCACTCTGGCATCTCTCCAACGGCGCGCATCATAACAACACTTTCGCTGAATGGGAAACCCCCAGACGAAATTTTTTCCGTGCTATCAGATGCTTGCGTCGATTAAAGCGGTACGCCCAGACGGTTGGCGACTTCTTCGTAGGCTTCGATGACGTCACCGAGGCCCTGGCGGAAGCGGTCCTTGTCCATCTTCTTCTTGGTGTCCTTGTCCCACAGACGGCAACCGTCCGGGCTGAACTCGTCGCCCAGGACGATGGAGCCGTCGCTGAACACGCCGAATTCCAGCTTGAAGTCCACCAGCAGCAGGCCTGCGTCGTCGAACAGTTTGCTCAGGACTTCGTTGACCTTGAGCGACAGTTCTTTCATACGCGCCAGTTGCTCGGCGGTGCCCCAGCCGAAGGCCACAACGTGGGATTCGTTGATGAACGGATCGCCCTTGGCGTCGTCCTTCAGGAACAGTTCGAAGGTGTACGGGTTGAGCTTCATGCCCTCCTCGACACCCAGACGCTTGACCAGGCTGCCGGCGGCGTAGTTACGCACGACGCACTCGACCGGGATCATGTCGAGTTTTTTCACCAGCACTTCGTTGTCGGCCAGCAGCTTGTCGAATTGGGTCGGAATGCCGGCCGCTTCGAGTTTCTGCATGATGAAGGCGTTGAACTTGTTGTTCACCATGCCTTTGCGGTCGAGCTGCTCGATGCGCTTGCCGTCGAACGCCGAAGTGTCGTTGCGAAACAGCAGGATCAAGCGGTCAGCGTCGTCGGTCTTGTAAACCGATTTGGCTTTGCCGCGGTAGAGTTCTTCACGTTTTTCCATGATGGGCTCCGCTTGCTAAGTAGATGGGCTAGGCGATGTGGCGCCAGTCGAGCCCTGAATCTTGATCGGCCAGTTGCAGCCAGTCCGGGTCGCACCCGAGGGTGTCGACAAAACATTGCCGGGCCAGCTGCGGCAGGTTGTTCTTGCTGCTCAGATGGGCCAGGACCAGGTGTTGCAGGCCTTGCCAGCCCAACTCGGCCACCAGGAATGCCGCCTGATGGTTGTTCAAATGTCCCAGCTCACCGCCCACCCGCTGCTTGAGAAAGTACGGGTAATGACCACGGGCCAGCATGTCGCGACAGTGATTGGACTCGATCATCAACGCATCGAGGTCCCGATAACCGTCCAGCACCCGCTCGCAGTAGGAACCCAGGTCGGTCAGCAGGCCGAAGCGCCGCTGCTCTTGATCGCTGAATACGTACTGGGTCGGCTCCTGCGCATCATGGGCCACGGCAATGACCCCGATGCTCAGAGCACCGATCTGCAGTTGCTCGCCACCGGTCACGAAACCGGCAGGTTCAATCGGTTTGCGCATCCCGCGCAGTGTGCCGCGACTGAGGTAGACAGGCAGATTGTAGCGCCGAGACAGCAAACCCACGCCATGCACGTGGTCGGCATGTTCGTGGGTTACGAGTATCGCGCTCAGTTGCGCCGGGTTCACACCCAGGCGCAACAGGCGTTTTTCGGTTTCCCGCAGGGAAAAACCACAATCCACCAGCACATACGTATCAGCACTGGCGATCAGCGTGCCGTTCCCTTGGCTACCGCTGCCGAGAACGGCAAAACGCATTGGATCAGCCCAGGTTGTCCTGAATCACGCTCAACACTTTGCGGGCCACATCGGCCGGCGCAACGGTGTTGATGTTTTTCTCGACGGTCACCTGAACGTTCTCGCCGACCTTGCTCAGGCGAACCTGATAACGCTCGGCACGGGCTTCAACTTCTTCCTTGGTCGGCGCGCTGCCGAACAGGCTGCTGAAGAAACCAGGTTTCTCGTCTTTCTTCTCGGCCTTTTCGGACAAGTTGATGTAGTAGAGACCCAGGCTGCGGTTGATGTCTTCAACGCGCCATTCACCCTGCTCCAGCGCACGACCGACGCTCGACCAGGCACGATCCAGGTCCGTACCGACGTTCAGTACCGGGTTGCCGCTGCCGTCTTCGCTCAGGCTGACACGGCTCGGGGTATCGAAATCACGCGAAGCCAGCATCGACACCGAACCACCCTTCTCGGAGGTACGGCTCATGCTCGCGAGCATGTCGTCGACCAGCGCGGCGTCGAGGCCGGTGTTGACCGAACGGTTGGTGAAATCAACATTGGCGGTGCTGCCGGCAGGACGCTCGGCGCTGACCACGTAGACTTCACTGGTGTTGCGCTGCACGCCCGGCTCGATGCGCACCCGCACACGGGTTTCACTGTCGGTGCTGACGCCGGCGGCGCTCAGGCGCTTGGCCATGGCGGCGGACAGTTCGTCGGAATGCTGCCAGGTGGTGGTGAATTCGCCGGTTTGCGGGCGCTGTTCATCCAGACGGAAACCGTTGTCCTGGAAGTACTGCACCGCCACTGGCCAGACTTCGGCCGGTGGATGCTGGGCCATGACCCAACGGGAATCACCGCTCTTCTGCAGCGAGTAGTCGCTGGCATCGGCAACGGTCGACAGCGGTTGAGGACGCGGGACGATGTATTCACCCTTGGCGGTGTCGTCGGCCACGTTGCGCGGGATCGGCAGCAGCGGATCCAGGCGCTTGGAGGTGCTGACGTCCGGTGGCAGTTGCATCGGTGCAGTCTGTTGCGCTTCCAGGTAATCGCTACCACGGTCACGGAAATAACCTTCCGGGCCCCAGACCCATCCGCAGCCACTGGTGCTGGAGATAATCAAGGCAAGTGCGGAAAGTCCGGCCATTCGCTTCATGCGTTGTACTTCCTCAATTAAACCAGGACGTTGCACTGGCGCAGGGCCGAGCGCAGCGTTTCATGACAAGGAGCGCTCAGCCAGGTCAGCGGCAGGCGGATGCCTTGGTGCATCAGGCCCATTTCGACCAAAGCCCACTTCACCGGAATCGGGTTGGCTTCGATGAACAGGTCCTTGTGCAGCGGCATCAGTTTTTCGTTGATGGCCCGTGCGGTCTCGGCGTCGCCCTTGAGCGCGGCCTCGCACAGGTCGGCCATTTCGCGCGGGGCGACGTTGGCGGTAACAGAGATGTTGCCCTTGCCGCCCAGCAGGATCAGCTCGACTGCGGTCGGATCATCACCGGACAGCACGATGAAGTCCTTGCTCACGCCGTCGATGATCGCCTTGGCACGCTTCAGGTCGCCGGTCGCTTCCTTGATGCCGATGATGTTCGGCACGGTGGACAGGCGGATCACGGTCTCGGCCTGCATGTCGCAGGAGGTGCGGCCGGGAACGTTGTAGAGAATCTGTGGGATGTCGACCGCTTCGGCGATGTGCTTGAAGTGCTGGTACAGGCCTTCCTGGGTCGGCTTGTTGTAGTACGGGACGACCAGCAGGCAGGCATCGGCGCCGGCTTCTTTAGCGTTGCGGGTGAGCTCGACCGCTTCGCGGGTCGAGTTGGCGCCAGTACCGGCGATCACCGGAATACGACCGGCGACCTGTTTGACCACGGCTTTGATGACGGCGATGTGTTCTTCTACATCAAGGGTTGCCGACTCGCCGGTGGTGCCGACCGCGACAATGGCATGGGTGCCGTTCTTGAGATGGAAGTCCACGAGTTTGCTGAGGCTGTCCCAGTCAAGACGCCCTTGTGCATCCATGGGAGTGACCAGTGCCACCATACTGCCCGCAATCATGAAACCGCTCCTGCCGGAAAAAGAGAGCGGTAATGGTACTGGCGCCAAGATGCTTGCACAAGCGAAGTACTGTGCCGCCATTCCCCTTGGCGCCGCTTTTCGCTACCCTTCAGACTTTGATCGGTACTGATCAGCTTGTACGCCGGGTTCCAGCCTCCCGTTTCGGCCTCCCGGGCCCCGTTCCAGTGTCGTTGCCGTACGCTTGCTTGTTCATGAAGCCGTAGCGCCACACGAACCGGGCCTTCCGGACAGGCATTGCCCCGGCAATCAACGCCCTCTCCCTACCGACCGCTCATCGCTTTAGGAATGCTGCATGTCCACCCCCACAGTTCGCGAACAATTCCTTGTCATCAGTGCCCTCGGCGCCAATCCCATGGAGCTGACCAACGTCCTGTGCCGCGCCAGCCATGAAAACCGCTGCGCGGTGGTTACCTCGCGCCTGACCCGCCACGGCGAGTGCAGCGCGCTGGTGCTCGAAGTCTCCGGCAGCTGGGACGCCCTGGCACGCCTTGAAGGCAGCCTGCCGGTGCTGGCCAAGCGTCATGCGTTCACCGTCAACGTGGTGCGCAGCGCCGCCCTGGAAAACCGTCCGCAAGCCCTGCCGTACGTGGCTTACGTGTCTTCGGCGTACCGTCCGGACATCATCAACGAGCTGTGCCAGTTCTTCATGGATCACAACGTCGAGCTGGAAAACCTGACGTGCGATACCTATCAGGCACCGCAGACCGGCGGCACCATGCTCAACGCCACGTTCACCGTGACCCTGCCCGCCGGCACCCAGATCAGCTGGCTGCGCGACCAGTTCCTGGATTTCGCCGACGCCATGAACCTGGATGCACTGATCGAACCGTGGCGCCCACAGAACCCAATGTAAGGAAGCTTTCATGGCCGTTGTCATCGACCAACCGGTTACGGATTTCGAAGCACCTGCCACCAGCGGGCAGACCGTCAGACTGTCAGCCCTCAAGGGCAAGCAAGTGGTGATCTATTTCTATCCGAAGGACAGCACCCCGGGCTGCACGACCGAAGGCCAGGGCTTTCGCGATCAATACGCAGCATTCAAGGCTGCCAACACGGAAATCTTCGGAATTTCCCGCGACAGCCTGAAGTCCCACGAGAACTTCAAGTGCAAGCAGGAATTTCCGTTTGAGCTGATCAGCGACAAGGAAGAAGCCGTCTGCCAGCTGTTCGACGTGATCAAGCTGAAGAAACTTTACGGCAAGGAATACCTGGGCGTTGATCGCAGCACCTTCCTGATCGACAGGGACGGCGTACTGCGTCAGGAATGGCGCGGCGTGAAAGTGCCAGGACATGTGGATGCAGTGCTGGCTGCTGCTCAGGCGCTGAACAAGGCCTGATGCTGTCGGCGCCCTCGCGGGCGCCGCTCCATTTTCAAAGCAGCGGCGCTACCGCCGGCTCCTTGCGCGGCCACGCATCCAGCACAGCCTTGAACAGCGTCGCCAGCGGAATCGCGAAGAACACTCCCCAGAATCCCCACAACCCGCCGAACAACAGCACCGCACAAATGATCGCCACCGGGTGCAGGTTGACCGCTTCGGAGAACAGCAACGGCACCAGCACGTTGCCATCCAGCGTCTGGATGATCCCGTAAACCGCCATCAGATAGATGAACTGATCGCTCCAGCCCCACTGGAACAGCGCAATCAGCAGCACCGGTACGGTCACCACCACCGCACCGACATACGGCACCACCACCGACACGCCCACCAACAGGGCCAGCAGCGCCGCATAATTGAGCCCCAGCGCGACGAACGCGATGTAGGTCACCCCACCACAAATCACGATCTCGATGACCTTGCCGCGAATGTAGTTGGCGATCTGCCGGTTCATTTCCTCGGCAACCCGGGTGATCAGCGCCCGTTCGCGCGGCAAATAGCCGCGCACCCACTCGCCGATCATTGCCCGGTCCTTGAGGAAGAAGAACACCAGGATCGGCACCAGCACCAGATAGATCATGATGTTCACCAGCAGCGGCAAGCTCGACAACGAGAACGTCAGCGCCCACTGGCCGAACTTGCCGATCTCGCCCCGCGCCGCTTCGATCGCTTGCAGCACCTGCTCGTCGGAAACCAGGTGCGGATAGCGCTCGGGCAGCAGCAACAGCAGCGATTGCCACTTGGCAAGCATGCCCGGCAACTCGTTGAACAGGGTGATCAACTGGTGCCAGAGCAGCGGCAGCACCACGACGATGAACACCATCAGCACGCCCATGAACAACGCAAACACCAGACCGACCGCCGCCCCACCGGGCACACGCAGGCGCTCGAGCGTGAGCACCAACCCCTGCATCAGATACGCCAGCACCATGCCGGCCAGCACCGGCGCAAGCATTCCGCCAAGCGTGAGCACAGCAGTGAAGGCGAGAAACAACAGCACCGCCAGCACCACCGCTTCTTCATCGGAGAAGTAGCGCTGAATCCAGTCGCGCAACACTTTGAACATCAATTTTCCTTAGGTCATTTACGCGGTCGGTTTCAGGCTTTTTTCAGCCAGTAACGGTAGACACCGGCCTCGTCTTCTTCACGCAGCAGCGTATGACCGGCCAACTTGGCAAAGGTGCGAAAGTCGCGTTGCGAGCCAGCATCCGTGGCAATCACCTTGAGTATTGCACCGCTGGGCAACTTGTTCAGTTCCATCTTGGCCTTGAGCAACGGTAACGGACAATTCAGGCCACTGGCGTCCAGTTCACAGTCATGGGCTACAGCGTCGGTCATGCGTCACTCCGAATCAGGTGGTCAGGCTGCCTAGAATATCTGGTCGCAGACCCGGTGTCCGGCTACAGTAAGGTCTTTGTCGACTAAGGCTTTGTGCATGACATTTCTGCGCCCTACCCTGCTGACGCTCGCTTGCCTGCTCGCCTCACCGGGCTTCGCCGACGACCTGCCGTCACTCGGTGACGCCAGCTCTGCCATCGTCTCGCCACAACAGGAATATCAATTGGGTCGCGCCTGGCTGGCGTTGCTGCGCAGCCAGGTTTCGCAGCTCAACGATCCACAGCTCAAAGACTACGTCGAGTCCAGCGTCTATAAGCTGGTGGAAACCAGCCAGGTCAATGACCGACGCCTGGAGTTCATCCTGATCAACAGCCCGCAGCTGAACGCCTTCGCCGCACCGGGCGGGATCGTCGGGGTCAACGGTGGCCTGTTCCTCAACGCCCAGACCGAAGGTGAATATGCCTCGGTACTGGCCCACGAACTGGCTCACTTGTCCCAGCGCCACTTCGCTCGTGGCGTCGAGGCGTCGCAGCGCATGCAGGTACCGATGATGGCAGCGCTGCTGGCTGGTATCGTGATCGCTGCGGCAGGCGCAGGCGATGCCGGGATTGCAGCGATTGCCGGCACCCAAGCGGCAGCCATTCAGGAACAACGACGTTTCTCGCGTCAGAACGAGCAGGAAGCCGACCGCATTGGCATCCTTAACCTGGAAAAGGCCGGCTACGATCCACGCTCGATGCCGACCATGTTCGAGCGTTTGATGCGCCAGTACCGCTTCGATGCCAAACCGCCGGAATTCCTGTTGACCCACCCGGTCACCGAATCGCGGATCGCCGACACCCGCAACCGCGCCGAACAGGCTAAACCCGGCGGTATCGAAGACAGCAAGCGCTACCAACTGATCCGGGCGCGGGTGCAGTTGACCTATGAAGAAACGCCGGGCCTTGGTGCCAAGCGCTTTCGCGCGCAGCTGGACGATAATCCGAACAATGATGTGGCCCGTTATGGACTGGCGATCGCCCAGATCAAGGGCGGTCAGTTGAATGAGGCCCGAGAGAATCTCAAGCAACTGCTGGCCAAATCGCCGAACGAGATCATCTACAACCTCGCGCAGATCGACCTGGACATCACCAACAATAAGTTGGCCGATGCCCAGTCACGGGCTGACCGGATGCTCAGCCAGTATCCTGGCAACTATCCGCTGAATCAGGTGCGTGTCGATCTGCTGCTGAAACAGAACCGAACCGCCGATGCGGAGAAGGCACTCGAGGGCTTGTTGAAATCGCGTCCAGACGATCCAGACGTTTGGTACCAGGTTGCAGAAACCCGCGGACTGTCTGGCAACATCATTGGCTTGCATCAGGCCCGTGCCGAGTATTTCGCGCTGGTCGGCGATTATCGCCAGGCCATCCAGCAACTGGACTTCGCCAAACGCAAGGCGGGCAGCAACTTCCCGCTGTCGTCGCGTATCGATGCCCGTCAGCGCGAGCTGATGGAGCAAGAGCGTATGGTCAAGGACATGATGGGTTAAGCCCGCGCCGAGACAAATTCCGGATACAAAAAAACCGCCTCTTTCGAGGCGGTTTTTTTACTGCTTGGACAACTGGATCATTCAGCCAGTTTGAAGGTGATGAAGCTGGCACGCCCCTGACGCAGAACGCGCATCGACACCGAACGGTTTTTCGGTAGCGCCTTGGCGATCTCGGCGAACTCCTTGGAAGAACCAATGGCCTGATTGTTCAGGTGCGTGATGATGTCGCCCGGTTGCAGACCGATCAGGGCCGCAGGACCATCCTGCACTTCCTTGATCACCACACCACCTTTGAGGTCGTAGGTTTTCTTCTGCTCGGCGCTCAGCTCGGCAACCGAAACACCCAGACGATTGCTGTTGGTTTCAGCACCGGATTTAGGCAGGGCATCCAGCTCCTTGTCTTCGTCCGGAATGGCGCCTACGGTCAGCTCGACATTCTTGCGCTTACCGTCACGAATCACTTCGAGATTGGCTTTGGCACCAGCTTTCAATGCACCCACCAGATGTGGCAGATCAGCAGACATGACGATCGGTTGACCGTTCATGCTCAGGATCACGTCACCCACTTGCAGGCCGCCCTTGGCAGCCGGGCCGTCATCCTGAATCTGCGCAACCAGCGCACCGGCCGGTTTGTCCAGACCGAACGACTCGGCCAGATCCTTGTTCACTTCCTGGATGACGACGCCCAACCAGCCACGGCTGACCTTGCCGCCGCTTTTCAGTTGATTGGAAACGTCCATGGCCACGTCGATCGGAATGGCGAACGACACGCCCATGAAGCCACCGGAACGGGTGTAGATCTGCGAGTTGATCCCGACCACTTCACCGTTCAGATTGAACAGCGGGCCACCGGAGTTACCCGGGTTGATCGGCACGTCGGTCTGGATGAATGGCACGTAGTTTTCGTTCGGCAGGCTACGGCCGACGGCACTGACGATGCCTTGGGTCACGGTGTGGTCAAAGCCGAATGGCGAACCGATTGCCACCACCCACTGACCAGCTTTCAAGTCCTGGGATTTGCCCAGCTTCAGCACTGGCAGATCCTTGCCTTCGATTTTCAACAGCGCCACGTCGGAACGTGGGTCGGTGCCGATCAGCTTGGCTTTCATTTCACTGCGATCAGCCAGACGGACGAGGATTTCGTCGGCATCGGCGATCACATGGTTATTGGTCAGGATGTAGCCATCCGGCGAAATGATAAAGCCCGACCCCAGCGACTGCGCTTCACGCTGGCGATCACCACGCGGAGAACGCTGTTGCGGCGGCATGCCGCGCTCGAAGAACTCGCGCAGCATCGGCGGCAAGCCTTCCAGGTCGGGCATTTGCTGGTTCACTTTGCGATCCGGCAGCTTTTGCGTGGTACTGATGTTCACCACCGCAGGCGAGGCCTGTTCGACCAGCTGGGTGAAATCCGGCAGGTTGGCCGGGCTGGCCGCCTCAGCCGCATTGACTGCAGGAACAGCCTGACCGAGCACCAGCACCGTGGCGAAAATGGAGAGATAAGACTTCAAGCTTGGTATCGACATACAGCTCCCGTTACGACGAGCAGGGTTAAGCGATATGGAGCAAGGAACACCGGAAACCACAGGCCGGCATTTTTGTTCCGGGAACAACAAACAAGGCCAGAGCCGAGAGGCTCTGACCTATAAAAAATTTTCGGGTGTTTTGCAAATGAAAATGCTCAGCAAACATTTCACGTCTCGAAGACGAAGTGGAGATAGCTGGAATCAGCTCACTGTTTGCTGGTTGCAGCGCCATCATTGCGCATCGACAGGGCAATCCGTTCGGCGGTCCCGATTGGAATCTCGCCGACTACCGTCACCATCATTTCGCCTTGAGGCGTTGTCAGGCGGCGGGAGACAGCAACGGTCGGGCCCAGCTGAGTCCGGGTATCGGTGACGGTTGCACCGTTCAACGGCTCGAGAAACACCGAAAATCGGGCCAGACCGTCGTCATACATCAGACTGTTGACCTGCGTCTTGGTTTCCGGATCCTTGTGCGAGGAACTGCTGGTCAGTTCGAAGCCAGGAGGCAACCAGTCAGAGCGCCAGACCTGTGCGGTCTTGACCGCAGAAGCCTTGTCGCTGTCGAGAATGACTGGCTTGCAATCGGAGTTGGCTTGAAGGTCCCTGTCGGAGGGAACTTCAGAGGTATCCAGCCGCGTAAACTGAAATCTCTCGAGTAACTGCCCCTTGTCGTTCAACAGCAGCGACTTGAGCGGCAGACCCGTTTCCTTATCCAAATGCAGTTCGAAGCCGTAACGGTGCTGATCACGTGGCGTCAGCGATACAATCACTGCTTCACGCCCGGCCACGCGCGACTTGCCAATGACGGCAAGCTCATACCAGTTCTTCAGCTTTTTAGGATCAAGCGGACGGGCGGCAGAGTTGGGTGAATCCCCCAGACCCGCAATCAGGGTGCCGCTGACGCATTGAGTGTGCCCATCAATGCGCAGAACTTCCTGAGCCGAACCGTCGAGCTGAAGCAAACGCTCGCGGACCTGACCATTCTGGACGCGATGCCAGATGTTGTGGGTAGAAAAACTACCGTTACGCTCGTAAACGAATGTGCCGTGAAAGCTTTGCTGCTGCTCGGCCTGGCCCAGGCGGGTCAACCAGTCCTGAGCCTCGTCGGCGTGGGCTGGAACAATGAACCAGCCGCTAAGCAGAAGCGAAAGTAGAGGTATGGCGCGCATGATCCCCCTTAACGGTTTTCCAGACTTGCTGCACGTGCGTAAGGCAGCGCGCTCTCGGTGCCTTTCAGGGCAGCCTGTTGAGCGTGTTGGCGCAGGTAACCCGGCAGACGCTGATCATGCCAGCCTGGCTGACCTTGCAGTACGCCATTGGCCATCGGGCCAGTAGCTTCGGAGCTCTCGTTGTAACCTGCCAATACCGCCGGGCCTTTGACCTGAGGAGTTGCAAGGACAGGCTGATTGGATTGCTGGGCGAGTTCAACGCCAGCGATTTCATCCTGGTTATACAGACGAACACCCGCCAGAACGGCAACGGTCACCGAAGCGGCTACGGCCAGACGACCGAGACTGCGCCATGGGCCGCGAGACACTTTCGCAGGGGTGGCTTCATCTTCCAGCGCAGCAGAAACAGCCGCAGCGAGATCCAGACGCGGAAGCAACAGATCCTTGTGCATGGCTGCCCGAGCGATCTGGTAACGAGCCCAGGTTTCACGGGTTTCAACATCGTCCAGTGCGTTAAGCACTCGACGCAATTCCAGTTCGTCCGCTTCGTTATCCATCACTGCGGACAGCGATTCCTGCAGGGCTTCACGACTCATGGCGTTCCTCTCTTGGCTGTCGCCGCTGTCTTTAGTTCTCCTGCAGCAACGGCTGCAGGGCTTTATCGATGGCCTCCCGGGCGCGGAAAATCCGGGAGCGCACGGTACCAACCGGACATTGCATGACGCTCGCGATGTCCTCGTAACTCAGACCATCAAATTCGCGCAAAGTTAATGCCGTACGCAAATCCTCTGGCAGTTGCTGAATGGTTCGATGGACGGTGCCTTCGATCTCATCCCGCAGCAATGCTCGTTCAGGAGACTCGAGATCCTTCAGGCCGTGATCGCCGTCGTAGAACTCTGCATCTTCGGAACTTACATCACTATCCGGCGGCCGGCGGCCGCGTGAAACCAGATAGTTTTTCGCCGTGTTAATGGCGATGCGGTACAGCCACGTATAAAACGCACTGTCGCCGCGGAAGTTTCCAAGCGCTCGATAAGCCTTGATGAAGGCTTCTTGTGCGACGTCCTGGGCTTCATGGGTGTCGTGCACAAAACGCACGATCAACCCGAGAATTTTGTGCTGATACTTCAGCACCAGCAGATCGAAAGCTCGCTTGTCGCCACGCTGAACGCGTTCGACCAGCTGCTGATCCTCTTCCTGGGTTAGCATGAACACTCCTCGATAAACTCGGAGGAGTCTTGCATGGCCAAACGACCGGACTTGCAAACATAGACTCGGGCTTTTCGCAAAAGTTCTCCCCCTCCAAGCAAGTTTCCTGCGGGCTCTGATTTGGCACGCACGAAAAACGCAGCGCGGGATGAACCGGCTGCGCGAATAATCTTGTCATCGGCTCGCCGGCAAGAACCCAACCGCAGGTTCCGCATTGAAGCCGACACTGTCCCTTGTTTCGGGCAACTGTCTATTGATCTTGGGCCTCTGGCAAAAGTTCCAAATATTTATAGACGTGCCGCGTCGACATTGTGCAACCGGGAGCGGAAAAAGCGTGTTTCATCTGCGATACAGTCGCTTTTTTCCAAAGTCGCTGAAAAAAACTTCCGACAAAGCGTCAGAATTTTTCCGTCGCAGTAGTCTCACAATGCCATATCCGCCCGGCTATTGTGCCGCCCCACCCCTCTATATACTAGTGGGCTGTGTGGCTGTCTCGACTCGCCCATCCGCCTGTCCTGCGCCAACCCCGACCCGGGTCGCTTTGAGCGGAATCCTGAAATGAGCCAACAGTTTCAACACGATGTCCTGGTGATTGGCAGCGGTGCTGCCGGTTTGAGTCTTGCGCTGACCCTGCCCGGTCACTTGCGTATCGCCGTCCTGAGCAAAGGCGATCTTGCCAACGGCTCGACCTATTGGGCACAGGGTGGCGTCGCGGCCGTGCTGGACGACACCGACACCGTCGAATCCCATGTCGATGACACCCTCAATGCTGGCGGCGGCCTGTGCCATGAAGACGCGGTGCGTTTCACCGTGGAGCACAGCAAAGAGGCGATCCAGTGGCTGATCGACCAGGGCGTGCCGTTCACTCGCGACGAACAGTCCGGCACCGAAGACAGCGGCTTCGAATTCCACCTGACCCGAGAAGGCGGTCACAGCCATCGACGGATCATCCACGCAGCCGATGCCACTGGCGCTGCAATATTCACGACCCTGCTGGCCCAAGCCAAAAAACGCCCGAACATCGAATTGCTCGAACAGCGGGTAGCGGTCGATCTGATCACCGAACGCAGGCTGGGGCTGGAAGGCGAACGTTGCCTCGGCGCCTACGTACTCAACCGCAAAACCGGGGAAGTCGATACCTTCGGCGCACGCTTCGTGATCCTGGCGTCCGGCGGCGCCGCGAAAGTCTATCTATATACAAGCAACCCTGACGGCGCCTGTGGTGATGGCATCGCCATGGCCTGGCGCTCGGGCTGCCGAGTGGCGAACCTTGAGTTCAACCAGTTCCACCCCACCTGCCTCTACCACCCGCAAGCCAAGAGTTTCCTGGTAACCGAAGCCCTGCGCGGCGAAGGCGCCCATTTGAAGCTGCCGAACGGCGAACGCTTCATGCAACGCTTCGACTCACGTGCAGAACTGGCACCTAGAGACATCGTCGCCCGTGCGATCGACCATGAAATGAAGCGCCTGGGTATCGATTGCGTCTACCTGGACATCAGTCACAAACCCGAAGCCTTTATCAAATCGCACTTCCCGACCGTCTACGAGCGCTGCCTCGGATTCGGCATCGACATCACCAAGCAACCGATTCCGGTCGTACCGGCTGCACATTACACCTGCGGAGGCGTGATGGTCGATCAACAGGGCCGCACCGACGTGCCCGGTCTGTACGCCATCGGCGAAACCAGCTTCACCGGTCTACACGGCGCCAACCGCATGGCCAGCAACTCGCTGCTCGAATGCTTCGTTTACGCCCGTTCGGCGGCAGCAGACATTCTTGAGCAACTGCCCGACGTCGCCATCCCGCGTGCCCTGCCCGCCTGGGACGCCAGCCAGGTGACCGACTCCGATGAAGACGTGATCATCGCCCACAACTGGGACGAATTACGGCGCTTCATGTGGGACTACGTGGGCATCGTGCGCACAAACAAGCGCCTGCAACGGGCACAGCATCGGGTGCGTTTGCTGCTGGATGAAATCGACGAGTTCTACAGCAACTATAAAGTCAGTCGCGACCTGATCGAGCTGCGCAACCTGGCGCAGGTAGCGGAACTGATGATCCGTTCAGCCATGGAGCGCAAGGAGAGCCGAGGCCTGCATTACACCCTCGACTATCCGGACCTGCTGCCCGAAGCGCTCGACACTATTCTGGTACCGCCCACCTACGTCGGCTGAACTTGAGGCGTACCCGCAGGCGTCGGTGCAGATCCGCCGCCTGCGAGTCTCGGGGCACACAGATCGACCTGACCCGCCGCTCACCGCGCAAGCGAAAGCGCAGCACCACAATCAATGGCAGCGCCAGGCTGTCCGGTCGCAATTGCACCGCCTGCCAGCCATCGGCCTTGTTCCACAACTGCCAGCCATCGGCATCCCGGCGCAATCGGCAAAATGCCTTGGGATGACTCAGCAGGATCTGGCGCGGCAACACCCAGGCAGCATGACCGAGACACGCGAATACCCCGAGCAGAGAAGCCCAGAACGGAATCGACAATATAAGCAGAGTACCCAGCGCGAATGCCTGGGCCAGCAGATACGCCGCCAGCAACTGCCGTGAGGCATGCCAGCGGCATTCGAACGTGTTACTTGGGCTGGACACGATCCAGAATCATGCGAACCATGCGTTGCAGCTCGGGATCTTCCGATTCGCTGCGCTCCATGAACCAGCCGAACATGTCCTGATCCTCGCACTCGAGCAGGCGGACATACAGCGCGCGATCCACCTCGTTCAGATTGGCGTAGACCTCCTTCACGAACGGCACCAGCAACACGTCGAGTTCCAGCATGCCGCGACGGCTGTGCCAAAAGAGGCGATTCAGTTCAACTTGTTCGACCATGGAGCCCTCCTCAAATAGGCCGCAAGTATACAGGCCCGAAGCGGGCCGAACAGTCGGCTTTGGTCGGGCGCCATCGATCCTTTATGAACTACCCATTTCAACACCACCCCCTTATGATGTGCCCCAGTCTATTTACCCTGCGATGACCCATGGCCGATTCTGCTTTTTTCTGCACCCTGTCTCATGAAGGCGTTCTCGCGGTTCGCGGCGCGGATGCCGGCAAATTCCTGCAAGGCCAGCTGACCTGCAACATCAATTACCTGAGCGAAACCCAGGCCAGCCTTGGTGCCCGTTGCACACAGAAAGGCCGGATGCAGTCGAGTTTCCGCATCGTGCTCGAAGGCGACGGCGTGCTGCTGGCGATGGCCGGCGCGCTGCTGGAACCGCAACTGGCCGATCTGAAGAAGTACGCCGTGTTCTCCAAATCGAAACTGACCGACGAAAGCGCCTCCTGGGTGCGCTTCGGTCTGGATCATGGCGATGCGGCCCTGAGCAGCCTGGGTCTGGAACTGCCGGCAGAAACAGACAGCGTGGCCCGCCACGAAGGGCTGATCGCGATTCGCGTCTCCCCTAATCGTGCCGAACTCTGGGTGCCTGCCGATCAGGCCGACACCGTCAAAGGCAAGCTGTGCGCGCAATTGACCGAAGCCGAACTCAATCAATGGCTGCTGGGCCAGATCCGCGCCGGTATCGGCCAGGTCATGCCGAGCACCCGTGAGCTGTTCATCCCGCAGATGCTCAATCTGCAGGCCGTCGGCGGTGTGAGCTTCAAGAAAGGCTGCTACACCGGCCAGGAAATCGTCGCGCGCATGCAGTACCTGGGCAAACTCAAACGTCGCCTGTATCGCGTGAAACTGGATGCCGCTGAGTTGCCGGAGCCCGGCACCGCGCTGTTCGCCCCGAGCCACGGCAGTTCGATCGGCGAAGTGGTGCTGGCCGCCCGTACCGAAAAGAATATTGAACTGCTGGCGGTGTTGCAGGCCGAAGCTGCCGAAGCGGGCGACTTGCATCTGGGCTCGGCCGAAGGTCCGGCGCTGCACTTGCTCGACCTGCCATACGAACTGGATCGCGACCGCGAAATCCAGCGTTGATCGCAGCATTTGTTGCAACACCCTAGAGAAACGACATGAGTGAGCTGGCGGATAAGGTCCAACAGGATTTGGTTGAGGCCATCGATAACGATGACCTGGTTCTGCCAACGTTACCGGAAGTGGCCCTGCAGATTCGCAAGGCCGCTGAAGATCCGGATATCAGCGTCAGCGACCTGAGCAAAGTAATCGGCCGCGACACGGCGCTGTCGGCGCGCCTGATCAAAGTGGTGAACAGCCCGCTGCTGCGCGCCACCCAGGAAGTCACCGACCTGCACACCGCCATCACCCGGCTGGGCGTCAATTACAGCAGCAACCTGGCGATCGGTCTGGTGATGGAGCAGATCTTTCACGCCCGTTCCGACGTGGTCGAACAGAAGATGCGCGAAGTCTGGCGCAAAAGCCTGGAAATCGCAGGAGTAAGCTACGCCCTGTGCCGTCGGTATACCCAGCTCAAGCCCGACCAGGCCGCGCTCGGCGGACTGGTTCATCAGATCGGCGTGCTGCCGATCCTGACCTATGCCGAAGACCACTACGAACTGCTGTCCGATCCGGTCAGCCTCAACCATGTGATCGATCACATTCACCCGTTGCTCGGCGACAAATTACTGCGGGTCTGGGAGTTTCCGGAGCGTCTGGTGGAATTGCCGGGGCTGTATCAGGACCTCAAGCGCGAATCGCAGCAGATCGATTACGTCGACATCGTGCAAGTGGCCAGCCTGTATTGCCACAAGGACACCGATCACCCGCTGGCCCGCATCGATCCGTTCAGCGTGCCGGCATTCCGCAAGCTCGGCATCGACCCGGAGAACAAGGCGCTGTGCGCCGATCTGGAAGAGTCGCGGTCGATGTTCTACTGATCAACTGGCGATAAAGCTCACCCGCACCTTCAAACCCGCCTGTTCACCATCGTGCAGGCTGATCTGCGCCAGATGCGCGCGGCAGATTTCCCCGACAATCGCCAACCCCAGCCCGGAACCGGCCACCTGCTGGTTACGCCGGTAAAAACGTTCGAACACCCGATCCCGCTCTTCCAGCGGAATGCCCGGCCCATCGTCTTCAACCTCCAGCACCGCCGGCGCCGTGACTCGCAGAATCACGTTGCCACCCGGCGGCGTGTGCGCCAGCGCGTTGTCCACCAGATTGCTCAGCAACTCGTTGAGCAATGTCGGCTCGCCGCGCAGCCACACCGGCTCGTCCGCTTCCAGCGCCAACGCCACGCCACGAGCGTGAGCCAGTGGCGCCATGGCCATGCCCAGCTCGCGGGCCAACTGACTCAGATCGAGCAACTGCGCCCCGCCCTCGGCGATCGCCCGGGCGCCGTTTTCCACCCGCGCCAGCGACAACAACTGGTTGGCCAGATGGGTCAGGCGATCCGTGCTTTGCGCCGAGGATTCCAGTGTGTCGCGCCAGGTCTGCGGCTCGTTTGAGCGCAAGCCCAGTTCAAGTCGAGCCTTGAGTGCCGCCAGTGGCGTGCGCAGTTCATGGGCCGCATCGGCGATGAATTGCGCCTGCCGCTCGAACTGGCCACGCAGGCGTTCGGTGAAATGGTTGAGCGCACGCACCAGCGGCGACAACTCATGCTGGACTTCCACCAGCGGCAACGGACGCAAGTCGTCAGGTTGGCGCTCTTCCACTGCCGTGCGCAGACGTTCGATCGGCCGTAGCGCAGCACTCACCGCAAACCACACCAGCAACAACGCGCCAATCGCCAGCATGCCCAATCGCAGCAAGGTGTCGGCCGCCAGACTGCGGGCCATGCTGACGCGTGCCTCATCGGTTTCGGCAACGCGGATTTCCGCCATGCCGTTCATATTCGGCTCGCTGACCGCCTTGAGCAGACTCACCACACGCACGTTCTGCCCCTGATATTTCGCGTCGTAAAAGCGCGCGAGGGCGGGATAGCTGTCGGTTCTCGGGGTGCCTGGCGGCGGGCCCGGCAGATTTTCATAGCCGGAAATCAACTTCTGGTTGATGTCGTTGACCTGGTAATAGATACGACCCGCGCTGTCGTAAGCAAACGTATCGAGCGCCACATACGGCACGTCGGCACTGAGACTGCCATCGCGCTGCGACAGACCGGCGGCGATGGTCCGCGCCGAGGCCAGCAGCGTGCGGTCATAGGCGGTGTCGGCGGCCTCGCGACCGTTCCAGTATGCGCTCAATCCGCTGGCGAGCATCAACACCACCAGCAGCAACGCGAGGTTCCACAGCAACCGCCAGCGCAGGCTGCTGGGCTTATGCATCGCGGCTTTCCAGCAGATAGCCCAGGCCGCGGAAGGTCACGATGGCCACCGAATGGCCGTCGAGCTTCTTGCGCAGGCGATGCACGTAGATTTCGATGGCGTCGGGGCTGGCCTCTTCGTCGAGACCGAATACCTGCGCAGCCAGTTGTTCCTTGCTCATCACCCGCCCCGGACGGGCAATCAGCGCTTCGAGCACCGCCTGTTCGCGGGAGGTCAGCGTCAGCAATTCATCGCCGAGGGTGAAGCGCCGGGTGTCGAGGTCATAGGCCAGCACACCACAACGCTGCTGGCGTTCGCCGCCGAGCACGCTGCGGCGCAGCAACGCCTTGACCCGCGCTTCGAGCTCAGTGAGTTCGAACGGCTTGGCCAGGTAATCATCGGCGCCGAGATTGAGCCCATGAACCCGATCCTTGACGTCGCTGCGGGCCGTCAACATCAGCACCGGCAGGTTCTTGCCCCGGGCCCGCAGACGCGCCAGCACTTCAAATCCGTCCATGCGCGGCAGGCCGACATCAAGGATCGCCACCGCGTATTCCTCGCTGCCCAAGGCCAGGTCGGCAGCCACGCCGTCGTGCAAAACGTCCACGGTCAGACCGGTGCTCTTGAGCGCCTGGGCGACGCTTTCAGCTAGCGGCAAATGGTCTTCGACGAGCAGGACACGCATGGATCTCTACCTCATTCAGGGATGGCCGGCGCCATTCTTTGCGGCGGAGTTTACAGCCGCAACCGCCACTGTGAAGCCCGAAAACACGCGAAAGAATACTGAAAGGTTAGCGAAAGGTTGGGCCGTTAGAGTCGTTTCACCGAAGGTCCCGACTGCCGACCTTCGCCGTTTTGCCTGTACTTGCACCGTAGCTTCAAAACGTAGCTCTCGAAAAACGCCTCGATGCGTTTTCGCCAATAAGAACAATAACGAGGTACTGCACCATGCTGTCGACACAGCTTCAGGTTGACCCGTTTCATTCTTCCTCTCGAATTTCCCCGTTTTCGCTTGTCAGCGCCATCCTCGGCTGCGCGGCGTTCAACCCGTCCGGGTCTGAGCCTGATAGCCTGCGCGCGCGAAACTGCCGCACCTGAAACATCCCCAAAAACAACAACTCCCGTGGAGACACTCATGAACCGATCCCTGCGCCGTTTCGCCCTCGCCGCCGGTTGCGTGCTGTTCGCCGGCCAACTGATGGCCGAACCGAAACGTCCGGAATGCATTGCCCCCGCCTCCCCCGGCGGCGGTTTCGACCTGACCTGCAAACTGGCGCAAAGCGCGCTGGTCAACGAAAAGCTGCTGACCAAACCGATGCGCGTGACCTACATGCCCGGCGGCGTCGGTGCGGTAGCGTACAACGCGGTGGTAGCGCAGCGTCCCGCCGATGCCGGCACGCTGGTGGCGTGGTCCAGCGGCTCGCTGCTCAACCTGGCTCAGGGCAAGTTCGGTCGGTTCGATGAAACCAACGTACGCTGGCTGGCCGCGGTCGGCACCAGCTACGGCGCCATCGCGGTGAAAAGCGATTCGCCCTACAAAACCCTCGATGATCTCGTGCAGGCGCTGAAGAAAGATCCGAGCTCCGTGGTCATCGGCTCCGGCGGTACCGTCGGCAGCCAGGACTGGATG
This sequence comes from Pseudomonas glycinae, assembly GCF_001594225.2. Lineage (GTDB taxonomy): Bacteria > Pseudomonadota > Gammaproteobacteria > Pseudomonadales > Pseudomonadaceae > Aquipseudomonas > Aquipseudomonas glycinae. The sequence goes on from NZ_CP014205.2 coordinate 4,437,813, forward strand.
CAGACTGCGCTGATCGCCAAAGCCGCCGGGATCAACCCGCGCGACCTGCGCTACGTCGCCCTCGAAGGGGGCGGCGAGATCGCCACCGCCCTGCTCGGCGGCCACATTCAGGTCGGCAGTACCGACATCTCCGACTCCATGCCGCATATCCAGAGCGGCGACATGCGCCTGCTGGCCGTGTTTGCCGAAAAACGCCTGGATGAGCCGGAAATGAAGGACATTCCTACCGCGCGTGAACAAGGCTACGACATCGTCTGGCCGGTGGTGCGCGGCTTCTACCTCGGGCCAAAAGTCAGCGATGAAGACTACGCCTGGTGGAAAGACTCCTTCGACAAACTGCTGGCCTCGGAAGACTTCGCCAAGCTGCGCGATCAGCGTGAACTCTTCCCGTTCGCCATGACCGGTCCCGAGCTGGACACCTACGTCAAGAAGCAAGTGGCGGACTACAAGGTGCTGGCCAAAGAGTTCGGCCTGATTCAGTGATCGTCTCGGTCTAGCGTCCATGGCCCTTTCAGCGGGGCCATGGCAGGAGTTCCCTCATGCTTATTCAACGCATTTTTGCCTCGGTGCTGTTGCTGGCCTGTGCCGGCCTGGCGCTGATGGCGTGGCCGTATCAGGCGGCTTTTTCCTACGAACCGGTCGGTCCTCGGGCATTCCCTCTGTTGATGCTGGGCCTGATGAGCCTGGCGCTGCTGTACATGGTGTTTCGCCCGGCGCCGATCAAACACAGCGATGACGAGCCGCCGCTGGATCGCGAAACCCTGACCAAGATCGCGATCTGCGTCGCCCTGCTGCTGGTGTTTGCCGGCTTGTTCGAGCCGCTGGGCTTCATTCTCAGCAGCATTCTGATCGGCATTCCGATGGCGCGTCTGTATGGCGGGCGCTGGTTACCGAGCGTCATCGTCACAACGCTGATGGCGATCGGTCTGTACGTGCTGTTCGACCGCGTGATGGACGTACCGCTGCCCCTCGGCCTGCTCGACGTTCTGGAGAACTGATATGGATACTCTCGGTTATTTGGGTCAGGGCTTCGGCGTCGCGCTGAGTCCGTACAACCTGGTCACCGCCCTGACCGGCACGCTGATCGGCACCGTGGTCGGCTTGTTGCCGGGCCTGGGCCCGATCAATGGTGTGGCGCTGCTGATCCCGATCGCGTTCGCCCTCGGACTGCCGCCGGAATCGGCCCTGATCCTGCTGGCGGCGGTCTATCTGGGCTGCGAATACGGCGGCCGGATCAGCTCGATCCTGCTGAACATTCCGGGCGAAGCCTCCACCGTGATGACCACCCTCGACGGTTACCCGATGGCCCGCAAAGGCCTGGCCGGCGTGGCGCTGTCGTTGTCGGCGTGGAGTTCGTTCATCGGCGCCTTCATCGCCACCTGCGGCATGGTGCTGTTCGCTCCGCTGCTGGCGAAATGGGCGATTGCCTTCGGGCCCGCGGAATATTTCGTACTGATGGTGTTCGCGATTGTCTGTCTCGGCGGCATGGCCGGTGACCGACCGGTGAAAACCTTTATCGCGGCGTTGATCGGTCTGTTCCTGTCCAGTGTCGGCATCGACGCCAACAGCGGTGTGTACCGTTTCACCGGCGACAACATTCACCTGACTGACGGCATTCAGTTCGTGGTGCTGGTACTGGGTCTGTTCTCGGTCAGCGAAATTCTTCTGCTGTTGGAGAAAACCCACCGCGGCCAGGAAGCGGTGAAAGCCACCGGGCGGATGATGTTCAACTTCAAGGAAGCGGCGTCGGTGTTCGTGGTGAACATCCGTTGCGGCCTGCTCGGCTTCATCATGGGCGTGTTGCCGGGAGCCGGTGCGACCCTCGCCAGCGCCGTGGCCTACATGACCGAGAAACGCATCGCCGGTGCCAGCGGCAAGTTTGGCCAGGGCGACGCCCGCGGCCTCGCTGCACCGGAAACCGCCATCGGCGCCTCCGCTTGCGGCGCGCTGGTGCCGATGCTGACCCTCGGTGTTCCGGGTTCGGGTACCACAGCGGTGATGATCGGCGCCCTGTCGCTGTACAACATCACCCCCGGCCCGCTGCTGTTCCAGCAACAGCCGGACATCGTCTGGGGCCTGATCGCTTCGCTGTTCATCGCCAACATCATGCTGGTGATCCTGAACATCCCGATGATCCGCATCTTCACCCGCATCCTCGCCGTGCCGAACTGGGCACTGGTGCCGGTGATCGCGATCATTACCGGGATCGGCGTCTACGCCGTGCACGCGACTACGTTCGATCTGTTCCTGATGGTCGGCATCGGCATCTTCGGCTACATCCTGCGCAAACTGGACTTCCCGCTGTCGCCAGTCCTGCTGGGGTTCATCCTCGGCGGCCTGATGGAGCAGAACCTGCGCCGGGCGCTGTCGATTTCCAACGGTGCGCTGGAGATTCTCTGGTCGAGCCCTATCACCTTCGGCGTCTGGGTGCTGACCGCGATCATGTTGCTGATGCCGCTGCTGCGCATCTGGCGCAAACGCTCGGCCGCGCAACGCGCCGTTGCCGATGTCTGATCGGCTCTCCCTCAAAACCTGGTGGGGAACCCCGCTGGTCGGTCTGCTTGGCGGTTTCATCGCCAGCCAGATCGGCTGGCCGCTGCCGTGGATGGTCGGCTCGTTGCTGGCGATCATCCTGGTGCGCTGCCTGACTCCGTGGCAACTCACCGAAATCCCTGGTGGCCGCAAGTGCGGCCAGTGGATCGTCGGCATCGGTATCGGCCTGCACTTCACCCCGCTGGTGATGGAGCAGGTACTCAGCCACTTCGGCCTGATCTTCTTCGGCGCGCTGGTCACCAGCCTTTCGGCGGTGGTCGGCGTGTGGCTGATGCGCCGAACCGGCGAGGATCGCGCCACAGCGTTTTTTTCCAGCATGCCCGGCGGCTCCGGCGAGATGGTCAACCTCGGCGCCCGCAACGGTGCACTGCTCAGCCATGTCGCGGCCGGGCAGAGTCTGCGGGTGCTGGTGGTGGTGTTGTGTGTACCGGCGGCGTTCAAATATCTGCTGGGTGACGGCACACCGATTTCACACGCCGGCAGCGTCGATTGGCGCTGGCTGGCGATTCTTTTTCCGGCGGGCGGCATGCTCGCCTGGCTCTGGCAACGTTTGCGTCAACCCAACCCTTGGCTGTTCGGCCCGCTGCTGGTCAGCGCGGCGGTGAGCATCGGCTGGGATCTGCACATCGGTTTGCCCAATGGCGGCAGTCAGATTGGCCAGTGGTTGATCGGTAGCGGCCTGGGTTGCCACTTCAACCGGCAGTTCTTCCGCCGCGCCCCGTCGTTCATGGGGCGCACATTGATCGGCACGGCACTGACCATGTTGATCGCGACACTGGCGGCGTTGGGATTGAGTGCGCTGACCCAGCTCGACCTGCGCTCGCTGACGCTGGGCATGATGCCCGGCGGGATCGCCGAAATGAGCCTGACGGCGGAAACCCTGCAACTGTCAGTGCCGTTGGTGACGGCGATGCAGGTGATGCGGTTGTTGTTTGTGTTGTTTCTGGCGGAACCGCTGTTCAAATACTGGAACCGTAATTCCGAAGCCTGATCCGGTTACTGATCGTTCCCACGCTCTGCGTGGGAATGCAGCCTGGGACGCTCCGCGTCCCAAAGCGGACGCAGAGCGTCCATTGAGGCGTTCCCACGCAAAGCATGGGAACGAGATTAGCTGCCAGCCCTGAGCATCAGACCACCGACGGCAGGCGCCACTCGATCGGCGCTTCGCCGTTCTGCTCGAGGAATTTGTTGGTGCGGCTGAAGTGCCCGCAACCGAGGAAGCCGCGATAGGCCGACAGCGGCGACGGGTGCACCGAAGTCAGTACCAGATGCTTGGTGGCATCGATCAGCTTCTGCTTGCTCTGCGCATGGGCGCCCCACAGCATGAATACCAGATGTGGTTGTTTCTGGCTGACCACCTCAATGATCCGGTCCGTGAAGAACTGCCAGCCCTTGTCCTTGTGCGCGTTGGCGTTGGCACGCTCGACGGTCATGGTGGTGTTGAGCATCAGCACGCCCTGATCGGCCCAGCTCTGCAGATAGCCGTGGTTGGGGATGTCGATGTTCAGGTCGCGCTTCAACTCTTTATAGATGTTGACCAGCGACGGTGGTGCCGGCACGCCCGGTTGCACCGAGAAGCACAAGCCATGAGCCTGGCCCGGGCCGTGGTACGGGTCCTGGCCGAGGATGACCACTTTCACCTTGTCCAGCGGCGTCGAATTCAGCGCGTTGAAGATCATCGGGCCCGGCGGATAGATTTCCTTGCCGGCCGCCCGCTCCTGCTGCAGAAAAGTGCGCAACTCTGCCATGTAGGGCTGGTCGAATTCGGCACGCAGTGCCTCCTTCCAGCTCGGTTCGAGTTTGATACGGTCGTCAGCAGTCATGGTCATACCCGGCAAAAACAATGGGGCGAACCCTAGGAAAGCCGACCACGCTTGTCAATTGATCTGACGCAGATCCGGCACTTTCCCACACAGCGATCATACTGATCGTTCAAATTCCCGATCGAGGTCACGATGAATCTGCACTTCGAAGAACTCACCGGCACCGACGGCGCGCGCATCGGCGTGGCCACGCTGGATGCCGAAAAGTCGCTCAATGCGCTGTCCCTGCCGATGATCCACGCCCTGAGCGACAAACTGAACGCCTGGGCCAAGGATCCGCAAATCGTCTGCGTGCTGCTGCGCGGCAACGGCGCCAAGGCCTTCTGCGCCGGCGGCGAAGTGCGCAGCCTGGTGGAAGCCTGTCGCGCCCTTCCCGGCGAAGTGCCGCCGCTGGCCGCCCAGTTTTTCAACGCTGAATACCGTCTGGACTACAGCCTGCATACTTACCCGAAACCGTTGATCTGCTGGGGCCATGGTTATGTGCTCGGCGGCGGCATGGGCCTGCTGCAAGGCGCGAGCATCCGGATCGTCACGCCGAGCAGTCGTCTGGCGATGCCGGAAATCAGCATCGGCCTTTACCCGGATGTCGGCGCCAGCTGGTTTCTGTCGCGGCTGCCGGGCAAGCTCGGTTTGTTCCTTGGTTTGACCGGCGCGCACATGAACGGTCGCGATGCGATCGATCTGGACCTGGCCGACCGCTTCCTGCTCGACGAACAGCAGCAGGAACTGATCGACGGCCTGTTGCAGTTGAACTGGCAGGAACAGACCGCCATGCAGCTCAACAGCCTGCTCAAGGCGCTGCAGCAGGAAGCCGTGGCGCAGATGCCCGAGGCGCAATGGCTGCCGCGTCGGCAGCAAATCGATGAATGGCTGGATGTCAGCGACGTGGTCTGCGCCTGGAAAGCCATCAGCCTGCATCGGGACAGCAGCGACCTGTTGATTGCCCGTGCGGCGAAAACCATGAGTGAAGGCTCGCCACTGACGGCGCATCTGGTCTGGGAGCAGATCATCCGCGCCCGCCACATGTCGCTGGCCGAAGTCTTTCAGATGGAATACACCCTGAGCCTCAATTGCTGCCGGCATCCGGAATTCAGCGAAGGAGTCCGGGCACGACTGATCGACAAGGATCACAAACCGCACTGGCACTGGCCGGACATCGCCCGGGTGCCGGACGCGGTGGTCGAGGCGCACTTTCACAAGGTCTGGGAGGGGCGGCATCCGTTGGCGGATCTGTCGCAATACTAAAACCGATCATTGCCCGCGATGGCAGTCTCTTGAGCTCTGTCGCGGGAAGTTTGAGCCCGTTGCGAAACTATCTGCGATCAAACATTCAACTCGTAAAACGCGATTATTTCCTTCATTGCCCGCAACGCCTCTTCATCATTTCTCGACAAGATATCCTCTACGTCCCGCAACGGAGGTAGAGGATGCAAAAGCTCAGCGAGCTGGTTCGCCGTGTAATTCTTAACAGCTCCCACTTCTCCTTGAACGCTGATGAAGCTGATAGCGGCATCGCCTCCTGAAAAGTGTTCGGAGACACGAATCTTTGGCGACATTCCATAACTCACTACGATGACGAGATCATCCCGTTCACGGTGAAACTTGAGTTGATCAATCGACAGTCCGACCTCCGAAAAGTCTATACCGTCAGTTCCGCCACCGGCATTGACTACCAGATCTCGTCCGAGACCATCATATTTATACACATCATTGCCCCCGCCACCGGACAAGGTGTCATTGCCCGGCCCACCGTAAAGCACGTCATCGCCTGAGCCACCGCCGAGCAGATCATCCCCTTGCATCCCTCTTATTTCACCAGCGCCTCTGAGGGTGTCATTACCGCGACCGCCCACGAGCGGTAGAAAACGGTTCTCTCGAAAGGACTTAACCTGAGCAGCGTCCTGAACGGTGATGCCGTGATGATAAGTATCGGGGGCAATGCCTAATCGGCTGACGAGATCTTTAAAACTGATGCTCGATCCGTCAGAAAACCTCACCCGTTCAATTCCGGAACCACCGATGTCATTCGGATTGGGCAAAACGATTCGTACTTTTTGAGTTCCGCCCCATTCGATATCGAGTGTCGTGTACAACATCTGGGCCCGAGGCTGTTGACGATGAGCGTTACGTGGTGGGGCGGGTGAAAGTTCGATATTTACCGTCTCAACCAATACAGCGCCCCAAGTTAGCTTCAACTTATCTGGTTTCGCCTCTTCCGGAAGAACGACTGTATCAATATCAAGCACCCCAAACTCTTCATGCCACCCAGAGGCTCCAACCTCGGGACGCAAAAAAACAGGGTCAAGAACATCGGCAATAATGGTGGTTGCGCCATCATGCGCTTCAACTATGTAAGTGTCGGGACCGTTTTCGCCGTAAAGCCAATCTTCTCCCGGCCCACTGATCAAATAATCGGCTCCCGCAGAGCCCAGCAGCGTGTCGTTGCCTGCGCCAGCCGATAAAAATGCACCCGCGATCCTGTCGTTCACTCCGCCGTACTCAAGCACTGAATCAGCATAGGTAACCACCAAGTCATCTCCTGCACCGCCATGAAAGAGATTTCCCACTTCGAGATTTACCCTGCCGCCAGCGTCATTACCATGAACAACTTTATGCTTGATCGTTTGGGTAGTAGAGCTCCAGCGAAACGCTTTACGAACAGTTTCATGATTTTCAAAACTGCCAGCGGGGTACACGTACCACCCCTTAATGGCGCCCGAGTGGTCTATATCTTCGACTACAGCATCACCCAAGTTGAACGAGAACCCCGAATAACTGGAGCCAGAGGGGTAATATTTTGGCTTCTGTTTCGGTAATTGCGCAGCTTCAGCTTTTACATACTTGAACGTGGTTTTCGTTGCAGAGATTGACTGCCTTTCACTCACCACGGCGTCTGCGGCAATCGCCCCCATCCACTCAGGTGTATTGGAAAAGACTCCGACTTCAACGTCCTCATGGATCAGGTCGGCGCTGATGGCATAGCCACTTTCGTCGGTAGCAATATGATTTCTTACCCAAACACCCTGATCGTTCAGTGCAAATCCTGATGCCTGCCTGTCCGCTGAGCGCTTTGCTTTCAGTTCCGAAAGAAAAAGGCTATCCCACCGGGTGTGACGACCCGTTTCACTGCCTTCCCTCTCAGTAGAAACGGCTAAGTCATCGGGCTGTGTCTGGACGACTGCTACGCTCTCAATGTCCTGCATTTTTCCGGCATCGGGCACCGTAGCAATTGTCGCGGACGGATCTCTTACATCTACCGGTTGCACCGTTAATTTGATTACATCCTGGAAATTCAGGATCACGCCGTCGCTGAACCTGAACGTCGAACCTGCCCACTTTTCATGGTGAAGAATCAGAAGCGCGTCACCAATACCATTCGACAGCCGCAACGCTGTGCCCGCATCAAGATTGACGATCTCGGCCCGCAAGTTTTCCGCAGAAAATCCATCGCCAAAATTTACAAGATTGTTGCCACCTGTATCGGTAACAACGTCCAGTCCATCGCCCACTCCGAAGTAGAAAACATCGTTGCCCTGCATCCCTTCCAGATAATCGTTGCCGGCGCCACCCTCAAACACGTTATCGCCAGGGCCGCCGCGCAAATAATCGACTCCCTCCCCGCCAACCAGCGTGTCGTTTCCACCACCACCCAGCAAAGTGTCGTTGCCTGAACCGCCGTCAAGATAATCGGCGCCATGTTCCGCTTCGGATGTCTGCTCGTAGTCCCCCATCAAAAGGTCATCATCGGCACCGCCCAAAAGCGTATCGGCGCCCAAACCTCCCCAGAGCGTATCGTTTCCTGAATTACCTTGAATGTAGTCATCGTTGGCTCCGCCCGCTTTCAAGTTGGGCTCATCGCCATCCAGAGCGTCGGCGCCTGATCCGCCTATCAGTGTGTCGGAACCACCCAACCCACGGAGTGTGTCGTCACCCGCACCGCCATCGAGATAATCATCACCGTGATAACGAATCGGGTGTTCATGGTAATCACCGACCAATTCGTCGTTACCGCTGCCACCGAAAAGTAAGTCATCTGCACCTCCGCCCCAGAGGGTATCGTCCCCCGCGCCGCCATCCAGAAAATCACTCCCGAAAAAATGCGCCGCATCACCCGAAATTCCTTGCAGTACGCTGTCATCTCCGCTCAGAACATCATTGCCAGCGCCACCGTACAGCACGTCGTTACCACCGTTGCCGGCTAGAGAGTCATCGCCATCGCCGCCCTGCAAAAAATCGTTGCCATGGTGGCTGCCGTGGAGACCGCCACTCCAATCGAGGTTGTCTCCAAACAATGTGTCATTGCCACTCCCGCCAGCCAGCGTGTCATTACCTCCCTCCCCGGCCAACGTGTCGTCTTCACTTCCGCCGTCAAGCAGATCATCTCCCCAGCCTCCATTGATAAAGTCCCGGCCCCCTTGGCCATAGAGAACGTCATCGCCTCTCTCCAAGGGTTGGTTCAAAGAGGAGTTCTCGAAGACGGTACGAAAGCTAGTGACTCCACCGGGGATTTGAACGTTGATTTGCTTGTATTCCCAATTTTGCTCATGTGCGCCCGTTGCTTCATCACCGGATAAATTGTCATCACCAACTCCCCCGACCAAGGTATCTCGACCATTCCCACCGAGCAGCACATCTCCCGCGGCAGTGCCGACAAGCAGGTCATCACCCTGCCCACCATCCAGCCAGTCGCCGCGGCTGGCCTTTCCCTTTGCGGCATCAGCCAAGGCTTTTTCGAGCGTCGACTGCTTGTCGCCGAACAAGCGGTCGTTCCCGTCTTTGCCAAACAATCGGTCAGAACCGCCAAGACCAACGATCAGGTCGTCTTTCGGTGACCCATAAAGCAAGTCGGCTTTGTTCCTCTGCTTAACATTAGGCAAAAGCAAGGCGTTGCCCAATTCATCGTAGGAAGGCTGATCTCCGCGAACATTGGGGTTGTTATCTTTAATTTTCCAGTCGCCTTGAAGGACCAGATCGGGAGCGGGGAACGCCTGGTCCTGGTAATCAGGAAGATCAATGCCGAGCATCCCCGGCTTGAAGTTCTTTATGACGATGAGATCACTCAGTCCGTATTGAATGTTCAGCGTGTTTTCAGCCAGATCTTCAATGAGCGTCAAGCTGATGGCTCGATCTTCCGTAAGCCAGATATTGCTGAGCGGAGCACTGCGTTCGAGAGGTGGGATCGGAAGTCCATTTATCAGCAACGCGCCCCCAACGTGCGCATCAAAAATTTCGTCGATTCCATCTCCGCTGGAGATCTCATACCGATCGTTACCCGGCCCACCACTGAGAGAGTCGTTACCCTTGCCACCCACCAACACATCATCACCGGCCATACCGTACAACACATCATTGCCATCGCCGCCTGTTAAAGAGTCATTGCCGCGAGCCCCCTGGATAAAATCATTACCGGAAAGTCCGCTGATTGAATCGTTGCCGCCACCGCCGTAAAGATGATCGGTATTCGTTCCGCCACCAAATGATCGTCCGCCATCATCACCAAACATGACCAGAGGGTTTGAGACGCCTGTGGTCATCGGGGCCTGTTTGCCCGAAGCCAAATCCGAATAGGAAAAGGTCTGGACAGTATTTCGACCGAACGATCCATTGGTTCGGGCAATCAGCCGGGCCAGCATTTCCGAGCGATCAGCAAGCCACTGCTCAGTGATGAAACCCTCCCCCGTTTCGGGATCGTAAAGCTCCAGTTCGCGTCCGGAAAAACCGTCGGCCCGCTCAATCACGATTTCGCTTAGTTGCTTGAGGGAATTGCGTAACGCGGCGCCGATTGGCGTTGCCTGACTGGCCAACGTTGCCCAGTCCTTGGCACTGCCATACTCGCCAATGGTTCTGGTAACGATGCTTTGCGATTGAGACGGAGAAAGTGCGGAGAAAAATGTGTAGGCATTGGAGGCGAAGGTTTCGTCGGTGGTAGGCGTGGCGGCCGAGTTTCCGTCGTAGGTTCGCCTGAGCATGTCAAAGAAATCATTCAGGTTATATCGCAATATCAGGCTGACAATAGGTGAGATGGGCGTACCTTTCACCACATGCTGAATCAGCGGATTGATGTTGCCACTGGCAAGAGCGATGTTTATCTGTTCGGGCAGGACTGAAAACAGGCTTTCAACCATATTCGACCCGAAGTTTTTAATCACTGCCTGCAATGCAACACTGTATGAGTCCACGGCAAACAGAATATTCTTTAGATCGTCCAGCCTATTGAACTTGGCGAGGTCATGATTACCTTTGATGTGGGAGTCCGGATCACCCGCGGAGATCAATCGCCAGGTTTCATAGGGTCTTTCTCCACCCAGCAGACTAAAGCCGATTGTTCCAGACCATCCCGCATTACGACTGGTAGCTGTATCAATGTCACCAACATCTTCACGAAATAATACTTTACCAATAGCGCTCGCATCGATTGCTGCAATTTGGCTTATGGAGGGCACAGCCCATGGCGCCAAATCATGTTCAACGGACCCTTTTATCAGCGCATTCATGAAATTGACAGCCACCTGATTAGATGACTCTTGCATCTTGAAATCGCTAAACTTTTTATTTAGCCTCAACTCCCCCTGCCGCAGGGTGTAGGCTCGGATCAATGTAGAGTAAGCGCCCACCCCGCCATTCGCATCAATTGCTACATCGAGCCAGAGTTTGGCATTTTTAAAAATACCCATTACGTTCTCATCGAACGCAGAACAATCTAAAAATTTTTCACCCAAAACATTTGACAATACGCGGTAAAGTACAGCACAGCTTCGCCCCTCTACCGCCACAGCACGATACTCTTGCCGCTCGACATTGAACTCCATCCCATCACAAACATTTGCAGCCTGCAAAATTGCCGCCTTTTCCAAATCGCTGAATATATAAGTCATATTTACTTCCCTGTAATAATTGAACGTGAAAGATAGTCACTAACAGACTTAAGCGCTTCAGGAGCGCCCCGTAATCCTTCTGTACCCAAATGTATACGGCCATCCCCACCTGTAAAGTCAAAACTATGCAACTCGACCGTACAGTACGCACGCAAACTACCAAACTCCAAATTCTCCAGCTGCTCCTTACTCATTTTCAGAAGATATGCTTTACTCAAACCACTGGCCGAAGCTTTAGATTCTGGCGAATTCAAACCATCACAATTTATCGTCCGTGGTGTTCCATCACGCCGGCGCCAGTCGTGCATAACAAACGTTCGAACAGAGAATTCATTTTTGATACTGGGTGGTGATGCGGTAAGCCAAAGTTCCAGGCCTGGGTAGTTCTTCAGCTTTACAACCAGCTCATCCGGCCAATTCACATGCCGTCCGCCCATATTGTGCGGTTCCTTGGTATCCCTTCTGGTGTAAAGCCTGGCGGTAACGTGGTAATGCGTCCAGCTGGTGGGTGGTTCTGCCCCAAGAGTTTCATACACAGGAAACAGTTCTTTTCCCGTCCACCAGAATGCCCCATCAAGAAGATCTGCAATACAGGACCCGTCGCTCCTTAATGTCGATCCAAAATGGAACCCGGGAATCCTTGTCCGATCCAGCAGGCTGCCGCCCAGTATCGGGACCTGCTCCATACCCGCCAGCTTCCTGCTGCATTCCCCTTGTTTCTTCTGATAAATCTCCCGCGCTTCTGCGGCCTCCTCCCATCGGATACAGAAATCAACGACCCAATAACAGATCGCTAGTAACACTCCATATTTAATTCCCCTTCTGCACTGGCGGAAAACTTCCTTGCGAGACATCTTAAGCATTTCAAATCTCCATTTTAAAATGACCAATCACATCACTCGAAACAACTCACCCCATCAACTCCTTAAATACTTCAAAGTAACCGCTTACTCCTTTAACCACATCGAATTCGCTTGCCTTCAACCTCGCCGCATCCTTCACAGACTCAAAACCAGCGAAAGACTTTAAAACCCTGCACACTGCCGTGGCGATTTCTTCAGCGTCAAAAAAATCAACAAGTATCCCGCTGATTCCATCTTCGATAACTTCCTGCACGGGAGCGGCATTTGAACCTACGACAACACAGCCAGATGCCATGGCTTCCAACAGAGACCAAGACAAAACAAACGGATATGTCAAATACACGTGAGCCTTTGAAAGACTCAGAACCGACCTGTATGTTTGATAAGGCAACTTCCCAACAAAGTGAACATTGGAAATATAAACATCCACCTCCGCGACCATCTTGCTTCGCCAGTTCGGGTATCCAATGGGCATCCGCCCATAACTGACATCATCCCCACCCACTACAATGACCTGCGCGCTCGGGCACTTTTCCTGAATATAGGGAATGGATCTCATAAAACTATGAAAGCCTCGGTAAGGTTCGAGGTTTCTGGCGACATAAGTCACAATAGGCTGACCTGCTCTTATCACGCGCCCACTCGGCAGCGTTACAGACTCGACCTTTTCTGATTCGGCAAATTGAATAATGCCTTCGTGAATTACGCGAATTTTGGACTGATATATTTTCGGAAAAAGACTGCGCTGCCATTGTGTAGGTGCAATCCCGGCATCGCACTGCTCAATATTCAGGAGATGCATCGAATTCAAGACTCTAAGCCTTGAGGACGTATCCATCGCACAGGGAAACTCAGGATCGAAACCAGAGTCCGCCTCACGCGCTCGGTAATAGTATTCACAGAAATGAACTAGCGGCACATCGGGGTAAACATCTTTGACGAATAGCGATTCACCCCAACCAGGATGAGCGAGAACTACATCAGGCCGAAAGCCTGCCTGGCTGAGTCTCTTCAATATTCGTTGAACTTGTTGCCCGTCCGAAACAGCCTCTTGATATCTATGCAAATAGTCGTGAGCGTCATTAGTCATATTCCTTGATGGTCGATATCAAAATAACTTTACCCCGGCAATACCTGGCGCGGTATCGCGTCCAATTGCAATGACGCCCAGACGCCTGCGCAATGCTTCCAACGCCACATGACGAAACTGACCGGGAAAATTCTGATGAATGATAAGAAGATTCATATCCGAGCAATATCCCGCGCTTATACACCTCCATGAAATTGAAGTTTTTCAACGTCAACATGTGCATACAAACGCTAACAAATGGTCAGAAATAAAACTGTAGGAGGGTTCCGAGAACCTCCTAGGAGATGGTGCAATCCACACCAACACAAAAAACAGGCACAAAAAAAGCGGCGCTCAATGCGCCGCTTTTTTGCGGGTGGTTACCAGCGGTTGCCGTGTCGGCCGTAATCGCCACGTCCACTGTGACGGTCGTAATTGCCACGACCCCGGCGGTCATCCCAGCCACCGCGACGGTGGTCGTCCCAGCGTCCGCGATCATGACCGTGCCAGCGACGGTTCTCGTAGTAACGCGGGGCCGGTTGGTAGTAACGGGGCGCTGAATAATAACGGGGCGCCGGTTGGTAATAGCGTGGCGCTGGCTGGTAGTAGCGCGGCGCCGAGTAGTACGTGCTGCCGCTGTAATAAGTGCCACCGCTGTAATACGAAGGTGCCTGCGATGTGTAGACCTCTGAGCTGTAGTAGCCATCTCCGTAGGAATAAGGGACGCATCCGCCAAGGGAAAAAAGCATCACGGTAAACAGAAGAATTCGGCGATACATGGCGGCCTCCTGGACCGCGGGTAGCCACACCAGCGACGCTGGCAGGCGTCAGTCTTTCATTCGGCGACTGACGAAATATCTGACAGCGATTTCGGCATCCGGTGCGTTTCTGCAACAACTTGAAACAAGTGATTGATGAAACCTTGTTCATGCAGAAACGCCGTCATTCAGCCGCTGATTAGTGGTGCCCACCGTGGTATCCACCGCCGTGATAACCCCGTCCGTAACCGCCGCGATAGCCATGGCCGCCGTAGTAATAGCGGGCGCCACCGTAGTAGCGCGGACCGTAATAACCACCGTAGTAATAGGGCGAGTAATAGCCGGGATAGTAATAAGGCGTGGAGTAAACATCGTAACCGCCGGCGTAGTAGTAACAACCGGACAGCCCCAGACCGAGCACTGCTCCCAGCAGCACCCGACGCAGCAATTTTGAAATACGCATGGCGGCCTCCTGAAAGACCTGTGACAGCAGTCGGCACAGACCGGCTGACAACAGATTTGACTGGCGGACCGGCAGCGAGTGCCCAACCCTCACGGGCATCGGATCAGCGGCACCGGACGCTGCATGACGGTGCAAGCGCGCACCAACACAAAGCGTTGTCTGCACCCGCCAACCTGGCCCATCCACCCGCAAGCCAAGTGGCAGAGGGCTCGCCGCAACTTGGCACGCCTCTCGCTTTAACAAACCCGTGCAGGAGTCATCACAGGTTCGCGGCACCACAATTTGCAATGGCTGACTAGGGTTCCGGCTCGCATCTGCGAGTGGCTGGTCCGAGAGTTGGCGACCTCCAGTTGAGGTTACACGGCGGGACAAAAGCCCGGGAGACAAGCCACCGTTCGCGGTGCCGCGTTGCCTTCCTGTCCGCCCTCGATCAACTGGAGAAGCCACCATGTCCCGACTACGTTTGCCCGCCCTGCTCGCCGCCGCGTTCGCCGCGCTCATCAGCACTCAATCCCCCGCCGCGCAGAAAGACCACTTCAGCGTCTGCTGGACGATCTATGCCGGCTGGATGCCATGGGAATACGCCGGCAGCCAGGGCATCGTCGACAAATGGGCGAAGAAGTACGGGATCAAGATTGATGTCGTGCAACTCAACGATTACGTCGAGTCGATCAACCAGTACACCGCCGGCCAGTTCGACGGCTGCACCATGACCAACATGGATGCGCTGACCATTCCGGCCGCCGGTGGCGTCGACAGCACTGCGCTGATCGTCAGCGACTTTTCCAACGGTAACGACGGCATCGTCCTCAAGGGCGAAGGCAAGAAAGTCGCCGACCTCAAGGGCATGGACGTCAACCTGGTCGAACTGTCGGTCTCGCATTACCTGCTGGCCCGCGCGCTGGACTCGGTGGACCTGACCGAGAAAGACCTGAAAGTGGTCAACACCTCCGACGCCGACATTTCCGCCGCTTTCAACACCGAGCAGGTCAACGCCGTCACCACCTGGAACCCGATGCTTTCGGACATCAAAGCCAAACCCGGTGTGACCGAAGTCTTCAACTCCAGCCAGATCCCCGGCGAAATCATGGACATGATGGTGGTCAACAGCGCCACCCTCAAAGACAACCCGGCGCTGGGCAAGGCGCTGACCGGCGCGTGGTTCGAAGTGGTCGACTTGATGAACGCCAAGAACGCGGCGGGCAAAGCCGCACTTGAGCACATGGCAAAAGCCTCGGGCACCGATCTGGCCGGATTCCAGGCGCAACTGGACACCACCAAACTGTTCGCCACACCGAAAGAAGCCCTGGCGTTCGCCACCAGCAAGCAACTGCCGGAAACCATGCGCAAGGTCGCCGAGTTCTCGTTCCAGCACGGTTTGCTCGGTGAAGGCGCGAAAGACACCAGCGCGGTCGGCATGACCTTCGCCAACGGAGTGACCAGCGGCGACACCGGCAACCTCAAGCTGCGTTTCGATCCGACCTACGTGCAGATGGCCGCCGACGCCAAGCTGTAAGCCACGGAGGATTTGGCCATGCGCCTGATCAATCGCCACCCGGATCGCCCGAGTCGCCTGTTGCTGGTGATCCTGCCGTTCGCCCTGGTGCTGTTCGCCTACTTCATGGGCTCGGCCGAGCGCCTGGCGGACAACCCCAACGACAAACTGCTGCCCAGCGCGGTGCAGATGACCGATGCGGTGAAACGCCTGGCGTTCAATGCCGACAGTCGCACCGGTGAGTACCTGTTGTGGCAGGACACCGCATCCAGCCTGCAACGCCTGGCCATCGGTCTCGGTATCGCCGCACTGGCCGGGTTATGCCTGGGCATGGCCGCCGGCACCCTGCCGCTGTTCGGCGCACCGCTCTCGCCGATGCTGACGGTGCTGTCGATGGTGCCACCGCTGGCGATCCTGCCGATCCTGTTCATCGTCTTCGGCCTCGGCGAGCTGTCGAAAGTGATGCTGATCGTGGTCGGTATCACACCGGCACTCGCCCGTGATCTGGAACAGCGCGCGCGAGACATTCCGGTCGAACTGCTGATCAAGGCGCAGACCCTCGGCGCCTCGACCTGGACATTGATGCTGCGTGTGGTTCTGCCACAACTGTTGCCGCGCCTGCTGATCTCGCTGCGGCTGATGCTCGGTTCGGCGTGGCTGTTCCTGATCGCCGCCGAAGCCATCGCTTCCACCGACGGTCTGGGCTACCGGATTTTCCTCGTGCGCCGTTACCTGGCGATGGACGTGATCCTGCCGTACGTGGTCTGGATCACCCTGCTCGCCTGGCTGATGGATTGGGGCCTCAAATACCTGACCCGTCGGGCATTCCCCTGGTATGAGGGGGCCGCCAAATGAGCTTCATCACGGTGAAAAACGTCTGGCAGCAATACGCCGACCAAGTGGTGCTGGAAGGCTTGAACCTCAACGTCAACGAGGGCGAGTTCTGCACGCTGGTGGGTGCTTCGGGTTGCGGCAAGTCGACCTTCCTGCGCCTGCTGCTCGGTCAGGAAACCGCCAGTCGCGGCGAGATTCTGCTCGACGGCCAGCCCCTCGCCCACGAACCGGATGCCAGCCGTGGCGTGGTGTTCCAGCGCTACTCGGTGTTCCCGCACCTGAGCGTACTGGACAACGTCGCCCTCGGCCTCGAACTGCCCCGGGCGCCACTGCTCGGTCGTCTGTTCGGCGGCGCCAAACGGGACGCCCGCGAGGAGGCCTCGGCGCTGCTGCACAAAGTCGGCCTCGGCCATACGCTGGACAAGTACCCGGCGCAACTCTCCGGCGGCATGCAACAGCGGCTGGCGATCGCCCAGGCGTTGATCATGAAACCGCGCGTGTTGCTGCTCGACGAACCGTTCGGTGCGCTCGATCCGGGCATCCGCAAGGACATGCACGCCCTGCTGCTGGAGCTATGGCGCGAGACGCAACTGACGGTGTTCATGGTCACCCACGACCTGTCCGAAGGTTTCAGCCTCGGCACCCGTTTGCTGGTGTTCGACAAGGTCCGCCTCGACCCGCACGCCCCCGGCGCCTATGGCGCCCGCATCACCTACGACATCCCTTTGAACAGCGACCGCCGCGCCCAACGCGCCGCCGTCGACGCCCTGCCCGCCGAGCTGGCCGGCACGCTTCGTATTGCCTGAGAGGACTGCTCCCATGACTGATTCGACCCAACTGTTTCCACCCTTCGCCGAGGAAACCCTGCCCGGTGGCGGCCACCGTTCCTTCGTCCTGAAACGCGGCCAGCTGCTGCGCCTGACCGACCTGCGCGGTGGGGCCAACGTCAGCCTGACCCTGCTCAACGCCAACGAGAAAACCGAGCGCCTGAACCTGCCCGACAGCCTCAAGTGCCAACACACCGCCAAGCTGACCGCAGGCCATTGCCTGTACTCGGACATGGGCCGGGTGCTGGCGGCAATCACCGCAGACACTTGTGGCTGGAGCGACAGCCTCGGCGGCGTGCTGTGCGCTGAAGAGGTCGCGGAAAAATACGGCCAGGGCCGCTATCAGGAACTGCGCAACGGCTTCTTTCGCAACGGCACCGACAACCTGCTGGTGGAACTGGGCAAGTGGGGCCTGGGCCTGTCCGACCTGCTGATGACCCTCAATCTGTTCAGCCGGGTCAACGTCGATGAAGCCGGGCGCTTCCATTTCGTCGAAGGCCATTCGAAGGCCGGCGATTACATCGAGCTGTACGCCCCGATGGACACCCTCGTCGTCCTCACCGCCCTGCAACACCCGATGGATCCCTCACCTGAATACGCGCCTAAACCGCTGAAGCTGAGCTGGATGAACGCCGACCCGAGCGTCGCCGAACACTGCCGCACCTCGCGCCCGGAGAACGAGCGCGGCTTTATCAACACCGACCGTTTGTTTGCCTGAGGATCATCGCCATGTCAGTTGCTATCGCCACTTCGCAGAAACAACCCGACACTGCGGTGTACCGCGCCACCATTCCCGCCGGCGAACCCTGGCTGATGGAGGTCAAGGCCGGCCAGACCCTGCGCATCCTCGACCTGGAAGGCAATCAGGCGGTCGATACGCTGTTCTACAGCCTCGCCAATCCCCGTGAACGCTACGACGTGCAACGCACATTGCGCCGCCAGAACAGCGTGTACCTGAGCACCGGCAGCGTTTTGTATTCCAACCTCGGCAAACCGATGCTGACCATCATCGCCGACACCTGCGGCCGCCACGACACCCTCGGCGGCGCCTGCGCGCAAGAGAGCAACACCGTGCGCTACGCCCTGGAAAAACGCTACATGCACAGCTGCCGCGACAATTACCTGCGTGCCTGCGCCCACGACGGGCGCCTGAGCAAAGGTGATATCGGGCCGAACATCAATTTCTTCATGAACGTACCGGTGACCGCCGACGGCGGCCTGACCTTCGAGGACGGGATCTCCGCGCCGGGCAAGTACGTCGACCTGCGCGCCGAGATGGACGTGATCGTGCTGATCTCCAATTGCCCACAACTGAACAACCCGTGCAACGCCTACAACCCGACGCCTGCGGAGCTACTGGTATGGAACTGACATTCGTCCGCCTGCGCCGTTGGCTTTTCGCCCTGTGCCAGTCCCGTTCCGGCCAGTGTCTGAAATCCCCAAAACACCCCTGAACCCTGTGGGAGCTGGCTTGCCAGCGATGGCGTCGGCACAGCCAACATTGATGATGACTGACACACCGCCATCGCGGGCAAGCCCGCTCCCACAAGGTCAATGGTGACTTTCGAATTGTGATTTTGCCGTCGGGGACGACCCCGGCGCTCATCGAAGAACTGCGGGACGGCCCGCATCCCCTTCAGGGGTTTTGCCATGTTCAAAAAAGTCCTGATTGCCAACCGTGGCGCGATTGCCTGCCGCATCCTGCGCACCTTGCGTGAACTGCACGTTGAAGGCGTCGCGGTGTACTCCGAAGCCGATGCCGCCAGCCTGCACATCCTGCAAGCGGACGAAGCCCACAGCCTCGGTGAAGGCGCAGCGGCCGGCACTTATCTGGCCGTCGAAAAAATCCTTGCCATCGCCAAAGCCAGCGGCGCCACCGCGATCCACCCCGGCTACGGGTTCCTCTCGGAAAACGCCGCGTTCGCCGAAGCCTGCGCCAACCACGGCATTGCCTTCATCGGCCCGACACCGGAACAACTGCGGGTGTTCGGCCTCAAGCACACTGCACGGGCCCTAGCCAAACAGCACGGCGTGCCGATGCTCGAAGGCACCGAACTGCTCGACAGCCTCGACGCCGCGCTGATTGCCGGCGCGCAGGTCGGTTATCCGGTGATGCTCAAAAGCACCGCTGGGGGCGGTGGCATCGGCATGCGCGTGTGCCGTAACGCCAGCGAACTGAGCGAGTCGTTCGAGGCGGTGAAGCGTCTCGGCCAGAACAATTTCAGCGACGCCGGGGTGTTCATCGAGAAGTACATCCAGCGTGCGCGGCATCTGGAAGTCCAGGTGTTCGGCGACGGCCATGGCGAAGTGATCGCCCTCGGCGTGCGCGACTGTTCGGTGCAGCGGCGCAATCAGAAAGTCCTTGAGGAAACCCCGGCACCGAACCTGCCCGACGGCATGGCGGATGAGCTGTGTGCGGCGGCGATCAAACTGGCCAAAGCAGTGAATTACCGCAGCGCCGGCACCGTCGAATTCGTTTTCGACAGCGATGCGCAGCGCTTCTATTTTCTGGAAGTGAACACCCGGTTGCAGGTTGAGCACGGCGTCACCGAACAGGTGTGGGGCGTTGATCTGGTGCGCTGGATGATTGAACTGGCGGCGGGAGATCTGCCGCCGCTGAGCACATTGTTTGAGGGCCTGAAACCGGACGGCCACGCGATTCAGGCGCGACTGTACGCGGAGGATCCGGGGCGCGATTTCCAGCCGAGCCCAGGGCTGCTGACCGCTGTGGAATTTCCTGCGGCCAACGGTATTCAACTGCGCATCGACACCTGGGTCGAGGCTGGCTGCGAGATCCCGCCCTACTTCGATCCGATGATCGCCAAAGTCATCAGTTGGGCGCCAACCCGCGAACAGGCCCGCGCCGAACTGCACCAGGCCCTCGGCGACAGCCTGCTGTACGGCGTGGAAACCAACCGCGATTACCTGCGGCAGATTCTGCTCGATACACCGTTCGCCAGCGGTCAGCCCTGGACCCGTTGCCTGGAAGGCCTGGTGTACCGGGCCAACACGTTTGAAGTGCTGAGCGCCGGCACCCAGACCAGCGTCCAGGACTACCCCGGTCGCCTCGGTTACTGGGCAGTCGGCGTGCCACCTTCGGGGCCGATGGACAGCCGCGCGTTGCGCCTGGGCAATCGCTTGCTGGGCAATGCCGAAGGCGCGGCGGCACTGGAAATCACCATGAACGGGCCGCTGCTGCGCTTCAATTGCGACGCGGTGGTAGCGGTGACCGGAGCACCGTTGGCGCTGACCCTCGACGGCGAAGCGGTGCCGATGAACACCGCGCTGTTGATTGAAGCGGGCAGCCAGTTACATCTCGGCGGTTTGCTCGACGCCGGCGCCCGCAGCTACCTGTGCCTGCGCGGCGGCCTGCAGGTGCCGGACTATCTGGGCAGCAAAAGCACCTTCACCCTCGGTCAGTTCGGCGGTCATGGCGGGCGAGCCCTGCGTGCCGGGGACGTGTTGCACCTGGCCCCACTGAGCGACCGAAGCGCCGGGCAGACCCTGGCACCCCATCACGTCAGCGAATTACCTGCCGTGCGCCGGATCCGCGTTATCTACGGCCCTCATGGCGCGCCTGAATACTTCACTGAAAACTACATCGGCACCTTTTTCGCCACGCAATGGGAAGTGCATTTCAACTCCAGCCGCACCGGCGTGCGCCTGATCGGGCCGAAGCCAGAGTGGGTGCGCGCCGACGGCGGCGAGGCCGGGCTGCATCCGTCGAACATCCACGACAATCCCTACGCCATCGGCGCCGTGGACTTCACCGGCGACATGCCGGTGATCCTCGGCCCGGACGGCCCGAGCCTTGGCGGTTTCGTGTGCCCGGTGACGGTGATCGAGGCCGATCTCTGGCAGCTCGGGCAGCTCAAGGCCGGGGACAAAGTGCAGTTCGTGCCCGTCGATCTCAAGACCGCACGCGATCTCGCCCTCAAATGGGACACCTGTGGGAGCTGGCTTGCCAGCGATGGGGCCCGAGCAGACACCGCGTCAACTTCATCGCTGGCAAGCCAGCTCCCACAGGCCCTGGTTGCGCCTGTGGTTCTGGAATTGGGTCAGGAAGACAAGCGGCTGGTCGGCCGTGTGTCCGGCGATACCCATCTGCTGCTGGAAATCGGCGCGCCGGAACTGGATCTGGTCCTGCGCTTTCGCGCCCATGCCCTGATGCAGGCGCTGGAAGGCAAAAACCTGCACGGCGTGATCGACCTGACACCGGGCATTCGTTCTTTGCAGATCCACTACCAGCCCGAACAATTGCCGCTGGCCGATCTGCTCGGCATCGTCGCCGGTGAATGGGATGCGGTGTGCGCCGCCCAGGACTTGCAAGTACCGTCGCGCATCGTCCATCTGCCGCTGTCCTGGGACGATCCGGCCTGCCAGTTGGCGATCGAGAAATACATGACCACCGTGCGCAAGGACGCGCCGTGGTGCCCGAGCAATCTGGAGTTCATCCGCCGCATCAACGACCTGCCGAATCTCGACGAGGTGCAGCGCACGGTGTTCGATGCCAGCTATCTGGTGATGGGCCTGGGTGACGTCTACCTCGGTGCGCCGGTCGCCACCCCGCTCGACCCGCGCCATCGGCTGGTGACCACCAAATACAACCCGGCACGCACCTGGACCGCCGAGAACTCGGTGGGCATCGGCGGCGCCTACATGTGCGTCTACGGCATGGAAGGCCCGGGCGGTTATCAGTTCGTCGGGCGCACCTTGCAGATGTGGAACCGCTATCGCGAGGTCGCAGCGTTCGACGGCAAACCGTGGCTGCTGCGGTTTTTCGATCAGATTCGTTTCTACCCGGTCAGCGCCGAAGAACTGCTGCGCATCCGCCGGGATTTTCCCCTCGGCCGCTTCGACCTGAACATCGAACATAGCCAGCTCAACCTCGCCGACTACCAGGCCTTTCTGCAACGCGAAGCCGAGACCATCGACGCCTTCCGAACGCAGCAACAGGGTGCCTTCCAGGCGGAGCGCGAACGCTGGATCGCCAGCGGCCAGGCGCACTTCGACAGCGAAGAAGCCGTGCCGGACAGCAGCGAAGACACACCGCTGACCAGCGGCCAGCAGAGTATCGACAGCCACATTGCAGGCAACCTCTGGCAGGTGCAGGTCGAGGTCGGCAGCCGCGTGGCGGCCGGTGATGTGCTGGTGATTCTGGAGTCGATGAAGATGGAAATCCCCGTGCTCGCGCCCATGGCCGGGGTGGTGCAGGACATTCGCGTGCAGCCGGGATCGGCGGTGCGTGCCGGACAACGGGTCGTGGTGCTGGAACTCGACTGAAACCATTTGCCAAAGGATCAACCCATGAATCTGCAACTCGATGCCCTGCGCCAGGCCTACCGCAATGGCGACACCACACCCCGCCAATTGCTGTTGGCGTTGCGGGAAAAAGCCGCAGCGCTTAACCCGGACTATCACCTGTTCATCCATCTGCTCAGCGCCGAAGAACTGGAACCGTATCTGGCCGCCCTTGACGGTCGCGATCTCGACAACCTGCCGTTGTATGGCGTGCCGTTTGCGATCAAGGACAACATTGATCTGGCCGGTGTCCCGACCACCGCTGCATGCCCGGCGTTCGCCTACGTACCGGAACGTTCGGCGACCATCGTCGAGCAGCTGCTGGCGCTGGGCGCGATTCCGCTGGGCAAGACCAACCTCGACCAGTTCGCCACCGGTCTCAACGGCAGCCGTTCGCCCTATGGCGCTTGCCCGAACAGCGTGTTGCCGGAGTATCCGTCGGGCGGTTCCAGCGCCGGTTCGTCGCTGGCCGTGGCGCTCGGCGTGGCCAGTTTCGCGTTGGGCACCGACACTGCCGGCTCCGGCCGGGTGCCAGCGGCATTGAACAATCTGGTGGGGCTGAAGGCCAGCAAAGGGCTGATTTCCACCGCCGGGGTGCTGCCGGCCTGTCGCACGCTCGATTGCGTCACCACGTTCACCGCAACGGCGCGGGAAGCCAGTCAGCTGCTGGCGCTGACCGCGCGCCTCGATCCGAGGGACGAATACAGCCGCAGCAATCCGTCATGGAACGACGGCACCGCGTTCGGCGCGCCACGGCCGTTTCGCTTCGGTGTACCGCGTGCGCAAGACCTGGCGCTTTTCGGCTGTGAGGAAGGCCCGCGGCTGTTCGGCGATGCCATCGACCGTCTGAAAGCTCTGGGCGGTGAAGCGGTCGAACTGGACCTGTCGCCGTTCCTCGAAGCGGCGCGGTTGCTCTATGAAGGGCCGTGGGTGGCCGAGCGCTACAGCGTGGCCGGCGAGTTGATGGAAGAAAATCCCGAAGCAGTGCTGCCGGTGATCCGCGCGGTGCTGGCCAAAGCACCGGCCGTCAGCGGCGTGCAGACGTTCCGCGCGCAATATCGCCTGCAAGCGCTGAAAGCCGTTTGCGATAAAGCACTGGAAGGACTCGACTGCGTGCTCACGCCCACCATCGGTCGTCCGGTGACGCTGGCGGAACTCGACGCCGAACCGGTGCTGCGCAATTCCGAACTGGGCTACTACACCAACTTCATGAACCTGCTCGATTACGCTGCCGTCGCCGTGCCCAGCGGTTTCATGGCCAACGGGCTGCCGTGGGGTGTAACGCTGTTTGGCCGGGCGTTCACCGATCAGTATCTGCTGGGCGTGGCCGATGCCTTGCAGCGCCAGCAGGATCCCGCGCTGCCGACGCCGAACAACCCGGCGCGCCATGACCGTGCACGACTGGTGGTCTGCGGTGCGCATCTGGACGGACTGGCCCTGAACTGGCAGTTGCGGCAACGCGGCGCACGCCTGATCGAGGCCACCTACAGCTCGAAGAACTACAAACTCTATGCCCTGGCCGGCGGCCCGCCGTTGCGCCCGGGCATGCTGCGCGTGGCCGAAGGCGGCGTGGCCATCGCAGTGGAAGTCTGGGAGTTACCGAGCAGTGAACTGGGCTCGTTCCTGACCGGCATCCCGGCGCCGCTGGGTCTGGGCAAGGTACAACTGGCGGATGGCCGCTGGGAAAGCGGATTCATCTGCGAACCCTACGGCCTGGAAGGTGCAACCGACATCAGCCATTTGGGTGGGTGGCGAGCGTATCTGCAAACCGCAAACTGATCCGAACAGCGGCCCCCTCTCGTTCCGGGAGGGGGCTGGATGAGTGAGCCATTCTCCAGACACCCCTGCCCGGCTGATCCCCCCGCATTTCAGGCACAAATCCCGCAGTCTTTTCCCCGCCGTGCCACTAGAATGCTGCCCATCGGGTCACTGTCAACGGAATTGCCAATGCCGCTCAGATCTGCGTTTCACTCCCAACGTTCGCTGGTACTGACCCTCGTCGCCCTGCTCGGCGCAGGTTTCCTCGCCACTTCACTGCTCAGCTACTACGCCTCGCGGGCGTCGATCCGCGACAACATCGTCAACACCGAACTGCCGCTAACCTCCGACACGGTCTATTCGGAAATCCAGAAAGACCTGGTCAGACCGATCCTTATTTCTTCGATGATGTCCCGCGACACCTTCATGCGCGACTGGGTGGTGAACGGCGAGAAAGACAGCGACCAGATGACCCGCTACCTCGACGAGGTCATGACCCACTACGGCGCCTACACCGCGTTTTTCGTCTCCAACAGTACCCACACCTACTACCACGCCAAGGGCGTGCTAAAGCAGGTGAAAGTCGACGAACCGCGTGACGCCTGGTACTTCCGCGTGCGCGACATGAAGGATCCATACGAGATCAATGTCGACCCGGACCTGGCCAACAAAGACAACATGACCTTCTTCATCAACTACAAGGTCTACGACTACAACAATCGCTTCATCGGCGCCGCTGGCGTGGGGCTGACGGTGGACGCGGTGATCAAGCTGATCGACAAGTATCAGCAGCGCTATCAACGCAGTGTGTACTTCGTCGACACCTTCGGCCGACTGGTGCTGACCGGCGCCGAGGGCGGGCCGGAAGGGGCGCGGGTCGGGAAAAGCCTGACCGACCTCGACAGCATGAAAAGCCTGGTCAGCCAGCTGCCCAAACCCCACAGCGGCAGCTACGAATATTCCACCCACGGCCAGGGACATTTCCTCAACGTGCGGTTTATTCCAGAGCTGAACTGGTACTTGTTCGTCGACAAACGCGAAGACGGCGCGCTGAGTGAAATCCGCCAGTCGCTCTATCTCAACCTGCTGATCTGCCTGCTGGTGACGCTGATCGTGCTGGCGCTGGTCAATCGATTGATCAAGCGCTATCAGGACAAGATCCACGCTCAGGCCACCCTCGACAGCCTCACCGAACTGCCCAACCGCCGCGGCTTCGACCTGCTCGCCGTGCAAGCGCTGCACGAAGCGCACCGTGAGCCGAAACCGCTGACCGCGCTGCTGCTGGATCTGGATCACTTCAAGGCCTTGAACGACACTTACGGGCACATGGCCGGCGATCAGGTGCTGATCGGTTTCGCCAGGGACCTGCAAAGTTGTCTGCGGCATTCCGACATTGTCTGCCGTTGGGGCGGTGAGGAATTTATCGTGCTGCTGAAGGACACCGACGGCGAGACCGGTCAGAAGATTGCCGAGAAGATCCGCCAGCACGTCGAACAGCATGAATATGCCTACAACGGTCACACCCTGAATCTGACGGTCAGCATCGGCGCCACCACCCTGCAACCGGATGACACCTTGCACAGTCTGCTGTCCCGGGCCGATCATGCGATGTACCGGGCCAAACAGACCGGCCGTAACCGCACCTGCGTGGAAATGCCTCACTCGACCTATGCCTGACACCAAGAACACACCTGACCTCTGCCCGGCCTGCGGCGCCCGCAACGACTGCACCCTGGCCGACCCGCGCACCGCCGACCGTGCCTGCTGGTGCTACGGCGTTTCCATCGATCCGGCAGTGCTCGAAGCCCTGCCGGCGGAACTGCGTGACAAGTCCTGCCTGTGCCCACGCTGCGCTCAGGTCGAGGCGCAACTGCAAGCGGCCAGGCCGTCGATCCCGTAAGATGCGCGGCCCGCTTCCTGCCGATTCCTGATCATGCGCGTCGACCGTTTCCTCAGTAACCTGCCCCGCTACAACCGCAAGCAGGTTCGCCTGTTGCTGGTGGAAAAGCGCGTGCGCATTGACGGAAAAGTCGTCAGCGATCCCCACAGCGAAGTCCTGGAATTCAGCCGCGTGGAGGTCGACGACGAAGTGCTGCAACCCGGCAAACCGGCACGCTACTTCATGCTGTACAAACCGCAAGGCTGCGTCAGCGCCACCCGCGACCCCGAACATCCGACCGTGCTCGACCTGATCCACGAGCCGGACAAGGATGACCTGCACATCGCCGGGCGTCTGGATTTCAACACCACCGGGCTGATGCTGATCACCAACGACGGCAGCTGGTCGCGGCGCCTGACCCAGCCGCAGACCAAACTGCCGAAGGTCTATTACGTCGAGACCGAACAGGAGATCGGCCCGGAATATGCGATCAAGTTCGCTGAAGGGATCTACTTCGCCTTCGAAGACCTGACCACCCAACCGGCGCAGCTGCAAGTGCTCGGCCCGCGAACGGCGCGGTTGAGCATCGTCGAAGGTCGTTACCATCAGGTGAAGCGCATGTTCGGCCATTTCAACAACAAAGTGCTGCGCCTGCACCGCGAATCCATGGGCCCGCTGGCGCTGGATCACGCGCTAAAACCGGGCGAGTACCGCGCTTTGCGCACCGAAGAGATTCATTTGTTCTAAGCAGCCGACCGCTCAGCAGAAGTTGTCGAACAATTTACCAACGGCACTTGCGCGATCCGGATCCCCCTGCTTGAATCAGGTCGTCGGCCAAATTGTGACCGATGAGTCACACATAACATCCAAGAAACTTTTTGTCGGTAGACAGCCCATCAGGGTTGCGCCTCAGCCGACAGACTGCCCGCCAATAACAACACCCGTCGACCTGCCGTATCGGATCGACATGGGCCACAAAATTCCAGGCATATGCCTACCTGTCACAAAGCTCGTGCAATCTCATTTGCGCGCATACCCGCTTGCTTGCCAGGAGTCTTATGACATGAGGCCAGAAATCGCTGTGCTGGATATACAGGGTCAGTATCGGGTTTACACGGAGTTCTATCGCGCAGACGCCGCAGAAAAGACCATCATCCTGGTCAACGGCTCGATGGCCACGACTGCGTCGTTTGCACAGACCGTGAAAAATCTGCACCCGCAATTCAACGTGGTTTGCTACGACCAGCCCTACGCGGGCAAGTCGAAAGTCCACAACCGCCACGAGAAACATCTGACGAAAGAAGTCGAAGGTCTGATCCTGCTGGAGCTGATCGATCACTTCGCGGCCGAACACGTGCTGTCGTTCTCCTGGGGTGGCGCCGCGACCATGGTCGCCCTCGCGCATCAGCCTCGGCGCATCGAAAAAGCCGTGATCAGCTCGTTCTCCCCGGTGATCAATGCACACATGCTTGATTACCTCGAACGCGGTGTCGAATGCCTCGGCAAACGCGACGGCGATCGGGTCGGGCACCTCGTCAACGACACCATCGGCAAACACCTGCCGTCGCTGTTCAAGCGCTTCAACTATCGCCACGTCAGCAGCCTGGCCGAGCACGAATACGGGCAGATGCACTTTCACATCAATGACGTGTTGCACAGCGATCGTCAGTGCTATTTGAACGCGGCGAAGAAAATCAACGTACCGGTGCTGTTCCTGAACGGCGAATGGGACGAATACACCGCCGCCGAAGATGCGCGCCTGTTCGGCAACCACGTCGCGCAGAGCACCTTCACCACCCTGCAGGCCACCGGGCACTTCCTCGACATGGAACACAAATCCGCCTGCCGGGACAGCCAGAACGCCCTGCTCGGTTTCCTGAAACCGGCGCAACAGGCCAGCCGAACGCGTTACCAGTTTGTCCAGGATCACCATGCATTGGCCATTTGAAACAGTGTCGTCGCGAGCAAGCCTGCGAGGCTGAGATTCAGCCGTCCTCCAGCCCGCAGCGCTTGCCCGCGATTGACCGATCTGGCTCTGATTCAGGCTTTTCCACTCGACACACGCAAAGAAAACTTCAAATCCGTGGCCGAGTCTGGTACAAAGTCAGCCGCTCTGAGCGGGTGTCGTATAATGGCATTACTCCAGCTTCCCAAGCTGATAACGAGGGTTCGATTCCCTTCACCCGCTCCAATCGAATTTATGTCCTGCGTCGTGGTTTGACGGGGGATGCGCAAACAGAAAAAACCGGCCTTGATGGCCGGTTTTTTTGTGTCCGGGATTTGGTAGCGAGCAAGCCAGCTTTGAACCATTCAGAAACAACACGTTGATTGAATTCCCCCCGTCTGCGCTTACGCTCCTGACAGTCAGTCACTCATGTCGTGAGCGCTTGTTATCGAAGCGTTCGGCTTCAAGGGAGATATCCGCATTTCTTCCCGGCTGCTTCTCGGCCAGAGACGATCAAGGGTATGCGATTGCAATGGTTTCGATGGAGTGCTCAACGTAAAGCCAAGCTGAAGCGGTTTAAACACCGACAATTTAATTCTGCACAATTGTGGTTTATCAGCATTAATCGCAGTTAACCCATATCAAAATGGAGTTAACTGATTTGACGCAATGAAGGTTAACTCTATAATTTTGGGTATTAACCGACCTTTATGCGACATAAGGCACACCATGCTGGAATTAAGCCTCAGCAAACCAAGCGAGATCGTCAAACGGCTCTGCCAACGCCTGCGCACAGAGCGGATAGCCCTGCAGATGACGCAAGCCGATGTGGCTGCTCGCGCCGGTGTCGGCACCAATACGGTGGCCAACCTTGAAGCCGGGCGGAATGTCAGTTTCGAAACCGTAGTCCGAGTGGCCATGGTTGTGGGGCGCGTCCAGGAAATCGAAGACCTGTTCTTGCCAAAACTGGACAGCCTGGACGACATCCTTCGTTACGAAGACAGCTCCAGGCGTCAGCGCATAAAAAGGAAATCAGGAAATGCTTGAACAAGTGGACGTCTACTACGATGGCTGGGGTGAACACTGGCGGTGGGGCACGCTCGTTTCCACGACGGCTATCACCGGTCGCCCACTGATCGTGTTCGAGTACAGCGACGAGGCAAAGAACAGAGGTCTGGAATTGTCGGCGTACAGACTTCCATTGGAAGGCCCCAAGTTACGGCGGGACTTTCCGCTCCATCAATTGGGTTTGCCTGGACCGGTCTACGATGCGCTGCCGGATGGCTGGGGCATGCTGCTGATGGATCGCTTGTTCAAGCGGCGCGGCCTTAATTCCGCACGCATCGGCCCACTCGAGCGCCTCGCTTACATCGGCAACAATGCCATGGGCGCAATGTCATTCGAGCCGGTGGCACCCGAGGCGCTGGAGCCGCAAGTTGAGGTCTCCATTGATCTGCTGGCTGCCGAGGTGCAGGAAGTCCTCAAGGGTGAGGGTGGCGAGTTCTTGCAACAGCTGTTGCTGGTGGGTGGATCTCCGCAGGGTGCCAGACCAAAAGCCTTGGTCTATCGCGATCCGCGAACAGGCATCTTTACCACCATAGCCAGATCAGACTTCGAGGCCTGGCTGGTCAAGTTTCCCGCCCGGCAGGAGCACCCCGAGGTATGTGCCATCGAAATGGTCTACGCCGAATGCTTGCGGATGTGTGGAATAAAGACACCTGAAACTCAGTACTTCAGCCTGCCGAACGGGCTGGCAGCGTTTGCTACCAGACGCTTTGATCGCGAAGACGACTTACGCGTGCCGATGCAAAGTCTCGCGGCCTTCACTGCCGCCGACTTCCAGAATGCCGGTGCGCTGGACTACGTCAACTTCTTGCGTGCGACCCATCTCTGCACCAATGACGTACGAGAGAAAGCGCTCGCGTTTGAGCGTGTAATCTTCAACGTCGCGTTCAACAACCGCGATGACCACCCGAAGAACTTCGCCTACATCATGTCTAAATCGGGCCAATGGACGCTGGCGCCCGCCTACGATGTGACCTTCTGTGAGGGTCCCGGCGGATACCACCAGATGGACGTTATGGGCGAAGCATTGGAGATCGGACGAAAAGCCATGCTCGACCTTGCAGAGGAAGCGGAAGTATCGGCTGAAACGGCCGACGGCATCATCAACCGATTTTGCGAGGTGGCTGATCAGTTCGCGACCATGGCAGAAACGATGTACCCCGGCGTCATCACTCAGGACACGTTGCAGACTATCCAGAAACGAATCGATGAAAACGTCGAGCGACTTCGCTGAGATTGCTCTGCCAAAGCGCCAAAATGAAAAAACCGGTCGCGATGACCGGTTTTTTTATGCCTGCCAGAACAGCTGCATTTCAGTCCTTCACCTCAACATGATCCAGCGCCTGATTCACCGCCAATTCCCCCAGCATCACCAACTGCGCAATGCCTATCGCGGTTCTACGGTGGGTGGGGTCGAGGGTGGCGGCGAAGTTGTTGAGCATCTCGGAGGCCGAGCCAAGGGATTCGCTGGCGTTAGCGAGCAAGGATTCGGTGTCGTAGGCCGGGTTGGCGAAGTACATCGGGTCGGGTTGGTTGGTCGTGCCCATGACATGGGCGCCGGGGCAGAGGTAATGATCGAGGGCGCGGTTGGCGGCGTCGTGGAGTTTTCTGCAGTCGATCGAGACGTACGGGGATGTTGGGTCGGTTTCGACTTCGGGGGGATTCGGGGTTGGCTTCTTCATAATGGCTTCTTTCTAGTCGATGGGTGGAGCTGACCTACTCGGTTCCAATCGAAGAGGTGGCAGCTGTACGCGAGTTGGAACCCGGGCGAAAAAAGCCAAAAGCCCGACAGACTCGAAGTCTCTCGCGCACAGCCGCCATAACAGAGTGCACACCATGAAGGCGGGCAAGCATACGTCATGAAAGCTGCTTTTGCTTTTTTGGGAAGTCGCCGGGGTTCCAATCCCGATCGCCGATTCATCAGCGACCCTCACAGGCTAGAGCCCGCACTTCCGACGGACAACCTGAAAACCTTGTGGGAAGGTTCAGTAAACAGGGCCAACTCTTTAAACATCCCGTATCGAAAAACCGCGTTTACAGATCCCCAACACTCCCCCGGTTCTCACACTCGCCACGACCCGCTAGCATTTCCCCATCGCCCACCACCCTCCCCCTGCGCGGCCATCGACGAATACGCGCCATCACGTTTCGAGGGATTCAAAACCGTGGCCTGCGAGCCACCCAAATCAAATTCAAAAGAGCAGCAAATCCATGACCCAGAACATCTACGACGACCCCGAATTTTTCCAGGGCTACAGCCAGATGAACCGCTCCATCGGCGGCCTCGATGCCGCGCCGGAATGGCCCGCGCTGAAAGCCTTGTTGCCCTCCCTGCACGGTTTGCAAGTGGTGGATATGGGCTGCGGCTATGGCTGGTTCTGCCGCTGGGCCAGCGAACACGGAGCTGCCCAAGTGCTGGGGCTGGATGTCTCGGA
Source organism: Pseudomonas glycinae (assembly GCF_001594225.2). Lineage (GTDB taxonomy): Bacteria > Pseudomonadota > Gammaproteobacteria > Pseudomonadales > Pseudomonadaceae > Aquipseudomonas > Aquipseudomonas glycinae. The sequence goes on from NZ_CP014205.2 coordinate 4,469,756, forward strand.
GAAAATGCTCGAGCGGGCGAAGGAAACCACCTCGGCCGCAAACATCCGCTACGAACGTGCCGACCTGGAACACCTCGACTTGCCTGCATGCACTTACGATCTGGCCTACAGCTCGCTGGCGCTGCACTACATCAAGGATCTCTCAGGGCTGTTTGCCAACCTGCATTCGGCACTTAAACCCGGTGCGCATTTTGTGTTTTCCATCGAGCACCCGATCTTCATGGCGCCGCGCAATCCGGGCTGGCTGATCGACAGCGAAGGCAACAAGCGCTGGCCACTGGACAGTTATCAGATGGAAGGCGAGCGAGTTACGAACTGGCTGGCCGACGGTGTGATCAAGCAGCATCGTACGGTCGGCACGCTGCTTAACGCGCTGATCGACGCCGGGTTCACGATTCAACACGTCAATGAATGGGGCCCGAGCGATGCCGAAGTGGCCGCCCAACCAGCGCTAGCTGAAGAGCGTGAGCGACCGATGATGATGCTGGTCGCCGTACAGCGCTGACCGCAAAAAAGAAAGGGCCGATCCAATCGGCCCTTTTTCATTTCAACGTGTGGCAACGATGAACAACCGCGGAAACGGCAACAACACCGAACCGTCCGCCAGCGCCGGATAAGCCTTGGCAACCTCCGCCAGATAGTGCGCCAGATACTCCGCCCGCTCCGCATCCGTCAGCGGACTGAGGAACGGAATCAAACCGCTGCCCTTGAACCACTCGACAACGCCTGAAGCCCCGCCCGCCAACTGATGGTGATAGGTGGTGCGCCACACATCGACCCGTGCGCAATGCGGCCGCAGCATCGAGAAATAGGCACTGGCATCCGCCATCTCGGTCCGCTGCCCCGCCGCGCCCGCCAGTTTGCTGGCCCACGACCCGTTGGCAGCCACTTCGCGCATCAACCGATGGGACGGCTCGTAGAGGTTGTCCGGCATCTGAATCGCCAGGCTGCCACCCTGCGCCAACTTGCCCGCCAGCGCCGGCAGCAACGTCGCGTGATCCGGCACCCACTGCAAAACGGCGTTGGCGAAGATCACATCGAATGGCCCCGCATCCGCCCATTTATCGATGTCCGCCACCGCGAACTGCAACTGCGGCAGACGCTTGCGCGCGGCATCGATCATGTCCGGCGAACTGTCGAGCCCCTGCACTTTCGCGCCCGGAAAACGCTCCACCAACAACTCGGTCGAGTTGCCCGGACCACACCCGATATCCACCACGGAACGCGCCTCGGGCGTGGGAATTGCCGCCAGCAAGTCGCGGGCCGGGCGGGTGCGTTCATCTTCGAAAGTGACGTATTGCTTGGCGGACCAGGTCATTGCGTTCTCCTGTAAGGACTTTTGCAGTGGTTCCCTACGATACATCGACTCCCTGTGCATTCCCTATCCGACTTAAGACGTGACGGCGGCGAGCGTCTTTTTTCGTGGACTTTGCTTGCATAAAAAAACCGGCCGATGGCCGGTTTTTTGGAAAGTCTCACACTAGTCGTAATAGCCCACGGTCTTTTTCAACTGATCTGAATACTCGTAGATATCATCCACGGAATTAATGGGATGGCGAGTTTCGTTTTTCTCCTTGTCGAAAATGCCAATGTACTTCTGCGAACGGTTGAAATGCAGGCGGCAAATCGGCTTTCGGTTGTTATCGTCCAGCAGGATGCCAAAGTAGCTCTGTGTATCGCGCTGAACGATTCGTTTGGCATCGACCACGGATCGAACCAATGCACGAACAATGTGATACCCCTCCAGTTCCTCCAGAGTGGTCAAAACCTTATCGTCGGATTCGTCACGGGGATCTACCGGATCCGTCCCTCCAGACGCGGCCGGAATAGACGCTAGCGCCGGCTGGATCGCACCACTCATGGCCGACTTGAGGCGGTCATTGATCTGGTCATTGAGAAATTGAACGACCGCTTTTCTCGTCAGTTCGTGAAACTGATCCCGCACCTTCTGCGTAATGACTCCGTCGTAGACTCGCGAAGCAAACACTTTGACGAAATCGTCATCCGGCTTGCTGACTTGCGAGGCGATAACTTTTTTGATCTGGCTTACGTACTTCAGCTCACCCGCCGCGTTGATGATCGAATCAACGTCGAACGCAGACTTGGTGAGCTTGATAAGTTCTGGCACCGAATATTCATCAATGTCCAGAAGGTCCAGTTCAAGGAAGGGTTTTTCATCCATCTTGTTCGGCGCATCCAGGTCAGTGAAGAACTTGTAGACCTGGCCGTTGGTGAGGATGGAGATTCGAGCGCTGGTTACGTGGAAATAACGGAACAGCTGCGAGGCGTGATTGATGTGCAGTGGCTCGCCGATTTTCTTGCACTCGATGAGGATCTGCACTTCGCCCTCTTTCATGATGGCGTAATCGATTTTTTCGCCCTTCTTCGTGCCGATATCGCAAACAAATTCCGGCGTCACCTCTGTCGGGTCGAATACGTCGTAACCCAGAACAGTACTGATGAAGGGCATGACAAACGCGTTTTTTGTCGCCTCTTCTGTCTGGATTGCAGCGCTCTGCAACCGGACTTTGGCGGCAAGACTGGTTAACTTTTCGAAGAATTCCATGAGCGGCCTCTGACTGGGTTTCTATCCGTGCACTCGCATGCTGGCAAATTGACTGCCATTTGATCCTAGACGCAAACCCACACAAAGAAAGTTCCCACTTCCAAAAGCGTTCAAAACCGTGACCTGGAACAATCAAGTTTCAAAGACAGCAAGTCTCTGTAAGTAGAATTTTCCGCCCCCCTCCGATGTCTGAATTTCAAGCGCCCCCACAAGGAACACAGCCATGAAATTCGCAAAGATCTCCCAGACGCTCGCCCTCTGGGCCGGCAGCCCCAAGACGTTCATGGGGGCGTTGATTCTGATCGGGCTCTGGGGGTTGAGCGGGCCGATTTTCGATTACAACGACACCTGGCAACTGATCATCAACACCTCGACCACGATCATCACGTTCCTGATGGTGTTCCTGATCCAGAACACCCAGAACCGCGACACCGACATCCTGCATTTGAAACTCGATGAGTTGCTGCGGGTGAACAAGGAGGCGCAGAACGCGATGCTCGGGCTGGAGTCGCTGGATCTCAAGCAGCTGGAAGCGCTGCGTCGGCATTACCGGGCGATGGGCGAGAACGAGGTGTTTGACCTGGAAGGTCTGGGGGACAAGAGCAAGCCGAAGCAGGATCTGAATGAATGCTGACAGGCAAAAAAAACGGCGCTAAAAAAGCGCCGTTTTCATTGCTGCCGATTCAGCGACTGGCCTGAAGGGCTCGGGCCATTTCCAGATGACTCTGCAGTTTTGGCAGTGTCTCGTCGGCAAACGCCTTGATCTCCGGCACGTCGGTGGTCTGAGCCTCCTGCTGGATCTGCTGAATGGCTTCTTCGGTGGCTTTGACCTGGCTGGCGGCGTAGGCCTGATCGAAGCTGGCGCCCTCTTTGACCTCCGGCATCAAAGTCTTGGCCTTGTCGGCGACTTCTTCGCGGGGTGCAACCGGCAGGTCCAGTTTCTTGGCGATTTTCGCCAGATGCTGATTGGCGGTGGTGCGGTCGTTGATGACCTGGATGGTGTAGTCCTTGACTTCTTTGGACTCGGCCTTGCTGTGCGCCAGACGACTGGCCTCGATGTCGGCCATGCCTTTGGCCGAGGCTTCGTTGATGAAGTCGGCGGGCGACTGGGCAAACGCGCTGCTGGCGAACAACCCCAGCAGGCTGACAAAACTGATGTGGCGTACTCGGGTGGCCATCCGGCTCATGGTCGCGCCCTCCTTCTGTGCAGATTCAAGCGGGAGCTTGCGCCCCCGCCTCTCAATCAAAACAACCTTCGCCGACTACTTCGATTTCTGAGCAGGCTTGCGGCCCATGTCGGTTTTAGGCTCTTTATCGACCGTCGTGGTGGTGGTTTTCCCACCTTTGCGACCGGCTTCAGACGCCTTGGTTCGATCGTTGGCGAAGTTTCCCGAGTTCGAGTTTCTTGAGTTAGGCATGATTCTCTACCTCTTGGCATTGACCGTAAGCGAGCAGGTGCCCGCCTAGATTGAGAATTTCCTGACTGACAAAGGTTTAGAAAAGTTGCCGTCGCCGCGACGAACGGTGACCCGCCGATCAGCTGTCCAGCCTTTTATGATTCTGCCGTTTGGCGGCGTACATCACTTGATCGGCGTGACGAAACAGTTGCTGTTCCTCATCACCATGCTCGGGATAACGGGCCACGCCGATGCTCGGTTCGATGTGCAGGTTGTGCCCGTCCAGGCGCATGGGTTGCACCAGTACCTGTCGGATTTTTTCCGCCACGCTGTCGGCATCGTCGGCGGCGTGGACGCTGTGCAACAGCACCACGAACTCGTCGCCGCCGATCCGCGCCACGGTGTCGGTCTCGCGCACGCAGCCCTTGAGCCGGTTGGCCACCGCCTGCAACAGCATGTCGCCGACCCCATGGCCAAAGGTGTCGTTGACCTGTTTGAAACGATCCAGATCGACGTATAGCAGCGCCATGTGCCCCGCCCGTTCCCGCGCATGGTTCAGCGCAGCCTTGAGCCGGTCGCGCAGCAGTTCGCGGTTGGGCAACTGGGTCAGTTGGTCATACTGCGCCATGCGCCGCAGGCGGGCGTGCAATTGCTGGCGTTCGATGGCGGTGGCGACCTGGGCGCAGACGTATTGCAGCAGTTCCTTGTCGCGTTCGGTGTAGCGCTCGCCACCGGCCAGGCTTTTGACAATCAGCGCGCCGATGGTGCGTTCTTTCGAACTCAGCGGCACGCCCAGCCAGCACGGCGATTGCTGGCCGGCCACCAGCGCGGCGAACTCCGGCGGCGCGTGAGGGCAATCCGGGGTCAGGAGGATAGGCTGACGGCTGCGGATCACTTCCGCACACAGACGCCCGGTGACGGTGCCGGGTTGTTCCGGTTGCAACTCGTCATCGTCGACGTGATAGGGAAAATTCAGCTGCGCGCAATGTTCGTCGTACAGCGCCACGGAGAAGTTCAGCGCCGGCAGCCACTCGCCGATGATCAGGTGGATGCGCTTGAACAGCGCCAGCAGATCCTCCGCCGCGTGCGCCGCTTCGGAGATCGCGTACAACGCCGCCTGACGGGATTCGGCGAGTTTGCGTTCGGTGATGTCCCGGGCCACGGCGATGCGCAGTTGATCGACTTCCGACCAGCGCGCCGACCACAGGATGTGCACGACGCTGCCGTCCTTGCGCACGTAGCGGTTTTCGAAATTGTGCTTGGGCTCGCCGCCCATGATGTCGCTCGCGGCGGCCAGGGTGCGCTCACGGTCGGCCGGGTAGACGTAGTCGATCATCGACTGGCCGATCAGTTCGTCAGGCGTGTAGCCGAGAATCCGCTCGCAGGCCGCACTGACAAAAACGAAGCGACCTTGCTTGTCGACCGCGCAAACGGCATCCAGCAGCAGATCGATGTAACTCGCCAACGGCGCGGAATTTCGGCTTTCCATGGTTCAGCGTGGGTGTCCGGGCAATGCAGCACTGTTCAACCATCCATGACCTCGACCTCGCATCCCAGCGAATGTTTTCAAGCCTTGTTCGGTATCAGCCCTGGCAGCGCATGCACCAGCGCGTTGATGGCAAAACCGATGAACATGATCCCGCACAACCGGGTGATCGCCAGTTCATGACGCTGGTACAACGTACGCACCTGGCGCGCCCCGACGATGCCAATGAGGATAGCGTAGGCGAGCAATCCGCCGAGGAAACTCAAGGCGATCAGCATCGGCAGCATCGACCAGTTGAGCAGTTCGGCGCGGCTCGACAGCAACGCAGTGAAGGTCGCCACCGCCACCGGGTAGGCCTTGGGGTTGGTCAGGCCGAACAGGATGCCGTGCCAGAACGGTTGACGCGCCGCGCCCTGGGGCTGCTCGCCGTTACTGCGTTTGGCCCGCACCGCACGCCAGCCGAGCCAGAACAGGTACAGGCCGCTGAGCACACCGAGCACATCGAACGCGGTACTGCCGATTTCCCGGGCGCCGACAATCGCGATCAGCGCAGTGCTGCACCAGATCACATCGCCCAGCAGGTGCCCGCACAGAAACCCCGCCCCGGCCCGTCGTCCTCGCGCGGCGCCAATGCCGAACACCGCCAGCACACCCGGCCCCGGCGTGATGCCGTAAATGAAACCCGAGGCCAGCACGGCCATTAGCAACGATGGAGTCATGGAAAACCTGCAAGTCCCGGAAAACGTGGCCGCCAGTCTATATCAGCGATTAACGGATGATCACGGCTCGTTGAAAAAACCCATGCCCGCGTAGGGCTTTTGCCGACACGCGGCCAGTCGCGAGGCCAGATCGCCGACGTGGGCTTCGAGCTTGTGACCGTCCGGGTCGAGGAAGTAGAACGACGCGCCTTCGCTAAGGTTGTCGCGCCATTCCTGCACGTTGGCGGCGCGAAGCAGTTGCACGAACAGCGGGAAATCCGCCGCGCCAATGCTGAAGGCGTAGTGGGTGTAGTCGGCGGCGGGCTCGGGATGGCGCTTCGGATCGAGGGACAGGCACAACCACAGGCCCGGGAGCGACAGATAGGCACCGGCGTCCCAAGTGGCCTCGACCCGCAGCTTCAGCAAGTCACGGTAGAACGAGAGGCTGCGGTCCAGGTCAGTGACGGCGAGGGTCAGGTGGTTGAGGCCGGTGAGCATCGGGTCAGTAACCTCGGAGGTCTTCGGGGATGAGGTATTGCTTGCCGTCGTAGGTCAGGGTGATTTGGGTTTTGGTCAGGTCGGTGGTTTTGGAAACGCACTCTTTGCCTGACTGGGTCGAGGTGTACACCACACCACTTGAGGAGACGATCAGATCAGCGAACCCGTTATGGCTGGACGAGCCGATTTCCACTGTCCTGAGGATTTTCGTGTCCTTGGTTTCGCACTCCCCGCTACCCTCGCCAAATTCTTTCCGAATGACCAGACCTTCCAGCACCGGTCGCAACTTGCTGCCTTCGCGCACATACAGCGCCAAATCGGTTTTCGCGTAGGGGTTGGCTCTTGAGAGACGGTCGGCGAAATCCGAACGCAGGCCAAAGGCACGAACGTCCGACGCCAGGCGGTATCGCGCGGTATCGATCTTCAAGTCATCGAAGCGGATCGCGTCGGAGTTATAGGCTCCAGGCTTGACGTAACTCGCCAAAGGCTTGGCATTCGCGGCGTTGAGGAGCGACAACTCAAGATCGAAAACGCCGTCGTGATCACCTTCGGAGTCGGACACGAATGTCGATTTTGCCGAGATCGCCTTGTCCGGGAAGGCCGGCCACACTTTGCAGCGTGACAGGGAGTGACCGTCGAATTTCTTGATCTCACAGGCGGCGTGGACCTGAGTGGTTACGGCCAGGAAGCCGAGGACGATAAGAAGTCGGGTTGGGGTAAACATTGTTCTTCCTTGAATTAAGTCGCGTTGGTTCTGTATCACTCGGTGGCTTTGAAACCTTTAGGCAAGACGTAGGATTTTCCGTCGTAGTGAAGGGTTGTCAGTTCAGGGCTGCTGACACTGATCTTATCTTCACAAGTGTCGCCTTCGACGACATTGGTCGTCCCTGTCGTCTTGGTTTTGATGATCAGATCGGCATAACCATGGGAGCTGGTCTTGGCGATTTCTACCGTTCTGGTCGTCTCATATCGCTCGCCGGCGCAATCACCGTCCCATTCGCCGCCGTACTCATAAACCACTAATTGACTGAGCACGGGACGTAACTTATCGCCCTCTCTCACATAAAGAGAGAGGTGCGTTTCCTCAAGCGGGTTGAGGCGAGAGGCATTGGTGAATTGCACGCGAACGCCAAACGCCCGTACCTCAGGGGTGAGCTTGTAGCGCGCGGTATCGAGCGAGAGATCTCGCAATGCCACCCCACCCGAGAAGAAAGCGGAGGCTTGGTGATAAGTGGCAACCGGTTCCGTTTGGTCGCTTTTAATGAGCGATAAATTGAAATCATAAGTGCCGCTCGTGTCGGTGCCACCCGGCACGGAGCTGCGCTCAAATTTCGCATCCGCGCTGATGTTCAACCCCGGATACGCCGGCCACTGCTTGCACACGGAGAAATCCAGATCACCGATCACCGGCGCAGGCACACAATCAGCCAACACCTGCCCCGCCATCAACGCCCCACACAGCGCCACCCAACCAACGACCCCAGACTTCACTGTCACGCCCCGCTCCTTGATGTTTTTCAGCCGCGCACTATCCCCTGCTCAATCCGCCGATTCAACCAGTTCAACGCCTGATCCCCGCACCGCCGCTTGTGCCACGCCGAGACAAACGTGAACGGTGCAATTTCAAACGGTGGCGGCAGGACGATCAGCGATTCGTCATCCACCTCATTCAACGCTCGCGAAGCCACGGTCAGGATCAGATCCGTGCCGCTGATGAACCGCGGCGCAACGCTCCAGTGCGGCAGGCTGATGGCGACGCGGCGGCGTTCACGCAGGGCGGTCAGGGTGCGTTCGATTTCCGGGGTGCCGCTGCCGCGCATTTCCAGCAAGACATGGGGACGGGAGAGATAGGTTGGCAAGTCGAGAACACCTCCAGCGGTAAGGCTCTGACGATCCAGGAGGCAGACGTAGCGCTCTTCGAACAACGGCGTGCTGCGCAGTTCGCCGGGCAACTCAGGGAGCACGCCGGCAGCAAGGTCGATGTCGCCGTTAAGCAGGCCTTCGACCATGCCTTCGCGGCTGGCGTGGCTGATTTGCAGGTCGATGCCAGGCGCTTCCGCGCGCAAGGTGCGAATCAGCCCGGGCAGGATGAGCGCCGCGCCGTAGTCCGACATCGCGAGGCGAAACGTCCGACGGGCGCTGGCCGGATCGAAGGTGTTCGGCGCCAGCAGCGATTGCACCTGGGCCAGGGTTTCGGCCAGTGGCGCCGCCAGCTCCAGCGCCCGCGCGGTGGGGACCAACCCCGAACCGGCACGCACCAGCAGCGGATCGCCGAGCAAGTCACGCAGACGCGCCAACGCATGGCTGACCGCCGGTTGACTCAGGTGCAGACGCTCGGCAGCGCGGGTCACGTGTTGCTCGCTGAGCAAGGCGTCGAGGATCACCAGTAGATTGAGGTCGATGCGCCGCAGATCATTCATCTGATGCATGTTCCGGATACCAAAACAGAATTTAAATCTGCGCGACGAATACTCTAGAGTCCAGCAAAACCTTGCCGGAGAACGATCATGGGAACGATGCAGTGGGTCGGTTTGCTGCTGTTGGCAGTATTTGCCGGGGCGGTGGTGCCGTTTCAGAGTGCGATCAATATCAACCTGGCGCGGGGGTTGGGGCATCCGCTGTGGGCGACGTTCACCTCGCTGGTGGTGAGCGTGCTGGTGTTGTTGCCGGTGATTGTCGCCCTGCGCCTGCCGTTGCCGTCGCTGGCCTTCGCCTGCAAGCTGCCGCTGTGGATGTGGACCGGCGGCGCGTTCGGGGTGTGCTTCGTCGCATTGGCGGTGGTGTTGCTGCCGAAGCTGGGGGCTTCGGGATTTCTGGCGCTGGCTTTGGCCGGGCAAATGACCACGTCAATCGTGCTGGATCATTTCGGCCTGTTCGGGCTGGTGGAGAAACATCTGACATTGCCGCGCCTGTTCGGAGCGCTGTTGTTGATGGCGGGAGTGGTGCTGATCCAGTTTGGTGACTCGGCCGCCAGGTCCTTGGCACCGGCGGGCTGATCGTTCGCGTGATCGGAACGACCAGCCCGGAAACTCAGTACTTGTCGAGTGTGCGCAATTTCTGCGGCAGCCCCCACAGCAGCAACGCCGCCGCGATCAGTGCCGCCACACCGATGACATACAGTGCCGGTGTGGTACTGCCAGTCAGGTCCTTGATTCGGCCGACCATCACCGGACTGACGATGCCGCCGAACTGCCCCAGTGTATTGATCACCGCAATCCCGCCCGCCGCACCGGCCCCGGCACCCGCCAGCAGTTTCGGTGGCAAGGTCCAGAAGCTCGGAATCGACGCAATGATCCCGGCGCCCAACAAGCCAAGAGCGACGATCAAAAACGTGGTGTGGCTGGCAAAAATCCCCGCGCTGAAAAAGCCGATGGCGCCGACGATCACCAGCCCCGCGACAAACTTGCGCCGCTCACCCGTAGCATCGGACAGACGACCGATCACCACCATGCTGATCGCACCACAAATGTAGGGGATCGAGGTCAGCAGGCCGATCATCACCGGGCTCTCGGTGCCGGCACTGCGGATCAGTTGCGGAGCCCAGAAATTCAAGCCGTAGGACGCAACCTGGATCAGGAAGTAGATCAGCCCCAAAGTCAGGAAACCCGGAATTTTCAGCGCCGCCAGCAACGAGCCGCCGCTCTTGTGCGGTTCATGATGGGCGATGCGGCTGGCCAGCAGTTTTTTCTCTTCCGGCGTCAGCCAGTGAGCGTCCTCGATGCGGTCCTTGAGCAAGGTCAGTACCAAAAACCCGAGGCCGACACAGGGCACGCCACCGAGCAGAAACAACCAGTGCCAGCCGCGCATCTGCAACACGCCATCAAGGTGTTCCAGCACCAGTCCGGAGAACGGCGCACCGACCAGCCCGGCAAACGCCGAGGCCAGGAACAGCATCGAAGTGATGCGGCCACGGAAGTGCTGCGGGAACCACAGCGTCAGGTAATACAGCACGCCGGGGGCGAAACCGGCCTCCATCGCGCCGATCAGAAAGCGCAGCACGTAGAACTGCCATTCGCTGTTGACGAACACCATCAGCGCCGTCGCCACGCCCCAGGACATCATGATCCGGGCGATCCAGCGCCGCGCGCCAACCTTGTACAGCATCATGTTGCTCGGTACTTCGAACAGCACGTAACCGACCACGAACAGACCGGCACCGAGACCGTAAGCGGTGTCGCTCAGGCTCAGGTCGGCCTGCAACTGGAACTTGGCGAAGCTGATGTTGATGCGGTCGAAGAAGGCGAACAGGTAGCAGACCATGATCAACGGCATCAGGCGCCAGGCGACCTTGCTGACCAGGGCTTTTTCGGCATCGTGATCGACGGACGAGCTTGCGCCCGCCTCCATTACATTGAGGCTCATAGTTTTTTCTCCAGGCGGACTGCCGGTGGGCGTCCGATTGTTTTTGTTGTCTGGTTGGGGGTAAGTCAGTGAGCGTGTGACATCAGGTGGGGATCGGGTGCAGATCGCAATTGCGTCCGGCCTTGGCCAGTTGCCCCGGCACTTCGTGGCCCAGCAGCGCGGGCAAGCCACGGGACAGTTTCAGCAGCAAAGGCAGATCGATGCCGGTGTGAATGCCGACTTCATCGCAGAGGTTGACCAGGTCTTCGGTGCAGATGTTGCCCGACGCGCCGGGCGCAAACGGGCAACCGCCGAGCCCGCCCAATGCCGCGTCGAAACGCCGGGCGCCCGCTTCGTAAGCCGCCAGCACGTTGCACAATCCCAGGCCTCGGGTGTTGTGAAAGTGCAGAGTCAGATCCGCCGCCGAAACCCGCTGCAACACCCGCCGCACCAGTCGGTCGACCTGTCGCGGGTTGGCCATGCCGGTGGTGTCGGCCAGGGTGATGCCCTGAATGCCGAGTGCCTGATAGGCTTCGACGATTTGCAGCACGCGATCCTCGTCAATCCTGCCCTCAAACGGACAACCGAAAGTCGTCGCGATACTGCCGTTGAGCCGCACGCCCGAGCCGCTGGCGAAGCTCACGATCTCGCCAAACGCCGCCAGCGAGGCTTCGCAACGCATGCGCATGTTCGCCAGGTTGTGAGTCTGGCTGGCGGACATCACCAGGTTCAGTTCATCGGCGCCAGCCTCCAGTGCCCGTTGCGCACCCTTGAGGTTGGGAATCAGCGCGACGTAAATCACCCCCGGCTGACGCTGGATGCCCTTGAACACCTGCTCGCCATCGCGCAGGGCCGGGATCGCTTTCGGCGAGACGAACGAGCCGGCCTCGATGCGGCTGAATCCTGCCCGGGACAGTTGATCGATCAGGGCGATCTTGTCTTCGGTCTCGACCCAGCTCGGCTCGATCTGCAAGCCGTCCCGGGGCGAGACTTCCTGGACGATCAGGGTCTGCGAGTAATCGCTGATCATTGCACCACCCCCTGGCTTTTCAGGCGTTCGATGTCAGAAGCGGTCAGGCCGAGACCGGCGAGGATGCCATCGGTGTGCTGACCGAGGCCGGGGCCCGACCAGTTCACACCACCGGGGGTTTCCGAGAGTTTGGGCACGATGCCCGGCATCTTCACGGTCGCCCCGCCGGGCAACGCGGCGTCAAGCAACATGTCCCGGGCCTGATAGTGCGGATCGGCAACGATGTCGGCCACCGAGTAGATGCGGCCGGCCGGCACTTCGGCGGCTTCCAGCGCCGCCAGTACGTCATTGATCGGCAGGCTGCTCGTCCAGTGGGTGATGGCAGCGTCGAGCAGACCGCTCTTTGCGGCGCGGCCGTCGTTGTGGGCGAATTCTTCGGCTTCGGCCAGATCATCCCGACCGATGACCTGCATCAGACGCTTGTAGATCGGGTCGCTGTTGCCGGCGATCACCACGTAGGCGCCGTCAGCCGTGAGGTAAGTATTGGAAGGTGCGATGCCCGGCAACGCGCCGCCGCTGCGTTCGCGGACATGGCCGAGCATGTCGTATTCCGGCACCAGGCTTTCCATGACGTTGAACACGCTTTCGGCCAGCGACACATCGACAACCTGTCCGCCGCCCTGCCCGGTCTTGACCCGCAGCAGCGACATCAGTGCACCGATCACCGCGTGCAGTGAAGCCAGCGAATCGCCGAGGCTGACGCCGACCCGCGCCGGGGGCGAACCGGGGGTGCCGGTGGTGTAGCGAATGCCGCCCATGGCCTCGCCGATCGCACCGAAGCCGGGGCGGTCACGGTAAGGGCCGGTCTGGCCGTAGCCGGAAATGCGCACCAGGGTCAGGTTGGGGTTCAGGGCGTGCAGCACGTCCCAGCCCAGGCCGAGTTTTTCCAGGGCGCCGGGGCGCAGGTTTTCGATGATCACGTCGGCATCGCGCGCCAGTTGCTTGACCAGCTCGATGCCTTCGGCGGATTTCAGATTGAGCGCCAGGGATTTCTTGTTGCGCGATTGCAGGTACCACCACAGCGACGTTCCTTCGTGCAGCTTGCGCCATTTGCGCAGCGGGTCGCCCTGACCCATGGCTTCGATCTTGATCACTTCGGCGCCGAATTCGGCAAGCATGCGCGCGGCAAACGGCGCAGCGATCAGGGTGCCGATTTCGATCACTTTGATCGCACTCAAAGGGGCAGTCATCGCGGGGTACCTCTTGTTCTTGGAATTGCGGCCAAGGCTAGAGGAACGTCATGGCCGCGATCCAGCCGTCACTCGGCAACGGCCGTTCGCCAAACGCGAACGCTCAGCTGGCTGCGCGCAAATGCTCGAACAGGATCCGGCTCACCGGCGACAGCCCGGCCTGGTCACGCACCACCACGAGCAAGTCACGATCCGACCAGCCATCGGTCAGCGGCACCGCCTGCAACCCCAGCGCCCGGCCGAACAACTCATAAGCCCGCTGCGGCAGGATGCCGATGCCCATGTTGGCCTGCACCATCCGGCACACGGCATCGAAGCCCGGCACATGAATGCGGATGCGCAACACCTTGCCGGCCTGCCGCGCGGCAGCGTGGGTGCGCATATTGATCGAACTGGCGGCGTGCAGACCGACGTAATCGCTGTCGAGGGTTTCACTGAACGCGACGGATTCGCGCACCGCCAACGGATGCTCGGGCAGCATCACCACCACCAGTTTGTCCCGGCGATAGCGCACGCTGTGCAGGCCTTTGATGTCGCTGTCGCTGGAACAGATACCCAGATCCGCCACGCCATCGAGCACGCCCTGAACCACGCCGGCGCTGGGCCGCTCTTCCAGATCGGTCTTGACCTGCGGCTGTTGCGCGGTGAAATCGCGCAGGTCTTCGGGGAGAAACTGAATGATCGCCGACAGGTTCGCCAGCATCCGCACATAGCCGCGCACACCGTGGCTGTGCTCGCCCAGTTCGAGGCCCATTTTCTCGACGTTGAACAACATCTGCCGAGCGTGGTGCAACAGGGTTTCGCCGGCCGGGGTCAGGGTCATGCCCTTGGCCTGGCGCACGAACAGGCTGATGCCCAGCGCTTCCTCCAGTTCCATCAAACGCTTGCTCGCCGCCGACACGGCAATCGCCTCGCGGGAGGCGGCACGGGTCAACGTGCCTTCCTCGTGGACGGCGACGAACAATTGCAGGGTGATCAGGTCGAGGCGGCGGATCAGGCTTTTTTGCAGCATGGCAAGCTCGATAACGTGGGTTCGTTGATCCGGCAGGATAGCCGGGTTGCGCCCCGTGCAGACACTCAATTGCCTTGCATTCAACACTGGCAACGCTTACAGGAAAAATTGAAAAGGCACACAGCACTACCGGACACAGCCGATTATGGCCTGACGTATCATTCGCTTGGTTTTTTACTGACCGAAAGCGAACATCTCTGCCCCCACGGACGACTCATGAACCCCGGACTTATCCTGCTCATCACCTGCTCCACCGTGTTCCTCGCCCAGTTGGGCATGAGCATTTACCTGCCGGCGTTGCCGCAGATCGCCGGGCACTTGCACGTCGATGCAACACAGGTGGCCTGGGGGTTGTCGCTGTACCTGATCGGCATGGCGCTGCCGATGCTGCTCTGGGGCAGTCTGGCGCAGCGCATCGGCCGCAAACCGGTGCTGCTCGCGGCGCTGGGAATTTATGGCCTGGCGAATCTGGCACTGCCGCAGGGTGCGACGCTGGAATCGTTCCTGTTGCTGCGACTGCTTCAGGGGATCGGCGCCAGCGGCATTTCGGTGATGGCGCGGGTGCTGATTCGTGACAGCTTTCGGGGGGATCTGCTGGCGAAGGCGTTGTCGTGGATTTCGATTTCGTTCGTTGTCGCGCTCGGGATCGGGCAATACGCCGGTTCGCTCATTCAGGTGACGCTGGGCTGGCAGGCGATCTTTTATCTGCTGGGCGCGGTCAGCCTGTTGATGGCCGCGATAGTCTCGCGCCTTAGTTTCCCGAAACTCATCGAAGCGCCCACAACCGCTTCGCCCTGGGAGGTCTATCGAACGATCCTGATCCATCGGGCGTTTCTGCTGCCGGCGCTTGCGGGCGGTCTGGGTTATGGCGTGATCATCGCGTTCAACAGCGCTGCGCCGTTGATTCTGCAAGGCCCGTTCAACTGGTCGACGACCGAATACGGGCTGTTGGGCTGGCCGATCAGTGCGGCTTATTTTCTGGCGGCGCTGGCGGTCAATCGCTTTGTGCTGCGTACCGGTCAACACCGGCTGATGACACTGGGGGTCGGGTTGGTGATGGCAGGCACTGGCGTGATGCTGGCTGGCAGCCTGTTGGCCAGCTCGATGGCCTGGCTGCTTTGGTTTCCTTACTGCGTCGCCGTGTTCGGTCAGTCGCTGAACTATCCCATCAGCCTGTCACGGGCCAACGATGGAGCGCCGATTGCCGGCGCTTACGCGATGGCCCTGAGCGGTTTCATCCACCAATTGATGGCTGCACTGATCGGCGCGATGGCCAGCCTGCTCGCTGGTCCGCAGGCGTGGCCGCTATCGATGCTGTGCTGCGTTCTGGCATTTGGCGCGTTGCTCTGCACGAGGTTAACGCCCGATCATCAGCCCGCTTAAAACGCGCTGCGGAAAATCTCCTCGATCTGCCGCTGATCCGCCACTCGCGGATTGGTGAAGCCGCAAGCGTCTTTCAAGGCGTTGGCGGCGAGCACCGGGATGTCGGTGCACTTGGCGCCGAGATCACGCAGGCCACCGGGAATCTCCACGTCCCTGGCCAGGCAACGAATCGCATCGATCGCGGCTTTGACGCCCTCTTCCGGACTGAAGCCACGAATGTCGGCGCCCATGGCGTGGGCCACATCGGTCAGACGACCGGCACAGACCTGTGCGTTGAACGTCTGCACATGGGGCAGCAGCACCGCGTTGCAAACACCATGGGGCAAGTCATAGAAACCGCCCAACTGGTGCGCCATCGCATGCACGTAGCCAAGGGAGGCATTGTTGAACGCCATGCCGGCGAGGAACTGCGCGTAGGCCATATTTTCCCGCGCCGCCAGGTCGCTGCCGTCGCGCACGGCCAGGCGCAGGTTGTTGCTGATCAGGGTCATGGCTTTCAGTGCGCAGGCGTCGGTGATCGGGTTGGCGGCGGTAGAGACGTAGGCTTCGATCGCGTGAGTCAGCGCATCCATGCCGGTGGCGGCGGTCAGGCTTTTCGGCATGGCAACCATCAGCGCCGGGTCGTTGACCGACAGCAGCGGCGTGACGTTGCGGTCGACGATGGCCATTTTCACGTGGCGGGTTTCGTCGGTGATGATGCAGAACCGGGTCATCTCGCTGGCGGTGCCGGCGGTGGTGTTGATAGCGATCAGCGGCAGTTGTGGCTTGGTCGATTGATCGACGCCTTCGTAGTCACGGATCTGCCCGCCGTTGGTCGCGCACAGGGCGATGCCCTTGGCGCAGTCGTGGGGCGAACCGCCGCCGAGGGACACCACGAAATCGCAGCGACTCTCCTTGAGCAGCGCCAGTCCTGACTCAACGTTGGCGATGCTCGGATTGGGTTTGGCGCCGTCGAAGACCACCGAATCGATGTCCTGCATCGCCAGTTTCTCGGCGATCATCGTCGCCACGCCGGCCTTGGCCAGCCCGGCATCGGTGACAATCAGCGCCTTGCGAAAACCGTAGTTGCGGATCGCGTTCATGGCGTCGTCAAGGCAGCCGCTGCCCATGATGTTTACCGCGGGAATGAAAAAGGTGCTGCTCATGGCGCGTCTCCTGGCTGGGGCCAAATCGATGCTTGCAATTCGGCGGGTGCGCAAAGGATCGACCGATCGGTCACGGCGGATGTTGATCTGGCTCAATGCCCGCTCGTGATAAAGTCGCCGTCCATCTGCCCCTCTGTTTTGAGACGTGCCCTGCAATGACCGATTTTCTGGATGTCGACGCCACACTCGAAGACTGGAACGCGTTGCGCGCCACCACCGACTTCAGTGGCCTGCTGCTGGGCAACGGCGCCAGCCGCGCGGTGTGGGACGATTTCGGCTACGACTCGCTGTTCGAAAACGCCCGCACGGTGGAAGAAAAACCGTTGAGCCCGTCGGAACTGAGCGTGTTCGACGCCCTGCACACGCGCAGCTTCGAGCAGGTGCTCGGCGCGCTGAAAACCACCAGTCGGGTCAACAAGGCGCTGGCCGTCAGCTCGGCCGCGCCGCGTAACCGCTACTACGCGATCAAGGAAGCGCTGATCAACACCGTGCACGCGGTACACATCCCGTGGCGGCTGATCGAAGCGTCGACCCTGGCAACCCTGAACAGCGAGCTGGCAAGTTATCGCACGGTGTTCACCACCAATTACGATTTGCTCAATTACTGGGCCCTGCAACATCAGGGCGAGGTCATCGACGACCTGTTCAACGGCCCCGACGCCAGTTTCGATCTGTGCGAAAGCCACACTGAAAAACCGCGTCTGCTGTACCTGCACGGCGGTCTGCATCTGGTGCGCAACCAAGACGGCACGGCACGCAAGCTGACCGCCACCGAGGGCACGCTGCTCGGTAGTTTCGCGATCAACAACACGATCAAGACGCTGGATGATGTGCCGCTGTTCGTCAACGAAGGGCCGAGCGCCGACAAGCTCAAGACCATCCGCAGTTCCGATTATCTGTCGTTCTGCTACGACCAGTTACTCGAACACGGCGACAACCTGTGCATCTTCGGCCACGCCCTCGGCGAACAGGACAGCCACCTCGTGCGCGCCCTGCGTCTGGCGACACCGAAGACCGTGGCGATCTCGATCTACCCGCGCAGCGCGGCGTTCATCCAGCACCAGAAGCGGCATTACGCGAAGCTGTTCGAGGGCACGGGCGTCGCGTTGCGGTTCTTTGATTCCAAAAGCCATGCGCTGGGCAATCCCAAGCTGTCGGTGCCGGTTGAGGTCTGATCACTCCTCGCTGCTGTGCACCACCACCAGCAACTGCGCCTGCACTTCGCCCACTGAGCGGATGCGATGGGGTTTCTGCGCATTGAAGTGCAGCGCATCCCCCCGTTCCAGCAGCACCCGCTCGTTCACGAAGTCCACTTCGACCCGGCCTTCGTGGACAAACAGAAACTCCTCGCCCAAGTGTTCCTTGAAGGTTTTGTCGGTGAATTCGCTCGGCGGGTAAATGATGAACGGCAGCAGGCTGCGCTCACTGACCTGATGGGCCAGCACCGCGTAGCCGGGGCTGTGGTCGTTGGCCGCCAGCGACTGGCGTTCGTGGCTGCGCACCAGGCTGTAGCCGTCGAGGCTGACGTTGTCTTCGGAGAACAGCTCCTCGACTTTCACGTTCAGCGCCTTGGCCAGTTTCAGCGCGGCGGCTATCGACGGCGTGTTCAACCCGCGCTCGACCTTCGACAGATAACTCTTGGTCATGCCGGATTTCTCGGCCAGTGCCTCAAGGGTTACGCCAAGTTTTTTTCTCAATAATTTCAAACGGATAGACATGCGAAGCGATTAATCCAGCAAAGGAAAGACGATTTGTCCTTGCCAATGACACAAAGTGTCATATAGCCTCTTAAGTGTCATCCATGGCAACCACCACAGGACACGGATATGGCGAAGACATTAGCACTACCCAAAGACGAACTGGTCAAGCAAGCGCTGACCCAGATGCAAAAAAGCCTGGCGGATAATACGTGGACAGACCGGCAAAAGCTGGCCCTGACCTGCCGGATCCTCTTCGAGAACGGCCACGATTCGGGCCTCGCCGGGCAGATCACCGCCCGTGGCCCGCAACCGGGCACTTACTACACTCAGCAACTGGGGCTGGGTTTCGATGAAATCACCGCGAGTAATCTGCTGCTGGTCAACGAAGACCTCGAAGTGCTCGAAGGCCACGGCATGGCCAACCCGGCCAACCGTTTCCACAGCTGGGTGTACCGCGCCCGGCCGGACGTGAACTGCATCATTCACACTCACCCAACGCACATTGCCGCGCTGTCGATGCTGGAAGTGCCGCTGCAGATTTCCCACATGGACCTGTGCCCGCTGTACGACGATTGTGCGTTCCTCGAAGGCTGGCCGGGTGTGCCGGTGGGTAACGAAGAAGGCGAACTGATTGCCGGGGCGTTGGGCGACAAGCGGGCGATCCTGCTTTCCCACCACGGACAGCTGTCCACTGGGACGACCATCGAGGAAGCCTGTGTCATCGCGCAATTGATCGAGCGCGCCGCCAAGCTGCAATTGCTGGCGATGGCCGCCGGGACGATCAAGCCGATCATTCCCGAGCTGGGTCGCGAGGCGCATGACTGGGTGTCGAAACCGAAACGCCACGCCGCGGCCTTCAACTACTACGCCCGGCAGAACCTGCGTCAGCACGCCGATTGCCTGAACTGAACACTTCATCCTTGCGGAGCACTCTCATGTCCAACATTCACGGCATCATCGGCTACACCATCACCCCGTTCGGCGCCAACGGCGAAGGCGTTGACCTGCCGGCCCTCGGCCGCTCCATCGACCGTCTGATCGCCGGCGGCGTCCACGCCATTGCGCCACTGGGCAGCACCGGCGAAGGCGCCTACCTGAGCGATGCGGAGTGGGATCAGGTCGCCGAATTCAGTATCAGGCACGTGGCCAAGCGCGTACCGACCGTGGTCAGCGTGTCCGACCTGACCACCGCCAAAGCGGTACGCCGCGCACGCTTTGCCGAAGCCCATGGCGCCGACGTGGTGATGGTGTTGCCGGCCTCTTACTGGAAGCTGACCGAAGCGGAAATCCTCGCCCACTACCGCGCCATCGGTGACAGCATCGGCGTGCCGATCATGCTCTACAACAACCCGGCCACCAGCGGCACCGACATGTCGGTGGAGCTGATCCTGCGCATCGTCAACGGCGTGGAAAACGTGACCATGGTCAAGGAGAGCACCGGCGACATCCAGCGCATGCACAAGCTGCAACTGCTCGGCGAAGGCCGGGTGCCGTTCTACAACGGCTGCAACCCGCTGGCGCTGGAAGCCTTCGCTGCCGGGGCCAAAGGCTGGTGCACGGCGGCACCGAACCTGATCCCGCAGCTCAATCTGGATTTGTACGAAGCCACACTGGCGGGGGATCTCGGCAAGGCGCGAGAGCTGTTCTACCGCCAGTTGCCACTGCTGGACTTCATCCTCAAGGGTGGCTTGCCGGCGACGATCAAGGCCGGTCTGCGACTGACCGGTCTGGAAGTCGGCGATCCGCGTTTGCCGGTGTTCCCGCTGGCTGAGGCCGGGCGTACGCAATTGCAGGCCTTGCTGAACACCTTGCGCTGAACGAAAAAAATCCCGCCCGGTTCACCCCGGGTGGGATTGTTTGTGGCCGTCGATCAGAGGCTGGCGGCGCGTTTCATGGCTTCGCGGTGGAACGGCTGATCCTTGAGAATCTGCGCGATGAACGTGTCGCTGATCAAGCGCATGTGTTCGAACTGACCGCCCGAGGCGTTGAATGCGCCGCGCCAGGATTCGGTGTGGTTCTTCACGGTGTAGACGCCCAGTATCTGCTTGCCATGGCTGAGGCTGAACACCACCGTGCTGTCGAAACTCACCGGCACCGGCACCAGAAACAGAGTGAAGGCGCTCAGAAGCATCTGCGGCTGAATCCCGCCGACATCACTGTTGGCAATGACTAAAACGTTGTAGCCGTCTTCGCTGCGACCGGCCTTCACTTCTTCAAAGGTGCCACGCCGACGCAATTCGTCACGCAGCATCCAGCTTGGCATGCCGATCACACTGACGTTGATGGCCGGCAATTGCTGGCTGCTGTAATCGACGTCCGGCGCCTTCAGCGAATGGGTGGCCTGGCAACCGCCGAGCAGCAGAAGCAAGCCCAGAAGCAGACGTTTGATGAGCATCAGAATTTCCCCGAGAGCATGGCTTTGTAGACGGAGGCGCTGGTGCCGTTCTCTTCACGAATAAACGGTGTGGCGGTGTACAGGTTCGGCATGTCCAGTCGTTGCAGGCCGGGCACTTGCGGATACCCGGCGCGGACCAGCGCGGCGTCGCGTTCGAGGTGATCGCTGTGCAGGAACAGGCAGGTGCTGTCGCTGGGGGACACGCAGCCGGCGCGGAAGTCACCGATGTAATAAGCCTTGCCCGCTTCGAGCTGCATGCCGATGGTGAAGTCTTCACGGCTCCAGGACACCGATCTGCCGCGATCGAATCGCACGTTGTAGATCTCGTAGCGTCCAGGTTTGAGCGGCATCACGAACAGGGTGCCGATACCACGGCCGGTCTCGCGCACGTCCCGTGCCGTGCGGGCATAGAACTCGTTGTGCAGGCGCGCGCTGGCGAATTCGTCACTGCCACGCTTGCGGATCAGCAGCATCTGTTCCTGGGCCGCATAGGCCGCTTTCGGCCAGATGCCGACCACACCCACCAGGTACGCTGTGCCGGAATCGGCACTCGGTGCGAGTTCATCATCGATTCGGGTCGGGGAAAGGCTATAGCAGCCGCTCAAGCCAAGCAGCAGGGTCAGGACAACGAAAAAGCGGATCATCAGTGGGAAAACTCTGGCGGCAGTGGTTCAAAATTTCCGCGAAAGAGTCATCTCAACGCCCCCTTCCTTGGATTGGCGGCGGAGGATAAGCGAAATGATGGCACATAGCCAGAATTCAGTCGCCAAGGATTTGGCGACTGAAGGTCATGGGTGGTTCAAAGCACCGGCAGGGTTTTGTCCTTGATCACCTTGGACGGCCCGTTGGCCTTGACGCTGGCGATGCCTTTGGCGCAGGCCGCGTCCGAGGAATAGGATTCGCTGCTGCCGATGATCTGGTGATTGGCCGCCTTGAGGTTGAAATAGGGATGGCCGTCCTTCGTCGATTTTTTCTCGTAGCGTTCGTCCAGCGGGCTGTTGGTCTGCACCGAGGCAATGCCGCTTTCGGCGGCCGTGCGGCTGGTGTACAGCTCGCTGGTCAGAATGGTTTCGGCATTCGCCGCTTTCAGCACGAACTTGTACTGGCCGTTGCTGCTTTTGCTCAACTCATACCATCCGGACATGGTGTTTCTCCTTATCGATGTGTCACAGGGTGATTTTGGTTCCAAGCAAACCGAGGAAACCGGCCAGCCATTTCGGGTGCGCCGGCCAGGCGGGCGCGGTGGCCAGGTTGCCCTGGACATGGCCGTCCGTGACCGGGATGTCGATGTAGGTGCCGCCGGCCAGCCGCACTTCCGGGGCACAGGCCGGATAGGCACTGCACTCGCGACCTTCAAGAATCCCCGCCGCCGCCAGCAGTTGCGCGCCGTGACAGACGGCGGCAATCGGCTTGCCGGCCTTGTCGAAGGCGCGCACCAGTACCAGGACTTTTTCATTCAGCCGCAGGTATTCCGGCGCACGCCCGCCGGGCACCAGCAGTGCGTCGTAATCCTTGGCATCGACCTTGGCGAAATCGAAGTTCAGGGCGAACTGGTGACCGGGTTTCTCGCTGTAGGTTTGATCGCCTTCAAAGTCATGGATCGCGGTGCGCACGGTCTTGCCGGCGGCCTTGTCCGGGCACACGGCATGCACGGTGTGCCCGACCATTTGGAGGGCCTGGAACGGCACCATCACTTCGTAGTCTTCGACGTAATCGCCGACCAGCATCAGTATCTTTTTCGCGGCCATGGGCAGGACTCCTCTGGTGAATGCGCAGGAATATTCACAGTAGTCCAAGGATCGTGATGGCGTCGCAAACTGTATGGATAACTCTGCGCTCAGCTGTAACAGCCCGATTGCCGTGGTTTGTGGCTAGATGAAGGCACCTCCCTGCCACCTTTGAATCGGTTTGCCCTCATGTCTTCGCGCGAAAACACCGGCATGGCCCTCGGCCTGCTCGGCGTGGTGATTTTCAGCCTTACCCTGCCCTTCACCCGCATCGTGGTGCAGGAACTGCACCCGCTGCTCAACGGCCTCGGCCGCGCCTTGTTCGCGGCGATTCCGGCAGCGGCGCTGTTATTGTGGCGACGGGAAAAGTGGCCGACCTGGAAGCAGGTCAAAGGCCTGAGCCTGGTGATTGCCGGGGTGATTCTCGGTTTCCCGGTGCTGTCGGCGTGGGCTATGCAGACCCTGCCGGCGTCCCACGGTGCGCTGGTCAACGGTTTGCAGCCGCTGTGCGTGGCGCTGTATGCCGCGTGGCTGTCCCATGAACGTCCGTCGAAAGCCTTCTGGGCCTGTGCGGCGCTGGGCAGTGCGCTGGTGCTGGGTTATGCGTTGTACACCGGCGCCGGCAGCATTCAGGCCGGGGATTTATTGATGTTGGGTGCGATTGCAGTGGGCGGTCTGGGTTATGCCGAGGGCGGGCGGCTGGCCCGGGAGATGGGCGGCTGGCAGGTAATCTGCTGGGCGCTGGTGCTGTCGACGCCGCTGCTGATCGGTCCGGTGTTGTACCTGGCGTTGCAGCATCAGGGCGCGGTGTCGGCGAAAACCTGGTGGGCCTTCGGTTACGTCGCGCTGTTTTCGCAGTTCCTGGGTTTCTTCGCCTGGTACGCCGGGCTGGCCATGGGGGGCATTGCCCGGGTCAGTCAGATCCAGCTGTTGCAGATCTTCTTCACCATCGCGTTTTCCGCGCTGTTCTTTGGGGAACATGTGGAGCCGATCACCTGGCTGTTCGCCTGCGGGGTGATCGCGACGGTGATGCTCGGGCGCAAGACCGCGGTGCGCCCGGCTCAACCGGGCACGTTACCCGCCGGGGTTCAGCTCAAGCCTTGAGCTTCAGCAGGCCGTCAGCGAGCAGCAGGGTTTCGAGGCAGTGCTCGCTGATCTGGTAGAACGCCTTCAACTCCTGAATCTTCACCAGCAACTGAGTCGGGTCCACCGGCTCGGCGCGCTTTACGGCGAGGATCATCTTGTTCTTGTTGGTGTGGTCCAGCGAGATGAACTCGAACACCTTGGTCTCGTAACCGCAGGCTTCGAGGAACAGCGCACGCAAGCTGTCGGTGACCATTTCCGCCTGCTGACCCAGGTGCAGGCCGTATTGCAGCATCGGCTTGAGCAGCGCCGGGCTCTGGATCTGCAAGCGGATCTGTTTGTGGCAGCACGGCGAGCACATGATGATTGAGGCGCCGGAGCGGATGCCGGTGTGGATCGCGTAGTCGGTGGCGATGTCGCAGGCATGCAGGGCGATCATCACGTCCAGCTCGCTCGGCGCCACGCTGCGCACATCACCGCATTTGAACACCAGCCCCGGGTGTTCCAGCTTCGCGGCGGCGGTGTTGCACAGGTTGACCATTTCTTCGCGCAGTTCGACGCCGGTGACTTCGCCCTCGGCCTTCAACGTGTTGCGCAAATAGTCATGGATGGCGAACGTCAGATAACCCTTGCCTGAGCCGAAATCCGCCACCCGCACCGGTTTGTCGAGGGCCAGCGGCGACGAGGTCAGCGCGTGGCTGAAGACCTCGATGAACTTGTTGATCTGCTTCCACTTGCGCGACATCGCCGGGATCAGCTCGTGTTGCGCGTTGGTCACGCCCAGGTCCTTGAGGAACGGTCGGTTCAGATCGAGGAAGCGGTTTTTCTCGCGGTTATGCTCGGCGGACGGCACTTCGCGCAATTGCTGGGGTTTGCTCATAAACAGCGAGCTCTTGCCCTTTTTGCTGTATTCGAGCTGGGCTTCGTCAGTCAGGGCCAGCAAATGCGCATTTTTGAACGCCGCCGGCAGCAGCCCGGCAATCGTCGCCAGCGCTTCGTCCAACGGCAGGTTCTTGGTGATGTCGCGGGTCTTGTAGCGATAAACGAACGACAGGCACGGCTGCGCCTTGACCGTCACCGGTTTGATGATGATCCGCTGCAGGTCCGCTTCTTCGCCGACGTACTTGGCCAGCACCAGTTTGATGAAGCCGTTCTGTTCGAGGCTGGTTTGCAGCAGCTCGATGAACCGGGCGTGGTGATCGGGCGCCGGTTTGGCAGATGCGGAAGGAGCGGTAACGGACATGGGAAAAAGCGGCCTCGGACGGGCAAATCGGGAATGGCCGCTAGTTTAGGGGGGATGGCGTTCGAGGGCACGGCTAATTTCCCGAACGGCTTATCCCAACACCACCAACCGATTCGGCAACTCATTCCTCACCTGCGTCACCGGCACATGCACCTTGAGCAACTCGCCGCACGCTTCAATGCAGGTGACAAAGCCCTGCAACGTCTGCCCCTGTCGCACCTGCTCGGTAAACACCGCGACAATCGAATCCCAGCTCTTGTTATCCAGCTTTCTGGAAATCCCTTCGTCCACCAGAATCTCCACATATCGCTCCGCCTCGCAGACAAAAATCAGCATGCCAGTGCTGCCCACCGTGTGATGCAGGTTCTGTTCGAGAAACTGCCGGCGGGCCAGGTTCGAGGCGCGCCAGTGGCGGACGTGGCGCGGGATCAGATGAGTGGTGACCTTTGGCAGACGAAATACCAGGCACAGCACGACAAAACTGACCCACTGCACCAGCAACAGGCTGTGCATCGTCAGCCAGCCCGTCAGGTAATGCACGATCCCCGGCACCACCAGCGCCAGCAGGCTGGCCCACAGCAGCGGGATGTACGCGTAGTCGTCGGCGCGGGCCGCGAGCACCGTCACCAGTTCGGCGTCGGTCTCGCGCTCGACCCGGGCGATGGCCTCGGCGACCTTGCGTTGTTCGTGTTCAGTCAGTAATGCCATGTCGTGAAGTGCCTGCTCATTATTGTTATCACCAGCCGCCGGAGGACCCGCCCCCGCCGAAACTGCCACCGCCGCCGCTGAAGCCCCCGCCTCCACCGCCGCCGCCAAAACCTCCGCCACCAAAGCCGCCCCCTCCTCCGGAGCCGCCCCGGCCGGCGGGAAGGATACCGAGCATCTGGCAGACAAAAACAGTCAGGATGAACAACATCACCAGAAATACGAACAATGCCGGGTGGCGCGAGACGAAATCATTCGCGGGGTCGCCAGCCGACTCATACACCGTGGACGGTTCGTCCAGCGGATTGCCGCCCAGCACCACCAGCATCGCCGCCACACCGTCGCTGATGCCCTTGCTGAAGTTGCCGGCCTTGAACGATGGCGTGATCACCTGATGGATGATCACCGAACTCTGGGCATCGGTCAGGCGATCTTCCAGCCCGTAGCCGACTTCGATGCGCAATTTGCGCTCGTCACGGGCGACGATCAACAGCGCGCCGTTGTTTTTGTCCTTCTGGCCGATGCCCCAGTGCCGGCCGAGTTCGACGCCATAGTCCTCGATGGTGGCGCCTTGCAGGTTCGGCAGCGTCACGACCACCAACTGCTCGCCGGTCGCCTGTTCGTGGGCCTGCAACTGCTGGCTCAGTTGCGCGCGCACCGACGGCTCGATCATCTGCGCGTCGTCCACCACCCGCCCGGTCAGCGCCGGAAAGGTCATTTCGGCCCGGGCGCTGACGGTGAACAGCCACAGCATCAGCACCAGGCCCATCTTCAACACACGCATGGACATCCCCGGCTCAGAACTTCACTTCCGGGGCCTTGTCCGCACCGGGGCTGGTGGCTTCGAAGGTCTCACGGATCGGCAGATCGCTGTACATCACGCTGTGCCACAGGCGACCGGGAAAGGTGCGGATCTCGGTGTTGTATTTCTGCACCGCCAGAATGAAATCACGACGGGCCACGGCGATGCGGTTTTCCGTGCCCTCGAGTTGCGATTGCAGGGCGAGAAAGTTCTGGTTGGCTTTCAGGTCCGGATAGCGTTCGGACACCACCATCAAGCGGCTCAAGGCTCCGGTTAGCTGATCCTGCGCCTGCTGGAACTGCTTGAGTTTTTCCGGGTTGTCGAGAGTGCTGGCATCGACCTGGATCGACGTCGCCTTGGCCCGGGCCTCGATCACCGCAGTCAGGGTTGCTTCCTCGTGTTTGGCATAGCCCTTCACGGTTTCCACCAGATTGGGGATCAGGTCGGCGCGCCGCTGGTACTGGTTCTGCACCTGGCCCCAGGCAGCCTTGGCCTGTTCGTCGAGGGTCGGAATATTGTTGATGCCGCAAGCGGTCAACAACGTGGCCAGCACCAGCAGGGTGGCGACCTGCAAACGCGAGCGGTAGACAGGACTGACATTCATCGGACGGGTGCTCCCTTGCACATTTCATGAATAATGAATCGCGAAACATTCTTGGCCGGCGGTTGCGGCATAATCGCCCCGCCACTGGATTGCGGCGGGCCGATGGGCTAAAAAGAGGCCCTGCGCGATCATGTCGCCGAGACGTTCGACGTACATTCGGCTGTCGTTTTCTGAATCAGCACCCGAACAACAATAGTCGCTCCCTACATTTTGGCTGGCCGGTGTTGTAACGCCGTTTAGGCCCTTGAGAAAACTATTCATGAAGAAGCTGTGTTTGCTGGGCCTGTTCGTCAGCCTGGCCAGTCATCAAGTACTGGCCGCCACGACCCCGGTCCCCCTGGAAAACAAGGACGCGTTCATCAGTCATCTGATGAAGCAAATGACCCTCGACGAGAAGATCGGCCAGTTGCGCCTGATCAGCATCGGCCCGGAAATGCCCCGCGAGCTGATCCGCAAGGAGATCGCCGCCGGCAACATCGGTGGCACCTTCAACTCGATCACCCGCCCGGAAAACCGTCCGATGCAGGACGCGGCCATGCGCAGCCGGCTGAAGATTCCGATGTTTTTCGCGTACGACGTGATCCACGGTCACCGTACGATTTTCCCGATTCCGCTGGCCCTGGCATCGAGCTGGGACATGGACGCCATTGGCCGGTCCGGGCGCGTTGCAGCCAAGGAAGCCGCCGCCGACAGCCTCGACATCACCTTCGCGCCGATGGTCGATATCTCCCGCGACCCGCGCTGGGGCCGCAGCTCCGAAGGTTTCGGTGAAGACACCTACCTGACCTCACGCATCGCCAAAGTCATGGTCAAGGCCTATCAGGGCGAGACCCCGAGCGCGGCCGACAGCATCATGGCCAGCGTCAAGCACTTCGCCCTGTACGGCGCGGTCGAGGGCGGTCGCGACTACAACACCGTCGACATGAGCCCGGTGAAGATGTACCAGGACTACCTGCCACCGTACCGCGCCGCGATTGATGCCGGCGCCGGTGGCGTGATGGTGGCGCTGAACTCGATCAACGGTATCCCGGCCACCGCCAACACCTGGCTGATGAACGACCTGCTGCGCAAGGAGTGGGGCTTCAAGGGGCTGGCGGTCAGCGATCACGGCGCGATTTTCGAACTGATCAAGCACGGCGTGGCCCGCGACGGTCGTGAAGCGGCGAAGCTGGCGATCAAGGCCGGCATCGACATGAGCATGAACGACACCCTGTACGGCAAAGAGCTGCCGGGGCTGCTCAAGTCCGGCGAGATCGAACAGAAAGACATCGACAACGCGGTGCGTGAAGTCCTCGCCGCCAAGTACGACATGGGCCTGTTCAAGGATCCGTACCTGCGCATCGGCAAGGCTGAAGACGATCCGGCCGACACCTACGCCGACAGTCGCCTGCACCGCGCCGATGCCCGCGAAGTGGCGCGTCGCAGCCTGGTGCTGCTGAAGAACCAGAACGAAACCCTGCCGCTGAAGAAAACCGCGAAGGTTGCGCTGGTCGGTCCGCTGGCCAAGGCCCCGATCGACATGATGGGCAGTTGGGCCGCCGCCGGTCGTCCGGCGCAATCGGTGACCCTGTTCGACGGCATGAGCAATGTGATCGGCGACAAGGCGAACCTGATCTACGCCCGTGGCGCCAACATCACCAGCGACAAGAAGGTCCTCGACTACCTGAATTTCCTCAACTTCGACGCCCCGGAAGTGGTCGATGACCCGCGCCCGGCCAACGTGCTGATCGACGAAGCGGTGAAAGCCGCGAAGGACGCCGACATTGTGGTTGCAGCGGTGGGCGAGTCCCGTGGCATGTCCCACGAATCGTCGAGCCGCACCGACCTGAACATCCCGGAAAACCAGCGTGAGCTGATCCGTGCCCTGAAAGCCACCGGCAAGCCGTTGGTGCTGGTGCTGATGAACGGCCGTCCGCTGACGCTCCTCGAAGAGAAAGAACAGGCTGACGCGATTCTGGAAACCTGGTTCAGCGGCACCGAAGGCGGCAACGCCATCGCCGACGTGCTGTTCGGCGACTACAACCCGTCGGGCAAGCTGCCGGTGACCTTCCCGCGTTCCGTGGGCCAGATCCCGACCTACTACAACCACTTGAGCATTGGCCGGCCGTTCACGCCGGGCAAACCGGGCAACTACACCTCGCAGTATTTCGATGACACCACCGGTCCCCTGTTCCCGTTCGGTTTCGGTCTGAGCTACACCGATTTCAGCCTGAGCGACATGGCGCTGTCCTCGACCACCCTGAACGCCACCGGCAAGCTCGACGCCAGTGTCACAGTCAAGAACACCGGCAAGCGTGACGGCGAAACCGTGGTGCAGCTGTACATTCAGGACGTCACCGGGTCGATGATCCGTCCGGTCAAGGAGCTGAAGAACTTCCAGAAAATCATGCTCAAGGCCGGCGAGCAGAAAGTCGTGCACTTCACCATCACCGAGGATGACCTGAAGTTCTACAACGCCCAGCTCAAGTACGCGGCCGAGCCTGGCAAGTTCAACGTGCAGATCGGCCTGGACTCCCAGGACGTGACGCAGCAGAGCTTTGAACTGCTGTAACTGTTAAAGCTAACCGATCGTTCCCACGCTCCGCGTGGGAATGCCTCAATGGACGCTCTGCGTCCGCTTTGGGACGCGGAGCGTCCCGGGCTGCATTCCCACGCGGAGCGTGGGAACGATCAACGCTCTGCGTGGGAACGATCAACTGCGACTAGCCGCGTCTGTCGAGCAAGTTGACCACCACCCGATCCACCCAGCCCCAGATCCGCTGCTTCACCCGCCGCCACAGTGGCCGTTTTCGCCATTCCTCCAGACTCACCTGCTGACTCAGGCCGAAGTCCTTCTCGAAACTCGCCGCCACCGCTGCCGTCAATGATGGATCCAGCGCTTCCAGATTCGCTTCAAGATTGAAGCGCAGATTCCAGTGATCGAAATTGCACGAGCCGATGCTCACCCAGTCGTCCACCAGCACCATTTTCAGGTGCAGGAAACACGGCTGGTATTCGTAGATTTTCACCCCGGCCTTGAGCAGGCGCGGGTAGTAGCGATGCCCCGCGTAGCGCACCGACGGATGATCGGTGCGCGGCCCGGTCAGCAGCAGGCGCACGTCGAGGCCACGGGCGGCGGCCTTGCGCAGGGAGCGGCGGATTTTCCAGGTCGGCAGAAAGTACGGCGTGGCCAGCCAGATACGCTTTTGGCCACTGTTCAAGGCGCGGAACAGCGATTGCAGAATGTCCCGATGCTGACGGGCGTCGGCGTAGGCCACACGGCCCATGCCCTCGCCCATGTCCGGCACGCGGGGCAACCGTGGCAGGCCGAAATGCGCGTTGGGCCGCCAGGCCCGGCGATGGCGGTTGGCGATCCATTGGCGGTCGAACAACAACTGCCAGTCGAGCACCAGCGGGCCGGTGATCTGCACCATGACCTCGTGCCATTCGCTGGTGTCGTGGCCCGGCGTCCAGAACTCATCGGTGACCCCGGTGCCGCCGACCACCGCCAGACGCTGGTCGACCAGCAACAGCTTGCGATGATCGCGATAGAAATTGCCGACCCAGCGCCGCCAGTTCAGCCGGTTGTAAAAACGCAGCTCGACCCCGGCACCAGTCAGCCGCCGGCGCAGCGTGAGGGTAAACGCGAGGCTGCCGTAATCATCGAACAGGCAACGCACCCGCACGCCCCGCTCCGCCGCCAGCACCAGTGCCTGCACGATGGTTTCGGCACAGGCACCGGCTTCCACCAGGTACAACTCCAGTTCGATCTGCTCACGGGCGCGGGCAATCTCGTCGAGCATGCGCGGGAAGAATTGCGGGCCGTCGATCAACAGCTCGAAGCGGTTGCCATCACGCCACGGAAACACCGCGCCGCGCATGTCAGCGCGCCGTGAAGATCAGCACCGCACCCACCGGCACCGACAGACTGATGGCCGACAGGCCGGCCATGTTGCGCAGGCTTTCCAGGCCCGGCAGCAGATCGAAATCCTCTGCGCTGATCACCAGCGGCTCCAGGGTCACCACCTGAAAGCGCCGGTCATCAAGGCGCGTGGCGAGCAGTTCGGCGGGGTATTCATGCTGTTTGCCGTGCAGGTTGACGGTCAGCGGCAGGCGCAATTCAAGCTGCGCGCCGGGGGCCAGATCGTTGATCGGGCGCAGGTCGATTTGTGTGGTGATGGTCGCTTCGGGGAATTGCTCGATCTGGAACAGCTCCTTGCGCATGCGCTCGTCGCGCAGCGGGATGCCGCTGTTGATCGAGTCCAGCTCGACTTCGACTTCGGCGCGGCCATCGGGATCGACCTTGCCGTGCAGCACCAGAAAGCGCTGCACTTCGGACACGTTGGCGTTTTTCGTGCTGACGAACGACAGCCGCGACGATTCGCCGTCCAGATACCAGTTGGCCTGGACCGGCAGCGCAGCGGCGCCCAGCAGCAGGCCGGCGAAGGCGTTGCACAGAGAACGGTTGAACATTGAAGACTCGTGGGGCCGATAAACGTGCACGAACCTTAACTGGCCTTGGCGTTATTGCAAACTGTCAGTCTGTGCAAACACTCAGGCCAATGCCTGCTGCACCTCGCCGATGGTCGACGCGAGGCTGTTGAGGTGCAGGCTCAGCACCCGTTCCACCGGCGCCTGATCCATTGGCCAGTGCAGCGCCATGCTGCCGACCAGCCGCCCTTGCGCACGAATCGGCAAGGCCACCGCGCGAATCAGGAACGGCAGGCGCACCGGGTATTCCCAATAACCTTCGGTGCGCTGGCCGAAGCCCTGATGCAAGGCTTGTTCGGTGGCCTGCAATACACCGTCATCCGCCAACTGTTCGCGTTCGGCCAGACGTTTCACGTCCCGGCTATCAAGTTCGCCGAGGCACGCCCGGCCCATGGCGGAATGAAACAGGCTGGCGTGATGGCCGACGATCTGGCAGTTAGTTGGATAGCGCTTGCGCAGCACTTGCGGAATCGCGCTTTCCATCACTTCGACCCGCTCGCCGTCGAAGCACGACAGATCCGCCACCAGCCCGGTGCGCTCGCTCAGCTCCAGCAGCATCGGCGCGGCGCTTTCCACAAGGTGGCGTTTGAAACGTTGCTGACGGTCACCGAACAGTCGCTTGGCGCACAACCGGTAGCGGCGATCGCTGAGGCCGCGATAGATCCAGCCCTGCTCCTGCAAGGTCGCGAGCATCCGCGACACCGTGGCCTTGGGCAGAGCCGTCAGATAGTGCAACTCTTCCAGCCCCAGCGCCTGATGCTCGCCGAGCAACTCGACGATGGCCAGCGCCCGTTCGACCGAGCGCACGCTACCAGTGTCTGCCTTGCTGCCCATGTGTTCGACCTCCATGGATACGGATGAAAGATCACTTCGTGCAGCAAGATGCGGGCCGCTCAGGCTGATTGCAGGCATGCCGGCGGTCGCCGTTCGACCCAGCGGGTCAACTGTTCATGGGCGTAGGCCAGTTGCAGCACCGCCCGATCCGCCTGGGCCGGACCGATGATTTGCAGGCCCATCGGCAGCCCGGCCGGGTTGAAACCGACCGGCACGCTGATGCTCGGCAGCCCCGCCAGGGTCGGGCCGATCACCACCTCCATCCAGCGGTGATAGGTGTCCATGGTCCGCCCGCCGACGACTCGCGGCCATGCTTGCTGTGCATCAAAAGGGAACACTTGGGCGGTGGGCAACAGCAGGAAATCGTAACGCTCGAATAACTCGCTCAACGCGCGATACCACTCACTGCGCGCGACCGACGCCTGATAGACCTCGGCAGCGGTCAGACGCAAACCGCCTTCGATTTCCCATTGCGCTTCGGGTTTGAGCAACGCCCGCTTTTGCGGATCGGCATACGCCGCGCCGAGGCTGCCCTGCACCAGAAAATGCCGGTGGATGAGCCAGCTCTGCCACAGGCGTTCCATGGAAAAGTCCGGCTGACAGGCCTCGACGTGGCAACCCAGCGCACTGAAATCCGCCAGCGCCGATTCGCACAGGCTCAACACGCCGTCTTCCATCGGCAGATAGCCGTTGTAATCGCCGAGCCAGCCGAGGCGCAGGCCGCTGCAGTCCTGTTGCAGATCCAGCCCGAAATCCCGTGGTTCATCAGCCAGCGACAGCGGCACGCGCGGATCGTAGCCGGCCTGGGTCGAGAGCAATCGCGCGACGTCGGTGACCGTGCGCCCCATCGGTCCTTCGGTGGCCAGTTGCTGGACGAACACTTCCGGCATCGGCCCGTGGGGCACGCGGCCCTGGGACGGGCGGAAACCGAACACGTTGTTGAACGCCGCCGGGTTGCGCAGCGAGCCCATCATGTCACTGCCGTCGGCCACCGGCAGCAGGCGCAGGGCCAGTGCCACCGCGGCCCCGCCGCTGCTGCCGCCGGCGATCAGGCTCGGATCATAGGCGTTGCTGGTGGTGCCGAACACGCTGTTGTAGGTCTGCGAACCGAGGCCGAATTCCGGGACGTTGCTCTTGCCGATGATGATCGCGCCGCAGTCGCGAACCCGCGCCACGCTGATCGCGTCGTGCTGCGGCACTTGATTGGCGAACAGTGGCGAGCCGAGGGTCGTGCGCAACCCGGCGGTGGCCGCCAGGTCCTTGATCGCCTGGGGCATGCCGTGCATCCAGCCTCGGGACTCGCCGCGATCCAGTTGCCGATCGCATTCATCGGCCTCGCGCAGCAGCACGTCTTGCGGGCGCAGCGAAACCAGCGCATTGACCGCCGGATTGAAGCGATCAATGTGCGTCAGGTAGGCCTGCATCACCTCACGGCACGACATCTTGCGGGCATGGATCGCCCGGGACAACGCATCGGCGTCGAGGGTGACAATCGGATCAATGGCTAACGGACTCACGGTTTCACTCCCAGGTTGAGCGCAACGGATTTCTTCGCGCGTGGTGCCTCCTGCAAACAGTAAGTACCGAGCAGGGTCAGCAGGCAAGCGAACAAGACATAGAACGACGGCGCCACCGGGGTGTTCAGAACTTTACTCAGCCAGGTGACGATCAGCGGCGCAAAACCACCGAACACCATCACCGCCACGTTGTAGGCCACGGACACGCCGGTGGAGCGCACTTCGATCGGGAACTGCTCGGCCAATGCCGTCGGGGCCGGGCCGAAGAATCCGCCAATCGCCGCGCACAGCAGCAGTTGCATCACCAGCAAACGCTCGATCGAAGGCGCCGCCGCCACCCACACGTAAAGCGGATAGACCATGACGAAAAACGCCAGGGTGAAGGCCATCAGCACCGGCCGCCGACCGAGGCGATCCGACAGGGCGCCGGAGAACGGAATCACCACGGTCATCAACCCCACCGCAAGCATCTGCACCAGCAACACCTGGTCCAGCGGCAGACCGAGGTTCTTGTGGGCGAAGGTCGGCATGTTCACCAGCACCACGTAAAACGACACCGTCGCCCCGCACGCCAGGCCCATCGATACCAGCAGGCTGCGGCGATGTTCGCGCAGTACCTGCCACAGACCCGGCGCGGCGCCTTTGGCTTTCTTGCGCGCTTCGAGAAACTCTTCCGGTTCCTCCATGTGCTTGCGAATCCACAAGCCCACCGGACCGATCAACAGGCCGAGCACAAACGGAATCCGCCAGCCCCAACTGTCCAGCGCCTCGGGGGAAAACAGGTGCGTGACCAGCGCCACCATCGCCGCGCCGCTGAACACCGCCAGGCATTGCCCGACCAGTTGCCAGGAACCGTACAGGCCCTTGCGATGGGCCGGCGCGCTCTCCACCAGAAACGCCGTGGCGCTGGCGTATTCACCGCCCGTGGCAAAACCCTGAAGCATCCGCGCCACCACGATCAGCAACGGCGCGCCCATGCCGATGGCGGCGTGGTTCGGCGCGAACGCGATCAGGGCGATGGACACGGTCATCAGGCGGATGATCATCTGCATCGCGGCTTTGCGACCTTTGCGGTCGGAGTAGATGCCGAGCAGGATGCCGCCCACCGGGCGCATGAAAAAGCCGACGCCGAAAGTCGCCAGCGCCATCAGCAGCGAAGCGTAGTCGTCGTCGGACGGGAAAAACTGCCGGGCGATGATGCTCGCCAGAAAGCCGTAAACGATGAAGTCGTACCATTCCAGGGCGTTGCCGATGACGGCGGCGACCACTTGCCGGGTGCGCGAAACGCCTGCGTTCGAAGTCTGCATGGGGATTCTCCAGAAGCTGTGGGTTGACCACGCAGGCGCGTGCGCACCTGCGTTCCAGCGGCAGCAAAAAGTGAAGAAATCAGGCCGGCTTGAGCCAGCTCTCGGTGAGCGCGCCCCAATACGCCGCGCCGGTCAGCAGGATGTCGTCGTTAAAATCGTAGGCAGGGTTATGCACCATCGGCCGCGCCACGCCGTTGCCGATGAACAGGTACGCGCCGGGGCAGCGCTGGAGCATCCAGGCAAAGTCTTCGCTGCCCATCAGTTTGGGTGTGTTGCCATCGACGGCATCGGTGCCGACCAGTTCGACACCGACCTGACGGGCGAACTCGGTTTCGGCGGCGTGGTTGACCAGCACCGGATAGGCCGGACGGTGTTCGATGGTCGAGGTGCAGCCGAAGCTCTCGGCCTGCGCTTCGATGATCGAGCGTACGCGGTCCAGTGTCTGAACACGGACTTCGGCATTCAACGCACGCAGGCTCAGGCGCAGGATCGCCTGTTGCGGAATCACGTTCGCCGCTTCGCCGGCCTGCAATGCGCCGACCGTTACCACCGCCGCCTGCTGCGCATCGATGTTGCGCGCGACCACGGTTTGCAAAGCCATCACCACACTGGCTGCGGCGACCAGCGGATCCACCGCCAGATGCGGCATCGAGCCGTGGCCGCCGACGCCTTCAATCGTCACTGTGAGCAAGTCCTGCGAAGCCATCATCGGCCCTTCGCGAAAGCCCAGATGCCCCGCTGGCAGGCCCGGCATGTTGTGCATGCCGAACAGCGCATCGCACGGAAAACGTTCGAGCAGGCCATCGGCGAGCATCGCTTCCGCCCCGCCCTGGCCCTCTTCGGCGGGCTGGAAAATCAGCGTCAGGGTGCCGTCGAACTGACGGGTCGCGGCCAGATAACGCGCCGCACCGAGCAGCATCGCGGTGTGCCCGTCATGCCCGCAGGCGTGCATACAGCCTTGATGCCGGCTGCTGTAGGCAACGCCGGTGTTCTCGATGATCGGCAGCGCATCCATGTCGGCCCGCAGCCCGAGTTTGCGTGAGCTGCTGCCGTTGCGCAGCACACCGACCACGCCGGTCTTGCCGACGCCGGTGTGGACTTCATAACCCCAGTCTTCGAGCGACCGGGCGACCAGCGCCGAGGTGCGGCTTTCTTCGAAACCGAGTTCAGGGTGGGCGTGAATGTCCTGGCGGGTGGCGTGCAGGTCGCTGGCCACATCGTTGAGCCAAGCCAGAATGTGCTGATGTCGGGGCATGACGGTTCTCCTCGCGCGGGTGTTCCCGGTCTTTTTGTTCGGTGTTGTTTCACGACACGTGAACGGCAGGTCGTGCTCACCGCCAGATAACCGCGAGACACGCGAGAGGACAATCGATTGTGGTTCCACAGGGTGGAACCACAAGCTTTACCCATCCTGTGGGAGCTGGCTTGCCAGCGATAGCGCCGGCACAAGTGACATTTTCGGCGCCTGACACACCGCAATCGCGGGCAAGCCCGCTCCCACAGAGTTTTTCAGTGGTTTGCCAATCGGGTCTGAATCATGGATTGAGGCGACAGCCCTGGCGTTCGCCCTGC
This sequence comes from Pseudomonas glycinae, assembly GCF_001594225.2. Taxonomy (GTDB): domain Bacteria; phylum Pseudomonadota; class Gammaproteobacteria; order Pseudomonadales; family Pseudomonadaceae; genus Aquipseudomonas; species Aquipseudomonas glycinae. The sequence continues at coordinate 4,506,461 of NZ_CP014205.2, forward strand.
CATTGGGCGCTGTTGCTGCGTCCCAGGCCGCTGGCGGTGACGATTTTTTGTGTGCGGTCATCGGTCAGTTCACTGGGCAGCCACTGCTTCACGTAGCCCCGGCAATATTCAGCGTCGTTGTTCATGACGTAGCGGCACGAACAATATTCCTTGGCGGTGTAAGCGCTGATGATGTCCGGGAAGGCCCACAGGTTTTCGCGCTCGTGCCAGCCCCAGCCCAGCAGCACGACCAACAGCACCAGCAGGATGCGTCTGAACAGTTTCATGGCCGCACCGCCCCGAGCACGCGCTTGAGTAATTCGTTGTGGCGATAGCTGCCGTCGCGGTCATCGGCGTAGCGCACGATCACCAGTTTTTCGCTCGGGATCACGTACAGCGCCTGGCCCCAGTGGCCGAGGGCGGCGAAGGTGTCGGGCGGTGCGTCGGGCCATGGAGAGGGCGCGCCGTCTGCCGGGCGATTGAGCCACCACTGGCCGCCGGGCACGGCTTCGTCCTGATGGGCCTTGTAGCCGGCAAAGGGTTGGCGGTTGAAGGCGACCCAGTCTTTGGGCAACAACTGCCGGTCGTTCCAGCGTCCGTCACGTTCCATCAGCAGGCCGATTCGCGCCAGATCCCGGGCGCTCATATAAGCGTAAGAAGAGGCGACGAAGGTGCCCGTCTCGTCGGTTTCCCAGGCGGCATGGCGGATGCCCAAGGGATCGAAAAGCGCAGTCCACGGATAGTCCGGATAACGCTGTGGGCCGACGATGGTTTTCAGTGCGGCGGCCAACAGATTGCTGTCGCCGCTGGAATAGCGGAACGCCTGACCCGCCGGTGCGTAGCTGTCGTGATCGGCGGTGAAGGCGGCCATGTCGCGGTGGCCACGGGTGTAGAGCATCGCCACCACCGAGGATTTCAATGGGGCGTATTCGTAGTCTTCCTGCCAGTCGATGCCCGAGGCCCAGTGCAGCAGATCTTTGAGGGTGATGGCCGGGTGCTTTTCCAGCGCCGGGTAGAACGTTGCCGCCGCGTCATCGAGCTTGAACAGGCCTTCGCCGTACGCCACGCCGAGCACCGTGGCCATCAGGCTTTTGCTGATCGACCAGGTCAGGTGCGGGGTGTCGGCGGCGGTCGCGGCGGCGTAGCGTTCGTAGATGAGCTGGCCGTCACGGATCACCAGCAAGGCGTCGGTGCGGATGCCTTTTCGGGTGCTGTCATCGCGGGTCGGGAAGGTGTAGGCCTCCAATGCATCGACGGCCGGGCTGGTGAGTTTCGGGCCGGTCGGCCACTGCTCGCCCGGCCATTGTTCGGCCTGAACCGTGAAGCTGATCAGCAGCAGAAACAGGGACAGGCCTTTGAACATGGTGAGGGCTCTTGGGGAGAACCTGCTGAGGGTAGTCAGGGTTGATGACAGATTTGAGATTTCGGCTGCCCATGAGATCGCCAACGCTGGCAAGCCAGCTCCCACAGGGGTAGAGGATTGCCATTGATAGCCTGTACACCAGCGATTGTGTGGGAGCTGGCTTGCCAGCGATGAGGTCGGTCAGTCCACCGCCAACGCCTTGGCCAGGCGTTTGGCCCGCGCGCCCGCCGCCAGTTGCATGACCGACTGATCGCGCTGCCACATCGCCGCCCACTCAGGATCGCCGTTGCGCAGGGCCTGATCGACTTCCGTTTTAAGCCCGTCGAACTGCGCAAACAAACCACCGAGCAACACATGCCCGGCGGGATTGTTCGGCGGCTGGCGACTGACTTCCGCGCAACCGGCCAACAGCGCCAGCAGGCGCAATTGCAGCGGCTGCGGCCAGCCGCTGTCCTGACCGACGCCGTACAACCACGCGGTCATTGCGCTCAAAACGTATACGTCTTCAAGGGTGCGGAACGGTTTGACGTAAGCATCCCAACCGTCCCCGGCAAGTAACTCACACAACGCATCGTCGAGATGCAGCCGACCATGGCTGATGTCCGGCATCAACGGCAGCGCCGGGAGTTTTTCCACCCGCACGCCGGGTTCGCCGGGATACACCACCGCCAGGCTCAGGCGCGGTGATTCGCCGGGTTGCTCACTGCGGGCAGCAATCAGCAGCCAGTCCGCCGCATCGCCGGCAGTGACGAAATCCTTTTGCCCGGTGAGGCGCAGATCCGTGAGCCGGGTCTGCATGTTCGCCGGGCGCAGGCTGCGCTGCTCGGTCGCACACAACGCCCCGAGGCTCGGCGGCGCGCTCGGCCAGAGCATGCGCAGCGCCGCCTGATAACCCACCAGAAACGCCAGCCCCGGCGTCGCCATCCGCCGCCCTCCCGCCACCGCCAGTTCGAACGGCGTCACGCTGCCCAGTTGCTGCAGCAACGTGGCGAAGCCCTCCGCCAGATCGGCAACGGCGGGCAGGCGTTCGCGGCATTCCAGCAGGGTCGACCAGGTCATCAGAGGCTCCTCGTGGGCTGTCATATAAGCATCACCAAACATTCATGGCGATGACACCGGGGCTACATAGCCTGACTTTGCACAACACGGCTGCATAAAGAAAGTCGATCGGCTGCAACCCATGACGGGTTCAAGGCCCGTACGGAGATTCACATGACTCAGATCGCCCGCATCAGCGACACCGGCAATGAACGCCGCCTGCAAGCCGAACGCCTGATCGGCGCCGAGGCCTTGCAGCAAGCCCAGGCCTTGCGCTTCAACGTGTTCAGCGGCGAGTTCAACGCCAAGCTGAACGGCGCGGAGCTGGGTCTGGACATGGATGACTATGATGTTCACTGCAGCCACATCGGCGTGCGTGACCTGAACACCGGCCGCCTGGTGGCGACCACCCGTTTGCTCGATCACACCGCCGCCAGCAGCCTGGGCAAGTTCTACAGCGAAGAAGAATTCAGCCTGCACGGCCTCGCCGGTCTGCAAGGCCCAATCCTGGAAATCGGCCGCACCTGCGTCGACCCGGCCTACCGCAACGGCGGCACCATCGCCGTGCTGTGGGGCGAACTGGCCGAAGTCCTGAATCAGGGCGGCTACAGCTACCTGATGGGTTGCGCGAGCATCCCGATGCAGGACGGCGGTGTACAGGCCCACGCGATCATGCAGCGTCTGCGCGAACGTTATCTGTGCACCGAACACCTGCGCGCCGAGCCGAAGAATCCGCTGCCGAGCCTCGACATTCCGTCGAACGTGATCGCCGAAATGCCGCCGCTGCTCAAGGCCTACATGCGCCTGGGCGCGAAGATCTGCGGCGAGCCGTGCTGGGACGAAGATTTCCAGGTCGCCGACGTGTTCATCCTGCTCAAGCGCGACGAACTCTGCCCGCGCTACGCCAAGCACTTCAAGGCGGCCGTGTGATGGGCCGGCTGCGGGTGTATGCGCGGATCGCGCGAGTGCTGCTGGTGGTGACGCTGGGCTTGAGCATGGCCAGTGTCTTCGGGGTTTTCGAACGTCTGGGGCTGGCCCATTCGATGGAGCGTCGGCAGCGCTGGTCGCGTTTTTTCATGGCGCGGTTGAGCAATGCCCTGCCCTTTCGCGTGACCGTGCATGGCGAGCTGCCGAAACAGCCGATGCTGTGGGTCAGCAACCATGTGTCGTGGACCGACATTCCGCTGCTCGGCATGCTCACGCCGCTGTCGTTTCTGTCCAAGGCTGAAGTGCGCACCTGGCCGGTGGCCGGTTGGCTGGCGGCGAAGGCCGGCAGCCTGTTCATCCGTCGCGGTTCGGGCGACAGCCAGTTGATCCGCAAGCAGATGACCCGTCACCTGCAAACCGATCATCCGCTGCTGATGTTCCCGGAAGGCACCACCACCGACGGCCGTTCGCTGCGCACCTTTCATGGTCGCCTGCTGTCGGCGGCAATCGATTCCGAGGTGAAGCTGCAACCGGTGGCGATCCGTTATCTGCGCGACGGCAAGATCGATTCGCTGGCACCGTTCATTGGTGACGATGATCTGCTGTCGCACCTGATGCGCCTGTTCAGCAACGATTGCGGCGATGTCGAGATTCATCTGCTCAAACCGATTGCCTGCCAGGGCCGGGAGCGCGCGGCATTGGCGTACGAGGCCCAGCAAGCGGTGCAGAAAGCCTTGTTCGGTGATGTGCTCAAACCGGTCGAAGCGCAACACGCCCGCGATCTGATCGCCGCCTGATCGGCGACATCTATCTACAGCTGCCGGCCGGCAAAGTCCTGCAGCTGTGGGTAGAACAAACGAAAGTCCTCGCTCAACGGTTCATACAACCGGCGCAATTCCTCCATCGCCCCCGCCAGTTCTTCAGGCCGGGTCAGGCGCCGGGAGATCCCGCGTAATACCTGCTCCAGCACTTCGAACTCCTGATACGAGCCCAACCAGTCATTGGCCACCATGTGCGGGGCGATCCTCGCCAGGCGCTCGGGCAATTGCCGCTCGCTGGACAGCACGCGGTAAACGTCGGTGGTGAATTGGCCCAGCGGCCGGTCGGCGTACTGCGTCCAGTCCCGCGCCAGGCAATGGTCGAAAAACACATCGAGGACAATGCCCGCGTAACGGCGGCGGGTCGTGGAAAACCGCGCCAGTGAGGCATCCACCAGCGGGTGGCGATCGGTGAACACGTCGATCTGCCGGTGCAGGGCAATCGCCGCTTCGATCTCCGGGTCGAACTGCCCTTGCAGCCGCCCTTTGACGAAGTCGCCATACAGACTGCCGAGCAGTTGACCGGGGCGCTGGCCACCGAGGTGTAAATGTGCGAGATAGTTCATGGGCGCAGCTTAGCACCGCGCCCGCGTTTGTTTACACCTCACATATCGTTATAACCCGATATACCGATTTATGCGGTCATCAGATCAAATTCATATTGGTATATCGCGAAGTACCGATTTAAAGTTCGCCTCATCGCGATATAGCGCTACACACATCACGAGCACCCAGCCATGAACATTGACCTCGACGAAATAATAAAAGCCCTGGCACACCCAGTACGGCGAGACATCCTCAACTGGCTGAAAGACCCGAAAGCCCAGTTTCCGGAACAGATCCACAACCACGAGTACGGCATCTGCGCCGGGCAGATCGATCAACGCTGCGGCCTGTCGCAATCGACCGTCTCCGCCCACCTGGCCACCCTGCAACGGGCCGGGCTGATCAGCAGTCAGAAAGCCGGCCAGTGGCACTTTTTCAAACGCAACGAGGACGTGATCCAGGCGTTCCTCAGCACCCTCAGCAAAGAGCTCTGACCCTTAACGTCAGCCAGCCAAAAGGATCCAACGATGCCCCTCTCGCTTCTCATACTCGCCTTGAGCGCCTTCGCCATCGGCACCACCGAGTTCGTCATCATGGGCCTGCTGCCCAATGTGGCGGCTGACCTCGGTGTGTCGATTCCCGGTGCCGGCTGGCTGGTGACCGGCTACGCCCTGGGCGTGGCGATTGGTGCACCGTTCATGGCAATGGCCACTGCAAAACTGCCGCGCAAGGCTGCACTGGTTACGCTGATGGGCATTTTCATTATCGGCAACCTGCTCTGCGCCATCGCCACTGACTACAACGTGCTGATGTTCGCCCGAGTCGTCACCGCTCTGTGCCACGGTGCGTTCTTCGGCATCGGTTCGGTGGTCGCGGCCAATCTGGTGGCACCGAACAAACGCGCTTCGGCCGTAGCCCTGATGTTCACCGGCCTGACCCTGGCCAACGTGCTGGGCGTACCGCTGGGCACCGCCCTCGGTCAGGAAGCCGGCTGGCGCTCGACCTTCTGGGCAGTGACCGTAATCGGTGTGATCGCGCTGATCGGCCTGATCCGCTTCCTGCCGGCCAAGCGTGACGAAGAAAAACTCGACATGCGCGCCGAACTGGCCGCGCTCAAGGGCGCCGGCATCTGGCTGTCGCTGAGCATGACCGCGCTATTCGCCGCCTCGGTGTTCACGTTGTTCACCTACGTCGCACCGCTGCTGGGCGATGTCACCGGTGTTTCGCCCCGTGGCGTGACCTGGACCCTGATGCTCATCGGCCTGGGCCTGACTGTCGGCAACATCATCGGCGGCAAACTGGCTGACAAGGGCCTGGCCGCGACGCTGATCGGCGTGTTCATCGCCATGGCCGTGACCTCCACCGTCCTGACCTGGACCAGCATCGCGCTGATCCCGACCGAGATCACCCTGTTCCTCTGGGCCACCGCGTGCTTCGCCGCCGTGCCGGCCCTGCAAGTGAACGTCGTGACCTACGGCCAGGCCGCACCGAACCTGGTGTCGACCCTGAACATCGGCGCCTTCAACGTCGGCAACGCCCTCGGCGCCTGGGTCGGCGGCAGCGTCATCGCCCACGGCTACGGCCTGACCAGCGTGCCTCTCGCCGCCGCAGCACTCGCGGTCCTGGCCCTGCTGGTGACCCTGATCACATTCCGCCAGAACGGCAATCCCGAGCTGGCCACCGCTAACTGATTCACTCACTTACCTCACGAGGGTTGTATCTCATGGCAACAATTTTCGATCCGATCAAACTGGGCGACCTCGAGCTGTCCAACCGCATCATCATGGCGCCGCTGACCCGCTGCCGCGCCGACGAAGGCCGCGTACCGAACGCGCTGATGGCCGAGTACTACGTACAACGCGCCTCGGCCGGCCTGATCCTTAGCGAAGCCACCTCGGTGACCCCGATGGGCGTCGGCTACCCGGACACCCCGGGCATCTGGTCCAACGACCAGGTGCGCGGCTGGACCAACGTGACCAAAGCCGTTCACGCCGCCGGCGGCAAGATCGTCCTGCAACTGTGGCACGTCGGCCGGATCTCCCACCCGACGTACCTGAATGGCGAAACGCCGGTTGCACCGAGCGCCATCCAGCCAAAAGGCCATGTCAGCCTGGTTCGCCCGCTGGCCGACTATCCAACCCCGCGTGCGCTGGAAACCGCTGAAATCGCCGACATCGTCGACGCTTACCGCGTCGGCGCGGAAAACGCCAAGGCAGCCGGTTTCGACGGCGTGGAAATCCACGGCGCCAACGGCTACCTGCTCGACCAGTTCCTGCAAAGCAGCACCAATCAGCGCACCGACATCTACGGCGGCTCCCTGGAAAACCGTGCCCGCCTGCTGCTGGAAGTGACTGACGCTGCGATCGAAGTCTGGGGCGCCGGCCGTGTCGGCGTACACCTGGCACCACGCGCCGACTCCCACGACATGGGTGACGACAACCTGGCCGAAACCTTCACCTACGTCGCCCGCGAACTGGGCAAGCGTGGCATCGCCTTCATCTGCTCCCGCGAGAAAGAAGGCGCCGACAGCCTCGGCCCACAACTGAAAGAAGCCTTCGGCGGCGCGTACATCGCCAACGAACGCTTCACCAAGGACAGCGCCAACGCGTGGCTGGCCGAGGGCAAGGCTGACGCCGTGGCATTCGGTATCCCGTTCATTGCCAACCCGGACCTGCCGGCCCGTCTGAAGGCCGATGCGCCGCTGAACGAACCGCACCCGGAAACCTTCTACGGTAAAGGCGCGGTCGGCTACCTCGACTACCCGACCCTGTAAGCCACACCGCAGAACCACAAAAGCCCCCGACTCGTGAGAATCGGGGGCTTTTTATTGGTCGCCGGACGGGTGACTCGCTCACATTCGTTCACAGGCTCGACACAAAATCCCTACAAAATACGTAGCTCGCTACATATCAACCCGCACCGCAGAGGTATATAAAAGCATCCCATTGCAGCGAGGCGAGTGAACAGGGATCTTCACCCTCCTCCGTCATTGACACAAACTGATCCAACAACGAATTTTGTTTCATTTGCGCAGGCTGGGGCTCCAGCGCAGCATGTCCAGCCCGGTATCGACCCAGCGCTCGGCCTCGGCGTACAGCTCGAAGCTGTCCGGCGCCAGGAGCCATCCATAAAGGAGGCCGTCGATATAGGCGTGAATGCTGATGGCTGCCCGGGCGGTGTCGAGGTCTGCCGGCAACTGCCCACGATTGACTGCATTACTCAATGTCAGCGCGATCCGCACATTGCAATCCAGGCTGGCGGTCCGGCGCTGCTGGCGCAGGTCGCACATTTCATCGGTGAACTCGCACTTATGAAACAGAATTTCTTTGATACGTCGGGTCTTCGGGTCCAGCGCAACTTGATGAAACAAATGAATCAGCAATTGGCGCATGCAGCCCAGCGGATCGGGTTCGTCCTCGCTTTCGCTGGCCTTGGCCAGTTCGTCCAGCGGCTCATGCAGGGTATCGAGCATGGCTTGCAACAGATCGGCCTTGTTGCTGAAGTGCCAATAGATCGCACCGCGCGTCACCCCGGCCAGAGTCGCGATATCCGACAGGGTCGTGCGAGCCACGCCCCGCTCATAGAAGGCTTTTTCGGCCGCTTCGAGAATCTGGCTGCGCGTTTCCTGAGCTTCCTCTTTGGTACGACGAACCATGGCAGTAAAACCTCAAACAGGATGTTTCAGGGATGGCTGAATATCCGCTGAATAAAAAAGGGTCGATCTCTCGCGGATCGGCTCCCCGGCCTACAATTTCAGACCTTGCGACGACTTTTGTAACAGGGTGGATACGACGCCAAGGTGTTTACAAACAACCATGAACGTAAGTATATTCATTAGCAAGCTACTTATCCACCCGGTAACCCTTTTTTACCCTTCCACACTTCTTGTGCGCTTTTCGCGCGCCTGACCCGAGGATCTTCATGCAATTCAAGCCAGCTGTTACCGCTCTGGTCACTGCCGTCGCCCTGGCATCGCTGCTCAGCGGATGTAAAAAGGAAGAGGCGGCTCCCGCCGCACCACCTCCTCAGGTCGGCGTCGTCACCCTGCAACCACAAGCCTTTACCCTGACTTCCGAATTGCCGGGCCGCACCAGCGCGTTCCGCATCGCCGAAGTTCGTCCGCAGGTCAACGGCATCATTCTCAAGCGTCTGTTCAAGGAAGGCGCCGATGTCAAAGCCGGCCAGCAGCTGTATCAGATCGATCCGTCGGTCTATGAAGCGACCCTGAAAAGCGCCGAAGCCAACCTGCGTTCGACCAAGTCGATCTCCGACCGCTACAAGCAACTGGTCGACGAGCAGGCCGTCAGCCGTCAGGAATACGACACCGCCGTGGCCAACCGCCTGCAATCGGAAGCGTCGTTGCAGACCGCACAGATCAACGTGCGTTACACCAAGGTCTACGCACCGATCTCCGGTCGTATTGGCCGCTCTTCGGTGACCGAAGGCGCGCTGGTCAGCAACGGACAGGCCGACGCGATGGCCGTGATCCAGCAACTGGACCCGATCTACGTCGACGTCACCCAGTCCTCGGTCGAATTGCTGGAACTGCGCCGCGAACTGGAAAGTGGCCGCCTGCAAAAGGCTGGCGACAACGCCGCTGCGGTCAAGCTGACCCTGGAAGACGGCAGCCAGTACAAGCTCGACGGTAAGCTGGAATTCTCCGAAGTGTCGGTCGATCAGACCACCGGTTCCGTGACCCTGCGCGCCGTGTTCCCGAACCCGGATCACACCCTGCTGCCAGGCATGTTCGTCCACGCACAGTTGCAGGCCGGTGTGAACAGCGCCGCGATCCTCGCACCGCAGCAAGGCGTGACCCGCGACCTCAAAGGCACCCCGACCGCACTGGTCGTCGGCCCGGACAACAAGGTCGAACTGCGTCAGCTCAAGGCCAGCCGTACTGTCGGCAGCCAGTGGCTGATCGAAGACGGCCTGAAGGCCGGCGATCGCCTGATCACCGAAGGGCTGCAATTCGTCAAACCGGGTGTTGAGGTCAAACCGACCGAAGCGACCAACGTCGGCAACAAGAACCCGGCCCCCGCTCAGGCAGCTGACAAAGCCGCCGGCGGCAAAGGGGAGTAATCCATGTCAAAATTTTTCATCGACCGTCCGATTTTCGCCTGGGTAATTGCCCTGGTGATCATGCTGGTCGGGGCACTTTCGATCCTGAAACTGCCGATCAACCAGTACCCGAGCATTGCGCCACCGGCCATTGCAATCTCCGTGACCTACCCGGGTGCTTCGGCACAGACGGTTCAGGACACCGTGGTGCAAGTGATCGAGCAGCAGCTCAACGGTATCGACAACCTGCGTTATGTGTCCTCGGAAAGTAACTCCGACGGCAGCATGACCATCACCGCGACCTTCGAGCAAGGCACCAACTCCGACACCGCGCAGGTTCAGGTCCAGAACAAGCTGAACCTGGCCACCCCGCTGCTGCCGCAGGAAGTGCAGCAACAGGGTATCCGCGTGACCAAGGCAGTGAAGAACTTCCTGCTGGTGATCGGCGTGGTGTCGCGTGACGGCAGCATGACCAAGGACGACCTGTCCAACTACATCGTGTCGAACATGCAGGACCCGATCTCGCGGACCGCCGGTGTCGGTGACTTCCAGGTCTTCGGTGCCCAGTACGCAATGCGCATCTGGCTCGACCCGGCCAAGTTGAACAACTTCAACCTGACCCCGGTCGACGTGAAAACCGCGATTGCGGCGCAGAACGTCCAGGTGTCGTCCGGTCAGCTCGGTGGCTTGCCTGCCGTGCAGGGCCAGCAGCTGAACGCCACGATCATCGGCAAGACCCGTCTGCAGACTGCCGAGCAGTTCAAAGAGATTCTGCTCAAGGTCAACAAGGACGGCTCGCAGGTTCGCTTGAAAGACGTCGCCGACGTCGGCCTGGGTGGCGAGAACTATGCGATCAGCGCCCAGTTCAACGGCAGCCCGGCTTCCGGTCTGGCGGTGAAACTGGCAAACGGCGCCAACGCTCTCGACACCGCCAAGGCACTGCGCAAGACGATTGACGACCTCAAGCCGTTCTTCCCGCAAGGCATGGAAGTGGTGTTCCCGTACGACACCACCCCGGTGGTGACCGAGTCGATCAAAGGTGTGGTTCACACCCTGGTCGAAGCGATTGCGCTGGTGTTCCTGGTGATGTTCCTGTTCCTGCAGAACTTCCGCGCCACCGTCATCACCACGATGACCGTGCCGGTGGTACTGCTCGGTACATTCGGCATCCTCGCGGCGGCCGGCTTCAGCATCAACACCCTGACCATGTTCGGCATGGTGCTGGCCATCGGTTTGCTGGTGGACGACGCCATCGTTGTGGTGGAAAACGTCGAGCGGGTGATGAGCGAAGAAGGCTTGTCACCGAAGGAAGCGACCAAAAAATCCATGGGCCAGATCCAAGGCGCCCTGGTCGGTATCGCCCTGGTGCTGTCGGCGGTATTGCTGCCGATGGCGTTCTTCAGCGGCTCCACCGGTGTGATCTACAAGCAGTTCTCGATCACCATCGTGTCGGCCATGGCCTTGTCGGTACTGGTCGCGCTGATCTTCACCCCGGCGCTGTGCGCCACCATGCTCAAGGCGATTCCGCACGGTGAGCACGGCACGCCGAAAAAAGGTTTCTTCGGCTGGTTCAACCGCAATTTCGACCGTGGCGTCAACAGCTACGAGCGCGGTGTCGGCAACATGTTGTCGCGCAAGGCGCCGTATCTGCTGGCCTACCTGCTGATCGTGATCGGCATGATCTGGCTGTTCACCCGCATTCCGACCGCGTTCCTGCCGGAAGAAGACCAGGGCGTTCTGTTCGCCCAGGTGCAGACGCCAGCCGGTTCCAGTGCCCAGCGCACTCAGGTGGTGGTGGATGAAATGCGTGAATTCCTGCTGCGTCCGACCAAGGATGGCGGTGAAGGCGACGCAGTCGCCTCGGTGTTCACCGTGACCGGCTTCAACTTCGCCGGCCGTGGCCAGAGCTCGGGTATGGCGTTCATCATGCTCAAGCCGTGGGACGAACGTAACGCCGACAACAGCGTGTTCAAACTCGCCGCCCGCGCCCAGCAGCACTTCTTCAGCTTCCGCGATGCGATGGTGTTCGCCTTCGCCCCGCCGGCCGTACTGGAGCTGGGTAACGCCACCGGTTTCGACGTGTTCCTGCAGGACCGCGCCGGTATCGGTCACGAGAAGTTGATGGCTGCACGCAACCAGTTCCTCGGCATGGCCGCGCAGAGCAAGGTGCTCACGCAGGTCCGTCCGAACGGTCTGAACGACGAGCCGCAATTCCAGCTGGAAATCGATGACGAGAAGGCCAGTGCCCTGGGCATCACCATCTCCGACATCAACAACACCCTGTCGATTGCATTGGGCAGTAGCTACGTCAACGACTTCATCGACCGCGGTCGGGTGAAGAAGGTGTACGTGCAGGGCCGGCCAGATTCGCGCATGAGCCCGGAAGACCTGAAGAAGTGGTACGTGCGTAACGCCTCCGGCACCATGGTTCCTTTCTCCGCGTTCGCCAAGGGCGAGTGGATCTACGGTTCGCCAAAGCTGGCGCGTTACAACGGCGTTGAAGCGGTCGAGATCCTTGGTGCCCCGGCGCCGGGTTATTCCACCGGTGAAGCGATGGCCGAAGTCGAGGCGATCGCCAAGAAGCTGCCGGCCGGTGTGGGTATCTCGTGGACCGGTCTGTCGTATGAAGAACGACTCTCCGGCTCGCAGGCTCCGGCGCTGTACGCCCTGTCGCTGCTGATGGTGTTCCTGTGTCTGGCGGCGCTGTATGAAAGCTGGTCGATTCCGATCGCGGTCATGCTCGTGGTACCGCTGGGGATCATCGGTGCGCTGATGGCCACCAGCCTGCGCGGTCTGTCGAACGACGTGTACTTCCAGGTGGGTCTGTTGACGACCATTGGTCTTGCGGCTAAAAACGCCATTCTGATCGTCGAGTTCGCCAAGGAATTGCACGAGCAGGGACGCAGTCTGCGCGATGCGGCCATCGAAGCCTGCCGCATGCGTCTGCGACCGATCATCATGACGTCGCTGGCCTTCGTCCTCGGTGTTGTACCGTTGGCTATCTCCACCGGCGCAGGCTCGGGCAGTCAACACGCGATCGGTACCGGCGTGATTGGCGGTATGCTCACCGCAACGATCCTGGCGATTTTCTGGGTTCCACTGTTCTTCGTCACTGTGTCGTCCATGGGTCAGCGCAAAAACGCCGGCAAGGATGACGCCATAGAAACTCCTAAAGAGGCTGGCCAATGAGCAAGTCGCTACTCTCCATCGCAGTCGCCGCCTTCGTGCTGAGCGGTTGCTCGCTGATACCGGATTATCAGCAGCCGGAAGCACCGGTGGCCGCGCAATTCCCGCAGGGCCCGGCGTACTCGCCGGCCCAGGCACCGGCACAGGCCGCTGCCGAGCAGGGCTGGAAGCAGTTTTTCCACGACCCTGCCCTGCAGCAGCTGATCCAGGTGGCCCTGGAAAACAACCGCGACCTGCGTGTCGCGGCGCTGAACATCGACGCCTATGCGGCTCAATACCGCATCCAGCGTGCTGATCTGTTCCCGGCCGTGTCGGCCAATGCCAGCGGCAGCCGTCAGCGGGTTCCGGCCCGTGCGTCGCAGACCGGCGAGTCGAGCATCACCAGCTCCTACTCCGCCACCGTCGGCATCAGCGCCTACGAACTCGACCTGTTCGGTCGGGTTCGCAGCCTGAGCGAACAAGCGCTGCAACAATACTTCGCCACCGAAGAAGCGCGCCGCAGCACCCAGATCAGCCTGGTGGCAAGCGTGGCCAACGCCTACCTGACCTGGCAGGCCGACAAGGAACTGCTCAAGCTGACTCAGGACACCCTCGGTGCCTTCGAGGAAAGCTACAAGCTGACCAGTCGCAGCAATGAAGTCGGTGTGGCCTCGGCGCTGGACCTGGCGCAGTCGCGCACCTCGGTCGAGAACGCCCGGGCACAACTGGCGCGTTACACCCGCCAGGTGGCCCAGGACGAAAACAGCCTGACCCTGCTGCTCGGCACTGGCATCCCGGCCAACCTGCAAGCGGCCAAGCCGCTGTCGGATGACCTGCTGGCCGATGTGCCGGCCGGTCTGCCGTCGGATCTGCTGCAACGTCGTCCGGACATCCTGCAGGCCGAGTACAACCTGAAGGCCGCCAACGCCAACATCGGCGCAGCCCGTGCAGCGTTCTTCCCGAGCATCAGCCTGACCGCCAACGCGGGCAGCCTGAGCCCGGACCTGTCCGGCCTGTTCAAGGGCGGTTCGGGCACGTGGCTGTTCCAGCCGCAGATCAACCTGCCGATCTTCAACGCCGGCAGCCTGCGCGCCAGCCTCGACTACGCCAAGATCCAGAAGGACATTGGCGTGGCGAACTACGAGAAGTCCATTCAAACGGCCTTCCAGGAAGTCGCCGACGGCCTGGCCGCACGCCAGACCTACACCGAGCAGTTGCAGGCACAGCGTGATTTCGTTCAGGCCAACCAGGATTACTACCGCCTGGCCGAGCGTCGCTATCGCATTGGCGTCGACAGCAACCTGACCTTCCTTGATGCCCAGCGTCAGCTGTTCAGCGCACAACAATCGCTGATCACCGACCGCCTCGCGCAGCTGACCAGTGCGGTCAACCTGTACAAGGCCCTGGGCGGTGGCTGGAATGCGCAGACCGCGCAGAACGAGCCGCTCAAAGAAGAAGCGCCGAAGATGAAGCTGTTCTGATCATCTGCTGAATACAAGACGCCCACCGTTTGGTGGGCTTTTTGTTGCCCGCAAATCTTGCGTTCGATAATCGCCCAAATTCCACTTTCGCCGATTGAATCGCCTCGCCCGCGCCCCGCACCATTCGAGCCACAAAACCAATAACAACAGGTTCGACACCATGCTCCCGCGCCCTGCTCCTCCCGGCTGATCGCCGCCGCTTCGCCCCCTGATTCCATTGAATTCCTGCGCCTCAGAAAACGGCCGCAGCGCTCCCGTTCGCCCAAAAAAACAAGAGAGACCCGAGCCCATGACAACCTCCCCTGCGCCCTACGCACTTCCCGGTCTGATCGCCCTCGCCCTCGCCGGCATCGCGCTGCCCGCTGCGGCTGAAGAAGCCGGTTTTATCGACGGGGCCAAGGTCAACCTGAACCTGCGCAACTTCTACATCAACCGCAACTTCACCAACCCGACCAAGGCTCAGGGCAAGGCTGAAGAGTGGACGCAGAACTTCATCCTCGACGCCAAATCCGGTTTCACCCAGGGCACCGTCGGGTTCGGCATGGATGTGCTGGGGTTGTACTCGGTGAAGCTCGATGGCGGCAAAGGCACCGGTGGCACGCAGTTGTTGCCGCTGGATCATGACGGACGCCCGGCGGACAACTTCGGCCGCACCAACGTCGCGTTCAAGGCGAAGCTGTCGCAAACCGAAGTGAAGGTCGGCGAGTGGATGCCGGTGTTGCCGATCCTGCGCTCGGACGACGGCCGCTCGCTGCCGCAGACCTTTCGCGGCGGCCAGATCACCTCGAAGGAAATCGATGGCCTGACCCTTTACGGCGGCCAGTTCCGCGCCAACAGCCCGCGCGACGACAGCAGCATGAGCGACATGTCGATGACCGGCAAAGCCGCGTTCACCTCGGATCGCTTCAACTTTCAGGGCGGCGAATACGTATTCAATGACAAGCGCACCCAGATCGGCCTGTGGAACGCCGAACTCAAGGACATCTACAGCCAGCAATACATCAACCTGATCCACAGCCAGCCAATCGGCGACTGGACCCTGGGGGCCAACCTCGGTTTCTTCTATGGCAAGGACGACGGCAGCGCCCGCGCCGGCGAGCTCGACAACAAGACCTGGTCGGGGATGTTCTCGGCAAAATACGGTGGCCACACCTTCTACGTCGGCCTGCAGAAACTCACCGGCGACAGCGCCTGGATGCGGGTCAACGGCACCAGCGGCGGCACCCTGGCCAACGACAGCTACAACGCCAGTTACGACAACGCGCAGGAACGCTCCTGGCAGGTCCGCCACGACTACAACTTCGTCGCCCTCGGCGTTCCCGGCCTGACCCTGATGAACCGCTACATCAGTGGCGACAACGTCCACACCGGCACCATCACCGACGGCAAGGAATGGGGGCGCGAATCGGAACTGGGCTACACCGTGCAGAGCGGCGCGCTGAAGAACCTGAACGTCAGATGGCGTAACTCGACCATGCGCCGCGACTTCAGCAACAACGAGTTCGACGAGAACCGCCTGATCGTCAGCTATCCGATCAGTTTGCTGTGACTGTGACAACGGCGCTCCCGGCGAGCGCCGTCTTTGACCGCTGGTCATTTGAGTCTGGCAAGCCACCAGGACCCGGTTACATTTAAGCGGTACTTTTTATTCTCCAGCCTGCAGTAGGAGCCATTTACCTTCCGTTATCTCCGGATGCTGTACGCGAAGCACACCTTGACCATGGAGGTCAGGTATGAAAAAGCGAATAGTGATCGTCGGTGGCGGCGTAGGCGGAACCATGCTGGCCAATCAATTGGTCGGCAAGCTGTATCCCGAAATCCTGCGTGGCGAAGTCTCGATCATCCTGCTGTCGGAATCCCCCGATCATTACTACAAACCTGCGTTCATGTACGTGGCGTTCAACCTGTTTTTCAAGGAAGAACTCAAACGCCCGGAACGCTCATTGTTGCGACCTGAAATCGACTTTCAGGTTGAAAAGGTCATACGGTTCGACTTCAACAACCAGCGCCTCAAAACCCATAGCGGCAAGTTTTTTGTCTACGACTTTCTGGTCATCGCCACCGGTTGTGTGCCCGCTCCGGAACGCATCGAGGGGTTGAAAGAGGTCGGCGACCATTTCTATCAATACGAACCGGCGCGCCAACTGGCGCAACGTCTGAGCACGATTGAAAAAGGTCGGATTTTCATTACCGTGTCTTTTCCGCAGACTCCCAATGTGCCGCACCAATGCGGTATTGCTCCGGTAGAAACGACACTCATGCTGCATGATTTTCTGTGTCGTCGGGGTGTTCGCAAGAACGTGGAGATCATCTACACCTACCCGACTACCGCCCAGCTGTTGCGCAACTGTCTGTTCCTGCAACGCCCGACCGGAGAGATCCTGCCGGGCATTTTCGACAAAGCGGGCATCCAGTATCGGCGCGGTTTCACCCTGAGCCAGGTCGATCCCGACGCAAAAATCGCCTACTCCCATGAAGGCGCGGACGAACAGTTCGACATCCTGATGGCAACCCCGCCGATCCGCGCCGTGGATGCGGTGCTGGAATCCGGAATTTCCCAGGCGCCCAACAACGAAGGCTGGTTGCCGACCAACCACGAAACCCTGCAGGTCTATGGCCTGGACGGGGTCTATGTGATCGGCGACACCGTTGACCTGCCGGTGAGCAAGGCCGGTGGAGCCTGCCATAACCAGGCACCGGTGATCGCCAACAACATCGCCGCCGAAATCCGTCTGGGGCACCCCATCAGTGCCTATGACGGTCGCGTTCAGGCCGTTGCGCAAATGGGCCTGAATGCCGGAATGCCGCTTTGGTACAACTATCGGAGCGATGTACTGCCGACGCCACCGACCAAGCTTGGCGGCCTGCTGCGCAACAGCTTCAATCGCGGTCTGTACTGGGCGGTGGCCCGAGGAATGCTTTGACCCTGCACAGGGAGGAGTGATTGCTGATGAAAGAGTCTGAAGCCCCGTCGGCCACACCCGGCTACACCGCCCTGATGGCCAGACTGCAACCGTTGATCGACGCTGGACGGCTGGAAAACATTGTCGACCTGCTGTCCCTGCTGTCGGATCTGGTCGACCTGTTGGATGAAGCCATGGTGGAGAAGCTGTCCTTGCTGGTCGAACAGGCGGCAGCCGGCAGTTGGGAGATGGCCAATGCTCTGCGTCTGGCGAAGGCTGAAGTGGCCGCGCAACACCAGCCACCAAGCGTCGTTGCACTGCTCAAACTGTTGAACGACAGCGATACACGCAAAGGAGTAGCCGTTGTCTTGAAAGCGCTCAACGTCATCGGAAGACAACTTTAACTCGCCAGAGAGGATCACCTCATGAGCGTAAAACTCGAAACGCCGGGCAAGCCCTGCTCCGACTGGGACGCCAAGGCGTACCAGCAGTTTTCCCGCCTCAGGCAACAACCGGTCGTTGAATTGCTCGGCCGCGTAGACCTGGACAATCCTCAGCGCATTTATGACCTCGGTTGCGGCACCGGGATTGCCACGCAACTGTTGGCCGAACGCTGGCCGGGGGCGCAGTTGCGGGGCATCGACAGTTCGGCACAGATGCTCGATCAGGCACGCAGCCTGCCGATCAAGGCGTCGTGGCAGCATTGCAACCTGCTCGACTGGCAACCCGAACAATCGGCCGACCTGCTGCTGGCCGCAGCCGTGCTGCACTTTATCGACGACCATGAGCAACTGCTGCCCCGTCTGCTCAGCCACATAAACCCCGGTGGATGCCTCGCCGCGCACATGCCGGACTGGCGCGATGCGCTGTGGTATCAGCTGATGCTCGACACCCTCAACGATGCCGGACCCTGCGGTCGCCCCATCGGCACTGCACAATTGCGCCAGCGCATGGCCGCGCGGCCGTTGTTGTCGCTGGAGGATTACTACCGGTTGCTGGCCCCGCTGACCCAGTCACTGGATATCTGGGAAACCGAGCAGTTGCAGGTGGTCGACGGTAAATCGCCGGTTTATGACTGGGTGAAGGTGTCGGCGCTGCGGCCGGTGATGCAGGGGCTGACGTCAGAGGAACAGGCGCGCTTCATTTATCACTACCTGATGCGGGTGCATGCGCATTATCCGCAGGAGGAAAATGGCCATACGTTGTTTGCGTTCAAGCGGATTTTCATTGTTGCCAAGGTGTGATTTTCAAAGGATCGCAGCCAGTTGAAGACTGCGATCCCTTGAGTTCAACGATCACTCGCGGGATTCGGTACCCAGCTCATCCCACACCGACTCGGCCAGATGAAAGGTCGCATTCGCCGCCGGAATCCCGCAGTAGATCGCGCTCTGCATGATCACTTCCTTGATCTCGCCACGGCTCACGCCATTGTTGGCCGCCGCCCGCAGGTGCAACTTCAGTTCACCTTCGCGGTTCATGCCGATCAGCATGGCGATGGTGATCAGGCTGCGGGTGTGGCGTGGCAGGCCCGGGCGGGTCCAGATGTCGCCCCAGGCGTGACGGGTGATCATCTCCTGGAACTCCGAGTTGAACTCGGTCAGCGTGGTCAGGCTGCGGTCGACGTGAGCATCGCCGAGCACCGCGCGGCGCACTTGCATGCCGTCGTCGTAACGTTGTTTCTCGTCCACGGAAATCCCCTCAATCGGCCAGCAAAAAGGTCAGCACGCGGTCGCTGAACGCGTCACCGGCCTGAACGTTGGAAAGGTGCGCCGCATAGAACTCGGCGTACTCGGCGCCGCGCACGTGTTCCTGAATGAAATGCCCGCCGGACGGTGGCGTCACCGCATCTTCGGTACCGGCGATCACCAGCAGCGGCGCCTTGATCGACGCCAACTGCTCACGGAAATCCGCATCGCGTACCGCTGCGCAGTTGGCGGCGTAACCTTCAGGATGGGTCGCGGCCAGCATGTCGGTGATCTGCTTCGCGGCTGCCGGATTGGCTGCCGAAAAGTCCGGGGTAAACCAGCGGGCAATCGATGCATCGCGCAACGCGACCATCGCCGCCGGACCGTCGCGCAGCACGGTTTCGATGCGCGGATTCCACACCGACGGATCGCCGATTTTCGCCGCCGTGTTGCAGACGATCAGTTTGTTCAGACGCTGGCCGGCATTGATCCCCAGCCACTGGCCGATCAGGCCGCCCATCGACAGCCCGCAGAAATGCGCGCGTTCGATGTGCAGCGCATCCAGCAGCGCCAGCACGTCGCGGCCCAGTTGCTCGATGCTGTAAGGGCCCGGCGTCACCAGCGACTGGCCATGCCCGCGAGTATCGAAACGCAGCACGCGAAAATGTCCGGTGAAGGCCGGCATCTGCACGTCCCACATGTGCAGGTCGGTGCCCAGCGAGTTGGACAGCACCAGCACCGGCGTATCGACCGGGCCTTCCAATGTGTAATGCAGTTCGCCATCGGCGAGTTGAACGAAAGCCACAGCCCTCTCCTTTCAGTCAGACAATGCGTTGTGTTCGGCCACTGCCCGCTCGACCCAGACCTGTGCCTGACCGAGGTAATGGGCGGGATCGAGCAGATGATCCAGTTCGGTTGCGCTCAGTTCGGCGGTCACCTGCGGCTCGTCACCGAGGACCGCTCGCAGATGACGCTGTTCGGCCACCGCCCGTTTGCAGCATTGCTCGAGCAGATGATGCGCGGTGTCGCGGCCGACCCGTTGCGCAAGCACGATGCTCACTGCTTCGGCCAGCACCAGACCTTGAGTCAGTTCCAGGTTGCGGGCCATGCGCGCGGCATCGATCTCCAGACCATCGGCCAGCAGCCGCGCCTGTTGCAGCGCGCCGGACACCAGGCAGCAGATCTCCGGCAGGGTTTCCCATTCGGCGTGCCACAAACCGAGGCTGCGTTCATGTTCCTGAGGCATGGCGCTGAACAGTGTCGAGACCAGCCCCGGCACCCGGGTCGCCGCACCGATCAGTACCGCCGCGCCCACCGGGTTGCGCTTGTGCGGCATGGTCGAGGAACCGCCCTTGCCCGGCGCCGACGGTTCGAACACTTCCGCCGCTTCGGTCTGCATCAACAGGCTGATGTCGCGGCCGAATTTGCCAAGGCTGCCGGCGATCAGACCGAGTACCGCGCCGAACTCGACGATGCGGTCGCGCTGGGTGTGCCACGGTTGTTCCGGCAGGGTCAGATTCAGTTCTTCGGCCAGCGCCTGGGCGATCGGCAACGCCTGTTCGCCGAGCGCCGCGAGGGTGCCGGACGCGCCGCCGAATTGCAGCACCAGCAGTCGCGGTTTGAGCTCGCGCAGACGCTGACGGCTGCGCGTGATCGCGCCGAGCCAACCGGCGATCTTCATGCCGAGCGTCACCGGCGTCGCATGTTGCAGCCAGGTACGTCCTGCCAGCGGCGTCGCGGCATGGCGCTGCGCCTGAGTGGCGAAGGAGTCAGCCAGTTGCGCCAGCTCCCTTTCAATCAATTCCAGCGCCTGACGCAATTGCAGCACCAGCCCGGAATCCATCACGTCCTGGCTGGTGGCGCCCAGATGCACGTAGCGCTCGGCTTCGGCATCGGTCGCGGCGATCTGTTTGCCCAACGCCTTGACCAATGGAATCGCCGAATTGCCGGCCGTGGCAATCGCCTCGCCCAGTGCAGCGAAATCAAACAGCCCGGCGCGGCAGGCATTTTCAATCGGCGCGACAGCACCCGCCGGAATCAACCCGACCCGCGCTTCGGCCCGGGCCAGCGCCGCTTCGAAGTCGAGCATCGCCTGCACCCGGCCCTGATCGCAGAACACGTCGCGCATATCGCGGGCAGTAAAGTAGGCATCGAACAATTGATTGCCCGGTCGCTGAGTCATAAACAGTCCTTGCCGGCGCGGGCCGGTGTGGCCCGCGCGCATGGTTTAAAGGTCGTGGTGCAAATACTTCGCTTCTTTGGGCAGGCGCAGGCTGAACAGGAACGCCACGGCCATCATGATCGTGACATACCAGTAGAACGCGTTTTCCATTCCACCAGCCTTGAGGCTCAGGGCCACGTATTCTGCCGAACCACCAAAGATCGCATTCGCTACCGCGTAGGCCAGGCCGACGCCGAGGGCGCGGACTTCCGGCGGGAACATCTCGGCTTTCACCAGACCGCTGATCGAGGTGTAGAAACTGACGATCGCCAGCGCCAGGGTGATCAGCACGAAAGCCAGGAACGGGCTGCCGACACTTTTCAGGCTGAGCAGGATCGGCACCGTGAACAGCGTGCCGAGGCCGCCGAACCAGAGCATCGAGTTACGCCGGCCGATCTTGTCGGCGAGCATGCCGAACAGCGGCTGCATGCACATGTACAGGAACAGCGCGCCGGTCATGATGTAGCTGGCGGTCTTGGCATGCATGCCGGCGGTGTTCACCAGGTACTTCTGCATGTACGTGGTGAAGGTGTAGAAAATCAGCGAGCCACCGGCGGTGTAGCCGAGCACGGTGATGAACGCAGCCTTGTGGTCGCGGAACAGCGCACTGATGCTGCCGGCGTCCTTGTGCTCACGCGTTTCCTTGTTGGTGGTTTCTTTCAGCGAGCGACGCAGGAACAGCGAAATAAGCGCCGCTACCGCCCCGACCACGAACGGGATCCGCCAGCCGTAGGCACGCAATTCTTCTTCAGAAAGGAACTGTTGCAGGATCACCACCAGCAGCACCGCCAGCAGTTGCCCGCCGATCAGGGTCACGTACTGGAACGAGGCGAAGAACCCGCGCTGGCCCTTGAGCGCGACTTCGCTCATGTAGGTCGCGGTGGTGCCGTACTCACCGCCCACCGACAGGCCTTGCAGCAGACGCGCGAACAACAGCAGCAGCGGCGCCCAGACGCCGATGTCCTTGTAGGTCGGCAGACAGGCGATCAACAACGAGCCGAAGCACATCATCAGGATCGAGATCAGCATCGAGTTCTTGCGCCCGTGCTTGTCCGCGACCCGGCCGAAAATCCAGCCGCCGATCGGTCGCATCAGGAACCCGGCGGCGAACACGCCTGCCGTGTTGACCAGTTGCACCGTGGGGTTGTCGGAGGGGAAAAACGCCGGGGCGAAGTAGATCGCGCAGAAAGCGTAGACGTAGAAGTCGAACCATTCGACGAGGTTGCCGGACGAGGCACCGACAATGGCAAAGATGCGCTTGCTGCGCTCTTCACCGGTGTAATGGGAGGTGGTGGTTGTCATTGTTTTTTCACTCGATAGGGACAGTGAGAGTCTAGACACACTTCGCAACAGTCCCGTTCCGCATTGGATCACCAACCAGACCCGATCTCTGATCGTTCCCACGCAGAGCGTGGGAACGATCAGTATCCGGTTCAATAATCGAAGAACACCGTCTCGGCATCAGTGCCCTGCAGAATCACATTCCACTGATAGACACCCGCCGCATCCGGCTTCGCCAGCAACGTATCGCGGCGTTCGGCCGGTACGCATTCGAGCAGCGGATCATTGACGTTCGCCGGATCGCCCTCGAAATAAATCCGCGTCAGCAAGTGCTTCACCAGCCCGCGCGCAAACACCAGCACCACCAGATGCGGCGCCTGGGTCGTGCCTTTCAGGCCTTCGACCGTGCCCGGCTTGATGGTGGTGAAACGGAAGCGCCCATCGGCATCTACTGGCACCCGGCCGAAGCCTTCGAAATTCGGGTCGAGCGGTTTGGCCTGCTCGTCTTCCGGGTGATCGTATTTGCCGGCGGCGTTGGCCTGCCAGACTTCGAGCATGGCGTCGTTGACGACGTCGCCGTTGCCGTCCACCACTTGGCCGGTGATCGCCACGCGCTGACCGAGGGTCAGTTCGTTGGCCAGGTTTTCACGGTTCAGCCAGGTCAGGCCGATGTGGTAATACGGCCCGACGGTGTGGGACGTGGTCGCAGTCAGGGTCATCTCATTTCTCCATCGGCGTGGCTTCGCGGCCGCGCAGCACGATGTCCCAGCGATAAGCGAGGGCGTAGGACGGAATGGTTTTTTCCAGATCGAAAGCGGCGATCAGGCGTTCCTTGGCCGAGGTGTCCGGCACACAGTTGTAGATCGGGTCGTAGGCCAGCAGCGGATCGCCCGGGAAATACATTTGCGTGACCAGACGGGTCAGGATGCTCGGCCCGAACAGCGAGAAATGCACATGCGCCGGGCGCCAGGCGTTGTGGTGGTTGCCCCACGGATAAGCGCCGGGCTTGATGGTCTGGAACTGATACCAGCCGTCGGCGTCGGTCACGGTGCGACCGGTGCCGGTGAAATTCGGATCCAGCGGTGCATCGTGCAGGTCACGGGCGTGGTTGTAGCGACCGGCGGCGTTGGCCTGCCAGATCTCCACCAGAATCCCCGGCACCGGTAGACCGTCTTCGTCGAGCACGCGCCCGTGAATGATGATCCGCTCGCCGAGGGGTTCACCCTGATGCTGGGCGGTCAAATCGTTGTCGGTATCGGCCACACGCTCGGCGCCGATGGTCGGGCCGGTGATTTCCGACAGCGAATGCGGCAGGAACACCAACGGCTTGGACGGCGAGCGCAGATTGGTGGATTGATAGGTCGGATGCAGGTACGGCGGCTGGGTGCCTTCCTGCGGGCGGCGGTAACCAGGCTTGTCAGTCATTTCGCTTTCCTCTGTTCTTTTTCGTCACGGCTTGCGTCAGACGCGTTCGATGGCCAGGGCCAGACCCTGGCCGACACCGACGCACATGGTCGCCAGACCTTTCTTGCCACCGGATTTTTCCAGCTGATGCAGCGCGGTCAGCACCAGTCGCGCACCGCTCATGCCCAACGGGTGGCCCAAGGCAATCGCGCCACCGTTCGGGTTGACCTGGGCCGCGTCGTCCGCCAGCCCCAACTCGCGTAATACCGCCAGACCCTGGCTGGCAAACGCTTCGTTGAGTTCGATCACATCGAAATCGCTGACCGCCACGCCGAGGCGTTCGGTGAGTTTGCGCACCGCCGGCACCGGGCCGATGCCCATCACCCGTGGCGCGACCCCAGCGCTGGCCATACCGAGCACTTTGGCGCGAGCGGTCAGGCCGTGTTTTTTCACCGCTTCCGCCGAGGCCAGAATCAGCGCGGCGGCACCGTCGTTGACGCCTGAAGCGTTGCCGGCGGTGACTGTCTTGTCCGGGCCGTTGACCGGTTTCAATTTGGTCAGGGCTTCAAGCGTGGTGTCGGCGCGAGGGTGTTCGTCCTGGCTGACCACGGTTTCGCCCTTCTTGTGGGCGATCCGCACTTCGACGATTTCCTCGGCGAAGTAGCCGGCAGCCTGGGCAGCGGCCGTACGTTGCTGACTGCGCAGGGCGAAAGCGTCCTGATCTTCGCGCGACACTTTATAGTCGTCGGCGACGTTGTCGGCGGTCTGCGGCATCGCATCGACGCCGTACTGCGCCTTCATCAACGGGTTGATGAAACGCCAGCCGATGGTGGTGTCTTCCAGCTTCATGTTGCGCGAGAACGCCGCATCAGCCTTGCCCATCACGAACGGTGCGCGGGACATCGACTCGACGCCACCGGCAATCGCCAGCTCCATTTCACCGCTGGCGATGGCGCGGAACGCGGTGCCGATGGCATCCATGCCCGACGCGCAGAGGCGATTGAGGGTGACGCCCGGCACGGTCTCCGGCAGACCGGCCAGCAGCAGCGCCATGCGCGCCACGTTGCGGTTGTCTTCACCGGCCTGGTTGGCGCAGCCGAGGAATACCTCGTCGATGGCGCTCCAGTCCACCGACGGATTGCGCTCCATCAGGGCCTTGATCGGCACGGCGGCCAGGTCGTCGGCGCGAACCGCCGCCAGACCGCCACCGAAACGACCAATGGGGGTACGAATCGCATCGCAGATATAAACGTCACGCATCATGCTTCTCCCGGTGCCTGGCCGTGGGCCGCTGCGGTGCGCGCTTCGAGATCGCGCAGCGCAGTCAGTTCGACTTCGGTCGGTTCAGCGGTGGTTGCAACGCTGTCGGCAAAACGGATCGGCCAACCGGTGGCGGCGACCACTTGCTCGCGAGTCACGCCCGGGTGCAGTGCGGTGACCACGAACTCGTGGGTGCCCTCTTCCGGCTCCATGATGCACAGGTCGGTGATGATCCCGACCGGGCCGGCACCCGGCAGGCCCAGACGTTTGCGCGAATCGCCGCCCTCGCCATGGCCGACCGAGGTAATGAAATCGAGCTTGTCGACAAACGAACGCGCCGACTGTTTAAGGATGATCAGCACGCTCTTGGCAGAACCAGCAATTTCCGGCGCGCCACCGGCACCCGGCAGGCGTACTTTCGGCTGGTGATAGTCGCCGACCACAGTGGTGTTGATGTTGCCAAAACGGTCGACCTGGGCTGCACCGAGGAAACCGACGTCGATGCGCCCGCCCTGCAGCCAGTAGCGAAAAATCTCACCGGTCGGCACAACAGTGTCCGCGGTTTCTGCCAGTTCGCCGTCACCGATCGACAGTGGCAATACGCTGGGTTTGGCGCCGATCGGGCCGGATTCGTAGATCAGCACTACGTCCGGCGACGAGGTCAGGCGCGCCAGGTTGGCGGCTTTCGACGGCAGGCCGATGCCGACGAAGCACACCGAGCCGTTCTGCAGGCGACGGGCCGCGGCAACGGTCATCATTTCGTTGGTGGTGTAAGTCATTACTTGGCCTCCGAAGCAGCGGCCAACTTGGCCTGGAACTCGCTGAAGTCAGCGCAGCCATGGATGTATTCGTTGATCCACGCGGTAAACGTCTCACGGTCGCGGGCGATCGGATCCCACGCCTGATAGAAGCGGTTGTCACGCTCGGTGTAACCGTGGGCGTACGACGGATGCGCGCCACCGGGTACATGGCAGACCGCGCTCAAGGCCCAGGTCGGCAGCACGCAGGCGTTCATCGGCGCGTTGAGGTTGTCGACGATTTCTTCGACGGTGACGATGCAGCGTTTGGCGGCCAGTGCGGCTTCCTTTTGCACACCGAGAATGCCCCACAGCAGCACGTTGCCCTGACGGTCGGCTTTCTGGGCGTGGATCACGGTCACGTCCGGGCGCACCGACGGCACCGCCGCCAGCACTTCACCGGTGAACGGGCAAGTCACGGATTTGATCAGCGGGTTGACCTTCGGCAGGTCGGAACCGGCGTAGGCCCGCAGCACCGCGAACGGTAAGCCGGAGGCGCCGGCGACGTAGGCATTGGCCAGGTCGGCATGGCTGTGTTCTTCGATTTCCAGCGCATGCGGCCATTGCTTCTCGACCGCGTCGCGCAGACGGTGCAGCGAACCCACGCCAGGGTTGCCGCCCCAGGAGAAGATCAGCTTGCGTGCACAGCCGGCGCCGATCAGTTGGTCGTAGATCAGGTCAGGCGTCATCCGCACCAGGGTCAGATCTTTCTTGCCCTGACGAATGATTTCATGACCCGCCGCCGTAGGGATCAGGTGAGTGAAGCCTTCGAGCGCGACGGTATCGCCGTCGTTGACGAATTGCTTCACCGCGTCGTGCAGCGAAAGGATCTCAGCCATGGAGCGGGCTCCCGTTTTTGTAATGAATCGCCAGTGAATAAAAAGGCGCGAGGTTCTGCGCCGGAGTCACTGAAGATTAAGCCGCTGATTTTCGCCAAACAATCCGATAATCGACTGAGTGTTCGTTTATCGAACAGATTGTTATCTGCCTAATGATCACTCCCGCACCGCGTGCGGGAGAGCCGCTGATCGTTCCCACGCTCTGCGTGGGAATGCAGCCCGGGACGCTCCGCGTCCCTTCCGAAGCGGAACGCGGAGCAACCTCTGCGGCCAGTTCGACGTGGGAACGATCCTGCAATGAAACTCAGGTCGCGTCCGCGTGACTGACCAGCCCCTTGATCACCACCGCTGCCGTGGCCAGGCCCGCCGGAATCACCAACGCTGTCAGCACCTGTTCGAAATTCCAGCCCAGGCCCAACAGAGTCGCACCCATCCACGCCCCGAGAATCGCGCCGAACCGGCCGATCCCGAGCATCCATGACACACCGGTCGCCCGGCCCTGCGTCGGATAAAACCGCGCCGCCAATGACGGCATCGCCGATTGCGCGCCGTTGACACACATGCCCGCCACCAGCACCAACGTCGCCAGCAGCGTGATGTTGCCCAGACTCTGCCCCACCGCGTAGGCGAACACCCCGGCCAGCAGGTAGAAAATGCCGATGACCTTGTGCGGATTGAAGCGGTCCATCGCCCAGCCCACGCCGACCGCACTCAACACCCCGCCGAACTGGAACAGCGCGCCGATAAACGCCGCCTGCTCCATGCTCGCGCCGCTGTCGCGCATCAGGGTCGGCAGCCAGCTGGTCAGCAGGTAAACAATCACCAGGCCCATGAAGTAGGTCAGCCACAGCAGCAACGTGCCGACGCTGTAGGTACCGGAGAAAATCACCGCGAACACATTGCGCGCTTTGACGGTTTTCTGTTCCGGCACACTGAAACTCGCAGCCTGAGCGACTATGGCCGGGTCAATGGGGGCGAGGGTCCTGCGCACCTTGTCGGTGCCACGATTGCGCACCACCAGATAACGCGCCGATTCCGGCAGCCAGAGCAGCAGCACCACGGTGAGGATCAGCGGCAGGATCCCGCCGATAAGCAACAGGCTGTGCCAGCCGAATGCCGGGATCAACTTGGCCGAAATAAACCCGCCACCGGCCATGCCCAGGTTGAAGCCGCAGAACATGCTGGTCACCAACAGGGACTTCTTGCGCTCCGGGGTGTATTCCGACAATAGCGTGGTGGCGTTCGGCATGCCGGCGCCCAGTCCCAGACCAGTGAGGAAACGCAGCACCAGCAACTGATCGACGTTGGTGGCGTAGGCCGAAGCCAGGCTGAAGGCGCCGAACAGAAATACCGCGCCGACCAGTACGACTTTTCGCCCGAAGCGGTCAGCCAGCGGCCCGGAACCCAGCGCACCGAAGACCATGCCGATCAGCGCGGCACTCATCACCGGGCCGAGGCTGGCGCGGTCGATGCCCCAGTCCTGGGACAGGGCCGGCGCGATAAAACCCATGGCCGCGGTGTCGAGGCCATCGAGGAACACAATCAGGAAACACAGGATCACCACGCGCCACTGATAGCGCGAGATCGGTTGGGCATTGATGAAGGACTGCACGTCGAGGCAGTGACCTACAGCGGACTGAGGCTGGTTCATTATTTTTATTCCACGCAAGAAAACGCAGTCGAACGGCGGCCGGCCAGAGAGCGGCACGGTCACAACTATATAAGGAAGAAATCAGGCGTTGCGCTAATACCGGCAACAGGAACGGGAGCGGCGACAGTCGGGGAACGTGCGCATGGGAAGTTGCCTCTTGTCATTATTATGGGAGTCGACAATCCGGCGGGCTCATTCAGATTCGCGCCGGATGACGCTGCCGCGACATTAATGATCCGGGGGTTTTAGCGTCAATTCGATAAACGCAACTCTGTGCGTTTATCGAACAGCTTCATCAGGCGAACAACTGCGCACTGAGGTCGCGGCTGGCGCTCAACAGACCGGGCAAAAAGCGCTGCTCCAGCTCGGTGCGGCTGACGCGACCGGCGTGGGTGCTGACGTTGAGCGCGGCCACCACCTGGCCGGACGCGTCGTACACCGGCACGGCAATCGAGCGCAGACCCTGTTCCAGTTCCTGATCGACGATGCACCAGCCCTGCTGCCGGACTTCCTGCAGACATTCGAGCAAGGCGTCTGCGGTGTGAATGGTGCGGCTGGTCTTGGCCACCAGTTCGGCGTGGTCGAGGTATTCGCGCAGCGAGGTGTCGTCCAGCGCCGCCAGCAGAATCCGCCCCATGGACGTGCAGTACGCCGGCAAACGCCCGCCCACCGAGAGGTCCACCGAAATCAGACGCTGAGTGGTCGCCGAACGGGCGATGTAGAGAATGTCGTCGCCTTCCAGCGTGGCCATGTTGCAGGCCTCGTGCAGTTGCTCGCTCATGCGGTCGAGGTACGGCTGGGCCGAGACCGCCAGCGGCGTCGACGACAGATAGGCGTGACCGAGGGTCAGCACTTTGGGCAGAAGCGAATAAGTGCGCCCGTCGGTGGTGGCGTAGCCGAGTTTGATCAGTGTGTGCAGGCAACGGCGCACGGCGGCGCGGGGAATTTCCGTGCGGTGGCTGATCTGGGCGATGGTCAGGTGGCGCTTGCGCTCCTGAAACGCCTGCACCACCGCCAGGCCACGGGCCAGGGAGGTCATGAAATCCGGATCACCAGTCAGGGCCTGGATACGCTTGGCCGGCGAAGCGACGATCGGCGGCGCTACCGAGGTGAAGGAATTGCGCATTTGATCGTTCATGTCAGGTCCTTTTTTCTTGTTCGGATCAACGGCTATACAAACGGCTCGCCGGCGGTTACACAAGCGACAGACCGCCAACACCGGGCGATTATCGAACCGTCGACCGATAATCGCAATCATCCTCTCCTCTTTGGCTGGGCTGTGCAGAGCGGATTTGAACTAGGGAAGCCTGCGGAATTTAAGCGCCTTAGTTGTTCGACTAAATGGCGCCAGAAACCAAACACTGCGCAACAAGGATGCAACTATCGATGAAAGTTGCACGTCACAAAACAATCACACATCCGGAACCGTTTTTAATTTGGCAAAGATAGTCAATCCCGATTCGGCCGCTATAATGCACCTCAGCGACACCGCGCTTTTTTTGCAGACGGTGTCGCTCGCTGGCGCGATGTCCATCGCCGCCAGCCCCGGCCAGCGCCTGATGCTCATTACTGATGCACCGCCAGCGCGCTCGCTGAAACAGGAAACTGATGCTGCGTCAGTTTTAATCTGGTGCCGTAGCCGCCTGCAACATGGAAGTCCTGACCGCTTCCCGACAATAGCGCTGCCTGCACAGGCAAGCGCTTGTTGGCGAACCGGTTAAATCATCCGTTGCAGTGCGTTCACCAGACATTTATCTCAACTCATACAGGTAGCACTGTGACGAAAGACGAACTGCGCGCGGAACTTGAGCGCCAGGAACAACGTTACAAGGAAGTTTACGGCGGGGAAGTCACCACCTACGCCGCCCAGCCCGAACCAGAACGCAAAGCCTGGCGTAAACGCCCTACCGTTCAGGATCAGGTCTTCCAGCAAGAACTGAAAAAAATGGAAGAGGAACTCAAAGCCGAAGAGCCTTGAAGCCGTCCCTTCCATCTTTCGAGGGTAAGCGTACTCACCGGGTTACAAGCACGGTGGACTGACGATGCCTTGCGCGCCCGCTACCCGCGGGCAGCGGCCAACTCCCCTGTATTGCACAGGTTTGGAGCATGTCAGACGTGTTTCCAAGATATTTCATACAAGCTTCTGGCCCCTCCCGACAACCGGCCAACCCGCCGGCTCTTCACGTTTTTCTTAACTGAATCAATGACTTGCAAAACCGCGTAAAAAGCTGGGGTAATGCCCTCTGATACAAATTAATTCGTTGAAGAATGTTACCGATGAGCAGGTAGGGGATCGATTTCCAGTCTTTTCTGGCATAATCGCGCCCCCTTATGACCGGGTCAGAAAACCTTCATGATCGATTTATTCAGCGGACTGGATGCCTGGGTGCTTGTGAGCCTCCTGCTCGCCCTGACATTTGTCCTCGCCTTCGAGTTCATCAATGGATTTCATGACACCGCTAACGCGGTAGCCACTGTTATCTACACCAAAGCGATGCCGCCTCACCTGGCGGTGTTCTTCTCGGGCGTGTTCAACTTCCTCGGCGTATTGCTGGGCGGCGTTGGCGTGGCGTATGCCATCGTGCACCTGCTGCCGGTAGAACTGTTGATCAACGTGAACACCGGCCATGGTCTGGCAATGGTGTTCTCGCTGCTCGCCGCCGCGATCGCCTGGAACCTGGGCACCTGGTACTTCGGTATCCCGGCCTCCAGTTCGCACACACTGATCGGCTCGATCCTCGGTGTCGGCCTGGCCAACGCCCTGATCAACGAAATCCCATTGGCCGACGGGGTCAACTGGCAGAAAGCGATCGACATTGGCGCCTCGCTGGTGTTCTCGCCGATGGCCGGCTTCCTGATCGCCGCACTGGTGCTGATCGGCCTGAAATGGTGGCGCCCGCTGTCGAAGATGCACAAGACGCCGGAACAGCGCCGCAAGATCGACGACAAGAAGCACCCACCGTTCTGGAACCGTCTGGTCCTGGTGATCTCGGCCATGGCCGTGAGCTTCGTGCACGGCTCCAACGACGGCCAGAAAGGTATCGGCCTGATCATGCTGGTACTGATCGGTATCGTGCCTGCGCAGTTCGTACTCGACCTGAACAGCACCACCTACCAGATCGAACGCACTCGCGACGCGACCCTGCACCTGAGCCAGTTCTACAAGCGCAACGCCGATACCCTGGGCGAATTCCTGGCCCTGGGCAAAAGCGTGGAAGGCGACCTGCCGGAGAAATTCCGTTGCAACCCGCAACAGACCGAACCGACCATCGCCGCCCTGCTCGACACGCTCAAAGGTGTAGCTGACTACCACTCGCTGTCCGCTGAAAGCCGCATCGAAGTGCGTCGCTACCTACTCTGCCTGGACGACACCGCGAAGAAAGTCAGCAAACTGCCAGGCCTCGCCGCTCGTGAAAAAGCCGACCTGGACAAACTGCGCAAAGACCTGACCACCACCACCGAATACGCCCCGTTCTGGGTGATTCTGGCGGTAGCGCTGGCCCTGGGCCTGGGCACCATGGTCGGTTGGAAACGCGTGGTACTGACCATCGGTGAGAAGATCGGCAAGCAAGGCATGACCTATTCCCAAGGCATGTCGGCCCAGATCACCACCGCCAGCCTGATCGGCATGGCCAACATCTTCAGCCTGCCGGTGTCCACCACCCACGTCCTCTCCTCGGGCGTGGCCGGCACCATGGTCGCCAACAAAAGCGGCCTGCAAGGCGGCACGGTGAAAACCATCCTGCTGGCCTGGGTCCTGACCCTGCCGGCCACCGTGGCCCTGTCGGCCGGCCTGTTCTGGCTGGCGTCGAAGGCGCTGGGGAGCTGATAGACCGCTGTAATGAAGAAGGCGTGATTCGAAAGGATCACGCCTTTTTTGTTGCCTTCAGAAATGGGACGCAGAGCGTCCCGGGCTGCATTCCCACGCAGAGCGTGGGAACGATCAAATCAACATCCCACGCTTGCCTTTGCCTTTGCTTCCACCACTCAACACGATGAGCGTTAGCTCGAGTAAAGCTTTTGACGTGCCGGCCCCTTCGGAAGGCTGAGTGGAGGGATTTATCCGGGGGTGGGAGCGCAGCGACCGTGCGGCGAAGCCGCATGCATCGAGAGGAGGTGCAGCGAAGCAAACCGTAGGCGATGCCCCCGGATGAATCCCGGAACGAAGGAACGCCGAGCCTCAGCGAGGCGCCGAACGCAGGGGCCCAGCCTTTTGCTTACTTTTCGGCGTTTGGAAAAGTGAGCCGCTGTAAGAGCGGAACCGCCAGCGGCAACACCCGCAGAAACGGATATTCACCCAAAACTCCAAGAGCATGGTCGGCCCAAAGGCCGCCAAGAAGACAAAAAAAAGGGCAACCGAAGTTGCCCAAAATGCCTTGCGTGCTCATCAAACCCGGAAGAATCAAGGCTTCTTGCGCTTGTTCGCATCCTTCCAGATAAAAAATCCAAACCCTGCAAAAAACAGAACCATCAGCCCCACAGTCAGGACCCCGGCAAACACCACGTTATCGAAAAACATGACTGGCCTCCTGGCCCCTGCTCTGCTGCGATGGAGCTAAGTTAACCAATCAGGCAGGCGCAGGAATTGACCGGGATCAATGCCGGTCAATACGCAGAAGAAAGGAGGGAAAATAACTGACCTGCATCAACGGATGCAGAGGAGATCAACGCTTTTTCGGTTTGTTTTTCGGCTTTTTCTTCGGTTTACCCAAAGGCATGGCCTGCTCGAAAGCCTGGCGAACTTCATTCAGGCGCTTCTCGTTGAGGTCATGCACCCGCTTGGCGCGTTCGGTGTTGAGGTCAATCAGCTTGTCGTCTTGGCTCATGGCGTTCGGTGCATCGCTTGGACTGAATCACAACTGCCGGATCTCCGACAGGACTGCGCCAATAATGCGGCCTGACGCAAGCGCTGACCAGCCACTGACCTGAACGCTCTACAACAATTCATGTACCGCCCACCGGATTTGCCCGCACAATCGGCACCTCGCCCTGAACCCGAAGGATCTGCGCCGTGCCCCTGCATCAGGATCTGCCACCGCTGATGGCCTTGCGCGCCTTCGAGGCCGTGGCCCGCCATTTGAGTTTCATCAAGGCTGCCGATGAGCTGTCGGTGACCCAAAGCGCGATCAGCCATCAGGTGCACAAACTCGAAGAATTCCTCGATCAGCGACTGTTCGTGCGCCGCACCCGGGCGATTGATCTGACACCCGCCGGCGAACATTACTACCGGCAGATCGAACCGGCCCTCGCTGCGATTGCCGCCGCCACCCTCCACCTGCGCGGCGAACGCCCCACCAACCTGCGCATCGGTCTGCTCGCCTCTTTCGCGACCCTGTGGCTGGCACCGCGTCTGGCGGATTTCAACGCGAAATACCCGAACATCCATGTCGAACTGCTGCCCGCCGTGCAACTGGCCGACGTCGACGCAGGCGAGGTGGATCTGGCGATCCGCTACGGCAAGGGCGGCTGGCCGAAAGTCGAGGCCCGCCGGTTCATGGGCGAAACCCTGATGCCGGTATGCAGCCCGGCCTTCAAGGCCAAGGGCGTGAGCAACGGACCGTTGCTGATGGCCAAATCGCGCCAGCCATTTGAATGGATCGACTGGCAGCAAAACAGCGGCATCGATCTGGCTCATGTGCCCAGCGTCATGCTGCACGACTACAACATCGTCGTCGAAGCGGCCGTCGCTGGTCAGGGCATTGCCATGGGCCGTCAACGAATGATCGAACGGCGGATCAAGGACGGCGCGTTGGTGCCAGCCTTCGACACGCCGCCGATGCTCGGCGAGATCGGTTATTGGCTGGTCACCCCGCAACGCCCGCCCACGCCGGCAGTGCAAAGTTTCTGCGAGTGGCTGGAGGAAACGGCCAACGCATGAGTTTTTTGGATGCGTCGGATTAAATCTATCCGTTTGTCGCCCTCCGCTCGCGCCAACATGCTGAAGCCCTCACTCAGGAGGACTTCCCATGACCGATTCCCTCAGCCAAAGTGTGCAACAACTCGGCCTGCGCCTGCCCGAACCGAGCCAGCCGATCGCCAATTACGTCAACCATGTGCTCAGCCAGAATCAGTTGTTCATCTCCGGGCAGATTCCATTGCTCGACGGCAAACCTGCGTTCATCGGGCGTCTGGGCGAAGCGATTTCCGACGAGGAAGGAGTTAAAGCCGCTGAACTGGCTGCCCTGGGCCTGCTCGCCCAGTTGAGCCATGCGCTGGGCGATGACCTGTCGAAACTGGTGCGCATCCTGCGCCTCGGGGTGTTCGTGGCCGCCACGCCGGACTTCAAGGCTCAGGGCGCCGTCGCCAACGGCGCCTCGAACCTGCTGGTCAACGCCCTCGGCGACAAGGGCCGACACGTGCGCACCGCGGTCGGCGTGGCGAGCCTGCCGGCCGGCGTTGCGGTGGAAATCGACGCGATCTTCGAGCTCAAGCCGTGAACAACGATGACCTCTCGCGCCTGCGCGCCGTCACCCCCGGTTGCGCTCAGGTGTTCCACTTCAACCACGCCGGCGCCTCGCTGCCAAGCCAGGCCACCCTCAATGCAGTGATCGAACAGCTGCAACGCGAAGCGCTCGGCGGGCCAATGGAAGCGGCGGACAACCGGGTACAGGAACGCGCGCGCAACGCGGCCGCCGCCCTGCTCAACGCTGAACCCGAGGATGTCGCCTTCGCCAGCAGCGGCTCGGCGGCCTGGAGCCAGGCGTTCAACGCGCTGGGGCCGTGGCAGCCCGGCGAGCGGATTCTGGTGGGCCGCCATGAATGGGCCGGCAATCTGGCGTGCATGGCCGAAGCGGTGAAGGCCGGCGCGCGGCTCGAAGTGATTCCTTGTGACGCCCACGGGGCAGTCGACCCGCAAGCCCTGGCGCAGATGATCGACGGCCAGGTCCGCCTGATCGCCCTGACCTGGCTGCCGGCCAACGGTGGCCTGATCAACCCCGCCGCGCAGATCGGCAGCGTGGCGCGGCGTCACGGCATCCCTTATTTCATCGATGCCGGTCAGGCGCTGGGGCAGTTGCCTTGCGATGTTCAAGACTTGCAGTGCGACGTGCTCAAGGGTGCCGGACGCAAGTTCCTGCGCGGGCCGCGCGGCACGGCGTTGATGTACATCCGGGCGCAATTTCTGCAACGACTGCTCCCCGTGCACCGCGATGTATTGTCGGCGCCCTGGGATGGCAAGCGCTTTACCCTGCGTGACGACGCCCGCCGCTTTGAAACTAGCGAGGTGTCGCTGGCGCTACTGGCCGGGCTGGCCAATGCGCTGGAGGAGCACAATCGCCTCGGCGCGTTCGCGATCCGCCAACGCATCGCACACCTGAGCAATGGACTGCGCCAACGCCTGAAGGCGATTCCCGGCCTGACGCTGCGGAATCTTGGCGCGGCCAATCAACAATCCGGGCTGATCGCCTTCACGCTGGAAGGCTGGGACAGTGTTGCGCTCAAACAGACATTGGCCGAACGACGAATCAACATCGGCGCCAATGGCGTGGCCTACACTCCGCTGGACATGCAGGCGCGCGGGCTGACGAATATCGCGCGGGTCTCGGTGAGTTACTTGAACACACAAGAAGAGATCGACGTGCTGCTGGAAAATTTGATGGAGCTGGCAACCCGGCCTCAGATTTCGATGTCGACCCAAAGCCCCTGACGTGGCTGATCTTCCATCAGCGGCGCCACCGGAACGGTGTTGTCGGCATTCAATTCGGTGCCGGGCACGGCAAGGTGCGCTTCCGGGTCGTCGTCGGCTTCGCGGCGCCGGCGATCGCGTTCCTGCTGGCGGCGCTGCTCTTCGCGCAGCAGATAGCCGTCCTCTTCCGGGTCGCGCTTTTGCAGGTCGATGGTGCTTTCGTTGGAGCTTTCCTGCACCGGCACCACAGGGGGAATATCCGGTCGCTGGCGGATCGGATCCTGCTGGGAGGTGATCGGCACGGCGCTCAGGGGGAGCATCGGTGGCAGCATATGAAGGGTCTCCTGTCAGCAGGTTATCGGCGGCGCCAGGGGGGCCTTGAGCCATCGGTCGCAAACTTGTGACCGGTTTGGCACTCAGGGGTGCCGCAACATCCCGTAAAACCGATGCATGACCTAATCTTCCCTGCAATTGGCCGATTGCGGTTAAAAGCCGGGCCGAGGCTCCTTATCCTTTGGCCTCGAGCCCTCATTCCGTTAAGATAGCCCGCTTTTTCAAGGTGGGAGTCAGGCAGCATGGCGCAGCAGTATCAACCGGGGCAACGCTGGATCAGTGACAGCGAAGCAGAGCTTGGTTTAGGCACCGTTCTGGCACAGGACGGCCGCTTGTTGACCGTGCTTTACCCGGCCACTGGCGAAACTCGCCAGTACGCGCTACGGAATGCGCCCCTCACCCGCGTGCGGTTCTCGCCGGGCGATTCGATCACTCACTTCGAAGGCTGGAAGATGACTGTCCAGCAGGTCGACGACGTCGACGGCCTGATGGTCTACCACGGCCTCAACGCGCAGAACGAAGCGGTCACCCTGCCGGAAACCCAACTGTCGAACTTCATTCAGTTCCGTCTGGCCAGCGACCGTCTGTTCGCCGGCCAGATCGACCCGCTGGCGTGGTTCTCCCTGCGTTATCACACCCTGGAACACACCAGCCGCCAGTTGCAGTCTTCGCTCTGGGGCCTGGGCGGCGTGCGCGCACAACCGATCGCCCACCAGTTGCACATTGCCCGTGAAGTCGCCGACCGCATCGCGCCGCGCGTATTGCTGGCAGACGAAGTGGGTCTGGGCAAGACCATCGAAGCCGGTCTGGTGATCCATCGCCAGCTGCTGTCGGGCCGCGCCAACCGCGTGCTGATCCTGGTGCCGGAAAACCTCCAGCACCAATGGCTGGTGGAAATGCGCCGCCGCTTCAACCTGCAGGTCGCGCTGTTCGACGAAGAACGCTTCATCGAAAGCGATGCCACCAACCCGTTCGAAGACACCCAACTGGCCCTGGTGGCACTGGAGTGGCTGGTCGACGATGAAAAGGCGCAGGACGCCCTGTTCGCTGCCGGTTGGGACCTGATGGTGGTCGACGAAGCCCACCACTTGGTGTGGCACGAAGACAAAGTCAGCCCGGAATATTCGCTGGTTGAACAGCTGGCCGAGGTCATTCCCGGCGTGCTGCTGCTCACCGCCACCCCGGAACAACTCGGTCAGGACAGCCACTTCGCCCGTCTGCGCCTGCTCGACCCGAACCGTTTCCATGACCTGGCCGCCTTCCGCGCCGAGAGCGAAAACTATCGCCCGGTGGCCGAAGCCGTTCAGGAGCTGCTGGACAAGGGGCGCCTGTCGCCGGCCGCGCACAAGACCATCCACGGTTTCCTCGGCAACGAAGGTGAAGCCCTGCTCACCGCCGTCAACGATGGCGACACCGAAGCCAGCGCCCGCCTCGTGCGTGAACTGCTCGACCGCCACGGCACCGGCCGCGTGCTGTTCCGTAATACCCGCGCCGCCGTGCAGGGCTTCCCGGAGCGCAAGCTGCACCCGTACCCGCTGCCGTGCCCGGACGAATACCTCGAACTGCCGCTGGGCGAACACGCCGAGCTGTACCCGGAAGTCAGCTTCCAGGCCCAGCCGGACGCCAGCGAAGAAGAACGCTGGTGGAAATTCGACCCGCGCGTCGAGTGGCTGATCGACCAGCTGAAAATGCTCAAGCGCACCAAAGTGCTGGTGATCTGCGCCCACGCCGAAACCGCGATGGACCTGGAAGACGCCCTGCGCGTGCGCTCCGGCATCCCGGCCACGGTGTTCCACGAAGGCATGAACATCCTCGAGCGTGACCGCGCCGCCGCCTACTTCGCCGACGAAGAGTTCGGCGCGCAGGTGCTGATCTGCTCGGAAATCGGCAGTGAAGGTCGCAACTTCCAGTTCGCCCACCACCTGGTGCTGTTCGATCTGCCGTCGCACCCGGACCTGCTGGAACAGCGGATCGGTCGTCTCGACCGGATCGGCCAGAAGCACATCATCGAACTGCACGTGCCGTACCTGGAAACCAGCCCGCAAGAGCGCCTGTTCCAGTGGTACCACGAAGCGCTGAACGCGTTCCTCAACACCTGCCCGACCGGCAACGCCTTGCAGCATCAGTTCGGCCCGCGCCTGCTGCCGCTGCTTGAAGAAGCCGACGATGGCGAGTGGCAAGCGCTGATCGACGAGGCGCGCACCGAGCGCGAACGTCTGGAAGCCGAGCTGCACACCGGTCGCGACCGTCTGCTGGAGCTCAACTCCGGCGGCGCCGGCGAAGGTGAGGCGCTGGTCGAGGCCATCCTCGAGCAGGACGACCAGTTCGCCCTGCCGATCTACATGGAAACCCTGTTCGACGCCTTCGGCATCGACAGCGAAGACCATTCGGAAAACGCCCTGATCCTCAAGCCGAGCGAGAAGATGCTCGACGCCAGCTTCCCGCTGGGCGACGACGAAGGTGTGACCATCACCTACGACCGTAACCAGGCGCTGTCGCGCGAAGACATGCAGTTCATCACCTGGGAACACCCGATGGTGCAGGGCGGCATGGACCTGGTGCTGTCCGGTTCGATGGGCAACACCGCCGTTGCGCTGATCAAGAACAAGGCGCTCAAGCCAGGCACTGTTTTGCTGGAATTGCTCTACGTCAGCGAAGTGGTTGCCCCGCGTTCGCTGCAATTGGGCCGCTACCTGCCGCCGGCCGCACTGCGCTGCCTGCTCGACGCCAACGGCAACGACCTGTCGTCGCGCGTGGCGTTCGAAACCCTCAACGATCAACTGGAAAGCGTGCCGCGCGCCAGCGCCAACAAGTTCATCCAGGCCCAGCGCGATCAGCTGACGCCACGGATCAACGCCGGTGAAGACAAGGTCACTCCGCGTCACGCCGAGCGTGTGGCCGAGGCCCGCCGCCGTCTGGCAGCCGACACCGACGAAGAACTGGCACGCCTGACCGCGTTGCAGGCGATCAACCCGACCGTACGCGACAGCGAACTGGATGCCCTGCGCAAGCAGCGCGAACAAGGTCTGGCAATGCTCAACAAGGCAGCGCTGCGACTGGAAGCGATCCGGGTGCTGGTGGCGGGTTAGACCGTCCTGCTCCATCGCCAAAAACGAAAAGGCCCGCAGTGATGCGGGCCTTTTTGTTTGCCTGTCCCCCCGCCGATCGTTCCCACGCTCCGCGTGGGAATGCCTCAAGGGACGCTCCGCGTTCCAGCTCTCGAATGGGACGCAGAGCGTCCCGGGCTGCATTCCCACGCAGAGCGTGGGAACGATCAGGCGATGCAGGTCATCAAGCGGTAACGGCCTGACTCTGCGGCTCAACCACCGCCACCAGCCCGTCCTTCATCCGCTTCGCATCCCGCACAAAACAGCGCGAGGCGAGGAACAGGAACACCATGGTCAGGAACAGCGCCACCGGGATCAGGTACATCGCATCATGCAGACCGACGGCCTTGAACGCCTCGGTCATCTGCTCGGCGCCCGCCGAGGCCATCGCCGACTTGGCGAAGTGATCCGACAAACCGCCGACCACCACCGGCCCCAGACCACCGCCGAGCAAATACAACCCGGCAAAGAACAGCGCCATCGCCGTGGCCCGCAGGCGTGGCTCGACCACGTCCTGAATCGCCGTATACACGCAGGTGTAGAAGTTGTAGGCGAACAGCCAGCCAACGCTGAACACTGCGACAAACACCCCGATCTCGATGCGCCCGGCATGCAGCGCCCACGCCGTGCACAGGGTCGAGATGATCAGGCTGAACGCGGCAAACAGCAGTCGCCCGTTGGCCACCCGTTGGTGAATCTTGTCGGCTATCCAGCCGCCGAGGGTCAGGCCGATCAGCCCGGTCACACCGACGATTACCCCGGTCGCCACCGCCGCTTCCTGCAACGGCATCAGGAAATAACGCTGCAGCATCGGCACCAGGAACGAGTTGCAGGCGTAGGTCGCAAAGTTGAAGCACAATCCGGCCATCACCAGCCACAGGAAGGTCGGAATGGCGAGGACGCGGCGAATCGGCCTGTCGACTTTCTCCTGGGACACCTGCACGGTTTCCGCCGCGCCGCGCTTGGGTTCCTTGATGAAGAACATGAACACCGCCAGCACCAGCCCCGGCACGGCGGCGATGAAGAACGGCGCGCGCCAGCTGTCGAACGCCTTGACCATCCAGCCGATGGTGAAGAAGGCCAGCAGCAGCCCCAGCGGCAGGCCGAGCATGAAAATGCCCATGGCCCGGGCCCGGCGATGGGCCGGGAACAGGTCGCCGATCAGCGAGTTGGCGGCGGGCGCGTAACTGGCTTCACCGATGCCGATGCCCATGCGCACCAGCAGAAAACTCCAGAAACTGCCGACCAGACCGTTGACCGCCGTCAGCGCGCTCCAGGTCGCCAGGCCCCAGCCCATCAGTTTGCTGCGCGAACCGGTGTCAGCCATGCGCCCCAGTGGTAGCCCGGCAATTGCGTAGACCAGAGTGAACGCAGTGCCGACGATCCCCAGCTGAAAGTCGCTGAGGTGCCATTCCATGCGGATCGGCTCGATGATGATCGCCGGGATGGTGCGATCGAAGAAGTTGAACAGGTTGGCAAGGAACAGCAGGAACAGAATGCGCCAGGCATTCGCCGCTTGGGTCGAGTTCTGCATGGGTCCGTCTCTTTATTGTTATTGGGGCTTCACTGCCAACGCATCCGAGCCCGGAACCTGCAATCT
This sequence comes from Pseudomonas glycinae, assembly GCF_001594225.2. Taxonomy (GTDB): domain Bacteria; phylum Pseudomonadota; class Gammaproteobacteria; order Pseudomonadales; family Pseudomonadaceae; genus Aquipseudomonas; species Aquipseudomonas glycinae. The sequence goes on from NZ_CP014205.2 coordinate 4,547,541, forward strand.
AGTCACGCTCGTCGGGGCTGTCTGTGATCATTCGCAAGCCTGATGACGGGCCATGGCCGTGTAACGAAACGTAAGCCCTTGAAATGCTTCGAATCCCCCGAAAACCGGGGGTTTTGCGGAAAAATCCGGCAATGAAAAAATACTTTCTCGCCCCCCTTCCCAACGCCGTGGCAAAGCCTAGAATGGCCGCCGGATCCGTCCGGATCCTGCCGATCAATCCCTTTGATACCCCCGCCCATGTCCGAAGTCAGTCCGTGTCTGAATTGCGGTGCCTGCTGTTCCCATTTTCGTGTTTCTTTTTTCTGGGGTGAATGCGCATCCTCCGGCGGGACCGTGCCCGATGAACTGGTCACTCAGATCACGCCCAGCCGGGTCGCGATGATCGGTACCGACCGCAAGGCGCCGCGCTGTACCGCGCTGGAGGGCGAAGTCGGAAAAGCCGTGAGCTGCACGATCTACGACAAGCGTTCCAGCCCCTGCCGCGAATTTGAAGCCTCGTGGGAAAACGGCGAACAGAACACCGACTGCGACAAGGCCCGTGCCCGTTTCGGCCTGCCGCCGCTGCAACCGCACTGGAACGAAGTCGCCTGAGTTCAGATGTTTCAACGCTTAGCGCCAAACGCTATGACACTAATGCCAAAATCATTAGCACCAATGTGCCACTACCGCTTGCACGCTAAAAACCGCCTCTATACTGCAAACATTCGCCTGCGTTGATGACGCAGTAAGGACGCACTCAGAAACGGGGCATGCTATGGAGTGGCTTGGGTTGCAGCTTGTTGCCGAGCAGCCGGAGAGCGGGCAGGTCATCCTCAATTGCACACACAATCCCCTGCTGGTGCTGGTGGCCTACCTGGTCGCCTGCGCCGCGAGTTTCGCCACCCTCGACATGGCCGAACGGGTCGCCCACGCTGAAGAGCCCGGCTCGCAGCGGATATGGCGCTGGATCGGTGCCACCTGTCTGGCCGGCGGCATCTGGGCCATGCACTTCATCAGCATGCTGGCGTTCCAGGCGCCGATCGGCATTCAGTACAACCTGCCCGTGACCCTGTTTTCCCTGGTGATCGCGCTACTGGCGTCCTGGCTGGCGATGCATACCCTGAGCACGCCCCAGCCGAGCCTGCTGCAGTACCTCAAGACCGCCATCGTCATTGGTCTGGGCATCGCCGGCATGCACTACGTCGGCATGGCCGCCATCGAATCCGCCGCCTCGGCTTACTACGACCCCACTCTGTTTCTGGCCTCGATCGTGATCGCGATCGGCGCCAGCTTCGCCGCACTGTGGGTGGCCGGTTATCTGCGCGAAGGCAGTGGCCTGCACATCCAGATGCTCAAATACGTGGCGGCGCTGATTCTCGGTGCGGGCATCCTCAGCATGCATTTCACCGGCATGGCGGCGCTGCAACTGGTGCTGCCCGAAGGGCAACTGCCGACCCTGGCGTCGCAAACCAGCCATTTGCAGTTGGGCCTGACCGTCGCGCTGATCACCTTGCTGATTCTTGGCAGCGCCATCAGCGCCGCATTGGCCGACAAGAAGCTGCAGAACAAGGAGCACGATCTGCGCCGGGTCAACGCCCTGCTCAGTCAGCTCGATCAGGCACGCATGTCGCTGCAGCACGTGGCCAACTACGATGCTCTGACCAACCTGATCAACCGGCGTGGCTTCAATCAGATCTTCGCTGAAAAACTCAGCCAGAAAACCAGCGAAGGCGGGATGCTGGCAGTGATGTTTCTCGACATCGACCACTTCAAACGCATCAACGACAGCCTCGGCCATGACGCCGGCGACGAACTGCTCAAAGTCATTGCCCAGCACATCAAGGGCTCGGTGCGCAGCCATGAAGATGTGGTGGCGCGGTTCGGCGGCGACGAGTTCTGTATCCTGATCGGTCTGCGCGACCGTGAAGAGGCGCGCAACCTGGCCCAGCGCATCATGCTCAAGATGAAAGAGCCGATCGAACTCGCCGGACGACGCATGGTGATGACCACCAGCATCGGCATCAGCCTGTTTCCCGAGGACGGCTCCACCTGCGATGAACTGCTCAAGCACGCGGATCTGGCGCTGTATCAGTCCAAGGGCGCCGGACGTAACGGCGTGCATTTTTTCGATTCCAACCTGAAGAACCGCGCCAGCCTCGAACTGCAACTGGAAGAAGAACTGCGCCACGCTCTGCGTCAGGAGAACGGTCTGCTGCTGTATTACCAGCCGATCTTCGAACTCAAGACCGGCAAGGTCACCAAGCTTGAAGCGCTGATCCGCTGGCAGCACCCGGTGCACGGCCTGCTCACCCCGGACCGATTCATCGCCATCGCCGAAAACAACGGGCTGATCGCCGAGCTCGACAACTGGGTCCTGCGCAAGGCCTGTGAGGACCTTGGCGAACTGTCGCGCCATGGCTGTGAAGAGCTGAAGATCGCCTGGAACTGCTCACCGCTGAATCTGGCCCGGGAAGAGCTGGCCAATGAAATCGAGCACGCCTTGCGCAGCGCCGGGGTCGCCCCGGAACGCCTGGAACTGGAAGTCACCGAAAACGCCTTGATGGGCAACATCGCCAACACCCTGGTGTTGTTGCGACAAATCCGCGCCCTCGGCGTGTCACTGTCGATCGACGACTTCGGTACCGGCTATTCGTCGCTGGCCTATCTCAAGCGCTTGCCGCTCAACACCCTGAAGGTCGACCGCTCGTTCATCCTCGACATTCCCAAGGCCACCGCCGACATGGAGATCGTCCAGGCGATCATCGTCATGGCGCACACCCTGCATTTGCAGGTGGTCACCGAAGGCGTCGAAAGCCTGGAGCAATACGAATTCCTCGAGCGCTCGGGCTGCGACTTCATTCAGGGCTACCTGCTCAGCCGCCCGGTGCCACTGGCCGAACTGCGCCCGGTGCTGGAGGAAATCAACCAGCGCAAACACGCGCACGCGGTCAATCCGTTGAGTCTGGCGCGCGGTACATTTGCACCAGTGTCGCTGGATCCTTCTGCAAAAAACCCTGCGCCCCATGCAGGCGCATCAGTTGTGCGGCCAATCCGCTGATCGGCGTGGCCGAGCCGGTTTCCCGGGAAAACTTCACGGCGGTATCCAGATCTTTCAGCAGCGTGCGCACGTGCCACTTCACCGGTTCGAAACGGCTTTCGGCCATTTGCGGGGCAAGAATCTGCAACGGTCTGGAATCGGCAAAGCCACCGGCCAGCGCCTCGGCGATCAGGCTGGCATCAACCCCGGCCTGCTCGGCCAGCGCCACCACTTCGGCGATCACCAGGGCGTTGCAGGCGACGATCATCTGATTGCAGGCCTTGGTCACCTGACCGGCGCCGACGCCGCCCATGTGCGTGACGCGCTGCCCGAGTTCGAGCAATACCGGTCGTACGCGATCAAGATCCGCTGCATCACCGCCCACCATGATCGCCAGACTGCCGGCCTCGGCCCCGACCACCCCGCCGGACACCGGCGAATCGAGCCAGGCCATGCCTGTCTTGTCGGCCAGTTCAGCCGCCATCTCACGGGTCGCCGTCGGTTCGAGGCTGGAAAAATCCACCAGCAACTGACCGGGTTTCGCCCCTTCGGCCACGCCGGCCGGGCCGAACACCACCTCGCGCACCACCGCCGTGTCCGCCAGGCACAGCATCACCACGTCAGCCTGTTCACAGAGTTCAGCGGGAGTCGCCACCTGCCGGGCGCCGGCCTCGACCAGCGGCGCGCACTTGGCCGGGTTGCGGTTCCACACGGTCAGCGGGTAACCGGCGGCCAGCAGACGGCGGCACATCGGCAGGCCCATCAGGCCGATTCCGGCAAAACCCAACGAAGGTCGCGTTGACATCATTTAGCCTCCTTTTGATTAAAGATCGCCGAATAATGGCCGATCCATCATCAATCAGGAAAGGATTCCCCCGCGCGGCACTCAGGCCATACCCCTGACGCACGGGCCAAATACGCGCAGAAAAAAGACGCGAGATTCCCATTCCGTGAGGTTCGACGACAGCGGTCGTTGAACCAACCAGTCCAGGTAGATGGCGCTCAATGACTTCTAAAAACAATCCGGCCACTGCGGTATCCGATCTGACTCTGAGCCCTGCGGCGAACAGCCCTGCCCCGATGAAGCCATTGCCCCCCTCGCGCCCGCTGGGCACCCAGCAATACCTGTACTTCACCGAAACCAACACCGACCGCATCCTCGACAACCTCGATGGCTTGCGTGACCTGGTGTTCCCGCGCCCGCCGCACCTGGAAGGCGACAACGAACAGCACAACGATCAGGAATTCCCGTCGGTGTGCCTGATCGGCCTCGGTCGCTGCGGCTCCAACATCGCCCTCGACGTGGCGGAGCTGGTGTACAACGCGCGCAAGTTCTACCTCAACGAATTCAACAACGAGGATCGCGCGGCTGACCGTCGCCTGGCCTCCGACAAAGGCTACAGCCCGGCCCAGTGGATCAAGCAGAATCTGCGGATCGGCCCGAACAAGTCGACCAAACCGGTGTTCCTGGTAGAACCGCTGGTGATGCTCGGCGACCTGGACAAGGACATTGCCGGGCGTATCCGCTTCTCGCGCAAGGGCGAAAAGAGCGGTTTCCTGCGCGACTACAGCAAGATGAAGATCATGGACTTGTCGGAAGTCCACGCCGGTGGTGCCGGTAACGCACCTATTCTCGGCCAGTATCTGGCGAAGATCATCCTGAACAAGGACACCCAGCGCTTCTCCAGCCCTGACTGGAAAATGATCCACTCGTACCTGATCGACAGCTGCGGCATCAAGGCCAACCAGTCGCGCCTGTATTTCTCGATCTTCAGTGCCGGCGGCGGTACCGGTTCGGGCATGGCCTCGGAATTCGGCCTGGCCCAGCAGCACTCGTACATGAACAAGACGTTCGACACCAAGCCGATGGACGAGCACGACGGCAAGAGCGGTCATTCGTTCGTGTTCGAGCCGATCTTCACCAGCGGCATCTGCGTGCTGCCGAACATTTCCGACCACCGCAGCGAAATGTCCGAGGCGCTGCACATCAACGCCGGTCGCCTGCTGTGCAAATACCTCTCGGAAGAATGGGATTTCTCGTACAACTTCGCCAATGAAGACAGCAGCGAAGCCAGCGTCATGGGCCGTATCCGCCCATGGAACGCGATGATGCTGATCTCCAACGACATCATGCGTTACGCCGAAGAGAGCGATGACGGCAACATCCAGAACATTGATGTCAATGCGATGGAGAAGCACGCCAACCAGTACATCTCGCAGCAGATCTTCAACATTCTGACGGCCCAGGCGGTTACGACCGACTACGACCAGAACTATTTCCGTCGCGCCGGGATCGACATCGGCGAGACCATTCGCCTGGACGCCAACGACCTGTTCATGAGCCTGGCCGGCCCGGTGGCGATTGCCTATGCAGAATCGGTAGTGCCGGAAACCCCGCCGCCAAGCAGCGACAAGTTCAAGGTGTTCGACAAAGAGCCGCAGCGCCTGAACATCGACGACCTGTTCTTCCGCTCGATCGACCTGCCGCACTTCAACAAAGTGACCCAGGCCATCGAAGGCATCAGCCTGCTGCCGATCGAGTCCAAGCGCTATCGCGCGTCGCTGGAGCAGTACAAGAATTCCGGTTACGACGCGGCCGCGCTGCATGACCTGCACTTTTTCAAGAACTGCTCGTCGGTGGTCTCGATCGTTTCGCTGCCGAAAGACTACAAGCTGTCATACATGGACCTGAACCGGTTGAAGACCCACCTCAACAGCCTGTTCCCCAACACCACGCTCAAGCGTTACGCGCTGGTGATCGGCGCCTCGGCCAACCTGTCGCTGACCACTCTGATCGCCAAGAGCCCGTGCCTGTCGGACGACTTCCTGACGCTGATCGTGGCGTTCATCAAGCGTTGCTTCGCCAAAACCCCATACCGTTTTGACGAGACTCTGGACAACTCGATCCTCGATTTCATCATCCAGGAAGAGTTCGACGAAGACCGCATCGACGACCTGCTCAACGAATTCGAGAACCCGGCAAAGATCCTCGATACCAACTGGTACGCGATCAAGCCGATGTACGAGAAGAAGTACCGCGAACTGATCAACGACAAAGAGAAGTTTGTCTCGATCAATGACATTCGCCTGTCGCGCGATTGCGTGAAGAAGTCGATCAAGTACCTGCGCGAGATCTACCGTCACCGGATAGGCAAGACCAAGGTTATTTCCCTCAATAACCATACTGGCAAGTCTTACTCGGTCTGATCGAAGACCGGGTCGCCCCGATCGCTGGCAAGAGAGCTCCCACAGTTTTCGTGGTGTCCACAATATTCGTGTTCACTCGAACCCTGTGGGAGCTGCGGTGCGACGATTCGACTTGCCAGCGATGGGGCCCCGAAATTCACTGAAGATTTCAGCCTTTCCAACATCCCGAAACAATTAAGCAGCCGTTAGGCTGCTTACTAAACTGTGCCCGTTACGTTTACGTCACCGTTATGCCACCCATGCTTGTGGCATTTCTCTACGGCAACGTGCCATCACGCTACTCCGCTACACACTTTTTCACGGCCCTCACTCGCACCAACAAGGTGCGACTCATCAAACCACTGCCCTTTCCTGGACCAGGATCCACGGCCGGACCACCACCGCCCACATCTCGGGATCACGCTCGAAAATATCCAGCGCCCGCGTTTCAGACAGCTTGGCGACCTTGTCTTCGGCCAGCCAGGCGGCGACTTTCTCGTCCTGATCCGACGCCACGGCCTCGGCGACCGCGATCAAATCCAGACCGGGGTCGACCCACAATAGGGCACCCTGGGCGTAGAAGCGCTCCAGCTCTTTCCAGGTAATAGATGCGGTTTCACCAAGCAGCTTGGCATAGAGGGTGCTAGGTTCTTGATTCATGGGGCTGTCCGGAAAAGAAATCGGCGCGAATGATAACGTCGGTGGTTCGGCAGAAAAACCCGGTTGCAAAAGGTCGTACCGAACGAAAAGAGCAGGAACGCCAAGGAATGCTGATGATTGGGCATAAGCCCTCTGAACGTCCCGCCGCAATTCTGTCTTTTTCTTTCATTAAAGCGACACCCTCAGGTTTTGCCCCCTGGCGCCAGCTTCCCAGGCCAACAACCGGCGCTCTACACTGTACCGGTACAGTTGCCGGGGGCTTTTCCGGAGGGTATCGCCTAGATATCTGTCCCGGTTCTGCTGCTACGGCGTCAGGACTCTAAAAAAATACAACAGTAAGAGTGGAGCACTATGACTAAGGCTACTAAGCAGATTTCCAAACTGTTTGCCGCTATGGTTCTGGCCGGGGTTGCCAGCCATTCGTTCGCAGCTGACACCATCAAGATCGGTATCGCCGGCCCTAAAACCGGTCCAGTAGCCCAGTACGGCGACATGCAGTTCAGTGGCGCGAAAATGGCCATCGAACAGATCAACGCCAAAGGCGGCGTCGACGGCAAGAAGCTCGAAGCCGTTGAATACGATGACGCCTGCGATCCGAAACAAGCGGTAGCGGTTGCGAACAAGGTCGTCAACGACGGCGTCAAGTTCGTGGTCGGTCACCTGTGCTCCAGCTCCACCCAGCCTGCTTCGGACATCTACGAAGACGAAGGCGTGATCATGATCACCCCGGCTGCCACCAGCCCGGACATCACCAACCGTGGTTACAAAATGGTGTTCCGCACCATCGGTCTGGACAGCGCCCAAGGCCCTGCCGCCGGTAACTACATCGCCGATCACGTGAAGCCGAAAATCGTCGGCGTGCTGCACGACAAGCAGCAGTACGGTGAAGGCATCGCCACCGCCGTCAAATCCACCCTTGAGAAGAAAGGCACCAAGGTTGCCGTGTTCGAAGGCGTCAACGCCGGCGACAAGGACTTCTCCGCGATCATCGCCAAGCTCAAGCAAGCCAACGTCGATTTCGTCTACTACGGCGGCTACCACCCGGAGCTGGGCCTGATCCTGCGTCAAGCCCAGGAAAAAGGCCTGAAGGCCAAGTTCATGGGTCCGGAAGGCGTGGGTAACGACTCGATCACCCAGATCGCCAAGGACGCGTCCGAAGGCCTGCTGGTGACCCTGCCGAAATCCTTCGACCAGGATCCGGCCAACGTGGCCCTGGCCGATGCATTCAAGGCCAAGAAAGAAGACCCGAGCGGTCCGTTCGTGTTCCCGTCCTACTCGGCAGTTGAAGTGATTGTCGGCGGTATCGCTGCGGCCAAGTCCGAAGACCCTGCCAAAGTGGCTGAAGCCATCCACGCCGGCACCTTCAAGACCCCGACCGGCGACCTGAGCTTCGACGCCAAGGGCGACCTGAAGGACTTCAAATTCGTGGTCTACGAGTGGCACAACGGCAAACCTAAAACCGAAGTGTCGCCTCAGTAAGGCGCTGCCTGACTGACTGCCAATAAAGCCCACGGCGTGCCGTGGGCTTTGTTTTACGAATGTATTGGGCCGCGCTGGCGTGATCCGCCAGTCTCCCCACCTGAAAATCTCAAAACCGTCATCAGCGGTTCGCTGGCAAAACCCGGATTCGAAGTGGATAAAGATCCACGGGACCGGGCGGGAAAATGACTCCACCAGTGAAATGCGTATCAGGTTTTTAGGAGCGCTGTAATGCCTGACATCTATCACTTCTTCCAACAGCTGGTTAACGGCTTGAACGTTGGCAGCATGTATGCCCTGATCGCCATCGGCTACACGATGGTCTACGGCATCATTGGAATGATCAACTTCGCCCACGGCGAGGTGTACATGATCGGTTCCTACGTGGCGTTCATCGCCATCGCCGGGCTGACCATGATGGGACTCGAAAGCGTCCCGCTGTTGATGACCGTGGCGTTCATCGCCAGCATCGTTGTCACCAGTTCCTACGGTTACAGCATCGAACGCATTGCCTACCGCCCGTTGCGCGGCAGCAACCGTCTGATCCCGCTGATTTCCGCGATCGGTATGTCGATCTTCCTGCAGAACACGGTTCTGCTGGCGCAAGACTCCAAGGACAAAGCAATCCCCAACCTGATTCCGGGCAACTTCGCCTTCGGCCCGGGTGGCGCACATGAAGTGCTGATTTCCTACATGCAAATCGTGGTGTTCGTGGTGACCCTGATCGCCATGCTCGGCCTCACGCTGTTCATCTCCCGCTCTCGCCTGGGCCGCGCCTGCCGCGCCTGCGCCGAAGACATCAAGATGGCCAACCTGCTGGGCATCAACACCAACAACATCATCGCCCTGACCTTCGTCATCGGTGCTGCGCTGGCGGCCGTCGCGGCCGTGCTGCTGAGCATGCAATACGGCGTGATCAACCCGAACGCCGGTTTCCTGGTCGGCCTCAAGGCCTTCACCGCCGCGGTACTGGGCGGAATCGGCAGCATCCCCGGCGCCATGCTCGGCGGGCTGGTGCTCGGGGTGGCGGAAGCCTTTGGCGCCGATATCTTCGGCGACCAGTACAAGGACGTCGTGGCGTTCGGCTTGTTGGTTCTGGTGCTGTTGTTCCGTCCGACCGGCATTCTGGGCCGTCCGGAGGTTGAGAAAGTATGACTAGGAATCTTAAACAGGCGCTGTTCAGCGCCTTGCTGGTCTGGGCCGTGGCCTATCCGGTACTGGGTCTGAAACTGACCATCGTCGGTATCAACCTGGAAGTGCACAACACCAGCCCGGCCATTCTGGCGACCATCGCGATCTGCTCGGTGCTGATGTTCCTGCGGGTGCTGTTCAACCAGCAGATCAGCAAGGCGTGGCGTTCGTCGCCGGGCATGCCGCTGATCCCGGCCAAGGCCAGCAACTTCCTGACCCTGCCGACCACCCAGCGTTACTTCATCATCGCGCTGATCATCGGTGCGCTGGTGTGGCCGTTCTTCGGCTCCCGCGGCGCAGTGGATATCGCGACGCTGATCCTGATCTACGTGATGCTCGGCCTGGGCCTGAACATCGTGGTCGGTCTGGCCGGTCTGCTCGACCTGGGTTACGTCGGCTTCTATGCCGTCGGCGCCTACAGCTACGCGCTGCTGTCGCACTACTACGGCCTGAGCTTCTGGATCTGCCTGCCGATTGCCGGCCTGATGGCGGCGACGTTCGGCTTCCTGCTCGGCTTCCCGGTGTTGCGTCTGCGCGGTGACTACCTGGCGATCGTGACCCTCGGCTTCGGGGAAATCATCCGCCTGTTCCTGCGTAACCTGACCGACATCACCGGCGGCCCGAACGGCATCAGCAACATCGAGAAACCGACGTTCTTCGGCCTGACCTTCGAACGCAAGGCTGCGGAAGGCCTGCAAACCTTCCACGAGTATTTCGGCCTGGAATACAACTCGATCAACAAGGTGATCTTCCTGTACCTGGTTGCCCTGCTGCTGGCGCTGGCTGCGCTGTTCATCATCAACCGCCTGCTGCGCATGCCGATCGGCCGTGCGTGGGAAGCGCTGCGTGAAGATGAGATCGCCTGCCGCGCGCTGGGTCTCAACCCGACCGTGATCAAGCTGTCGGCGTTCACCCTGGGCGCGAGCTTCGCCGGTTTCGCCGGCAGCTTCTTCGCCGCCCGTCAGGGTCTGGTGACGCCGGAGTCGTTCACCTTCATCGAGTCCGCCATCATCCTCGCCATCGTGGTGCTGGGTGGCATGGGCTCGCAGCTGGGCGTGATTCTCGCGGCCGTAGTGATGATCCTGCTGCCGGAAATGATGCGTGAGTTCAGTGAGTACCGCATGTTGATGTTCGGCGCCCTGATGGTGCTGATGATGATCTGGCGACCTCAAGGTCTGCTGCCCATGCAACGTCCTCACATGGAGCTGCGCAAATGAGCCGCGAGATCCTGAAAGTCGAAAATCTGAGCATGCGCTTTGGCGGCTTGCTGGCGGTCAACGGCGTGGCCCTGACCGTGAAGGAAAAACAGGTGGTGGCACTGATCGGGCCGAACGGCGCCGGCAAGACCACCGTGTTCAACTGCCTGACCGGTTTCTACCAGCCATCGGGCGGCAGCATCCTGCTGGACGGCGAGCCGATCCACGGCCTGCCTGGCCACAAGATCGCCCTCAAAGGCGTGGTGCGCACCTTCCAGAACGTGCGGTTGTTCAAGGACATGACGGCGGTCGAGAACCTGTTGATCGCCCAGCACCGTCACCTGAACACCAACTTCCTGTCCGGCCTGTTCAAGACCCCGGCGTTTCGCAAGAGCGAGCGCGAGGCCATGGAGTTCGCCGAATACTGGCTGGAAAAGGTCAACCTGAAAGAGTTCGCCAACCGCCCCGCCGGCACCCTGGCCTACGGTCAGCAGCGTCGCCTGGAAATCGCCCGCTGCATGATGACCCGTCCGCGGATCCTCATGCTCGACGAACCGGCCGCCGGCCTGAACCCGAAGGAAACCGAAGACCTCAAGGCGCTGATCAGCGTGCTGCGTGAAGAGCACAACGTGACCGTGCTGCTGATCGAACACGACATGAAACTGGTCATGAGCATTTCCGACCACATCGTCGTGATCAACCAGGGCACGCCCCTGGCCAACGGTACGCCGGAACAGATCCGCGACAATCCTGAAGTGATCAAAGCCTACCTGGGGGAAGCGTAAATGCTGCAGTTCGAAAACGTTTCCACCTTCTACGGCAAGATCCAGGCCCTGCACAGTGTCAACGTCGAAGTCCGCCAGGGCGAGATCGTGACCCTGATCGGCGCCAACGGTGCCGGCAAGTCCACCCTGCTGATGACGCTCTGCGGTTCGCCGCAGGCCCATAGCGGCAGCATCCGCTACATGGGTGAGGAACTGGTCGGCCAGGACTCGTCGCAGATCATGCGCAAGAGCATCGCCGTGGTGCCGGAAGGTCGTCGGGTGTTTGCCCGTCTGACCGTCGAAGAAAATCTGTCCATGGGCGGATTCTTCACCGACAAGGGCGACTATCAGGAACAGATGGACAAGGTTCTCGGACTTTTCCCACGCCTGAAAGAACGCTTCAACCAGCGCGGCGGCACCATGTCCGGCGGCGAACAGCAAATGCTCGCCATCGGCCGTGCGCTGATGAGCAAGCCCAAACTGCTGTTGCTCGACGAGCCGTCGCTGGGCCTGGCACCGATCATCATCCAGCAGATCTTCGACATCATCGAACAACTGCGCAAGGACGGTGTGACGGTGTTCCTGGTCGAACAGAACGCCAACCAGGCGCTGAAAATCGCTGACCGTGCGTACGTTCTGGAGAACGGCCGGGTGGTGATGCAAGGCACCGGTGAAGCGCTGCTGACCGACCCGAAAGTACGCGAGGCGTACCTCGGCGGTTGATGGATCGCTTCAAACAGAAAACGGCCTTCGGGCCGTTTTTTTGTGCCCGGCAAAAAATCTTTTATCGATCGCTGTAACGCATCCCCAAGTCGTTTCTCTAGTGGGGCAAGCAAGCGCAATCGCTTGTTCAAACCCAAGTTCAAACCGGAGAAACATCATGACTGCTACCACCCGCACCCTGTCCGCCACCGCCCTGGTTCTGGCCCTCGGTTCCGCTCTGAGCATCGCTGCCGTCTCCACCGCCCACGCCGCTGACGACAACATGGAAAAATGCTTCGGCGTGGCCATGAAAGGCAAGAACGATTGCGCCGCAGGCGCGGGCACCACCTGTGCCGGCACCGCGAAAATGGATCATCAGGCCAACGCCTGGAAACTGGTTCCGAAAGGCACCTGCACCACCACCGAAAGCAAAACCTCGCCGACCGGTTTCGGTCAGCTCGAAGCGTTCAAAGCCAAGTCCTGATCCGGGAGCCGCCCGAGTGTCGATCATGAGCACATCCTGCGACCATGCCTTGCGCCGCACTCGGGCAGCCCTCACCGGGCTCCCGTCCCGTGCCGGGCTGGGGCTCAAGAGCGAGCACTTCAGCGAAGTGCTCGCTTCACGTCCGGACATCGGTTTCTTCGAAGTCCACGCCGAAAACTACATGGTGGCCGGCGGACCGTTTCATCATTTTCTGGGCTTGATTCGCGAGGCGTATCCGCTGTCGCTGCACGGCGTCGGGCTGTCCATCGGGGCCGAAGGCCCGCTGGATGTTCAGCACCTCAAACGCCTGGCGGCGCTGATCGAGCGCTATCAACCTCACTCCTTTTCCGAACACCTGGCCTGGTCGAGCCACGGCCCGGTGTTCCTCAATGACTTGTTGCCCCTGGCCTACGATAGGCCGACGCTGAACCGCGTCTGCGACCACATCGATCAGGTACAGCACACCCTCAAGCGCCAGATGCTGCTGGAGAACCCGGCGACCTATCTGGCCTTCCAGCGCTCGACCATCGACGAAGCGGATTTCATCCGTGAAGTCATCCGGCGCACTGGCTGCGGGCTGTTGCTGGACGTGAACAATGTCTACGTCTCGTGCATCAACCATCAACGCGATCCCCTGGCTTACCTCGATGCACTGCCGCTGCACGCGGTGGGCGAGATCCATCTGGCAGGTTTTGCTGAAGATTCCGACAGCCTCGGTGACCGCTTGCTGATCGACGATCACGGCGCGCCGATCGATCAAGCCGTCTGGTCGCTGTACCAGAAAGCGCTGGAACGTGTCGGCCCGGTGGCGACGCTGATCGAACGGGACAATCAGGTGCCGGCCTTCAACGTTCTGTTGACGGAAGCGCATCAGGCCGATGAGCTGTTGCTGTGCGCGGGAGGTCGGCCATGAGCACTCAAGCCGCATTCAGCGCAGCGTTGCTCGATTCCGACCTGCCCTGCCCCGACGGTTTGTGCAGCGCCAACGGTGCCGACCCCGCCAGCCGTTTCGCGGTGTACCGCAACAATGTTCAGAGCTCGTTGATCAACGCACTGGCCGACAGTTATCCCGTGGTGGTGCAGTTGGTGGGGGACGAATTCTTCCGGGCCATGGCCGGAGTTTTCGTACAAAGCCATCCACCACACAGTCCGTTGATGAGTGACTACGGCGGTGAGCTGGCGGACTTCATCAGCGGCTTCGAACCTGCTGCGAGTGTTCCCTATCTGGCCGATGTCGCGCGGCTGGAGCGCTTGCGCACGCAGGCCTATCACGCTGCCGATGCGTTGCCCCTGAGTCAGGAGCGGATCGCTGCCGTATTCGCAGATGCCGATGCACTCAACGAACTGCGCATCGGCTTGCACCCTTCGCTGCATCTGCTCGATTCAAGCTTCGCCGTGGTGGACATCTGGGCGGCGCATCAGCACGACGCGACGCTGGCCGGGATCAATCTGCATCACGCCCAACACGCGTTGATCCTGCGCAATGGACTGGAAGTCGAGGTGTTCGCTGTGGATCGCGGCGCCAGCCAGTTCATTCACCAGCTCAAGGCCGGCCTGTCACTTACGCAGGCGCTGGAATCCGCCGAGGCCTTCGACCTCAGCCAGACCCTCGCCCTGCTCATCAGCCGCCAGCTCATCACTCATTTCCACCCAAAGGTGTCGTCATGAACAGCCTCATTGCCCGCGCCATCGCGCTGCTGGAAAAAATCCCTCACAGCCTGATCGCCTTCATCGCGCGTTTTTCCATCGCAGCCGTGTTCTGGAAATCCGGGCAGACCAAGGTCGAAGGGCTGGCCGTCGACCTGATCGATGGCACCTTCGAGCTCGGCTGGCCGCGTCTGGCGGACTCGACGATTCCACTGTTCAAGAGCGAATACCACGTGCCGCTGCTGGCGCCGGAAATCGCCGCGCATCTGGCGGCGTTTGCCGAACACTTCTTCCCGATCCTGATCCTGATTGGCTTCGCCACGCGTTTTTCGGCGCTGGCCTTGCTGGGCATGACCCTGACCATTCAGCTGTTCGTGTACCCGGATGCGTACCCGACCCACGGCACCTGGATGGCGGTGTTGCTGTACTTGATGGCAACCGGGCCGGGCAAACTGTCGATCGATCACCTGATCGCCAGGCACTACAACCGGTCCAGCGCCTCGCCGCTGAGCTTGAACCAGCCGATCAGGTAATCCGCCAGTACCTGGGTGCGTTTCGGTAGACCGCCCTGATACGGGTGCACCAGATACATCGGCATGCGTCGGGTCTGAAAATCACGCAGGAGCCAGCGCAATCGGCCGTCAGCCAATTCTGCCTGCAACAGGTAGGACGGCAGGCGAGCAATGCCGGCGCCGGCCAGTGCGGCTTTCTTCAACAGGTTGTAGTGATTGCTGGCGAACGGCCCCGACACCCGCACCCGCAGCAGTTCGTGCTGCTGGTGATAGAGCCATTCCTCGCGACCGCTGTAGTGACTGTTGAGCAGGCAACGGTGTTCAGCCAGCGCCTGCGGCGTCAGCGGTTCGCCAAAGCGCTCCAGATATTCAGGGCTGGCGCAGGTCATTTCCTGCCAGGCCAGCAGCGGCTTGGCCACCAGTCGCTCGTCATTGGCCACCTCGGTGCGGATCGCCAGATCGAAACCGTCGCGGGACAGCTCGCGGTAGCTGTTGTTCAGCTCCAGTTCGATCTGTACCTCGGGGTATTTCTGCGAGAAATCCAGCAGCAAACCGTCGAAGAAGGTTTCCCCCAGCGACACCGGAACGGTCATACGCACCGGGCCAGCCATGTCGTCCTTCAATCGCGCCAATGCCTGACGCGCTCGCTCCACCTGGACTACCAGCGCCTGAGCCTGCGGCAACAACGCCGCACCGGCCGCCGTCAGGCTCAGCCGACGCGTGGTGCGTTGCAGCAACACCACGGAAAACCGCGCCTCCAACTGACTGATGCGCTTGGACAATTGCCCCTTGCTGCACCCCAATTGCTGCGCCGCCAGGGTAAAACTCCCCGCCTCGATCAACACCGCGAACGCCGCCAGATCATCCATTTCGCTCATGGATTGTTTCCATTTGAAAACCAAAGGTTGCCCATTAGTGCGCTTATCCGCAGAAAAAACCACTCTAGACTGAAACCTCGTTCAATCAATTGAGGCAATCACGATGAAAATTCTGTTGATCGGCGCGGGCGGCACCATCGGTTCGGCCGTGGACAAAGAACTGTCGCAGCGTCATGAAGTCATTCGTATCGGTCGCAGCAGCGGCGATTTCCAGGTGGATATCAGCGACAGCGCATCGATCCGCAAGCTGTTCGAACAGACCGGCAAGTTTGACGCGCTGGTCTGCGCCGCCGGCAACGTGACCTTCGCCCCGCTGGGTGAAATGACCGAAGACAGCTTCGCCCTCGGCCTGAAAGACAAGTTGATGGGCCAGGTCAATCTGCTGCTGATCGGCCGCGAATTCGCCAACGACGGCGCATCGTTCACCTTCACCACCGGCGTGCTCAGCCACGACCCGATCCGCAGCGGCGCCTCTGCTGCACTGGTCAACGGCGCGCTGGACAGCTTCGTCCGCGCCGCCGCCATCGAGCTGCCGCGCGGTCTGCGCGTGAACTCGATCAGCCCGACCGTGCTGGTCGAAGCCATGGGCAGCTACGCCCCGTACTTCCGTGGCTACAAGCCGGTTCCTGCGGCGGATGTGGCGTTGGCCTACGCCAAAAGTGTCGAAGGCTTGCAGACAGGTCAGACGTTTCACGTGGGTTGAAAAACTTCGGCTTGCGACGCTGGGTCAGCGTCGCATCAAGGTGTCAAAGGCTCCAGCAGCGTCGGCACCAGATTTCTGGCGACCTCACGCGGCACGCCTATCCTCAGGCCCGGCCCGCGGACCACCGATCCAACCATCGCGCTCGACACTTGAATGCCATTGATGGATACCTGCAGGAGCTTGTGCATTCCCTCAGTCGTCGCCCGCTCCAGGCGACGCTGTGCATCCGGGCTCAAGGTGACATTGAGCTCGACCGTTTGCGGATTCGGATCATCGATTCGTTTGAGCTCGAGGCTCATTTCGGAGAAATCCGCCGCTGATGAAAAAGCAATTTCTGCCGCCACCGACGGAAATGAAGCCATCAATGCCAGTACTGCCAATAGCACCCTGCCTGATCCTTTCATACAAAACCTCGCGCATCCAAAAGGCGGACAAGGTACTGCCAAATACCTTTCGCCCCGACTTCCAAAGTTAAGCCAAATGTTTCCGGTACATGGCAGGTCCAACTCATGGTTGTGATCAGCGGCCAGCCTGCGTAACGTGGCGGCACTTGTCTGGAGAGCCAAAGATGCGTGTTGCCCGTTCCCTGATCGTTGTTGCCCTGCTCCCGTTGTTTGCCGCGTGCCAGTTGTTCGATGGTGCGCGGGAAAGCGCCTCCCACGTCGGCCAGACGCGGATGCAGGGGCAACTGACCGCTGCCGACGGCAAACTGGTGTTTCAGGCCTGCGGCGAGCAGCGTCAGTACGTGGTCAATGACATCGGCGGCACCAGCGTCCTGCAAGAGGCCGCCACCCTGGCCGATCAGCAGGGCAAGCTGTTCGCCGACGTGCGCGGGAAGATCGCCGGCGACCGCCTCGACCTGACCCAGCTCTATCGCGTCGAACGCTCCGGCACTGCCTGCGACGATCCCAACTTCAAACAGCTGATCCTGCGCGCCGCCGGCCATGGCCCGGAATGGAACGTCAAGGTCAGCGGCAAGGGCCTGGTCATCGACCGCGAAGGCCAGCCACCGCTCGCCGTGCCTTACGTCGAAGAGCAATTGGGCGATGGCCGTTTCAATCTCAGCAGCGAAGCCAACAACCAGCGCATCGAGTTGTGGGTCGCGCCGCAGCGTTGCGTCGACACCAGCACCGGCAGCGTGCAGCACATGAGCGCCGAGTTGCGTATCGACGGCCAGGTACAGCGCGGTTGCGGGTATTTCGGCGGTTCGCGTAACGACTGATCGTTTTACCCTCACGGGATCCGGCGGATGCGGCTTATAATCGCCGCCTTCAAACGCCCTGGCGCAGTTGTGCGCCCCGCGAACCGGATCCTGTCATGTTACGAATCACCGAACTCAAGCTGCCGATCGACCATCCCGACGAAGACCTGCGCGCTGCCATCGTGCAACGCCTGGGCATTGCCAGCGATGACCTGCTCGATTTCACCTTGTTCAAGCGCAGCTACGATGCGCGCAAAAAGTCTTCCGAACTGTGCTTCATCTACACCATCGACCTCGAAGTGCGCGACGAGGCCAAAGTGTTGGGCAAGTTCGCCGACGACCGTAACGTCAACGTGGCGCCGGATGTCAGCTACAAATTCGTCGGCCAGGCGCCAAGCGACCTGAGCCAGCGCCCGATCGTGGTCGGTTTCGGCCCGTGCGGGATCTTCGCCGGCCTGCTGCTGGCGCAGATGGGCTTCAAGCCGATCATCCTCGAACGCGGCACCGAAGTGCGCCAGCGCACCAAGGACACCTGGGGCCTGTGGCGCAAAAGCGTGCTCAACCCCGAGTCCAACGTGCAGTTTGGCGAAGGCGGCGCGGGCACGTTCTCCGACGGCAAGCTGTACAGCCAGATCAAGGATCCGAAATTCCTCGGCCGCAAGGTGCTGCACGAATTCGTCAAGGCCGGCGCGCCGGAAGAAATCCTCTACGTCAGCAAACCGCACATCGGTACGTTCCGCCTGACCGGCATGGTCGAGACCATGCGCGAAGAGATCCGCGCTCTGGGCGGTGAAGTGCGCTTCCAGGAACGCGTCACCGACGTGCTGATCGAGGACGGTCAACTGGTCGGCGTCGAGCTGGCCAGCGGCGAAACCCTGCACTCCAGACACGTGATCCTGGCGCTGGGCCACAGTGCCCGCGATACCTTCCGCATGCTCCACAGCCGTGGCGTGTTCATGGAAGCCAAGCCGTTCTCGGTGGGTTTCCGTATCGAGCACCCGCAATCGCTGATCGACCGCGCACGTCTTGGCAAGTATGCCGGCCACCCTAAATTGGGCGCCGCCGACTACAAACTGGTGCACCACGCCAAGAACGGCCGTTCGGTCTACAGCTTCTGCATGTGCCCGGGCGGTACCGTGGTGGCGGCGACTTCCGAGCCGAACCGCGTGGTCACCAACGGCATGAGCCAGTACTCGCGTAACGAGCGCAATGCCAACTCCGGCATCGTCGTCGGCATCACCCCGGAAGTCGATTATCCGGGCGGCCCGCTGGCCGGGATCGAGTTGCAGGAACGTCTGGAATCCCACGCCTTCATCCTCGGCGGCAGCGATTACAAGGCGCCGGCGCAACTGGTCGGCGACTTCATCGCCGGCACACCATCCACCGCGCTGGGCGAAGTCGAGCCGTCGTACAAACCGGGCGTCTCGCTGGGCGATCTGGCCCTGGCCCTGCCGGACTTCGCCATCGAAGCGATCCGCGAAGCACTGCCGGCGTTCGAGAAGCAGATTCGCGGTTATTCGCTGCACGATGCGGTGCTGACCGGGATCGAGACCCGCACCTCGTCGCCGCTGCGCATCACCCGAAATGAATCGCTGCAGAGCATGAACGTGAAGGGTCTGTTCCCGGCCGGTGAAGGCGCGGGTTATGCGGGCGGGATTCTGTCGGCGGGTGTTGACGGGATTCGGATTGCTGAAGCCGTGGCGCGTGACATTCTCGGTCTGAAAGACTGACCTGCACCGCCTGAAACACTGCAAAAACTGTGGGAGCTGGCTTGCCAGCGATGACGGACTCAGATTCACATTTAATGTTGACTGACACTCCGCTATCGCTGGCAAGCCAGCTCCCACATTGGTTACCGGTGACTCAAATATTTGCGCGCAACACTGAAGCCGGCAGCGCCTCACCCTGCTCGGCACTCGCCGCTACGGCCGCCATCAATCCCTCCAGCTCATAGCCCTGCGCCTTGAGCCACGCCTGATCGTAATACGTGTCCGCATAGCGCTCGCCGCCATCGCACAGGATCGCCACGATCGAGCCTGACTCCCCCGCTGCTTTCATCTGCTGCGCCGCCATCAGCGCGCCGATCAGGTTGGTGCCACTTGACCCACCCACATGCCGGCCCAGACGCTGCGCGAGGTAATGCATGGCCGCCAGCGACAAGGCGTCCGGCACCTTGACCATCGCATCGATTACCTTCGGCAGGAACGACGCTTCTACCCGCGGCCGACCGATCCCTTCGATCCGCGAACCGTGGTCCAGACGCAGGCTGGCATCGCCGGTCTGGTAAAAGTCGAAGAACACCGAACGCTCGGCATCGGCGCACAGTACGCGGGTACAGTGCTGGCGGTAACGCACGTAACGCCCGAGGGTCGCGGTGGTGCCGCCGGTGCCGGGGCTGGAGATCAGCCAGGCCGGGCATGGATGCTGTTCGTAGCGCATTTGCTGGAAGATCGATTCGGCGATGTTGTTGTTCGCCCGCCAGTCGGTGGCGCGCTCGGCGTAGGTGAACTGGTCGATGAAGTGACCGTCGTGCTCGCGGGCCAGGCGTTCGGATTCGGCGTAGATCTGGGTCGGATCGTCCACCAGATGACTCTGGCCACCGTAGAACGCAATCTGCGCAATCTTCTCTCTGGAGGTGTTCGCCGGCATCACCGCAATGAACGGCAGGCCGAGCATGCGTGCGAAGTACGCTTCGGAAATAGCCGTCGAACCGCTGGACGCCTCGATCACCGGCGCGCCGGGTTTGAGCCAGCCATTACACAAGGCGTAGAGAAACAGCGAGCGGGCGAGCCGATGCTTGAGGCTGCCGGTCGGGTGGCTGGACTCGTCCTTGAAGTACAACTCGATGCCCGGAAAGCCCGGCAACGGCAAGGGGATCAGGTGGGTGTCGGCGCTGCGCTGGAAGTCCGCTTCGATGATCCGGATGGCTTCGCGGGCCCACTGTCGGTTGTCGCTCATGGCTGTTGTTCTCGTTGAATCGGGCAAAAATGCCTTCACAGGCTCAGCCCCAAGCTTAGGAAAAAACCTACAGCACCGACAGATACAGCTGAACTTCAATACCTTGGGCAACTGCTAGGCTCTCCTGCACGTTGGCCGGCGCCCTGTAACCATATATAACAAAAAAGAATATAACTTTTGTTTTAACAACTAACGGTACGGGTTAGGGTGTGCCACCTTTTGACTTTATCGATGGAGAGCGACCTTGCCTCTGCGTAGCACTTTCACGCGTTTCTTTCAGTTGGAAGCTGCCAGCGGTCTGTTACTGATCGCCGCAGCCATCCTGGCTCTAATCATCAACAACTCGCCGCTGTCGTGGTTGTACAACGGCCTGCTCGACACGCCGGTGGTGGCGCAGATCGGCGCGTTGAAAATCGCCAAACCCCTGCTGCTGTGGATCAACGACGGCCTGATGGCGCTGTTCTTCCTGCTGATCGGCCTGGAAGTGAAGCGCGAAGTGCTCGACGGTCAGTTGTCTAAACCGTCGCAGATCGTCCTGCCCGGTGCGGCCGCAATTGGCGGCATGCTGGTGCCGGCGCTGATCTACTGGTTCCTCAACCGTGACAACCCGGCAGCCCTCGACGGCTGGGCGATTCCGACCGCCACCGACATCGCCTTCGCCCTTGGCGTGCTGGCCTTGCTCGGCAAGCGGGTGCCGGTGTCGCTGAAGCTGTTCCTGATGACCCTGGCGATCATCGATGACCTTGGCGCGATCGTGATCATCGCGATTTTCTATTCCGGCGAGCTCTCGACCCTGTCGCTGGGCCTCGCGGCCGCGTGCATCGCGGCGCTGGTAGCGATGAACCGGCTCGGCGTGGTCAAACTCGGGCCGTACATGATCATTGGTTTGATCCTCTGGGTCTGCGTACTGAAGAGCGGTGTCCACGCGACGCTGGCCGGCGTAACCCTGGCGTTCTGCATCCCGCTGCGCACCAGGAATGCCGAGCCTTCGCCGCTGCTGACCCTCGAACACGCGCTGCACCCGTGGGTGGCCTACGGCATTCTGCCGCTGTTCGCCTTCGCCAACGCGGGTCTGTCGCTGAGCGGCGTGACTGTCGAGAGCTTCACCCACCACGTGCCGATGGGCATCGCCGTCGGCCTGCTGCTGGGCAAGACCCTCGGCGTGTTCGGCCTGACCTGGCTCGCCGTAAAAATCGGCATCGCCGCCCTGCCTCAGGGCGCCAATTGGGGCCAGGTGCTGGGCGTGGCGATCCTCTGCGGGATCGGCTTCACCATGAGCCTGTTTGTCGGCTCACTCGCCTTCGTGCCGGGCTCCAGTGAATACGCCGGGATGGACCGGATGGGCATTCTCACCGGGTCGGTGTTTGCGGCATTGATCGGTTATGCGGTGACGTTGGCGGCGAGCAGAACGAACACCGCGTTGCGATAGCCGTAGCGAACAATCCCCACGTCTTTAGAGATACGTCCTACAGCCACGATTTTCCTGCTTCGTTAACTTCGTGCAGCCCCTTTCGAGGGGCTGCCGATGCATGAACGAAAGGACAATCAGTGGCTGTTCAAAAGGTCATTCCCCGGGTTCCCAACCCACCGGCGGGCGACGGGCATCACGTCTCCTACCGCTATATGACGGCTACCGAACTGGCCGATCAGCAAGACCGACAAGACAAGTACGACGCCATGCTGGCGAGACAGGACGCCTTCGAGCGCAGCCGTGAGGTCGCGGTGAACAAGCCTGAGCCGGTGCGCGCGGGCTGCGTATTCGCCAAGTCTTGCAAGCTGCCGGACGCGATCATCGATTACTCGAATCCTGCGGGGATGGTGCCGACTGACAGCCTGAAGGATTACGGCGAGCTGATTTTGCTCGGTGGCCGTGAGGCCAATGACAGCGGTGGGGTTGAACTCAAGAAAATCAGCGGCACTGCCATTCCTGCGGGGCTGGGCACTTTTGCCCTTGCCAGTGAGGCGGTCAAGGGATTGCCCGCGATGGCCTCTGCAGCCGTCATCAGCCCGTTGCTCGGGCTGGTGGCGATGTTCATGCCCTCGAACCTGGGCGATAGCGCGCTCTATACCGAAGACCAGTTACTCGCCCTCAAACAGGCCCGAACCCGCGTGCGCTTGCGTGTTGAACAGCAGGCCGATGGCAGCCTTAAGGGTTACGGCTTCTATACCGGCAAGAATCGCGACTGGGAGATGGTTGATGTCGTGCAGTTCGCGGCACGCGATAGCCGGTTTGTTGCAGACCTTGGTGAAGGTGTTGAGCTGGTCTGGACGCCTGCTGTGGACGGTTCCGACATCCTCGGTATTCCTGCACTGGAGGCTGCTCCGCAGGCGCCGCATATCTGGGTGTATCCGCCGACGAAAGCGGCGGACGGGATTCTGGTGAATCCGGTTTATCCACCGGAGTATCGGGATTTCATATTGGTGTTTCCGGCGGAGTCCGGGGTTCGGCCGCTGTACATTGTTGTCAGCAAACCTGGAGACCATAAGTACTACGATGATCCCGAAACGCTTCCTGCGTTCCCCGACACTCAAAGGGTGAAGTCAAAGGCCTCAGTGCGAGGTGGTGGAAAAAAGAGAGCCCGCTGGCTTGATGGAAAAGGCCGGATATATGAATGGGACTCCAAAACCGGCGCTATAGAGCTGTACGACAAGCTGGGAATTCATTTGGGAGAATTCAATCATTTGACGGGAGAGCGAACAAAAAAAGCAAAGCCAGGCAGAACGACTCCCAGATAACTCACTGAAGAGAGAAAGATGCGCTATTTATCGATCACCGGATTTTTCCCGGATGAGAAGCAGGATGACTCATTGCAATTCGAGCTCAAGGTAAAAGATTACGAACTGAGCCAAGCATTAGCGCAAATCACTGAATCCAAAACTCTTGAGGAAGTTGAACCAGGAGAGCTGGAGATGACTGAAAGTCAGGTCAGGCAGGCGTCAGAGCTTTTGAAAGTCGACTTTCCGAAAGGCCTGGAATATTTCATTGGCACTCGGGCGGGCTCGTAAACAACCAATAAAAAAACCCCGACCAGTCACCTGATCGGGGTTTTCTTTTACCGCTCGTTCGCGATTAGTGCGAAACGCGGCTGGTCCCGCCAACGGTGGAAATCCGTACCCGCTCACCCACGCGGAACACTTCATTCTCCTGCACTTGCTGCACGTAGGCGCGCATGCTGCCGTCGTCTTCACGTACGGTGATTTCAACACCTTGAGTGCGGGTCAGGCCTTCTTCAGTGGCCGAACCGATCAGGCCGCCGGCCACGGCACCGATAACGGCTGCAACGATGCTGCCTTTGCCGCCGCCGATGGCACTGCCGCCAACACCGCCAACCACTGCACCGGCAGCACCACCGATCGGGGTTTTGGTGCCTTCGATTTTCACCGGACGCAGGGATTCGATGGTGCCCATGCGAATCGTCTGCACGCGACGCGCTTCGTCACGGGAGTAGGAGTCACCGGTCAGGCTCGACTGGCAGCCGGTCAGCAACATCGCCATCGTGGAAAAGGAAGCAACCAGCAGAACAGACTTACGCATAGCATCAACTCCAAAGGACAGGTATTCATTAAACTCCGCAGCTTGACGCCTGTCACGGCGTCGCCCGGATAAAGTTGCTTTCATTCAGGCCCGGTACAGGCACCCGCGAACTCCCCAACAGTAGCGCCAAATTCCATTTCCTGCGCCGCCGACCCAAGGATTTCCATGGATTACTTCATCATTGTCGTCACCACAGCCGCCGGCCTGTACTTCCATTGGTGGCTGTATGTGCGGATCAAACGCTGGATGGATCGCGATCTGGCATTGTCACTGGCCGGCAAGGATGAAGGCAAACGCGCGTTCATGCTCGAACGTCTGGAGCAGGCTCAGGCGCAGAAGATCAAGCGCCGGGACCTGCCGAAGTGGCTCCAAGCCGCTGCGGCAGACTATCCCGCTCGGTAGACTGCTCAGGGTGCCAGACGTTCAAGAATCCAGTTGGCGCCCTGCACACGGTAGTTGAGGCGATCGTGCAGGCGGCTCGCGCGGCCCTGCCAGAATTCCATGCGCTCGGGGAGCAAGCGGTAGCCACCCCAGTGTTCCGGGCAGTGAGGCTGAGTGTCGGTGAAGCGTTGCTCGGTCGCCTTGAGCAAATCTTCCAGCTCACCCCGGCCGTTGATCACCCGGCTCTGCGGTGAAGCCCAGGCGCCGAGTCGGCTCCCCAGCGGTCGCACCTGATAGTACGCATCCGACTCTTCGGGCGTGACCTTCACCACCCGCCCTTCGATCCGCACCTGGCGCTCCAAAGTCGGCCAGAAGAATGTCATGGCAGCAAACGGGTTCGCCGCCAGATGCTGGCCCTTGGCACTTTCGTAGTTGGTGAAGAAGGTGAAGCCCTGCTCGTCCAGCCCCTTGAGCAGCAGAATGCGGCAATGCGGACGGCCATTCGCATCCACCGTGGCCAGGGTCATGGCGTTGGCTTCCACTGGCGCCTGTTCGGTTTTCACCGCTTCGGCAAACCACTGGTGAAACAACGCAAAGGGCTCCGCCGGGGCTTGCGCCTCGGTCAGGCCATCCCGGGTGTAATCACGACGCATATCTGCCAGAGACTGGGTCACGGCGCATTCCTTTTCGTTAGCGGATCACTTTTTAGTGGTATCGGTCGCAGCGACTTTCTTGTCGGTTGCGGCGGCTTTGGCGGGCGCGGTCTTTTTCGCCGGAGCCTTGGCCGGGGCCTTTTTCGCTGGAGCCTTGGCAGCAGCTTTCTTGGCCGGAGCCTTTTTGGTGGCCGGTACAGCGGCTTTCTTAGCAGCCGGCGCCGGAGTCACCGGTTTGGCGGCAGGCTTGACGTCCTGGGCGGCGACCATCGTCACTGGCTTAGGTGCTGGCATGTTGTATTTGCTCAGCAGCGCGACCATGGTGTTTTGCGGCGTCACCAGCAGTTCGACGCGGCGGTTCAGGGCACGGCCTTCAACGCTGTCGTTGGCAGCACGCGGTGCTTCGGAGCCCATGCCGCGCAGCATCAGGCGGTCACGCTGCAGACCACTGAGACGGAAAATTGCCGCCACGGCCTGGGCGCGTTCCTGGCTCAGCTTGATGTTGGCCGGAGCGGCACCGGTGGTGTCACTGTGACCGAGCACCAGTACGGCGGTTTTCGGGTCGGCTTCAAGGATTTTCGCCACGCGGGTGAACGGGCCGAGGGTCACTGGCAGCAGCATCGCCGGACGATCCGGGTTGAACGAGCCTTCCACTGGCGCGGTCACGACCAGCACGTTTTCACGGCGTTCGAGTTGCAGGTTGCTGTCCTTGATCGCGGTGCGCAGGCGCGGTTCGTAGTCATCCAGCCACGCTTGGGTCACTTTCGGATCGGGCATCGGCACGACTTTGGCAGTGCCCTGCTCCTTGCCACCAAACGGCCACCACCATTTGCCACCCTTGTCGGCCTCTGCCTTGGCGACTTCGACCGGTTTTGCTTCGGGCTTGGCTTCAGCTTTCACTTCTGGCTTGGCTGCCGCCGAGTCGTCCGAGCCAAACGGCCAGTACCACGGATTGCTGCTCTCGGCCTTGGCCACAGGCGCGGTGGCGGCCGGTTTCAATGGGGCAGGCGCCGGAGCCGGCTCCTTGGCTGCAACTTTGTCGGAAGAACCGAACGGCCACCAGCTGCCGCCATCGGCATCGTTCTTCGGAGTCTGTGCACAACCGGTGATTGCGAAACACAGGGCCAGGGCGAGAGTTTGTTTGGACGACATTGGAAACCCACAAAAATAATTAGTGAACAATCAGAGGACTTTCGCCCGGATAAACAGACGCTTTGAAACGAAAATCGCCATGAGGTTCCGGCCCTGGAACCTCGGACGACGCTTTACAGACAAGTGGCTAGTACCCGCGCCAGCTTCTGCGCGCGCGGATCCATCAAGACGTACGGCCCCAGGGTATTTGTCACAAATCCGAAGGCCACATCGTGCTCCGGATCAGCAAAACCGATGGAACCGCCCGCCCCCGGATGGCCGAATGCACGCGGGCCGAGGCCGTAGGTGGCGTTCGGCACGTCGGGTTGATCGAGCATGCAACCGAGACCGAAACGGGTGCGGGTCAGCAAGGTCTTGTCCTCGCCGAGGCTGTGTTCGCGGGTCAGTTCGTCGAGCATTTCGCTTTCCAGCAGGCTGCCGTCGAGCAGACCGGCGTAGAACCCGGCGAGGCTGCGGGCATTGCCGTGGCCGTTGGCCGCCGGTTGCTGCATGCGTCGCCATTCCGGTTTGTTGGTGCTGGTGAGCACCGACGGCGGATTGGTGAAGGCCCGGGTGGTCATGGCCGTTGGCTCGCGCATGGTCACTTGCAGCAAGCGTTGGGCGGCAGCGTCGCCAGTGTTGCCCTTGCCGCGAGCGATGTGCGCCACACGATGGAATTCTTCGTCGGCCAGACCGACATGGAAATCCAGCCCCAGCGGTTTGGCGACCCGCGCCACAATGGACTCCCCCGGCCCGCGACCGTCGGCACGCCGCAGCAATTCGCCGATCAGCCAACCGTAGGTGATCGCGGCATAACCGTGACCGGTGCCCGGCGTCCACCACGGTGCTTCGGCGGCGAGGGCGTCGACCATGGTTTGCCAGTCGTACAGCGCTTCAGGCGCCAACAGCTCGCGCAGGGCCGGCAGACCGGCCTGATGGCAAAGCAGTTGGCGCAGGGTGACGGACTCCTTGCCGGCGGCGGCGAATTCCGGCCAGTAACGGGCGACCGGCGCATCGAGCTGCAACTTGCCTTCGGCAACCAGTTGCAGCGCGGTGACGGCGGTGAAGGTCTTGGTGCAGGAGAACAGGTTGGCGATGGTGTCGCTGTGCCAGGCCTCGGCGCCGTCCTTGTCGGCGGTACCGGACCAGAGGTCGAGGACGGTTTCACCGCCGACCCGGATGCACAACGCGGCGCCGCGTTCCTGGGGATCGTCGAATAGTGCGGCGAAGGCTTCGCGCACCGCTTCGAATTGAAGCTCGTAATGTCCCTGAATCTGCACCCGCAACTCCCCCGCGAAAACGCTCTACAAAGTGGCCCGCATTGTTCCAGCCCAAGAGGCTTTTGGGAACCGCTGCGGGCCGGGCGGTCTTCAGGTTTTGAATGATCAGTGACCGTTGCCGGAATGCCCGCCTGCATGGCCTGCGCCCTGCCCCGGGCCTTTGCCGGCGTCAGCCTTGCGGCCGCCTTCGGTTTCGTGGCCGGCCTTGTCCGCTGCGGCAGCCGCTTTCTGCGCCTCTTTGCTCAACTGATCGACGGTCGCCAGGTTGCTTTTGCGCACCGCTTCGACAAAGCCCTGAAACGGCAGATCAGTGACTCCGACCAGACCAAAGTGACCGTTCTCGCCATCGAGCAGGCGCCCGGTCACCGGTTGGTCCAGATACTGGAACCAGTGCACGCCAACAATCGACGGTTCGCTCAGCGCCTGTTTGAGGAAGTTGGCGTAGGCCGGGCCGCGATCTTCTTCCTTGCTTAACGGGGTCACGCCGCCCCAGAACGGGCCACGGTCGGTGGAGCCGAAGTTGAATTCGGTGATCAGCACCGGTTTGTCGAGGTTGCGCAGCGCGGCGAAGTCATAACCGTCCTGCGGTTGCAGGGTGTACATGTTGAAGCTCAGCACGTCGCAATACTGGGCGCAGGACGCCACGGCTTCCGGGGTGCTGGTGGCGAAACGGCCGCCGAGCAGCAACTGGTTCGGCGCGTGCCATTTCAGCGAGTCGGAAATGGTCTTGAAGTAAGTGTCGGCGAAGACCTTCTGGAAGTATTTGAAGTCGGCTTCGATTTCCGGATGCTCAGGATTCGGCAGCGGCGCCTCGAAACCCGGGTCTTCCATCAATTCCCATGCCGGCAGATCAATGCCCCAGGCCTTCGACAGCCCCGCCTGATTGCGGTACTTGTCGCGCAACTGCTTGAGGAATGCGCGTTTGGCCGGAACGTCGGTGGTCATTTTCAAGGTGCCGTAGGCCAGCGCGTAACGGGATTTCGGATCATCGCCGGGGCCGGCCCAGGCCAGTTCGTTGTCGGCGAAGTAGCCGATCAGCCACGGATCATCACGATGATCGCGGGCGGCAATGGCCACGGCACGCTCGGTGGCCATGGCAAAACGCGGATCGAACGGATCAGGCATGCCGCCCCACCAGTCGGTACCGGTGCTGATGCTGGTGTAATCGCCGACGATCGACAGCGGCAAGGTGTACGGCATGCGCTCCGCGTTACCGAGGACGGGGGCGCTCCAGTTACCGACGGTGTTGAAGCCCCAGGCTTGCAGGCGATCAAGGGTGTGGCTGGCCCACTTTTGCTCGTCGACGGTGTTTTTGCACGGCGTCGCGACACTTTGCCCGCTGGTGGCTGCCGACTCGGCGACCCCGGCTTTCGGCTGTTCGGAGGCGGCTACCGGTGCACTGGCGTTGGTTGCCGCCTCTTCGGCGGCGCCAGCCTTGGCGGCTTCGGCGACACCGGCCTTGTTGCCGCTATCCGGGATGCATGGCTCGCCATAAAGGCGCTGAAGGTTGGCGCCGTAGAAGTCGTACCAACGCCCGAAGTTGTAGCCACGGCCCTGATCGGCGCCGTTGCCGCCACGGTTATCACCCTCGCCGAAGTGGCTGGCCAGCGGCTCTTCCGGTTTTGGCAGGGATTCGAACATGTACTCGCGGCCGGCCACGTAGGTCTGGTTGACCTCGGGGCTGACGGTGTTCACGCCCAGGGAATAGAACGGATGGCCCTCGGGCGTCACCAGATACCAGCGGCCGTCACGTTTCTCAGTGCGGAAGAAACCGCTGGCCTTGAACGCCGGGCCTTTGCTCCAGCCACCGAACTTGTCCAGCGAGGACTTTTCGCGCTCGGCCAGCCAGGTGCTCAGTTGTTGCTGTTCTTTGGCGGCGGCGGATTTCAGTTGTTCGTCATTGGCGACTTTCTCCGGCCACTTGCCGCGAGTCGATTGGCCATAGGCGTCCACCAGATTGCCGTAGGCGGATTTGATCACCTCGCCTTCGTCCTGCACGCCAAAGCGCTCGAGCAGCAGACTTTGCGCGGCTTTCGGCTGATCCATCGACAGGCTGACCGACACCACCTGGCTGCGATCCAGCTCACCGCTGCTGCTCGCCAGCAGGATGCGCTGCCCGTCGATCATCATCGGCATCACCGGCCCGGCTTTCATGCCCTGACTCAGTGGCGAGGTCGCGGTCAACGGCACGAGCAAGGTCTGCGCCGAGCCGGCCGGCAGGTCAACGCGGCTGACCAGGGTCTTGCCGTCATTGCTCTGGATTTGTACGTAGACGGTCACCGCCCAGTTCATCGCGCTCTGGATGCGCAGGCTCATCATCCCGGACTGCGACCAGTCCCAGGCACCGGTCTGCGGGGACAGACGCAAGGTCGGGCGGGCCGTCGGATTGAACGTCACCCGCCGCAGCACTTCGCCTTCGGGGGTCTGCTCGGCGTTGGCTTGCGGCAGGTCGGCGTTTTCGGTCGCCACTTTCACCACATCGGCGGGGCGGACAAAGTTGAACAGGGTCTGCTGGCCAGCAGGTGCCGCCAGCAAGGGGCCAGCGAAAACCAGGGCAAAAACGGCAGGCAACGAACGACGAATCATGAGAACGGAATTCTCCCTAACGACCCGCAAGGGCCAATGGAAAAGCAGTGACAGAGAGATAGACAGCGCGGCGGGCAAAACTGCCCACCGATGTCTCAGGATATTTCACGACGGAAAGGAGGCAACGCATTGAGGATCGCCTTGCCGTAGCGCTGGGTGACCAGCCGCCGATCCAGCAAGGTGATGGTGCCGCGGTCTTCTTCGGTGCGCAGCAGACGACCGCAGGCCTGAACCAGCTTCAGCGAGGCGTCGGGCACGGAGATTTCCATGAACGGATTGCCGCCCCGGGCTTCGATCCATTCCGACAGTGCGGCTTCGACCGGATCGTCCGGCACCGAGAACGGGATCTTGGCGATCACCACGTGTTCGCAGTAGGCGCCCGGCAAGTCCACGCCCTCGGCAAAACTGGCGAGGCCGAACAGTACGCTGGAATCGCCGCCATCAACCCGCGCCTTGTGCTTGTTCAGGGTTTCCTGTTTCGACAGGTTGCCTTGAATGAACACTTGCTTGCGCCAGTCGCGGTCGAGGCCGTCGAACACGTCCTGCATCTGTTTGCGCGACGAGAACAGCACCAGACTGCCGCACGAGCCTTCGACCAGTTCCGGCAGGTCGCGGATGATCGCGGCGGTGTGGGCGGCGGCATCGCGCGGGTCGGCCTTCAGGTCCGGCACCCGCAACACGCCGGCGTCGGCGTGATGGAACGGGCTCGGCACCACGGCGGTGACAGCTTTTTTCGGCAGACCGGCGCGCATGCGGAAACGGTCGAACGTGCCGAGTGCGGTCAAGGTCGCCGAAGTCACCAGACAGCCGTAGGCCACGTTCCACAGGCTGCGGCGCAGAGTTTCCGCGGCGAGGATCGGGCTGGCGTTGACCTCGATGTCGAACAGCGAACCGCTTTCGGCCAGGGTCAGCCAGCGGGCCATCGGTGGGTTGTCTTCCGGGTCTTCGGCGGTGAACGCGGTCCACAGCTCCCAGTTGCCGGAGGCACGGGACAACAGGCTGCCGAACAGTGGGTACCATTCTTCGGCCTGATTGCTGGCGATGCCGATGTTGACCTCGCCGTCCATGCCTTCCTTGAGCAGATCGGTCAGGCGGGTGAACAGGTCGTTGAGGCGGGCAAAGCCTTTTTTCAGCTCGATGCCCATCTCGCGCATGTGTTCCGGAATCACCCCGCCGATGAAGCGATGACGCGGACGTTCGCGGCCTTCGACGTCTTCACCGGGCTTGAAATCGGCGATCTGTTCGCAGGCAGTGAACATGAACTGCTGCTGGGTCTTGATCTCCCGCGCCAGCTCCGGCACCTGCTCGATCAGCTTGCCGAGGTCGCCCGGCAGCGGGTGCTGGGCCAGCAGCTTGGTGAGGTTCTTGGCGGTGGTTTCCAGCCAGTCGGCGGTGGAACGCAGGCGCGTGTAGTGGGCGAAGTGACCGATGGCCTTGTCCGGCAGGTGATGGCCTTCGTCGAACACATAGATGGTGTCGCGCGGATCGGGCAAGACTGCCCCGCCGCCCAGCGCCAGATCGGCCAGCACCATGTCGTGGTTGGTGACGATCACGTCGACCTTGCCCATGCCTTCGCGGGCCTTGTAGAAGGCGCACTGACCGAAGTTCGGGCAATGACGGTTGGTGCACTGGCTGTGATCGGTGGTCAGGCGCGCCCAGTCTGCGTCTTCCAGCGCGTTGGGCCAACTGTCGCGGTCGCCGTCCCATTTATTGCCGGCAAGCTTCTCGATCATGCTGGTGAACAGCTTCTGGCTGGCCTCATCGACCTCGATCTTGAAGCCTTCTTCTTCGAAAAGCTGGGCTGTGGCGGTCTGCGCATGGCCTTCCTGCAACAGCATGTCGAGCTTGGACAGGCACATGTAGCGGCCACGGCCCTTGGCCAGGGCGAAGCTGAAATTCAGCCCGCTGTTGCGCATCAGGTCGGGCAAGTCCTTGTAGACGATCTGCTCTTGCAGGGCGACGGTGGCGGTGGCGATCACCAGGCGTTTGCCGGCCAGTTTCGCCGTCGGGATCGCCGCCAGGCTATAGGCCACGGTTTTGCCGGTACCGGTGCCGGCTTCCACCGCGACAATCGCGGGGTCGCCACTGCGCCGGCCTTCGTCGTCGGTGTCGATATCCCCGAGGACCTTGGCAACTTCAGCGATCATCAGGCGCTGGCCATAACGCGGTTTGAGGCTCTTGGCCTCTAGAAAACGCGAGTAGGCGCCCTGGATCGTGGTTTTGAGTTCAGTGCTGATCATTGAGTGTCGGGCGCAAAAAACGCTGGATAAATTTTCAGTGGTTCGGATGGGGGGCTATCATACCCCGCGAATCAATCCTGCGCAGATCGGAGTACCCCAATGACACCTTTTAGCCTCGTTTACCCCATCCATGTACTGGCCGCGCTGGTGTGGGTCGGCGGCATGTTTTTCGCCTGGATGGTGCTGCGCCCTGCAGCGATGAAGGCCCTGGACGGCCCCGGGCGCCTGACGCTCTGGGTGGAAGTGTTTCAAGGTTTTTTTCGTTGGGTGTGGGGGGCGGTGATTCTGCTGCCGGTGACCGGAGTGGGCATGCTGCACCTGCAACACATCGCCTTCGATAACGCGCCGCGCTATGTACAGGTGATGATGGGGTTGTATGTGGTGATGACCGCGCTGTTCATCCGGATTCAGGCCTTGATGCTGCCGGAACTGCGCACGGCGGTGCAGGCGAAGGACTGGCCGGCCGGTGCGGCAGTGCTGGGGCGGATTCGCAAGGTGGTGGGGTTCAATCTGCTGGTCGGGGTCGTGCTGGTGGCGGTGGCGGCTGCGCGGCCCTCGTTCTGACAAGCGCGTTTTACCTGATCGTTCCCACGCTCTGCGTGGGAATGCAGCCCGTGACGCTCCGCGTCACTGGACGCGGAGCGTCCCTTGAGGCATTCCCACGCGGAGCGTGGGAACGATCAACGTAGAGGGTAGGTGCAATCGATTACAAGCGCTGTACGGTGACAGACCCCGCCGCACCCGCAGGCCCCGGCTGCCCGTCGGCCCCCGGTTTGCCGCTCTTGCCGCCATCGGCGCGATAGACCAGGCAGCCCTTGGACTTGCCACCCGCCCCCGGTTTGCCGCCAGGACCGGCCGGGCCACCGGCACCGCCGGCAACTTCGACCTTGATCAACTCGGCCGGAAACTCGCGCGGTACTTCAAGACGCACCAGTGCGCCCGGTGCACCCGGCTGACCGTCGCTGCCGTTGCTGCCATCAAAACCGTGCCCCGCCTGACCCCAGGTGCATCCCGGCTCTTGACCGTTAGCGCCATCAAGACCGACAAACCCCGGCGCACCGGTGCCGCCACGGGCATCGACCACCAGTTTCGGCGCATTCAACGCCTTGAATTGCAGATTCAGATTGCGCCCGGCGCGGGCGGCTTTTTCGTAGGTGCCCGGGGCACCACGGGCGGTGATCTGGCTGCCCTCGGCGAGCTCAGCGCGGATGACTTTCATATCCAGCGCCTGTTCGCTTGGCACAATGGCAATGCGCGCCTCATGGCCCAGTCGCAATTCGCCGACACTCAGCTCGGTCACGTTCGAGGGAATCAGCAAGGTGCCGTAATCGGCGACCACCAGTTTCTCCAGTTGCAAGGTGCTGGCGGTGTTGGGCAGACGCATCAGGGAATTGGTTTCGACGCTGACCACCTGGGCGCAGGCCAATGGACTGATGAATGCAGCGAGCAGGCAGAGTTTACGCATGGGAAGCCTCCGGAGCGGCCGGGGCCGGGATGGTTTGCAGGTGGAAAACGCCGAACAACAGGATGCGGCCGCGATCACGCCAAGGGTGCGGACGGCCCTTGAGGCTGCGATTGCACAGCAGCACTTCGAGCACATGGATCGCCAGCAGCAGACCGCCGGCCAGATTGACCAGCAGGTGCAGCGGATGAACAAACGGCACCAGCTGATTGGCCAGCACCACGCAGCAGAACAGCAGGGTCAACAATCGCCCCAGCCCAAAGAACACCTTCATACGCTCCCCCGTGTTGCGAATTATTCTTTGGGCGCACAGTAACGGCTTCTGCAGGGGATAAGCCAGAGGGAAAAATGAAAAAAACCGATCCACCGCCGGATGGCTGCCGGTTCGACGATGTTCATCGACCGACAGCTCTAGCCTGCGGACTACAGACGCATCCTAACGATTGATGTGCAGTTCCACCCGACGGTTTTGCGCACGCCCCTCGTCCGTGTTGTTATCGGCGACCGGTTCGCTCTCGCCACGCCCTTCACTGGTGAGTTTGTCCGGCGCCAGGCCCTGGCTCAGCAAATACTCCGCCACACTGCTGGCGCGGCGCTCCGAAAGTGCCTGGTTATAAGCATCCGAACCCTTGCTGTCGGTGTGACCGATGACTTTGATGCTCACCACGTCGGCATTGCGCAGTTTGTCCATCAGCGTGTCCAGCTGGCTTTTAGCGGCCGGTTTCAGATCGGACTTGTCGAAGTCGAACAGCACGTTGCCGGCATCGTTGAGGGTGATGACTTCGGTTTGCGGGGCCGGTTCGGCGGGTTTCTCGGTGACCGGGTATTGCGGCAGCGGACAGCCACGGTGGTCGACCGGGGTGTTGGCCGGGGTATCGGGGCAACGGTCGCGGCGATCGAACACGCCGTCGTCGTCTTCATCGCCATCCTGGGCATAGCAGATCAATCCGCCGGTGAGGATCCCCAGCGCAGCGCCACCGCCGGCCCAACCGCTGCTTTCGAGCGCGCCGAGACCGCCGCCGACCAGTCCGCCAATAAGGCTGCAGATCGGCCAGGTACGTTGATTGAGGGGAGCGGTGCCATCGCTGTGGGTGGCGCAACCGGTCAACAGGCTGCCCAGCAGCAGAACCGGCAAGACGGACCTTGTAAGAACACTCATCGTTAAAGCTCCTGTGTCACCGGCCCATACCGGTTACACAGGAGTAAAGACCCGCATCCGCGACTGCACAAGCCGCGGATGCGAGGGGGCTAGCGGTTGATTTTGATTTCGGTACGACGGTTCAGCGCGCGACCGTCGGCAGTTTTGTTGTCTGCCACCGGCTGGCTTTCACCGGCACCGGTCACCGACACGAAGCTGCTTTGCGGTACGCCGCTTTCGACCAGGTACTTGACCACCGAGTGCGCGCGGCGATCCGACAGTTTCTGGTTGTAGGCATCGCTGCCGACGCTGTCGGTGTGGCCGGTCACGGTCAGTTGCGCCGTGCTGGATTCCTGTTTCAGGCGCGAAGCGACTTTATCCAGGACCAGCTTGTCAGCCGGGGTCAGCGTGGCCTTGTCGAACTGGAAGTGAACATCGCGGATGACAATGGTTTCTTCCTTGACCACTACAGCTTCTTCGACCACTGGCGCAGGGGCTGGTGGAGGGCAGCCGTCAGCATCGACCTGTACGCCTTTAGGCGTGCCCGGGCACTTGTCGCGACTGTCCGGCACACCATCGCCGTCTTCGTCGCCATCACCGTGAACCCAGCAATAGGCTGCTGCCGTACCGCCGACGAGTAACGCGCCATACCCCGCCCATGCGGAGCTTTCGGTCGCGCCGAGACCCGCACCGACGACACCACCGACTGCCGCACAGGTCGGCCAGTCGGTTTTCTGCAAACCTGCGCAACCAGTCAACACACTGGTTAGCAGAACCAAGGGTAATGCTGTCCGAACTATGCTCATCTAGTTTTCTCCTGAGGGATCGGCTTAGAACCGATTCAGGGAGTAAAGACCGGAGTTTTAATCTCCGCCAGCAATAGGCCATTGCTGTTTGTGCGCCTGTTCACGGGACTTCGACGAATTTGCCGCAAACCCGCAGGACAGAGATCTAGGCCTTGGCGTCCGGGCAGGCTAGTCTTGGCGCTCTGATTGAGGAGCTTCGATGAACGTCGCCATTTCTTCCCGCACGCCACAGCAGGCATTGGCCGCCCTGCTCGACCGCTACGCCCCGGCACGTCTGCTGCTGATCGGCGCCAGCGAGTTCCCGGCGCTGGCTGCCTTCAAGGAAGCGCACCCGGACACCTGCGTCGCGCACGCCGCGCCCGGTGCGTTGCCGGCGGAACTGGCGGCCCGGCGTTTCGACCTGGCGCTGGTGGTCGATTGCCTGGAACATTTGCCCAAGCGTGACGGCCTGAATCTGTTGGGCGGGATCCGCAACCTCAACGCCAGCCGCATCGCCGTGCTGGCGGATCTGCCGGCCAGCGGCTGGCAGGAGACCGATTTTTACTCACTGGCCCTGCAGGCCAGCGAACGCTTCGCCCGCGACGAGCAGGTACTGACACTCTTCACCTACGATCTGCTTGACTACAAACAAGTCCCCGACTGGCTCAACTCACGGTTCTGGGCCAATCCGGAAAACTTCGGGAAATACTGGTGGTAATGCAATGAGTACAGCCATTTGCCCCTGCGGCAGCGGCAACCTGCTGGATGCCTGCTGCGGTCACTATCACGCCGGCCACCCGGCCCCGTGCGCCGAAGCCCTGATGCGTTCGCGCTACAGCGCCTACGTGCTGGGCCTGATCGATTATCTGGTGGCGACCACCCTGCCCGCCCAGCAAGCGGGGCTGGATCGCCAGTCGATCAGCGACTGGAGCGCCCAGAGCACCTGGCTCGGTCTGGACGTGGAAAGCTCGGAAGTGCTCGGCGGTCAGCCGGAACACGCGTTCGTCACCTTCACCGCACGCTGGCATGACGGTCAGGGCGAACACAGCCACCGCGAACGCTCGTCGTTCGTGCAGAACAGCGGGCGCTGGTACTTCATCGACCCGACCGTGCAACTGAAGCTGGGCCGCAACGACGCCTGCCCGTGCGCCAGCGGCCAGAAGTTCAAGAAATGCTGCGCGGGGTATTTCGGCAGCTGAAGCTAGACTGGGCAGCAAAGGGAGTTAAACCATGCTCGGTCATTGGCGCACATTTCAGGCTTTCTCACTGCTCATGCTCTTGGGGATCAGCTTCTCGGGGCTCGGCGGCTGTGCGTCGTGGTTTACCGACGACACCCGCGACCCCGCCGTGCACCTGGTGAAAGTCGAAGTGGTGCGCGCCAAGTTGCTGGAACAGAAATTCATTCTGCACTTTCGCATCGACAACCCCAACGACAGCGACCTGACCGTGCGCGGTCTGGAATACCGCATACACCTGGCCGACATGCTGCTGGCCGAAGGCGAGCACGAACACTGGATCACGGTGAACCCCAAAAGCAGCGCGTTTTACAAGGTGCCGATCCGTACCAACCTGTGGCCGAAGGTCAAAGAGGTGGTGAAAATGCTGAAAAACCCCAACCAGCAGATTCCCTACCGACTGGAGGGCGAGATGGAAACCGGTTTATTCATCGCGCACTACGTGCACCTGGCGCGCAATGGCGTGATAATCCCCGCCGATTTGATTACGGAGTGACCCCGATGACCCAGCAACCTCATGTCCATGGCCCAGACTGCAACCACGATCATGACCATCACCATGATCACGACCATGGCCATGTCCACGGCCCGAACTGCGGCCACGCCCACCAGGAACCGGTGCGCAACGCCCTGAAAGACGTTGGCCGCAACGACCCTTGCCCATGCGGCAACGGCAAGAAATTCAAGAAGTGCCACGGCGCTTGATGCCTTGGGCGGAGAGCATCTTCGCCTGAGATACCGCCTTCGTGAGCAAGCTCGCTACCACAAGGATCGCGCTCCATCAGGAGCAACTCGGTCGAATGTGGGAGCTGGCTTGCCAGCGATGAGGCCGGCGCACTCCCCGATCAGTATCAGACTGCCTCAAGAATCCCGGCACTGCTGACCACCGTCGCATACTCCCCGTGCAGATTCCCCAGCGACATCGCATGCACCTCCTCAGCCGAACGCAACGTGCCGAAATAGTCGGCCTTGTCGAAGGTAAAGCACGCATCCTCCGCCACCCACGCGTCAAACCCCAGATTGCCCGCCGTGCGCGCCGTGGATTCCACCGAGTTGTTCGTCGCCACGCCGACAATGATCAACTGTCCCATCCCCGCCTCACGCAACTTCGCCTCAAGCGCCGTCGCACAAAACGCATCCGGCACCTGTTTCTGAATCAGCCACTCGCCGTCCTGCGGCAGAAACCTTTCCTGAAAATCCACGCCTGACTGCTCGGGCCAGAACACCGAATCCGGCGAGCGCGACAAGTGCTGCACGTGGATCACCGGCCGACCGCTGCGCCGCCAGAAGTTCAGCACGTCGAGGATTCGTTCTTCGGCCAACGGATTATTCCGCCGCCCCAGACGCGGCTGCAGAATGCCTTTTTGCTGGTCGATGATGATCAGTGCAGCGTTGGCCTGAAGCTCCATGGCGATTTTTCTCACGCGGGGTCATTGAATTTCCCGTACTTGAGCATCACCTCCTGTGACTAAGCAAGCTATCGAACGCACACAGGACAACCTGAAGCCGGCGTTTGCTGTCCGCACGCAAGCCATTTTCCTGATTTGGAGCTTTCCATGATCGACCTGTATTACTGGACCACGCCCAACGGCCACAAGATTTCCCTGTTCCTCGAAGAAGCGGGCCTGCGTTACGACGTGCACCCGATCAATATCAGCCAAGGCGAGCAGTTCCAGCCGCACTTTCTGAAAATCGCCCCGAACAACCGCATCCCGGCCATCGTCGATCATGAGCCGGCCGATGGCGGCGAGCCGTTGTCGCTGTTTGAGTCCGGGGCGATCCTGCTGTACCTCGCGGAAAAGACCGGCAAGTTCCTGCCCAAGGATCTGCGTGGCCGCCAGGTGGCGCTGCAATGGCTGTTCTGGCAAATGGGCGGGCTGGGGCCGATGGCCGGGCAGAACCATCATTTCAGCCAGTTCGCGCCGGAAAAAATCCCCTACGCGATCAAGCGCTACGTCGATGAAACCGCCCGTTTGTACGGGGTGCTGGACAAGCAACTGGCCAACAATGAGTTCGTCGCTGGCAGCGAATACAGCATCGCCGACATGGCGATCTACCCGTGGATCGTCTCGCACAAATGGCAGAGCCAGAACCTCGAAGACTTCCCGAACGTGCAGCGCTGGTTCAACCACATCAAGGATCGCCCGGCGACCGTGAAGGCCTACGCGCTGGTGCAGAAGATCAATCCGCCGAAGTCCTGACCTGCCTTGATCGTTCCCATGTAGAGGCGTCGAACCGTCCGCGTGGAATTGGGCCGCAGAGCGACCCGGGCTGCATTCCCACGCATAGCGTGGGAACGATCTGCGTGAGCGGTAAGAAATAACCGCTCGCCCCGCTTGCGCGGCCCCCTCCTGCTCACTAACGTAGCGGCTTTATTGCGCCCCCAGCCTCTACACCCCGCAGGAGCTTTGCCATGGCCTCGCCAGCCCTTTCACATTTTCTTCCCCGGTTCGGCGTTGCCGCAGCAGTGGCCGGTGTTCTGAGCCTGACCGGTTGTCAGACCTGGAACGCCCAGGACACCCTCCCGCCGACCTCCGGTGTGCAGCCGCTCAAGGGCCTGGCGCAGAACGTTTCGGTGCGCCGCAATGCCATGGGCATGCCGCTGATCGAAAGCAACAGCTTCCACGACGCACTGTTCGCCCTCGGTTACGTGCACGCCAGCGACCGGATCAATCAGATGGTCACCCTGCGCCTGTTGGCTCAGGGCCGTCTCGCGGAAATGTCCGGTTCGTCGATGCTCGACGCCGACCGCTACATGCGCGCCGTCAACCTGAAGAAAAGCGCCGGCGAGCTGTACAAGGCTTCGTCGCCACGGCTCAAGCGTTTCTTCGAAGTCTATGCC
Organism: Pseudomonas glycinae; assembly: GCF_001594225.2. Lineage (GTDB taxonomy): Bacteria > Pseudomonadota > Gammaproteobacteria > Pseudomonadales > Pseudomonadaceae > Aquipseudomonas > Aquipseudomonas glycinae. The sequence continues at coordinate 4,587,386 of NZ_CP014205.2, forward strand.
CGGGGCGTCAACGCCTACCTGTTCCGCTACGCCGACAAACTGCCGGGGGATCTGGCTTCCAGCGGCTACAAGCCTGAATACTGGAAACCGGAAGATTCGGCGCTGATTTTCTGCCTGCTGAACTTCAGCCAGTCGGCCAACCTGCCGGAAGAAATCGCTTCGCTGGTGTTGGCGCAGACCGTGACCAACGACAAACTGGCGTGGCTGACCCCGTCCGCTCCCGACGAAAACCTGCCGCTGGCCGAGGCCGACAAGCTGCAAGGCATCAAGCTCAACGGGCAGATTCCGGGGCTCACAGAGCTGAGCAACGCCAGCGAACAATTGGCCGCCCTCAACCTGCTGGGCACTCAGTCGTCGAACAACTGGGCCATCGCCCCGCAGCGCAGCCGCAGCGGCAAGAGCCTGCTGGCCAGCGACAGCCATGGCCCGCTGGCCGCGCCGTCGCTGTGGAGTTTCGTGCAGATTCGCGCGCCGAAATACCAGGCCGCCGGCGTGACCGTGGCCGGTCTGCCGATGGTACTCGGCGGTTTCAACGGCAAAGTGGCGTGGAGCCTGACCAGCGTGCTCGGCGATAACCAGGACCTGTTCCTGGAAAAAATCCGTCGTCAGGGCAGCACGTTGTCCTACGAGGTCAACGGCAAGTGGCAACCGGTTGCGGTGCGCAACGAAACCTACTTCGTCAAAGGCCAGCGGCCGATTCGCGAAGCGGTGTACGAAACCCGCCATGGCGCGCTGCTCAACAGCACCCAGGCTGCCGCTCAGGGCGCAGGCTTTGGCCTGGCCTTGCAGACGCCGAGCTTCACCGACGACAAATCGCTCGATGCGTTTTTTGATCTGAGCCGCGCCCAGAACGTTGAGCGCGCCTCGGACGCCAGCCGGGAAATCCGCGCCATCGCGCTGAATCTGGTGTTCGCCGACGCCAGCAACATTGGCTGGCAAGTCACCGGGCGGTTCCCGAACCGTCGGGAAGGTGAAGGCCTGCTGCCGTCGCCGGGCTGGGAAGGTCGCTACGACTGGGACGGTTACGCCGACCCGATGCTGCACCCGTACGATCAGGATCCGGCCCAAGGCTGGCTCGGCACCGCCAACCAGCGGGTCATTCCCCATGGCTACGGCATGCAACTGTCCAATTCCTGGGCGGCGCCGGAACGTGGCGAGCGCCTGGCCGAACTGGCCGGCAGCGGCAAGCATGACGGTCGCAGTGTGATTGCCATGCAGTACGACCAGACCACCACCTTCGCTGCCAAACTGAAGAAAATGTTCGAGGCACCGGGCATGGCGCAGCCGCTGAAACAGGCGATCGACGCACTGCCGGAAGCCGAGCGCAGCAAGGCCCGCGAAGCCTATACCCGCTTGATGGCGTTCGACGGCAAGCTCAGCCCGACCTCCGCCGACGCGGCGATCTACGAGCTGTTCCTGCAGGAAAGCATGAAGCAGATCTTCCTCGACGAGCTCGGCCCGCAGAGCAGCCCGGCGTGGAAAGCGTTTATCGCCAATGGCGACCTGTCCTACGCCGCCCAAGCCGATCACTTGCTCGGCCGCGAAGACAGTCCGTTCTGGGACGACGCCCGCACCCCGCAAAAAGAAGACAAACCGGCGATCCTCGCCCGCAGTCTGGCGGCAGCGATCAGCGCCGGCGACAGCCAATTGGGCGGCGACCGCCGGGCTTGGCAGTGGGGCAAACTGCACCGTTACGAGTGGAAGAATGCCAACGGCCAGACCGTTCGCGGGCCCATCGCAGCGGGCGGTGACCATACCACCCTGAACACGGCGGCATTTGCCTGGGGCCAGGACTTCAACACCACACGTGCGCCGTCGATGCGCTTTATCGTCGACTTCGGTCAGAGCGAACCGCTGATGGGGCAGAACGGGACGGGGCAATCCGGGAATCCGGTAAGCCCGAACTACCTGAACGGCATCGATCCGTGGCTTAAGGGGCAGTACATCGGCTTGCCGATGCAGCCGCAGAACTTTGACCGGGTGTATGGCAAGACGCGGTTGACGCTTACCCCCGGCAAGTAAATCCCCACCTGATCGTTCCCACGTCGAGGCGTCGAACCGTCCGCGTGGGAACGATCATGCGACAGTTCAGAAAAACAATAGAACTTCTGACTTCGCGCCAACCTCATAGCTAACAAGTCTTCCATTCCGGTAACGCCATGGACCTTGTTATCGCCCGCCCCGAAGGTTTGTACTGCCCCGCCGGGGATTTCTATATTGACCCGTGGCGACCCGTCGAGCGCTCGGTCATCACTCATGCCCACGGCGATCATGCCCGTGGTGGCAACCAGCATTACCTGGCCACCAGCGCCGGCGAAGGGATTCTGCGCGCGCGTCTGGGCCAGGACATCAACCTGCAAACCCTCGACTACGGCCAGCGCCTGACCCACCACGGCGTCACCTTGAGTTTTCATCCCGCCGGCCATGTGCTCGGCTCGGCCCAGGTGCGGCTGGAATACGGCGGCGAAGTCTGGGTCGCGTCCGGCGACTACAAGATCGAACCGGACGGCACTTGCGCGACGTTCGAACCGGTGCGCTGCCACACCTTCATCACCGAATCGACCTTCGGCCTGCCGATCTACCGCTGGCAGCCGCAGGCGCAGGTATTCGCCGAGATCAATCAGTGGTGGCAGGCCAACATCGAGGCCGGCAAGGCCAGCGTGCTGTTCTGCTATTCGTTCGGCAAGGCCCAGCGGATTCTCCACGGCATCGATGAGACCCTCGGGCCGATCCTCAGCCACGGAGCGGTCGAGCCGCTGAACCGCGTGTACCGCGAGGCCGGGGTCTACCTGCCACCAACGATCTACGCCGGCGAGGTGAAAAAGAACGACCCGATGATGCGCCAGGCGCTGGTCATCGCCCCGCCTTCGGCCGGCGGCAGCAGCTGGATGCGCCGCTTCGGCGATTACAGCGACAGCTTCGCCAGCGGCTGGATGCGCTTGCGCGGCCCCCGTCGGCGGCGCGGGGTCGATCGCGGTTTCGTGCTCTCGGATCACGCCGACTGGCCCGGCCTGCTGTGGGCCATCGAACAGACCGGCGCCGAACGGGTGATGGTCACCCACGGCTCGATTGGCGTCCTGGTGCGCCATCTGCGCGAAAAAGGGCTGGACGCACAAGGGTTCAACACCGAATACGGTGACGATGAGGAAGAGCTTCCTGCCGCCACGCCCGCCGTTGCCGAGGTACAACCATGAAAGACTTCGCCGGGTTGTACGCCGAACTCGACGCCACCACCTCCAGCAACGCCAAACTGGCGGCCATGCAGACCTACTTCGCCCAGGCGCAACCGCAGGATGCCGCTTGGGCGGTGTACTTCTTGTCCGGCGGGCGGCCGCGGCAACTGGTGCCGGTGCGGATCCTGCGCGATCTCGCGGTCGAAATGTCCGGGTTGGCGCCATGGCTGTTCGAGGAGAGCTATCAAGCGGTCGGCGACCTGGCGGAAACCATCTCGCTGGTGTTGCCGGAACATCCATACACCTCCGAGGCCGGCCTCGCCGAATGGATCGAAGACAAACTGCTGCCCCTGCGCGGTGAAACCCCCGAATACCTCGCCCGTCAGTTGCCCGCACTGTGGGCGCAACTGGATCGGCCGAGCCTGATGCTGTGCATCAAATTGATCACCGGCAGTTTCCGGGTCGGCGTATCCAAACTGCTGGTGACCCGCGCCCTTGCCTCCATGGCCGGGCTGGACAGCAAACGCGTGGCACAAAGACTGGTGGGTTATACCGACCTGTCCAACCGGCCGAACGCTGCCGCTTACCTGAAACTGATCGCCCCCGAATCCAGCGAAGAGCACGCCCAACGCGGCGGCCAGCCCTACCCGTTCTTCCTCGCCCACGCGCTGGCGCAACCGGTGGAAACCTTCGAGGCCCTGCTCGGGCCGCCGAGCAACTGGCAGGTGGAATGGAAGTGGGACGGCATTCGGGCGCAGGTGGTCAAGCGTGACGGAAAATTGTGGGTCTGGTCGCGCGGCGAGGAGTTGGTCACCGAGCGTTTTCCCGAATTCGACACGCTGCTGCACGGATTGCCCGATGGCACGGTGATCGACGGCGAAATCGTGGTCTGGAAAAACCAGCGCCCGGTCACCGAAGACGCTTTCGATCCGCAGTCGACAGAGGCCCCGGCGGTGCAACCCTTCGCGCTGTTGCAGCAGCGGATCGGCCGCAAGTCGTTGGACCGCAAAATCCTCGAAGACGCGCCGGTGGTGGTACTCGCCTACGACTTGCTCGAATGGGAAGGCGAAGACTGGCGCAATCAGCCTCAGGCCAAGCGTCGTGAGCAACTGGAGCAGGTCATCGCCCGCTGCAACAACCCGGTGCTGCTACCCTCGCCGATCCTGACGGGAGATGACTGGTTTGACCTCGCCCGTCAGCGCGAGGCCTCCAGGCGCCTGGGAGTCGAAGGCATGATGCTCAAGGCACGGGACGCGATGTACGGCGTCGGCCGCACCAAGGACATGGGCGTGTGGTGGAAATGGAAGGTCGATCCGTTCAGCGTCGACGCGGTGTTGATTTACGCCCAGCGCGGTCACGGTCGCCGCGCCAGCCTTTACAGCGATTACACCTTTGCGGTGTGGGACGGCCCGCCCGGTGCCAGTGCGCGGGCGCTGGTGCCCTTCGCCAAGGCCTATTCCGGGCTGACCGACGCGGAAATGCGCGAAGTCGACAGCATCGTGCGCAAGACCACCGTGGAAAAATTCGGCCCGGTCAGCAGTGTGAAACCGAGCCTGGTGTTCGAACTGGGCTTCGAAGGCATCGCCCTCTCCCGTCGGCACAAGAGCGGCATCGCCGTGCGCTTCCCGCGCATGTTGCGCTGGCGTCAGGACAAAACCGTTGACGAGGCCGACAGCCTGGCGACCCTGCAAAACCTGTTGGTCTGACTCCTTCCCCCGATACTCCCCCTCACCCCGATCGTTCCCACGCTCCGCGTGGGAACGCCTCAATGGACGCTCCGCGTCCGCTTTGGGACGCGGAGCGTCCCGGGCTGCATTCCCACGCAGAGCGTGGGAACGATCCCCTGAACCATCCTGGTGCAGCTTTTGCGGTGCGCCCGTTTTCGTGCACTGACCGGCCCCGGCATGCACTTGCTGCACCTTTTAAAACACTTGTTCGGGACTCTGGTTCGGAAATTGCTACTTTCTATAAGTCGTAAGCGCTCCAGTAACAATCATTCCGCGCCACAAGCGCTCATATTGGTTCTTAGGGATTGAATAATGAAAAAAGCATTGCTGACCCTTTCTGCACTGGCGTTGTGCATGGCCGCCGGCTCCGCGCTGGCCAAGGAATACAAAGAACTGCGGTTTGGCGTTGACCCTTCCTACGCACCGTTCGAGTCGAAAGCGGCAGACGGCAGCCTGGTTGGCTTCGACATCGATCTGGGCAACGCGATCTGCGCCGAGCTGAAGGTCAAGTGCAAATGGGTTGAAAGTGACTTCGACGGCATGATTCCGGGCCTCAAGGCCAATAAATTCGACGGTGTGATCTCGTCGATGACCGTTACCGAAGCCCGCGAAAAAGTCATCGACTTCTCCAGCGAGCTGTTCTCCGGCCCGACGGCCTACGTGTCGAAAAAAGGTTCGGGCATCACCGACGACGTCGCTTCCCTGAAAGGCAAAACCGTCGGCTACGAGCAAGGCACCATCCAGGAAGCCTATGCCAAAGCCGTGCTGGACAAGGCCGGCGTGAAAACCCAGGCCTATCAAAATCAGGACCAGGTGTATTCCGACCTGACCTCGGGCCGTCTCGATGCGGGCATTCAGGACATGTTGCAGGCCGAACTGGGCTTTCTGAAGTCGCCGCAAGGCGCTGATTATGAAGTCAGCAAGCCGGTCGACAACCACTTGCTGCCAGCCAAGACCGCTGTCGGTATTAAGAAAGGTAACACCGAGCTGAAAGCGCTTTTGGATAAAGGTATCAAAGCGTTACACGATGACGGCAAATACGCCGAGATTCAAAAGAAACACTTTGGCGATCTGAATCTGTACAGCGGCAAATAATGCCCCGGCGCCCATCCTCGATGGGCGCCTTTTTCATTCAGTCAGGTTGCTGATTTATGTTCGAAACCCTCTTACAACATCTGGGGCTCTCCGCCTTCAGCCTCAAGGGCTTTGGCCTGTTGCTGTTGGAAGGCACCTGGATGACCATCAAATTGTCGGCGTTGTCGCTGCTGGTGGCCGTGTTGCTCGGCCTGCTCGGCGCCAGTGCCAAGCTGTCAAAAATCAAACTGCTGCGCCTGCCCGCCCAGCTCTACACCACGCTGATTCGCGGGGTGCCCGACCTGGTGCTGATGCTGCTGATCTTCTACAGCCTGCAAACCTGGCTGACGACGCTCACCGATTACCTGGAATGGGAATACATCGAGATCGACCCGTTCAGCGCCGGGGTCCTGACCCTGGGCTTCATTTACGGCGCGTACTTCACTGAAACCTTTCGCGGGGCGATTCTTGCCGTGCCGCGCGGCCAGGTCGAAGCCGCCACCGCCTATGGTCTCAAGCGCGGCCAGCGCTTTCGCTTCGTGGTGTTCCCGCAAATGATGCGCTTCGCCCTGCCGGGCATCGGCAACAACTGGATGGTGATGCTCAAGGCCACCGCGCTGGTTTCGATCATCGGCCTGGCCGATCTGGTCAAGGCCGCACAGGACGCCGGCAAGAGCACCTATCAGCTGTTTTACTTCCTGGTGCTCGCCGCGTTGATTTACCTGCTCATCACCAGTGCCTCGAACTTCATCCTGCGCTGGCTCGAACGCCGCTACGCCGCCGGTGCAAGGGAGGCCGTACGATGATCGAACTCCTGCAGGAATACTGGAAAGCCTTCCTTTATACCGACGGTCAGAACATCACTGGTCTTGCGATGACGATGTGGCTGCTCAGCGCCTCGATCTTCTTCGGCTTCATCGTGTCGATTCCGCTGTCGATCGCCCGGGTCTCGCCGCACTTCTACATTCGCTGGCCGGTGCAGTTCTACACCTACCTGTTCCGTGGCACGCCGCTCTATATCCAGCTGCTGATCTGCTACACCGGGATCTACAGCCTGGCCGCCGTGCGCGCGCAGCCGCTGCTCGACAGTTTCTTTCGCGATGCGATGAACTGCACGATCCTGGCCTTCGCCCTCAACACTTGCGCCTACACCACGGAGATTTTCGCCGGGGCGATCCGCAGCATGAACCACGGTGAAGTCGAAGCGGCCAAGGCCTACGGGCTGACCGGCTGGAAGCTGTATGCCTACGTGATCATGCCGTCGGCGCTGCGCCGTTCGTTGCCGTACTACAGCAACGAAGTGATCCTGATGCTGCACTCGACCACCGTGGCCTTCACCGCGACCATCCCCGACATCCTGAAAGTCGCGCGGGACGCCAACTCGGCGACCTTCCTGACCTTTCAGTCGTTCGGCATCGCCGCGCTGATCTACCTGACCATCACCTTTGCGCTGGTCGGCCTGTTCCGCCTTGCCGAACGCCGATGGCTGGCCTTCCTCGGCCCGACCCACTAGGACCCATTAGAGATGCGTCATCAGATACACGACCTGCTGGCCCCGCTGCCGGGGACCGCACGACAGATCCACAGTTTTCACTTTGGCCCGGACAAGGCCCAGGGCAAGATCTACATCCAGTCTTCGCTGCACGCCGACGAACTGCCCGGCATGCTCGTGGCCTGGCACCTCAAACAGCGCCTGGCGGAGCTGGAAGCCGCCGGCCGCCTGCGCAGCGAAATCGTGCTGGTGCCGGTGGCCAACCCGGTCGGCCTCGAACAGGTGCTGATGGATGTGCCGCTGGGCCGCTACGAATTGGAGAGCGGGCAGAACTTCAACCGCTGGTTCGTCGACCTCAGCGAGGAAATCGGCAACGAGATCGAAACACAGCTGTGCGACGACCCGCAGCGCAACCTTGAGCTGATCCGCGCCAGCCTGCGCAATGCCCTCGCCCGCCAGACCGCCAGCACCCAACTGCAATCCCAGCGCCTGACCCTGCAACGGCTGGCCTGCGATGCGGACATGGTGCTCGACCTGCATTGCGATTTCGAATCCGTGGTTCACCTCTACACAACGCCCGAGGCTTGGCCGCAGGTCGAGCCGCTGGCGCGCTACATCGAATCCCAGGCGAGCCTGTTGGCCACCGACTCCGGCGGCCAGTCGTTCGACGAGTGCTTCACCCTGCTGTGGTGGCAATTGAAGGAGCGCTTCGGCGAACACTTCGAGATTCCGCTCGGCAGCTTTTCGGTCACCGTCGAGTTGCGTGGCCAGGGGGATGTCACCCATCCGCTGGCCAGTCGCGATTGCCAGGCGCTGATCGATTACCTGATTCATTTCGGCGCCATCGTCGGCGAACCCAAAGCCTTGCCAGCCCTGCCACATCCCGCCACACCTTTGGCCGGCGTAGAACCGGTGGCCACTCCCGTCGGCGGCCTGCTCGTCTACACCGCCACGCCCGGCCAGCTTCTGGAAGCCGGGCAGAAAATCGCCGAAGTCATCGACCCGATCAACGACCGGGTCACACCAGTCCATTGCACCGCTTCCGGTCTGCTCTATGCCCGCTCGCTGCGGCGCATGGCCACCGCCGGGATGGTGATCGCCCACGTCGCGGGCGCCGAAGCCTATCGCAGCGGCTATCTACTTTCGCCTTGAGGATGCCTGTCCCATGTACAAATTGACCGTTGAAGGCCTGCACAAAAGCTATGGCGACCATCAGGTGCTCAAAGGCGTGTCGCTCAAGGCCAGGACCGGTGACGTGATCAGCCTGATCGGCGCCAGCGGCTCGGGCAAAAGCACCTTTTTGCGCTGCATCAACTTTCTCGAACAACCCAACGACGGCGCGATGAGCCTCGATGGCCAGGCGATCCGCATGGTCACCGACCGCCACGGCATGCACGTCGCCGACCCCAATGAACTGCAACGCCTGCGCACCCGGCTGGCGATGGTGTTTCAGCATTTCAACCTGTGGAGCCACATGACCGTGCTGGAAAACATCACCATGGCCCCGCGCCGGGTGCTGGGCTGCAGCAAACAGGAAGCCGACGACCGCGCCCGGCGTTATCTGGAAAAGGTCGGCCTGCCGGCACGGGTGGCCGATCAGTACCCGGCGTTTCTCTCCGGCGGTCAGCAACAGCGCGTGGCCATCGCCCGGGCCTTGGCGATGGAACCAGAGGTCATGCTGTTCGACGAACCGACTTCGGCACTTGACCCGGAGCTGGTCGGCGAAGTGCTCAAGGTGATTCAGGGCCTGGCCGAAGAAGGCCGGACCATGATCATGGTCACCCATGAAATGAGCTTTGCGCGCAAGGTCTCGAGCCAGGTGCTGTTCCTGCATCAGGGGCTGGTGGAAGAAGAAGGCGCACCCGAAGAAGTGCTGGGCAATCCGAAAAGCGAACGCCTGAAGCAATTCCTCAGCGGCAATCTCAAGTAAAACTATTGCCCGGCCGGCGCGGTCATTGAAGGAACACCTTCAGAGCACACGTCGCCGGCATGGGCACTTCCACCGACTTCGCCAAATACTGGTTCAGCGCCCGCGACTGGAAGCCTTTCGCCTTTCAAAAACAGGTGTGGGCCGCGGTAAAGCGTGGCGAATCCGGCCTGCTGCACGCCAGCACCGGCGCCGGTAAAACCTACGCGGTGTGGTTTGCCGCGCTCAATCGGTTTGCCCGCTCCAGGTCTGTTGCTGAAACCACCCGTAAACGCAAACCGCCCGCCGAACCGCTGACAGTCTTGTGGATCACCCCCATGCGCGCGCTGGCTGCCGACACCGCGCGCGCCCTGCAAGCGCCGCTGGACGATCTGCAGATTCCCTGGAGCGTCGGCCTGCGCACTGGCGACACCGGCAGCAGCGAACGCGCCCGGCAGAACCGGCGCCTGCCCACCACGCTGATCACCACCCCGGAAAGCCTGACCCTGATGCTCGCCCGGGCCGACGCGCAAACGGCGCTGTCGACGCTGCGTATGGTCGTGGTGGATGAGTGGCACGAATTGCTCGGCAACAAGCGCGGCGTGCAATTGCAACTGGCCCTCGCCCGGCTACGGCGCTGGCAGCCGGGGCTGATCGTCTGGGGCGTTTCCGCGACGCTCGGCAATCAGTCCCACGCCGAACAGGTGCTGATCCCACAGGGCGGCGGCGTGAGTATTCAGGGGCAAAGCGAAAAGTCGCTCAAGGTCGATACCCTGCTCCCACCGGCCATCGAACGATTTCCCTGGGCCGGGCATATCGGCTTGAAGATGTTGCCGCAGGTGGTCGCCGAACTGGACGTCTGCGCCAGCAGCCTGGTGTTCACCAACACCCGGGCGCAATCGGAAATCTGGTATCAGGCCTTGCTGGAAGCGCGGCCGGACTGGGCCGGTTTGATTGCCCTGCACCACAGCTCTCTGTCCCGCGACACCCGCGACTGGGTCGAGCAGGCGCTGAAGAACGGTCAACTCAAAGCTGTGGTCTGCACCTCAAGCCTGGATCTGGGGGTGGATTTCCTCCCGGTGGAGCGTGTACTGCAGATCGGCTCGGCCAAAGGCGTGGCACGACTGATGCAGCGTGCCGGGCGTTCGGGCCATGCGCCCGGTAGAACGTCGCGGGTCACCCTGGTGCCGACCCACAGCCTGGAGCTGATCGAAGCTGCGGCCGCTGGCGATGCCGTGGCACAGCGGCGGATCGAACCGCGACTGTCCCCGCACAAACCGCTGGATGTGCTGGTGCAGCATCTGGTCAGCATGGCCCTGGGCGGTGGCTTTGTTCCCGATGAGCTGTACGAAGAAGTCCGTGGTGCCTGGGCCTATCGCGACCTGACACCAGCAGACTGGGCCTGGGCGCTGGCGTTCGTACGCCACGGCGGGATGTCGCTGACGGCGTACCCGGATTACCGCCGGGTCGAGCCGGATGAGCACGGGATCTGGCGCGTTCCCGATGCGCGACTGGCGCGCCGCCATCGGATGAGCATCGGCACCATCGTCAGCGATGCCAGCATTCACCTGAAATTCTGGAGCAAGGGCGGTGGCGGCAAACAACTGGGCAGCGTGGAAGAAAGCTTCATCGCACGCCTGAAACCCGGTGATGGTTTTCTGTTCGCCGGGCGCTTGCTGGAACTGGTGCGGGTGGAAAACATGACCGCCTACGTCAAACGCAGCACCGCAAAAAAAGCCGCCGTACCGCGCTGGAATGGCGGGCGCATGCCGCTCTCCAATGAATTGGCCGAAGCCGTGGTCAGCCGCTTCAGCGCGGCGGCACACGGTGAGTTTGCCGGCCCGGAAATGCACGCCTTGCGCCCGCTGCTGGAAACACAGATGCGCTGGTCGGGCCTGCCGACAGACAACAACCTACTGGCCGAAGTGCTGAAATCCCGCGAAGGCTGGCACCTTTTCCTCTACCCGTTTGCCGGACGCCAGGTGCATCTGGGGCTGGCCAGCCTGCTGGCGTGGCGGGTCAGTCAGCGCTTGCCTGTGACCTTCTCGATTGCGGTCAACGATTACGGACTGGAACTGCTCAGCGCCACGCCCGTTGACTGGTCTGTACAGCTGGATGATGCCCTGCTCAGTCCCGAGGATTTATTGCGCGATGTACTCGCCAGCCTCAACGCGGGCGAACTGGCGCTGCGCAGGTTTCGGGAAATTGCGCGGATTGCCGGCCTGGTGTTCGCCGGCTACCCCGGTGCGCCGAAAAGCACCCGTCAGGTGCAGGCCTCCAGTGGGCTGTTTTTTGAAGTGTTCAAACAATACGACGCCGACAACCTGCTACTGGCCCAGGCCGGGGAAGAAGTCCTGCGGGAAGAACTGGATATACGACGACTGGAACAGACACTGGAGCGAATCAACCGGATGAAACTGGACATGCACCTGATCAAACGTCCGACACCGCTCGGCTTTCCATTGCTGGTGGAGCGCATGCGCGAAAGCATGAGTTCGGAAAAACTTGCCGACCGGATCCGGCGCATGGTCGGCGATCTGGAGAAAACCGCCGACACAGGCCGATCCTGATGAACGCGCCCTACCCCGTGCGTCTGGCAGGCGAAGAACTCTGGTTGCTGCCGGAAAAGGCGCTGTACTGGCCGGCGCAACAGGCGCTGCTGATTGCCGACGTGCATTTCGGCAAGGCGGCCGCTTATCGTCGACTTGGCCAACCGGTGCCGCAGGGCACTACGACGAGCAATATCGCGGTGATCGAGCAATTGCTGGCGAAGCTGCCGTGTCGGCAACTGATCTTTCTGGGGGACTTTCTGCACGGACCTGGCTCCCACGCCCCCGACACGTTGCAGGCTTTGGCGCAGTGGCGGGCGCGTCATGCCGACCTGCCGATGACGCTGATTCGCGGCAATCACGACAAGCGGGCGGGCGATCCGCCGCTAGCGCTGAACATCCGGGTGGTGCCAGAGCCGTTGCTGCTAGGGCCCTTCGCGTTGCAACACGAGCCGGATCCGCACCCTGAGCGGCACGTCCTCGCAGGGCACGTACACCCGGTTTATCGATTGATCGGCAAGGGGCGTCAGCGTTTGCGGCTGGCGTGTTTCAGGCTAGGAGAACGCATCAGCCTGCTGCCGGCCTTCGGCGCCTTTACCGGAGGTTACCCGGTGGAGAAGGAAGACAGCTGTCGGATCTTTGTCATTGGCGACAACGAAATATGGCCCGTCGGCTGAAGTCCTGTTCAGGATTCAGCCGACGGGCCATGCATTCAATCAAGCGACGGGCGCGGGTGGCGGTTTGTCCGGCAACGTCGGTTCGCCGGGCTCGGTCGGTTCTTCGTTGGGGGTATCGGGATCGGGCTGGTGAGGGATTCCGCCGGCCGTGGTGATGGGTGGGTGTGCCAGCAACGACCAGGCCATTACGCCAACCTGATTGGGCTCGAGCCTTGCCAGTTCGGCAGTGATTTGCGGATCGATCTTCATGGAGCACTCCTCGGCGAAGGCCCGTCCCGCTGTTCGCGAAACGGGCAGTACACCTCATAGAGTGTCTACCCGCCGAAGAATTCCCGGTAACTGCCGGATGGACGGATCAGGTACGCGGCAGGGTCACGCCACGCTGGCCCTGGTACTTGCCGGCGCGATCCTTGTAGGAGACTTCGCATTCCTCGTCGGATTCGAGGAACAGCATCTGCGCCACGCCTTCGTTGGCGTAGATCTTCGCCGGCAGGTTGGTAGTGTTGGAGAACTCCAGGGTCACCTGGCCTTCCCACTCGGGCTCGAGCGGGGTGACGTTGACGATGATGCCGCAACGGGCGTAAGTGCTCTTGCCCAGGCAGATGGTCAGGACGTTGCGTGGAATACGGAAGTATTCAACGGTCGTGGCCAGGGCGAAGGAGTTCGGCGGAATGATGCAGACATCGCTGTGGACGTCGACAAAACTGCCGGCGTCGAAGTTTTTCGGATCGACGATGGCCGAATTGATGTTGGTGAACACCTTGAAATGATTGGTGCAACGCACATCGTAGCCGTAGCTCGACACACCGTAGGAGATCACACGGCTGTCGTCGCTGCCACGTACCTGGCGCTCGACGAACGGCTCGATCATGCCGTGTTCCTGCGCCATGCGGCGAATCCACTTGTCCGATTTGATGCTCATGGCGGGTGTCCTGAATAGCGAGGTGGAAAAAATCTGTCCGGCATCTTACCGGGCGCGCCGCCGGGTTCAAAGTCCGCGCTGCAAATCTCGGCGAACGTGCAGGAATTACGCGGCCTGGCGACGAACCGTCACACCGTCGATCCCTAAAACAGAGAAACCTTCGCAAGAAGCATTGGCACGTTCCGGAAAAAGGGTTAAGGTGGCGCCACTGTGCTGCTTGTGTCACTGAGAATCTCTACACGATATGTTGAATTTCGATCCAACCATCTACAAGAATTTTTCCTGCTCTTTGCACTCAGTCTCGGCCAGGGTTCTTCCTGAGTCGCAGTTATCTTTGTTCAAGGAGTTACACCATGTCTAATCGCCAAACCGGTACCGTTAAGTGGTTCAACGATGAAAAAGGCTTCGGCTTCATCACCCCACAATCCGGTGACGACCTGTTCGTTCACTTCAAAGCTATCCAATCCGACGGCTTCAAAAGCCTGAAAGAAGGCCAACAGGTTTCTTTCATCGCTACCCGCGGTCAGAAAGGCATGCAAGCTGAAGAAGTACAAGTTATCTAACTTGTAGCTTCTTTAGAAAAAGGCCCCGCCCTCAAAAGCGGGGCTTTTTTGTGGGCGTTGTCTCGTCCTGAATAAGGTTTACACCTTCTGGCTTCTTATCAGGAGGGTGCAATGGATTCGGGCGCAAAACGCAGTCAACGCGATTACACGCTGACTTTTAAATTGTCGGTTGTCGACCAAGTCGAAAAAGGCGAGTTGAGTTATAAAGAGGCTCAACGGCGCTACGGAATTCAGGGTCGGTCGACGGTGTTGGTTTGGTTACGCAAGCATGGTCGGCAAGACTGGAGCCAAGGCGCCTCCATTCGTTCCCAAAGGACCCGACCGATGGACGAGCCCACTTTGCCCTTAACTCCCGAGCAGAGAATCAAAGAGCTTGAGGAGCAGTTGGCGCTGGCGAATCAGAAAGCCAAGTTTTTTGAAGACGTGGTGGATGTACTGAAGAACGACTACGGCGTCTCTGTCGTAAAAAAGCGGCCCGGCAAGTCGTTGCGCAAACCCAAACCCTGAGTGTCAGCAGGGCTTGCCAGTTTATGGGGATCAGTCGCCAAGCCTTTTACAAACGTAATCGCGTCTATCGGACTCGCATCGAGCAAGATCAGAAACTCATCCAGTTTGTGCAGACAATCCGAGTACGCCAACCCTGCATTGGCGCCCGCAAATTGCACTCGTTGATGCACGCCGAGCGTGAGAAACAGGAGCTGCATGTCGGCCGCGATCGGTTATTGGCGGTCTTGCGTGATAACCGCCAACTGGTCCGCAGGAAACGGGCTTATCACAAAACGACCGACAGTCATCATCACTTCCGCTGCCATCCCAATCTGCTCAAACCAGGCCCGTCGCAAGTTGTCGCTACCGGTCCGGAACAGGTCTGGGTGGCCGATATCACTTATCTGTCCACCAAACGTGACGATCCGGTCTATTTGAGTCTGGTGACGGATGCCTTCTCGAGAAAAATAGTCGGCTATCACGTGCATGGCAGCTTACATGCCGACTCGGTGGCTCAAGCCTTGCGCATGGCTTTGAAGACACGTCGAACATGCCAGAAACTGGTTCATCACTCAGATCGAGGTGTGCAGTACTGCTCGGCCCTTTATCAAAAGCTCCATGCTAAGCATGGCATCACGTGCTCAATGACTGATGGCTACGACTGCTACCAAAACGCCTTGGCAGAGCGAGTCAACGGCATCTTGAAGACAGAGCTCTTGCTGCACCGGCCGACAGACTTGGGGCAAGCAGAACAAATGGTGCGGGAGGCGATCTTGATCTACAACCAGGAGCGCCCGCACCTGTCCTTAAAATACAAAACGCCCGATGCGGTGCATCGGGCGTTAGGGTGAAACAGGTGTAAACCTATTTCAGGACTAGACACGGCGGTTTATCCTCGTATAACTTCGTATAATGTATGCTATACGAAGTTATTACGCGTCGAGCTGACCGTCGCCGAGCATCCGCTCGACATGGGCCAGGCCCAGTGGCTGCGGCGGTTTCAGGCCGTGGGTGGGCTCCCGAACGATACAAAGATCCCTGTGGGAGCGAGCTTGCTCGCGAAAGCGGTGTATCAGTCAGCACATTTGCTGAATGTGAAACCGTTATCGCGAGCAAGCTCGCTTGTATGTTTAGACTTGAAGGGGTGGGCGGGACTAAAAGCTCGATTCCGACTCTAGCCAGTACGGACCGTGGGAGACTTCTCGTCCCGCCCTTTCTACCTAAAGCGCCGATAAGGAATTCATCGGTAAAACCGACGATAGAGGCAAGCCAGCGCTACGGTAGACCCCGACAAGCTCTTAAACCCTAGCTCCGAGGATTCGTCATGACAATCCTTACCTCGCCAACGGTGATTGGTGTCGATGTGGCCAAGGCCGAAATCGTTGTTTATCGCGAAGATCTGGAAATTACCCAGGTCATCAACAATGACCGCACGTCTGTAGGTCGTTGGCTGAAGACCTTGCCCGCACAAAGCTCGATCGCCCTGGAAGCCACTAATCTCTACCACCTGGACACGGCCGAACTGGCCCATGGTATGGGGCATCGGGTTTACGTCGTGGACCCTTACCGGGTGAGCCATTACCGCGAAAGCATCGGTCAGCGTGCAAAAACCGACCCTTGTGATGCACGTCTTCTGGCGCGTTATCTAACCAGTGAACAGCACCGGCTGCGGGTCTGGAGCCCACCACCACGGCACTACACGGTGTTGAAAAGTCTGCTTAACAAGCGTGCGCAGCTGATGAAGGCCCGAGTCAGTATCATGCTGAGCTGGTCAAACGAACCTCTCCTTGAAGATCTTTTGGCCCATGGGTTGGAGCATTTCAAACAGCTTGATCAGGCCATTCAGGAATTACTCCGCAAAGTCAGCCAAGAGGCCGGCATTAGCGAAAACATCAGACGCTGCAAAGCGATTGAAGGGATTGGTGAACTCACGGCAACGGGCTTGGCAACTACGTATATGCGAGGTGAGTTCGCCAGCGCCGATGCGTTCATCGCCTTTCTGGGAATGGATTTGAAGGCAAAGGACTCAGGCAAGAAACACAGTCCTCGCCACTTGAGCAAAAAAGGTGACGGAGAATTACGGCGTCTTGCACACAATGCAGCTATGGCAGCTTGTCGGTCCCCTGTTTGGAAACCGTTCTATGAATCCTATCTGGCAAGAGGTCTAGCCAGAACTCAGGCTTTGGTCATCCTCGCCCGTAAGCTTTGCCGGGTGGCATTCGCCCTCATGAAAAATCAGAGCGAATACCAACCCAATTTAAGGTTGCAGGGTTCCCCTGCAACATAGAATCTCCCACAGGGACAGTGTTTCAGCAGTGGTACTCGGTTTCCTGTGGGAGCGGGCTTGCCCGTGAAGGCGATATCACTGGCGCTGCAAAAACGCCTGATGCAGCTCCGCCAGCGTCTCGAAGTGATACGCCGGTGCTTCAGCGCTCAGCTCTTCATGGCTGCCAAAACCGTAACCCACGGCCGCCGCATCCAGACCGTTGCTGCGAGCACCGATCAGGTCGTGTTTGCGGTCACCGATCATCAACGTACTGGCCGGGTCCAGTCTTTCCTCGGCGATCAGGTGGGCAATCAGCTCGACCTTGTTGGTACGGGTGCCGTCCAGTTCGCTGCCGTAGATCACCTTGAAGTGTTTGGCGAAATCAAAGTGCCGGGCGATTTCCCGGGCGAACACCCAAGGCTTCGACGTCGCGATATAGAGCTGCCGGCCTTGACTGCTCAGGGTTTCCAACAACGGCGTGACGCCGTCGAACACCCGGTTCTCGTACAGGCCGGTAACCTTGAAGCGCTCGCGGTAGTAATTCACCGCCTCCCAGGCCTTGGCTTCGTCGAAACCATAAAACTGCATGAACGCCTGCAACAACGGCGGGCCGATGAAGTGTTCCAGTCTGGTCAGATCCGGCTCGTCGATGCCGAGTTTGCTCAAGGCGAACTGGATGGAACGGGTGATGCCCTCACGCGGGTCGGTGAGGGTGCCGTCAAGGTCGAACAGTACGGTCTGGTAATGCATGAAAAATCCCGGGCGGTAGAAAGAAAAGTCAGA
This sequence comes from Pseudomonas glycinae, assembly GCF_001594225.2. GTDB lineage: Bacteria > Pseudomonadota > Gammaproteobacteria > Pseudomonadales > Pseudomonadaceae > Aquipseudomonas > Aquipseudomonas glycinae. The sequence goes on from NZ_CP014205.2 coordinate 4,605,004, forward strand.
GCTGGTCGTAGCCTTCAGCCAGATGCAGGTCCTTGAGCTTCACGTAGTTCGCCGCGCTGTAGGTGAAAAAGGCGTTTTCCTTGTCGGTCAGCGGGCGGACCTGTTTTACCGGACTGCCCACGTAAAGAAAGCCGCTTTCCAGGCGTTTGCCCGGCGGCACCAGGCTGCCGGCGCCGATGATCACATCGTCCTCGACCACCGCGCCGTCCATGACGATGCTGCCCATGCCGATCAACACGCGGCTGCCGACGGTGCAGCCATGCAGCATCACCTTGTGGGCGATGGTCACGTCATCGCCAATCAACAGCGGAAAGCCGTCCGGATTGAACGGGCCGGCGTGGGTGATGTGCAACACGCAGCCGTCCTGCACGCTGGTGCGCGCGCCGATGCGGATGCGGTGCATGTCGCCGCGGATCACGGTCAGCGGCCACACGGAGCTGTCTTCGCCGATTTCGACGTCGCCGATCACCACCGCCGAGCCGTCGACAAAAGCGCCTTGGCTCAAGCGTGGGGTGTGATTCTGGTACTTGCGAAGGGACACGATTAGTTCTCTCTCTGTCGCCGATAGCTGCGGTGGGTGTCGATTGTAATTAAGATGGGCGCATGTTTCTTCCAGCCAAGGTGCCAACCGTGAGCGTGAACAACCCTCTTCTGCAGTCCTACGACCTGCCGCCGTTCTCCGCGATCCGTGCCGAACACGTGCAGCCGGCCATCGAAACCATCCTGGCCGACAACCGCGCCGCCATCGCCGAAATCCTCAAGACCCAGGGCCAGAACCCGACCTGGGCCGGGCTGGTGCTGGCGATGGACGAACTCAATGATCGCCTGGGTGCTGCCTGGAGCCCGGTCAGCCACCTCAATGCCGTGTGCAACAGCGCCGAACTGCGTGAAGCCTACGAGTCGTGCCTGCCGGCTTTGAGCGCCTACTCCACCGAAATGGGCCAGAATCGCGAGCTGTTCCAGGCCTATGAAGCCCTGGCCAACAGCCCGGAGGCCGCCAGTTTCGACGTGGCCCAGAAAACCATTCTGGAACATGCGCTGCGCGATTTCCGCCTCTCGGGTATCGACCTGCCCGAAGCCGATCAGAAACGCTACGCCGAAGTGCAGAGCAAGCTGTCCGAGCTGGGCAGCCGCTTCTCCAACCAGTTGCTCGACGCCACCCAGGCCTGGACCAAGCACCTGACCGACGAAGCCGCCCTCGCCGGCCTGACTGATTCGGCCAAGGCGCAAATGGCTGCTGCCGCACAGGCCAAAGGCCTCGACGGCTGGCTGATCACCCTGGAATTCCCGAGCTACTACGCGGTGATGACCTACGCCCAGGACCGTGCGCTGCGTGAAGAAGTCTACGCTGCCTACTGCACTCGTGCGTCGGATCAAGGCCCGAACGCCGGCCAGAACGACAACGGCCCGGTGATGGACGAAATCCTCGACCTGCGTCAGGAGCTGGCCAAACTGCTTGGTTTCTCCAGCTTCTCCGAGTTGAGCCTGGCCACAAAAATGGCTGAATCCAGCGATCAGGTGCTGAGTTTCCTGCGCGACCTGGCCAAGCGCAGCAAACCGTTCGCCGCCCAGGATCTGCAACAGCTCAAGGCTTACGCCGCCGAGCAGGGCTGCGCCGATCTTCAAAGCTGGGACAGCGGTTTCTACGGTGAAAAACTCCGTGAACAGCGTTACAGCGTCGCTCAGGAAACCCTGCGCGCCTACTTCCCGATCGACAAAGTGCTGGGTGGTCTGTTCGCCATCGTTCAGCGCCTGTACGGCATCGAAATCGCCGAACTGAAAGGCTTCGACACCTGGCACCCGGACGTTCGCCTGTTCGAGATCAAGGAAAACGGCCAGCACGTCGGTCGCTTCTTCTTCGACCTCTACGCCCGCGCCAACAAGCGTGGCGGCGCGTGGATGGACGGCGCCCGCGACCGTCGCCGCACCCTCAACGGCGTACTGCAAAGCCCGGTAGCCAACCTGGTCTGCAACTTCACCCCGGCCGACAGCGGCAAACCTGCGCTGCTGACCCACGATGAAGTGACCACCCTGTTCCACGAATTCGGCCACGGCCTGCATCACCTGTTGACCCGCGTCGAGCATGCCGGCGTTTCCGGTATCAACGGCGTGGCGTGGGACGCGGTCGAGCTGCCGAGCCAGTTCATGGAAAACTGGTGCTGGGAGCCGGAAGGTCTGGCGCTGATTTCCGGCCACTACGAAACCGGCGAACCGCTGCCGCAGGATCTGCTGGAAAAAATGCTCGCGGCGAAGAACTTCCAGTCCGGCCTGATGATGGTGCGTCAGCTGGAGTTCTCGCTGTTCGACTTCGAACTGCACGCCACCCACGGTGACGGCCGCAGCGTCGCGCAAGTGCTGGAAGGCGTACGCAACGAAGTCTCGGTAATGCGACCTCCGGCCTACAACCGCTTCCCGAACAGCTTCGCGCACATCTTCGCCGGCGGTTACGCGGCGGGTTACTACAGCTACAAATGGGCGGAAGTGCTGTCGGCGGATGCCTTCTCCAAATTCGAAGAAGACGGCGTGCTCAATGCCGACACCGGTCGCGCGTTCCGCGAAGCGATCCTCGCCCGCGGAGGTTCGCAGGCGCCGATGGTGCTGTTCGTCGACTTCCGTGGCCGTGAGCCGTCGATTGACGCACTCTTGCGCCACAGCGGCCTGAGTGAGGACGCGGCAGCATGAGTGAGGCACCCGTGAAGACCAAAAAACGCTTTATCGCCGGGGCGGTCTGCCCGGCGTGCAGCGAGCCGGACAAGCTGATGATGTGGAGCGAGGACGATGTCCCACACCGCGAATGCGTGGCGTGCGGCTACAGCGATACGCTGAATGCCCAAGGGCTGTCGGTGCCGAAAGAACTGGGCACGCGGGTCAATACCAGCGCGCTCAAGCCTGCACCGGACAAAACGGTTCAGGCGGTGCAGTTCTTCCCGAATCCGAAGCTGAAGAAAAAGCCCGACGAGCAACACTGATCCCGAACCACCTTTTGCCGGATCACGGCGCAAGGTGGTATTGGCTTACCACCTGTCCCCCGCACTTGCTTCGTAGGCTGGCCTTTTGCGCCACGCCTCGAAGGAAGCTGCCATGCCCGACACCAATCCCCTCCTGCAACCCTGGACGCTGCCACCCTGGCCGGCGATTCGCGCCGAGCATCTCGTGCCGGCAGTCAACCGCATCATTACCGACAATCGACGCATCATCGCCCAGGTGATAATCAGTCAGACCGATCTTCCCGGCTGGGATGATCTGGTCCTGAGCATCGACGAAGCCGACGCCCGCCTCAGTGAAGTCCGCTCGATTCTCGAAACCCTGTCGGTGGGCAGGTCCGACGATGCCGTCTGGCTAGTGGAAAGTGCCAAGGCGCATCTGGCAATCAATCAGTATCGCTCCGAAAAGGCCCGCAATCGCCCGTTGTACGAGACCTATCAGCGTTTGGCGCAGAGTTCGATCGCCGGCAGTTTCGATGAATCGCGCACCCGCGCCCTGGCGCGGATTCTGCGAAGATTCAAGCAGTCGGGCATTGAGCTTCCCCCTGACCAGCAACAGGAACTGGCGCGGTTGAACCGCGAGATCGGTGGGCTGGAGTATGTATTTCTGGATAACCTCGAACGCTGGGCCGCGAGCTGGAATAAGCACATCGGCGATGCTGCACTGCTCGCGGGCCTGTCGCCGGCGATGAAAGATCGGCTGGCACTTGCCGCACGCCAGGCCGGGCATGACGGCTGGCTGATCCGCCTGGATCAGAACACCTGCCAGCACATCCTCAAATACGCCGAAAACCGAGCCTTGCGCCAGGAATGCTGCATTGCCTACGCGACCCGCGCATCCGATCGCGGACCGCTGGCCGGCCGCTTCGACAACGGCCCGGTGCTGGCCAAGCTGCTAGCCTTGCGCCAGCAACAAGCCCGTTTTCTCGGTCATGAAAACGCCGCGCAACGGAGTCTGGCAGAGGAAAGCGGCGGGACCACGGCGTGGGTCAGTGGGTTTCTTCAGCGTCAGGCGACGCAGCTGGCACCTGTCCTCGCGCAGGATGCCAAACAATTGGCTGCCTTTGCCCGACAACGCGGGATCGACCGGGTCCAGCCATGGGATGAAGATTTCCTCGCCGAGCAATGGCGCCAACAACAGTTTCCCGGTGCGCTGGAAAACCTGCGGGATTACTTCCCGCTGGAGGGCACCCTGCGCAGGCTCTGTCTGTTCTGCGAGCGGATGTTCGGGATCCGCATCGTCGAGCAGTCCGGCGGGGGGCACTGGCATGACGATGTGCGCCTGCTGCAAGTCAGCGAGCATGGGCAGGTCATCGGCTACATTTACCTTGAGCCGTTTCACCGTGACAACGCTGCGGATTTCCCCGGCACCTCCACACTGCGCAACCGCCGCATCAATGCCGAAGGTCGCCCGGCGCTGCCGATAGCCCTGCTCTACAGCAATTTCACACGGCCTACCGACACCCATCCTTGTCGGCTTGAGCTCGATGATCTGCGGGTGCTGTTTCATGAGTTCGGGCATTGCCTCCAGCATGTGCTGACGCGCTCACCCCACTACAACCTGTCCGGTGTCCTGCAATTGAGCCATGAAGCGGCGGAGTTTTCCGGGCAGTTGTTCGAGCAGTGGTGTCTGTCACGGGAGTTTTTGCGCTGGCTCGGCGTGCATTTTCAGACTGGCGAACGCTTGAGCACCGCACGGATCGACGCGGCGTTGTCGGCCAGCCAGGCTCATTCCAGTCGACAACAGGCCTTGTTGCTGATGGGAGCGATGATCGATTTCGAGCTGCACCTGACCCACGGTGATGGGCGCTCGGTCGAAGAGGTTTGCAGCGACGTGCAGCGCACTCTGGGTCATCTGCAACTGCCGGACAATCACCGGTTCGCCAATGGTTTCGATTACATGGTGACCCAGTACGACGCTTCGGTTTACACCTACGTCTGGTCGGGCGTGCTGGCCCAGGAGGCGTTCAAGCGCTTCAGCCGCGACTGGGTATTCAACGCGCAAACCGGCCGCGAGTTTCGCGCGACCTTCTTTGCGCCGGGTGCAGGGCGTCCATTGCTGGACGCGGTGGAAGCGTTCATCGGCCGGCCGGTCGCCGGCCTCGTTGAAATGGAGGCCGGAGGAGTTACTTCAGATTGACCGTCTGAAACCAGCTCTTCATCGAGCACGTGGCAAACGCGCTGGTGCTGCAATCGCCATTGGCCAGTGCGGTGCGCAATTTATCGACATCAGCCTGCATCACGTAGCGAACGCCGTCCTTGAAGTGGCCGCTTTCACCAAACCCGCCCTGAGTCATTTCGTTCAGGGCGTCTTCCTTGCTCCAGCCCTGCACGACAATCCGGTACATCGCCGCCATCAGGCCGGTGCGATCGGAGCCGTGCTTGCAGTGCATCAGCACCGGGCCTTCGGCTTCGGCGGACTGAATGGCACGCAGGGTCTTGAGCACATCACTGTCGTCCACGTGATTGGTGCGATAGGGCAATTGCACCTGATGAATTCCGGGGGCTTTCAGCCAACTGGAATCCGCTTCCGGCAGGAAGTTGATAACCGTCGCCACTTTCAGGTTGTTCAACAACGGCACTGCACCGTCATCGGGGAGTGCACTGCGGTAAAGCGTGGGCGACATCTGGAACAGGTTGTATTGCACCTCGACCGGTTGCGCCCACTCAGTGGGACGAGCAGCAGCCGGAGCCTCCGCCGCTTGGGCGGGAATACAGCTGAACAGGGCCAGCAGCGACAAACAGAATGCGGAGGAAAAACGCGTCAGGAACATGCTTTGCGGCGACCGTGTGGGTTTTGTCATTGAAGGCCTCAGCTTGCGAGCCATGCAGTCAAATCCCCGTGAGGCGCTTGTAAAAGAATCGTGAAGACACCGGTTTACTTGGCGAAAAACGCTGTTTTTTTGGCTGAATCGGTTCATCTCGTTGCTTAGCCTGCTACCATTTGTCACATCATGTTGCAGACGCGTCCTCGTTGTTCCCGGCCTTCCGGCCACGTCGCAAACAGAAAATTCTTGAGCCGTTCGCAGAAACGGCTGACAACCATCAATGCCTGATGAGGTGCACCCCCCATGTCTGATGAAGAGCGAGACAACCCGCGGCGTGAGTTTTTGCGCAAATCCCTGACCCTGATTCCGGTCGTGACTCTGGCCGGCAGCGGTCTCGGCAGCACGGTGCTGCAAGCCGCGCCCGAAAGCGCGCCTGCCACATCCCAGGCAAAATCGGCCACGGTTGAAGCCAGCACGTATCAGCCGAGCTACTTCACCGCTGAAGAGTGGGCGTTCATCAATGCCGCCGTCGCGCAATTGATCCCCAACGATGCGCAGGGTCCAGGTGCACTCGAGGCCGGCGTGCCGGAATACATCGACCGTCAGATGAACACGCCGTACGCCGCCGGTGCCCTTTGGTACATGCAGGGCCCGTTCAACGCCGACGCCGCGCCGGAGATGGGCTGGCAGAGCAAACTGGTGCCAAAAGAGATCTATCGCCTCGGCATTGCCGCCACGGATCAGTGGGCAAAATCCATCAACGGTAAAACATTTGCCGAGCAAGACAGCGCTACCCGAGACGATCTGCTCAAGCAGCTTGAAGCCGGAAAACCGCAATTCGACGCGGTTCCGGCGAAGATTTTCTTCAGTCTGCTGCTGCAGAACACCAAGGAAGGGTTCTTCTGCGACCCGATCCACGGCGGCAATAAAGGCATGGTCGGCTGGACCATGATCGGCTTCCCCGGCGCCCGCGCCGATTTCATGGATTGGGTGGAACGCAACGAGCAATACCCCTTCCCGGCAGTTTCGATTCGCGGCGAGAGGGCGTGAGCATGGCAACGGTAATGAAGAAGGTCGACGCAGTGATCGTCGGTTTCGGCTGGACAGGCGCGATCATGGCCAAGGAGCTGACCGAAGCAGGCCTCAACGTGCTGGCGCTGGAACGCGGGCCGATGCAGGACACCTACCCTGACGGCAACTATCCCCAGGTGATCGACGAACTCACCTACAGCGTGCGGAAAAAACTCTTCCAGGACATTTCCAAAGAGACTGTCACCATCCGTCACAGCGTCAACGACATCGCCCTGCCAAACCGCCAGTTGGGCGCGTTCCTGCCGGGCAATGGCGTGGGCGGCGCCGGTTTGCACTGGTCGGGCGTGCACTTTCGGGTCGACCCGATCGAGTTGCGCATGCGCAGCCACTACGAAGAGCGTTACGGCAAAAGTTTCATCCCCAAGGACATGACCATCCAGGACTTCGGCGTCAGCTATGAAGAGCTGGAGCCGTTCTTCGATTTCGCCGAAAAAGTCTTCGGCACCTCCGGTCAGGCCTGGACCGTGAAAGGCCAACTGGTCGGTCAGGGTAAGGGCGGCAACCCGTACGCCCCGGATCGCTCGAATCCGTTCCCGCTGCAAGCGCAGAAGAACACGGTTTCCGCACAGCTGTTCGGCAAAGCGGCTACCGAAGTCGGTTACAAACCCTACAACCTGCCATCCGCCAATACGTCGGGGCCGTACACCAACCCCTACGGCGCGCAGATGGGTCCGTGCAACTTCTGCGGTTTCTGCAGCGGTTACGTTTGCTACATGTATTCCAAGGCGTCGCCGAACGTGAACATTCTGCCGGCGCTAAAGCCACTGCCGAATTTCGAGTTGCGGCCTAACGCTCATGTGCTGCGGGTCAACCTCGACAGCACGAAAACCAAAGCCACCGGCGTCACCTACATCGACGGACAGGGTCGCGAGATCGAGCAACCGGCGGATCTGGTGATCCTCGGCGCGTTCCAGTTGCACAACGTGCGCCTGATGCTGCTCTCCGGTATCGGCAAACCCTACGACCCGGTCAGTGGTGAAGGTGTGGTCGGGCGCAACTTCGCCTACCAGAACATGGCCACCATCAAGGCGTTCTTTGACAAGGACACCCACACCAACAACTTCATCGGTGCCGGCGGCAACGGTGTGGCAGTGGATGACTTCAACGCCGACAACTTCGACCACGGGCCTCACGGTTTCGTCGGTGGCTCGCCGATGTGGGTCAACCAGGCCGGCAGCCGACCGATCGCCGGCACCTCCAACCCGCCGGGCACCCCGGCCTGGGGCAGTGCGTGGAAACGCGCCACCGCCGATTACTACACCCACCAGGTGTCGATGGACGCCCACGGCGCGCATCAGTCCTACCGTGGCAACTACCTCGATCTGGATCCGGTGTACCGCGATGCCTACGGCATGCCGCTGCTGCGGATGACGTTCGACTGGCAGGAAAACGACATCAAGATGAACCGCTTCATGGTCGAGAAAATGGGCAAGATCGCCGAGGCCATGGGCCCGAAAGCCATTGCCGTGATCGGCAAGAAAGTCGGCGACCACTTCAACACCGCGTCGTACCAGACCACCCACCTCAACGGTGGCGCGATCATGGGCACCGATCCGAAGACCAGCGCGCTCAACCGCTATCTGCAGAGCTGGGACGTGCACAACGTGTTCGTCCCGGGCGCCTCGGCCTTCCCGCAAGGCCTGGGCTACAACCCCACCGGCCTGGTTGCCGCGCTGACCTACTGGTCGGCGAAAGCGATCCGCGAGCAGTACCTGAAAAATCCCGGGCCGCTGGTTCAGGCTTAAGGAGCGATGACCATGAAGACTCTCGTTATCGCGACCCTGGCCCTGCTCGGCAGCGCTGCCGTTCATGGCGCCGAAGTTGATCAATCCTTGATCAAAAAAGGTGAATACCTCGCCCGTGCCGGCGACTGCGTGGCCTGCCACACGGCCAAGAACGGCAAGCCGTTCGCCGGTGGCCTGCCGATGGAGACCCCGATCGGCACGATCTACTCGACCAACATCACCCCGGATAAAACCGGCGTCGGTGACTACAGTTTCGAGGATTTCGACCAGGCCGTGCGCCATGGCGTGGCCAAAAACGGTAGTACCTTGTACCCGGCGATGCCGTACCCGTCCTACGCCCGTGTCAGCGAACCCGACATGCAGGCGCTCTACGCCTACTTCATGCACGGCGTGGAACCGGTGGCGCAAGAGAACAAGGCCAGCGACATCCCGTGGCCATTGAGCATGCGCTGGCCGCTGATGGGCTGGCGCTGGCTGTTCGCACCGAAGGTCGAAGACTACAAACCCGCGTCGGACGACGCAGTCGTCAGCCGTGGGGCGTATCTGGTGGAAGGCCTCGGACATTGCGGCGCCTGCCATACGCCACGGGCTCTGACCATGCAGGAAAAATCCCTGAGCGCGGCCGAAGGCAGCAGTTTTCTGTCAGGCAGTGCACCGCTGGAAGGCTGGATCGCCAAAAGTCTGCGCGGCGACCACAAGGACGGTCTCGGCAGCTGGAGCGAAGAACAACTGGTGCAGTTTCTCAAGACCGGGCGCAGCGACCGCAGTGCGGTGTTCGGTGGCATGAGCGACGTGGTCACCCACAGCATGCAATACATGACCGACGCCGACCTGACCGCGATTGCCCGTTACCTGAAATCGCTGCCGGCCAATGACCCTGCCGACCAGCCGCACCAGTACGACGAAAAAGCTGCCAAGGCCTTGTGGAACGGTGACGACAGTCAGCGCGGTGCGTCGGTGTACATCGACAACTGTGCGGCGTGCCACCGCACTGACGGCCATGGCTACACCCGGGTGTTCCCGGCGTTGGCGGGCAACCCGGTGCTGCAATCGGACGACCCGACTTCGCTGATCCACATCGTGCTCAAGGGTGGCACCCTGCCTGCGACGCACACGGCACCGTCCACCTTCACCATGCCCGGTTTCGCCTGGCGCCTGTCGGATCAGGAAGTGGCGGATGTCGTGAGCTTTATTCGTGGCAGTTGGGGCAACAAGGGCGCGCCCGTCAAGGCCGCTGATGTCGCCGAATTGCGCAAGGACGATATGAAGCAAACCTCGAACGATGACCTCGGCCAGGTGACACAGCACAACTGACTGTTCGCCCAACGGCACTAGTCAGATCGACAGCGCCTCGATACTGTATATACACACAGTATCGAGGCGCTGCCATGTCCACCCCTCTTCCTCCGCGCGGTCGCGGCACCGCCACCAACCCGCACAACCGCTTTGCACCGAGTCGCTCGGTGGCCGAGGACGACGGCTGGTATCAGGAAGTGCCATTGACCCAGGGCACCGAGGTCAGTTTCGAGACGGCTAAGACCATCATCACCCGCAACACCTCGCCGGACCTGCCCTTCGACCGCTCGATCAATCCCTATCGCGGCTGCGAGCATGGCTGCATTTATTGCTATGCACGGCCCAGCCACGCCTATTGGGACATGTCGCCGGGGCTGGATTTCGAAACCAAACTGATCGCCAAAACCAACGCCGCCCAGGTGCTGGAGGAACAGCTTGGCAAGAAAGGCTATCAATGCGCGCCGATCAATCTCGGCTCCAACACCGATCCCTATCAGCCGATCGAACGCGAACACAAAATCACCCGCCAGACCCTGGAAGTGCTGCTGCGCTACCGGCACCCGGTGACCATCGTCACCAAGGGATCGCTGATCCTGCGCGACCTCGACCTGCTCACCGAACTGGCGCAGCAACGGCTGGTGGCGGTGATGATCAGCCTGACCACCCTGGACGACGAACTCAAACGCATTCTCGAGCCCCGCGCCGCCGCGCCCAAGGCCCGGTTGCGGGCCATCCGGGTCATGCGCGAGGCGGGGATTCCGGTCGGTGTGCTGTGTTCGCCGATGATTCCGATGATCAACGACAGCGAAATCGAAAGCCTGCTGACCGAGGCCCACGCGGCCGGCGCCCAGAGCGCGGCCTACATGATGCTGCGCCTGCCGCTGGAGGTGGCGCCGCTGTTCGAGGAATGGCTCGAGGCGCACTACCCGCAGCGTGCGGCGCATGTACTGAGCCTGATCCGCCAGAGCCGTGGCGGCGAGCTGTACGACAGTCGTTTCGGTACCCGGATGCGCGGCGAGGGGCCGTTTGCCGACCTGCTCGCCCAGCGCTTCGCCAAAGCATTGAAACGTCTTGGGCTCAATCACCGCGAAGGTTTCAACCTCGATTGCACGGCCTTCTGTCCGCCGGGTCGCCAGATGGCGCTGATTTAGGAACAATTGGCCGATGGTTGAGCGGCAGGAATGCTTGACCGGTTTACCCCGGTCACGTTTTTTGTGACCTGGAACACACGTTCTAGAGCGCTTGATTCAGTTTGAGTTAAGTTTCGGCAGTTACCTTGTTCATCGAGTGACTGACGGGTCGGGATGACCCGGATGTTCTAAACAGCCACTGGCTTCACACCGGAATACACGGGAACGACTCCCCGAATCCGCCAATGAGGATGAATCATGAGTGACAAGGATAAACAGCCGTTGGCTGCGTCGGCGCAAGCCGCCCCTGTGGCGGAATCCGCCGATGCAGCGTTGAAGCGTATCGTTGACGGCTTTTTGCATTTTCATCATGAGGTCTTTCCGCAGCAGGAAGAACTCTTCAAGAAACTCGCCACGGCACAGTCGCCACGGGCGATGTTCATCACCTGCGCCGACTCGCGCATCGTGCCCGAACTGATCACCCAGAGTTCGCCCGGCGATCTGTTCGTGACCCGTAACGTCGGCAACGTCGTGCCACCCTACGGCCAGATGAACGGCGGCGTTTCCACCGCCATCGAATACGCGGTCCTGGCCCTCGGCGTGCAGCACATCATCATTTGCGGCCACTCCGACTGCGGCGCCATGCGCGCGGTGCTCAACCCGGACAGCCTGGAAAAAATGCCGACGGTCAAAGCCTGGCTGCGCCACGCCGAAGTCGCGAAAACCATGGTGCATGACAACTGCAACTGCACCGACGAAAAAGAAAGCATGCCGATCCTCACCGAGGAGAACGTCATCGCCCAACTGCAGCACTTGCGTACCCATCCTTCGGTAGCCTCGCGCATGGCGAACGGTCATTTGTTCATCCATGGCTGGGTCTACAACATCGAAACCAGCGAAATCAAAGCTTACGACGCGGATCAGGGTTGCTTCCTGCCGCTCGACGGCAGCCATCCGATTCCGGTGGCGACGCCCAAAGCGCGCTTCTAAATCCTCCTAAAAATCTGTGTGGTTTGACGCCGGCCGCTGTTTCAGCGGCCAGGCCTTGCCACGCCTGAAGAAAACTTCGGGAGAATCGCCATGCGTGCGGCTCAATTGAAAGCTGTGTTGCCACGGGAGTTGCTCGCTTCAGTGGTTGTGTTTCTGGTCGCTCTGCCGCTGTGCATGGGCATTGCCATTGCTTCAGGGCTGCCGCCGGCCAAAGGCCTGATCACCGGGATCATCGGCGGTCTGGTGGTGGGCTGGCTGGCGGGCTCCCCGTTGCAGGTCAGCGGGCCGGCGGCGGGTCTGGCGGTGCTGGTGTTCGAGCTGGTGCGCCAGCACGGCATCGAAATGCTCGGGCCGATCCTGCTGCTCGCCGGTTTCCTGCAACTGGTAGCGGGACGGCTGAAGCTCGGTTGCTGGTTCCGGGTCACGGCGCCAGCGGTGGTGTACGGCATGCTTGCGGGGATCGGCGTGCTGATCGTGCTCTCACAGGTGCATGTGATGCTCGATGCGTCACCGAAACCCTCAGGTCTCGACAACCTGACGGCATTCCCCGGCGCGGTGGCGCAGGCCTTGCCGTCCCTTGGCTGGCAGGCCGGTTTGCTCGGGCTGTCGACCATCGCGGTGATGTGGTTGTGGGAGAAATTCCGCCCGCATTCGCTGCGTTTCATTCCGGGCGCGCTGCTCGGTGTCGGTCTGGCGACAGGTGCCAGCCTTTTGCTGGCGCTGCAAGTGAAGCGGGTTGAAGTGCCGGCGAATCTGGCGGAAGCCATCGACTGGCTGAAACCGGCGGATCTGCTCAGCCTGGCCGACCCGACGCTGCTGATCGCCGCGTTTGCCGTGGCCTTCATCGCCAGCGCCGAAACCCTGCTGTCCGCCGCTGCCGTGGATCGTATGCATAGCGGCCCGCGTTCGGATTTCGACCGTGAGCTGTCGGCGCAAGGCGTCGGCAACATGCTCTGCGGTCTGGTCGGCGCGCTGCCGATGACCGGGGTGATCGTGCGCAGTTCGGCCAACGTCCAGGCCGGCGCCACCACACGCTACTCGACGATTTTCCATGGCCTTTGGCTGCTGGCGTTCGTGTTGTTGCTGTCGAGCGTGCTGCAGAGCATTCCGGTGGCGAGTCTGGCGGGCGTTCTGGTCTACACCGGTTTCAAACTGGTGGATCTCAAGGCGTTCCGTGGTCTGGGGCGTTATGGTCGGATGCCGATGTTCACCTACGCCGCCACGGCGCTGGCGATCATCTTCACCGACCTGTTGACCGGGGTGCTGATCGGTTTCGGCCTGACCCTGTTGAAGCTGGCGTTCAAGGCCTCGCGCCTGAAAATCAGCCTGATCGATCTGCCGCAGGAAGGGGAAATGGAGTTGCGTCTGGTGGGCGCGGCAACGTTCCTCAAAGTGCCGGCACTGACTCAGGTGCTGGGCAGCATTCCGCCGGGCACGACGGTGCATGTGCCACTCAACAACCTGAGCTACATCGACCATTCGTGTCTGGAACTGCTTGAAGAGTGGGGCCGGGCGAATGCGGCCAAGGGGGCGAAACTGTTGATCGAGTCGCGCGGGTTGAAGCGACGGCTCGAGGGGCGGATCCGCACCACGACCGGGATCGGTGCGGCGGGCTAACCCCCATCTGGAAATAAACCTTGTGGGAGCTGGCTTGCCAGCGATGACGGAGTGCCAGTCTGATGATTTCGACTGATCCACCGCTATCGCTGGCAAGCCAGCTCCCACAGGTATCCGGGCATATTCCGGTTATGCGGCAGGCTGATCCAGCTCCAGGCCCACGCCCAGACGCCGGCTCATGCACGGCCAGCGTTTCCATGCCGCACCGGTGTCCGGGCTGCTGAGTTTCTCGCGATAGGCTTCCACCGACTCCAGCGCGAAGCTGTCGTCGTCGAGCATGCTGTCCACTGCGTGATGCACCACTTCGTCGAGTTGATTGGCAAATTCCTCACCGAGCAACTGGTGAGCAATCAGATTGGCGACCGTCATGTCCAAGGGGATCAGTGGCTGGCCGAGATGCTTGATGTAAAGGTCGTTGACCTCTTCGACAAAACGGTGCGCCAGATAGGCTTCGTCCAGCAGACTGTCCAGGCCCACGGGCGGCTGGAGGAAGTACTGCTCGGCGATTTTCAGCACCGGTTTGATCTGCGATTCGATTCCCGCTTCCCTGGCGACTTCATTGGCTGCATCCAGCAGATCTGGCACTTCGTCGATATAGGCGGCGACAAAACGCGTCAGCACGCCGTTGGCGTCGGTTTCCGGCAACTGGATCGCCGGGTGCAGGTGTTGCAGTTGGGCTTCGAGCTGACGGGTCAGCTTTCCGGTTTCAATCTCGTGTTGTCGGGCTATGTGGATCTGCTCGCGCAATGCGGCGGTGTTCATGAAAACTCCAGGAAACAAGGCAATGAAATAGGGAAGACATAACTTAGCTGGCTTACGAAAAATGCTAAGACGCATTTGTCATAATTATTTCATCCTTGATGCACCGGCGTTATATCGGTTTGCCAACACTCGTCTGCATCCTTCTCCATTCGTGCCCTGGAACGCAAGTGCCAGCTGTTTCATACGATTTACGTCCTCACATTGCATTTCTCAGCGGCTGTCTATACTCGCCATTGAATGGAGTTAGCTGATGACGCCCGACTGCCCACGCAGCAAGGCCCGGCGATTCAAGTTCGTAGTCTGATGCAGCCGCTCCCTTGCCTCTGGTGAAAGCCGGCGGGATAACAAGAACGATAAGGGGAACCCGCAATGATGCGACATCCACACGTCTGGATGGGCCTCCTGTTGTGGTCGATTTTCAGCCCGGTGCAAGCTGCCTGGACTGTGAATATGGCGCCTGGAGCGACTGAAATCAGTCACGCAGTATTCGACCTGCACATGACCATTTTCTGGATCTGTGTGGTGATCGGGATCATCGTCTTCGGCGCCATGTTCTGGTCGATGATGGTGCACCGCCGTTCTACCGGGCAGGTCGCCGCAAAATTCCACGAAAGCACCACCGTCGAAATTCTCTGGACCGTCGTCCCGCTGCTGATCCTGGTGGCGATGGCCGTTCCGGCGACCGCGACCCTGATCAAGATGTACGACACCAGTGAGCCGGATATCGATATCCAGATCACCGGTTATCAGTGGAAGTGGCACTACAAATACCTGGGCCAGGACGTCGAGTTCTTCAGCAACCTGGCCACCCCCGCCGAGCAGATCCACAACAAGGAAGCCAAGGGCGAGCACTACCTGCTCGAGGTCGACAAGCCGCTGGTGCTGCCGACCGGGGCCAAGGTGCGCTTCCTCGTGACCTCCGCCGACGTGATCCACTCCTGGTGGGTGCCGGCCTTCGCGGTCAAGCGCGATGCGATCCCCGGGTTCGTCAACGAAGCCTGGACCCGCATCGACAAGCCCGGCCTCTACCGTGGCCAGTGCGCCGAGCTGTGCGGCAAGGACCACGGCTTCATGCCGATCGTGGTCGACGTCAAGGAGAAGGCCGACTACGAAAAATGGCTCGCCGAGCGCAAGGCCGAAGCGTTGCAGCTCAAGGAGCTGACCAGCAAGGAATGGACCCTCGACGAACTCAAGGAACGTGGCGACAAGATCTACCACACCACCTGCGTCGCCTGTCACCAGGCTGAAGGCCAGGGCCTGCCGCCGATGTTCCCGGCCCTCAAGGGCTCGAAAATCGCCACCGGCCCGAAAGAGGCGCACCTGAGCATTGTCTTCCACGGCAAGCCCGGCACCGCCATGGCGGCGTTCGGCAAGCAGCTGTCGGAAGTCGATATCGCAGCGGTCGTGACCTACGAACGTAACGCCTGGGGCAACAACAAGGGCGACATGGTCACGCCAAAAGAAGTGCTGGAGCTGAAACAGGCGGAAAGCAAATGAGCCGGTCTATTGCGTACTTCGTGAACCGGTCGGGGCCCTGCGCCTCGGCCTGCCCAGTCCACTCACTTGAAGGAGACCGGCCATGAGCGCTGTCATCGATGACCACGGTCATGCCGACCACGACCACGCCCACGGCCCCGCCAAAGGCCTGATGCGCTGGGTGCTGACCACCAACCACAAGGACATCGGCACGCTGTACCTGTGGTTTGCGTTCTGCATGTTCCTGCTCGGCGGCTCGTTCGCTATGGTGATCCGCGCCGAGTTGTTCCAGCCCGGCCTGCAGATCGTCGAGCCGGCGTTCTTCAACCAGATGACCACCATGCATGGTCTGGTGATGGTGTTCGGTGCGGTGATGCCGGCGTTCGTCGGCCTCGCCAACTGGATGATCCCGTTGATGGTCGGTGCGCCGGACATGGCCCTGCCGCGGATGAACAACTTCAGCTTCTGGCTGCTACCGGCGGCGTTCCTGCTGCTGGTCTCGACCCTGTTCACCCCCGGTGGCGGGCCGAACTTCGGCTGGACGTTCTACGCGCCGCTGTCCACCACCTATGCCCCGGAAAGCGTGACGTTCTTCATCTTCGCCATCCACCTGATGGGGATCAGTTCGATCATGGGCGCGATCAACGTGATCGCCACCATCCTCAACCTGCGCGCCCCCGGCATGACCCTGATGAAAATGCCGCTGTTCGTCTGGACCTGGCTGATCACCGCGTTCCTGCTGATCGCGGTGATGCCGGTGCTGGCCGGGTGCGTGACGATGATGCTGATGGACATCCACTTCGGCACCAGCTTCTTCAGTGCCGCCGGTGGCGGTGACCCGGTGCTGTTCCAGCATGTGTTCTGGTTCTTCGGCCACCCCGAGGTGTACATCATGATCCTGCCGGCCTTCGGTGCCGTCAGCCAGATCATCCCGACCTTCTCGCGCAAGCCGCTGTTCGGCTACACCTCGATGGTCTACGCCACGGCGAGCATCGCGTTCCTGTCGTTCATCGTCTGGGCGCACCACATGTTCGTGGTGGGCATCCCGCTGGTGGGCGAGTTGTTCTTCATGTACGCGACGATGCTGATCGCGGTGCCGACCGGGGTGAAGGTGTTCAACTGGGCCAGCACCATGTGGCAAGGCTCGATGACCTTCGAGACGCCGATGCTGTTTGCCGTGGCGTTCGTGATCCTGTTCTCGATCGGCGGTTTCTCCGGGCTGATGCTGGCCATCGCTCCGGCGGACTTCCAGTACCAGGACACCTACTTCGTGGTCGCGCACTTCCACTACGTGCTGGTGCCGGGGGCGATCTTCGGGATCTTCGCGTCGGCCTATTACTGGCTGCCGAAATGGACCGGCCACATGTACGACGAAACCTTGGGCAAGCTGCACTTCTGGCTGTCCTTCGTCGGCATGAACCTGACCTTCTTCCCGATGCACTTCGTGGGTCTGGCGGGCATGCCCCGGCGAATTCCGGACTACAACCTGCAGTTCGCCGACTTCAACATGGTGTCGTCGATCGGCGCGTTCATGTTCGGCGCCACGCAGATCTTCTTCCTGTTCATCGTGATCAAGACCATCCGTGGCGGCGAGCCGGCTCCGGCCAAACCGTGGGATGGTGCCGAAGGTCTGGAGTGGAGCGTGCCGTCACCGGCGCCGTATCACACCTTCACCACGCCGCCGGAAGTGAAATGAACATTTTCTGCCTTGTGGAAACGCCTGTGGGAGCGGGCATGCCCGCGATGGCGGCCTGCCTGAAACACCACGTCGGCTGCATCGCTGGCAAGCCAGCTCCCACAGGGTTCTCGGCCGAGGGCAAAGATCATGGCTGACTCGATTTCGATGAAGAAGCTGGTCACCCGACTGCTCGGTGTGGTGGTGGCGATGTTCGTCTTCGGTTTTGCCCTGGTGCCGATCTACGACGTGATGTGCAAAGCGTTCGGCATCAACGGCAAGACCGCCGGGCAGTACGAGGGCGAGCAGACCGTCGATGCCTCGCGGCAAGTGCGGGTGCAATTCCTGTCGACCAACACCGCCGACATGCCTTGGGACTTCTACCCCAAGCATGACGAACTGACGGCCAACCCCGGCGCGGTGAACGAGATGATCTTCATCGCGCGCAACCCCACCGACAAACCGATGAGCGCTCAAGCCGTACCGAGCATCGCGCCGAGCAATGCGGCGGCGTATTTCCACAAGACCGAATGCTTTTGTTTTACCCAGCAGGTGCTGCAGCCCGGTCAGCAGATCGAGATGCCGGTGCGTTTCATCGTTGACCGCGACATGCCCAAGGACGTGAAGCACCTGACGCTGTCCTACACGCTGTTCGATATCACCGCCCGACATCCTCCGGTGGCTGCAAACACTGGCGGTTAAGCGTGCCCGATAAGGAGAACAATAAATGGCAACTCATGAGCACTATTACGTCCCGGCCCAGAGCAAGTGGCCGATCGTCGCCACGGTGGGGATGTTCGTCACCGTGTATGGTCTGGCGACCTGGTTCAACGATCTGAAGGCAGCGCGTCCGGAATCCCACGGCCCGCTGATCTTTTTCGTCGGCGGCCTGTTGCTGGCATACATGCTGTTCGGCTGGTTCGGCACGGTGATCAAGGAAAGCCGCGCGGGGTTGTACAGCCCACAACTGGACCGCTCGTTCCGCTGGGGCATGAGCTGGTTCATCTTCTCCGAGGTGATGTTCTTCATCGCCTTCTTCGGCGCGCTGTTCTACGTGCGACACATTTCCGGCCCGGCGCTGGGTGGCGAAGGCACCAAAGGCATCGCCCACATGCTCTGGCCGAACTTCCAGTTCACCTGGCCGCTGTTGCACACGCCGGATCCGAAACTTTTCCCGCCGCCCAAGGAAGTCATCAGCCCCTGGGGCCTGCCGCTGATCAACACCATCCTGCTGGTGAGCTCCAGCGTGACCATCACCATCGCCCACCATGCGCTGAAGAAAGGTCATCGCGGCGCGCTGAAACTGTGGCTGGCGATCACCGTGCTGCTGGGTTGCGCGTTCCTCGGCTTCCAGGCCGAAGAATACATCCACGCCTACCACGAACTGGGGCTGACCCTCGGCTCGGGCATCTACGGCGCGACGTTCTTCATGCTCACCGGTTTCCACGGCGCCCACGTGACCATCGGCACGATCATTCTGTTCGTGATGTTGATGCGCATCATGAAAGGCCATTTCGACAACGAACATCAGTTCGGTTTTGAAGCGGCGAGCTGGTATTGGCACTTCGTCGATGTGGTGTGGATCGGCTTGTTCATCTTCGTTTATGTGCTTTAACAGCAGCTGCAAGCCGCGAGCTGCGAGCTTCAAGTCAAAACGGTAAGGCTTGTAGCTTGTAGCTTGGTGCTTGCAGCTACCACGGCGCGTGCGACACCAGTTGGCCGCTGTAGAAACCCCAGGCAATCAAGCCGACGGTGCAAGCGGCCAATGCCACCCGAACACTCAAGGCGATCACTAGCCGATTCGAGCTGCTGTCGTCCTTGACCAGGAAAAACAGGCCGCTGAACAGGCTGACCACCGTGGCAATCAGCATCAGGACGATGGCTGCTTTGAGCATGGGAAGAACTCCGGGGGAACAAGCGATGCAGTTGAGTATAGCGATCGCACTGACTGATTTTCTGGCGCGGCCATGAAGCGCTTCCGGCCGGGCGTGGTGCCGACACTGGTAGTCGGCCTGCTGCTGCCGTTGCTGATTTCGCTGGGCTTCTGGCAACTGGGCCGTGGCGCGGAGAAAACCGCCCTGCTCGCCAGCTACGCCGAACGCCGCGCCGCCGAACCGATGGCCAGCACCGAGTTGCTGCACAGCGCCGATCCGGCCTTTCGCCGGGTGCATCTGCACGGCCAGTTCGATGCCGCCCACAGCCTGTTGCTGGACAACCGTCAGCGCAACGGCAAGGTCGGCGTCGAACTGCTGCAACCGTTTCAGGATCAGCGCAGCGGCCAGTGGCTGCTGGTCAATCGCGGCTGGCTGCCGTGGCCGGACCGGCGCACGGCACCGCAATTCACCACGCCGGCCGACGCCGTAAACGTGGATGCCTGGGTGTATATCGCCCCCGGTGCCACCTTCCAGCTACATGCCGATCCGGTCAGCAGCACCTGGCCGCAAACCGTCACCGCCGTCGAACCCGCGAAGCTGTGGAAAACCCTCGAACGCGACGGCTTCGCCTACGAATTACGCGCCGAACCCGGCCCGGCCAGCTATCAGGCCGACTGGCCGGTGGTCGCGATGGGCCCGGAGAAACACCTCGGTTACGCCGTGCAGTGGTTCGCCATGGCCACCGCCCTGCTCGGTCTCTACCTCTATCTCGGCTGGCACAACGCAAAGGAGAAACACCATGGGAGCGGCCATGAATCCACCCAGCATGTCTGAAACGAAAGTCCCGGCCAGTCGCCGTCGCGGACGCATCCAGCTGCTGCTGATCGTGCTCGGCGTGGTCGGTCCGATGATCCTCGCCACCGGCATGTACAAGTTGCAGTTCTGGGTGCCGGAAGGTCGCAGCTATCACGGCGAACTGATCGGCAACGGTCAGACCCGCGCCGACCTCGGTATCCAGGCTGACGAAACGCGCTGGCAGATGCTGGTGACCGCGCCGAAGGATTGCGCGGTGGACTGCCAGCAACTGGTCTACCTGGCGCGGCAGATCCAGATCGGTCTCGGTCGCGAGGCCGGACGCGCCAGCCACGCCCTCGCTGCCGCGCAACCACTGGCCGCCGACTACGAAGCCAAGCTGACCCGCGAATACCCGCAGCTGCAACGCTACCCGCTGGACGCAGCCACCTTCAGCAAGGCCACAGGCGACAAGGCCACGCCGCAACTGTGGATCATAGATCCCCACGGCAACCTCGTGCTGCGCTACGACCCGAGCGTCAAGGGCAAGGACCTGCTCAACGACCTGCGCCACCTGCTGAAACTGTCGAACATCGGATAAGGGCATCGTCATGGCCAAACCTGGATTTCGCCTCGCGCTGTTTGCCACCCTGCTGGCACTGATCGTGGTGCTGCTCGGCGCCTACACCCGCCTGACCCACGCCGGCCTCGGCTGTCCGGACTGGCCGGGCTGCTACGGGTTCATCAGCGTGCCGAAAAGCGAAGCCCAACTGGCCCATGCCGAACTGCATTACCCCGACTCGCCGGTGGAGGCGCATAAAGGCTGGAACGAGATGATCCACCGCTACTTCGCCGGCACCCTCGGCCTGTTGATTTCGGTGTTGGCCGGGCGCGCGTGGGTCAATCGTCGTCATCCCGGGCAACCGCTGAAACTGCCGTTGTTTCTGCTGGCGGTGGTGTTCGCCCAGGCGGCGTTCGGCATGTGGACGGTGACGCTCAAACTCTGGCCGCAAGTGGTGACCGGGCATTTGCTCGGTGGCTTCGCGACCCTGAGCCTGCTGTTTCTGCTGACGTTGAGACTGTCCGGCGTGCTGCCGGCGCTGACCGTGCCCAAGCGTCTGCAATATTGGGCGACCGCCGGCCTGTTGCTGGTGATCGGCCAGATTGCTCTCGGCGGCTGGGTCAGTTCCAACTACGCGGCGGTGGCCTGCATCGACTTCCCGACCTGCCACGGTCAATGGCTGCCGCCGGCGGATTTCGCCAACGGCTTTCACCTGACTCAACACATCGGCCCCAATTACCTCGGCGGGCAACTCGACAGCGATGCACGCACGGCGATTCATCTGACTCACCGCATCGGCGCGTTGCTGGTGACGATTGTCCTGCTCGGTCTGGCCTGGCAACTGAAAGTGGTGGGCATGACCCGACTGGCCGGGCTGGTGCTGATCGCCCTCGCCGCGCAGATCACCCTCGGCATCAGCAACGTGGTGTTCCATCTGCCGCTGCCGGTGGCCGTGGCGCATAACGCCGGCGGTGCCGCGCTGCTGCTGACGATGGTGCTGGTCAACTATCACGCGCGAACCAGTCTGGTTCGGGTCCGGCAGCCGATGATCGCGCGCTGGCGCCTCAGCCCGCGCAAACACTCGGCGGCGCCCATCACTATTAAAGGAGAGACGCCATGGCGATTCTGATCGGCGAACGTCCGGCGCAGGCGCTGTGGCGTGATTACCTGGAGCTGACCAAACCGAAAGTCGTGGTGCTGATGCTCATCACTTCGCTGGTGGGCATGTTCCTCGCGACCCGCGCCGGGGTGCCGTGGACGGTGCTGGTGTTCGGCAACCTGGGGATCGCGTTGTGTGCCGGTGGCGCGGCGGCGGTCAATCATGTGGTGGACCGGCGCATCGATGCGGTCATGGCCCGCACCCACAAACGGCCGCTGGCGGAGGGCCGGGTTTCGCCCACAGGCGCACTGACCTTTGCGCTGGTGCTGGCACTGCTCGGCCAGGCCCTGCTGCTGACCTTCACCAATCCGCTGACTGCGTGGCTGACCCTGGCCTCGCTGCTCGGCTACGCGGTGATCTACACCGGTTTCCTCAAACGCGCGACGCCGCAGAATATCGTCATCGGTGGCCTTGCCGGCGCCGCGCCGCCGCTGCTCGGCTGGACCGCCGCGACCGGCCACGTCAGCGCCGAACCGTTGCTGCTGGTGCTGATCATCTTCGCCTGGACCCCGCCGCACTTCTGGGCGCTGGCCATCCATCGCAAGGAGGAATACGCCAAGGCCGATATTCCGATGCTGCCGGTCACCCATGGCGAGCACTACACCAAGGTGCACATTCTGCTGTACACCTTCGCCCTGCTGGCGGTCAGTCTGCTGCCGTATGCGATCCACATGAGCGGCCTGCTGTACCTGATCTGCGCGCTCGGTCTGGGCGCCAGGTTTCTGCAATGGGCCGTGGTGCTGTACCGTGGCACTCGGCCGCACGCGGCGATCAACACCTTCAAGTACTCTATCTGGTACCTGTTTCTGCTGTTCATCGCCCTGCTCGTAGACCACTACTTACTGTTGAACCTATGACTCGAACCCAGAAAACCGTCTTCATCCTCGTCGCCGTGATCGCGCTGATCCTCGGCCTGACCGTCAACAAAGTGCTGAGCGGCAAGGGCCAGGGCGACCCGACCGCACTGATCGACGCCGGCATCATCCTGCTGCCGCAGAGCCGCAACCTGCCGGACGTGACGATGACCAATCAGGACGGCCAGCCGGTCACGGTCAACGAGCTCAAGGGCAAGTGGAGCCTGCTGTTCTTCGGCTACACCTTCTGCCCGGACATCTGCCCGACCACCCTCGCCCAGCTGCGCCAGATCAAAAGCGAACTGCCGAAGGATGCTGTGGATAAATTGCAGATCGTGCTGGTCAGCGTCGATCCGAACCGCGACAACCCCGCGCAGTTGAAGCAGTACCTGGGCTACTTCGATCCACAGTTCATCGGCCTGACGCCGAAGTCGATCGACGAGCTGCAGAAGGTGGCGAACGCAGTGAGCATTCCGTTCATTCCGGCGGACACCAGCAAGCCGAATTACACGGTGGATCACAGCGGGAATCTGGCGGTGATCGGGCCGGACGGAACACAGCGCGGGTTTATTCGCGCGCCGTTGAATAATGCCAAGCTGGTTGCGCAGTTGCCGGTGATGTTGAACCGCAAGTAAAAACTGAACGCACAAAAAGGGGACGCCACTGGCGTCCCCTTTTCGTTTTGATCGTTCCCACGCTCTGCGTGGGAATGCAGCAAGGGACGCTCTGCGTCCCAGCGGACGCGGAGCGCCCGGGGATGCATGCCCACGCAGAGCATGGGCACGATCAAATCAGAACGCCGGCAACACCGCGCCTTTGTACTTCTCGGTAATGAATTTCTTCACTTCCGGGCTGTGCAGGGCAGCGGCCAGTTTCTTCATGGCGTCGCTGTCCTTGTTGTCCGCGCGGGACACCAGGATGTTCACGTAAGGCGAGTCGCTGCCTTCGATGACCAGCGCATCCTTGGACGGATCGAGCTTGGCTTCCAGCGCGTAGTTGGTGTTGATCAGCGCCAGGTCGACCTGGGTCAGCACGCGCGGGATGGTCGCGGCTTCCAGTTCACGGATCTTCAGGTCTTTCGGGTTCTGGGCGATGTCCTTGACGGTCGACAGGATGTTGGTCGGATCCTTCAGGGTGATCACGCCGGCCTTGGCCAGCAGCAACAGCGCACGGCCGCCGTTGGTGGCATCGTTCGGGATCACCACGTTGGCGCCGCTTGGCAGCTCTTCGATTTTCTTGAACTTGCTGGAGTAGGCGCCCAGCGGCTCCAGGTGCACGCCAGTCACGGAAACCAGGTTGGTGCCCTTGGCCTTGTTGAATTCATCGAGGTACGGCTGGTGCTGGAAGAAGTTGGCGTCCAGACGCTTCTCGGCCACCTGGACGTTCGGCTGAACGTAGTCGGTGAAGACCTTGACCTTCAGATCCACGCCTTCTTTCGCCAGAGCCGGCTTCACGAATTCGAGGATTTCCGCGTGCGGTACAGGAGTGGCAGCAACGGTCAGGGTTTCGTCGGCGTGGGCCGAGAACGCTGCAACGGCAGCCAAGGCAACGATCAGTTTTTTCATTCAGCTAACTCCTTTTTACGGCGCCCGTCTGGCGCCTGCCAGCGAATGGCCGGCTCATGTCATTACAAAACCGGTTATTTGCGCGAGAAGTGCACGACCAGTCGGTCGCCGACCATTTGCAGCACTTGCACCAGAATCAGCAGCAATACCACGGTGACGATCATCACGTCAGTCTGGAACCGCTGGTAGCCGAAACGGATCGCCAGGTCACCCAGGCCACCGGCACCGACCACACCGGCCATCGCCGTGTAGGAAACCAGTGTAATCGCCGTCACCGTAATTGCTGCGAAGATGCCCGGACGGGCCTCCGGCAGCAGGGCGTTCATGATGATCTGGCGAGTGGTCGCGCCCATCGACTGGGTTGCCTCGATGATGCCGCGATCGACTTCACGCAGGGCGGTTTCCACCAGCCGCGCGAAGAACGGCGTCGCGCCCACTACCAGCGGCGGAATCGCACCGGCCACGCCCAGCGAGGTGCCGGTGATCAGCACGGTGAACGGGATCATCACGATCAACAGAATGATGAACGGCAGCGAACGCAGGATGTTCACCACCAGCGACAGCAAGGCGTACACGCCTTTGGCTTCGAGCAACTGACGCGGGCTGCACAGGAACAGCAACACGCCCAGCGGCAGGCCGAGCAGCACGGTGAACAGCAGCGAACCGCCGAGCATCATCAGGGTGTCGCCAGTGGCGAGCCAGATTTCGTACCAGTCGATATTGGTGAAGAAACTCATCAGGTCTTCCATTAGCGCAACACCTCCATGTGAACGTCAGCGGCGGTGAAGCGGGCGAAAGCTGCGTCCATGTCGCCACCGGTGACGGCGAGGGTCAATTGCCCGTAGGGGATGTCTTTGATGCGGTCGATACGACCGGCCAGGATGCTGTAGTCCACACCGGTTTCCCGGGCGACGGTACCGAGCAACGGCGCGTAGGTCGCTTCGCCCTGGAAGGTCAGACGCACGATGCGGCCAGGCACGTGAGCGAAGTCATCGCGCTGCTCGCTTTCGTCGATCTGCTCGCTTTCCTGAACAAAGCGCTTGGTGGTCGGGTGCTTCGGATGCAGGAACACATCGGCCACCGAACCTTGCTCGACGATCACGCCGGCATCCATCACGCCGACCTGATCGCACACGCGGCGGATCACATCCATCTCGTGGGTGATCAGGACGATGGTCAGTTTCAGTTCACGGTTGATCTCGGCCAGCAGTTGCAGGACCGATGCCGTGGTCTGCGGGTCGAGGGCACTGGTGGCCTCGTCGCACAGCAGGATCTTCGGCTTGGTCGCCAGGGCGCGAGCAATGCCGACGCGCTGCTTCTGACCGCCGGACAGTTGCGCCGGGTACTTTTTGGCGTGATCGGACAGACCGACCCGCGCCAGCAACTCGGCCACACGCTGGTCGATCTCGGCGCGGGACAGTTCACCGGCCAGGGTCAGCGGCAGCGCGACGTTGTCGGCCACGGTCTTGGATGCCAGCAGGTTGAAGTGCTGGAAGATCATCCCGACCTGCTGACGAAAACGGCGCAGGCCGTTGGCGTCCAGCGCGGTGACTTCTTCACCGTCGACGATGATCTTGCCGCCACTGGATTGCTCCAGGCGATTGATCAGACGCAGCAGGGTACTTTTTCCCGCGCCGGAATGGCCAATCAGGCCGAACACCTGACCGTTCTCAATGGAGAAGCTGGTCGGGTGCAGCGCGGTGATGTCCTTACCGGCGACGCGGTAAGTCTTATGGACGTTTTGAAACTCGATCACGTAGCGAACCTTGTGGGGCGCGTTGGAAAAGGATCAGCGGTTAGCCGGGCGCGCATTTTAGCCTGTCCGTATAGAGGTTCTTAGCATTTATTTCGCGAATAACCTTCGATTTGGCAATAACAGGATCAAAGGTCATAAAAAAGGAACGCCCGAAACCCTCATCAGTCACTAATTAAGCGACTTGAAAACCCTGGGTGCCGTGCCTGGGAAACACTCAAGCGTTCCGGGGCAATCCCGGGACAAACAGGAGTTCATGACTGATGAGTACCAAGAAACCTGCCAATGACAAAAGCCAACTGGCCGGCACCGATACCCCGGATCGCGCCAACACCAATGCCAAACTCGACAGC
This sequence comes from Pseudomonas glycinae, assembly GCF_001594225.2. Taxonomy (GTDB): domain Bacteria; phylum Pseudomonadota; class Gammaproteobacteria; order Pseudomonadales; family Pseudomonadaceae; genus Aquipseudomonas; species Aquipseudomonas glycinae. The sequence goes on from NZ_CP014205.2 coordinate 4,631,451, forward strand.
CTGGAGAAGTTTCGCTCCGACGCTACCGGTCAGGCCCTGCGCACCAACCAGGGCGTGAAAATTGCTGATAACCAGAACACCCTCAAGGCCGGAGCTCGCGGGCCGTCGCTTTTGGAAGACTTCATCATGCGTGAAAAGATCACGCACTTTGACCATGAACGGATTCCCGAGCGCATCGTCCACGCCCGCGGCACCGGCGCCCATGGTTTCTTTCAGAGCTACGAGAACCATTCGACGCTGACCAAGGCCGGTTTCCTGCAGGATCCGGGGAAGAAAACCCCGGTGTTCGTGCGTTTTTCCACGGTGCAGGGGCCGCGTGGTTCCGGCGACACCGTGCGTGACGTGCGTGGTTTTGCCGTGAAGTTCTTCACCGACGAAGGCAACTTCGATCTGGTCGGCAATAACATGCCGGTGTTCTTCATTCAGGACGCGATCAAGTTTCCCGACTTCGTCCACGCGGTAAAACCCGAACCGCATAACGAAATCCCCACCGGCGGCTCGGCCCACGACACCTTCTGGGACTTCGTGTCCTTGGTGCCGGAATCGGCGCACATGGTGATCTGGGCCATGTCCGACCGGGCCATCCCGAAAAGCCTGCGCAGCATGCAGGGCTTCGGCGTGCACACCTTCCGGCTGATCAATGCCGAGGGCAAATCGCGCTTCGTCAAATTCCACTGGCGCCCTACCGCCGGCACCTGTTCGCTGGTCTGGGACGAGGCGCAAAAACTTGCGGGCAAAGACACCGACTACCATCGGCGGGATCTCTGGGAAGCCATCGAAATGGGCGACTACCCGGAATGGGAACTCGGCGTTCAGGTCATCGAAGAGGAAAACGAACACGACTTCGATTTCGACATTCTCGACCCGACCAAGCTGATTCCCGAGGAAATCGTCCCGATCACGCCATTGGGCAAGATGACCCTCAACCGCAACCCGGACAACTTCTTCGCCGAAACCGAGCAGGTCGCGTTTTGCCCCGGGCATATCGTACCGGGCATCGACTTCTCCAATGACCCGCTGCTGCAAGGTCGGCTGTTTTCCTACACCGACACGCAGATCAGCCGACTCGGCGGGCCGAACTTTCATGAGCTGCCGATCAATCGTCCGGTCGCGCCGTTCCATAACGGCCAGCGCGATGCCCAGCACCGTACGGTGATCGATAAGGGCCGCGCTTCGTATGAACCCAATTCCATCGATGGCGGCTGGCCGAAAGAAACCCCGCCGGCCGCGCAGGACGGAGGTTTCGAGAGTTATCCGGAGCGTATCGACGCCAACAAGATTCGTCAGCGCAGCGAGTCGTTCAGCGACCACTTCTCCCAGGCGCGGTTGTTCTTCAACAGCATGAGCGCGCACGAGAAAGAGCACATCATCGCCGCCTACAGTTTCGAACTGGGCAAGGTTGAGCGTGAGTTCATCCGGGCGCGGCAAGTGAACGAGATTCTCGCCAACATCGATCTGGAGCTGGCCAAACGCGTGGCGGCCAACCTGGGTCTGCCAGCGCCAGGCAAAGGCACCGTCGACGTACCGAAAACATCACTGGATCGCTCACCATCGTTGAGTCAGGCCAACCTGTTGCCGGAGAACATCAAGACACGAAAAGTCGCGATCCTTGCGGCCAATGGTGTCGATGGTGCGGCAATTGATGCGATGAAGAAGGCGCTGGCGGCAGAAGGTGCGCACGCCAAACTGCTCGGCCCGACCTCGGCGCCGGTGAAAACCGCCGATGGCAAAAGCCTGGCGGTGGATGCGTCGATGGAAGGTTTGCCTTCGGTGGCGTTCGATGCGGTGTTCGTGCCGGGTGGCGCGGCGTCGGTCAAGACGTTGAGCGGTGACGGCGTGGCGTTGCATTACCTGCTGGAGGCATACAAGCACCTGAAGGCGATTGCGCTGCAGGGTGAGGCCAAGCAGTTGCTGGACGTGTTGAAGCTGGAAACGGATGCCGGGTTGCTGGAGGGCAAGGATGTTGGCGCGCTGACCCAGCCATTCTTTGCTGCGATCGGGCAGCATCGGGTCTGGGATCGCGAGCCTAAGGCCAAGGCCATTCCCGCTTAAGGATGTTGGTTGACTGACAGGACGCCTTCGCGGGCAAGCCCGCTCCCACAGGACTGCACTGTACCTGTGGGAGCGGGCTTGCTCCGGGCTGCGTTCCGACGATGCTTTTTAAGGTTTGCGCGGGCTCAGAACCATCTGCGCCGGTACCGTGCGCAGAATCTGTTTCTCGATCTTCAGAGCGAAATCCGGATCAAGCTTCTTCACGCGCTTGGTGATCAACGTCGCCAGCCACGGGTAATCATTGGTGCGTGGAGCCTGAATGCTCACCGCACAGTCGTAATTCACCACATCGGCGGCGATCGCATCCAGTTGGCGGCGAAGTTTGCGGCTATCGGTGATGTTCAGCGCGACCGTGGTGCTCTCGGCGGTCGGATCGATCACCTTGGCTTTCGGCTTGGCTTCAGCAGCTTGCAGCGCCGCTTCGGCTTTCTCCAGCTCGGCCTTGCGCGCTTCAGTGATCGCGCCGTTGACGCCACCGGTCAGTGCCGGGGCCTTGGGCATCAGCACGCGGGCACGGGCCAGCGCGGTCGCGGCCGCATTGACATCGCCCTTTTGCAGGACGATCTGGCTGCGGCGCAGATAGGCTTCGGCCAACTGGCGCTGGTATTGCTCAAGGGATTGATCGTTGGGTGTTTCGGCCTGCAAGGCTGCCAATTGGTCTTCGGCAGTGGCCAGTTCGCTGCTGGCCAGGCTTTGCTCCAGCTGTGCGATGGCCGTGGCCCGCGCATCGGGGACTTCGGCCACCGGCGGCGTGCTTTGGCAGGCGCCCAGCAGCACTGAAAAGGCCACAAGGAGCAGATAACGGGAGGCGAACGGCTTCATTCCTGCGACTCTCTATTTGCGCAAAAAACGAGCAAGTCTACACCCCTCGACGGGGCAGAACAAAACTCAGCAGAAACAGTGCGGCGGCCGTCACAACGATTGACGGACCGGCCGGGGTGTCCTTGAACCACGACAACGCCAGCCCGCCACACACGGCGAGCATGCCCAGCACGCTCGCGCCCAGTGCCATCTGCTCCGGAGAACGGGCGTGACGCTGTGCCGCAGCCGCCGGAATGATCAACAGCGAAGTAATCAGCAACACACCGACGATTTTCATCGCCACTGCGATCACCACCGCGATCAACAGCATCAGCGCCATGCGCAAACCGGCTACCGGCAGGCCTTCGACCCTGGCCAGCTCTTCGTGCACGGTGATCGCCAGCAATGGGCGCCATAGCGTCACCAGCAACGCCAGCACGGCTGCGCTGCCACCGAGGATCCACGCCAGATCGGTCGGGCTGATCGCCAGCAGGTCGCCGAACAGATAGGCCATCAGGTCGATCCGCACTTCATGCATGAAGCTTAGTACCACCAGCCCGAGAGAGAGCGTGCTCGGTGCGAGAATTCCCAGAAGCGTGTCGGACGCCAGTGGCTGACGCTGCTGCAAGGTCACCAGCAACACCGCCAGCAGCAGGCAGCCCACGGTCACCGCCACGGTCGGGCTGACATCCAGCAAAAAGCCCAGGGCCACGCCAAGCAGTGCGGCGTGGGACAGCGTGTCGCCGAAATAGGCCATGCGCCGCCAGACCACGAACGAGCCCAGCGGCCCCGCGACCACCGCCAGCGCCAGACCTGCAAGCAGGGCGTAGAACAGAAAATCAGCCATGCTTGCAGCTATCTCCGTGAACGTGAGGTTGGCCTGTCACAGGCCCTTTGACCACCGAACCGTGCAGGTCGTGGGCGTGGTCATGATGGTGGTGATAGATCGCCAGGCTCGGCGCGTTGTTGCCGAACAGCTCGACAAACGCCGGATCGCCGCTGACCTGCTCGGGATGCCCGGAGCAGCAGACGTGACGGTTTAGGCACACCACCTGATCGGTGGTACTCATCACCAGATGCAGATCGTGGGACACCATCAACACGCCGCAGCCATGCCGATCGCGCAGCCGGGTGATCAGGCTGTACAGCTCGGCCTGCCCGGCCACATCGACGCCTTGCACCGGCTCGTCGAGCACCAGCAGCTCCGGCTCGCGCAACAAGGCACGGGCCAGCAGCACGCGCTGCATCTCGCCGCCGGAAACGCTTTGCACCGGGCTATCTATGACGTGCTCGGCGCCGACTTCCTTGAGTGCCGCCAGCGCACGCGGGCGATCGACGCCCGGCACCAGCCGCAGGAAGCGCAGCACCGACAGTGGCAAGGTCGGATCGACATGAAGTTTTTGCGGCATGTAGCCGACGCGCAGTTTCGGCTTGCGCCATACGCTGCCGCTGTCGGGCTTCAGCAGCCCGAGCACGGCGCGCACCAGCGTGGTCTTGCCGGCGCCGTTGGGGCCGATCAGGGTGACGATCTGCCCCGGCTCGACGCTCAGGTGAATGTTGTCCAGCACGTTCTGCCCGGCAAACCGGACCGCCACCTGCTCCAGACGGATCAGCGCATCGCTCATCAAGCCCCCCGGCAACCGGAGCAGAGACCAACCACTTCGACGGTCTGGGCCTCGACGATAAAGCCGACATCCCTGGCGCTGTGGACGATGGCGTCGCTGATGGTTTTTTGCTCAAGTTCGATGGCGGCGTGGCATTCACGGCAGATCAGGAACTGGCCCTGGTGCGAATGTTTCGGGTGAACGCAGCCGACGAAGGCGTTGAGCGAGGAGATGCGGTGCACCAGGCCGTTTTCCAGCAGGAAATCCAGCGCCCGGTACACGGTTGGCGGCGCGGCGCGGCGGCCGTCCTGCTCACTGAGTACCGCCAGAATGTCGTAGGCACCCAGCGGCTTGTGGCTCTGCCAGACCAGTTCCAGCACGCGCCGGCGCAACGCGGTCAGGCGCAAGCCTTTCTGTGCACACAGGGCATCGGCCTCGGACAGCGCGCTGTGAACGCAGTGCGAATGGTCGTGGGGACGGCTGGCAATCGGTGTAATAGGCATGAGCGGCGACGAGTTTGGTTAGAGACGTTATTATGTTACCCGTTCTCGCCTCATTGAGTGGTCATCGTGTCCCGACTTTTTTCTGTTTTTGTCGTATTCATCACCGGTTTTCTGCTGATCGGTCCGGCTCAGGCCGAGGTCAGAGTCCTCACCAGCATCAAGCCCCTGCAACTGATTGCCGCTGCGGTGCAGGACGGCGTGGCGATTCCGGAAGTGCTGCTGCCACCGGGCGCTTCGCCGCATAACTACGCGTTGCGTCCGTCCGACGTACGCAAGGTGCAATCGGTGGACCTGCTGTACTGGATCGGCCCGGACATGGAAGGTTTTTTGCCTCGCGTGCTGAACGGTCGTACGCTGCCGAGCGTTGCGGTACAGGACCTGCCGGGCATGAAACTGCGCCGCTTCGCCGCGGACAGTCATTCCCATGCCGAAGAAGCCGACGAACACGATCACGACCATCGCCCGGGCAGCCTCGATGCGCATTTGTGGCTATCGCCGGTGAACGCGCGGGTTATTGCCGACAAAATGGCCGCCGACTTGAGCGCTGCAGACCCGGCCAACGCCGAGCGTTATCAGAGTAACGCCAAAGCGTTCGACGAGCGTCTGGATGCACTGGATCAGCGTTTGAAGAAACGCTTGGCCAGTGTTGAAGGCAAACCCTACTTCGTCTTCCACGAAGCCTTCGACTACTTCGAAGAGGCTTACGGCTTGAAACACACCGGCGTGTTCAGCGTTGCAGCAGAAGTGCAACCCGGCGCCCAGCATGTGGCGGCGATGCGCGCGCGGTTGCAGGAAGTCGGCAAGACCTGCGTGTTCAGTGAGCCGCCGCTGCGTCCACGTCTGGCCGAGACCCTGGTGGCAGGCCTGCCGGTGAAGCTGGCAGAACTGGATGCATTGGGCGGATACACGCCTGCGACGGCTCAGGGTTATGAGCAAGTGCTGGAGAAGCTGGGGAATGATCTGGCGGGTTGTCTCGAATCGCTCTGATACAAAAAAACCGCAGCCTGCACAGGCTGCGGTTTTTTCTTTTACAGGGCGAAAGGTAGCGGTGTACTGACCGTCTGACGCTGCGCCAGCCGCTGCTCGAACTCTTTCGGATCGTGAATCAGCACGTCCTGCCCGGCGAACGATTCCGCCGCAATCAGGCGCGACAGCCAGAACCGCACGCACGCCACTCGCAGCATGGTCGGCCAAAGCTCGGCCTCGGCCGCCGTGAATGGGCGCAGTGCCGCATATGCACCGAGGAAGGCCCGAGCACGCGGGCCGTCAATCAGGCCGTCGTCATCGGAACACCAATCGTTCAGGGCAATCGCCACGTCATAGAGCATCGGCCCGGAGCAGGCGTTGTAGAAGTCGATCAACCCGGTCAGGTGCGTGCCTTCGAACATCGCGTTGTCGCGGAACAGGTCCGCGTGGATGTTTGCCCGAGGCAGCGCGAGAATTTTCTCTTTCTGTTGGGTGATTTCATCCAGAGACTTTTGCAGCAACGCGCGCGGCTTCTCGCTAAGGTGCGAAAGGAACTGCGTGCCCTCTTCCAGCATCCAGTCCAGGCCACGATCAGTCTTGCGCTTGATCATGTTGTCGCCCTGGGTCGCCAGGTGCAGGTGCGCCTGCAAGTCACCGACCTGCGCGCAATGCTGGGCGTTGGCCTGCTTGATGTGCTTGCCGGCCAGGCGCGGTTGCAGCAGCGCCGGTTTGCCTTTCAGCTCGCGCAGGGCCACGCCGTCGGTGGTGCGCAGTGCGTAGGGCACGGGCAGATCGGCTTCGTGCAGGACATCGAGCAGGTCGATGAAAAACGGCATTTCCTGCACCGGGCCGCGCTCGACCAGGGTCAGGACGAACTCGCCCTTTTCCATGCTGATGAAGAAGTTGGTGTTTTCACTGCCGGCGGCGATCCCCTGGAAATCGAGCAGACGGCCGAGCCCGTACGGGGCGAGAAAGGTTTCCAGCTCGGGCCGAGCCAGGGGGGTGAACACAGACATGGTTAAAAACTGCTCAGTTCTGGCGCCGCCATCAAACGGCGCCGATTAAAAGTCAGGAAACTTACTTCCAGGTAAAGATTTCCCACGACGGAATCAGCATATCCGGCTGGTCGGACCGGATGTAGTTCGCGTCCGTACCATCGGCGCGCACCAGGAAATAGGGTTTGCCGCCCTTCGGTGTGACCTTGATCGCATACACGAATCCACTCCGGCTGTATTCCTGAATGACCTTGTCGCCTTCCGTGTGCGTGCTAATGGTAACTTCCGGCTCCGACGATGGCGCATCATCCGCCGCGATCGCGGCCAGCGGTGAGACAGCAATCAGACTGACCAGCAGCAAGCGATTTAACGTACGCATGATAACCTTGTCCCTTTGTCGTCAACGGTCCCGCTATTCTAGCGCCGGGCCCGCCGAAAAGGTTGATTCTGCTCATGAGCCAAGCCCCCCTCGTCCTGGTGGACGGTTCGTCTTACCTGTACCGCGCCTTTCACGCGCTGCCACCGCTGACCACCTCCAAAGGCCTGCCGACCGGTGCGGTCAAAGGCGTGCTGAACATGCTCAAGAGCCTGCGCAAGCAGTATCCGGACAGCCCGTTCGCGGTAGTGTTCGACGCCAAGGGTGGGACATTTCGCGATGAGATGTACGCCGAATACAAGGCCAACCGCCCAAGCATGCCTGACGACATGCGCGTGCAGATCGAACCGCTGCATCAGAGCGTGATCGCCCTCGGTTTCCCGCTGCTTTGCGTCGAAGGCGTCGAGGCCGACGACGTGATCGGCACCCTGGCCCGCAGCAGCGCGGCCGCCGATCGCCCGGTAATCATCTCCACCGGCGACAAGGACATGGCGCAACTGGTAGATGGCCACATTACCTTGGTCAACACCATGTCCGGTAGTTCGATGGATGTGGAGGGCGTGAAGGAGAAATTCGGCGTCGCTCCGGAGCAGATCATCGATTATCTGGCCCTGATGGGCGATTCTTCGGACAATATCCCCGGCGTTCCCGGCATCGGCCCGAAAACCGCGTCCGGCCTGCTGGTGGGGGTCAACGGCGGCCTGACCGAGCTGTATGCGCAGCTCGACATCGTGCCGACCCTGCCGATCCGCGGCGCCAAGACCCTGCCGGCCAAGCTCGAAGAGCACAAGGAGATGGCGTTCCTCTCCTATCAACTGGCGACCATCAAGGTCGACGTGCCGCTGGATATCGGCCTCGACGACCTGCAAATGGGTCCGGAAGATCCGGCCAAACTTTACGAGTTGTACACCCTGCTGGAATTCAAGAGTTGGCTGAATGACCTGGATCGCGATGCCAAGCGCCAGGAACTGAGCGCGGCCGCCGAGCCTGCGCCGGCCGGTGATCTGTTCAGCGCGCCTGCCGAAGAGGAAGCGCCCGCCGCTCCGGCTGAAGCCGCGTACGAAACCATCCTCGATCAGGCGCGATTCGACGTTTGGCTGGAAAAGCTGAAGAACGCCAAACTGTTCGCCTTCGACACCGAAACCACCGGCATCGACGCGCAGCAGGCGCAACTGGTCGGCTTGTCCTTCGCGGTGCAGGCCAACGAAGCGGCCTACATCCCGCTGACCCACTCCTACATCGGCGTGCCGGAGCAGCTGGATCGCGACACTGTGCTGCGCGCACTCAAGCCGATCCTTGAAGACCCGAACAAGCTCAAGGTCGGCCAGCACGCCAAGTTCGACATGAACATCCTGGCCAACTGCGCCATCGGTGGCGATCAGAACGAAGGCATCACCGTGCGCGGGATTGCCTTCGACACGATGCTTGAGTCCTATGTGCTCAACTCCACCGCCACCCGTCACGACATGGACAGCCTGGCGCAAAAGTACCTGAATCACACCACCGTGAGCTTCCAGGACATCGCCGGCAAAGGCGCCAAGCAACTGACCTTCGACCAGATCGCTCTGGAACAGGCCGGGCCGTATGCCGCCGAAGATGCCGACGTGACCCTGCGCCTGCACCAGACCCTGTTCGAAAAACTCAGCGCCATCCCGAGCCTGGCCAGCGTGCTGACCGACATTGAGATCCCGCTGGTGCCGGTACTGGCGCGCATTGAGCGCCAGGGCGCGTTCGTCGACGCTGACCTGCTCGGTATCCAAAGCATTGAGCTGGGCAACAAAATGGTCGCGCTGGAGCGTGAAGCCTTCGAGATTGCCGGTGAAGAATTCAACCTCGGCTCGCCAAAGCAACTGGGCGTGATCCTCTACGAAAAACTTGGCCTGCCGGTGTTGAAGAAGACCGCCAAGGGCCAGCCATCCACCGCCGAAGAAGTGCTGGCGAAACTGGCCGAAGACGACCACCGCTTGCCGAAAGTGCTGATGGAACACCGTTCCATGAGCAAGCTGAAGAGCACCTACACCGATCGCCTGCCGGAGCAGATCAACCCGCGTACCGGGCGTATTCACACTTCGTACCATCAGGCCGTTGCGTCGACCGGTCGCTTGTCGTCGAGCGATCCGAACCTGCAGAACATCCCGGTGCGCACCGCCGAAGGCCGACGCATCCGTCAGGCGTTCGTTGCGCCGAAAGGTTACAAACTGCTGGCAGCGGACTACTCGCAGATCGAACTGCGGATCATGGCCCACCTGTCCCGCGACGAAGGCCTGATGAATGCTTTCCGCAATAACCTGGACGTGCACACCGCCACGGCGGCCGAAGTGTTCAAGGTCGAGCTGAATGAAGTGACGTCCGACCAGCGCCGGGGCGCCAAGGCGATCAACTTCGGTCTGATCTACGGCATGGGCGCGCAGAAACTGGGCAAGGACATCGGCGTCGATACCAAGACCGCCAAGGCCTACATCGACACCTACTTCGCGCGCTACCCGGGCGTTCGCGAGTACATGGATCGCACCCGCGCTCAGGCAGCCGATCAGGGCTTCGTGGAAACGATCTTCGGTCGTCGCCTGTATCTGCCGGACATCAACTCCAACAAGTCGCAGGAACGCGCGGCCGCCGAACGCACGGCAATCAACGCGCCGATGCAGGGCACTGCAGCGGACATCATCAAGAAAGCCATGGTGGCAGTGGATAACTGGCTGTGCGCTTCCGGGCTGGACGCCAAAGTCATCCTGCAGGTGCATGACGAACTGGTGCTGGAGGTCCGCGAGGATCTGGTCGATCAGGTTCGCGAAGAAATTCGCGTGCACATGAGCGAAGCGGCAAAACTGGACGTGCCGTTGCTGGTGGAAGTGGGAGTTGGCAACAACTGGGACGAGGCACACTGAGGCCTCTGGGACGGGATTTTGCCGCGACAGTGCGTCGCGGCAAAGGCATCGAGTGGGGCTTAGGTCGGATTGTTCTTGAGATTATTCCAAAGTTTTTTGAAAAGAATCTGAACTAATCTTGCGCCAGGGTACTCAGAGATACTGAATGGCTGGTGAAGCCCTTCGATGCTCCTATGTTGTGTTAAGTGTTGGCAGATATCTGAACCCCGCCCTAGCGGTTCGGAACTTGAACCCCGGAACTTCTCCCTCCCCATATGAAGTCCGGGGCTTTTTTTGCCTGCGATTTACTCAGCAGGCAATTCAGCGCCTTTGTCTGCCAGTTCCATCCAGCCCGCCAACACAGTGTAGGCCTCTTCCAGGCCCATGCGTTTCGGGGCGGAGAACAGCTGGATCGTTACCTGATCGCCCCAACCCTTACGGATTTCCGACTGCACCTTGAGCAGCGTGTTCTTGGCTGCGCCGTAGGTCAGTTTGTCGGCCTTGGTCAGCAGGATGTGCATCGGCATGCCGGCGGCAACGGCCCAATCGAGCATCAGCAGGTCGAAGTCGGTCATTGGATGACGGATGTCCATCATCAGAATCAAACCCTTCAAACTCTCGCGGCCACCGAGGTAAGCCTCGAGGTGACGCTGCCAGTGCTGCTTCAGCGGGATCGGTACTTTTGCATAACCGTAGCCCGGGAGGTCGACCAGACGCCGTTCATCGTCTAGCTTGAAGAAGTTCAACAGCTGTGTGCGACCCGGGGTTTTCGAGGTGCGCGCCAGGCTGGCGTGAGTCAGAGTGTTCAACGCACTGGATTTACCGGCGTTGGAACGACCGGCGAACGCCACTTCGAAGCCTTCGTCGTCGGGGCACTGATCGACTTTGGCGGCACTGAGCATGAACGTGGACTGTTGGCACAGGCCGAGGATGGGATTCTTGAGTTGCATGGGATTTCCGATGTGGGCGGCGCCGGGATTGGGCGCGGAACGCGGTGTCGCTTCCGTTTCAGTGACGCCAGTATATAATGCCGCAGATTTTGTGTGTGCTTTGTCCCAGCGAAGGATGAAGTTCACGAGAGCGACAGACCTTGATTGCGCATTAGAACGCAGAACGCTCTCAACCCTGAAAAGGTCGTTTTATGACGAAATGGCTGCTGGCTGCCGGAGTCTTGATGCCGCTTTACAGCGCACAGGCTACACAGGATCCGGAAGCCGTGTACAACCGTGTTTGTGGAGCCTGTCATTCCGGCCAACTACCCATGGCGCCCAGAAGAGGCGATCAGGAAGCTTGGACGCCGAGGTTGGCGAAAGGTATGGAGACGCTGGTGCAACACGTGACCCAGGGTTTCAAGGCGATGCCGCCGCGTGGTTTGTGCATGGACTGCAGTGCCGAGGATTACCAGGCCCTCATCCTCTGGATGAGCGAGAGTAAGCCCGGTCCATAACTCTTAACCCTTAGCCGTAGTTGGATTAGCTGATGAACAAACTGATCGTGAGTCTGCTGTTGACCGTGGGAATCTCAGGCTTCGCCCATGCTGCCGGTGATGCAGCCGCAGGCCAGGCAAAAGCCGCCGTATGCGGCGCCTGCCATGGCCCGGATGGCAACAGCATGGCGCCAAACTTTCCAAAGCTGGCCGGACAGGGTGAACGCTACCTGACCAAGCAATTGCACGACATCAAGTCGGGCAAGCGCACCGTTCTGGAAATGACCGGCCTGCTGACCAACCTGAGCGATCAGGACCTGGCCGATATCGCCGCCTACTTCGCCAGCCAGAAAGGCAGCGTCGGCGCCGCCGATCCGAAGATCGTCGCTCGCGGTGAAGCCCTGTTCCGTGGCGGCAACCTCGAGAAAGGCCTGCCAGCCTGCACCGGTTGCCACTCGCCGAACGGTGCCGGCAACGCAGCCGCCGGCTTCCCGCACCTGGGTGGCCAACACGCTCAGTACATCGCCAAGCAACTGACCGATTTCCGCAAGGAAGAAGCCGGCCGCAACAACGACGGCGACGCGATGACCATGCGTACCATCGCCCGCAAGCTGAGCGACGAAGACATCGCGGCAGTCTCCAGCTACATTCAGGGTCTGCACTAAGACATGCGATTCGAGCGGTGCGTGCAATGGCCAACGCCTGCCACGTTAACGCTCGATTAATCCGTCGCAGGAAGTATAAAAAGGGTGGCTTTGGCCGCCCTTTTTTGTGGCCGCTGCCGTTACACTACAGAACTCATGCCCGCCAGGATCTGTCTGAAAACAGGTCGCGCGAGGCGACCAAAATTGTCCAGGAGTAAAGCATGCGTAATCTGATCATCAGCGCCGCCCTCGTCGCTGCCAGCCTGTTCGGCGTCACCGCCCAGGCCGCCGAAGCCCCTGCTGCCCCTTACGTCGAGCTGAGCAACCCGGTACCGGTCGCCGTGCCTGGCAAGATCGAAGTGGTCGAGCTGTTCTGGTATGGCTGCCCGCACTGCTACGCGTTCGAGCCGGTGATCAATCCGTGGGTTGAAAAACTGCCGTCCGACGTCAACTTCGTGCGCATTCCTGCGATGTTCGGTGGCCCGTGGGACGCTCACGGCCAGATGTTCCTGACTCTGGAAGCCATGGGCGTCGAGCACAATGTGCACGCGGCCGTATTCAACGCGATCCAGAAAGAACACAAGAAGCTGACCGACAAGAACGACATGGCCGACTTCCTCGCCACTCAAGGCGTGGACAAGGACAAGTTCCTGGCCACCTTCGACTCGTTCGCCATCAAGGGTCAGATCGTGAAAGCCCGCGAGCTGGCCAAGAAGTATGAAATTTCCGGCGTTCCAACCATGATCGTCAATGGCAAGTATCGTTTTGACATCGGCTCTGCCGGCGGGGCCGAACAGGCGTTGAAACTGGCTGACCAACTGGTGGCCAAAGAGCGAGCGGCCAACAAGGCAGCCGCCAACTAAGCGCAGCAATCGCCATGCGCCGCTGGGGAGCCGAACGCGTCGTTGGCCTGCATGAACCGCAGGTCAACGAGCATCACCTGGAATCGACGGGCCTGCCCGCAGACAGCCGTCTGCGCCTACTCAGTTTCAATATTCAGGTCGGTATCAGCACCGAGCGCTATCGGCACTACCTGACCCGCAGCTGGCAGCATCTGCTGCCGCACCCCGGGCGCTCCAGCAATCTGCAAAAGATCGGCAATCTGCTCGGCGACTTCGATCTGGTCGCCCTGCAGGAAGCCGATGGCGGCAGCCTGCGTTCAGGCTACGTCAATCAGGTCGAACACCTGGCCCAGCTCGGCGCCTTCCCCTACTGGTATCAACAACTCAATCGCAATCTTGGCCGACTGGCCCAGCACAGCAATGGCGTGCTCAGTCGCCTGCGGCCGTGGGCGATCGAAGACCACCCTTTACCGGGTCCGAAGGGGCGCGGGGCGATTCTGGTGCGCTTCGGCGAAGGCCCGGAGGCACTGGTGGTGGTGATGATGCACCTGGCGCTCGGCGCCCGAGTTCGCAGCATGCAACTGGCCTATATCCGCGAGCTGATCGGCGGCTACAAGCATCAGGTGCTGATGGGCGACATGAACACCCACGCCAGCGATCTGCTGCAACACTCGCCATTGCGCGACCTCGGCCTGCTGGCCCCGCAACTCGAAGCGACATTCCCCAGCTGGCGCCCCCAACGCTGCCTGGACCATATTCTGATCAGCCCGACCCTGACCCTGGAAAAGGTCGAAGTGCTGGCGCAACCGATTTCCGATCACCTGCCGGTCGCGGTAGAGATTCGTCTGCCGGGTTCGCTCACGGCCGATGCATTGCCCGCGTTGAGCACTGCCCTTCGCGGAACCCCTGAATGAGCGACGAAGCCCAGCGCTGGAAAGAGAAATACCTCAAAAGCATCGAACAACAGGAAAAGCTCGAACGTCGATGGGACGCCCGGCTCGATCTGCTGCGCCGCGGCCTGGTGCGCAGCACCCTGGCGGCGGAAGGCACCGACCGCGTGGTCGATCAATGCATGAAAGAGATGCGCGACGTGGTGCGCACCGATGACATGGACGCCGGCCTCGCCGCCCTGCTCCCTCGCCTGGAAAAAGCCGTGCTCGATTCCGAGCAACGCCGGGAAACCCGGATCGAACAGGTCAGCACCGCACTGACTGCGCTGGTTACTCAATTGCAATCCCTGCCGCTGCCCCGAGAAGTGGCCCAGCCGCTGAAGAAGTTCGCCAAGCAGCTGGACGGCCGGGTGAGTCAGGCAAGGGAAATGCCGCTGCTGCTCAGCGAACTCAGCGGCCTGCAGGGCAAGGCCTTGAGTCAGCTGGCGACGCCGGCGGAACCGGGGCGTCCCGGGTTGTTGCAGCGCCTGTTCGGCAGCCGCGACAGCGAGGAAACCCCTGCTCAAGTGGCCCAGGCTCCTGCGGTGACCCCGTCAGTGCAGCCAGAGCAACCACCCGTCACACATGAAGCTGTGCCAGCGCCGCAAGCGCCTGTTACAAGCGCTGAACAGGTCGCCACTGCGCCCGTCAGCCCAGCGCTGATCGCCGCCCCCATGGCCGAACCATCTAAAGCTCCAGAGCCAATCCCAGAAGACTTTGCAGAGCCGGAGGTGGTCGCATTTGAGCCGGCCAGAATCCTCACCGAAGAGCCCAGCGCTCCCGGCGAACCAGAACCCGTCGAGCCGGAATCAAAGCTGCAACCCTTCACGCCTCCTCCGGTTTTCGCGCCGGCAGTGCCCACGGCCATCAACCCCGACGAGTTGATCCTACCCGGCGATACCCCTCCGCCCGTGATCCTCGACAGCCTGCCCCTGCCCGAACCCATCGCCCAGGCATTGGCCGCCATCGATCCGGAACAATCCGAGCATGACATTCTCTATGCCCTGCCGGACTCGCCAGAGCCGTCCTACAGCTCGGTCGCCCGACACATTGAAGACACGCTGATTGGCTTGCTGGATGACCTGACCCTGCCGGAGCGCCACCGCCCGCAAGCCGAGGCGATGTGCGACCGCCTGAAAAATGGCCTTAACTGGTACGAACTGCTACCGATCCTCGACGATCTTGCGACATTGATGCTGGCCATCACAGACAGCGGCCAGCACGAGTTCGAAGCCTATCTGCAGCAACTCAATGAACGCCTCGAAGCATTCCAGAGCAACTTGCAGGCTGCCAGCGAAGGACACGCCGACAACAGCTCCGCCGCGAGAGCAATGGACACGCAGATCCGCGAACAGGTCGACGGCTTGCAGACCAGCGTCCAGGAGGCGGCGGATCTGGATGATCTCAAGCAAGTGCTGGAAAACCACCTCGAGGGCCTGCTCGGCACCATGGATCAGCACCAGAAGCAGCGCGACGCTCGGGAACAGGAAGTCGCCGGACGCCTGAAAAGCCTGGCCGAGCGTGTCGCGCACATGGAACAGGAAGCGTTGGGCTATCGCGAACACCTTGAAGAACAACGCCAGAAAGCCCTGATCGATCCGCTTACCGGCCTGCCCAACCGCGCCGCCTGGACCGAACGACTCGAACAGGAAATCGCCCAGTGGCAGCAACACGGCAATACTCTGAGCCTGGCCATGCTCGACCTCGATCACTTCAAACGGATCAACGATAACTACGGGCACCTGGCAGGCGACAAGGTGTTGAAGATCATCGCCACGGTCCTGCGCAAGCGTATGCGTGGCAACGACTTCATCGCCCGTTTCGGCGGTGAAGAGTTTGTCCTTCTGCTTCCCGCCACCTCCCCGGCGGTCGGGGCCAAACTTCTGGAAACCCTGCGCGCTGCCATCGAGGCCTGCCCGTTTCACTTCAAGGGCGAGCGCGTCACGATCACCGTTTCCATGGGTCTGGCGACGTTCCGGGCGGGAGAACACAGCGATTTGGTGCTTAAAAGAGCCGATCAGGCGCTTTATCGGGCGAAAAACGCAGGACGAAACCGGGTGGAGCTGGGCTGAGGCAATTGTTCCATATTGTTTAAAACAGCCCTTTAAGCGTCGAAGCGCAAGGCGATACGTTACACTGTTGCATTATCGTCTTGCGTGTACTGCCCTCTGCCATGAAATTTTTCACCCTGCTCGCGTCGCTGCTCTTACTGGCCGGTTGTGCCAGCGGCCCGCGTTTCGACACCAGCCATCCTTCGATCAATCACGACAGTCGCGTGCAGTTTGTGATCGTGCACTACACCTCTGCCTCGCTGGAGCGCTCACTGCAATTGCTGACCCATGGTGAGGTGAGCAGCCATTACCTGATCGGCGACGACAAGAACGCCACCATCTATAAGCTGATGGACGAAAACCTGCGTGCCTGGCATGCCGGCGAAAGCGAATGGCAAGGTCGTACCTGGCTCAACTCCAGCTCGATCGGCATCGAAATCGTCAATCCGGGTTTCAAGGACACTCCGACCGGTCGCCTCTGGTATCCCTACAGCGAAGCCCAGGTGCAATCGCTGATCGTTCTGCTCAAGGACATCAGCAAACGCCAGGGCATCAGCCCGCGTCACATCATCGGCCATAGCGACATCGCCCCGCTGCGCAAGCTCGATCCGGGGCCACTGTTCCCCTGGAAACGCCTGGCAGCCGAAGGACTGGGGCTCTGGCCCGACGAGCAAGCGGTGGCACGTCAGCAGGCGCAATTCAACGCCGAACTGCCGAGCATCACCTGGTTCCAGAGCCAACTGGCGCGCCTGGGCTACTCGACGCCGCAGACCGGCGAGCTGGATGTGGCAACCCGCCATGTGCTCGCAGCGTTCCAGATGCACTACCGCCCTGCGCGCTTTGACGGCACGCCGGATGCGCAAACGGCAGCGTTGCTGCTGGTGTTGAATCAGACAAAATAATGACGCCCGCCCGACGGTCCGGGCGAATTCGCAATCAGCAGCTATAACTCATTGGTAATTCTTCGGATATCCATGATGGTTGCTACCCGAGAGACGCTGCGTAGCTGGTTTTATCGCCCCTGGTTTCTGGCGATGATCGCGGCTGTCCTCAGTGCGAGCCTGCTGATCACCGGTGGGCTGTTCGTGGCCATGCGCCAGGTCGAACAAAGCGAAAGCCAGGAAATGAACGCTCAGGGCGAGCGGTTCCTGGCGCGCCTTGAGCAACTGTTCGGCCAGTTGCGCGAAAGCCTCGACGACCTCGAAGCCCAGCCCTTGCGCAGTTGCGACGACGAAATGATCGCCACGTTGCAGCAAGTGACGTTCAACTATCGCTTCGTCTACGAAGCCGCTTACATGGACGCCACGCGGATCTGCTCCAACCGTCCACGCCAGGAAGGCCTGTCGGTCATTCGCCCGCCGGACATCAAAGGCCCGACCTACAGCTACTGGCTGAACACCACCACCGAACCCGATGAAAACCGCGCTGCCCTGATGCTCGGGCGCGGCAACTTTCGCGTGGCCACCTCACGCGGGCATCTGACCGACATGGTTGATCTGTCGCCCGGCAGCAGTCTGCTGGTGGTGCTGGATCATGGAACCCGAGCGATTCCGGTACTTGGCGTGCCACAGGCCTGGCCACCCACCGAGCCCTGGCCGCCGAAAACCCCGAATGCGCTGCAAGTTACCCAGTCGCACCTGATCTATCGCATGCCCACCGACAACCCGGAATACCAACTGGTGCTGATCAGCCCACGCACGGGCATGCACATTCCGGAGCTCTGGTGGTGGATGGTGCCGTTCTGCCTCGTGCTTGGGGCGTTTGTCGGCGTTCTGGTGTTCTGGATCGTCCGCCAGCGCCAATCGCTGGATGCCGAGCTGCACGGCGCAATCCGCCGGGGCGAGTTGCAGGTGCTTTATCAACCGATCTTCGATCTCGACAGTCGCAACTGCGTCGGCGCCGAAGCCTTGCTGCGCTGGCGCCGGCCGGACGGCACGCTGACCAGCCCCGACCTGTTCATCCCGATGGCCGAGAACACCGGGCAGATTCGCCAGATGACCGACTTCGTCCTGCAACGCTTGCTCGAGCAGCTCGGCCAGTTGCTGCGGGCCAATCCGCAGCTGTACATCTCGGTGAACCTGGCTGCCTGCGACGTGATGGTGCCGCGCATCGGCCAGGTCATGGCGCGGCTGTTGACCCTGCACCGGGTTGCCGCGCGGCAAATTGCTTTCGAGGTGACTGAACGCGGCCTGATCGATGTGGTAGTGGCCCGGGAGAATCTGCAGGCGCTGCGGGATGTCGGACACCAGGTGCTGATCGACGATTTCGGCACCGGTTATTGCAGCCTGGCGTACCTGCAAACCTTGCCGGTGGACTGCCTGAAGATCGACAAGGCATTCATCGACGCACTCGGCCATGACGCCGCCAGCAGCGGTGTCGCGCCGCACATCATTCACATGGCTCAGGCGCTGGATCTCAAGGTGATTGCCGAAGGGATCGAATTCGAGTCACAAGCGGCGCTACTGAGCAGCGAAGGGGTGAAGTTCGGTCAAGGCTGGCTGTTCGCTCATGCCCTGAGCGCCGTGCAATTCATTGAGCTGATCACCCGTGGACGGCGGCTCGCCGGACGCCGGCTCGACGACGAGGCCTAGACCGCCAGCGCCATGTAGAACTGCGTACCCTGCCCCGGCCGCGAGTAAACGCCCATCCGCCCACCGTGCAGCTGGACGATCTCCTTGCACAGCGCCAGGCCAAGCCCGGCCCCGCCCTTTTTCCTGCCGACCTGGACGAAGGGTTCGAAAATCCGCCCTTGCTGACCGTAGGCAATCCCTTCGCCGTTGTCTTCGACGCTGATGATCACCCGCTCGCCATGGCGACGGGCCTGCAAGCGGATCAGCCCGTCGCGCGCCGTGTGGCGCAAGGCGTTGTCGATCAGGTTGTCGAGGACTCGATCGAGCTGCGCCTGATCCGCCTGCAAGCGTGGCAGCGGGCCCTGCGCTTCGACATTCAGGGCAACGCCCTTCTGCGCTGCTGAATCGGCGAAACGCAAACGCGCCCGCTCCAGCAGTTCCTCGATGGAGCAAGGCGCCAACGTGAGTTTTTGCAAACCACTCTGATAGCGCGAGAAGTTCAGCAGATCGTTGATCAGCTGCATCAGGCGCTGCATTTCCTCATTAACCGTGTCGAGCAGGTCGGACTCCCGAGACTCCTCAGGAAACTTGGCCCGTTCGCGAAACAGCCCGAACGCCATGTGCATGCCCGTGACCGGTGTGCGCAATTCGTGAGACGCACGCAGGACAAACTCGCTGCGTACCCGCTCGAAGGCGCGTTGCTCGGTGACGTCATGCAAGACCATCACAGCACCGAGGATATGTCCCTGGGTATGACTGACGGGCGTCAGGCTGTAGGTCAGCAGGCGCGATTCGCCATCAACCTCGATGCTCAAATCTTCCGGTGCCCGTTCAAGGGTGCCGCCGCGCAGTACCAATTGCAGTTGTGCATCCAGCTCGGGTCGCTGAAGCGCCGTGCCGAGGCCCTCGCCGAAGCGATCGCTGTCCCAGCCCAGCTGCCGCTGGGCCACCGGGTTCAAGTGTTCCAGTCGACCCTGACGGTCGATCATCAACAAACCGTCATCGATGCTGTCGAGTACCGCTTGCAGACGCTGCTGGCCGGCAAGCAATTCGTCGACGTTGGTCGCCTGATGTTCGCGCAGGGCTTCGGCCATGAGCCCGAAGCGCCGGGTCAGCAGGTTGATCTCCATCGCCGAGGACACTGGCAGTGTCACTTCGAAATTGCCTTGGCCGATATTGTCCGCCGCCTTGGCCAGCGCTTCGATCGGCGCACCAAAACGCCGAGCAATGCCCTGGGCGGTAACGAAGCCAATGATCAGCACTGCCAGCCCCACCAGTCCCAACAGGCCGGCGATCAGCAACGCGCGGTCGCGAGCGGCGTGCTGGACCGAATTGATGTTGTTCAGCGCGTGTTTGTGTTCGGTGATCAACCCGTTGCGCAGGGTGTTGAACCGTTCACGCAAATCACCCCCACCACTCAGGGCGGCGGCCGGGTCTCGGGTGATGTCGAACGCCTCGAGAAAGCTCAGGTAATCGGCTTTGGCCTGACTGAAACCATACTGACGGTCATCGTCTTTCTGTTCCTG
Source organism: Pseudomonas glycinae (assembly GCF_001594225.2). GTDB lineage: Bacteria > Pseudomonadota > Gammaproteobacteria > Pseudomonadales > Pseudomonadaceae > Aquipseudomonas > Aquipseudomonas glycinae. The sequence continues at coordinate 4,651,600 of NZ_CP014205.2, forward strand.
AGCGATGCCTTCATCGAGCAACTGGAAGTAATGCTGCTTGGACGCTTCGAACGCCACGGGATCGGGCTTTTCGGCGAGCATCATGATCAGTTGATCGCCGAGTGTCTGGCGCAGCTTGAGCCCCAGATCCAGGGTGACAAAGTTGTTGCGGATCAGCGCCTCCTGAGTGCCGGCCATCTGCATCACACTGACCAGCCCGAGCATCAGCCCGAGCAAGGCCACGGTGATCAGCGCGGAAATGCTCAGGAACAAGCGAGTCCGCAACTTCATCGCCAGTTTCATCGGCGGATGCTCACAGGTTGTACTGCTTGCGCTTGCGATACAGGGTCGAGGCGTCGATCCCCAGAGTCTTGGCAGCCTGATCGAGGGTCCCGGCGGTCGCCAGTACTGCGCCGATGTGAGCCTTTTCCAGCTCGTCGAGGCTCAGCGCGGCGCCGACCCGTGGCGCGTTGTTGGCCGGTTGCTCGGCCATGCCGAGGTGGCTGATTTCCACCCGTTCCTGCGGGCAAATGATGCTCGCGCGCTCGACCACGTTGCGCAGCTCACGGATGTTGCCGGGCCAACGGTAGCCCAGCAGTGCTTCGCGAGCCTCGTCGCTGAAGCCCCGTGCCGGACGCGCATACTCCTTCACGAAACGGGCGAGGAAACGGTCGGCCAGGGTCAGGATGTCTTCGGCCCGCTCACGCAGCGGCGGCAGATGCAGGGTGATGACGTTCAGGCGATAGAGCAGGTCTTCGCGGAAACGTCCGTCGCGCACCATGTCCTCAAGGTTAAGGTTGGTGGCGGCAAGGATGCGCACATCGGCGCGGCGGGTGACCGGATCCCCTACCCGCTCATATTCCTTGTCCTGAATGAAACGCAGCAACTTGGGTTGCAATGTCAGGGGAAAATCGCCGATCTCGTCAAGAAACAGCGTACCTCCATCGGCTTGGTTGACGCGACCCAGGGTGCTTTCGCTAGCCCCGGTGAAGGCGCCACGACTGTGACCGAACAGCTCGCTTTCCATCAGTTCGGCGGTCAGCGACGGGCAATTGATGGTGACGCAGGATTTCTTCTCGCGCTTGCTCCAGCCGTGAATGGCTCGGGCCAGTTCACCTTTACCCGTGCCCGACTCACCCAGGATCAGGATGTTGGCGTCGGTGCCCGCCACTTGCCGCGCTGTTTCCAGTACGACTTTCATCGCCGGGCTGTGGGAATCGAGGCCGTCCTTGGGTTTGCGGATCTCGCCTTCGAGGGCTTCCAGACGCGCCGACAGCTGGCGCACTTCAAGCTGCTTGGCTGTTGCAAGGCGCAATTGATCCGGGCTGCACGGTTTGACCAGATAATCGGCAGCGCCGGCCTGAATCGCGTCTACCGCAGTATCGACGGCCGAATGCGCGGTGACGATCACCACCCGCATCCACGGCGCCTGAATGCGCATCTGCGCCAATACATCCAGGCCGTTGTCTTCACCCAGGCGCAAATCAAGGAAGCACAGGTCGAACACCTGGCGTTGCAGCAGCGCGTCAGCCTGAGCCGCGCTGTTGGCGGTGGCGACGGTATAACCTTCGTCTTCGAGGCAATAACGAAAGGTTCGCAGGATGGCGGATTCATCGTCCACCAGCAGAATGCGGCCTTGGTGCTCAGTGGCTGATTCCATTTTTCCTACGCTCCATAAGTGAATGTCTTGGGTTAGTCCCGGAAAAATCGGGCAAGTTGCATGGTTGATTCTGATCGATTCCAGTCATAGCAGGGTAGCTCTCTCCTGCCCTAACGGCTAATCAACTGATTTCATTGGTTTTTTAAACATCGCACAGTTTCAGGTCGGTTTCCTGCCTACTTTTCTGACATCCGTACCCTGTCCTCAATTCAAAAATAATGATTTCTCCTACGAAATAATCGTGCATTACGCACGACCCTATGCGGACCATCGTGCAGGATGCGTCGTCAGGAATTTTCATACCGTTTGTAACTAGCTGATTTTATTGGTTTTTTCCAAACAAAAAAGCTGGCACGCAGGCTGCAATATCTCTTTCAGCCCGGGCAGATATGCACTGCCCCAATCGAACAAGAGTGAGGAACCCAGGATGACTCGCCCACGTGCCGCCCAAATGCGTATCTCGCCACTGCACTTGCAGCAGGCCCTGTTTGGCGCACTTGCGCTGCTGATCACTTTGATCGCCTGCCAGCAATATCTGCGCTGGGAGCAGAGCCAGCAGACTGAGCCCCTGATTTCCATGCAACACGCGACGCAGACGCACTTCAGCGCCGTCAGCAACAGCCAGGCCGACAACGGCGCGATGCGCATGATGGACGTCGACCAGCCACAGCCAATGGGCGACATGCCCCGTGAAGAACGCTGGGTTTTCTGATCAACGAATCTGGGCGCCGCTGCGCCGAGACCGGCAACATCCCTAAATAGAAGCAAGGAGAATCACCATGTTGAGCTGGGCAATCACATTCCTGATCATTGCCATCATCGCCGCAGTACTGGGCTTCGGTGGTATCGCGGGCACCGCCACGGGTATCGCCAAGATTCTCTTTGTCGTGTTCCTGGTGATGTTCATCGCTTCCTTCTTCTTTGGCCGTCGCGGTCGAGGTTGAACATGAAGGGTTTAAAGACATTGGCAGCCGCCCTGCTTCTGGGCGGTAGTGCCTTGGCGATTGCGGCCAATGACGGCCAGACGCGGGTCAACGAACTGTTGAGTTCAGACCCGCAATACAGGGAAACCTGGGAAGGCGTGGTGAAGAAGGAAGAACGCCTGCCGGAATGGGTGATGAACCTGTCCGGCACGCCTGACCAGCAGATGAATGCCGTGACCGAAGATGGCGACAAGTATCTGGTCGGCCCGCTCTGCGAATCCGCAGACAAGTGCATGAACCATCGCTTGATCGTCGCCTTCAGCTTCGACAAGAAAGACGCTTACGCCATGCTTGTGGATGTGCCCGAAGGATTGCCGGCCGACAAGTCGCCCACGCGACATGCCACTTACCGCTTCCTCGGCAAACCCGATCAGGGCATGCAGGATCTTCTGATGGAAACGCTGAAGAAAGATCCGAACTGGTATTGAACACGAGGACAGCCGAAAGGCTGTCCTCCATTGCGTCGGCCCGAGGAAGGCCGGCGCATGACCAGGGGGCCGGGATGTTCTGACTGTTGCAGGGTCGGAGTGACCTACGGGTACAGGGAGTGCCTGCGATGAGGGCCAGGTCAGGGTAAAAGCTGCGACGCAAGTTCGCCAGCCGAAGCGGTTTGACGGACTTGCGCTGAGCTTTCAACGTGACAAAACGTTGATCCAGAGCGTTCTGCTCTTCATTTTTATCGCCCACACTGCGTGCGAAAGCATTTCGCGGTGTTTCCTGGCGACCGTATATCGAGAAAGAGTCGATCCACCAAGTCGGACATTTAGTTTCCGAACGTAGGCTTTTTCCTAAATTTTTCGTCGAAATCACTCGTTCAAAAAATAACCAACCTACGCTGTAATGGCCGGTTCACGGCACTTATGCCTGCCGAAATGTCGTATTCGAACCGGTTGGGACGCCAGTTTCATTTAAAAAAGCTCATGCCGATTCGGCATAGGGTAGGCGTTTACGGCATTAGACGGCGCAACCTTGCATCGGAATAGTTGCGCCTTTTTTCGCCTGCCGGAGAGCCGTAAACACGCGCTTCGGGGCACCTTATACGGAGGCAGATGCACAGACTTTTCCGCTGATGAGCGTTCCAGTTCCTGCATGTGCCTGAGTCAAACGCAAGTAAGGGTAAAGATAATGAAGAAGGCAAAGCTTAGCCTCGCCTGGCAGATCCTCATCGGTCTGGTATTGGGAATTGCAATCGGTGCGTTGCTCAACCACTTCAGTGCCGAAAAGGCCTGGTGGATCAGCAATGTCCTGCAACCGGCAGGCGATATCTTTATCCGTCTGATCAAAATGATCGTGATCCCGATCGTTATCTCTTCCCTGATCGTCGGCATCGCCGGCGTGGGCGACGCCAAGAAGCTCGGGCGCATCGGCCTGAAGACCATCATCTACTTCGAAATCGTCACCACCATCGCCATCGTTGTCGGCCTGCTGCTGGCCAACCTGTTCCACCCGGGTGCCGGCATCGACATGAGCACCCTGGGCACTGTGGACATCTCCAAGTACCAGGCGACCGCCGCCGAAGTGCAGCATGAACACGCGTTCATCGAGACCATCCTCAACCTGATCCCGTCGAACATCTTCGCGGCCATGGCCCGCGGCGAGATGCTGCCGATCATCTTCTTTTCCGTACTGTTCGGTCTCGGTCTGTCGAGCCTGCAGTCTGACCTGCGCGAGCCGCTGGTGAAGATGTTCCAGGGCGTCTCGGAAAGCATGTTCAAAGTCACCCACATGATCATGAACTACGCCCCGATCGGCGTATTCGCCCTGATCGCGGTGACCGTGGCCAACTTCGGTTTCGCCTCGCTGCTGCCGCTGGCCAAGCTGGTGATCCTGGTTTACGTCGCCATCGCTTTCTTCGCCTTCGTGATTCTGGGCCTGATCGCCAAGATGTTCGGTTTCTCGGTGATCAAGCTGATGCGCATCTTCAAGGATGAGCTGGTGCTGGCTTACTCCACCGCTTCCTCGGAAACCGTGCTGCCACGGGTGATCGAGAAGATGGAAGCCTACGGCGCACCGAAAGCCATCTGCAGCTTCGTAGTACCGACCGGCTACTCGTTCAACCTCGACGGCTCGACCCTGTACCAGTCCATCGCGGCGATCTTCATCGCTCAGCTGTACGGCATCGACCTGTCCATCAGCCAGCAACTGCTGCTGGTCCTGACCCTGATGGTTACCTCCAAAGGTATCGCCGGCGTACCGGGCGTGTCCTTCGTGGTATTGCTGGCCACTCTGGGCAGCGTCGGCATTCCACTGGAAGGCCTGGCGTTCATCGCCGGTGTCGACCGTGTGATGGACATGGCGCGTACCGCCCTGAACGTGATCGGCAACGCCCTCGCCGTACTGGTCATCGCCCGTTGGGAAGGCATGTACGACGACGCCAAGGGCCAGCGCTACTGGAACTCGCTGCCGCACTGGCGCAGCAAGGAAAAACTGCCGGCCGGTGAAATCTCCAAAAACTGATGCAACACCCTGTGGGAGCTGGCTTGCCAGCGATGAGGTGCGCACATTCAACATATTCGCTGAATGAACACCGCCATCGCGGGCAAGTCGAGTCGTCGCACCGCCGCTCCCACAGTGGTTGATGCAAGCCTTACCAACAAACCCCGGAGAAATCCGGGGTTTGTCGTTTCTGGCAGCCCCGCTATCATTCGCCGCATCTTCCGGGGGATTTGACTGATGCTTAATGGCCTGTGGCTTGGCTTCTTCGTCGTGGCAGCCGTTTCGGCGCTGGGGCAATGGCTGATCGGCGGCAACGCCGGGATCTTCGCGGCGATGGTGGAAAGCATTTTTGCCATGGCCAAGCTATCGGTCGAAGTCATGGTGCTGCTGTTCGGCACGCTGACCCTGTGGCTGGGTTTCCTGCGCATTGCCGAAAAGGCCGGCATCGTTGAATGGCTGGCCAAAGTGCTCGGGCCACTGTTCCTGCGGCTGATGCCGGAAGTTCCAGCCGGACATCCCGCGCTGGGCCTGATCACCCTGAACTTCGCCGCCAACGGCCTGGGCCTGGACAATGCCGCCACGCCGATCGGCCTCAAAGCCATGAAGGCGCTGCAAGAGCTCAACCCCAGCTCGACCATCGCCAGCAACGCGCAAATCCTGTTCCTCGTGCTCAACGCGTCGTCCCTGACCCTGTTGCCAGTGACGATCTTCATGTACCGCGCCCAGCAAGGCGCGCCGGACCCGACGCTGGTGTTCCTGCCGATCCTGCTGGCCACCAGTTGCTCGACCATCGTCGGCTTCCTGTCGGTGGCGTTCATGCAGCGCCTGCGGGTCTGGGACCCGGTGGTGCTGGCTTACCTGATTCCCGGCGCGCTGATCCTCGGCGGCTTCATGGCGTTGCTCGCGACAATGTCGGCCACCGCGCTGGCGGGGCTGTCGTCGATCCTCGGCAACCTGACGCTGTTCGGCCTGATCATGCTGTTCCTGATGATCGGCGCCTTGCGCAAGGTGAAGGTCTACGAGGCCTTCGTCGAAGGTGCGAAGGAAGGTTTCGACGTGGCCAAGAACCTGCTGCCGTATCTGGTGGCGATGCTCTGCGCGATCGGCGTATTGCGCGCATCGGGCGCGCTGGACTTCGGCCTCGACGGCATCCGCCATCTGGTGGAGTGGGCAGGGTGGGACACGCGCTTCGTCGATGCGCTGCCGACTGCGATGGTCAAACCGTTCTCCGGCAGCGCCGCCCGGGCGATGCTGATCGAGACGATGAAGACCTCGGGCGTGGACAGCTTCCCGGCACTGGTGGCCGCAACGATCCAGGGCAGCACCGAAACCACGTTCTACGTATTGGCGGTGTACTTCGGCGCGGTGGGCATCCAGCGCGCCCGGCATGCCGTGGGTTGTGCGCTGCTGGCCGAACTCGCGGGCGTGCTCGGCGCTATCGGTGTCTGCTACTGGTTCTTCGGTTAAGCCTCAAGGCCGGGCAGGTGGGGCAACCTTCTGCCCTTGCTCCACCGCCCACGCCACCACCTTCGCGGTTAGACGATCACTGGCCTGCCCGAATCCGGCCACCACCGCCGGAACCTTCACATCACTGAGCGGCTGACGCTCTTCAAAGCGGCGACTGGCGAGAATCCGCTGGTCGTAACCGCGCACCAGCAACGCATCGACACGCACCACCACGCTGGCCTGTGTGCCCTGATACTCGGTCTGAAACGCCTGCAGGCTGCCGCCCAGTTCCAGGTCTGCCTGGAAATTGCTGTCGTCGGTGCTCAACAGCGATACTCGGCCATCGCGCTGAAAACCATCGAGCAAGCGGTTACGCACCAGCACCGGCGCCGGATCGCTCCAGCGCGAGGCCTTGTAGCTGCTGATCACATCGCCCTGAGGAATCACCGCGATGCTTGGTCGGTTCAGCGCTTCGCTGGCCTGCAGTTTGTTCAGGCGCAGCGACCAGTGCTGCGTAGATGCCGAACCGGCCGAGGCGGGCGCCTGTGCGGCCGGCAAACGGTAGACGTCCAGCGGTTCGGACTTGGGCAGGATCGAGCACGCGCCGATCAGCGTGAAGCCGGCGAGGAGGGCGAGGCGAGTCAGCTTCATGGCGTGAACTCCTTGTTCTTGTCACTGCCCAGCAGGTAACCGCTGGGGTTGGCCTCCAGGCGTTGGGAAATGGCGCGCAGCGAGTTCAGGGTCTCGCGCAGTTCGCGGATCGCCGGGGCCAGGCCGTTGAGGCCCTGCATGCCGCTGTCGAGGGAATTCTGATTCTTGCTGAGCAGGCCGTTGATGGTGACGCTGCTTTGCTCCAGGGATTTCATCGCCTGTTCGGCACTGCCGAGCGCCTGTTTACCCTGATCGTTGAGCAGGCCGTTGGCGTTGCGCATCAGCGCGGACGTCTGTTCGAGCATGTTGCCCGCCTGTTTGCCCACCGTCGCCAGTTGCTGCATGGCCTGACGCAGGTCGCCGCGCTGATCGTTGATCGAGCCGGTGGTCTGCTCCAGATGCTCGAGGGTCTTGCTCACGCGCTCGATGTTGTCGGCAGAGAACATCTGATTGGCATTACTGAGCAACGTCGTGACCCCGCTCATCAAATCGTTGCTGTCGCTGAGCAGCCGCGAAATGGGCGAGGGCGAGGCGACGATGGTCGGCAGGTTGCCGTCATGGCCCTTGAGTTTCGGACTTTGCGGCGTGCCTCCGCTGAGCTGGATGATCGAGGTGCCGGTGATCCCGGCCAAGGCCAGTTTGGCCTCGGTGTCTTCCTTGACCGGCGTGTCGCCGGCCAGGCGAATGCGTGCCAGCACTCGACGCGGGTCCTTCGGGTCGAGGCGCAGGCTGACCACGTCGCCGACCTTGATCCCGCTGTACTGCACCGGACTGCCCCGGGACAGACCGCTGACCGCCTCGTTGAAGACGACTTCGTAATCCTTGAACTCGGTATCGACACTGGACTTGGCCAGCCACAGGCCGAAGAGCAGGGCGCCTGCCACCACAATCACCGTGAACAGGCCGATCAGTACATGATGGGCTCGGGTTTCCATGTCAGACCTCGTTGAGCTGTGTGGCGGCGTCCAGCGCCGAGCGGCCGCGAGGGCCGTGGAAATATTCGTGAATCCAAGCGTCGTCGGTTTCCGAGACCACGTCGATGGGGCCCGCCACCAGCACTTTCTTCTGCGCCAGTACCGCGACGCGGTCGGTGATGGTGTAGAGCGTGTCGAGGTCGTGGGTCACCAGAAACACGCTCAGGCCCAGCGCGTCGCGCAGGGTCAGGATCAATTGGTCGAACTGCGCCGCGCCAATCGGATCGAGGCCGGCGGTGGGTTCGTCGAGAAACAGGATGTCCGGATCCAGCGCCAGCGCCCGGGCCAGCGCCGCGCGCTTGATCATCCCACCGGACAGTGAGGCCGGGTACTTGTCCGCCGCCGACAGCGGCAGCCCGGCCAGCGCCAGCTTCACTGCCGCCAGATGCTCGGCGTCGTCGCGGCTGAGCCCGGCGTGTTCGATGAGGGGCAGGGCGACGTTCTCGGTGACGGTCAGCGACGAGAACAGCGCGCCCTTCTGGAACAGCACACCGAAGCGCCGCTCGATCAGCGAACGCTCATGCTCCGCCAGGCTCGGCAGGTTCTGGCCGAACACCTTGACCATGCCTTCGCTGGGCCGGCGCAGGCCGACGATGCTGCGCAGCAGCACCGATTTACCGCTGCCGGAACCGCCGACCACGGCCAGGATCTCGCCTTTGTACAAGTCGAGGTCGAGGTTCTCGTGCACGCTCTGGTGGCCGAAGCGATTGCACAGGCCACGAACTTCGATCACCGCCTCGGAGGGCGCGCGGGGTAGACGACTCACCAGCCCATCTCCATGAAGAACAACGCGGCGACCGCATCGAGCACGATCACCACGAAAATCGATTGCACCACGCTGGAGGTGGTGTGGGCGCCGACCGATTCGGCGCTGCCGCTGACCTTGAAGCCTTCCAGACAGCCGATGGCGGCGATCAGGAACGCAAAGATCGGGGCTTTGACCAGGCCCACCAGGAAATGTTGAATCCCTATGTCGCTTTGCAGCAGCGACAGGAACATCGCCGGCGAGATATCCAGCGACACCGCGCAGACCACCGCGCCGCCGACAATCCCGCAGATCATCGCCAGAAAGGTCAGCATCGGCAGCGCCACCAGCAGCGCCAGCACCCGCGGCACCACCAGCAATTCCATGGGATCGAGGCCGAGGGTGCGAATCGCGTCGATTTCCTCGTTGGCCTTCATCGAGCCGATCTGCGCGGTGAAGGCACTGGCCGTACGACCGGCCATCAGGATCGCTGTGAGCAACACACCGAACTCGCGCAGGAAGGCGAAGCCGACCAGATCCACGGTGAACACGCTGGCGCCGAAACTGGCCAGTACCGTCGCCCCGAGGAACGCCACCACGGCCCCCACCAGAAAGGTCAGCAACGCCACGATGGGCGCGGCGTCGAGGCCGGTCTGTTCGATGTGCGCAATCATCGGCGTGATCCGCCAGCGCTTGGGGCGGAACAGGCTGCGGGCGATGGTTTCGAGGATCAGGCCGACGAAGCCGAGCAATTGCAGGGTGTCCTGCCAGACCGTGTCGACGGCCCGACCGATGCGCGTCAGCAGTTGCACGCTGACGCTGATTTCCGGTTCCTTGATCGGCACGCAGAAGTCGGTCAGCGAGCGATACACGGTTTGCAGCAAGGCGCGGTCGGCGCTGGAAATCGTGCAGTCGGGGTGTTCGGCGGATTTGCCCAGCCGCTCGGAGCCGAGCAGTTCCACCAGCAGCGACGCGCCGGCGGTGTCGAGGGCGCCGAGGCCGTTGAGATCGATGGGAGTGTTGGCGTCGTACTGGCCGTGGAGCGTTTCGCTCAGTTGCTTGAGCTCGGCGTAATGGGCAAGCGTCCAGTCCCCGGTCACCCGCAGGCGGGCAGGGGTGATCGAGGTGTCCAGGCGGGCACTGCCGGTCGTTGGGCTGCTGGTCATAAGCTCCGTGCTTGTTCGGCTTTTGAGACGAACCTACGTAATAGCACGAACCCGGTTACTTTTCTTTGGTCGGTGTGCTGTCCGTGACCTTGAAGCGCAGCACGCCGATCACCTGTCCGTCCTCGGTCAACACCCGCACCTGCCACTTGCCCGCCGGGTTGCCGGGGAAATTCTGTTTGTGGGTCCAGGCCCGGTAGCCTTCCTTGCGCCCGCCGTGAATGTCGAGGGCGATGCGGTCGACCTCTTTGCCGTTGAACTGCCAGACGTGATAAATCCGCTCATCGAGCCCGCGCGGCGCGTTGATCGCGGTGTAGGCGTAGAGCCCGCCGCCACGAATCTGTTCGGCGCTGACTTCCTTGAGGCTGGCGCCCGGAACCCGGTCCTGCACCTGGGTGCTGATCGCCACGTCGGTCATCCACAGCGTCGCTGGCGGCACCCATGAACGCAGGACCCAGCCCACGCCGCCGATCCCGATGGTGATGCTGAGGATCGCCAGCGCGTTGCGCACGGTGCGGATCGGGAAGATCGACGCCAGGCTCGGGAACGACAACACCACCGCAATCCCCAGCGCCCATTTGAAGCTCTGCGAAGTGGTCAGGTGCATGATCACCGGCAGCGCCGTGAGCAGAGCGGCGAACAGTGTCAGGGTGTGCAGCGCGAGGAACGCCCAGCGCCGTGGCGCCAGCCACTTGTAGTAGAGCGGGTCGACGATCGAGATCAGCGCCGCGATGCACAGCAGCCCGGTGAAAAACAGCTGGCCGCTGTTCCAGGTGGTGGTGATGAAGAAGAACGGCAGGACGAAAAACAGGCTTTCCTGGTGGATCATCTGCGTCGCGTAACGCAGCAGCGGCTGGGGGATTTCCCGTTTGAAGATCCGCGTGAACAGTTTGGTCAGGCTGTTTTCCAGCATCAGCCAGATCCAGCTCAGCAGCATGATCGTGGTGATCCAGCTCGCCAGCCCCTGTTGCCGGTCGACCAGAATGAAGCTGCCGACCCCGGAGATGAAACCACCGAGCGCAATGACCCCGGGGTAGCGCTTCATCAGTTCGAGAATGCGCTGGATCAGGAGGGTCAATTTAGACATGGGGGCGGTTCACGACTGGATAGGAAAAAAACCTCGACAGAGTACCGCCCGCCGGGCCCCGTGGCGAGGCTGCCGGTCAGTCTGGATCCACGGGCTTGCGCCGATGCAGGCGCCAGCCCAGCAGAATCAGCACCAGCACGCCCAATCCGCCCGCCAGCAGCCACAACACCTGATCGTCGCTGAGCAGCGGTTTCTCGATCCGCAGATAGCCCGGTTGCAGCAGCAACTCGCGCATGGCCTTGTTCGCCGCCTCCAGCGTCACGCCTTGCAGCTCCCGCGCAGGATCGGCAAAGCGGCCATCCTCGTAGTCGCCCAGCGCGCTCCAGTAGTAATCGGCCAGGGCGCTGGTGCCTTGCACGGCCCAGGCCTGGTGGGCGATGGCGGCTTGTTTCAAGCGATTGAAGGTGTCGGCATCGAGGCCGTTTTTCAGCAGGTCGGCCTTGAGGTCTTCCAGCACCTGTTCGGCTTCGGCGATGTCACCGCGATCCAGGTCGGCGTTGAGGCTCATGAAGCCGACGCCACCGAACACCTCGCGTTCGGCCCACGGCCCGTAGGACAAACCGTGGTTCAGGCGCAATTGGCGGTACAGCGCCCACTCCAGGTATTCCTTGAGCAGGTCGAAGGTTTCGTCGTACTGATCGTCCAGCACCGGCTCCGGCACCAGCCAGTGCAGCTTGGCGCTGTTGCCGATGAAGCCGCGAGTGATCGTGCGTTCGTGGGCGGCGCTGGCGCGGATGTCCGGCAACGGACGGTGTTCGCTCGGATCGACCGCTTCCAGCGTGCCCCACGCCCGTTCCAGATAGGCCGGCAGCAGTTTGTCGAGGTCACCGACGACGATCAGGGTCATGTTGTTCGGCGCGTACCAGGCCTTGCGCACCTTATCCAGCTGCTCGCGGGTCAGGCCATCGACTTCGGCCCGCTGCGGGCATTTCAGGCCCAGCTCGACCGCCAGTTGATTGCTCGCGGTGTGGCCCAGGTCCTGCCGGTCGAGAAAGCGTTGCAACCGGGTGTAATGGCCGCCGTCCTCGCGCTCGACCACCCGCTTGGCAGCGTTGATCGCGTTGTCGTCGAAGCGGGTCTGGGTCAGCAGAGCCAGCAGCAGGTCGAGGACCTTGCGCTGGTTTTTCGCCGGGGCTTCGATGACGAACGTGGTGTCGGCGTTGCTGGTGAAGGCATTCCAGTCACCGCCGAGGGCCTGCATGCGCTCTTCGAGGCCACCTTCACCGGTGGCGTCGATACCGCTGAACAGCAAGTGTTCGAGCAGATGCGGCAGCTCTTTTTCATTGCAGTCGAAATCGTCCAGACCGACGCCGATCACCAGCCGGATCGCCACGTGCCCACGTTCGGTGCCGGGCTTGAGCAGCAATTGCAGACCGTTGGGCAGCGCATAGCCTTCGACCTGAAAACGATCCAGGGCGAAGGCGGGCAGGGAACCGAGCAGCAGACAGGCGAACAACAGGCAACGCATAACGAGCTTCCATACGGCTGAATTGGAGATCCGTGTCGTCAGTCCGGGCCCCATCACTGCGATGCGGCGACCCGACAAGCCAGCTCCCACAAGGATTGGCGGCGCTCACAAAACCCTGTGGGAGCTGGCTTGCCAGCGAAGGGGGCCTCAAGACTGAACTATGAGTTACTGACTGACCACAACCCCAGACGTTCAAGGCGAATGCGTGATGTCCGCCATATCGTCCGCCGCCAGCGCGCCGGTATCGGAAGTTTCCAGCACCACATAGGCGCTGCTGCAGAACAGCGAGCTCAGGCGTTTCATGTCGGCAATCAACTCCAGGTGCAATGAACTGGTCTCGATACTCTGCACGATCTTGCGTTGCAATCGGCTGACATGGGCATGGGCCAGACGCCGCTCCTGGGCGCGAAAGCGCCGTTTCTCGCGCAGCAACTGGCGGGCGCTCTCCTTGTCGCCGCTGAGGAACACCGATAGCCCGAGCCGCAGGTTGGCAATTAATTGCTGGTGCAGGCCGGCCAGTTCTTCCAGTCCGTCCTCGGAAAAAGACCGGCGTTGCGAAGTCTTCTGCTGCTGCACTTTACGCAGCATGCGTTCGATCAGGTCGCTGGCGAGTTTGAGGTTGATCGCCAGCTCGATGATCTCCGCCCAGCGCCGACTGTCCTGTTCGCCGAGATCCTCGCGGGGCATCTGCGCCAGATACAGCTTGATCGCGCTGTACAGCGCTTCGACGTCATCGGTCAGCTTGCGCATTTCCTGGGTGACGGCGGTCTGCTTGCCGCGCAGCACGTCGAGGGTCGCGTCGAGCATGTTGTCGATCAGGTCGCCCATGCGCAGGGTTTCCCGGGCGGCGTTGGCCAGCGCCAGACTCGGCGTGACCAGCGCGGTGGGATCAAGGTGACGGGGCTTGGCGGTGCCATTGACCTCGGGGCGCTCCGGCAGCAGCCAGGCACACAGCCGCGCCATCGGGCCGACGCTCGGGAGCAGGATCAGGCAGCGCGCGGTGTTGTAGAGCAGATGGAAGCCGATGACCATTTCCTGAGGGCTGAAATCCAGGCTGTCGATCCAGTGCACCAGCGGGTCGAGCACCGGGATGATCAGCAGCAGCCCGATCAGTTTGTACAGCAGGCTGCCCAGCGCCACCTGCCGGCCGGCGGCGTTCTGCATGCTGGTGCTCATGAACGCCAGCACACCACTGCCGATGTTGGCGCCAATCACCAGACCGATCGCCACCGGCAGACTGATCACCGCAGCGCCGGCGAGCGTCGCGGTCAGCAGCACAGCCGCCAGGCTGGAATAGGAAATCATCGCGAACAGCGCACCGACCAGGGCGTCAAGCAGGATATCGCCGGTCAGCGAGGCGAAAATTACCTTCACCCCTTGGGCATGGGTGATCGGCGCGGCGGCCTCGACGATCAGTTGCAGCGCCAGAATGATCAGCCCAAGCCCAATGGACACCCGGCCCATCTGCCCGAGCCGCGTCTGTTTGCGCGACAGAAAGAAAATCACCCCGATAAAAATCAGCAGCGGCGACAGCCACGACAGGTCGAACGTCAGCACCCGCGCCATCAGCGCCGTACCGACGTCGGCGCCGAGCATGGTCGCCAGGGCCGGTGTCAACGCCATCAGGCCCTGACCGACAAAGGACGTCACGAGCATGGCGGTGGCGTTGCTGCTCTGCACCATCGCAGTGACAACGATGCCGGCGACAAAGGCCAGCCAGCGCCTGGACATGTTCTGGCCGATCACGTGGCGCAGATTGGTGCCGTACACCCGCAGGATGCCGGTTCGAACGATATGCGTGCCCCAGATCAGCAGGGCCACGGCAGACAGCAAATTGAGCAGGGTGAGCATGCAGACCCCCTGTAATGGCAGCGCCCCAGAGGGGCAAGTGGACGGTACCGCGCAATTTCTACGTTCTGATACTTAAGCTGTAGTTGGCTAACGGTCTGGGCGCCAGCATTGCACAGCTAAAGCGGGGATTGAAACAAAAGTGTCATGAAAACAGGTTCATGCGGCCATGAAAAAAGGGCCCGGAGGCCCTTCGATCTGTTGCGCAGCGTTCGGGTTACTGACCCGGAATATCCTTGCGCAGTTTCACCGGATCCTGCTGTTTGCGTTTTTTCGCGATGGCGGTGCGCATCTTGATGTTGATCGCTTCGACCGCCAGCGAGAACGCCATGGCGAAATAGACGTAGCCTTTCGGTACATGCACGTCGAACGATTCGGCAATCAGCACGGTACCGACCACCAGCAGGAACGACAGCGCGAGCATTTTCAGCGACGGGTGCTTGTCGATGAATTCGCTGATCTTGCCCGAGGCCGCCATCATCACCAGCACCGCCACGATGATCGCCGCGACCATCACCGGTACGTGGGACACCATGCCGACGGCGGTGATCACCGAGTCCAGCGAGAACACGATGTCGATGATCGCGATCTGGATGATGGTGTAGAGGAAGTTGCCGCCCTTGCCCGAAGGCTCGTCGTCGCTTTCGTCTTCACCTTCCAGTGCGTGGTACATCTCCTGGGAGCTTTTCCACAGCAGGAACAGGCCACCGAAGAACAGGATCAGATCGCGACCGGAAATGCCCTGGCCGAACACTTCGAACAGGTCGGCGGTGAGGCGCATGACCCAGGTGATCGACAGCAGCAACAGGATCCGCGTGATCATGGCCAGGCCAAGACCGAAGATCCGGGTGCGCTGCTGCATGTGTTTGGGCATGCGGCTGACCAGGATCGAAATCATGATGATGTTATCGATGCCCAGAACGATTTCCAGGGCGGTCAGGGTGAAGAAGGCAACCCAGATCTCAGGGTTGGTCAGCCATTCCATGTGTATTCCTTTGAGCGAGTGTTAAACCAGGACGCCAGCAATCAGCTGGCGTCCGGGTGAGTTTGGTGCCGTTACAACGTGCTGAACAGCGGGAAAGTCCCCAACAGCAAGGCTGCGACCAGTATGCACAGGCAGACCAGCACTGCCCACTTCAGGGTGAAACGCTGATGATCGCCGAACTCGATCCCCGCCAGTGCCACCAGCAGGTATGTCGACGGCACCAGGGGGCTCAGCAGGTGAACCGGCTGGCCGACGATCGAAGCGCGGGCCATTTCCACTGCGGTAATGCCGTAATGGCTGGCCGCTTCGGACAACACCGGCAACACACCGTAGTAGAACGCGTCGTTCGACATGAAGAACGTGAACGGCATGCTCACCAGCGCCGTGATCACCGCCAGGTACGGGCCGAGGAAATCAGGGATCACCGCCAGCAGGCTTTTCGACATGGCATCGACCATGCCGGTGCCCGACAGGATACCGGTGAAAATGCCCGCCGCGAAGATCAGACTGACCACCGACAGCACGCTACCGGCGTGGGCCGCGACACGATCCTTCTGCATTTGCAGGCAAGGATAGTTGACGATCATGGCAATACTGAACGCCACCATGAACAGCACCGGCAGCGGCAGCAGGCCGGCGATCAGGGTGCACATCAGGGCCAGGGTCAGCAGGCCGTTGAACCAGATCAGTTTCGGACGACGGGCATCCGGGAATTGCGAGACGCTGATTTCGCTGTGATCGATTTCGTCGCCGATCAGGTGCAGCTCACCCAGACGCGCACGCTCACGTTTGCCGTAGAAGTAGGCAATGATCAGGATCGCTACCACACCGGCAGCCATCGCCGGGATCATCGGTACGAAGATGTCCGACGGGTCCACGTGCAGCGCACTGGCGGCACGGGCGGTCGGGCCACCCCATGGGGTCATGTTCATCACGCCGCCGGCGAGGATGATCAGACCGGCCATGATCCGCGGGCTCATGCCGATGCGGCTGTACAGCGGCAGCATCGCGGCCACGCAGATCATGTATGTGGTCGCGCCGTCACCATCGAGGGAAACGACGAGCGCCAGTACGGCGGTGCCGACCGAAACTTTCAGCGGGTCGCCCTTGACCAGTTTGAGGATCTTGCGCACGGCCGGGTCAAACAGGCCGGAGTCGATCATCAGGGCGAAATACAGAATCGCGAACATCAGCATCACGCCGGTCGGCGCAAGCTTGGTAATACCTTCGAGCATCATCGGGCCGATCTTCGGCGCGAAACCACCGAACAGGGCGAACAGGATCGGGATGATGATCAGAGCGATCAGCGCAGACAGGCGCTTGGTCATGATCAGGAACATGAACGTGATGACCATGGCGAAGCCAAGGAAAGTCAGCATGGGAATACTCCAGGCGTAGCGCGGCTAGGTAAGTGAGCGGATCGGGCGGGATCAGCGCAGAACGGGAAGCACGAGGCGTACGGGCGGAGTTGCAGCGAAGAGGCGGGTTGCAGAGGACATCAGAATCACCATTGTTGTTGTTAATTGGGCCTGTCGTGCGAGCAATCACACGCGTTGGCCAACCGGTCTGTTGCCGGCAGTGGGGGCGATCCTAATCGGGGAACCTTTCAGCTACCTTTCGCGCAAGAAAGCTCTGGGCGAACGGCCAACCGGCCGTCGGATGCGGGCTAGAGTCAATGAACACGGGAAGCGGAGGGCAGGGCGATGACTGACTTGCACAGCGGTGGCTGCCATTGCGGACATATCCGCTATCAGTTCAGCGGAGCGTTGCACGACATCGCCCATTGTCATTGTTCGATCTGTCGAAAGGTCAGCGGCGGCATCGTCACCACCTGGATCACGTTGCCGGCGGCGAACTTCCAGTGGCTGACAGGGAAACCTTCGCGCTACGACTCCTCGACGAGTTGCGCACGGTTCTTCTGTCCGAACTGCGGGGCACAACTGGCGCTGGTGACGTTGCTCAGCCCCGAGAGCATCGATCTGACCATCGCCACGCTGGATCACCCGGAGCGGGCCGCCGCCGAGCGGCACATTTGGACCGACAGCCAGTTGCCATGGCTGCACCTGGACGAGCATTTGCCTGGCGAACCCGAAGAAACCATCTGATTAAAAAATAGACAGATCCAGCGGCCGCATCGCGCCCATCCAGATCGCGTGTTCGGTGTGATCGAGCAAGTCATCGCCGGTGTCCGGGTGCAGGAACACCACCAAACCCTTGCGATTGAGCGCCAGCCACGGCAGCACGTCGCCGATCAGCTCCGGGCCGAAGGCCAGCTGGCAGCTCCAGTCCGGGTGCGGGCCCACCGGGCGTTCGTGCATGCGGCCCATCTTCAATGGAAACAGCGCTGCTGCCTGCTCACAAAGCGCCCGCGCCTGTTTGATCGTGCTGGCGTCGTAATAAACGTGGGCGTGATAACCCTTGATCGTCTGCATCGCAAACCCTCTGAATCGGTTCGAACCCTCGCCGTTGACCGTATGTCACACGCCATACAAGGGAAAACAAAAGGGAACTCAGCCATGAAAAATGCCGAAACCCCGGCGGTGAAAGTGGTGCTCTATGGTGCCATGAGTAGCCTGGGCAGTGCGTTGATGGCTGAACTGCTGCGTCGCCAGCACGAAGTCATCGCGATCCTCGACGATCTGACGGCGCTCGCCCCACGGCCGGGGCTGCGCACCAAAAGCGGCGATCTGCTCGATGCCGAGCGGGTCAACCAGAGCGTGGCCGGCAGCTCGGCAGTGATCTGCCTGCTCAATGCGCCGGGCTTGCCGCTGAGCAGTGATCATGTCGAGAAATCCGTGGTGTTGGGGCCGGTGGAGCAGGTGCTGGCAGTGGATGCGCTGATCGATGGACTGCACGCGGCGAACGTCTCGCGGCTGTTTGTCATCGGCGAATTCGAAGCCCTGGACGATCCGGAAAATGCCGACCCGTTGCAACGCCACGCCGCTCAAGAGGTACGCGAAGCCCTGCAAAGCAGCCCGCTGCACTGGACGCTGGTGAATGCACCGCGCAGCGTGGCCGGGCTGACGATCGAGCATTTCAGTCAGGTCGGCCGCACGCTTGAACCGGGTCTGGCCGAACCGCTGGAGCGCCTGAACCGGGTGGCGGTGGGCATTGCCGATGAGCTGCGGCTGAATTTGCATCTGCGTCAGCACGTGGATTTTGTTGCTGCTTCCTGATCCGTTACACCGCAATCGACGGCAGCGGAAGTCCGGCCAAGGATTCGGCGCTGCTCGCCTGTTCGGCCATCAGCCAATCCACAAACGTCTGGATCAACGCGCCCCGGCGTTTGCGTTGCGGCAGCACCACGTAATAACCGAGGCGCGACAGGGTGGTTTCGGCTATCGGTCGGCACAACAAACCCTGGGTGAGCAAGTTATCCACAAGGTGCCGCCAGCCAATTGCCACGCCCTGACCGCCAATCGCCGCTTGAATCAACAAAGTGTAATTGTCGAAGCGCAACTGGCCCGGGGCTGGCGGCGCGCTGATGTTCAGCGCGCGGAACAGACCGCTCCAGTCGAACCAGTTGCTGCTGTTTTCCCCGCGCAGGTGCAGCAGCGGAAACTCCATCAATGCCTGGGCCGGCAAGGGCAGCGGGCGATCCTTGAGCAGTTGCGGGCTGCACACCGGAAACACTTCTTCGCTGAACAACCAGTGACTTTCGCCCTGTTTGAAGCGACCGTCGCCGAATAGCACGGCAACGTCGATATCCGGGCGCAGCATGTTGTGATTGCGCTCGCTGGTGACCAGGCTCACGTCCACCTGTGGATAAGCTTCATGGAAGCGGTGCAGGCGCGGCATCAGCCAATACGCAGCGAAGGCGAAATCGGTGGCGACCTGCAGTACTTCATGTTGCTGCTGCGTGCTGATCGCGCCTAATCCTGCGTCGATATTCTGCAAACCGAGGGTAACTTGCTCGAACAGGATCGATCCGACCTCGGTCAGTTCGATGCCCCGGTAGATGCGGTCGAACAGCCGCGTTCCGAGCTGTTCCTCCAGCCGTTTGATCTGCTGACTGATCGCCGGTTGCGTCGTACCAAGCTCCACCGCCGCAGCGGTGAAACTACGATGACGGGCCGCCGCCTCGAAGGCGCGCAGCAGATCCAGCGACAAATCACCGAGGGCTTCATACATAAGCTGTGCTTATCCTAGTCATTGTCCGGCGCGGGCTTTACTGGATATTGCGTGGAATCCATGCTCGATCGCAGCAATGTCGCATAAATATTCACTATGGAATGCCGCGATCACATGAAGCGCAAGAACATTCTTTTCATCATGGCCGATCAAATGGCCGCGCCAATGTTGCCGTTCTACGGCCCGTCGCCAATCAAACTGCCGAATCTCAGCCGCCTCGCCGAACAAGGCGTGGTGTTCGATGCCGCGTACTGCAACAGCCCGCTGTGCGCACCGTCGCGTTTTACCTTGGTCAGCGGGCAGTTGCCGAGCAAGATCGGCGCCTACGACAACGCCGCCGATTTCCCCGCCGACATTCCCACCTACGCCCATTACCTGCGCCGCCTCGGTTACCGCACCGCGCTCTCCGGCAAGATGCACTTCTGCGGCCCCGATCAACTGCACGGTTACGAAGAGCGACTGACTAGTGATATCTACCCGGCCGACTACGGCTGGGCGGTGAACTGGGATGAGCCCGACGTGCGGCCGAGCTGGTATCACAACATGTCTTCGGTGTTGCAGGCTGGGCCGTGCGTGCGCACCAACCAGCTCGACTTCGACGAAGAGGTGGTGTTCAAGGCTCAGCAATATCTGTTCGACCATATTCGCGAGGATGGCGACCAGCCGTTCTGCCTGACCGTGTCGATGACTCACCCGCACGATCCGTACACGATTCCCAAGGCATTCTGGGATTTGTACGACGATGCGGATATCCCGCTTCCGACGACGCCGGATCAGCATTCACTCGATCCGCATTCCCAGCGTTTGCTCAAGGTCTACGACCTTTGGGACAAGCCGCTACCTGTGGATAAGATTCGCGACGCGCGCCGTGCCTACTTCGGTGCTTGCAGCTATATCGACGCCAACGTCGGCAAACTTCTGCAAACCCTCGAAGATTGCGGGCTGATGGATGACACCGTCATCGTGTTTTCCGGTGACCATGGCGACATGCTCGGCGACAAGGGCCTCTGGTACAAAATGCACTGGTACGAAATGGCCGCTCGCGTGCCCCTGTTGATAAGTGCACCCGGTCAGTTCAAATCGGGCCGTGTCAGCGCTGCAGTCTCCACCGCCGACCTGTTGCCGACCTTCGTCGAGCTGGCGGGCGGCAGCCTGGAACCGAATCTGCCGCTGGACGGCCGCTCGCTGGTTCCGCACCTGAACGGGCAGGGCGGTCACGACGAAGTGTTCGGTGAATACATGGCCGAAGGCACCGTCAGCCCGCTGATGATGATCCGGCGTGGCGCCTACAAATTTATCTACAGCGAAACCGACCCTTGCCTACTCTTCGATGTGGATAACGATCCACGCGAGCAGGAAGAACTCAGCCAATCGCCACAACATCGCCAACTGTTCGACGATTTTCTCGCCGAAGCGCGGGCCAAGTGGGACATCCCGGCAATCCACCGCGAAGTCCTCGAGAGCCAACGCCGTCGGCGTTTCGTCGCCGAGGCGCTGACGATCGGCAAACTGAAGAGCTGGGATCACCAGCCGCTGGTGGACGCCAGTCAGCAATACATGCGCAACCACATCGACCTCGATGACCTGGAGCGCAAGGCCCGTTATCCACAACCCTGCCAAAACCAATAACGTTAAGGGGAAGTCCATGGTCAAGTTATCCACAGTCGTGACGGTCAGTCTGCTGGCACTGGGCAGCGCATCCGCGTTCGCCGAGAGCTGCGACACGGTGAAAATGGCCGATCCCGGCTGGAGCGACATCGCCGCGACCAACGCCATCACCGGGTTTCTGCTCGATGGCATGGGCTACAAGGCCAAGGTCGACACCCTCGCGGTGCCGATCACCTTCGGCGGCTTGAAGGATGGACAGGTCGACGTGTTCCTCGGCAACTGGATGCCGGCGCAGCAGGGCTTCTACGACAAGTTCGTCGCCACGGGTGACGTCACGCAACTGGCGAAGAACCTCGACGGCACCGAATTCACCCTGGCCGTGCCGGATTACGTGTGGGACGCGGGTGTGCATAACTTTGCCGACCTGAATAAGTACGCCGATAAATTCGAGAAGAAGATCTACGGCATCGGCTCCGGCGCGCCGGCGAACATCTCGCTGCAAGAGATCATCAAGAAGAACGACTTCGACCTGGGCCAGTGGAAGCTGATCGAGTCCAGCGAACAGGCGATGCTGGCCGAAGTCTCGCGGGCGGTGAAGAAACAGAAATTCGTCACCTTCCTCGGCTGGACCCCGCACCCGATGAACGTGCAGCTGAAAATGCATTACCTCAAGGGCGGCGAGAAATACTTCGGCGACACCGGCAGCGTCTACACCCTGACCCGCAAGGGTTACGCCGAAGCCTGTCCGAATGTGGGTAAATTGCTGACCAATCTTGCGTTCACTCAGGAGATGGAGAACAGCATCATGGCCGAGGTGGTGAACAAGAAGGTCAGCAATGCGGAGGCGGCGAAGGCTTGGATCAAGGCGAATCCGGCGGTGTTGGACAAGTGGCTTGATGGTGTGAAGACCGTGGACGGCAAAGATGCGTTGGCGGCCGTTAAGTCCAAACTGTAACTGCGCGGGCCGATCGTTCCCACACTCTGCGTGGGAATGTCGCAATGGACGCTCCGCGTCCCGGGCTGCGTACAATGCGCAAAATTTCACCCGCGAGGATCCATGACCCTCCCCAGCCGTCGCTCACTTTTCCCCTTCCTGACCTGGCTGCCCCGGCAGACCCGCGCCAGCGTCGGGCGGGACCTGGTCGTCGGGCTCAGCGGGGCGATTCTCGCGTTGCCCCAGTCGATTGCCTACGCCCTGATCGCCGGTCTCCCACCGGAATACGGGCTCTACGCCGCCATCGTTCCGGTGTTGATCGCCTGCCTGTGGGGTTCGTCGTGGCATCTGATCTGCGGGCCGACGGCAGCGATTTCGATTGTGCTGTTCGCCAGTGTCAGTCCGTTGGCCGTGCCTGCGTCACAGGACTACATCACCCTGATCCTGCTGCTGACCTTCCTTGCCGGAATTTTCCAGTGGCTGCTCGGCCTGTTGCGCTTCGGCGCGCTGGTGAATTTCGTCTCACATTCCGTAGTGCTGGGTTTCACCCTCGGCGCGGCAGTGGTGATCGCCATCGGTCAATTGCCGAACCTGCTGGGACTGGATCTGCCAGCCAAAGCGACGGCACTGACCAGCCTGATGGATCTGCTGCGCCACCTCGGGGCTGTGGATAAACCGTCACTGGTCCTCGGGGTGGCGACGGTGGTGGTCGGCGCGTTGCTCAAACAATGGCTGCCACGCTGGCCGACGCTGTTGATGACCTTGGTCCTCGGCAGTCTGGTGGTGTGGCTGTGGCCGGCGATGTTCGGCCATGTTCAACTGGTCAGCGCGTTTGTCGGGCGCCTGCCGCCGTTCAGCGGATTGCCGCTGGATATGGACCTGATCCTGCGCCTGCTGCCCAGCGCCGTGGCGGTGGGCATGCTCGGGCTGGTCACCAGCCTGTCGATTGCCCGTTCAATTTCCGCACGCTCGCAACAGCTGCTCGACGCCAACCAGGAAGTCCGCGCGCAGGGTCTTTCGAACATTGTCGGGGCGTTCTTTTCGGGATCGTTGTCCGCCGGCTCGTTCACCCGTTCCGGGCTGAGTTATGAGGCCGGGGCCTGCTCGCCGCTGGCCGGGGTGTTCTCGGCGTTGTGGGTGGCGTTGTTCGCGATTTTCGGTGCCGGGCTGATCGCGCACATTCCGATTCCGGCCATGGCCGGCAGCATTCTGCTGATCGCCTGGGGACTGGTGGATCATCGCGGCATTCGCGCGCTGTTGCGGGTCAGCCGGGCGGAATTCGTGGTGATGAGCCTGACCTGCGTTGCCACGTTGCTGCTGGAGTTGCAGACGGCCATCTATGCCGGCGTGCTGGCCTCGCTGTTTTTCTACCTCAAGCGCACTTCTCAGCCGAGAGTGCAGCACTGGCGCGATGGCGAAGACGATGTGTTGCGGGTCGGCGGGTCGATCTTTTTCGGCGCCAGCCACTATCTGCAAGTGCGCTTGCAACGGATGCATGGCGCGCGGGTGGTGATCGAGGCGCAACAGATCAACTTCATCGACTATTCAGGCGTGGAAATGCTCCATCAGGAAGCCCGGCGCCTGTTGCGCCAGGATCGCAGCTTGACCTTGCGTCAGGCGCGACCGCAGGTGGTGGAGGAATTGCGCAAGCTCGAAGGGCCGGAGAAGTGCCCGATCCGATTTGAGGATTGATCTGATATTCAGTGTCGACTTCCATCGCTGGCAAGCCAGCTCCCACCAGGATCAGCTGAGTCCCTGTGGGAGCTGGCTTGCCAGCGATGCTTTTAAAGTGCCAGTTGGCGGCGTAGCTCAGCCAGCACTGGCGCCGTGTCGGGACGCACGCCACGCCACAGGAAAAACGCCTCGGCAGCCTGCTCCGCCAGCATCCCCAAGCCATCCATCACCACGCCTGCGCCGTGCTCGCTGGCCCAACGGCAGAACGCGGTCGGTTCCTTGCCATACATCATGTCGTAGCACAGGGTTTTGCCGGGCTCGATCAGGCTTGGGGCAATCGGCGGCACGTCGCCGGTGAGGCTGGCAGACGTGGCGTTGATGATCACGTCCACCGGCTCGCGCAACCAGTCGTAACCACTGGCCGACACCGGTCCCAGATCGCAGAACAGTTCGGCCAGCAGCTCGGCCTTGTCCACTGTGCGGTTGGCGATGATCACCGAGGCCGGTTTTTCCGCCAGCAACGGCTCCAGCGCACCGCGCACCGCGCCACCGGCGCCAAGCAGCAGAATGCGTTTGCCGGTGAGGCTGAACCCGGCGTTGACCGTCAGGTCCCGCACCAGCCCGGCGCCGTCGGTGTTATCGCCGAGCAGGCTGCCGTCAGCCAGTTTGCTCAGAGTGTTCACCGCACCCGCGCGTTCGGCGCGGGCGGTCAGGCTGTTGGCCAGGCGATAAGCATCTTCCTTGAACGGCACGGTCACGTTGGCACCGCGACCTTCCTGGAAAAACGCCGTGGCGCAGCCGGAAAAATCGTCGAGCGGCGCCAGCAGGGTGCTGTAGTCGAGGCTTTGCCCGGTCTGTTCGGCGAACAGTTTGTGAATCATCGGCGACTTGCTGTGGCCGATCGGGTTACCGAAAACGACGTAACGATCCATCAGAAGTCCTCAGGCCTGGGCCAGCCAGTCGCGGTCTTGCAGGAAGTACTCGGTCAGGCGCGCTTCTTCGCTGCCCGGCTCGGCTTTCCAGTCGTAGGCCCAGCGCACTTGCGGCGGCAGCGACATCAGGATCGACTCGGTACGCCCGCCCGATTGCAGGCCGAACAGGGTGCCACGGTCGTAAACCAGGTTGAATTCGACGTAGCGGCCACGGCGGAATTCCTGGAACTCGCGCTGTTTGGCGGTGAAGGCGTCGTTCTTGCGGCGCTGCAAGATCGGCAGGTAAGCGTCGATGTACGCATCGCCGATGGCGCGCATGAAGGCGAAACTGGTGTCGAAATCCCACTCGTTCAGGTCATCGAAAAACAGGCCGCCGATGCCGCGCGGTTCGTGGCGATGCTTGATGTGGAAGTAGGTGTCGCACCAGGCCTTGTAGCGCGGGTAGACGTCCGGGCCGAACGGCGCGCAAGCCTGCTCTGCGACGCGGTGCCAATGGATGCAGTCTTCTTCGTTGCCGTAATACGGGGTCAGGTCAAAGCCACCGCCGAACCACCAGACCGGCTCTTCACCTTCCTTCTCGGCGATGAAAAAACGCACGTTGGCGTGGGACGTCGGTACATGCGGATTGTGCGGGTGGATCACCAGCGACACGCCGAGGGCTTCGAAACCACGCCCGGCCAGCTCCGGCCGATGGGCGCTGGCAGACGGTGGCAAACCGCTGCCGAAGACATGGGAAAAGTTGACGCCGCCCTTTTCGATCACAGTGCCGTTCTCGATCACCCGGGTCCGACCGCCACCGCCGGCTGGACGGGTCCAGGCGTCTTCGACGAAGCGCGTGCCGCCGTCTTCAGTTTCCAGCGCGGCGCAGATGCGGTCTTGCAGGTCGAGCAGATAGGCCTTTACGGCGTCGGTGCGGGTCGTCATGGCTTCACCTTGGATCGGGCGGAACTGCGCGGCGCCCCGCGCAAATGGGCGCGTAGCATACCATCGCAAACCGGCACGCCGCAGTTGACGAAGATCAAGCATGAGCGTTCGATAGGGACCTTCCCGAATGACCCAAGGAGTAGGCAGATGGCCAAGCGAATCCAGTTCCGCGCCCACGGCGGCCCCGAAGTGCTCGAGTACGTTGACTATCAACCGGCCGAACCCGGTCCGCAGCAGGTTCGCGTGAGCAACAAGGCCATCGGCCTGAACTTCATCGACACCTACTACCGCAGCGGTCTGTACGCGCCACCGGCGTTGCCGTCGGGCGTGGGTGCGGAAGGCGCCGGCATTGTCGAGGCGGTGGGCAGCGAGGTCACGCGGTTCAAGGTCGGTGATCGTGTGGCGTACGGCAGCGGCCCGTTGGGCGCGTACAGCGACGTCCACGTTCTGCCGGAAGCGAATCTGGTGCACCTGCCGGACGTCATCAGCTTCGAAACCGCCGCCGGCGTGATGCTCAAGGGCCTGACCGTGCAGTACCTGCTGCGCCAGACCTATGAACTCAAGGGTGGCGAAACCATTCTGTTCCACGCGGCGGCCGGCGGTGTCGGCCTGCTTGCCTGCCAATGGGCCAAGGCCCTGGGCGTGAAGCTGATCGGCACCGTCAGCTCGAAAGCCAAAGCCGATCTGGCCAAGGCCCATGGCGCTTGGGAAACCATCGACTACAGCCACGAAAATGTCGCCCAACGGGTGCTGGAATTGACCGACGGGAAAAAAGTCCCGGTGGTCTACGACGGCGTCGGCAAGGACACCTGGCCGGCGTCGCTGGACAGCGTGGCGCCCCGTGGCCTGTTGGTGAGCTTCGGCAACGCCTCGGGTGCGGTGGACGGGGTGAACCTGGGGATTCTGGCGGCGAAAGGTTCGCTGTACGTCACCCGGCCGACCCTGGCGACCTACGCCAACAACGCCGAGAACCTGCAGCGCATGGCGGATGAGCTGTTCGGGATGATCACCAGCGGCAAGCTGAAAGTGGACATCAGCCAGCGTTATCCACTGGCTGACGCGGCGAAAGCGCAAACCGAGCTGTCGGCGCGGCGCACGACAGGTTCGACTGTTTTACTGCCTTAAGGCGTCATCGCCGGCAAGCCGGCGATTGAAGGCACCCGGCCTCAGGCCGGGCGCACGATATTGCCGGTGGCCAGATCCCGAATCAGACTCGGGTTCTTGCGACCGCCAAGCGCTCCGCCGAGCACCAGATCGACCTGACCACGGAAATACTGCTCGACCCGCAAGCGCGTGCGCGCTGCCGGCCGCCCTTGCGGATTGGCCGACGTCGAAATCAACGGTCCCACCAGCGAGCACAGATCCCGCACCTGCGGATGATCGCTGACCCGCAGCGCCACGGTGTCATGCACCCCGGTCACCCACTCCGGCAGCAGGTTCTGGTGCGGCACCAGCCAGGTGTTCGGGCCCGGCCAGGTGCTGGCCATGCGGTCGATCCAGTCCTGGGGGAAATCCTCGAACAGAAAATCGAACTGACGAATGTTGTCGGCGACCAGGATCAACCCCTTGTCCACCGAACGGTTCTTGATCGCCAACAGACGATCCACCGCTTCTTCATTCCAAGGATCGCACCCCAGCCCCCAGACGGCTTCGGTTGGATAGGCAATCACCGCCCCGGCGCGAATCTCTCGTGCGGCTTGTTGCACACGCCAACTGTTGACCATGAAAAACTCTCCGCAAACAGGTTTCGCGCAGTTTACCGATCTTCAATGTAAAACCTAGCTTGCGCGTGCAAACCAGCGGCCGTTTTCGCAAACGGCGCGGCCATCCATCTCCAGTTCGGTCAATGCCGCCAGCACTTTGGGCAATGCCCAGCCACTGCTGTCGGAGAGGCCCTCGCTGGTGTGCGGCGCGGCGTGCAACAGATCCAGCAGAGGGTGATCGGGATCCGGCGCGGAGGCGGACAGCGGCAACTGCTGCCAGCCGCGCAGGGCTTCGAGAATATGCTCAATGGTTTCCACCAAAACGGCTCCGTCACGGATCAGTTGATGACAGCCGCGAGCGCCTGGGTGATGAATTGAACCCGGAATGGCGTACACCTCGCGCCCCTGTTCCGCCGCCAGCCGCGCGGTGATCAACGAACCGCTGGCCACGCTGGCCTCGACCACCAGCACGCCGAGGGACAAGCCGCTGATGATCCGATTGCGTCTTGGGAAGTTGCTGGCCGCCGGCCCGGTGTCCAGAGGGAATTCCGAAACCACCGCACTGCCGGACGCAATCATCACGTCCGCCAACCGCCGATTGCGCTGTGGATAAAAGTTTTCCAGGCCAGTACCCAGCACGCCGACCGTCTGCCCGCCGACGTCGACAGCGGCTTGATGCGCCGCCGCATCGATGCCCAGCGCCAGACCGCTGGTGATAACGAACCCGGCCCCGGCGAGGCTGCGGGAAAACGCAGTGGCGGTGTCCATGCCAGGGCGTGAAGCACGTCGACTGCCGACCATCGCCAGTTGCGGTTTTTCCAGAATCCGCGGGTCGCCAGCGACAAACAGCAGGGGCGGCGGGTCGGGAATCTGCGCCAGCAAGGCCGGGTAATCCGGGTGATCCCACATCAGCAAATGTTGACCCGCACGCTCTAGCCAGCGCAATGCGTGGCTGGCGCCGTCGCGAACTTCAGGACAGCGCCGGGCCTCGGCACAAGCCGCCGGCAAACCCAACGAGCGCCAGGCGCTGGCCGGCGCGCTGATTGCCTTGGAGGCAGAGCCGAAGGCTTCGAGCAGTTTGGCAAAACGTTTGGGACCGACTTCCGGCAAGCGGTGCAGGCGCAGGCGCGCTTCCAGTTCCGCCGGGGAAACCGACGCAGAGACAGGCATCATCATGGATCATCCTTGATCGTTATAAGGCCCGAACCTTTCGGAACAAGCTGTGGATAACTCTGTTGGTAACTTGTGAAGCCAGCTAAGGATTTCGCACCTTGTCCTGCACCGCGAGCGAGCGCGATGCGTTCAGTACGAGGCCGTAACTGAGTTTGTCGTAGGTGCGGAACACCATCAGCAGTCCAGCACGTTCATCGGGGATTTTCAGCGGTTGGCCGGTGATCCGGTCACGCACGGTTTCCCCGGTTTTCATCACCACCAGTACGTTGCCCTCGGCCAGGCCGTCGCGTTTGCCCTTGTTCAGGGTCACCACGTCCATCGCGCCGATTTGTGTGACGCCGCGCGGCACATCGATGATCAGGCCGTTGATGTCAGTGGTGGGAGCGCTGGGCATGAAGGTCGAGTTGATCGAACGCTCTTCGCCACTGAACAAGCGGTCGCCGAGGCGCACTTCCTGGGTCGTGCGTTGCAGGGCGAGGGTGGCGACGTCTCCTTCAGTGGCGACGATTTCGCCGCCGCCGATGTCGTCGGCGTTGATCCCCAGAAACTCCTTGGTCTGCGGATCGGTGTAGACCTTGCCCTGGCGGAAGATGCCGTAGACCGGCTGGTTCGGGTCGAAATGGCCACGGGCGAAGATCCGGTCGCCGGTGCCGCTGAGCACCCGTTCGGCATCGCCGGCGACGATGTACGGCGCCTTGTCGAAGTCCTCGACCTTGTCGACGATGCGGTTGCTCAGCAGAAAGCTGTTGATGGATTTGAGCGGAATGCTCGGAATCGCCTCGGCCACCGGGCTGGTACGGATGCGCGGCGACAACTTGATGGTGCCGCGCGACTCGCCGCGATTGACGGTCAGGCGCGGCTGACCGTTGACGTAACTGAGCGTCAGTGTGTCGCCGGGGTAGATCAGGTTGGGGTTTTCGATCTGCGGATTGGCCCGCCACAGCTGTGGCCACTGCCAGGGTTCGCGCAAATATTTACCGGAGATGTCCCAGAGCGTATCCCCCGAAACCACCGTGTATTGCTGTGGAAAACCTTCCTTGAGTTGCACTTGCCCGTGCGCGGCGCCGGCCGAGGCCAGAAACAGCAGGGCGAGTAGTGATTTCCTCATGCGGTGAATCCCTTTATTATGTGCGTTCGCGTGAAACGCCAGAGCCCCCGTGGCTCGCTCCCTGCTCTATGCTGAAAATCAAGGAGCTACGTTTCACAACGGTAGCCTGCATCTTCGGACCCGCCAGGCCATCGCCCGACTTTACCTCACACGTGCAGCAATCAAGCTTATGGCCATTTTGAACATCCTCGAATTTCCGGACCCGCGTCTGCGCACTATCGCCAAACCTGTGGCTGTAGTGGACGACGAAGTGCGTCAGCTGGTCGATGACATGTTTGAAACAATGTATGAAGCGCCGGGCATCGGCCTTGCCGCGACCCAGGTCAACGTGCACAAACGTATCGTCGTGATGGACCTTTCCGAAGACCGCACCGAACCCCGGGTGTTCATCAACCCCGAGTTCGAACCGCTGACCGACGAAATGGAGCAATACCAGGAAGGCTGCCTCTCGGTGCCGGGCTTCTACGAAAATGTCGACCGCCCGCAGAAGGTCAAGATCAAGGCTCTGGACCGTGACGGCAAGCCTTACGAACTGATCGCCGAAGGCCTGCTCGCCGTGTGCATCCAGCACGAATGCGACCACCTCAACGGCAAGTTGTTCGTCGATTACCTGTCCACGCTCAAACGCGACCGGATCAAGAAGAAACTGGAAAAGCAGCACCGCCAGAACGCTTGATGCCCCTCTCCAAAGGCTTGCTGCGGCAAGCCTTTTTCTTTTTATGAGACTCCCCCATGACTGAGCCACTGCGCATCGTTTTTGCCGGCACCCCGGAATTCGCCGCCGAACACCTCAAGGCCCTGCTGGACAGCCCTTACGAGATCGTTGCGGTCTACACCCAACCGGATCGCCCGGCCGGTCGCGGACAAAAACTGATGCCGAGCCCGGTCAAACAGCTCGCCCTGGAAAACAATATCCAGGTGTTGCAGCCGCCGACCCTGCGCAATGCTGACGCTCAGGCCGAGCTCGCTGCGCTGAAGCCTGACTTGATGGTGGTGGTGGCCTACGGCCTGATCCTGCCGCAAGCGGTGCTGGATATTCCGCGCCTGGGTTGCATCAACAGTCACGCCTCGCTGCTGCCGCGCTGGCGCGGTGCGGCGCCGATCCAGCGTGCCGTGGAAGCGGGCGATGCCGAGAGCGGCGTCACCGTGATGCGCATGGAAGCCGGCCTCGATACCGGGCCGATGCTGCTTAAAGTCGTGACCCCGATCAGCGCCGAAGACACCGGTGGCAGCCTCCATGACCGTCTCGCCGAAATGGGCCCACCTGCCGTGGTGCAGGCGATTGCCGGTCTGGCCGCTGGCACCCTGGAAGGCGAAGTGCAGAACGACGAACTCGCCACCTACGCGCACAAACTGAACAAAGACGAAGCACGCATCGACTGGAGCCGCCCGGCCGTTGAGCTGGAACGTCTGGTCCGTGCCTTCAATCCATGGCCGATCACCCACAGCACGCTCAACGGCGAAGCGCTGAAAGTGTTGGCGGCGACACTGGCCGAAGGCAAAGGCGCACCGGGCACCATCCTCGGCGCCAGCAAGGACGGTCTGATCGTCGCCTGTGGCGAACAGGCGCTGTGCCTGACCCGTCTGCAATTGCCCGGCGGCAAGGCGCTGAACTTCAGTGATCTGTTCAACAGCCGTCGTGAGAAATTCGCCACCGGCACCGTGCTGGGTGCAGCGGTGGACGCTCAATGAACCCACGTCTGGCCGCCGCCAAGGCACTCGCCGCTGTTCTCAGTGGCAAGGCTTCGCTCAACAGCTCCCTGCCGACGCAACTGGACAAGGTCGAGGATCGCGATCGCGGCTTCACCCAGGATCTGGCATTCGGCACCGCGCGCTGGCAGCCACGCTTGTCGGCGCTGGCGGAAAAACTGCTGCAGAAACCGTTCAAGGCGGCCGACGCCGATGTCGAGGCGCTGCTGCTGGTCGGTCTCTATCAACTGCTCTACACCCGCGTCCCGCCACACGCCGCCATCGGCGAAACCGTCGGTTGCGCCGACAAGCTGAAAAAGCCATGGGCCAAAGGTCTGCTCAATGCCGTACTGCGCAATGCCCAGCGCGAACATGAGGCGATCTTCGCCGAACTGGAACGCGATCCGGTGGTGCGCACCGCTCACCCGCGCTGGCTGCAAAAATCCCTCAAGGCCTTCTGGCCTGAGCAATGGGAAGCCATCTGCGAAGCCAACAACGCGCATCCGCCGATGATCCTGCGGGTCAACCGTCGTCATCACAGCCGTGACGCGTACCTGAGTCTGCTGACTGAAGCCGGTATCGCCGCACAGCCGTGCACTTTCAGCCGCGACGGCATCGTGCTGGAGGCCGCCGCCGACGTGCGCAGCCTGCCGGGCTTCGCCGAAGGCTGGATCAGCGTGCAAGACGAAGCCGCGCAACTGGCCGCCGACCTGCTCGACCTCGCGCCGGGCCAGCGAGTGCTGGACGCCTGCTGTGCACCGGGCGGCAAGACGTGCCACATCCTCGAAGCCGAACCGGCGCTGGCCGGCGTGGTGGCGGTGGACCTGGAAGCCAAACGTCTGGTGCGAGTGAAGGAAAACCTCGAGCGTCTCGGCCTGAACGCCGAACTGATCGCCGCCGACGGTCGCGACACGGCAGCGTGGTGGGACGGCAAACCGTTCCAGCGCATCCTGCTCGACGCACCGTGCTCGGCCACCGGCGTGATCCGCCGCCATCCGGACATCAAGCTGACCCGCCAGGCCGGCGACATCCCAGCCCTCGCGCAATTGCAAGGCGAGTTGCTCGACGCGATGTGGAAAACCCTCGAAGTGGGCGGCATCCTGCTCTACGCCACCTGCTCGACCTTGCCGACCGAAAATACCGAAGTCATCGGCGCGTTTCTTGAGCGCACGCCGGGCGCCCGGGAGCTGGATCTGGCTACCACCGCCGGAATCAAACAGCCTCATGGTCGCCAATTGCTGGCCCAACAGGGCGGGCATGACGGGTTCTACTACGCCAAGCTGATCAAGATCGCTGCCGCGCGCGGCTAAACGGATTCAACGGAGTGACTGGATGAAAATCATCATCCTCGGTGCGGGACAGGTCGGCGGTTCGCTGGCTGAACATCTGGCCAGCGAGGCCAACGACATCACGGTGGTCGACACTGACGGCGACCGTCTGCGCGATCTTGGCGACCGCCTCGACATCCGCACCGTGCAGGGCCGTGGCTCGCTGCCGACCGTGCTGCGTCAGGCCGGTGCCGACGACGCCGACATGCTGGTGGCGGTGACCAACAGCGACGAAACCAACATGGTTGCCTGCCAGGTTGCTCACACCCTGTTCCACACCCCGACCAAGATTGCCCGGGTGCGCGAAGCGTCGTACCTCACCCGCGAGGAGCAACTGTTCCAGAACGAGGCGATTCCGGTCGACGTGCTGATCAGTCCCGAGCAGGTCGTCACCAACTACATCAAGCGTTTGATCCAGCACCCTGGCGCGTTGCAGGTGATCGATTTCGCCGAAGGCCAGGCGCAACTGGTCGCGGTGCGCGCCTATTACGGCGGGCCGCTGGTAGGCCAGCAACTGCGCCAGTTGCGTGAACACATGCCGAATGTGGAAACCCGAGTGGCCGCGATTTTCCGCCGCGACCGACCGATTCTTCCCCAGGGAGATACGGTGATCGAGGCCGACGACGAAGTCTTCTTCATCGCCGCCCGTGCGAACATTCGCGCGGTGATGAGCGAAATGCGCCGGCTCGACGAAAGCTACAAGCGCATCGTCATCGCCGGTGGCGGGCAGATCGGCGAACGGCTGGCCGAGGCCATCGAAAGCCGCTATCAGGTGAAGATCATCGAGATGAACCCGGCACGCTGCCGTTATCTCTCGGATACCCTCGACAGTACCGTGGTGCTGCAGGGCAGCGCGTCGGATCGCGACCTGCTGCTGGAAGAGAACATCGCCGACGCGGACATTTTCCTCGCGCTGACCAACGATGACGAAGCCAACATCATGTCGTCGCTGCTGGCCAAGCGTCTGGGCGCGAAGAAGGTGATGACGATCATCAACAACCCGGCCTACGTCGACCTGATCCAGGGCGGCGACATCGACATTGCCATCAGCCCGCAACTGGCGACTATCGGCACCTTGCTGGCCCACGTGCGGCGCGGCGATATCGTCAGCGTGCACTCGTTGCGCCGGGGCGCGGCGGAAGCCATCGAAGCGGTGGCTCATGGCGATTCGAAGTCGAGCAAGGTGATCGGCAAGGCCATCGAAAACATCGCGCTGCCACCGGGAACCACCATCGGCGCGATCATCCGCGATGAAGAAGTGATCATTGCCCACGACGACACGGTGATCGCCGCCGGCGACCACGTGATCCTGTTCCTTGTGGATAAAAAGCATATTCGCGATGTGGAGAAGCTGTTCCACGTAGGACTGAGTTTCTTCTGATCGACCGAGAGGCGAAACCGATGATCGAATCCCTGGAAAAAATGCTCGCCAAGGGTGTGGATAACTCGCTGCTGCGCTTCGGCCTCGGCAAGGGTTATCTGGATTTGGGGGAAAACGCGAAGGCAGCCGAGCATTTCCAGCGGTGTGTCGGCTTCGATCCGAAGTATTCGGCTGCTTGGAAACTGCTGGGCAAGGCGCAACTGGCGCTGGGTGACCTGACGGCTGCGCGGCAGGCGTGGGAGCAGGGGGTGGAAGCGGCCCGGGCCCATGGCGACAAGCAGGCCGAGAAGGAAATGACGGTGTTTCTGAAGAAGCTCGATCGGCAGAAGCCGTGACGGCTGTGGATAACCCGTGTGATCAGGTTATCCACAATTGCCCAGGTCTGATCAGTACCAGCGCGCCTCACCCGGCGGACGCTTCTTGAAGCGCTTCATGCTCCACATGTACTGGCTCGGATAAGCCGCCACGTAACGCTCGACCACCTGACTCATCGCCGCGCAGGAGGTTTCAGTGTCGGTGCTGTACATGGCTTCCGGCGCCGCTTCGAGGATCACCTTGTAGCCGGAACCGTCCGGCAGACGCAGGGCATGCAGGAACACCCCGACGGCTTTGCCGCCGGCGAGCATGTTCGGCACGAACTTGCTGGTCAGGGCCTGAGTAGCGAAGAACGGCACGAAGATCCCGGCGGATTCGGCCGGTTCCGGGTCTGCGGGGATCCCCACCTGACCGCCCTTGCGCACTTCCTTGATGACACTGAGGATGCCTTCCTTGGTTGACGCAGCGACCTTGTTGCCCAGTTGCACGCGTTGTTTGCGCAGCAATTCATCCACAGCCTTGAGCTTCGGCGGCCGGTAGAAAATGATCGGTTTGCACTGGCTGCAATAGAAGTGGTTGAGCACTTCCCAGTTGCCCAGGTGGCTGGTGATGCCGACCACGCCCTTGCCCGAGGCCAGCGCTTCTTTCAGCACCTCGAGGCCTTCGACTTCGCGCACCAGGTCGATGGACCGCTGGGCCGGCCAGATCCAGGCGCAGGCGCTTTCGGTCAGGGACTTGCCGATGTCTTTCAGGGTCTGACCGACCAGACGCTCGCGTTCGGCCGGGTCCATCTGTGGAAAACATTTGGCCAGGTTGATCCGCACCACATCGCGGGAACGGTTGGGGGTTTTCCACATGATCCAGCCGATCGCCGAACCCACGGCCTGCACGGCCCGCCACGGAAGCAGGGCAAACAGCCGCAGAGCGCCAACCAGCATGGCGCCTTTAAACTTTTCCACAGGTCACTCCTGATCTTGTGCTGTGCGCGAGGCGGCCATTCTAACCGCCGTTGGCGAGCTGCGCGTAGCGGTCGCAGTCCTGGGTGTGATCCATGACCATGCCCGAGGCCTGCATCAGCGCATAGCAAATGGTTGGGCCGACGAAGGTGAAGCCGGCCTTTTTCAGGCCTTTGCTCATGGCCACGGCTTGCGGGGTAATGGCCGGGACTTCGCTGCGATCCTTGAAATGATTGATCACCGGCCGGTTATCCACAAACGACCAGAGGAAGGCCACCGGATCTTCCAGCGCCAGCCAGGCCTGGGCGTTGCGCCGGGCGGCGTTGAGCTTGAGGCGGTTGCGGATGATCCCCGGATCGAGCATCAATTGATCGATTTCCGCATCGCTCATCTGCGCCACGCGCTGTACGTCGAAGCCGAACAGCACCTCGCGATATCGCTCACGTTTGCGCAGCACGGTGATCCACGAAAGCCCGGCCTGGAACCCTTCGAGCAAAAGCAACTCGAACAAACCCTGCGCATCGCGTAGCGGCGTACCCCACTCCTGATCGTGGTAAGCCATGTACAGCGGATCTTCGTTGCACCAAAAGCAGCGTGGCATAAGGCTCCAGGGGGTGGAGGTGCGACTGAATCGGGTATACTCCCGCTCTTTAAATCGCAGCCCAAGAAACAGGTGAATTTCGTGAGCCAGCCTACGCCAGCCGTGCGTACCTTCCAAGACTTGATCCTCGCGCTCCAGCAATACTGGGCCGAGCAAGGTTGTGTGGTACTTCAGCCCTACGATATGGAAGTAGGCGCCGGCACTTTCCACACCGCGACATTCCTGCGCGCCATCGGCCCGGAAACCTGGAACGCCGCCTACGTGCAGCCAAGCCGCCGTCCGACTGACGGCCGTTACGGCGAAAACCCGAACCGTCTGCAGCACTACTACCAGTTCCAGGTCGTCCTGAAGCCGAACCCGGACAACTTCCAGGAGCTGTACCTGGGCTCCCTCAAGCATGTCGGCCTGGACCCGCTGGTCCACGACATCCGCTTCGTCGAAGACAACTGGGAATCGCCGACCCTCGGCGCCTGGGGTCTGGGCTGGGAAGTCTGGCTGAACGGCATGGAAGTGACCCAGTTCACTTACTTCCAGCAGGCGGGCGGCATCGAGTGCTACCCGGTGACCGGCGAGATCACCTACGGTCTCGAGCGTCTGGCCATGTACCTGCAAGGCGTGGATTCGGTCTACGACCTGGTCTGGGCTGACGGTCCGTTCGGCAAAGTGACCTACGGCGACGTGTTCCACCAGAACGAAGTCGAGCAGTCCACCTACAACTTCGAACACGCCAACGTCGACAAGCTGTTCGAGCTGTTCGACTTCTATGAAAGCGAAGCCAAGCGCCTGATCGAACTCGACCAGCCGCTGCCGTTGCCAAGCTACGAAATGGTCCTGAAGGCCTCGCACACCTTCAACCTGCTGGATGCGCGCCGGGCGATCTCGGTGACTGCGCGTCAGCAATACATTCTGCGCGTACGCACCCTGGCGCGTTCCGTCGCCCAAGCCTACCTGATGGCCCGCGCCAAGCTGGGCTTCCCGATGGCAACCCCGGACCTGCGTGACGAAGTACTGGCCAAGCTGGAGGCTGCACAATGAGTGCTCAAGATTTTCTGGTTGAACTGGGCACCGAAGAACTGCCACCCAAAGCCCTGAACACCCTGGCCGAAGCGTTCCTGGCCGGTATCGACAAAGGCCTGCAAGCTGCCGGCCTGAATTACGAGAGCAAAACCGTCTACGCCGCGCCGCGTCGTCTGGCTGTGCTGATCACCGCGCTGGCCACCCAGCAGCCGGATCGCAGCATCAACCTCGACGGCCCGCCACGTCAGGCCGCGTTCGATGCCGAAGGCAACCCGACTCAAGCGGCACTGGGCTTCGCCAAGAAGTGCGGCGTCGAGCTGAGCGAAATCGACCAGAGCGGTCCGAAACTGCGCTACAGCCAGAACATCGCCGGCAAGCCGACCGCCAGCCTGCTGCCGACCATCGTCGAAGACTCGCTAAACGACCTGCCGATCCCGAAACGCATGCGTTGGGGTGCGCGCAAGGAAGAGTTCGTGCGTCCGACCCAATGGCTGGTGATGCTGCTCGGCGACCAGGTCATCGACTGCACGATTCTCGCGCAGAAGGCTGGCCGTGAATCCCGTGGCCACCGCTTCCACCACCCGCAAAGCGTGCGCATCGGTTCGCCGTCGAGCTACCTGGCCGACCTGCGTGCCGCCTACGTGCTGGCCGATGCCAACGAGCGTCGCGAAATCATCAGCAAACGCACCGAAGAACTGGCGACCCGTCAGGAAGGCACTGCGATCGTGCCGCCGGCGCTGCTCGACGAAGTGACCGCGCTGGTCGAGTGGCCAGTGCCGCTGGTGTGCTCGTTCGAGGAACGTTTCCTCGACGTGCCGCAGGAAGCACTGATCACCACCATGCAGGACAACCAGAAGTACTTCTGCCTGCTGGATGCCGACGGCAAGTTGCTGCCGCGTTTCATCACTGTGGCCAACATCGAATCCAAAGACCCGCAGCAGATCATCGCCGGTAACGAGAAAGTGGTTCGCCCACGTCTGACCGACGCCGAGTTCTTCTTCAAGCAGGACAAGAAGCAGAAGCTCGAAGCCTTCAACGATCGCCTGCAGAACGTGGTGTTCCAGGAAAAACTCGGCAGCGTCTACGACAAGGCCGAGCGCGTCTCGAAACTGGCGGCGTACATCGCCGCACGCATCGGCGGCAACGCTTCGTGGGCTGCCCGCGCAGGCCTGCTGTCCAAGTGCGACCTGGCCACCGAAATGGTCGGCGAGTTCCCGGAGATGCAAGGTGTCGCCGGCTACTACTACGCCCTCAATGACGGCGAGCCGGAAGACGTCGCCCTGGCGCTGAACGAGCAGTACATGCCACGCGGTGCCGGCGCTGAACTGCCAGCCACCCTGACCGGTGCGGCCGTGGCCATCGCCGACAAGCTCGACACCCTGGTCGGCATCTTCGGCATCGGCATGCTGCCGACCGGCAGCAAAGACCCGTATGCCCTGCGCCGTGCAGCACTGGGCGTACTGCGGATCCTGATCGAGAAACAACTGGATCTGGACCTGAACGATGCTGTGGCGTTCGCCGTGAATGCGTTCGGTGCCAAGGTCAAGGCTGCCGGCCTGAACGACGCGGTGCTGGAGTTCATCTTCGACCGTCTGCGTGCCCGTTACGAAGACGAAGGCGTGGATGTCGCCACTTACCTGTCGGTGCGTGCCCTGAAGCCGGGTTCGGCGCTGGACTTCGACCAACGTGTGCAAGCGGTTCAGGCCTTCCGCAAACTGCCGGAAGCGGCAGCGCTGGCGGCGGTGAACAAGCGTGTGTCGAACCTGCTGAGCAAGGTGGAAGGCTCGGTGCCGACCGAAGTCCAGGCCAAGTACTTCGACAACGCCAACGAGTTCTCGCTGTATTCGGCGATCCAGCAAGCGGACCAGGCTGTACAGCCAATGGCCGCAGCACGTCAGTACAACGAATCGCTGGCACGCCTGGCCGCCCTGCGCGAGCCGGTGGACGCGTTCTTCGACGCAGTGATGGTCAATGCCGAAGACGCCAATGTGCGGGCCAACCGCTACGCGCTGCTGGCGCGTCTGCGTGGCCTGTTCCTGGGCGTTGCCGACATTTCGCTGCTGGGTTGAGGGATTGCTGTTGAAACTGCTGATTCTCGATCGGGACGGAGTGATCAATTACGACTCCGACGCTTACATCAAGTCGGTAGAGGAGTGGATTCCGCTGCCCGGCTCGATCGAAGCGATTGCGCAGTTGAGCAAGGCCGGCTGGACGGTGGCGGTCGCCACCAACCAGTCGGGCATTGCTCGCGGCTACTACGACCTCGCCACCCTCGATGCCATGCACGCGCGCCTGCGCGAACTGGTGGCGGAGCAGGGCGGTGAAGTCGGGCTGATCGTGTATTGCCCGCATGGGCCGGATGAGGGTTGCGACTGCCGCAAGCCGAAACCGGGGATGTTGAAAACCATCGCGCAGCATTACAACGTCGCGCTGACGAATGTCTGGTTCGTCGGCGACAGCCTTGGTGACCTGGAGGCCGCCAAAGCCGTCGATTCACACCCCGTTTTGGTAAAGACCGGGAAAGGCGAAAAGACTCAGGCCAAGACCTTGCCGGTGGGCACCCTGATTTTTGACGATCTCGCGGCGATTGCCGCAGAACTTATCCACAACTAGAGTGCTTCTGAAGTTCCTGACCAGGGATTGATCGGGAGTGCGCTTGAACAGTCGGGCATTGCCCGTAACGGTAAACGTCGCCATGTCGATACTGCAGGCCATCAGAATCTTCCTCTTTTACCTGCTGCTGGGCACCACCGCCCTGCTGTGGTGCAGCCTGAGCTTTTTTATCGCGCCCTTTCTGTCGTTCAAGGCGCGCTATCGTTTCATCAACGTGTACTGGTGCCGTTGTGCCTTGTGGTTGACCAAGGTGTTTCTCGGTATCCGTTACGAAGTCAAAGGCGCGGAAAACGTGCCTGACCGGCCCTGCGTGATTCAATCGAACCACCAGAGCACCTGGGAGACGTTCTTTCTTTCCGCTTATTTCTCGCCTTTGAGCCAGGTGCTCAAGCGCGAATTGCTCTACGTGCCGTTCTTCGGCTGGGCGATGGCCATGCTGCGGCCGATCGCGATTGACCGGGACAACCCGAAAGCCGCCCTCAAGCAGGTCGCGGCGAAAGGTGATGAGTTGCTCAAGGACAATGTCTGGGTGCTGATCTTCCCGGAAGGCACTCGCGTTCCTCATGGCACTATCGGCAAGTTCTCCCGCAGTGGCAGTGCCTTGGCGGTGAATGCGGCGCTTCCGGTGCTGCCAATCGCACACAATGCCGGCAAGTTCTGGCCGAAGATTGGTTGGGGTAAAAAGCAGGGTGTGATTACCGTGGTCATCGGTGAGCCGATGTACGCCGAGGGCAGTGGCCCGCGCGCCATCGCCGATCTGAATGACCGGGTGCAGGCGTGGAACGAGAAAACGCAACGAGAAATGGGCTCGCTGCCTCCGGCCCCCCAGGCACCGGCTGCGAACGATCAGATCGCTGTCTGAGATTTGTGGATAACCTGTGTACGGTTTGTTCGCAAAATCCCGAATTATCGAATTAACTTACTGATTTACTTATATATTTCCGAAGCTGATAAATCACCGTAAAAGGTGCATAAGTTTTTTTCGGAAGTAAGGAAACCGGCTGATATAGCCGGTTTTTTTATGCCTGCTCTTCAGCGATCAGTGGCAGTTCCAGACGGAACGTCGTGCCTTGATCGACCACGCTGAGGCATTCGATTCGGCCGCCATGGTGATCCACAACGGCTTTGACCATCGACAGCCCAAGCCCCACGCCATCGATACCCTGCGCAGAGGAAAACCGCCGGTACTGGCTGAACAGGTCAGGCAGTTCTTCTGCAGCGATTCCTTTGCCTTGATCGGACAGTTCACAACGCAGGCAGTCGTTGTCGCAACTGACACGCAGATTCACTGTGGATCCAGCCGGGCTGTACTTGATCGCATTTTCCAGCAGGTTGAACAGGGCGCGGGTCAACAAGCCCTGGTCGGCCATAATCAGACGCTCCTGTGATTGTTCGTCCATGTCGCTCAGGAGCTCGATGCGTTTTTGCTGAGCGATGGGCAACGCTTGATCCAGAACGTCCATGACCAGCATCCCGAACAGGCTCGGTTGAAACTGATACGCCTCGGATTCGGCCCGGGCCAACAGAACGAAGCCATCGGTCAGTTCCAGCGCCCGACGGACCTGGCGTTCAATCTGTTCGAACAGCGGCGAATCCGTCCCCGTCTGATGCCGGTGTACCTCAAGCAGGGCAAGAATCGCCGAGTGGGGAGCGCGCAGGTCATGGGACAGGAAGCGCAGCAACACACCGCGCTGTTCCTCGGCGGCGCGTTCGGCGCTCAGGTCAGTGAGACTCAGCAGCCAGCCAATCGGTATGTCGCCATCCACTGGCAACAACGCGGCGCGTTCCAGGCGCAGGCTACGTTCCTTGTGATCACGAAACTCCAGCAGAGGCAGCTCGGAGAGCGGCGGGCGCGGCTCTGTGGACAACTCCGGATAGCCCAGGCGCGCCAGTTGATCGAGGACATCCTCGCCCACCAGATTGTGATCGAACAGGCTCCGCGCCTTGCGATTGCCCAACAAGACTTGTCCTCGAGGATCGCTGATCAGTGTTGCGACCGGCAGATATTCCAGCCCGTCGGCAATGAAGCGGCGGGTATCGCGGGTGCGGCTCATGGCTTGCTCAAGCGCCATGATCTGCCCCTGCAAGCGGTCGGCGCTGGGAAACTGCGCCCGACGTCGTTCAGGAAAGACTTTCGGTTCGCTGTCCAGCCGCGCCAGCTCCCAGCCGAAGTAGGTGAGCACTACACTTAAGCGACGCCAGTTCCAGATCAGATAGCCGAACAACATGCCCAGCGCCGCAGGCGTCGGCGACCACCAACGCCGCATTTCAGCCAGGCCTGCACTGGTCAGCAGCACGCAGGCAATCCCGCCCAATGTCAGCCATAACGCCAGTCGCGGGCGCCACAGCAGCAACCCAAGTACACACGCGACCATGACTACCGAAAGTCCTGCGCCCATCAACGGCGCCGGGTCATGCAAATTGATCTGCGCCCGCCAGGAAAGCAGTGCAGTCAGCGGCAACAGCACTAGACTTATCCACACCCACTCGCGCACCAGTTGCCGGAACAAACGCTGAACCTGGCTGGGTACGCGGCTTTCGTGTCGGCGCTGGTTATTCATGGGAAACAGGGCAGGGCGGGTTGAATGGTTTCATAGGCGGCCGGTCTGAGGACGTAGACCCGAAGAATCATAGCGGCTCACCCCAAGGCGTGCCGCTTACTTTCACTGCATGGAGTGAGCCGATCCGGTCGGCACCCATTGCCCGAGCGACAAGGAACCACCGCGTATGCGCGTTGCGATACTGGACGATGAACCCGCCGAACTGCGTCGGGTCGAGCAGACCCTGCAGCAAATGGCCGAGACCGGAGGACAGCCCTGGTCACTGCACAGCTTCGAAAGCGGTGAAGACCTGCTGCGACAGTTGCGCCGGGAAACCTTCGACCTGCTGATCCTCGACTGGCAATTGCCCGACCTCACCGGCCTGGCGCTGCTGCGCTGGACCCGCGAACACATGGAAGCGCCGCCAGCGGCCATCATGCTGACCAGCCGCGATGGTGAGAGCGATATCGTCCAGGCCCTGAATGCCGGGGCCGACGATTACGTCAGCAAGCCGTTTCGGCCCAATGAACTGAAGGCCCGCGTGGCGGCGGTACTGCGCCGGCACAGCCTGCAACGTAACGCCGCGGCCGACGTCCTGCGTTTCAATGACCTGGTGTTCGACGACGCCGAACTGACCGTCACCCGCGACGGGAAACCGATTGTCATGACCGAGCGCGAGTATCGCCTCGCCCATTGCCTGTTCAGTAATCTCGGCCGACCGCTGTCACGGGATTACCTGTACGAACGATTCTGGCCCCACGAAGAGATGTCCACATCGCGACCGCTGGACACTCATATCTATCGCCTGCGCAACAAGCTCGGGCTGACAGCGGATCGGGGTTGGCAGTTGCTGACGATTTACGGGTATG
The DNA here is from genome assembly GCF_001594225.2 of Pseudomonas glycinae. GTDB lineage: Bacteria > Pseudomonadota > Gammaproteobacteria > Pseudomonadales > Pseudomonadaceae > Aquipseudomonas > Aquipseudomonas glycinae. Next base: position 4,694,521 of record NZ_CP014205.2, read on the forward strand.
GGTATCGGTTGGAGAGTGTGGCAGCGGGGGATTGAATTGCAGGCAATAAAAAAGGCCAACGCTTGTGCGTTGGCCTTTTCGTTGGTGCCGACCGGGATCAGAAATCCAGGTTGGACACCGCCAGAGCGTTGCTCTCGATGAAGTCACGGCGAGGTTCGACCGCATCACCCATCAGGGTGTTGAAGATCTGGTCTGCGCCAATGGCGTCTTCGATGGTGACTTTCAGCATGCGGCGCACGCTTGGGTCCATGGTGGTTTCCCACAGCTGATCCGGGTTCATTTCGCCCAGACCTTTGTATCGCTGGATGGTGTGGCGCTTGGTGCTTTCGGCCATCAACCAGTCCAGGGCTTCCTTGAACTCGGTGACCGATTTCTTGCGCTCGCCGCGCTGGATGTACGCGCCTTCGTCGAGCAGGGTGCTCAGTTGAGCGCCGAGGGTGACGACGGTCTTGTAGTCGTTGCTGCCGAAGAAGTCGCGGTTGAAGGTGACGTAGTTCGACAGGCCGTGGGAGATCAGTTCGACCTCTGGCAGCCACACGCCACGCTCGCGGTCTTCACGCAGGCTGGCCTTGTAGACCAGGCCCGACTTCTCGACGGTGCGCAGACGGACTTCGTACTGGGCCAGCCAGTCTTGCATCTTGGCGTGGTCGCCGAGCATTTCCAGGCTGACGGCCGGCAGGTAGATGAAGTGCTCGGTCAGCTCCTGCGGGTACAGGCGCGACAGACGCTTGAGGGTCTTCATCACCATCCGGAAGTCGTTCACCAGACGTTCCAGCGCTTCGCCGGAAATGCCCGGGGCGTCTTCGTTCAGGTGCAGGCTCGCATCTTCCAGGGCCGACTGCGTCATGTACTCTTCCATGGCGTCGTCGTCTTTGATGTATTGCTCTTGCTTGCCTTTCTTGACCTTGTACAGCGGCGGCTGGGCGATGTAGATGTAGCCGCGCTCGATCAGCTCCGGCAACTGACGGAAGAAGAAGGTCAGCAGCAGGGTACGGATGTGCGAACCGTCGACGTCAGCATCGGTCATGATGATGATGTTGTGATAGCGCAGCTTGTCGATGTTGTACTCTTCGCGACCGATACCGCAGCCCAGCGCGGTAATCAGGGTGCCCACTTCCTGGGACGAAATCATCTTGTCGAAACGGGCTTTCTCGACGTTGAGGATCTTGCCCTTCAGCGGCAGGATGGCCTGGGTCTTGCGGTTACGTCCCTGCTTGGCAGAGCCGCCCGCGGAGTCACCTTCCACGAGGTACAGTTCGGACAGCGCCGGGTCTTTTTCCTGGCAGTCAGCGAGCTTGCCCGGCAGGCCGGCGATGTCCAGCGCGCCTTTGCGGCGGGTCATCTCACGGGCCTTGCGCGCCGCTTCACGGGCACGGGCAGCGTCGATCATCTTGCCGACGACCAGTTTGGCTTCGTTCGGGTTTTCCAGCAGGAAGTCGGAGAAGTACTTGCCCATTTCCTGTTCGACCGCGGTCTTCACTTCAGAAGACACCAGCTTGTCTTTGGTCTGGGAGCTGAACTTCGGATCAGGCACCTTCACCGAGATGATCGCGGTCAGGCCTTCACGGGCATCGTCACCGGTGGTGGCGACTTTGTGCTTCTTCGCCAGGCCTTCCTGCTCGATGTAGTTGTTCAGGTTACGCGTCAGTGCGGAACGGAAGCCCACCAGATGGGTGCCGCCGTCGCGCTGCGGAATGTTGTTGGTGAAGCACAACAGGTTCTCGTTGAAGCTGTCGTTCCACTGCAGGGCGATTTCCACGCCGATGCCGTCTTCACGCTGGATGTTGAAGTGGAACACCTGGTTGACCGCAGTCTTGTTGGTGTTCAGGTATTCAACGAACGCACGCAGGCCGCCTTCGTATTTGAACAGCTCTTCCTTGCCGCTGCGCTCATCCTTGAGGACGATGCCGACACCGGAGTTGAGGAAGGACAGTTCACGAATGCGCTTGGCCAGGATGTCCCAGCTGAAGTGAATGTTCTTGAAGGTTTCGCTGGAAGCCTTGAAGTGAATCTGGGTGCCGGTGGTTTCGCTGTCGCCAACGATCGCCATCGGTGCCTGAGGTACGCCGTGGACGTAGGTCTGTTCCCAGATCTTGCCGCTGCGGCGAACGGTCAGGACCAGCTCTTCGGACAGCGCGTTCACAACCGAAACACCTACACCGTGCAGACCGCCGGATACCTTGTAGGAGTTGTCGTCAAACTTACCGCCGGCGTGGAGGACGGTCATGATGACCTCGGCGGCGGAAACGCCTTCCTCTTTGTGCACGTCTACCGGGATGCCACGGCCGTTGTCTTTAACGGTGATGGACTCATCCGGGTGGATGATGATGCTGATGTCGTCGCAGTGGCCGGCGAGGGCTTCGTCGATCGAGTTGTCGACCACCTCGAACACCATGTGGTGCAGACCGCTGCCATCGTCGGTGTCACCAATGTACATACCGGGACGTTTGCGCACGGCATCCAGGCCTTTCAGCACTTTAATGCTCGATGAGTCGTACGTATTTTCTTCGCTCAATGCCTTCACTCCCGATGGTCGTGGGTCTGGGTGATACGGCCCTGTTCCACGTGGAACAGAGCGACTGGCGTTTCCGTCTGCCAGCCTTCCCTCAATAATTCGTGATCTACACAGGTGATAAAAACCTGGCAGCGTAAGTCTTCCAGCAAACGGCACAGCGCGCGGCGGTGGCTCTCGTCCAGTTCGGACGGCAAATCATCCACCAGATAAATACACTGGCCGCGTCGGGCCTGGCTCACCAGATGCCCCTGGGCAATCCGCAATGCACAGACCACCAACTTCTGCTGCCCCCGGGACAAGATGTCCGCGGCGTTGTGTGCGCCCAATCTAAGACGCAAGTCAGCCCGTTGTGGCCCGGCTTGGGTATGACCCATCTGCTGGTCCCGTTGCACGGATCCGGCAAGTACGGCGCTCAATTCCCGGTCTTTGTCCCAGCCTCGGTAATAGCTGAGCGTCAAACCTTCGAGCTCAACCAGTTCGCTCAAGGTTTGTTCAAAGACCGGTTTCAAGGCTTTGATATAAGCGCGGCGGTATTCATCGATTTCAGCGCTGGCCTGGCACAGTTCCCTGTCCCAAACCGCTTGCGAAACGGCGTCAAGTGTACCATGCCGCAGCCAGGAGTTTCTCTGGCGCAAGGCCTTCTGCAAACGCTGCCAGGTGGCCATGAACCGCGGCTCGACGTGGAACACGCCCCAGTCGAGAAACTGCCGGCGAATCTTCGGCGCGCCTTCCAGCAGGCGAAAGCTGTCGGGGTTGATCAACTGCAGCGGCAGGATCTCCGCCAGTTGCGCAGCGCTGCGAGCGTTCTGACCGTCGATGCGGATCTGGAACTCGCCCTGACGGTCACGAGATATCCCCAATGCGCTGTGGCCACCCTCGGCGAGCTCGACCTGGCCGAATACGGTGCAGGCCAGCTGCTCGTACTGGATGACCGGCAACAGCCGCGTGCTACGAAACGAACGCGCAAGCCCCAGCAGGTGAATGGCTTCCAGAACACTGGTTTTGCCGCTGCCGTTGGCGCCGTAAAGAATGTTGATTCGGGGGGAGGGGGAGAAGGTCACCGGGTGCAGATTGCGCACCGCGGTGACCGAGACGCGACTTAAAGACATCCAGAGTCAGCTGATTACAGACGCATCGGCATAACAACGTAAGCCGAATCGTCGTTGTCGGACTCTTGCACCAGCGCACTGCTGTTGGAGTCGGACAGGATCAGGCGAACCTGCTCGGTGGTCATCACACCCAGCACGTCGAGCAGATAGCTGACGTTGAAGCCGATTTCCAGGGAGCCGCCGTTGTATTCCACGCCTACTTCTTCTTCCGCTTCTTCCTGCTCCGGGTTGTTGGCCTGGATCTTCAACTGACCGCTGGCCAGTTGCAGACGGATACCGCGGTATTTTTCGTTGGACAGAATAGCGGTACGGCTGAACGCTTCACGCAGCGCCTGACGATCACCCAGTACCAGCTTGTCGCCGCCCTTCGGCAGAACGCGCTCGTAGTCCGGGAACTTGCCGTCGACCAGTTTCGAGGTGAAGGTGAATTCGCCGGTGGTCGCGCGGATGTGGTGCTGGCCCAGGACGATGCTGACGTTGCCGTCCGGCTCGGTGAGCAGACGTGCCAGTTCGAGAATACCTTTGCGCGGCACGATCACCTGGTGGCGATCCTGCTGACCGATGTCGGCCTGCATCGAGCACATGGCCAGACGGTGACCGTCAGTGGCCACGGCGCGGATCACACCGGTCGAGACTTCCAGCAACATGCCGTTGAGGTAATAACGCACGTCCTGCTGGGCCATGGCGAAACTGGTGCGTTCGATCAGGCGACGCAGCTTGCTCTGTTCCAGGCTGGTGGTCAGCGAACCCGGGCCTTCTTCCACAGTCGGGAAGTCGTTGGCCGGCAGGGTCGACAGGGTGAAACGGCTACGGCCGGCTTTCACCACCAGCTTCTGCTCGTCGACCTTGATGTCGATCAGCGCATCGTTCGGCAGGCTCTTGCAGATGTCCATCAGCTTGCGCGCAGGCACAGTGATGGAACCTGTCTCAGCCGGCTCCTCGAGTTGCACGCGACCGACCAGCTCGACTTCCAGGTCGGTACCGGTCAGCGACAGTTGCTGGCCATCGACAACCAGCAGCACGTTGGACAGTACCGGCAAGGTCTGTCGGCGCTCGACGACGCCTGCGACCAGTTGCAGGGGTTTCAACAGGGCTTCGCGTTGAATGGTGAAATGCATGGTCTAGTCCCTTGCCTTAATAAGCTGCGCTGGTGTTCATCAAGTGGTCAGTGTACGCAGCAGGTTCTTGTAGTCCTCGCGGATGTCCGCGTCGGATTCCTTAAGTTCGTTGATCTTGCGGCAGGCGTGCAACACGGTCGTGTGGTCGCGGCCGCCAAACACATCGCCGATTTCCGGCAGGCTGTGGTTGGTCAGTTCCTTGGACAATGCCATGGCCACCTGACGCGGACGAGCGACCGAACGCGAACGGCGCTTGGACAGCAAGTCGGAAATCTTGATCTTGTAGTACTCGGCGACGGTGCGCTGAATGTTATCCACAGAGACCAGTTTGTCCTGCAGCGCCAAGAGGTCTTTCAGGGATTCGCGGATCAACTCGATGGTGATGTCGCGGCCCATGAAGTGCGAGTGGGCGATCACGCGTTTCAGCGCGCCTTCCAGCTCACGGACGTTGGAGCGAATACGTTGGGCAATGAAGAATGCTGCATCGTGTGGCAACTCGACTTTGGCCTGGTCGGCCTTCTTCATCAAGATCGCTACGCGGGTTTCCAGCTCAGGCGGCTCGACGGCAACTGTCAGGCCCCAGCCGAAGCGGGATTTGAGGCGCTCTTCTAGGCCTTCGATTTCTTTCGGGTAGCGGTCACTGGTGAGAATGACCTGCTGGCCACCTTCAAGCAGGGCGTTGAAGGTGTGGAAAAACTCTTCCTGGGAACGTTCCTTGCGGGCGAAGAACTGAATGTCGTCGATCAGCAGGGCGTCCACCGAACGGTAGAAACGCTTGAACTCGTTGATCGCGTTCAGCTGCAGTGCCTTGACCATGTCAGCCACGAAACGCTCGGAATGCAGGTACACAACCTTGGCATTCGGGTTCTTCTTTAATAGGTGGTTACCCACCGCGTGCATCAAGTGAGTCTTACCAAGACCTACGCCCCCATAAAGGAAGAGCGGGTTGTAGCCGTGCTTCGGGTTGTCCGCCACCTGCCAGGCCGCCGCACGGGCGAGCTGGTTGGATTTACCTTCGACGAAGTTTTCAAAGGTGAAGGTGCGATTCAGGTAGCTGGTGTGCTTGAGCGCGCCTTCGACCTGCACGGTGCGCTGTTCGGCACGAACCGGCGCCTGTTGCGAAGCGGCACCAGCCATCGGATCGAAGCTGTCACGGGACGGCTCTTCACTGATTTCTTCGGTTTTCTGCGTTGAACGCTTGGTCGGCGCAGGCGTATGGGCTGGCGCTGGCGCACTGGCCGGCACTGCGTTGGCCTGAGCCTGGGACACTTGCGCCGCGGCCAAGGGCGCATTCGGCGCGGCACGCGGGGCCGAACTGCGTTTGCTGCCTATTAATAAGGAAAGCGACGGTGCCAGACCGTTGCCATGCTCATCCAGCAGTTCAAGGACGCGCCCCAGGTACTTTTCGTTGACCCAGTCCAGAACAAAACGGTTCGGTGCGTAGACGCGCAACTCGTCGCCTTCGGCTTCGACCTGTAGTGGACGGATCCAGGTGTTGAATTGTTGGGCAGGCAGCTCTTCGCGCAAAAGCTCCACGCACTGCTGCCAAAGTTCCACTGACACGGATATCCCCTAAGTTGAAAGCCGGTGAGGCAAAAACAAGCGGCCATTGTAGCGGCCAGTCGTCCACTTATCCACATGCAGGTTGCCCGGTCGACATGATTTATCAATGCGTTAAACGAGAAAAAGGCGACCGACGGTGTGTGCATAAGCTCTGTGGATAACCCTATCTGAGCACACTGGACAACCGGGGGCGAAAGTCGGTGGATAACCAGCCTGTGGATAACCGCCCATTCCACGCACAGGTTATCCGACAGTGCGGCACAGGCTGAACACGGTTTTCCACTGTAGTTGTCATTCTCTGTACATCGCTTGATACAAGGCCTTGAGCCAGTTATCCACAGAGAAGGGCCTGCCTAGCTTTTACAAGCTTTACAGAAAAGCTTTAAATAATTCCCTTCTTTATTTTTATCTTTGGCAAACGGGTAATCCGTTCCGGACGCTCCGAAGATCTATTTATAAGGAAACGTTGGTTGGAAATTGACCTATGGACTTGCTTTCTCTAGAATCCCCGGTCTCTTAAAACGGGGGCCATTCCGGCCCGTTGTGGACGAACCAGGTAACACGACATGAAACGTACTTTCCAACCAAGCACTATCAAACGCGCTCGTACCCACGGTTTCCGTGCTCGCATGGCTACCAAGAACGGTCGTGCCGTACTGTCGCGTCGTCGCGCCAAAGGCCGCGCACGTCTGGCAGTTTGATAATCCGGCACTGGAGGTGAGTCAGGACTTCAGTCGGGAAAAGCGTCTGCTTACTCCCCGGCATTTCAAGGCAGTCTTTGACTCCCCTACCGGCAAGGTTCCGGGGAAAAATCTCCTGCTCCTTGCGCGCAACAACGATCTCGATCACCCCCGTCTCGGGCTGGTTATCGGGAAAAAGAGCGTCAAGCTCTCCGTCGAGCGCAATCGCCTCAAACGTCTGATGCGCGAATCGTTTCGCCTGCACCAGGATTCACTGGTCGGCTGGGACATTGTTATCGTCGCGCGCAAAGGTTTGGGTGACGTAGAAAACCCCGAATTGATTCAGCATTTCGGCAAACTCTGGAAGCGTCTGGCACGCAACAAGCCGGTACCAGCAGTCAAAACCGAAACTGTAGGGGTAGACAGTCCAGATGCGTAAACTGGCACTCGTTCCGATCCAGTTTTATCGCTATGCCATTAGTCCCCTGATGGCCAGTCACTGTCGTTTCTACCCCAGTTGTTCTTGCTACGCGTATGAAGCCATCGAAAATCATGGCCTTCTGCGCGGTGGCTGGCTGACCTTTCGTCGTTTAGGTCGCTGTCATCCGTGGAATCCCGGTGGTTATGACCCGGTTCCACCTATCCCTACCTCCCGTTCTTCTTCGATGGCCGAGTAATCATGGATATCAAACGCACGATCCTGATCGTCGCCCTGGCAATCGTGTCCTACGTCATGGTCCTTAAATGGAACCAGGACTACGGCCAGGCTGCCCTGCCGACTCAGAATGTTGCTTCCAGTACGACTACATCCGGTTTGCCGGACACCGCCACTGGCAATAATGCTGCTGCCAGTGACGATATTCCGCGCGCCGCAAGCGATACCAGCGCACCTGCCGAAACGCCGGTCGCCGCCAGCAAGGATCTGATCCAGGTCAAAACCGACGTGCTCGATCTGTCGATCGATCCACAAGGTGGTGATGTTGCTCAGTTGACCTTGCCGCTGTATCCACGTCGTCAGGATCGTCCGGACGTTCCGTTCCAACTGTTCGACAACGGTGGCGAACGTACCTATCTGGCACAGAGCGGTCTGATTGGCACCAACGGTCCGGATGCAAACCCGGCCGGTCGCCCGATCTACTCTTCGGAAAAGAAGACTTATCAACTGGCTGACGGTCAGGACCAACTGGTCGTCGACCTGAAATTCAGCAAGGACGGCGTCAATTACATCAAGCGTTTCACTCTGAAACGTGGCCTGTATGACGTGACCGTGACCTATCTGATCGACAACCAGAGCGCTCAGCCTTGGTCCGGTTCGATGTTCGCCCAGCTGAAACGCGACGCCAGCGCCGATCCTTCTTCCACGACTGCTACCGGTACCGCGACCTACCTGGGCGCCGCCCTGTGGACAAGTTCCGAGCCATACAAGAAAGTGTCCATGAAGGACATGGACAAGGCTCAGCTCAAGGAAACCGTCACCGGTGGCTGGGTAGCCTGGCTGCAACACTACTTCGTGACTGCATGGGTTGCTCCGAAGGGCGAAAACAACATCGTCCAGACCCGTAAGGACAGCAAAGGCAACTACATCATCGGTTACACCGGTCCTTCGCTGACCGCTGCACCGGGTGCGAAAGTCGAAACCAGCGCTGTTCTGTACGCCGGTCCGAAAAGCCAGGCGGTGCTGAAAGAGTTGTCCCCTGGTCTGGAATTGACCGTCGACTACGGCATTCTGTGGTTCATTGCCCAGCCAATCTTCTGGCTGCTGCAACATATCCACAGCATCGTCGGCAACTGGGGCTGGTCGATCATCTTCCTGACCATGCTGATCAAAGGGATCTTCTTCCCTCTGTCGGCCGCCAGCTACAAGTCGATGGCCCGCATGCGCGCCGTGGCTCCGAAACTGGCTGCACTGAAAGAGCAACATGGCGATGACCGGCAGAAAATGTCGCAAGCCATGATGGAGCTGTACAAGAAAGAGAAGATCAATCCGCTGGGCGGCTGCTTGCCGATCCTTGTGCAGATGCCGGTTTTCCTTTCCCTGTACTGGGTTCTGCTGGAAAGCGTGGAAATGCGCCAGGCGCCGTTCATGCTGTGGATTACCGACCTGTCGATCAAGGATCCGTTCTTCATCCTGCCGATCATAATGGGCGCGACCATGTTCATCCAGCAGCGTCTGAACCCGACTCCTCCGGATCCGATGCAGGCCAAGGTGATGAAAATGATGCCAATCATCTTCACCTTCTTCTTCCTGTGGTTCCCGGCGGGTCTGGTGCTGTACTGGGTTGTGAACAACTGCCTGTCGATTGCCCAACAGTGGTACATCACGCGTAAGATCGAAGCGGCGACGAAAAAAGCCGAGGCGTAACTTACTCTGTGGATAACACCACTCAAAACGCCCCCTAGTGGGGCGTTTTGCTATCTGCCATTTTTGTCTGGATACCGGTTTATGAGCGCACCTCGTGAAACCATCGCAGCCGTCGCCACCGCCCAGGGCCGTGGCGGCGTGGGCATCGTTCGAATTTCCGGGCCGCTGGCCAGCGTCGCGGCCAGAGCCATCAGCGGCCGCGAACTGAAACCACGGTTTGCCCACTACGGCCCGTTCTTCAGTGACGATCAACAGGTGCTGGATGAAGGTCTGGCGCTGTATTTCCCGGGGCCGAACTCGTTCACCGGTGAAGATGTGCTGGAACTGCAAGGCCACGGCGGCCCGATCGTTCTCGACATGTTGCTCAAGCGTTGCCTGGAACTGGGCTGCCGTCTGGCCCGTCCCGGTGAGTTCAGCGAAAGAGCATTCCTCAATGACAAACTCGACCTGGCTCAGGCCGAGGCCATCGCCGACCTGATCGAAGCCAGTTCTGCACAGGCTGCACGCAACGCATTGCGTTCCTTACAGGGAGCGTTTTCCCAGCGTGTGCATCACCTCACCGAACAACTGATCGGCTTGAGGATTTATGTCGAGGCAGCCATCGACTTCCCTGAAGAGGAAATCGACTTCCTCGCCGATGGCCACGTGCTGAGCATGCTCGACAAGGTTCGCGACGAGTTATCCACTGTATTGCGCGAAGCCGGACAGGGTGCATTGCTGCGTGACGGCATGACCGTGGTGATTGCCGGTCGTCCGAATGCCGGCAAATCCAGCCTGCTCAACGCGCTGGCCGGTCGCGAAGCCGCGATCGTCACCGAAATCGCCGGCACCACCCGGGATATCCTGCGCGAACATATCCACATCGACGGCATGCCGCTGCACGTTGTGGACACCGCCGGTCTGCGTGATACCGATGACCATGTGGAAAAAATCGGCGTTGAACGAGCATTGAAAGCCATTGGCGAGGCTGATCGAGTGCTGCTGGTCGTCGATGCCACAGCACCTGAAGCTGCCGACCCGTTCGCCCTGTGGCCTGAATTCCTCGAAACCCGACCGGATCCGGCGAAGGTCACGTTGATCCGTAACAAAGCTGATCTCACCGGCGAACCCATTGCCCTGGAAGTCAGTGACGATGGCCATGTGACGATCAGCCTGAGCGCCAAATCCGCCGGTGAGGGGCTGGACTTGCTGCGCGATCACCTCAAGGCCTGCATGGGCTACGAACAAACGTCGGAAAGCAGTTTCAGCGCACGCCGCCGGCACCTGGAAGCCCTGCGTCATGCCAGTGATGCCCTGGAACATGGGCGTGCCCAGCTGACGTTGGCGGGTGCTGGTGAACTGCTGGCCGAAGACCTGCGTCAGGCCCAGCAGTCCCTTGGGGAAATCACCGGAGCGTTCAGCTCCGATGATCTGTTGGGACGGATCTTTTCCAGCTTCTGCATCGGTAAATAAGCCTTCCGTTGTCCACAGACAGGTCCGTTCGCGACCTGTCTGTTCTCCCTCCCTCGTATTTCCTTCCTCCAGTGCCGGACAGATATCTATTCCTGAGCGGATTTTCCGTGTCCGCGATTCCTTCATTCATCCGATTTCTGTGGATTAAGCCCTGTGAATAACTGCCGCTAAGGGCAGTTGATAACAGGGCCTGAAAACTGAACATAACTGCCGCTGTGGATAACCACCTCATTCATCCACAGGCTTACACCGGTTATCCAAGGGCCTCATGGCGACATGGTCACAGGGTTTTAAATCTCTGTACACATTGAAAATAGAGGCCTGTAGAAATCTATCCACAGAAACGAAGGGCAGTAAGAATAAGCTTTAAAACAAAGGTTTTATAAATTTCTCTCTTTTTTATTCTTTTAACCGCGAGTTCTCCACAGCTGGTTAAATTTTGTGCAAAGGGTTCTTTAGGAAGGGCGAAGTCCCTATACTTGCCGACCAGGTCCAGAAACCTGATCTCAAACTATTCCTGAATGACCTACTTAAGCAGGCACGAGGTGCGTGGTGGATTTCCCTTCCCGTTTTGAAGTGATCGTCATCGGCGGCGGTCATGCCGGTACCGAGGCAGCACTGGCCTCAGCACGCATGGGTGCAAAAACCCTTCTGCTGACGCATAACGTGGAGACCCTCGGTGCCATGAGTTGCAACCCGGCAATCGGTGGCATTGGCAAAAGCCATCTGGTCAAGGAAATCGACGCCCTCGGCGGCGCGATGGCCATGGCCACCGATTTGGGCGGTATCCAGTTTCGCGTACTGAACAGCCGCAAAGGCCCGGCCGTACGTGCAACCCGTGCGCAAGCCGACCGTATTCTTTACAAGGCCGCTGTCCGCGAAATTCTGGAAAATCAGCCGAACCTGTGGATATTTCAACAAGCCGCTGACGACCTGATCGTCGAGCAGGAACAAGTGCGCGGTGTTGTCACCCAAATGGGTCTGCGTTTCTTCGCCGATTCTGTGGTGTTGACCACCGGTACGTTCCTGGGCGGACTTATCCACATCGGTTTGCAGAATTTTTCCGGTGGTCGCGCCGGTGATCCACCGTCGATCGCCCTCGCGCATCGTCTGCGTGAACTGCCGCTACGTGTCGGTCGCCTGAAAACCGGTACGCCACCGCGTATCGACGGCAAGTCTGTGGATTTCTCGGTGATGACCGAGCAGCCAGGCGATACGCCGATCCCGGTGATGTCGTTCATGGGCAACAAGGAACAGCATCCACGGCAAGTCAGTTGCTGGATCACCCACACCAACGCGCGCACCCACGAAATCATTGCCGCGAACCTCGACCGTTCGCCGATGTATTCCGCTGCAGGTGAAATCGAAGGCATTGGTCCGCGTTATTGCCCGTCGATCGAAGACAAGATCCACCGCTTTGCCGACAAGGAAAGCCATCAGGTGTTCATCGAGCCGGAAGGCCTGACCACCCATGAGTTGTATCCGAACGGCATATCCACAAGCCTGCCGTTCGACGTGCAGTTGCAGATCGTGCAATCGATCCGCGGCATGGAAAACGCGCACATCGTGCGTCCGGGGTATGCGATCGAGTACGACTATTTCGATCCGCGTGATCTGAAGTACAGCCTGGAAACCAAAGTCATCGGCGGTCTGTTCTTCGCTGGCCAGATCAACGGCACCACCGGTTACGAAGAAGCCGGTGCGCAAGGTTTGCTGGCCGGTGCCAACGCCGCATTGCGTGCGAAAGGCAAAGAAGCCTGGTGCCCGCGTCGCGATGAGGCGTACATCGGGGTATTGGTCGACGACCTGATCACCCTCGGTACCCAAGAGCCGTACCGCATGTTCACTTCCCGTGCCGAGTACCGCCTGATCCTGCGTGAGGACAACGCCGACCTGCGTCTGACCGAAAAAGGTCGCGAACTGGGTCTGGTCGATGACGCGCGCTGGGCAGCGTTCTGCAAGAAACGCGAAAGTATCGAACTCGAAGAGCAGCGCCTGAAAAGCACCTGGGTTCGCCCGGGCACTCCGCAGGGCGATGCGATTGCCGAGAAATTCGGTACGCCGCTGACTCACGAATACAACTTGCTCAATCTCTTGAGCCGTCCGGAAATCGACTACGCTGGTCTGGTCGAAGTGACCGGGCAGGGCGCCGAAGATCCACAGGTCGCCGAGCAGGTCGAGATCAAGACCAAATACGCCGGTTACATCGATCGCCAACAGGACGAAATCGCCCGCCTGCGTGCAAGCGAAGACACAAAACTGCCTGTGGATATCGATTACACCAACATTTCCGGTCTCTCCAAGGAGATCCAGAGCAAGCTGGGTGCCACGCGTCCCGAGACGCTTGGCCAGGCTTCGCGGATCCCGGGCGTGACTCCGGCAGCGATTTCGCTGTTGATGATTCACTTGAAAAAACGCGGCGCGGGCCGTCAGTTGGAGCAAAGCGCTTGAGTTCTAAGGTCACTTCGCAACACGCCGAAGAGTTATCCACAGGAGCCCGCGCGCTCGGTGTCAATCTCACTGAAGCCCAGCACGATTTGTTGCTGGGTTATCTGGCCCTGTTGATCAAATGGAACCAGGCCTACAACCTGACTGCCGTTCGCGATCCGGACGAAATGGTGTCCCGTCACTTGCTCGATAGCCTCAGCGTGATGTCGTTCATCGAAAACGGCCGCTGGCTGGATGTCGGCAGCGGCGGCGGCATGCCGGGGATCCCTCTGGCGATCCTGTATCCGGACTCGCAAGTGACCTGCCTGGACAGCAACGGCAAGAAAACCCGCTTCCTGACCCAGGTCAAACTCGAACTCAAACTGGATAACCTGCAAGTTATCCACAGCCGCGTCGAAGCCTTCCAGCCTGCACAGCCGTTCAACGGGATCATTTCCCGGGCATTCAGCAGCATGGAGAACTTCACCAACTGGACTCGCCACCTCGGCGACGCCGATACGCGCTGGCTGGCAATGAAGGGCGTTCATCCGGCCGATGAGCTGGTAGCATTGCCGGCAGACTTCAAACTCGATAGCGAACACGCCCTGGCCGTACCCGGTTGCCAAGGCCAACGCCATCTGCTGATACTGCGCCGCACGGCATGATTGGGAACACAAGCAAGAATGGCTAAGGTATTCGCGATAGCGAACCAGAAGGGTGGTGTGGGCAAGACCACCACCTGCATCAACCTCGCAGCATCCCTGGTCGCGACCAAGCGCCGGGTGCTGTTGATCGATCTCGATCCACAGGGCAACGCCACCATGGGTAGCGGTGTGGATAAACATGGCCTGGAAAACTCGGTCTACGACCTGCTGATCGGCGAATGCGATCTGGCCCAGGCCATGCACTATTCGGAACATGGCGGTTATCAGCTGCTGCCGGCCAACCGTGACCTGACGGCGGCTGAAGTGGTTCTGCTGGAAATGCAGATGAAAGAAAGCCGTCTGCGCAGCGCGCTGGCGCCGGTCCGTGAAAACTACGATTACATCCTGATCGACTGCCCGCCGTCGCTGTCGATGCTCACGCTGAACGCACTGGTCGCCGCTGACGGGGTGATTATCCCCATGCAGTGCGAGTACTTTGCGCTCGAAGGTCTGAGCGACCTTGTGGATAACATCAAACGCATCGCCGAACTGCTGAACCCGAACCTGAAAGTCGAAGGACTGCTGCGGACCATGTACGACCCGCGCCTGAGCCTGATGAACGACGTTTCGGCACAGCTCAAGGAACACTTTGGCGATCAGCTGTACGACACGGTGATCCCGCGCAACATCCGCCTCGCTGAAGCCCCGAGCTATGGCATGCCGGCGCTGGCTTACGACAAGCAATCGCGTGGTGCGCTGGCCTACCTGGCCCTGGCGGGCGAGATGGTTCGCCGTCAGCGCAAAAATTCACGCATCGCCGCTGCCCAGCCAACTTAAGGAATCCCCATGGCCGTCAAGAAACGAGGTCTCGGACGAGGACTGGACGCGCTGCTGAGCGGTCCGACTGTCAGCTCGCTGGAAGAACAAGCGGCGCAGGCTGACAGCCGTGAGTTGCAGCACCTGCCACTGGACCTGCTGCAGCGCGGCAAGTATCAGCCACGCCGGGACATGGATCCTCAGGCGCTGGAAGAGCTTGCGCAGTCGATCAAGGCCCAGGGCGTGATGCAGCCGATCGTGGTTCGTCCGATTGGTGGTGGCCGCTTCGAGATCATCGCCGGCGAACGTCGCTGGCGCGCAAGTCAGCAGGCCGGCCAGGAAACCATCCCGGCGATGGTCCGCGACGTGCCGGATGAAACCGCGATCGCCATTGCGCTGATCGAGAACATCCAGCGCGAGGACCTGAACCCGATCGAAGAAGCGGTGGCCCTGCAGCGCTTGCAGCAGGAATTCCAGCTCACTCAGCAACAGGTTGCCGACGCTGTGGGTAAGTCCCGCGTCACCGTGGCCAACCTGTTGCGCCTGATTGCGCTTCCGGAAGTCATCAAGACCATGTTGTCCCACGGCGACCTGGAGATGGGTCATGCTCGTGCATTGCTCGGTCTGCCGGACAATCAGCAGGTGGAAGGGGCGCGACATGTTGTCGCACGCGGTCTCACTGTGCGCCAAACTGAGGCACTGGTTCGCCAATGGTTGAGTGGCAAACCGGAGCCGGTAGAGCCTGCGAAACCTGATCCGGATATCGCCCGCCTCGAACAGCGTCTGGCCGAGCGCCTAGGCTCTGCGGTGCAGATCCGCCACGGCAAGAAGGGCAGGGGTCAGCTGGTGATTGGTTACAACTCCCTCGATGAGCTTCAAGGTGTGCTCGCACACATCCGCTGAAACAATTCCTCTTGTAGCGCGCAGTCGGAAATCACTACCTGACAGTTGAATAGGGGCAGAACCGCCCCTATACTCTGCGCGCATTTTGTCGGCACAAATTATGCCAAGTTATTGAATTTCGGCAGCCGACCATTGGAGAGCAATAGTGATGGAAACCCGCAAGCCAAACCGCCTGCCGTTCCATCGCCTGGCGGTTTTTCCGGTGTTGATGGCTCAATTTGTCATTTTGCTCATTGCCGCTTTGGCGCTCTGGCAATGGCACGGAGTCGTTGCCGGATACTCGGGACTTTGCGGAGGCCTGATAGCCTTGCTGCCCAATGTTTATTTCGCTCACAAGGCATTTCGGTTTTCCGGCGCCCGAGCAGCCCAGTCCATCGTCCGGTCTTTTTATGCCGGCGAGGCAGGCAAACTGATTTTGACGGCAGTGCTGTTTGCACTGGTGTTTGCAGGTGTGAAGCCACTGGCGCCGATCGCTGTATTCGGCGCCTTCGTGCTGACTCAGTCGGTCAGCTGGTTCGCTCCCCTGCTGATGAGAACAAGACTTTCGAGACCTTAGGGCGTTTGAGGCAACCATGGCAGAAACAACCGCTTCGGGCTATATCCAGCACCACTTGCAGAACCTGACCTTCGGTCAGCTACCCAACGGCGGCTGGGGCTTTGCCCACACCGCAGCAGAAGCCAAGGAAATGGGCTTCTGGGCTTTCCACGTCGATACTCTCGGCTGGTCGGTCGCACTGGGTCTGATCTTCGTCATTCTTTTCCGCATGGCGGCCAAGAAGGCGACTTCCGGTCAGCCGGGTGCACTGCAGAACTTCGTTGAAGTCCTGGTCGAATTCGTCGATGGCAGCGTGAAAGACAGCTTCCATGGCCGTAGCCCGGTGATCGCACCGCTGGCACTGACCATCTTCGTCTGGGTGTTCCTGATGAACGCCGTCGACCTGGTACCGGTCGACTGGATTCCTCAGCTGGCCATCCTGATCTCCGGCGACCACCACATCCCGTTCCGCGCCGTGTCGACTACCGACCCGAACGCGACGCTGGGCATGGCGTTCTCGGTTTTCGCACTGATCATTTTCTATAGCATCAAGGTCAAGGGCATCGGCGGTTTCATCGGCGAACTGACCCTGCACCCGTTCGGCAGCAAGAACATCTTCGTTCAGGCCCTGCTGATCCCGGTGAACTTCCTGCTGGAATTCGTGACCCTGATCGCCAAACCGATCTCTCTGGCTCTGCGTCTGTTCGGCAACATGTATGCCGGCGAGCTGGTGTTCATCCTGATCGCTGTGATGTTCGGCAGCGGCCTGCTCTGGCTCAGCGGCCTGGGCGTTGTCCTGCAGTGGGCGTGGGCTGTGTTCCACATCCTGATCATCACCCTGCAGGCGTTCATCTTCATGATGCTGACCATCGTCTACCTGTCGATGGCGCACGAAGAAAACCATTAAGACCAGTCTCGACTAGTCTGATGTCCTTCCCGGTCAAACGGGAAGGGGCTCCTCACGGGGCACCATGAAACGATTTGTTTTACCGCTTTAATCTAAAAAACCTAAACCATACGACGTAAAAGTCGGGAGGAAAGATGGAAACTGTAGTTGGTCTAACCGCTATCGCTGTTGCACTGTTGATCGGCCTGGGCGCACTGGGTACCGCAATTGGTTTCGGCCTGCTGGGCGGCAAGTTCCTGGAAGGCGCAGCGCGTCAGCCAGAAATGGTTCCAATGCTGCAAGTTAAAATGTTCATCGTTGCCGGTCTGCTCGACGCCGTAACCATGATCGGTGTTGGTATCGCTCTGTTCTTCACCTTTGCGAACCCGTTCGTTGGTCAGATCGCTGGCTAATCATTCGGATCTCCGAGTGATTTGGTGTGATGGACAACGTAACTGCGAGGTGTTGGCGTGAACATTAATGCGACCCTGATTGGCCAGTCCGTTGCGTTCCTGATTTTTGTACTGTTCTGCATGAAGTTCGTATGGCCTCCGGTCATCGCAGCTCTGCACGAACGTCAAAAGAAGATCGCTGATGGTCTGGACGCTGCCAGCCGTGCAGCTCGCGACCTGGAGTTGGCCCAAGAGAAAGCGGGTCAGCAACTGCGCGAAGCGAAAGCTCAGGCAGCTGAAATCATCGAGCAAGCCAAGAAACGCGGTAACCAGATTGTCGAAGAGGCCGTTGAAAAGGCCCGCATCGACGCTGACCGTGTGAAGGTTCAGGCTCAAGCCGAGATCGAACAGGAACTGAACAGTGTCAAAGACAAGCTGCGCGCCCAAGTGGGCTTGCTGGCTGTCGGCGGCGCCGAGAAGATCCTGGGTGCCACAATCGATCAAAACGCGCACGCAGAGCTGGTTAACCAACTGGCTGCTGAAATCTAAGCGAGGGCGATCATGGCAGAACTGACCACGTTGGCCCGACCTTACGCTAAGGCGGCCTTCGAGCACGCTCAGGCCCACCAGCAACTGGCCAATTGGTCAGCCATGCTCGGCCTGGCAGCAGCGGTGTCGCAAGACGACACCATGCAGCGCGTGCTCAAGGCCCCGCGACTGACGAGCGCAGAAAAGGCCGCCACGTTCATTGACGTGTGCGGCGACAAGTTTGATGCCAAGGCACAGAACTTCATCAATGTCGTTGCCGAAAACGACCGTCTCCCGCTTCTGCCGGAGATCGCCGCTCTGTTCGACCTGTACAAGGCCGAGCAAGAGAAATCGGTAGACGTTGAAGTGACCAGTGCTTTTGCATTGAACCAAGAACAGCAAGACAAACTCGCCAAGGTTCTCAGTGCACGACTCAACCGGGAAGTGCGCCTGCAAGTCGAGGAAGACAGCTCCCTTATCGGGGGGGTGGTCATCCGCGCCGGCGACCTGGTTATCGATGGCTCGATTCGCGGCAAAATCGCGAAACTTGCCGAAGCATTGAAATCTTGAGTTTGAAGGGGCAGCAGAGCAATGCAGCAACTCAATCCTTCCGAAATAAGTGAAATTATCAAGGGCCGCATCGAAAAGCTCGATGTGACCTCCCAAGCCCGTAACGAAGGCACTGTCGTCAGCGTATCTGACGGTATCGTGCGGATTCACGGTCTGGCCGACGTCATGTACGGCGAGATGATCGAGTTTCCGGGCGGCGTCTACGGTATGGCCCTCAACCTGGAGCAAGACTCCGTAGGTGCCGTTGTACTGGGCGCGTACACCAGTCTGGCTGAAGGCATGAGCGCCAAGTGCACCGGCCGCATCCTCGAAGTTCCGGTTGGCAAGGAACTGCTGGGTCGCGTTGTCGACGCACTGGGTAACCCTGTTGACGGCAAAGGTCCACTGGGCAACACCGAGACCGACGCGGTCGAGAAAGTTGCTCCGGGCGTGATCTGGCGTAAGTCGGTAGACCAGCCTGTACAGACTGGCTACAAGGCTGTCGATGCCATGATCCCTGTCGGCCGTGGCCAGCGTGAGCTGATCATCGGTGACCGTCAGATCGGTAAAACCGCTCTGGCGATCGACGCGATCATCAACCAGAAAGACAGCGGCATTTTCTGCGTCTACGTGGCAATCGGTCAGAAGCAATCGACCATCGCCAACGTGGTTCGCAAGCTGGAAGAAAACGGTGCACTGGCTAACACCATCATCGTTGCTGCGAGCGCTTCGGAATCTGCAGCACTGCAATTCCTGGCTCCGTACTCCGGTTGCACCATGGGTGAATTCTTCCGCGACCGCGGTGAAGACGCGCTGATCGTTTATGACGATCTGTCCAAGCAAGCAGTGGCTTACCGCCAGATTTCCCTGCTGCTGCGCCGTCCACCAGGCCGTGAAGCTTACCCAGGCGACGTGTTCTATCTCCACTCCCGTCTGCTGGAGCGTGCATCCCGCGTTTCGGAAGAGTACGTAGAGAAGTTCACCAACGGCGCAGTGACCGGCAAAACCGGTTCCCTGACTGCACTGCCGATCATCGAAACCCAGGCTGGCGACGTTTCCGCATTCGTTCCGACCAACGTGATTTCCATCACCGACGGTCAGATCTTCCTGGAATCGGCCATGTTCAACTCGGGCATCCGCCCTGCAGTGAACGCCGGTGTTTCGGTATCCCGTGTGGGTGGTGCCGCTCAGACCAAGATCATCAAGAAGCTGTCCGGTGGTATCCGTACCGCTCTGGCTCAGTACCGTGAACTGGCGGCATTCGCCCAGTTCGCTTCTGACCTGGACGAAGCGACCCGCAAGCAACTTGAGCATGGTCAGCGCGTTACCGAGCTGATGAAGCAGAAGCAATACGCGCCAATGTCGATCGCCGACATGTCGCTGTCGCTGTATGCCGCTGAGCGTGGGTTCCTGACTGACATTGAAATCGCCAAGATCGGCAGCTTCGAACAAGCGCTGATCGCTTTCTTCAACCGCGATCACGCCGACTTGATGGCCAAGATCAACGTTAAAGGTGACTTCAATGACGAAATCGACGCTGGCCTGAAGGCTGGTATCGAGAAGTTCAAGGCCACCCAAACCTGGTAAGCCGCAGCGGGAGCCGCAAGGCTCCCGCTTGCTAACCTGATAGGTGTTACATGGCAGGCGCAAAAGAGATTCGCAGTAAGATTGCGAGCATCAAAAGCACGCAAAAAATTACCAGCGCCATGGAAAAAGTGGCGGTCAGCAAAATGCGCAAGGCACAAATGCGCATGGCTGCTAGCCGTCCTTATGCGGAGCGTATCCGCCAGGTAATTGGGCATCTGGCCAACGCCAACCCGGAATACCGCCACCCGTTCATGATCGATCGCGAAGTAAAGCGCGTCGGTTATGTCGTCGTGAGCAGTGACCGTGGTCTGTGCGGCGGCTTGAACACCAACCTGTTCAAGGCCCTGGTCAAGGACATGGCGGTAAACCGCGAAAACGGCGTCGAGATCGATCTGTGTGTCGTTGGTAGCAAGGGTGCGGCTTTTTT
The DNA here is from genome assembly GCF_001594225.2 of Pseudomonas glycinae. Classification (GTDB taxonomy): domain Bacteria; phylum Pseudomonadota; class Gammaproteobacteria; order Pseudomonadales; family Pseudomonadaceae; genus Aquipseudomonas; species Aquipseudomonas glycinae. Next base: position 4,715,014 of record NZ_CP014205.2, read on the forward strand.
CCGCAACTTCGGCGGTAACGTCGTTGCAGCTATCAGCCACTTGGGTGAAGAGCCGTCGATCAATGATCTGATCGGCAGCGTCAAGGTGATGCTGGATGCCTACCTGGACGGCCGTATCGACCGCCTGTCCGTGGTATCCAACAAGTTCATCAACACCATGACACAACAGCCTACCGTGGAGCAGTTGATTCCACTGGTGGCAACCCCGGATCAGGATCTCAAGCACCACTGGGACTATCTCTACGAACCGGACGCCAAAGAGCTGCTTGACGGCTTGATGGTGCGTTACGTGGAGTCGCAGGTGTACCAGGCGGTGGTCGAGAACAACGCGGCTGAACAGGCTGCGCGGATGATCGCGATGAAGAACGCTACCGACAACGCCGGTGATTTGATCAGCGATTTGCAGCTGATCTACAACAAGGCGCGTCAGGCTGCGATCACCCAAGAGATCTCGGAAATCGTCGGCGGCGCTGCCGCGGTTTAACGGTTCAAATATTCAGAGGATCCAGCTATGAGTAGCGGACGTATCGTTCAAATCATCGGCGCCGTTATCGACGTGGAATTTCCACGCGACAGCGTACCGAGCATCTACGACGCCTTGAAGGTTCAAGGCGCCGAAACCACTCTGGAAGTTCAGCAGCAGCTGGGCGACGGCGTGGTTCGTACCATTGCGATGGGCTCCACCGAAGGCTTGAAGCGCGGTCTGGACGTCAACAACACTGGCGCAGCCATCTCCGTACCGGTCGGTAAAGCGACCCTGGGCCGGATCATGGACGTACTGGGCAACCCGATCGACGAAGCTGGCCCGATCGGCGAAGAAGAGCGTTGGGGTATCCACCGCGCCGCTCCTTCCTTCGCTGAACAGGCCGGTGGCAACGAGCTGCTGGAAACAGGCATCAAGGTTATCGACCTGGTTTGCCCGTTCGCCAAGGGCGGTAAAGTCGGTCTGTTCGGTGGTGCCGGTGTAGGCAAGACCGTAAACATGATGGAACTGATCCGTAACATCGCCATCGAGCACAGCGGTTATTCCGTGTTCGCCGGTGTGGGTGAGCGTACTCGTGAGGGTAACGACTTCTACCACGAGATGAAGGACTCCAACGTTCTCGACAAGGTAGCCCTGGTCTACGGTCAGATGAACGAGCCACCGGGAAACCGTCTGCGCGTAGCGCTGACCGGTCTGACCATGGCCGAGAAGTTCCGTGACGAAGGTAACGACGTTCTGCTGTTCGTCGACAACATCTATCGTTACACCCTGGCCGGTACCGAAGTATCCGCACTGCTGGGCCGTATGCCTTCGGCAGTAGGTTACCAGCCGACCCTGGCTGAAGAGATGGGCGTGCTGCAAGAGCGCATCACTTCGACCAAGCAAGGTTCGATTACTTCGATCCAGGCCGTATACGTACCAGCGGACGACTTGACTGACCCGTCGCCAGCGACCACGTTTGCTCACCTGGACGCCACCGTCGTTCTGTCCCGTGACATCGCTTCCCTGGGTATCTACCCTGCGGTTGACCCACTGGACTCGACTTCGCGTCAGCTGGACCCGAACGTGATCGGCAACGATCACTACGAGACCGCTCGTGGTGTTCAGTACGTGCTGCAGCGTTACAAAGAGCTGAAGGACATCATCGCGATCCTGGGTATGGACGAGCTGTCGGAAGCCGACAAGCAGTTGGTAAACCGTGCTCGTAAGATCCAGCGCTTCTTGTCGCAGCCGTTCTTCGTGGCTGAAGTCTTCACCGGTGCTTCGGGTAAATACGTTTCCCTGAAAGACACCATTGCTGGCTTCAAAGGCATCCTCAACGGTGACTACGACCACCTGCCAGAACAAGCGTTCTACATGGTCGGCGGCATCGAAGAAGCGATCGAGAAAGCCAAGAAACTGTAATCCAGGCGCCCGGCAACGGGCGCTAATTTAGGTTGAGGCAATCAGATGGCTATGACAGTCCATTGCGACATCGTCAGCGCGGAAGGAGAAATCTTTTCCGGCCTGGTCGAGATGGTGATTGCGCACGGTGCTCTGGGTGATCTTGGTATCGCTCTGGGCCACGCGCCGCTGATCACTAATCTGAAGCCAGGTCCGATCCGCCTGATCAAGCAAGGCGGGGAAGCCGAGGTGTTCTACATCTCCGGTGGTTTCCTCGAGGTTCAGCCGAACATGGTCAAGGTGCTTGCCGATACCGTGCAACGTGCCGCCGACCTGGATGAAGCTCAGGCTCAAGCAGCTCTCAAGGCTGCCGAAGCTGCTCTGCACGAGAAGAGCGCAGATTTCGACTACGGAGCTGCGTCCGCACGTCTGGCCGAGGCTGCAGCTCAGCTGCGCACCGTCCAGCAGATCCGCAAGAAGTTTGGCGGTTAATCCGTCAGCCACTTGTTGTGCGATTGATAAAAAAGGGTAGCCTCGGCTACCCTTTTTTCTTTTCAGAATTCCCGAAACCCGGTCGCAGTTGCTGACCACCCAGGATTGGTAGCCAGTCATGTCTCTTGAAATCGTAATCCTCGCGGCCGGCCAAGGCACCCGCATGCGCTCCGCGCTGCCAAAAGTGCTGCACCCGATTGCCGGCAATTCCATGCTCGGTCATGTTATCCACAGTGCCCGTCAACTTGATCCACAGCGCATTCATGTGGTCATCGGCCACGGCGCTGATGTGGTACGCGAGCGTCTGGCCGCCGACGACCTGAATTTCGTGTTGCAGGACAAGCAACTGGGCACTGGCCACGCCACCGCCCAAGCTGTTCCGTTCATCACCGCCGATACCGTACTGATTCTCTACGGCGATGTGCCGTTGATCGAAGTCGAGACCCTGCAGCGTCTGCTCAAGCACGTTGTACCCGGGCAGATGGGTTTGCTCACCGTCGAGCTGGACGACCCGACCGGTTATGGCCGCATCGTGCGCGATGTCGATGGCAAGGTCGCCGCGATCGTCGAACACAAGGACGCCAGCGAAGCACAGCGGGCGATCACTGAAGGCAACACCGGCATCCTGGCGGTGCCGGCCAATCGCCTGGCGGACTGGATGAGTCGCCTGTCGAACAACAACGCGCAGGGCGAGTATTACCTGACCGACGTGATCGAGATGGCAGTCAGCGACGGCCTGACGGTCGCCACCGAACAACCTCACGACCCGATGGAAGTGCAGGGCGCCAACGATCGCAAACAACTGTCCGAGCTGGAGCGTCATTACCAGTTGCGCGCCGGTCGTCGACTGATGGCTCAGGGTGTCACCCTGCGCGACCCGGCCCGTTTCGATGTACGTGGCGAAGTGACCGTGGGTCGCGATGTCCTGATCGACATCAACGTGATTCTCGAAGGCAAGGTCGTCATTGAGGACGACGTAGTCATCGGCCCGAACTGCGTGATCAAGGACAGCACCCTGCGCAAAGGAGTGGTGGTCAAGGCCAACAGTCACATCGAAGGCGCGGTGTTGGGCGAAGGCAGCGATGCCGGCCCGTTTGCCCGTCTGCGTCCGGGTACCGTGCTGGAGGCCCGCGCCCATGTGGGTAACTTCGTCGAACTGAAAAACGCCCGGATGGGGGAGGGCGCCAAGGCCGGCCACCTGACTTATCTGGGCGATGCCGAGATCGGTGCCCGCACCAATATCGGCGCCGGCACCATCACCTGCAACTACGACGGCGCCAACAAGTGGAAAACCGTGCTGGGTGAGGATGTGTTCATCGGTTCCAACAACTCGCTGGTGGCGCCTGTGGATATCTCCGCCGGTGCAACCACCGCTGCCGGTTCGACCATCACCCAGAATGTGGACAACGCGCAATTGGCCGTAGGTCGTGCGCGGCAGAGGAACATCGATGGCTGGAAGCGGCCGGAGAAGATCAAGAAGAGCTGAGTTATCCACAATGCTCGAATTAAAAAAGACCGCCGCCAGCGGTCTTTTTTTATGGGCGTCGGCTTGACGATTTGCAGCTGATAGGTTTTGATTGCTTCCGTTATCTTTCGAATCGAAACTTAATCAGCCATGTCGAAACGCAACACACCTCAGCGCCGTCACAGCATTCTGGCTTTGCTCAATGAGCAGGGCGAAGTGAGTGTGGATGAACTGGCCAAGCGCTTCGAAACTTCGGAAGTTACGATTCGCAAGGATCTCGCTGCCTTGGAAAGTCATGGTTTATTGCTGCGTCGCTACGGCGGAGCCATCACCATGCCGCAGGAACTGGTGGCGGACACCAGCCTCAACGTTTCCAAATACAAGCAGGCGATTGCCCGGGCTGCGGTCAAACGCATCCGTGAACATGCCCGCATCATCATCGACAGCGGCAGCACCACTGCCGCCATGATTCCCGAGCTCGGTCAGCAGCCTGGTCTGGTGGTGATGACCAACTCCCTGCACGTGGCCAACGCCCTGAGCGAACTCGAACACGAGCCAGTGCTGCTGATGACCGGCGGCACCTGGGATCCGCACTCGGAATCCTTCCAGGGCCAGGTCGCCGAGCAGGTACTACGCTCTTACGACTTCGACCAGTTGTTTATCGGTGCCGATGGCATCGACCTGGTGCGTGGTACCACCACCTTCAATGAATTGCTCGGACTGAGCCGGGTGATGGCGGAAGTGGCGCGGGAAGTGATCGTGATGGTCGAGGCCGACAAGATCGGCCGCAAGATTCCCAACCTGGAGCTGCCATGGAGCAGCGTCCATACCCTAATTACCGATGATCGCCTGCCCCTTGATGCGCGCGATCAGATTCAGGCTCGCGGTATCAACTTGATTTGCGCGACTGTCAGTCAGGAGAAATAAGCATGTGTGGAATTGTCGGCGCGGTAGCTGAACGTAACATCACCGCCATTCTGGTCGAAGGCCTCAAACGCCTCGAATACCGGGGCTATGACAGTGCCGGTGTTGCGGTGTACACCAAAGACGGCGCTCTGGAACGCACCCGGCGTGTCGGCAAGGTCAGCGAACTCGACGCGGCGCTGGCCGAACATCCGCTGGTTGGCCGTCTCGGTATTGCCCACACCCGCTGGGCCACCCACGGTGCGCCGAGCGAGCGCAATGCCCACCCGCATTTCTCCGGCGACGTCGCTGTCGTGCACAACGGCATCATCGAAAACCATGAAGAGCTGCGTGAACAACTGAAGGCATTGGGCTACGTGTTCACCTCAGACACTGACACCGAAGTCATCGCCCACCTGCTGACCGAAAAACTCAAGAACCTGCCGGACCTGACCGACGCCCTGAAGGCAACGGTCAAGGAGCTGCATGGCGCTTACGGTCTGGCGGTTATCCACGCACAGCAGCCGGATCGACTGGTTGCTGCTCGCAGTGGCAGCCCGCTGGTGATCGGTCTGGGCCTGGGCGAAAACTTCCTCGCTTCCGACCAACTGGCCCTGCGTCAGGTCACCGATCGTTTCATGTATCTGGAAGAGGGCGATATCGCCGAAATCCAGCGTGAAAAGGTGCAGATCTGGGACGTGACCGGCAAAGCCGTCGAGCGCCAGACCGTGCAGTATACGGATGGTGCGGAAGCCGCCGACAAAGGCGAGTTCCGTCATTACATGCTCAAGGAAATCCACGAGCAGCCGTCCGTGGTGCAGCGCACTCTGGAAGGTCGTTTGAGTGCGGATCAGGTGCTGGTGCAGGCGTTCGGCCCCCAGGCCGCCGAGCTGTTCGCCAAGGTGCGCAACGTACAGATCGTGGCGTGTGGCACCAGCTATCACGCCGGCATGGTTGCCCGTTACTGGCTCGAAGAGCTGGCCGGGATCCCGTGCCAGGTCGAGGTTGCCAGTGAGTTCCGCTACCGTAAAGTCGTGGTGCAGCCGGACACCCTGTTCGTCACTATCTCCCAGTCCGGCGAAACCGCCGATACCCTGGCCGCTCTGCGCAATGCCAAGGAACTGGGTTTTCTGGGCAGCCTGGCGATCTGCAACGTCGGCATCAGCTCGCTGGTACGCGAATCCGACCTGACCCTGCTGACCCAGGCTGGTCGTGAAATCGGCGTGGCCTCGACCAAGGCGTTCACCACACAATTGGTTGGTCTGCTGCTACTGACCCTGTCTCTCGGTCAGGTGCGCGGTACATTGGGCAAAGGCGTTGAAGCCACGCTGGTCGAAGAACTGCGCCGTCTGCCAACCCGCCTGGGCGAAGCGCTGGCGATGGACAGCACTGTGGAAAAAATCGCAGAGCTGTTCGCCGAGAAAAACCACACACTGTTCCTCGGCCGTGGCGCGCAATTCCCGGTGGCGATGGAAGGGGCCCTGAAGCTCAAGGAAATCTCTTATATCCACGCCGAAGCCTACCCGGCCGGTGAATTGAAGCATGGCCCGCTGGCGCTTGTGGATAACGACATGCCGGTGGTCACCGTCGCACCGAACAACGAATTGCTGGAGAAGCTCAAGTCCAACTTGCAGGAAGTCCGTGCCCGCGGCGGCGAACTGATCGTGTTCGCCGACGAAAAGGCCGGGATGACCAACGGCGAAGGCACTCACGTGGTACAGATGCCGCACATCCACGACATCCTGTCGCCGATTCTCTACACCATTCCGCTGCAGCTGCTGTCGTACTACGTCGCTGTGCTCAAGGGCACCGACGTGGATCAGCCGCGTAACTTGGCGAAGTCGGTGACGGTGGAATAAGTTATCCACAGTTAATCACCTCCAATGAAATCGCAGCTTCGGCTGCGATTTTTTTATTCGGATCGAGGGCACCATGGATCGCTTCCAGGAAATGCAGGTTTTCGCCATCGTCGCCCAGGAACAGGGCTTTTCCGCCGCTGCGCGGCGTTTGGGTCTGTCGGCGGCGAGCGTGACCCGGGCGGTGGCGGCGCTGGAGCAGCGGATCGGTACGCAGTTGTTGATCCGGACCACCCGCAGTGTGCATTTGAGCGAAGCCGGTCTGCGTTATCTGGAAGACTGTCGGAGAATTCTCGCCGAGGTGCAGGAAGCGGAGGATTCCGCTGCCGGCAGTCATGCCCAGCCCCGCGGGCAGTTGACGGTGACGGCGCCTGTTTTATTCGGTGAACTGTTTGTCACGCCGGTGATGGCGCGTTATCTGACGCAATACCCGGACGTTTCCATCAACGCCCTGTTGCTCGACCGGGTGGTGAGCATGGTCGAGGAGGGCGTCGACGTCGCGGTGCGAATCGGCGAGTTGCCGGACAGCAATCAGCATGCAATCCGGGTCGGTGAGGTACGGCGGGTGATTTGCGGCTCGCCGGAATACTTCGCGGTCCATGGTCGGCCTGCCCATCCGCAGGCCTTGGCCGGGGCGCCAGTGGTGGCGACATCGGCCATCGGTCAACAGCGCAGTTGGCCATTCATGGAACACGGTGAACTCATCGGCGTAAAACCGGAACCGCGTCTGGTGGTCACTGCCAATCAGGCCGCGATCACAGCGGCGTCGCTGGGTCTGGGGCTGACCCGGGTGCTGTCTTACCAGGTGGCCAGCAAGGTCGCCTCCGGCGAGCTGGAAATCGTCCTTGCCGAGTTCGAATTGCCTGCTCTGCCGATCCATGTGGTGTATCAGGGCGGGCGCAAGGCGCCGGCGCGGATACGCAGTTTTGTCGACTTCATCGTGCAGGCGCTGCGCGAGCATCCGGCGCTGAAAAACGCTGCGTTATTTCATCCAGAGAAATAATGGATTGCATTTGCTGGTGATTCTGTTGTTTTCGCGATCAGGGGAAGATGGCTCCCACGGCCGCCGTCCATCCTGAACGGCGCCATCATCCAGCGGAGTCGACCATGCAAGCGATCAAACTCTACAACTTCCCGCGTTCCGGCCACGCCCATCGCGTCGAACTGATGTTGTCACTGTTGCAACTGCCGACCGAGCTGATCTTCGTCGATCTGGCCAAGGGCGAACATAAACAGGCGGCATATCTGGCCATCAACAGCTTCGGCCAGGTTCCGGCCATTGATGACAATGGTGTGGTGCTCGCGGACTCCAACGCGATTCTTGTCTACCTGGCACAGAAATACGGCAATGGCCGCTGGCTGCCAAGTGATCCGGTCGGCGCCGCGCACGTGCAGCGCTGGTTGTCGGCCGCCGCCGGGCCGATTGCTTTCGGGCCCGCTGCCGCACGCTTGATCACGGTGTTCGGGGCGAAGTTCAACGCCGAGGAAGTCATCACCCGTGCACACAATTTTCTCAAGGTGATGGATGCGGAACTGGGCAAAACCCCGTACCTGACCGGCACTGAGCCGACCATTGCCGATGTCTCGGCCTACAGCTACATCGCCCACGCGCCGGAAGGCAATGTATCGCTGGACGACTACGCTAACGTTCGCGCCTGGCTCTCGCGTATCGAAGCGCTGCCCGGTTTTGTCGGCATGCCGCGCACCGTTGCCGGCCTGCAAACCACCGTCTGACATTCAATCTGCGCCGACGGCGCAGGGGAGAGACCGTGATGGAACGTTCACCGTGGCACGCTGGCGAGCAACAGTTGCAGGCCCATGTCGGCGTTGCCGAGCGCATGGAGGAATTCGGTCGTAAGGTGATTCGCACCTGGATGCCGGATCAACACCGCCAGTTCTATCAGCAATTGCCATTCATGCTGTACGGCGCGGTGGATGCCGAAGGTCGCCCCTGGGCCAGTGTGCTGGAGGGGGAGCCGGGCTTTGCTCACTCTCCCGAGCCGACGCAACTGCAGTTCGCCAGTCTGCCGGCTGCTGATGATCCTGCACAGTTACAGGCTGGCGCCGCGATCGGTCTGCTTGGGATCGAACTGCACACCCGCCGGCGCAATCGGCTCAATGGCCACATCGATCATCTCGACGCGAACGGCTTCGGGCTGACGGTCGATCAGTCGTTCGGCAACTGCCCGCAGTACATTCAGTTGCGCCAGTTTCAGCGAGTGCCGCTGACGGATCCGCAGACCCGCAAAGCCGAACACCGTGACAGCCTCGATGACGCCGCCGTTGCGCTGATTGAAAGTGCCGACACCTTCTTCGTCGCCAGTTACGTTGATGTCGACGGTGAGCGTTCAGTGGATGTTTCCCACCGCGGTGGTCAGCCCGGTTTTGTGCGGATCGAAGGCAATCGCCTGACGATTCCGGATTTTGCCGGCAACCTGCACTTCAATACCCTCGGCAATCTGTTGCTCAATCCCTTGGCGGGTTTGTTGTTCATCGACTTTTCCACAGGCGACGTGTTGCAGCTCAGCGGTCGCACCGAGGTCATTCTTGAAGCGCCGCAAATCGAGGCGTTTCAGGGCGCCGAGCGGCTGTGGACATTCGAGGTGGAAAAACTGGTCCGGCGTCCTGCGGCACTGGCACTGCGCTGGCGCTTCGACGGGATGTCGCCCACCAGTCTGCTGACCGGCAACTGGGCCCAGGCCGATGCACGGTTGCAGGCCAAGGCATTAGGTGACAGCTGGCGGCCATTGCGCGTGGCAAGAGTCGAAATGGAAAGCCGTCACATCCGCTCGATCTACCTGGAGCCGGACGATGGCGCAGGACTGCCGGTGTTTCTCGCCGGGCAGCATCTGCCGCTGCGGTTCACCCTCGATGGCGAGGTGCACATCCGCACCTACAGCCTGTCGGGTGCGCCGTCGGACGATTTCTTCCGGATCAGCGTCAAACGTGAAGGTCGGGTGTCGACGCATCTGCATGAGCAGATTCGTGTGGGCGATGTGCTGGAGGCGCGCTTGCCCCAGGGGCATTTCACGGTCGCGGCGCTGGAGCGTCGTCCGCTGGTGCTGTTGGCGGCCGGAGTCGGCATCACGCCGTTGCTGTCGATGTTGCGTGAGGTGGTCTATCAGGGCCTGCGGACGCGGCGGATTCGTCCGACCCTGTTTGTTCAGAGTTCCCGCAGCCTCGCCGACCAGCCGTTCCGCGCAGAGGTGGATCGTTTGCTGGAGGATGCCGGTGACGCCGTGAAGGTGTTGCGAGTGCTCAGCCAGCCGGAAGACGGTCTGGTCGAAGGAAAAGACTTTGACCTGCGTGGCCGTATCGATGGCGATCTGTTGCGCAATCTGCTCACCGATGAGGACTTCGATCAGGTCGACTTCGTGCTCTGCGGTCCCGGCGGTTTTACCCAAGGTATTTACGACATCTTGCGCGAACTGGATGTGCGGGACGGGCAGATCCACGCAGAAACCTTTGGTCCTTCGACCCTAAAGCGTCAACCCGATCCGGATGCGATCGTGATGGAACAACCGCCGGCCGCGACCACGTCAGTACCTGTGGTGTTCGACCGTTCGGCCAAGGAGGCGCGCTGGCAGCCCGACGGCGGCAGTCTGCTGGAGCTGGCGGAAAGCCGCGGCCTGCGGCCGGAATTCAGTTGCCGCGGTGGTTCGTGCGGCACCTGCAAGACCCGGCTGATCAGCGGCGCGGTGAATTATCCACAGCCTCCGGCTGAAGTACCGGAGGAAGGGCAGGTGCTGATCTGCTGCGCGGTGCCGGCCCAGAGTGCCCAGCCGCTGGTGCTGGATCTGTAACGGATCAGGCGTAGGACAACGCCTTTTCCTCCAGCAGCTCCTGATACAGCTCGGTCCATTTGCGGCCCATTTCATCGGCTGTGAATAACTGCCGATAGCGGGCCTCGGCCTTGAGGCCCATTTCGGCAGCGAGAGCCGGATTTTCCCACAGGGTGCGCATCGCTTCGCGAAACGCCTGTGGATGACTCGGTGGCACCACCAGTCCCGTCTCGTTGTGGATATTGATGTAGCTGGTGCCGGTGCCGATCTCGCTGGAGATCATCGGTTTGCCATACATCGCGCCTTCGAGCAGCGAAATGCCGAACGCTTCCGAGCGCAGGTGCGACGGGAAGACGATGGCGTAGCTCAGTTGCAGCAGGGCGACCTTGTCTTCGTCGCTCAAACGACCGAGGAAATGAATGTTACGCAGACCCAGCGCGGCGGCCTGGGCGTGCAGTGCCTGCTCCAGCGGGCCGGCGCCGACGATCACCACCGGGTAATCCACGTCTTTCAAGGCGTCGAGCAGGATGTGAAGGCCTTTGTAATAACGCATCACCCCGACGAACAGGAAAAACTTATCCCCAAGCTGCTGCCGCCAGCGGTTCATGCGCTCGATATCGGGCGGTGGATAACCGGCCTTGTTCAAGCCATACGGGATGACGCGGGTCTTGGCCTGAAATTGCTGCAACACATCGCTGGTGTGCAGATAGTTCGGCGAAGCCGCGACGATCCGGTCGGCGCTGGCGAGGAAACGGTTCATCAGCGGGCGATACAGTTTGAGCAGGTGCTTCTGGCGAATGATGTCCGAGTGGTACGTCACCACCGTCGGTTTGTTCACGCCGCTGGCGAAATGCACCAAGTCCATGAACGGCCACGGAAAGTGGTAGTTGATCACTTCCGCTTCGGCGGCCAGTTCGCGAAACTGTTTGAACACGCTCCAGGAAAAACCGGTGGAGGCGAACTGGATATCCAGTTTTGCCCGATGCACCTCGTGCTGGCCCAGGCGCACCATCGCAGGTTCTGGATGGGCGCTGAGGGTCAGCACCTGGCCTTCGATACCGTGTTGGGCGCCACTCTCGCAGAGTTGAAAGATGACTTGTTCGATACCGCCGACCGAGTCAGGCAGGTACGTCTTGAAGAAATGAAGAACTCGCATTCAACCTCCCATGGCCTGGTGGTAGGCGCCGGCCGTGGCCTGCGCGCAACGCTTCCAGGAAAAAAGCCGTGCCTGCTGCAATCCGGCTTCCCGGCATGCCTGCCAGTGCGCTTGATCATCGATCAGTCGGCTCATCGCATTACGCAAGCCGTCTGCATCGTCAGCTTCAATATAGTTGCCGGCGTCTCCCGCCACTTCCGGCATGGCCGAAGAGCGGGTGAGCACCACCGGCGTGCCGCTGGCCATCGCTTCCAGCACCGGCAGGCCGAAACCTTCATACAGCGACGGAAAAATCAGTGCCCGGGCACCGGCCAGCAATTGCGCGACTTGCTCATCGGGCAAATAGCCGAGCAGGCACACGTGCCCGCAAGCCAGGGCCTGATTCAATTCTTCACTGAACTGGTCGCGCTGCCAGCCGGCCATGCCGACGATCAACAGCGGGAAACGCTGGCGCACGGGGTCCGGTAACAGCGCATGGGCGCGCAGGGCCAGGTTGAGGTTCTTGCGTGGCTCCAGAGTGCCGACGCAGAGGAAATACTCCCGATACTCGACCGCATGGGCCTTGAGCACCGCATCGATGTCCTGCGGCTCGCGCGGATGGAAACGCTCGGCGACACCCAGCGGCGCGACCACGAAGCGCTCGGCAGGCAGTCCGAAATAGTCCCGGGCCTCATCAGCGATGGCTTGCGAGTCGGTCAGAATGATCCGCGCCTGGCGTACGCCATCGGCGAGCCGCCGTTCGATTTCCCGCAGCCGGGCCGGCGGCTGGGTTTCGGGGAAATGCAGGTGCGTAAGATCGTGCAGGGTGATCACGGTCGGGCCATCGAAGGCCAGCGGCCACAGGCTCGGTTCGTGATACAGATCGACCGGTTGTGCCGGGCCCTGATCGAAGCGTTTCTGCTCCAGCCAGCGGCGGGCCTGATAGGCCCCGGGGATCTGCCGCAGCAGCGGCGTCAGACGCGAATAACCGGGCATCGCCGCTTGCGGCAGTTGCGAGCTCCAGCCCCAGCCATGGAACAGCGCCAGCTCGATATCGGTTTCAGCGTGCAAGGCATTCACCAGTTCGGCCACGTAATGGCCGATGCCGGTGCGCGGCGCCTGGAGAATGCGGGCGTTAAGGGCTATGCGCATGTTGCCTCGCTGGCACCTGAGGTGCCTCCAGCACATGGCGCGCGGTACGCTCGGCCAGTTGCGCGGCGGCTTCACGCCAGCCGATCCATTGCCAGTCGCTGACATCACGGGCGGCGGGGAATCGACCGCTGCGCTCAAAGCTCTGCAGCAGATCGGCGAGGCTTTGCGGCGACTGCAGATCGAAATACGCCATGAATTCACCGCCGATCTCGCGAAATACCGGGATATCGCTGCCCATCGCCGGCAGCCCGCGCTGCATGGCTTCCACCAGCGGCAGACCAAAGCCTTCGACGAACGACGGAAACACCAGCGCGCTGGCATGGGCGTAGGCGTGTTCGAGGCTGGTGTCGCTCAAGTCGTTGAACATGAACAGGCGTCGGTTCAGTTCGGGATGATGATGGATCCGGGCCAGCAGTGCGTCGCACTTCCAGCCAATGCGCCCGACAATGCACAACCGGACGTTCGAGCCGTTCGCCCAGGCATGGTCGAAGGCATCCAGCAGATAGTCGTGGTTCTTGCGCGGTTCGATGGTGCTGACCATCAGGAACACCGGCTCCGGTGTTGCGAACAGCTTTTGTAGACGCGGTTCGACGGCGGCTTCGACGCTCTGCAGATCCAGCTCCGACCCGAGGTGAAAGTAGTCGAACCAGCGTTTGCCGACTTGTGCCGAATCCAGGCGACGTTGCAGTTCTGCACGCAGCTGATCGCGCACGGTGGCGGAAATCGCCATAAAGCCGTCGGCATTGCGGGCGATCCAGTCGAACCACTCGCTGTACACCTCGACCAGCCGCGTGTCGTAGAACTGCGGGTGGGACAGGGGAATCAGGTCGTAGATCACCGCAACGATGCCCAGACCTTCCTGTTTGAGGCGCTCGGCATGCAGGAAAAAGTCGGAATGCCAGGACGAATCCAGCAGCACCAGTTGATCGCCCGGCTGGTGTTGCAGCGGCTCGCAGCGTTGGGGCATTTGATAGCGATTGACTAGCCCGACCAGCCGCAGCGGTAGCCCGAATGCACCGAACGAGGTCAGGCGATAGCCGACGTACAACACGCGTCGTGCCAGTTTTGTGCGGCAACGGGTGTCCAGCCGTTGATGCAGCTGCCAGAAACGATGAGCCAACCGTTCCAGACGTTCGCCAAACGTGACGATGGCATTGAACAGCGGCGAATCCAGCGGCGCCAGACGCTTCACTCGGTATAACTGGCCCTTGAGCAGAACCACCGGCACGCATTCGACCCCTTCGGCGCTCGGCGGCAGCTGTTTGATGACGTTGCGCACCACCCGCTGAATCCCCGAATTGACCTTCGGGTGTTTGAACACGTGGGTGCATTCGACCAGCAGGCGGGTCATGGCGCACGCTCCGCGAGGCTGTCCGCGTGGCGGGTGATCGAGGTGCTGGCGCCCAGCCAGGAACAGCCGACGAAATCTTCCTGACGGTTGTTGATCACGTGGAACACCAGCCCGTAGTCACGCCATTCGAAGTTGCGGTCCAGATGCGAGTCCAGTCGCGACAGGCTCAGGGCGACGGAGTAATTGCCCTTGCCCAGCCCCATGACGAAAGCGAAGCGATAGGTGATGCGTTCACCCGCACGCAAGTCTTCCAGTGCCTGGTTCTGGCGGTGGGTATTGATGCCGTACATGGCCTGACCCAGGCGATCCTTGATCATGAAGCCGAGCACCAGCCGCTCGATGTCCTGGCGAATCTCTACCTCGACTTCCAGGGTCACCGGCTGACCGACTTCGGCGGCGTCGATGGAACGTTCGCGTTCATCGAGCAGGCGCACGCTGAGGATCCCGGCCTCGCCGGTGCCGGACACGGTGCGTACCTGGCCGCCGTCGAGCAGCTCCTGGCGCACGGTCTGGCCTTCGCGTTCGGCGAGCAGGGCGTTGTAGTAGTCCATGACCGCTTCGGGCTTGTCGTGCATCACCATGTGGCCGCCTTCGAGCAGGATCGCCGAGTCGCAGATCGACTGGATCGCCGAGCGGTCGTGGGACACGATTAGCAGCGTGGTGCCGGCCTTGCGGAAGCTGCGGATGCGGTCGAAGCTCTTGTGCTGAAAGTAGGCATCGCCCACCGACAGCGCTTCGTCGACGATCAGAATGTCCGGGCGGCGCGCGGTGGCGACACTGAAGGCCAGTCGCATCTGCATGCCGCTGGAGTAAGTGCGCACCGGGTGATCGATGGCCTCGCCGATTTCCGCGAAGCGTTCGATATCCGGCATCAGTGCTTCGATGTCTTCGACCTGTATGCCCAGCAGTTGCCCGGCCATGATTGCGTTCTGTCGGCCGGTGAAGTCCGGATGAAACCCCATGCCCAGTTCCAGCAGCGCCGCGACCCGGCCCTCGAGCTGAATCTGGCCGCAGGTCGGTTGGGTGGTGCCGGTGATCATCTTGAGCAAGGTGCTTTTCCCGGCGCCGTTGACCCCGACAATGCCCACCGCTTCACCGGGGGCGATTTCGAAATTCACGTCCTGCAGCACCCAGTGCTGGCGATGGCGCATCGGCGAAAACGGAATCAGCCATTCGGCCAGGCGACTCCAGCGGGTGGGGTACTGCTTGTAGGCCTTGCCCAGGCCTGTGACGCGTATGTGCCCCATCAGAGTTCATCCACCATTTCGCCGACCCGCCGGCGAAACAGGCGCAGGCCGACTGCGCACAACAACAGGCCGATCACGAAAATCGGCAGCAGCGAACTCCATACCGGCCACTGACCATAGAGAAACAGATTCTGGTAACTGCCGATCAGGTTGGTCAGCGGATTGAGTTGCAGCAGACGCTGCACCCACTCGGGCAGGATGCTCAGCGGGTAAACGATCGGCGTCAGCCAGAACCAGAATTGCAGACAGATGGCGAACAATTGCCCGACATCGCGAAAGAATACGTTGAGCACCCCGAGGATCATCCCCAACCCGGCGCAGAACAGCACTTGCAACGCCAGCAGCGGCAGCAGTGCCAACAGGGCCATGCCCGGCCAGCGTCCGGTGATCAACAGAAACCCGAGGAACAGGCCGATGATGATCGCGAAGTTGATTCCGGCATTGAGCAGCACGATCACCGGCAGGCAGAGGCGCGGGAAGCTGATTTTCTTCAGCAGGTTGGCGTTTTCCAGAAACATGTTCTGGCTGCGCAGGGTGATTTCCGAGAACAGGCCCCAGGTCAGCAGCCCGGCGCACAGGTAGACGCTGTAGGCCATGCCGTCGTCCACGCCGGGCAGACGGGCGCGCATGATGTGGGAAAAGATCACCGTGTACACGATGATCATCGACAGAGGGTTGAGTACCGTCCACAGCGCGCCGAACAGCGAATTGCGATACCGCGCTTGAAACTCCCGCTTGACGCTACCGAGGATGAAACCCCGATAGTCGTGCAGCGAGCGGTACAGGGAAAGCAGCATTCACACCGTCCTGCCGTATTGGTCTTCGAAGCGGACGATGTCGTCCTCTCCCAGGTATTCGCCACTTTGCACTTCGATGATCACCAGGTCGATCACGCCGGGGTTTTCCAGACGGTGCTTGTGACCGGCGGCGATGAACGTCGATTCATTCTTCGCCACCAGGGTCGTGCCGCTGCCGTTGTTGGTGACTTTGGCCATGCCTTCGACCACCACCCAGTGTTCATTGCGGTGATGGTGCATCTGCAACGACAGCTTGCCGCCGGGTTTGACCACGATACGTTTGATCTTGAAGCGCGGGCCTTCCTCAAGCACGGTGTAGGTGCCCCACGGACGGCTGACCGTCCGATGCAGGCGATAGGCTTCGTGGGATTTGTCCTTGAGCTGCTTGGCCACCCGCCGCACATCCTGGGCACGGTCGGCGTGGGCTACCAGCACGGCGTCGGCGGTGTCGATGACAATCAGGTCTTGCACACCAACGGCGGCCACCAGCCGGCCTTCGCTTTGTACGAAGTTGTTGCGGCTGTCGATGAAGATCGCCTCGCCGCTGGCTCGGTTGTTATCGGTGTCGGCCGGCACCAGCGCGGCGACCGCGCTCCACGATCCGATGTCGCTCCAGTCGAAACCGGCGGGTACCACCACGACTTTTTCCGAACGCTCCATCAAGGCGTAGTCGATGGAGATGTCGGTGATTTCGGCGAACAGCTGAGCGGACAATTCCTGTTGCAGGCAACCGGCGGTTTCCACCGGTTCGCTGGCGGCCATGCAGGCGCGCGTCTGTTCCAGCAACTCGGGGGCGTGCAGCGCCAGTTCGGCAATCACCGTTGCGGTGGAGAAGCAGAACATCCCCGAATTCCACAGGAAGTTGCCGCTTTCCAGGTAATGGGTGGCGGTTTGCAGGTCGGGTTTTTCCACGAAACGCTGGACCTTGGCCGCACCCCGGTCATTCAGCGGGGCGCCGGTCTCGATGTAACCGAAGCCGGTTTCCGGGGCGGTCGGCACCACGCCGAAGGTCACCAGATAGCCGTCCTTCGCCAGATTGACCGCGTGTTCGACCGCGCTTTTGAGCGCCTCTTCATTGACGATCAAATGGTCGGCGGGCATCACCACCATGATTGCCGCATCACCATGCAGCGCTTGCAGCGACAGTGCCGCCGCCGCAATGGCCGGCGCGGTGTTGCGCCCGGTGGGCTCAAGCAGGAAGTGCCCGCGATGGCGGGTCAGGTGCGCGGCCTGATAGTGATCCTTGCTCTGGAAGTAATACTCGCGGTTGGTCACCGTGACAATGTCGCCCCAGCCGTCCAGCAGCGCGGCGGCGCGGCGGTAGGTCTTGCCCAGCAGCGACTGGCCGTCGGGCAGGGTCATGAACGGCTTGGGATGGCCCTCCCGGGACACCGGCCACAAACGGGTGCCGGCACCGCCGGACAGAATCACGGGGATCAGCATGGCCTACTCCTTGGCGACGCGTTTCATGTCCGCATCCATCATCATGCGGATCAGGGTGTCGAGGTCGGTTTTCGGTTTCCAGCCCAGCACGCGCTGGGCCTTGGCCGGATTGCCGAGCAGCACTTCGACTTCCGCAGGGCGGAAAAACGCCGGGTCGATCTTCACGTAATCCCGATAGTTGAGGCCGACGTGATCGAAGGCGATGCGGCACATCTCGCGCACGGTGGTGGTGACGCCGGTGGCGACCACAAAATCGTCGGGCTTGTCCTGTTGCAGCATCAGCCACATGGCCTCGACGTAGTCACCGGCAAAGCCCCAGTCGCGCTTGGCATCGATGTTGCCCAGGGCCAGCTCCTGCTGTTTGCCGTGTTTGATCCGGGCGGCGGCATCGGTGACCTTGCGGGTCACGAATTCGATGCCGCGCAGGGGCGATTCATGATTGAACAAAATGCCGCTGCTGGCGTGCAGGTTGAAGCTTTCGCGGTAGTTGACGGTGATCCAGTGGCCATAGAGTTTGGCCACGCCGTACGGGCTGCGCGGGTAGAACGGGGTGTTTTCGTCCTGTTGCTCGGCCTGGATCAGACCGAACATTTCGCTGGTGGACGCCTGATAGAAACGCGTGTGCGGGCTGAACTGACGGATCGCTTCGAGCAGGTGAGTCACGCCCAGGCCATCGACGATGCCGGTGGTTACCGGTTGGTCCCAGGAGGCGGCAACGAAGCTCTGGGCCGCCAGGTTATACACCTCGTCCGGCGCCGACTTGATCACCGCGCGCTGCACCGAGCAGGCATCGGCCATGTCGCCATCCAGGTAGACGATGTCCGCTTCGACGCCCATCTCCCGCAGGCGCCAGCGTGAATCGCTGCTGCGCCGTGCGACAAGGCCGTGAACCTTGTAACCCTTGTCGAGCAGCAGCTTGGCCAGATACGCCCCGTCCTGGCCGGTGATCCCGGTGATCAATGCACTTTTTGTCATTCTTGTCGTACTCGCGTCTCCCAGTCGGACAGGATCGCCCGCAGGGATTGTTGTGTAGTGATTTGCGGCGTCCATCCTGTGGTCCGGGCCAGCCGTTGGTGGCTGCCGCAGACGCGACGCTGATCCGCGCGGCGCATGCGTGCCGGATCCTGAACCAGTTGCAGCTTGACCTGGGCCAGGTCGGCCATCTGTTCGATGAGGCTGCGGATGCTTTGCTCATGGCCCGAGCAAATGTTGTAGACCTGTCCCGGCGTGCCTTTTTCCAGCAGCGCGAAATAGGCCGAGACCACATCGCCGACGTCGAGGAAATCGCGGGTGACATCGATGTCACCGACTTCCAGTTGCGGCGCTTGCAGCCCTTGCCTGATGCGGTTGATCTGCCGTGCGGCGCTGGCGATGACGAAGCTTTCTTTCTGCCCGGTGCCGATGTGATTGAACGGGCGCGCCACCAGCACCGGCCAGCCTTCGCTCAACCCCCATTGCAGACTGAGAAACTCGGCCGACAGCTTGCTGACTGCATAAGGATTGCGCGGGCAGGGTGGTTGTTGCTCGGTGATCGGCAGTGCGGTTTCTTCGACCTGGCCGTAGACATCGCCCGAGCTGACATACACAAACGTGCCCTTGAAGCCGCGGGCCTTGAGGGCCTGCAACAGGTTCAGGGTGCCGAGCAGGTTGATGTCGAAGGTACGTGCCGGATCTCGGAACGCTTCAGGGACAAAGGTCTGGCCGGCCAGATGAATCACCGCATCGGGCAGTTGCGGCCACAGGTCGATGAGGCTGTCCGGGTTTGTCAGGTCATAGGCAGAGGCGACAGGCAGCAGTTGCCACGACGCGTCTTCCCCTTGCAGACGTGACTGGATGTGTTGTCCTACGAACCCACTCAGGCCCGTGATGAACAGACTTTTTTTCAAACAGCGACCCCTTGGTCTTTAACTTTCACCACTTCCCACAGGCTTTAAGGGAATGTCCGTCAGACTGAGAGAAAATCCGGCCGAGACAAAGGGTGAAGTCATTGTTGTAGTTGTTTGGCTGCCAATCTGTGCCAATTGCGCAGCAATTTCAACCGGCCAAACCGTGACCGGTCAGTTCTCGTCAGAGTAGTCGGGTTTTTCTCGCCGGGCGGTTCCCGAAGGCGCGACGGATGTGTTTAGAATGCCCCTCGTCGCGATCCCCGGCGGCTTTTCGCAAGGATCGTGCGACAGGGTAAAACCGACCATTAAAACAAGAACGAGACGTGCCCGATGACGCAGGACGAACAGCGCTGATGCCGGTTCGATCCGACGCTCGGTCGTCATAGCGTGAAGCTGCCGGGATGGCGGTTGCACCGTGGGATGCCATGAATTTCATTCTCTACTCGGACGTCAACGACCGCTCCATCAGCCAGAGTCTGGGGCGTCCCGAATACAGCTACTACTTCGTGCTCAAGGCCTATCGCCCGGTGCTGGAAAGCCTGGGGCGGGTGCATGTGGTGTCTACCAGCGCCGAGGTTGATCCACTCTATCGGCAACTGCTCGCCGCCGGTGAAAGCAGCGTTTTCCTGTCCTTCACGCCGCCACAAAATACCCCGACCGACCTTGAATGCCCGACGATCTGCGTGATTGCATGGGAATTCGATTCGATCCCCGATGAATCATGGGACGATGATCCGCGCCACGACTGGACGCAAATGCTCGCCCGACAGGGACGGGTCATTACGCTGTCGAGCCACACCGCCCGCGCGATTCGCCGCGCCATGGGCGAGGACTTTCCGGTACTCGTGCTGCCGACGCCCTTGTGGGAAAACTTCTCCGCCATTCGTGAGCAACATGTCAGTGCGCCGATCAATCCCGGCGCGACCCTGGCCATCAAGGGCTGCATTTTCGACAGTCGCACGCTGGCGTTATCTGCCGACGATCTGTTGCCCAAGCCCCTGACTGCCGAACAACTGGCCGAAATCGAGGCGCTACGCCCACCACCGCTGACGTTCAAACGCCGCCTGGTGATTGCCCGCCATTATCTGCGTCTGTGGTGGCTGGGGGCGGGTGAAGACCGGGTGAAGTTCCTGCATCACTGGTATTGGGAAGGTGTGCAGGATCTGCTCTCGGATCGCATACACGCCTGGCTCGAGAAACGCCTGCCGGCCATTGCCGCAGCGCATGCGGTGGCCGTAGCCGAGCCACCGCCGCTGGATCTGCCGGACACGTCCTCGGTGGTCGAGGTCACGGTAGAAGGCGTGATCTACGTGACCGTGTTCAACCCCAGGGACGGCCGCAAGAACTGGCATCATCTGGTTACCGCTTTCTGCTGGGCCTTTCGCGAAACGCCTGACGCGACGCTGGTGCTGAAGATCACCCAGAACGATCTGGCGTCCTACTACAGCGAACTGATGACCCTGCTCGCACAACTGACACCGTTCGCCTGCCGGGTGCTGGTGATGCACGGTTATCTGGACGATGCGCAATACGCGCGGCTGTACCAGGCCGCCAGTTTTTACGTCAACGCCTCACGCTGCGAAGGCCTGTGCCTGCCGTTGATGGAGTTCATGTCCAGCGGCAAGCCGGTGATCGCCCCGGATCACACGGCCATGGAAGACTACATCGACGACACCGTGGCCTTCGTCGTCCGATCCAGCGAAGAGCTGACGATCTGGCCCCAGGACACCCGCATCATCTACCGCACTTTGCGCTATCGGCCGGACTGGGCTTCGCTCAAAAGCGCCTATGAGAACAGCTACCGGATGGCCAAGGCGCAGCCGCAGGAGTACGCGCGGATGTCTGCCGCTGCTGTCGAGCGCATGCACGACTACTGCGCGTTTGCCCCAGTGCAGCAGCGCATGGCGGACTTTTTCGGCCTCGCGCCACTGACCGTCGATGCCGCCCCCGTGACGGACAACGCCTCATGCTGATCATCATTCATTCGGAAACCAACCAGCACACCATTGCGCAGAACCTCGGTCGTTCGGAGTACAGCTATTACTTCGTGCTCAAGGAGTACCGCCCGGTGCTCGAACGCCTTGGGCGTGTGGTGGAAGTCGTCGATCCGGCGCGCGAAGTCGATGCGCTGTACCTGGAGTGCCTGTCCCGTGGCGAGCCGTGCGTGTTCCTCTCGTTCTCGCCGCCACACCGCACGCCGATCCACCTGGCGTGCCCGACGTTGCCGGTGTTCGCCTGGGAATTCAGCACCATCCCCAACGAACCCTTCGACAACGAGCCGCGCAATGACTGGCGCACGGTGCTCCGGGCCTGCGGCGCGGCGATCACCCATTCCAGCTACACGGTCAACGCCGTGCGCGAGGCCATGGGCGCCGATTACCCGATTGTCGCGGTGCCGGCGCCGGTGTGGGATCGCTTTGCAGCCCGGGGCGCGCAGCTTCAGGGCCAGTCCTCGACTGGGCCTGTGCGCCTTACGATCAAGGGGCTGATCGCTGACAGTCGTCAGCTCGATCTCGACGCGTTTGGCCCGAAACATTTGCGCCGTGGCCAGGGCATCGATTTCCAGGCACCGGTGCGTGAGCAGGAGTTGTTGCTGGACGGTGTCGTCTACACGTCGGTGTTCAATCCCGGTGACGGACGCAAGAACTGGGAAGACATGCTCAGCGCCTTCTGCGTGACGTTCCGCGACGTCGAAGACGCGACGCTGGTGCTCAAGCTCACGCATCACGATGCCGAAGAAGCGCTCAGCGACATTCTTCATCACCTGTATAAAAACCAGACCTACCGCTGCCGCATCGTGCTGATTTACGGCTACCTCGCGGACGCCGACTACGAGCGTCTGGTGCAGGCCACCCGTTACGTGGTCAACACTTCCTACGGCGAGGGCCAGTGCCTGCCGCTGATGGAATTCATGTCCTGCGGCAAACCGGCCGTGGCGCCGCGTACCACGGCGATGATCGATTACCTGAGCACCGACAACGCCTTTTTGGTCGAGTCCACCGATGAACTCACGGCCTGGCCTCACGACCCGCGCAGGGCATTCCGCACGTTGCGTTACATGACCAACTGGGCATCGGTCTGCGTGGCTTATCGCGACAGCTATGAGGTGGCGAAGAACGATCCCGGGCGTTATGCGCAAATGTCGGCGCAAGCCGTTGCCAGTCTCCAGGCGTTCTGCAGTCAGGCGGTGGCCGAGCAGCGTTTGCGCGATTTTCTCGCTCAAGTGCACGAGCTCCGCGCTATCGCTGCAACGGAAGCCACGGGCGCATGATCCGCGCATGGCTGAGGCGTTTGCGTCCGGTTGCGCCATCGGTGCCGGACTCTCTGCCGGATCCTGTGTCCGTCAGCGTGTCGCCGCGGGACGTCGGCCTGCACGATGCCATGCTCGACGGCTGGTTTCACGGCGACAGTGGCGAGTTGCTCAAGGGCTTTGCCATTGACGCGGACGACACCCTGCTCGACGTGGGTTGCGGTGAGGGCGTGGCGACATTGTTCGCCGTGCGCCAGGGGGCCTCGGTGATCTTCACCGACAGCGAGCACGACAAGGTCCGCGACCTCGCCCGGCAAGTCGAAGCGCAGAGCCGCAAGGCCAGTCTCGGCCTGGTCAGCAACAGCCTGCCACTGCCACTGAGCGACGGCTGTGCGAGCAAGGTCGTGTGCATGGAGGTGCTGGAACACATCGACCAGCCCGAGCCGTTCATGGCCGAGCTGGTACGCATGGGCCGTCCCGGTGCGCTGTACCTGCTCAGTGTCCCGGCGCCGGTAGGCGAGCATTTGCAGCAGGGCATTGCCCCGGCGGGTTATTACCAGTCACCCAACCATGTGCAGATCTTTACCCCGGAGCGCTTCGCGGTACTGGTGGAGGATGCCGGCCTGGTGATCGAGCATCGCCAGGCCACGGGTTTTTTCTGGGTCATGGGCATGATCTTTTTCTGGGCCAGCGAGCGCGCTGCCGGCCGTGACCTCGGCGGGGCTGTGCGCGACCGGATCCAGGCGCCGTATCCACCGTTGATGGAGAGTTGGGCCAGAACCTGGCAGGACTTGCTGGCGCAGCCAGACGGTTTGGCGATCAAGCAGATGCTCGACCGATTCATGCCCAAGAGTCAGGTAATCATCGCCCGCAAACCGCTCGATGCAGGACGAGTGTCATGAGCGGCAAGCGGATCATGGACATCGAAGTGCTGCGGGCTATTGCGGTACTCGGCGTGCTGTTTCATCACTTGCAGGGCAGCCTGTTCACCGACCCGGTGCCGCTGCTTGAAAGGATCCATGCCTGGGCGCAGCCATGGTGGGGCGTTGACCTGTTTTTTGCGATCTCGGGGTTTGTCATCGCCCGCAGCCTGATTCCGGCGCTGCGCGGTTGCAGCAACCGCCGGGAATACTGGGAGCAGACGCGCAATTTCTGGCTGCGTCGGGCGTTTCGTCTGTTGCCCTCGGCCTGGCTATGGCTGGCGCTGATGCTGCTGGCGTGCGTGTTTCTCAATCGATCAGGGGCGTTCGGCACGTGGTCCGCCAACGTCCAGGCCACGTTGGCCGGGGTGCTGCAGTACGCCAACTTCCGCTTTGCCGATGCGTTCTTTCATTACGAATACGGCAGCAGTTTCGTCTACTGGAGTCTGGCGCTGGAAGAGCAGTTCTACCTGCTGTTCCCGCTAGTGATCCTGCTGTGCCGCAAGCATCTGGTGTGGGCATTGCTGGCACTGGTGGCGGTGCAGTTGTTCACGGTGCGTACGCCGCTGCTGATGGTGATTCGCACGGATGCGCTGGCGTTGGGCGTGCTGTTGGCGATGTGGAGCGTGCAGCCGGGTTACTGCCGTTGGCAGCCGGTATTCCTGCGTCGGCCATGGGCCGGAGTGTTGGCGCTGATCGGCCTCGCAGCGCTGCTGAGCTTCATGGCCACCGACCGTTTCACCTTTGCCGGTTACCGCATCGGGTCTATCGCCGTGCTCAGCGCCGTGCTGGTGTGGATCGCTTCGTACGACCGCGATTACCTGCTGCCGGCCGGCAGGCTGCAACGACTGATGGCATGGATCGGCAGCCGCTCCTACGGCATTTACCTGATCCACATCCCGGCCTATCAACTGGTGCGGGAACTGACCTTTCGTTTGCAGAGCGCCGATCTGCCGAGTCCGGCGGGGCATCCGATCGTGACGCTACTGATTGCCGGTGGTCTGATCGTGCTGCTCAGCGAACTCAATTACCGCTTGATCGAAATGCCCATGCGCAATCGAGGCGCCACGCTGGTGAAACGCCTCGGCACCTCGCGAACCGTCGTCTCGTCCCCTGGAGCCACCTCATGCTGAGCCTTTTGAAAAAACTCACGGCGGCTCCGGCCCCCGCACACGCTGTCGCACCGGTCGCCGACAAGGTCGACCCTTACATGCTCGGCCTGCACGACGCGATGCTCAGCGGCTGGTTCAACCAGCAAACCGGTGAGCTGTTCAAAGGCTTCCCGGTGACCGCCGATGACACCTTGCTCGACGTTGGCTGCGGCGACGGTGGCAACGTGCATTTCTGCGGCATGCGCGGGGCGAAGATCATCATTGCCGACATCGACGGCGCCAAGGTCGAGGCGACTCGCCAGCGCCTGAGCGATACGCCGGCGCGTGGGGTCGAATGCCATGTCACCGACTGTAATCCGCTGCCGATCGCCGATGGCACCGCCACTCGCGTGGTGTCCACGGAAGTCATCGAGCACGTCGACGACCCGGCGCAGTTCCTTGCCGAGCTGGTACGTGTCGGCCAGTCGGGCGCGCTGTATTTGCTGAGCGTGCCGCACCCTAGCTCCGAAGACCTGCAAAAGGACATTGCCGCGCCGGAGTATTTCCAGAAGCCCAACCACATTCGCATCATCAGCGAAGAGCAGTTCAAGGCGATGGTCAGCGAGGCGGGACTCGAGATCATCAGCCATAGCCAGTACGGCTTTTACTGGTCAATGTGGATGATGCTGTTCTGGGAAGCGAAGGTCGAATTCAGCAACCCGGATCATCCGCTGCTCAACCATTGGGCCGATACCTGGCAAGCGGTGCTCGACTCGCCGCGCGGCGCGCAGATCAAGCAGGCGCTGGATGCGGTGGTGGCGAAAAGTCAGGTCATCATTGCCCGCAAGCCCTGAGCGCTTTTGTGTAACCTTGCAGCCTGATGTCTCAGGGATCTGCAAGGTATGCGCTTTATCATCGGGTGGGCAGCCCTGGCGGCTGTGTTGCTGCTGTGTGCTTGTGAACGACAGGACGCAGTGCCGCTCGACCAGCAGCTTTACGTCTGGCAACGGCAATGGACGCCGGCCCATGAACCTGCGCTGAACGACAGTCGCAGCGACTTTTCGACGTTGCGGGTCTTGGCGTTGCAGGCTTTCCCGAATGCCGGATGGAGCTGGGCACGCATCGATACCGCGCTGCTGAAACACGATGCCCGGCCGTTGATCGCGGTGATTCGCCTCGACGGCCAGCTCAAGGCGCTCGACCCGCAAGCGGTTACGGCGCAAATCCTTCAAGTACTAGCCGACTGGCAAGGGCAGGGACTGACCCTGAGTGGCGTCGAGATCGACCATGACGCCGGCAGTGCCCGACTGTCCGCTTACACCGAATTCCTCACCCTCTTGCGCGGCGCATTGCCGGCCAACCTGCGCCTGAGCATCACTGCGTTACCTGCCTGGCTCGACAGCCCGCAGTTGCCGGCGCTGCTGGCGACCGTCGACAGTAGTGTGTTGCAGGTGCATGCCGTCAGCGATCCGCGTCGCGGTCTGTTCGATCCCGAGCAGGCGCGGCGCTGGGCCAAGGCCTGGGGGCGGGTGACCGACAAACCGTTTTATCTGGCGCTGCCGGCTTATGGCGTGGCGCTGTTGGCGGAGGCCGATGGTGGCCCGGTGGTGGAAAGCGAAGTGCCGCTCGAGCGCGGTGGCCAGCGACGCGAATTGCTCGCCGATCCGCAACAACTGGGCCGGCTGGCCATTGAACTTCGCGAGGATCGCCCGGCGCACCTGGCCGGTCTGATCTGGTTTCGCCTGCCGTTGGCCAACGACCGCAGAGCCTGGAGCCTGAGCACGCTGCGTGCGGTCGCCCGAGGCGATGCATTGAGCAGCCAGCTCGGCCTCACGTTCACCAATCAGAATGGCCTGCAAGACATCGCCCTGCGTAATGTCGGTAACCTCGACAGCGCCTGGCCCGCCCGCATCACCGTCAAGGCCCGGGGCTGCGAAGGCGCCGATGCGCTCGCCGGTTATGCGTTGCAACAGACGGCGGATCTGCTTACCTTCACCCGCCTGCGCGACGGCCGCCTGCCGGCGGGCGGGCAGCGGGCGATCGGTTGGGCTCGCTGCGCAAATATTGATCAAGGAGGTTCGCATGTTGACCCGTAACTGGCCTCGCCATCTGCTTTGCCTGAGCCTCAGCCTGCCGCTGGGCTCGGCGCTGGCCTGCGGCCCGGATTTTCCGATGCGTCTGCTCGACGATCGCGGGCAATCGCTGGCAGAAATGCCGGAGGGCAACTTCAGGTTCGAGATCAGTCGCCTCGGCAAAACCATTGCCGGGCTGAAGAACGTCACCGCCGCCACCCACAATCCGGATGACATCTACGCCGAGGCGCCAGATCCCGCCGAGGTGCGCGACAAGGCCGAGCAGATCGGCCTGACCCCTGAACAGCAAGCGCTGGTCAAACAACTGCGCGGCCTGACCGATGCGCATCAGGTTGACGTGCAGGGCGCGAGCCTGCCGGCGGAACTGCGTCTGTATGTGGCGGGCGCGGTGGCGTTCGGCGCCGGTGACCATCAACTGGCGGTCGAGTATTTCCGTCAGTTGCTGGCGCTGCCGGCCGATCAGCGGGCGTTACGCAGCACCTGGGCTGCCTATTCTCTGGGCCGGGCGTTCTTTGCCATGAGCAGCGAAGCGGGCGATGCGCTTGAAGCCTGGGAAAACGCTATCGACGCGTTCCGCCAGACGCGGCAACTGAGCATCGACGGTTTCAGCGATCCGCTGGAACTGGGCGTGGCCAGCCTTGGCGAAGAGGCGCGGGCGTTGCGCATGGCGGGTGACTGGAACAACGCCATCAAGCTGTATGCCGCGCAAAACCTGCACGGCTCGAACGTCGGTTACACCTCGCTGAAGCAGTTGATGAACGAACTGGCCGAGGAGCCCGAAGATCGGCTGGCGAAATTGCTGCGCCGCGAAGCGGTGCAGCAACTGGTGACCGCCTCGCTGATTAGCCGCATTGGCTGGTCGTTCGGCGATGAACAGCCGAACGAGAAGAAGCTGGTCAAGGCGCTGCAAGCGAGTACCCGAGGCAGCCTCGACAACGCTGATCGCCTGGCGGCGATGAATTATCAGCAAGGCGATTACGCCAGCGCCAAGGCGTTCCTCGAACACGCGGGCGACAGCGGTCTGGCGTGGTGGCTGCGGGCAAAACTGGCCGTGCGCGATGGCGACCGGAACGCAGCGGCTGCGGCCTACGCGAAAGCTGCGCAAGCGTTCCCGCAGGACGAATCCTGGGGCGAGCGGCGCACCGCCGACTGGAATCTCGAAACCGTGCAGCCCAAATGCCGGGTCGAAGGTGAAAGCGCAATTCTTGCGCTGCAACGTGGCGAGTACCTGCAGGCCTTCGACCAGTTGTATCGCAGCCAGCATATTTACTGGTTCGACGCGGCGACCGTGGCCGAGCGAGTGCTGACGGTCGATGAGCTGAAAAACTATGTCGATACCAACGTCCCGGCACCGCCCGCGCTGAGCCAGCAGGATCGCGACAATTACGTGCCGCTGCCAGTGGCCGCCAGCCTGCGCAATCTGCTGGGTCGGCGCCTGTTGCGTGAGGGGCATTACGAAGAAGCGGTCGGTTATTTCGACAATGCTGATCTGCAGAACAAGGCCCGGCTCTATGGCCAGCAACGCCTCAAGGCCGACTCGGCTTGGTGGCCGACCAAGCGTGCCAGCGCGCTGTTCAATGCCGCGTGGACGGCCCGTGAGTGGGGCATGGACATCCTGGGCTATGAAATGGCTCCGGATTACGCGACCTTCGGCGGCAACTACAGCCTGGAAAATACCGAGCTGAAAGTCGGCCCGCTGGTCAGCGAAGCCGAAGTGCAACGTCAGAAGGCAAGTGAAGCGCAACCGGATGAGCGTTATCACTATCGTTTTGTCGCCACGGCGCTGGCCAGCCGTGCGGCAGACAATCTGCCGCACACCAGCCAGGCGTTCGCCGCCGTGTTGTGCTCGGCGGCGGGCTGGAACAGCAGCCTGGAAGAGCAGAGCGCCTTGTACAAACGCTATGTCGACGAAGGGCCGTACGTGCCGTGGGCCGTAGATTTCGGCCATCAGTGTCCTTATCCGGACTTCGAAAGTGCCGACAAGCGCTATGTCACTCAGGTGACCGACTCGGTGCGTTCGACACTGCGGCCGTACAAGTGGCCGGTGCAGATCGGTGCAATCGTGGCCTTCACCGCTGTGGCGTTGTTGCTGATTACCCGCCGCCAGCGCAAGGCTCGCAAAACCTAAGCCTGCTGGACAAACGTCAGGCGCACGGCGAAGCCGATCAACAGGCTGCCGAACAGCCACTGTTGCACCCGTTGGGCCGTCGGGTTGTGCTTCAGCCAGCGGCCCAGCGCGGCGCCGGTCAGGGCGTAGGCGCTGTCGAACAACAGACCGGCGCCCACCAGAATTGCGCCGAGCACGGCGAATTGCGTCAGCACCGGTGCGCCATTTGCCACGATGAACTGCGGCAGCAACACCGAGCAGAACAGCAACGCTTTCGGGTTGAGCAGGTTGGTCAGCAGGCCGCGACGGATGGCGGCGTACCACTGCGCATGACTGTCCGTGAGGGTGTCGGCGTTCAGATCCGGCAGCAACGTGGTGCGCAGGCATTGAATACCGATCCACAGCAAATACGCCGCCCCGGCGATTCGCACGGTATCGAACGTCCACGGCGCCGCCTTGAACAGCGCCGCCAGCCCCAATGCCGCGAGCGCTACATGACAGCCTCGGGCAACGGCCAGGCCCACCGCCGTGGCCAGCGCTGCGCCGCGTCCCTGACGGGCACCGGTCTGCAACAGCAGGATCATGTCCGGGCCGGGCAACAGAAAGACCACTGCCAGCGCCAGGAAAAACATCCAGAGACTTGCCATGTCGCACCCCTTTCGTTGTCGATTCGGTCGCCTCAGTCTAGGGCCGAAGGGCAGGGCAGGTGGTTGCGAAGTCAGCTTCTAAAGGCCTCTGAATTGGCATAATCTGCGCTCTTTCACCGCCTAAACCATCAGGATCTGCCAACCATGAAACTTGATGCCTTCGACCGCAAGATTCTCGCCGCGCTGCAACGGGACGGGCGCCTGAGCAACGTGCAGTTGGCCGACGAAATCGGTCTGTCGGCATCGCCGTGCCTGCGCCGGGTGCGGATGCTGGAGGAGGCCGGGGTGATTCGCGGTTATCAGGCCAATCTGGATCGTGATGAAGTGGGGTTGGGGCTGACGGTGTTTGTCGGGGTCAAGGTCGAACGGCACAACGACGAACAGGCCGAGGCGTTTCATCGGGCGGTGACGGCATTGCCGGAGGTTATTTCCGCGTTTCTGGTGTCCGGGGAATCGGACTTTCTGCTGCAAGTGGTGGTGCCGGATCTGCGCGCCTATGACCGCTTTCTCACCGGGTGCCTGTTGAAGCTGCCGGGGGTGAGCGATATCCGCAGCAATTTTGCGATCCACACGGTGAAGACGCCCGGCGCGTTGCCGCTGGGGCATCTGCCGTCCTGATACTTCCCGCATTGCGCGGGAAGTATTCGCACAGTGCTTACATCTGCGTCGCCATCCCCTCGACATTCATTGCCGCCTGACGCAACGCTTCGGAGCGGGTTGGATGCGGGTGGCAGGTCAGCGCGATGTCCTCGGCCGAGGCGCTGAACTCCATGGCCACGCAGAACTCGCCGATCATTTCACTGACGCTCGGGCCAACCAGGTGCACGCCGAGGACTTCGTCGGTGCGCTCATCGGCGATGACTTTGGCGAAGCCTTCGGTCTCGTGATTGATCTTCGCCCGGCTGTTGGCGGTGAACGGGAATTTGCCGACCTTGTACGCCCGGCCTTCGGCCTTCAGCTGCTCTTCGGTCTTGCCGACGCTGGCCAGCTCGGGGCGGGTGTAGATCACGTTGGGAATCAGGTCGTAATTGACCTCGCCGGCCTTGCCGACGATCTGTTCGATGCAGGCCATGGCTTCGTCTTCGGCCTTGTGCGCGAGCATCGGCCCCGAGGTCACGTCACCGATCACCCACACGCCAGGCGCTTCAGTGCGATGCTGTTTATTGGCGAGCATGCCGCGTTTGTCGGTGCTCAGGCCGACGTTTTCCAGGCCCAGGCCCTGGGTGTACGGACGACGTCCGATGGCCACCAGCACGTAATCGGCTTCAAGGATTTCCGCGCTGCCGCCAGCGGCGGGCTCGACGCTGAGTTGTACGCCGTTGGCCGATGAAGTGGCACTGGTCACTTTCGAGCTCAGCTTGAAGCTGATGCCCTGTTTGCTCAGCGAACGTTGCAGGGTCTTGCCGGCTTCGCCGTCGACGCCGGGGCAGATGCGGTCGAGGTATTCCACAACCGTCACCTGCGCGCCGAGCCGGCGCCAGACCGAACCGAGTTCGAGGCCGATCACGCCTGCACCAATCACCACCAGATGCTTGGGCACTTCGCTCAAGGACAGCGCACCGGTCGAGTCGAGGATGCGCTTGTTGTCGATCTCCACGCCGGGCAGGGGAGTGGGTTCGGAGCCGGTGGCGATGACGATGTCCTTGGCCGTCAGTTCGATGCGGCTGCCCTGATCACCGGTCACGCTGACTTTTCCGGGGCCGTCGATGTGGCCCCAGCCCTTGATCCAGTCGACCTTGTTTTTGCGGAACAGGAATTCAATGCCTTTGGTCAGGCCGCTCACGCTTTCGTCTTTCTGCTTCATCATTTGCGCAAGGTTGAGCGTGGGTTTGACTTCGATGCCGAGGTTGGCGAACTCCGCGCCCAGCGCCGCTTCGTAGAGCTCTGACGCATGCAAAAGCGCCTTGGACGGCATGCAGCCGACGTTCAGGCAGGTGCCACCCAGCGTGGCGCGGCCCTCGACGCACGCGGCCTTGAGGCCCAACTGGCCGGCGCGGATCGCTGCGTTATAACCGCCGGGGCCACCGCCCAGAATCACCACGTCATAGTTGCTCATGCTCTTGCTCCTGGCTGAAGGATGCGGATCAGTAAAAGTAGTTCGTGCTAAAAATTACGAACGTAATATGAGCGTTTCCCGACATTTCGGTCAAGGCTTCAGGCAAGCGACAGGTTGCGCATCTTTGAATGATGCAAATGAGTACAAATATTTCACGACTTTCGTTATATCGTAACGATATGTGCAGTGAGCCAAGTGTTTTGGGGGGATATGCAAGTCGATCTGGATGAAGGCACGCCGGTCACCGGGTTGCCGCGCTTTCAGCAAGCGGCGACGCAGGGCCGGCGTTTGCGTCGCCTGGCGATCGGTCTGGGTGCGTTGGCCGGGGCAGGGTGGGTGCTGGCGTTTTTTGTCGGACTGTTTGCGCCGCAATCGCTGTGGCCCGCGCTGCTGGTCAATCAGAGCGCGGCGTTGCTGGTGCTGGTGGCTAGCCTGCAATCGGCGTGGTGGGTGACGCAATGGCGGGCGCGGGTGATCAATCCCGTCGTGCCGATGACGGCTGCTGAAGAACCTGCGCCAGAAGGCTGGTACGAGCGACTGTTGGATCGGATGAGCCAGCGCAGTCTGCAACTGCTCGGGCAGATCGGCGCAGCCACGTTGTGGCTGGGCGGGTGGTCGTTGCTGGTGCTGCTGAGCGTCGAACAGACGTGGAATCTGACGCTGCCGGCGGCGGGTGTGGGGCTGTCCGCCACGGTCGGCGCGGCCATCGCGTTGCTCTTGGCGTTCGGTCTGCTGGTGCTGGAGCGACAGCTGGCCCAGGAAAATCCGGCGCAATGGCCCGAGGCCGGAGCGCTGGCGCAGCTGACTCGAGTGGCAATCATCAGTCTGGTGCTGGGCGCGTTGTGTTTGTTGTTCGTCAGTGACAGTGCAATCTGGCCGGTGCGGCTGGCAGTGTTGATTGGCATTTTGCCGGGGCTGGTTGCCCTGGAATTGCTGCTGCGTGCGCTGCTGTCGTTGTTCAGCCCGCGCCGTGAACAACTCGAACCGGTGCTGCTGGCGCGCAGTTTCGTCGCCGATCTGCTGCGCTGGCCGCCACAACCGTTGCTCGCGTTGCAGCATGAGTTGCATAACCGCTTCGGCATCGATCTGCGTCAGATCTGGGCCTTCAGTTACATGCGTCGCGCGTTCTTGCCGGTGTTGGTACTGGTGGCAGCGGTAGGCTGGTTGCTCACCGGCCTTCACGAAATTCCGATGCAAAGCCGTGGCATTTACGAGCGTTTCGGCAAACCGGTGCAGGTGTTCGGGCCGGGGCTGCACGCCGGTTTGCCCTGGCCGCTGGGGCGGGTGCTGAGTGTTGAAAACGGCGTGGTGCATGAACTGGCGACCAGCGTCGGCGAGAACCCGGCGCCCGTGCAGTTGGACCCGGCAGAAGGCCCGGCGCCACTCACCGCCAACCGTTTGTGGGACGCCAGCCACGTCAATGACAAGTCACAGGTGATCGCCAGCAGCCGTGGCGATCAGCAGAGCTTTCAGATCGTCAACATGGACGTGCGCTTCGTCTATCGCATCGGTCTGAGCGATCAAGCCGCGTTGGCCGCCACCTATAACAGCGCCGACGTGCCGACGCTGATCCGCAGCACCGCCAGCCGGATTCTGGTGCACGACTTTGCTTCGCGCACCCTCGACGGATTGCTCGGCGAGGACAGGACCGGGCTCGCTGAAGAAATTGGCCGCGCCGTGCAAAGCGATTTGCAGAAGCTCGACAGCGGCGTGGAAATTCTCGCCACGGTGGTCGAAGCAATTCACCCGCCGGCCGGGGCGGCCAATGCCTATCACAGCGTGCAGGCGGCTCAGATCGGTGCTCAGGCGTTGATCTCCCGCGAGCGCGGTGCCGCTGCCGAAGCGAGTAATCAGGCGCAGTTGCAGGCCAGCCTCGCTCGGGATCAGGCCAGTGCCAACGCCCATGAAATCAACGCCACGGCCCGGGCGGCGGATCTGAAATTCAGCGCTGAACAAAAGGCTTACGCCAGCGCAGGCCAGGCCTTCCTGCTGGAGCAATACCTCAGCCAACTCAGCCAGGGTTTGAGCAGAGCCAAACTTTTGGTACTCGACCATCGTCTGAGCGGCAGCAGTAACGCACCGACCATCGACCTGCGTACGTTCACGCTGCCGGCAGATCCGGCGCGCACCACCGCTCAGCCAGGAGCCAGCCATTGAGCCAGTCGCACACTCACGATCACCATGACCACAGCGGCCACGATCATGCTCATGGCAGCGGTCATCACCATCACGGGCATCATCACCATCACCACGGTGCGCCGGAAGACGCGGGGCCTTTTCCGTGGAAACGCATGGGCTGGGCGGGATTGCTGGTGGCGTTCGCCATCGCGGCGGCGAGCCTGGTGCAAGTGCGCTCCGGTGAAGCCACGGTCATCACCCGGTTCGGCAACCCGTCCCGCGTGTTGCTGGAACCGGGGCTGAGCTGGCGTTGGCCGGCGCCGTTCGAAGCAGCGATTCCGGTGGACCTGCGTTTGCGCACGACCTCCAGCGGCTTGCAGGATGTCGGCACCCGCGACGGTCTGCGCATCATCGTGCAGGCGTACGTGGCCTGGCAGGTGCAGGGCGATCCCGACAACGTGCAGCGCTTCATGCGCGCGGTGCAGAACCAGCCGGACGAAGCGGCGCGGCAGATTCGCACGTTTGTCGGCTCGGCACTGGAAACCACGGCCAGCAGTTTTGATCTGGCCAATCTGGTCAATACCGATGCCAGTCAGGTTCGAATCGCCGATTTTGAAGCGCAGTTGCGTCAGCAAATCGATCAGCAACTGCTCGCGACTTACGGCGTGCGCGTGGTGCAGGTGGGCATCGAACGGCTGACCTTGCCATCGGTGACCCTGACCGCAACGGTTGACCGGATGCGCGCAGAGCGTGAAACCATCGCCACCGAACGCACTGCCATCGGCAAACGTGAAGCGGCGCAGATCCGCTCCGCCGCCGAACGCGATGCGCGAATCGTGCAAGCCGATGCCACGGTGAAAGCCGCCGATATCGAAGCCCAATCGCGGGTGGAAGCGGCGCAGATTTACGGGCGTGCTTACGCCGGTTCGCCACAGCTGTATAACTTGCTTCGTTCGCTGGACACCCTCGGCACTATCGTTTCGCCAGACACCAAACTGATCCTGCGCACCGACGCCGCGCCATTCCGGGTGTTGGTCGACGGTCCGCCGAATCTCGACAGCAAGAGCGGATTGCAGCCATGAATGAAGTTCCACGTGGAACACATTCGCTGAACAGTCCGTGGATTCAAGCAGGACGTTTGGCGTTTTTCGCGCTGTACGCGGTAACCGTGCTCGCGGCATTGGCCTGGGCATTTTCCAATGTCCGGCAGATCGATCCGCAAAACCGAGCGGTGGTTTTGCATTTCGGAGCGCTGGATCGCATTCAGAATGCCGGGCTGTTGTTGGCGTGGCCGCAGCCGTTCGAACAGGTGGTTTTATTGCCGGCGGCGGATCGGGTGATCGAGCGCAGAGTGGAAAACTTGCTGCGCAGCGATCAGGCCCTGCAGGCGGATCGCGTGGCAACCTTCGCCACGCCGCTGAGTGATGCGCTGGCCGGTTCCGGTTATCTGCTCACCGGTGATGCCGGTGTTGTGCAGCTGGATGTGCGGGTGTTCTACAAAGTCACCGATCCCTATGACTTCGTACTGCAAGGCGAACATGTGCTGCCGGCGCTGGATCGAGTGGTAACGCGTAGCGCAGTCGCACTGACGGCAGCGCGGGATCTGGACACGATTCTGGTGGCGCGACCGGAGTTGATCGGCGCTGATAATCAGGCTGCCGAACGTCGTGAAAGGTTGCGCGGTGACCTGGTGCAAGGCATCAACCGACGTCTCGCCGAGTTGAAGGCGAGCGGGCAGGGCATCGGCATCGAAGTGGCGAGGGTCGATGTGCAATCGAGTCTGCCGGAGCCGGCGGTGAGTGCGTTCAACGCCGTCCTCACCGCCAGCCAGCAAGCCGACAAAGCGGTCGCCAATGCCCGCACGGAAGCTGAGAAACTCACCCAGTCCGCCAACGAGCAAGCCGACCGCACGCTGCAAGTCGCCCACGCCCAGGCCGGTGAGCGCCTGGCCAAAGCCTCCGCCGACACGGCGACGGTGTTGAGTCTGGCCAAGGCGCAACAGCAGGGCACGGACCCGCAACTGCTGTTGCGTCTGTACCGCGAGCGGATGCCGAAGATTCTCGGTCAGGCCGGTTCGGTGACCACGGTTGATCCGAAAGACGATTCACGCCTGATCATTCAGGGAGCCAGCCAATGACTGCAACCACCTCCGCTCCGAGCCTGTTGTCCTCGGCCGAACAACGCCGCGCCGCGCGCCAGTTGACCCTGGCGATGCTCGCCCTCGGCTTGCTCGGTCTGGGGCTGATCTGGCGCTGGCTGATGCCGGAGCAAACCGGCGTCAGTCAGTTGTTGCTCGGATTCGCTTCTTTATTAGTCGCGGTGCCGGTAATGCGTTCGGCGTGGTTCAGCCTGCGTTATCCGAGCCTGCACGGCATCACCGACCAGTTGATCGCCCTGGCAATGATAGGAGCCTGGGCCACGGGTGATCTGCTCACGGCCGCGTTGTTGCCGATCATCATGATCTTCGGCCACGTGCTGGAAGAGCGCAGTGTGATCGGTTCCCAGGAAGCGATTCATGCCCTCGGCCAATTGACCCGCAGCCATGCGCGCAAGGTGCAGGCGGACGGCTCGATCATCGAAGTCGACAACGGCACGCTCAAGGCCGGCGATAACGTCGAAGTGCGCGCCGGGGATCGGGTGCCGGCGGACGGTCGGGTTTTATCCGGCCAGGCCAGCCTCGACACGGCGTCGATCACCGGTGAGTCGGTACCGGTGGAGGCGGGCGTCGGCATGGCGGTGTTCGGCGGCGCGATCAACCTCGACGGGTTGCTGCGAATCGAAGTGACCCGTACCGGGGATGAATCTACCCTCGGCAAAGTCATCGCGCTGATGCAGAACGCCGAACGCTCCAAGCCACCGATCACCCGTTTGCTTGAACGTTATGCCGGCAGTTACATGGTGCTGGTGTTGCTGCTCGCGGCGGTGACCTGGTTCATCACCAACGATGCACAGGCGATGCTCGCGGTGCTGGTGGCGGCATGCCCATGCGCGCTGGTGTTGTCAGCGCCGGCCACGGCGATTGCCGGGGTGGCGGTGGCGGCGCGGCACGGGATTCTGATTCGCAGTTCGGCATTTCTTGAGGAGCTGGCTGATCTCACTTCGCTGGTCGTCGACAAGACTGGCACTCTGACTTACGGCACGCTGCGCTTGCAGTCGATCAACAGCCCGCGAGCGGATCACGGGTCGGTGATGGCGCTGGCTGCAAGCCTGGGTGCGGCGAGCAGCCATCCGGTCAGCCGCGCGCTGGCCGGACTGGTCAGCGCGGAACAGGTGCTGGTGCTGACCGATATTCATGAGCGGCAGGGGTTGGGCGTGGTCGCCGGGACGGAGCAAGGCGAGGCCGCGCTCGGGCGCCCGGAGCTGTTTGCGCAGTTGGGCATCCCGACCACGGCGATCCCCGAACACGATGGCCCGATTGCCGGGTTGGCATTGAACGGCGAATTCCTCGCCTGGCTGTTGCTGGCCGACACCGTCAAACCGGAAGCGCGATTTGCGCTGAGTGAACTGCGTGACCTCGGATTGGGACGACAACTGCTGTTGACCGGTGACCGGCAAAGCGTCGCGCAGACACTGGCCAAGGATGTCGGCCTGCACGAAGTCGAAGCCCAGGCGTTGCCCGAAGACAAACTCAATCGAGTGCTCAAGGAAATCGACAACGGCTTCCGGCCGATGGTGGTCGGCGACGGGATCAATGACTCGCTGGCGCTCAAAGCGGGAGTGGTCGGTGTGGCGATGGGCGCGGGTGGCGCGGACATCGCGCTGGCCTCCGCCGATATCGTGCTGATCGGCAGCGACCTGCGTCGGCTCGGCACCTGCGTGCGCCTTAGTCGTCAGTGTCGACGGACCTTGCAAGTGAACGTGATCATTGGCCTGGGCTGGACGCTGGCCATTGTGGTGTTCGCGGCCTTCGGCTGGCTCGGTGCAGCGGGGGCGATGATCGCTGCATTGCTGCACAACCTGAGCACGTTGCTGGTGCTGGGCAATGCCGGTCGCCTGCTGCGGTTTCAGGAGCCGCTGCTGAAGCTGAAGGCGTCGGACTGATCATTTTTCGAACTGTGCGCCGCCCTCGCAGTCATTTGAGAAGGCGCACTGAAGCAAGGATGACAGCGCCATTACAGCCTGTGCGGCTGATAGTCGGCGACTATCAAATCGATAGCCTGCTAATTTTCAAGGATGGTCTACCCTCAGATCAGACGTCTGAAACCAGGGGGATATTCCATGCTCGCGCAACTTCCACCGGCCTTACAGAATCTGCAGCTTCCGCTGCGCCTGCGACTCTGGGACGGCCATGAATTCAATCTGGGCCCGGCGCCCAGCGTCACCATCGTGGTCAAGGACCCGTTGATGGTGTCCCAGTTGACCCATCCAAGTCTCGACGCGCTGGGGGCGGCGTTCGTCGAGGGAAAACTCGAACTGGAGGGCTCGATCAGCGAAGTCATCCGGGTGTGCGATGAGCTGAGCTCCGCGCTGCTCGATGAAGACGAGGACAGTCAGCCGGTGCGTACGCTCCACGACAAGGAAACCGACGCCAAAGCCATTTCCTATCACTACGACCTGTCCAACGCGTTCTACCAGCTGTGGCTGGACAGCGACATGGCGTATTCCTGCGCGTATTTCGAAACCGGCAGCGAATCCCTGGAGCAAGCCCAGCAAGCCAAGTTCCGACACCTGTGCCGCAAGCTGCGTCTGCAGCCCGGCGACTATTTGCTGGACGTTGGTTGCGGTTGGGGTGGACTGGCGCGTTATGCCGCCCGTGAGTTCGGCGCCAAGGTCTTCGGGATCACCCTGAGCAAAGAGCAACTGGCGCTGGCCCGTGAGCGGGTCAAAGCCGAGGGGCTGGAAGATCAGATCGAACTGCAACTGCTCGACTACCGCGATCTGCCCCAGGACGGGCGTTTCGACAAAGTGGTCAGCGTCGGCATGTTCGAGCACGTCGGCCACGCCAACCTCGCCGAATACTGCAAAACCCTGTTCGGCGCGGTGAAAGAGGGCGGTCTGGTGATGAATCACGGCATCACCGCCAAGCACACCGATGGCCGCCCTGTGGGGCGCGGCGCCGGGGATTTCATCGAGAAATATGTGTTCCCCAACGGCGAGCTGCCGCACCTGGCGATGATCTCGGCCGAGATCAGCGAAGCGGGTCTGGAGATTGTCGACGTCGAGAGTTTGCGCCTGCATTACGCACGCACTCTGGACCACTGGAGCGAACGGCTGGAGGACAACCTTGAAGCCGCCGCGAAACTGGTGCCGGACCAGGCGTTGCGTATCTGGCGTCTGTACCTGGCGGGCTGCGCTTATGCATTCGCTCGCGGCTGGATCAATCTGCACCAGATCCTCGCTGTGAAGGCCCATGCCGACGGCAGCCATGAACTGCCGTGGACGAGGGACGACATCTACCATCCTTGAACCTAGAGAATCGGTGAAATAAGCCGGGCGATCCGCATGCCGACCTGTTGCAGGCGGTGGATCTCCCGGCTTTCTTCTTTGGCGACCTCGTAGGCCAGGGCGAAGTCGTCGTTGAGCATCTGTTCCACGCTGGCGGCGAATTCGCTGTCGACGGTCAGCAGCATCACCTCGAAATTCAGCCGGAACGAACGATTGTCCAGATTGGCGCTGCCGATGGCGCTGATTTCGCTGTCGATCAACACCACTTTCTGATGCAGGAACCCCGGTTCGTAGCGGAATACCCGCACGCCGGCGCGTACCGCTTCGAAGGCGTAAAGGCTGGAGGCGGCGTAGACGATGCGGTGGTCGGGACGCGAAGGCAGCAACAGGCGCACGTCGACCCCGCGCAAAACTGCGAGGCGCAACGCCGCGAACACGGCTTCGTCAGGAATGAAGTAGGGGCTGGTGATCCACACGCGTTCGGTGGCGGCGTGGATGGCCTCAACAAAGAACAGCGAGCAGGTTTCGTAAGCATCCGCCGGGCCGCTTGCAAGCAATTGGCAAAGCACGCCGTCATCCGGGTAAGCGTCCGGCAGGATCAGCGGCGGCAATGTCCGCGCGGCCCAGAACCAGTCTTCGGCAAACGACTCCTGCATGCACGCCACCACGGGGCCGCGCACCTGGACGTGGGTGTCGCGCCACGGTGCCAGCGGTGGCTTTTCACCCATGTATTCGTCGCCGACGTTGTGACCGCCGACAAACCCGATCAGCCCGTCGACCACCACGATCTTACGGTGGTTGCGAAAATTCACCTGGAACCGATTGAGCCAGCCGCTGCGGGTGGCGAACGCCTTGACCTCGACGCCGCCGTCGCGCAGCGCCTGCACGTAGCTGTGGGGCAGGGCATGGCTGCCGATGCGGTCGTAGAGCAAATGAATCACCACGCCTTCGGCCGCTTTTTTCAGCAACAGGTCGCGTAGGCGCTGACCAAGACGATCGTCGTGAATGATGAAAAACTGGATCAGCACCGCTTCCCGCGCCTGGTCGATTGCGTGGAAAATCGCCTCGAAGGTGGCCGCGCCATTGATCAGCAATTGCACTTCATTGTTGGCCAGGCACGGCATGCGCCCCAGCTTCGGCATCGCGCGCAATGAGTCGTAAGCATTCGAGGCGCGGGCGGTCAGGGCTTCTTCCACCCACGGCCGCCAGTTGAGTTCGGAAATCGCCAGGCGCATCTGTTCGTTGGCCTGGCGGCGGGCCTTGATGTAGCCATCGAAGGTGCTGCGGCCGAACACCAGATAAGGAATCAGGGTGAGGTAGGGAATAAAGATCAGCGACAGCGCCCAAGCGATCGAGCCTTGGGCGGTGCGGACGGTCAACACGGCATGGATCGCGGCGATCGAGCCGAGGGTGTGTATCAGGGCGATCAGATAACCGAAAATGTGCGGTCCGAAATAATCCATGGGGCAACCTTGCTCCTGAAGATTCAATGCTTAACAGACCATGTTCCATGGCGATTGTCGCTATTTGTTTTCACGCCGCCAGCGCCTGCCATGAACCGAAACGGGCGGCCGGCGTCTAACGGCCACTACTGATCAGGAGTTTTTCAATGAACGTTCGTCTGCTGGGTTTGGCGCTGGGCCTGGGTTTGGCCTTGCCGGTGGTTGCTCAGGCGCAAATGCTGCAGCCGGGGTTGTGGGAAATGACGTCGAGCAATGTGAAGGTCGACGATCAGGTGATGGATGTGCAATCGATCCTCGGTCAGATTCAAGGCCAGATCACCCCGCAGCAGCGGGCTGAACTGGAGAAGCAGGGGATCAACATCGGCGGCAAGGGCATCCGGGCCTGCCTGACGCCACAGCAGGTGGCGACCAACGATATTCCGTTGGCGGACCCACAGTCGGGCTGCAAGCAGCAGATCACCGAGCGCGTCGGCAACCAGTGGAAATTCCGCTTCAGTTGCCCGAAAGCCCAAGGCACCGGCGTCGCGACGTTCCTCAGTGATCGTGAGTTCACCACTGTCGCCAACGGTACTTTCAATGCGATCGGGATCAACCAGAAGGGCAGTCTGGAAACCCGGGCGGTCTGGCTGGGTCAGGATTGCGGCACCGTCAAACCGAGAGCGTAAATCAAACCGCCTCCACATCGAGTGGAGGCGGTTCTTTTTTTCAGCGCATGAACCGCAGCGGCAATCCCTGGCAGTTGTCATGGATCCGATGGTCATGCCACGCGATCTGCCCTGACACCATCGTCGTGCTGACCCGATGCCGAAAGCTACGCTGAGCGAACGGCGTCCAGCCGCATTGCGACAGAACCGGCTGGCGTGAAACCGCGACACCTTTTGGCTCCGGTTGAATCAACACCAGATCCGCCCAATACCCCTCACGCAAATATCCGCGATCCGGAATGGCAAACAGATCTGCCACCCGGTGACTGATCTTGGCCACCAGCGTGGTGATCGGCAGCACGCCATCCGCCACCAGTTCCAACAACGCCGGCAGCGCGTGTTGCACCAATGGCAGCCCGGACGGTGCCTGTTCATACGCTTGCTGTTTTTCCGCCCAGGTGTGCGGTGCGTGATCGCTGCCGATCACGTCCAGTCGATTGCTCAGAAGTGCCTGGCGCAGGGCGTCACGATCGCTCCGGGACTTGATCGCCGGGTTGCATTTGATCAGGTTGCCGAGGTTCGGATAGTCACGTTCATCGAACAGTAAATGGTGCAGGCAGACTTCGGCGGTGATGCGTTTTTGCGTCAGCGGTTTATCTTCGAACAGGGCCAGCTCGTGGGCCGTGGTCAGGTGCAGGACGTGCAGGCGAGTGCCGTGACGTTTGGCCAGATCCACTGCCAGAGACGATGAGCGAAAGCAGCTGTCGGCATTGCGGATCTGCGCATGGGCATCGGGTGGCAGTTGGTTGCCGTACCGCTGACGCAGGTTCGCGGCGTTCGCTTCGATGCTCGGCGTGTGTTCACAGTGGGCCAGCAGAATCGTCGGCACTTCAGCGAACAGGCGCTCGAGGGTGTGCGGGTCGTCCACCAGCATGTTGCCGGTGGACGCGCCCATGAACACTTTGACCCCGGCCACTTCGCTCGGGTTGAGTGCTGCGACCGTGTCCAGATTGTCGTGACTGACGCCAAAGTGAAAACCGTAGTTGGCCACCGAGTTGATTGCTGCCCGGCGTTTTTTGTCGGCCAGCGCTTCAAGGGTGAGGGTGGCAGGGTGGGTGTTGGGCATGTCCATGAAACTGGTGATGCCACCGGCCACGGCTGCACGGGACTCGGTGTGGACGCTGCCCTTGGCCGGCGCACCCGGCTCACGGAAATGCACCTGGTCATCAATCATCCCCGGCAGCAGCCATTGGCCGGTGGCGTCGATTTCCCGGGTCGCGTTTTCACCTTCGATGCTGCCGGCGATCTTGACGATGCGTCCGTGGCTGACCAACAGATCGGCATCGAACTCACGCCCTTCGTTCACCAGCCGCGCATTGCGAATCAGCACACTGCTCATGATTCAGAACTCGTTCTGCAAGGCTTTGTAGCCGCGCACCAGGTCGACGTTGGTGCGCGCCACGTCTTCGGAAAACTCCGAAGCGCTGACGCTCACTGGCGGGAATTGTGAGAGGTCGGTTCCCGGGCCGATGCGGGTGGTGGAGGGCACGTAGAACGCGTCCGGCAGATCCCGACCGTCAACCACCGAGTTGTGTCGCACCACGCAACCGTTGCCGACCACGCAGTTGAACAACACGCTGTTGAAGCCGATGAACACCCGGTCGCCGACCGTGCACGGGCCATGCACGATCGAGCGGTGGGCGATCGAGCTGAATTCGCCAATGGTCACCGCCGCGCCGGATTTGGAGTGGATTACCACGCCGTCCTGTATGTTCGAATTGGCGCCGATGGTGATCGGTTCCATCTCGCCCGTGGCGTCTACTTCATCGGCGCGGATCACCGCGTACGGGCCGACGAACACGTTTTCACCGATGACGACTTTGCCGCAGATGATTGCGGTTTTATCGACGTAGGCAGACTCGGCAATCTGCGGCAAATCACCGGAAGGGTTTTTACGGATCATGGTTGGCTCAGGGCTTGGTGGAGGGTGTTGAGGTTGTATTCGAACAGCCCGGTGAAGGTGCTGGCCGGGCCGCTGGCGGCGAGGGCGTCGGAGTACAGCGTGCCGCCGATGTGCGCGCCGCTTTCGTCGGCGATCTGTTTCAGCAGTCGCGCGTCCTTGATGTTTTCCATGAACACCGCTTTGACTTTGGCCTGACGAATCTGGGTGATCAGCGCGGCGACTTCGGCAGCGGAAGGTTCGCGTTCGGTGGACAGACCTTGTGGCGCCATGAAGTCGATGCCGTAGGCCTGACCGAGATAACCGAACGCGTCGTGGCTGGTGACGATCTTGCGGTTGCCCGGCGGCAGTGAACCGAGCTTGGCTTTCGCTTGGGCGAGGAGGGCGTAGATCTGTTTCAGGTAAGCCTGGCTGTTGCGCTCGTAGTCGGCTTTGTTGGCCGGGTCAGCAGCGATCAGCGCTTTGGTGATGTTGGCGACGTACAGCTCGGCATTCGCCAGGTTGTGCCACGCGTGAGGGTCGGGGACGGTTTCGCCGTCCTCATCCAGCGAGCGCGGAATCACGCCGCGACTGGCGCAGATCACCGGGGCTCTGGTGTCGGTGCTGGCGATCAGCCGATCCAGCCAGGGCTCGAAACCCAGTCCGTTCTTGATGATCAGCTTTGCCTTGAGCAGTGCCTTGGCGTCATCTGGAGTGGGTTCGTAAGTGTGGGCATCGGCGTCAGGGCCGACCATGTTGGTGATCTGGATATGCTCGCCGCCGACCTGATGCACCATGTCGGCAAGGATGCTGAAACTGGTGACCACCGGCAGTTTTTCCGCCGCCGATAACGACATCGACAGCATCAGGCTGAACAGCACGAGTAGAGCGCGCATCGGGAAACACCTCATTGGGATGTAAGCAAAGGCGGGCGGCGCAACAGACCGTGAACCGGTCCGAACACCACGGAAAACAGGTAACCGCCACCGGCGACCAGCACGATGGCCGGGCCACTGGGCAGCGAGTAGTGGAACGACAGCAACAGTCCAAGCCATACCGAGGCGCAACCGATGAGCGCGGCGATGGCGATCAGGATCGGCAGGCGTCGGCTCCAGAAGCGCGAGGCGGCGGCAGGCAGCATCATCAGCCCGACCACCATCAATG
This sequence comes from Pseudomonas glycinae, assembly GCF_001594225.2. Lineage (GTDB taxonomy): Bacteria > Pseudomonadota > Gammaproteobacteria > Pseudomonadales > Pseudomonadaceae > Aquipseudomonas > Aquipseudomonas glycinae. The sequence goes on from NZ_CP014205.2 coordinate 4,759,267, forward strand.
CACCGATCGCCTGAAAGCCGATCACCAGATTCAGCACCACCAGCGTCAGGAACACGCCATGGGCGACGGGTCCGAGCCGGCTGACCGTGCGCAGGAAAAACGGATCGAGCGTGTCGAGTAGCAACGGTTTGTAGATCAGCGCCATGGCCATCAGGCTGAGCGCCGATACCCACAACATGCCGTTGAGGGTCGGCCCGTCTACCGCCAAGGCAGAGCCGAACAGCAGGTGCAGCAAATCGAGTCGCTTGCCGGCGATGCCGAGAATCAGCACACCGCTGGCCAGCGAGATGGGATAGATGGCCGCGAGGCTGGCGTCTTCGCGCAGGCCGGTGCGTCGAGTGATCCACGCGGCAAGTCCGGCCATGCTCAGACCGGCACCGAGTCCACCGAGGGTCAGCGCCGGCAGACTCAGTCCGGCGAACCAGAACCCCAGTGCGGCGCCGGGGAGGATGCCGTGGGCGACGGCGTCACCGATCAGGCTCATTCGGCGCAGGATCAGAAACACGCCCAGTGGTGCCGTACTGCACGCCAATCCCAGACCGCCGAGCAGGGCCCGACGCATGAAGACGAACTCGTGGAACGGTTGCCATAAATGGCTCAACGTCAGCATCAGGCCACCTGCGTGTGAGGTGTTTGCTGGATGAGGTCGGCACTGCTGCCGAAAGCGCAGCCGCTCTGTCTGATCAGCAAGGTCTGTGGAATGTGTTGGCGCACGGCGGCAAGGTCATGGCAAACCACGACCAGGGTTCGTCCTTGTTCATGCCAGGCGTGCAGGTGTTGCCACAACAGTGTCTGACCCACTTCGTCTAGCGCGGCATGGGGTTCGTCGAGCAGCAGCAACGGTGTGTCGGCCAGACTCAGTCGAGCGAGTAGGGCGCGTTGCAGTTCCCCGCCGGAGAGAGCCATCAAGGGACGATGTTCCAGTCCGCTCAGGTGCCAGTCTTCCAGTGCGGATTCGAGACGTTGGGCTCTCAGTTGCGACGACAGTCGGCGTCCCCAGAAACCGGCCGCCACCAACTCTTGAAGACTGATCGGGAACTGTCGATCCAGATGCTGTTGCTGAGGCAGGAAGGACAAACCGCTTTGGCGTGGAACACCCAGTTCGACTTTGCCGGCCAGCGGTCTCTGCAAACCAGCGATGACTTTGAGCAGGCTGCTTTTGCCGCTGCCGTTGACGCCGATGATTGCCGTCAGACTGCCGTTTTCCAACCTCAGGTTGAGCGGTGCAGTGAGCGGTTGGCCGGGTATCCCCCAGCTCAGGTTGTGGCAGCGAATCATGGCTGCTCCCGGCGCCAATGACTCTCGGCGACGGCGTCGTGAGCATGAAGGCTTTCGGCGTGGATGACTCGTACGTGGAATTCGCTGATACCGGGTGAACGACGCAGTGCCAGGTTCAGGCGTCGGGCGGCGTCTTCGCAGAACATCAGGTTCTGGCCGTTGGCGAGGGCGAAGGCCTGTTCGTCGGCGCGTTTCACAGCGGTTTGCACGGCGGTGCCGAGGGCTGCTTCGGCGTCGTTGATGATAGACGTCAGCGGTAGTTCGTCGACGAATTCATCCAGGTGCAAATGCAACTGGGCGGTACTGCGCTGGCTGTGAGGTGTGGCCACGATGCCTTGTACCGAACCCAACCAGGTCAACACATCGGCGTGTTGCAGTGGCTTGTTGGCAAAGTCGTCGACGAATTGTTGCTGGATCAACTGCCTCGCCAATGCTGCAGAACATGGGCACGTTGAGGAATACGCGACGTCGATTTTCAGTTCCACGTGGAACACTTTGTTTTTTAGCTGGGCTGAAACGGTGATGGGATAGGTTTTCCATCCCGCCAAAGGACTGGCCAATGCCGGTCTTCTGAGCAGTAAATCGGTGTGGATATTCAGATAAGCGGCATCGGACAGATCTTCGTGGCTGTCGAGAAAACCCTGCAGAACCTGGCGTAGGAGAGCGGGAGAAAGGTTCTGCTGCTCCAGCGCTTCCAGCCCCAGATAGAGCCGCGACATGTGAATGCCGCGTGCATCTCCATCATCCAGACTGACGCCTGCATCCGCTTTGGCAGCCAAGCGTTGGCCTTCGATAAACACAGGTAGTGCGATGCCGCACATCCCCACCCATTCGAGAGGCAGGGCCTGGCGGGCGGCTTGCGCCGCGACATCCGGCAAAGTCAGCGCGTTCATGAGCTGTTCCATCATGGTGATTGAATTAGATGTTACATTATAACAATTCAAACCACGATGCCTTTTTCATGAACAGGCTTTCATATGCACAGACGTCACTTGCTCAACATGATGCTGGCCAGCGCGGCCTTTTTTTTGCCTTTCTCGGTGTCCGCCACGCAAATACGCAATGCGCGGCTTTGGCGTTCGGATGACAAGCTTCGGCTGGTGTTCGATCTGAGTGGTTCCGTGAGCTACAAGACCTTCACCTTGAGTGCGCCTGAAAGGTTGATCATCGATATGAGCGGGGCCAGTCTGAGTGGGGATTTCAGCCAGTTGGCGTTATCCGGCACTCCGATTCGCTCAATTCGCTCCGGGCACTTTGGCCAGGGGAACACCCGGATCGTGCTGGATCTAAGCAGCCCGGTGCAGCTCAATTCATTCTTGCTGGCGCCTCAGGATGGGCAAGGACATCGCCTGGTTCTGGATTTGATGAGCGCATCAGCAGGAGTTCCGGCGAGCGTTCCACGTGAAACACCCCAAGAAAAATCTCACCCCAAGCGCGACATCATGGTGGTGGTCGACCCAGGTCATGGCGGGAAAGATCCGGGTGCAATCGGCGCCAAAGGCGAGCGAGAAAAGGATGTGGTGCTGTCCATCGCGCAACTGCTCGCACGTCGGCTTAAGCGAGAGAAAGGCTTTGATGTGAAGCTGGTGCGTAACGACGACTTCTTCGTCCCGTTACGCAAGCGCGTGGAAATCGCGCGTCAGCACAAGGCCGACATGTTCATCTCGGTACATGCCGATGCTGCGCCGCGTCTGACGGCCTCCGGGGCGTCGGTGTATTGCTTGTCCGAAGGCGGCGCTACCTCCGCCACCGCACGGTTCATGGCGCAGCGTGAGAACGGTGTGGATCTGCTCGGCGCAACCAGCCTGCTCAATCTCAAGGACAAGGACCCGATGCTCGCTGGCGTGATCCTCGACATGTCGATGAACGCAACCATCGCCGCCAGTTTGCAACTTGGAAGCACAGTGCTGGGCAGCCTGGCCGGCATCACCACGCTGCATCAAAAGCGCGTGGAACAGGCTGGATTTGCCGTTCTGAAGTCGCCGGATGTGCCGTCAATCCTGGTGGAAACCGGGTTCATTTCCAACCCGCGGGACAGTCAGCGTCTGGTAACCGCGCGTCATCAGCAGGCCGTGGCAGACGGTTTGTTTGAGGGCTTGCAGCGCTATTTCCAGAAGAATCCGCCTGTCGACAGCTACATGGCCTGGCAGCAAGAGCAGAAAGGATCGCGGGTTTAGCAGCCAGTGATCCGGCTGCAGGTGAACTTCGCACTGCTGCCGCCTGAGCTGGAGAACCGATTGATCGTCGTCCAGCCCACGCGGCGGTTGTAACCAACCCAGGCTTCTCCATCAGATGCGATGCCGGTGAAGAACGTCAGCTGGCCATAGCGGCTGTTGGTTTGTGCCCAGTAGCGGTTTCCCGCTTTCTCGAATCCGCGCAGGTAAATCGTGCTGCCGACGGTGTTGACGCTGTAGGCGTTGCCGTTGTCATCGATGCACGCCAACAGGTTTGCGCTGCGCGTGCAATTGGCGAGTCCCGGCACTTGTGCTTCGGCCTTCAGCGTCAGCAATGTCAGGCAGATAAAAGAGTATTTCAGCGCGGTTTTCATGATGTGACTCGGCGATGAACTGATTGCAGCTTCCGGCCCTTTGTCACTTTGGGCAAGAAGAGAGTGGATTGATTTTGTTGTTATACTATAACATTATCCGGACCGGGCTTTCCGTGGCTTCCTTTTCAAGCGTCCGCTTCCCTGGTGATCCCATCGAAGCCCAAGAACGCTCGCCCCCGAGAGCCTCCAGCGCTGTTTTGCGACCGTCTGATGAGGTTTATCCAATGTCTTCCCGACTTCCCGTGACCGTTTTGTCCGGCTTTCTCGGTGCCGGAAAAAGTACGCTTTTGAATTACGTACTACGTAACAGAGATGATTTGCGCGTCGCCGTTATCGTCAACGATATGAGCGAGATCAACATCGATGGCAGCGAAGTCCAGCGTGATGTCAGCCTGAACCGTGCCGAAGAGAAGCTCGTGGAAATGAGCAACGGCTGTATCTGCTGTACGTTACGCGAAGACCTGCTTGAAGAGGTCAGTCAGTTGGCCCGTGAAGGCCGCTTCGACTATCTGCTGATCGAATCCACGGGAATCTCCGAGCCGTTACCCGTGGCCGAGACATTCACCTTCCGTGATGAACAGGGGCAAAGCCTTACCGACATCGCTCGCCTCGACACCATGGTCACTGTAGTCGACGGTATGAATTTCCTGCCGGACTACCAGGCCGCCGAAAACCTCGCCTCTCGTGGCGAATTTCTTGGTGAAGAAGATGAGCGCTCGATCACCGATCTGCTGATCGAGCAGATCGAATTCGCCGACGTCCTGTTGATCAGCAAGATCGACCTGATCAGCAGCCGCGAACGGGAAGAGCTGATGGCCATTCTCAGACGCCTCAACGCTCAGGCCGAGATCATCCCGATGGTCATGGGTGAGGTACCGCTGGAGAAAATTCTCAATACCGGTCGCTTCGATTTTGAAAAGGCCGCCCAGGCCCCGGGCTGGTTGCAGGAATTGCGTGGCGAGCATGTGCCGGAAACCGAGGAATACGGCATCGCCTCCACGGCCTATCGGGCGCGCCGGCCCTTTCATCCACAGCGTTTCTTCGACTTCATCGATCGTCCTTGGGTAAACGGCAAATTGCTGCGCTCCAAAGGCTTTTTCTGGCTGGCCAGCAAACCCACCGACGCCGGTAGCTGGTCCCAGGCAGGTGGCCTGATGCGCCACGGTTTCGCCGGGCGCTGGTGGCGCTTCGTGCCAAAGGAACAGTGGCCGCAGGATCAGGAAAGTACCGCCGCGATCATGGAAAACTGGATCGCCAGCGTAGGCGATTGTCGCCAGGAGCTGGTGTTTATCGGACAGAACATCGATTTCGCACAGCTGTCGTCGGAACTGGATGATTGCCTGCTGACCGATGACGAAATGGCGCTCGGTACTCAAGGCTGGCTACAACTACGCGATCCGTTTGGCTCATGGCACGACGAGGTCGCCTGATGCTCGCCCTGAAAACGCTGCCAGGCAGCATTCGTCATCAGTCTTTCGGCCAGACCCCGCAGGCACTGGCGAACATTCTCGACGACGAGACCAACCTCGCGGTCTGGCAGCGCCAGCTTCCGCTGCACATTGCCGAGTTCGCTGATTTGTTGTTGTCTCTGAACGAGCCTTACGCCGAGGCGCTTTGCCTGGAATTGCCGGACGAAGACGCCGAACCGGATCTCACGGGGCTGGCCAGCGGCTTTCGCGATCTGGAAGGCTACGAAGGGTTTATCAGCGACTTGAAATGGCTGGTCAGTGCCTTCGCCTGCTTGCTCGGCGCGCGGCGGATCGGCTTGCGCCTGCGTGTGCTGGACAAGGCCATGTGTCCGCGTTTTCACGTCGATCATGTGCCGGTGCGGTTGATCACGACCTATTCAGGCGTTGGCAGCGAATGGCTCAGGGAAGGGGAAATGGACCGTCGGCAACTGGGACAGCCGCAAGCCGAGCCGCGGGAAACTTCACGGATTCAGCAATTGAATCGCGGCGAAGTGGCGTTGCTAAAGGGCGAGAAATGGCACGGCAACGAAGGTTTCGGGCTGATCCATCGCTCGCCGCAACCGGCGCCGGGTGAGCGGCGGCTGATGCTGACCCTCGACTGGCTCGGATAGCGCCTCAGGGCTTGAGCCATTTCCCCTGGCTCTGGGCCTCGCAGTAGGGCTGCAAATACGCCGCATCGGTGGCCACGCCGTAATAGTGGATATCTTGACGATAAGGCATATTGGCGACTTGCGCGTTGCTGCACACGCCGAACGCGCCGGCGGGGCACTGGTCGACGTATTGAACCTCGACTTTCTGCCCGGCCAGGGTCGGCTGACAGAAGCCGTCGCTGAACAGTTTTTCCGGGATGTTGCGGTTCTGCTGGCAGACTTTCACGTCGAGCCGCTCTGCCTGACTGTGCACCACGCAGGCCTGTGCCAATGCCTGGCCCGACGCCAGCATCAGCAGCAACGACCATCCCATCCACCGCATCTTCGACCTCCAGAAAACCTTGATCATGTTGCAGAACATTCCCACCCACGTCATCGCCGGCCCCTTGGGCGCGGGCAAGACCAGCCTGATCCGCCAGCTCATGGCCCAGAGACCGGAGGGCGAACGCTGGGCGGTGCTGATCAACGAGTTTGGCCAGATCGGTCTCGACGCTGCGCTGTTGACCTGCGCCGCCGATGGTATCGCACTGGGCGAAGTGGCCGGGGGCTGTTTGTGTTGCGTGAACGGTGCGCCGTTCCAGATTGGTCTGGGGCGTTTGTTGCGCAAGGCGCAGCCGGATCGCCTGTTCATCGAGCCCTCGGGGCTCGGGCATCCGGCGCAGTTGCTGAAGCAACTGAACGAGGCGCCGTGGCAAGGCGTACTCGCCGTACAACCTTGCGTGCTGGTGCTGGACGCCCAGGCCCTCGCCGCGGGCAAACCGCTGCCGGACGCGCAGCAGGAAGCCTTGTCCAGTGCAGGCTTGCTGCTGTTGAACAAGGCAGAAAACCTCGACAAGCCCGCGCGTGAGCGAATCATTCGACAGTTGCCGCCTGTCCGACTGATCTGGGCGCAACAGGCGATGTTGTCGCTCAGCGAGTTGCCAGGTCTGGCGGTACAGGCGCAGGCCGGTGTGGATAAGTTGATCGTCCCCCAAGGGCTGGCGCAGATGCCGGCCATCTGGAGCGATCCGGCGTTGCCGATCTGCCTGAGTCAGGCCCAGGAGGGTGGTTGGAGCATCGGTTGGCGCTGGCATCCGAGCCAGGTGTTCGATGTGTCGGGAATAACTCAATGGCTGAAAAGCCTGAACTGGCGCCGGGCCAAACTGGTGATTCACAGCCCGGACGGCTGGCAGTCAGCCAATGCGCTGGACAATGCCGAGCTCCGCTGGCTGCCCAGTGAATGGCGCAAGGATTCCCGGATCGAGCTGATTTTCGACGAACCGCAGTCGGTCGGTGAATTACAGGCCGGACTGGCCTGGTGTCGGCTTCAGGCGAGCTGATTCAAGGCTTCCACTTGGTGTGTTCCTGGCGCCACTGGCTCAACTCGATCACTTCACCACGCGGCTTGGTCACTTCCACTACGGGCGGTGTGTCATCGAACGGTGCCGGGTAGGGCGCCAGTTCAATCTGCGCGCTGTGCGCGCCGAACTGGGTGATGGTGCCGTTGTGTCGGGATTCGCCGGTCACGGTAAATTCGAAATTGTAGACCCGGGCCAAGCGTCGCCGACCGCTGGCGTCCTTGATCAGGCCGATCTTCTTCAGCGCCACGTTACCGTCGAGCAACTCGACGCCGACATTCGCGCAATGCTGTTTGGCCCGCTCCAGCGCCCGCTCGCGCAAGCCGTGGTTGTGCCAGAGCCACGCACCGGCGACGGCGAACAGCATCAGCACGAAAATGTTTTCCAGGGTGAGCATTAACACGAAACTCCAAATGATGGCGTCAGCTTAACTGCGTCGCCGGTCTGTCGTACAGGCTGCGTTTCGTCGCATACTGCGCGGCTTGAATTTCAATCGTTTTACGGAAAAACCCGAATGAAACGTACGCCTCATCTGCTCGCCATCCAGTCCCATGTGGTGTTCGGCCACGCCGGCAACAGCGCTGCGGTTTTTCCGATGCAGCGGGTCGGGGTGAATGTCTGGCCGCTCAACACGGTGCAGTTCTCCAACCATACGCAGTACGGCCAGTGGGCCGGAGAAGTGCTGGCGCCGCACCGGATACCCGAACTGGTCGAAGGTATTGCCGCGATCGGTGAGCTGGGCAATTGCGATGCGGTGCTGTCCGGCTATCTCGGCAGTGCGGCGCAGGGCCGGGCGATTCTCAGTGGCATCGAGCGGATCAAGGCGGCCAACCCGAAAGCCCTTTATCTGTGCGACCCGGTGATGGGGCATCCGGAAAAGGGCTGCAGCGTACCTGCTGAAGTCAGTGATTTTCTGTTGGACGAAGCCGCTGCCGTTGCGGACTTCATGTGCCCGAACCAGTTGGAACTGGACAGTTTCTCCGGGCGCAAGCCGCAGTCGCTGTTCGATTGCCTGGCGATGGCGCGGGCTCTGTTGGCACGTGGGCCGAAAGCGGTACTGGTCAAACATCTGGATTATCCGGGCAAACCGGCGGATGGCTTTGAAATGTTGCTGGTAACGGCCGAGGGCAGCTGGCATTTGCGGCGTCCGCTGCTGGCGTTTCCGCGTCAGCCGGTTGGTGTGGGCGATCTGACGTCCGGCCTGTTCCTGGCGAGAGTGCTGCTCGGTGACAGCCTGGTGGCGGCGTTTGAATTCACCGCAGCGGCGGTGCATGAGGTGTTGCTGGAAACCCAGGCCTGCGCCAGTTACGAGCTGCAGCTGGTGCGAGCGCAGGACCGGATTGCGCATCCGCGGGTGAAGTTCGAGGCCACGCCGATCAGTCTGTAATACCGAGTTGGCCCCATTCGCGAGCAAGCTATCTACAGAGCGCCATAGATCGAAGGGCTGATCAGGCGTCGCCCTTGATTTCCTGATAGCGCTTTTCCAGCTCCTGACGGATCTGCCGGCGTTGCTGCGCCTGCATGTAGCGGCGCTTGTCTTCGCTGTTTTGCGGTTGCAGCGGCGGTACGGCGGCGGGTTTGCGCTGATCGTCCACCGCGACCATGGTGAAGAAGCAGCTGTTGGTGTGGCGCACCGAGCGCTCGCGGATGTTTTCGGTCACCACTTTGATGCCGACTTCCATCGAGGTGTTGCCGGTGTAGTTGACCGACGCGAGGAAGGTCACGAGTTCGCCGACATGGATCGGCTCGCGGAAAATCACCTGATCCACCGACAGGGTCACCACGTAGCGGCCGGCATAGCGGCTGGCACAGGCATAGGCCACTTCGTCGAGGTATTTGAGCAGGGTGCCGCCGTGGACATTGCCAGAGAAGTTGGCCATGTCAGGGGTCATCAGTACCGTCATCGACAGCTGGGCGTTTCCGGGTTCCATAACGTTCTCACGGGTCAAGGCAGGGTTGCTGGAAGAAACACCTCTGCGGGTGCCTGGTCGCTTTTCAAAAGCACCGATATCGGGACGCCAGGCAACTGGTCGCCGTCACGCCGGAAGCGATCTGTTTCCATATATTGCACCGCCTTTCAGCCGGAAGTCGCGGTGTTACCCTGCAAAAGCGCCTCCCCAAGGGCGATTCCTACACCCAAAGCGGATTTTTACTCAGCTCGCCCAGACATTTCCCATGCCTGCGTGAGCCTCGTCATTCAAGGAGCCCACACCATGCATGCCATCAGCTTTATTCAGGATCTGGCGGTGATCATGCTGGTCGCAGGTGTGGTGACCGTGCTGTTCCACCGCTTCAAGCAGCCGGTAGTGCTCGGCTACATCGTCGCCGGTTTCATCATCGGCCCCCACACGCCGCCGTTCGGCCTGATCCACGACGAAGAAACCATCAAGACCCTCGCCGAGCTGGGGGTGATTTTCCTGATGTTCTGCCTGGGTCTGGAGTTCAGCCTGCGCAAGCTGTTCAAGGTTGGTGCCACGGCCTTCATCGCGGCGTTTCTCGAAATTGTCCTGATGATCTGGATCGGCTACGAAATTGGCCGCTGGTTCGACTGGAACACCATGGATTCGCTGTTCCTCGGTGCGATCCTGGCGATCTCCTCGACCACCATCATCGTCAAGGCGCTCAACGACCTGAAGATGAAAAACGAGCGCTTCGCGCAGCTGATCTTCGGCGTGCTGATCGTCGAGGACATTCTCGGCATCGGTATCATCGCCTTGCTGTCGAGCATCGCAGTCAGTGGCACGGTGAGTTCCGGCGAAGTGTTTTCCACGGTCGGCAAGCTCTCGCTGTTCATGATCGTCGCCCTGGTGGTCGGCATTCTGCTGGTGCCGCGACTGCTGGCCTACGTGGCGAAATTCGAAAGCAACGAGATGCTGCTGATCACCGTGCTGGGCCTGTGTTTCGGCTTCTGCCTGCTGGTGGTCAAACTCGAGTACAGCATGGTGCTCGGCGCGTTCCTGATCGGCGCGATCATGGCCGAGTCGCGGCAACTGCTGAAAATCGAGCGCCTGATCGAGCCGGTTCGCGACCTGTTCAGCGCGATCTTCTTCGTCGCCATCGGCCTGATGCTCGACCCGATGATTCTTCTGCAGTACGCGTGGCCGATCGCGGTGATCACTGTGGCTGTGGTGCTGGGCAAGATGCTGTCCTGCGGTCTGGGTGCCTTTATCGCGGGTAATGACGGACGCACCTCACTGCGGGTCGGGATGGGGCTTTCGCAGATTGGCGAGTTTTCTTTCATCATCGCGGCGCTGGGGATGACCCTGCAGGTCACCAGCAACTTCCTGTATCCAGTGGCCGTGGCGGTTTCGGTGATTACCACGTTACTGACGCCGTACCTGATCCGGGCTGCCGATCCGCTGTCGATCAAGCTGTCCGCCGCCATGCCGCAGCGCCTCGGTCGAGTGTTCGGGATGTACGGCGAGTGGCTGCGCAGCATTCAGCCGCAGGGTGAGGGCGCGATGCTGGCGTCGATGATCCGGCGAATACTGTTGCAGGTCGGGGTCAATCTGGCGTTGGTGATAGCAATCTTCTTTGCCGGCGCTTTCTTTGCCGGACGTCTCTCGATCTGGATGCAGGACTGGATCAGCGATCCAAGCTGGCAGAAGGCGTTGATCTGGGGCGGGGCGTTGCTGGTGTCGTTGCCGTTCCTGATCGCGGCCTATCGCAAGCTCAAGGCGCTGTCGATGCTGCTGGCGGAGATGGGCGTGAAGCCGGAAATGGCCGGGCGTCACACGCAGCGAGTGCGCCGGGTGATCGCCGAAGTGATCCCGATCATCTCGCTGCTGGTGATTTTCCTGCTGCTGGCAGCCTTGTCGGCCAGTATCTTGCCGACCAACAAGTTGCTGGTGCTGATCGCCGTAGTCGCGGCCGCCGTGGCGGCGCTGCTCTGGCGCTGGTTCATCCGGGTGCACACGCGGATGCAGGTAGCCTTGCTGGAAACCCTCGACAACCACAAGGAGCCGTCGGGGCACTGACCACCCATCGAGGCGGGCGTGTCAGCTTTCCAGCCAGACGTCCCGTGCCCAGTGCCAGACCGACTCCCAGGACTCTTCGGTGATCAGCTCTTCTTCGCCCGACCACAGCACCACGGTGCCGTCTTCTTCGACGCAGTAGTAGTCGTCGCCGTCCTGGCAGATCGGGATCAGGTCGCGCGGCACGCCGGCATCCCAAGCGTTGGCAGCGACGTCCGGCAGGTAGGTGTGGGATTGCGGGTCGGTGACGGTTACCGGCTCCAGGCTGCCGTAAACCACGTCGCTGACGGTCAGCAGAAACTCCTTGAAGACGAACGGGATGTTGATGAAGAGTTCTTCTTCGATTTCCACCAACTGGTCTTCGTCGGGCAACTCCAAAGGAACCGGTACGGGTTCGTTGGCTTCGCGCAGTTGTTCGATGATTTCTTCCACGTCCGGGATCCTCTTGCTTGAATGGCGCGGTTTATATGGGCCGGTTTATACAGTAGCTCGCTATAGATGCAACCGTGAAATAGAAAACCCCGGCCGAGGCCGGGGTTTTTTATTGCAGCGGGTAAAAACGTCGGAAGTGATCAGCCGTTCTGGCGGATACCGGCGACCAGCCAAGGCTGGTTGTCGCCCTGTGGACGTTCCATGTTCCAGCTTTCGCTGAACACTTCGCCCTGCTGGTCGAAACGCGAGGTTTTCGACACGCCGCTGAAGGTCAGGGTGGCGATGGTCTTGTCGGCACGGTCATCCACACCATCCAGTTGCACCTGGAGGTTGTCGATGTAGGTGGACTGGAAGGCATCACCCAGTTCCGCGCGCTCGCGCTTGAGGAACTCGAACATTTGCGGGGTCACGAACTCGGCGATCTTGTCCATTTCGTTGGCGTCCCAGTGCTGCTGCAGCGCCTGGAAGTGGCTGCGGGCGGCTTCGAGGAAGCGTTGTTCGTTGAACCAGGCCGGCGCGTTGATCACCGGACGGGCGGCAGCAGGCGCGGCCGAACCACCGAAGATCGAACCCATCGCCGCTGGTTTCTGTTCGAACACTTCACGCTGCATCGGCGCGCCGGCCGGAGCGAACTGCTCCTGCTGCTTGCGGCGGCGGGCGGCGATGAAGCGGAAGATCACGAACGCGATCACGGCCATGATCAGGATGTCGAAGAACTGCATGCCTTCGAAGCCGCCGCCCATGAACATGGAAGCGAGCAGGCCACCGGCCGCGATGCCGGCCAGAGGGCCGAGCCATTTCGAAGCACCGCCGGCCTTGGCCGCAGCGCCCGCGGCACCGGCAGCACCAGCGGTCGCCGCAGCGCCGCCTATGCCTGGGGAAGAAGGAGCCATCTGGCTGGTCTGGTGCGTCGGCGCAGCGCCGGCGCTTTTGCCACCACCAAAGCGCTTGGCGTTGGCGTCGAGGCTCATCGTCAGGCCGATGCACAACGCCATGGCGATGCTAAGAAAACGTTTCATAAAGGGAATTCCCGTTTGTGGAGACACGCGCGCCATGTTGCACAGCTGAAGTGTTACTGGCTAGCGAGAGAGTGTTTCGGGCTTTTGCCTGACAGGTTACGTTCAGCTCGGTCGGGGCAATAAGGCCATGTACTTTTGTCTGTAGGAAAAGGCGATAGGTTCAGCAGGAAATGGATCAGCGCCGCAAGGCGAGCATCACCACACCGGCGGTGATCAGGCCGATGCCGCCCCACTGGCGCAGGTCGAGTTTCTCGCCCAGCAGGATCACACCGAGCACCGCCACGAAGACCACGCTGAGCTTGTCCACCGGGGCGACCAGCGACGCCGGGCCGACTTTCAACGCCCGGAAGTAGCACAGCCACGAAGCACCGGTTCCCAGGCCCGACAACAGCAGGAACAGGTAGCTCTTGGCGGAGATCGATCCCAGGGACTGATATTGGCCCGTGGCGTACAAAATCAAGGCCAGACTCACCAATACGACGATTGTGCGCAGGAGGGTGGCGAAGTCGGAGTTGACGTTTTCGATGCCGATCTTGGCGAAGATGGCCGTCAGCGCGGCGAAAGTGGCCGAGAGCAGGGCCCAGAACGTCCAGGAAGAAAAGAAGCCCGAGCCCATGGATGTTGCCTCCAGTGTTCGTGTCCGATCGTTCCCACGCTCTGCGTGGTAACGCCGCCATGGACGCTCCGCGTCCACAGTGACGCAGAGCGTCACGGGATGCATTCCCACGCAGAGCGTGGGAACGATGAGCAACGACGGGCTGCCCTTAAATGGCTTCCAGCTTCGCGTACCCGAGCATCAGCCACTTGCTGCCTTCGGCGAAATTCACCTGCACCCGGGCCTGGGCGCCGGCGCCTTCGAAGTTTAGGATCACGCCGTCGCCGAAGATCGAGTGACGGACAGCCTGCCCGAGGCTCAGGCCGGTTTCCGGTATCTCGCTGCCGCTGAACAGGTTGCTGCCGCCCATCGACTGGTTGCCGCCGAACGGCCGGCTGACGCTGTTGGACAGGCGTACTTCCTGAATCAGGCCTTTCGGTACTTCCCGTACGAAACGCGACACCTTGTTGTAGGTTTCGCTGCCGTACAGGCGTCGGGTTTCAGCATAGGTCATCACCAGATTCTGCATCGCCCGGGTAATGCCGACATAGGCCAGACGCCGCTCTTCCTCAAGGCGGCCCGGTTCTTCCAGGCTCATCTTGTGCGGGAACAGGCCTTCTTCCATGCCCACCAGGAACACGTAAGGGAATTCCAGGCCCTTGGCGCTGTGCAGGGTCATCAACTGAATGCTGTCTTCGTGTTCGTCGGCCTGGGTGTCACCGGCCTCCAGTGAAGCGTGGCCGAGAAATGCCGCCAGTGGCGTCAGCTCTTCGTCTTCTTCGGTGTTCTCGAAGTTGCGCGCAGCGCTGACCAGTTCCTCAAGGTTTTCCACCCGGGCCTGGCCTTTCTCGCCTTTTTCCGCTTCGTGGTAGGCGATCAGTCCGGATTGCTCGATGACGGTCTGGGTCATCAGGTGCAACGGCATCTCGGCGCACTTGGCAGCCAGGTTTTCGATCAGTTCGATAAACGCGCCCAGCGCACCGGCGGCGCGACCGGTCAGGCCTTTGTTGGCCACCAGCTGGCGCATGGCTTCCCACATCGACACATCGCTGTGGCGCGCATGGTCGCGAATCGCTTCGACAGTTTTCTCGCCGATGCCGCGCGCCGGAACGTTGATCACCCGTTCCAGGGCCGCATCGTTGCCGCGACCTTCCAGCAAGCGCAGGTAAGCCATGGCGTTCTTGATTTCCGCCCGCTCGAAGAAGCGCTGGCCGCCATAGATGCGGTACGGAATGCGTTCACGCAGCAAGGCTTCTTCCAGAACGCGCGATTGGGCGTTGGAGCGGTAGAGAATCGCGATATCGCTGCGAGCCAGGCCGGTTTTCAGCGCGCTTTCGATGGTTTCGACAACGTAGCGAGCTTCATCGTGTTCGTTGAAGGCGGCGTAAAGATTGATCGCTTCGCCATCGCCGCCATCGGTCCACAGCTCTTTGCCCAGACGCCCGGTGTTGTTGGCGATCAGGGCGTTGGCGGCCTTGAGGATGCCGGCCGTGGAGCGGTAGTTCTGCTCCAGACGGATGGTCACCGAATCCGGGAAGTCCGAAGAATACTGGTGGATGTTCTCGATTTTCGCGCCGCGCCAGCCGTAGATCGACTGGTCGTCGTCGCCGACCACCATCAGGCTGTCGCCGCCTTTGCCCAGCAGACGCAACCACGCGTACTGCACGGCGTTGGTGTCCTGGAATTCGTCCACCAGAATATGTCGGAAACGCTTCTGGTAGTGCGCCAGCAGGCCCGGGTGGTCGCGCCACAGGTCGAGGGCGCGCAGCAGCAGTTCGGAGAAATCAATGACGCCGGCACGCTGGCACGCCGCCTCGTACGCTTCATAAATGCCGCGCATGGTGGCCAGGAACAGATCGCCGCTGGCCTGAATGTGTTGCGGACGCAGACCTTCGTCTTTCTGCCCGTTGATGAACCACTGTGCCTGACGGGCCGGCCAGCGTTGCTCGTCCAGCCCCAGCTCGCGGATCACCCGCTTGACCAGGCGTTGCTGGTCGTCGCTGTCGAGAATCTGAAAGGTCTGGCTCAGCCCGGCTTCCTGCCAGTGCGCCCGCAACAGACGGTGCGCCAGGCCGTGGAAGGTGCCGACCCACATGCCGGCCGGGTTGATGCCCAGCAATTGCTCGATGCGGTGACGCATCTCGGCAGCGGCCTTATTGGTGAAGGTCACCGACAGAATCGAGTGGGGCGAGGCGTTTTCGACCTGGATCAACCAGGCGATACGGTGCACCAGCACTCGGGTTTTGCCGGAGCCGGCACCGGCCAGGACCAATTGACGGCCAACGGGGGCCGCTACGGCCTGGCGTTGGGCATCGTTGAGGGAGTTCAGCAGAAGGGAGAGATCATCGCGCATCGGGGCATTCTAGGGTGCGCCGCAGGCCCGGGCAAACCGAGCTTTGCATTAGCCGATGAAAGTGCTGCCCGTGACGACCGGTCGGTCACCGGCTACAGGCGTTGGCCCGCCTGGCGTCGGGGCTTTGGAGGGGGGCGAGCCGCGAAAAAGTTTCGGCGAAATTATGATCTGGGGCAGTTTGGCAAGTGGTTCGGCTTGTGTATGCTCCGTCCACGTTTCCGGGCGCATGCTCACACTTATAAGAACAAGAACGTTGCCTATGACCCTCAGCTTCGACCTGTCGGGCCCCTCTGTGGAACCCCGGGTAATCCGCAAGCTTTACGCCACCCAGATGGCGGTCGAGCGCACGCGCCTTCTTTATCAGGGTTCGCTGTTGCCCACCCTGTTCATGTTGATCAATGGTCTGGTCTGCGCCGGTCTGCTCTGGAGCCCGCAGCGTTATTTTGTGGTCAGCGTCTGGCTGGTGTGGTTGCTGTCGCTGGTAGCGTTGCGGGTGATTCAGGTCGCCGCGTTCGACTCGGCGATTCCCGATCGCCAGGCCCAGCCGATCTGGGGGCGGATGTTCCTGCTCGGCTCGACCATGACCGGCCTGACCCTGGCCGGCGCCGGCATCGCCCTGGTCCCGGCCGACAATTTCATGCAGCAGGCCTGGGTGTTCGGCCTGATCGGCGCCGCGACCCTGTCGGCCAGCGTGGCTTACGCCGTGAGCATTCCGGCCTTTCTCTCCTTTACCTTGCCGTGCCTGCTGCCGGCCATCGGTTATCTGTTCTGGGGCGGCGACGAGCAGGCGCGGGGCTGGGGCTGGCTCGGACTGATCCTGCTGGGCTCCCTGAGCGTGGTGGCGTGGCAGGTCAATCGGCTGATCGATCGCGGTTTGCTGCGGCGCTTCCAGAACCAGCACCTGATCGAGCACCTGCAACAAGCGCAAGCCCGCAGCGAACAGCTCAATCAGGAGCTGGCGAAGGAAATCGAGCACAGGCGCTGCGCCGAGGGCAAACTGCGCGAGGCGCAGGTCGAGTTGGAAGACCGGGTCGCCCAGCGCAGCCGGGAACTGGACGTCGCCAATCAGGCCCTGAGCAAAAGCGAAGCGCGTCTGGCCCTGGCGTTGAAAGCCAGTGAGCTGGGGCTGTGGGACTGGAACCTGCAGACCGACGAAGTTCACCACACACAGATTCAGGAACTGTTCGGTATTGATCCGGAATACGTCACCGGGCTGCTCAGGCACCTGCGGCCAAGGCTGCACCCGGAAGATGTGCCGCCGCTCAAGCGCGCGTTGATCGAGCACTTGAAGGGGCGCACCGAGGATTATCAGATCGAGTACCGCGTGCGCCATGGCGACGGTCATTGGGTCTGGATCGAAGACCGTGGGCGTGCAGTGGAGCGCGACGAGAACGGCCGGGTCATCCGCATGGTCGGCACCCGCCGCGACATCAGCGTCAGCAAAAGCCTGGAAGCCCAGCAGCAGCTGGCTGCGACGGTGTTCGAGGCCGCCAGCGAAGGCATCGTGATCCTCGACCCGAATTATTCGCTGATCGCCATCAATCAGGCCTTCAGTCGGGTCACCGGCTATGACATCGGCGACATGCTCGGGCGCAACGTCGTCGAATTGCCTTGCAGTCGCGACGCCCGTCGGCACTACGTCGCGATCCGCCACGCGCTGGAGCAGCACGGCAGCTGGCAGGGCGAACTGGTAGAAACCCGCAAGAATGGCGAGCTGTATCCGCAGTGGCTGCAATTGAATGCGGTGCGCGACAGTCGAGGAAATGTGAGTCATATCGTCGGTTTCTTCGCCGATCTGTCGGCGCGTCGCGAATCCGAAGAGCGCATGCGCTACCTGACCCACTACGACGAGCTCACTGGCCTGGCCAATCGCTCGCTGTTTCGCGAACGTCTGCATGAAGCCCATCAGCGCGTGCGGCAGGGCGGACGCCGGAGTCTGGCGTTGCTGCATATCAATTTGGATCGCTTCAAGCTGCTCAACGACAGCCTTGGCCACGAGATTGCCGACCAGTTGCTGCAAAAGATGTCGCGGCGGCTGGTCAACGCCTTGCCGGAAGCCGACACCATCGCCCGGCTGTCCGGCGATGAGTTCGCGGTACTGTTCGACGCCTACGGCAACCTGTCGAGCCTGGCGCGGGTCGCCACGCGACTGTCGAGCAAGCTGCGCCTGCCGTTGACCGTGGAAGGGCATGAGCTGGTAGTCAGCGCCTCGATGGGCATCAGCATGCTGCCGGATAACGCCCGGGAGATTTCCGCGCTGGTCAGCCAGTCGAACATGGCCATGCAACATGCCAAGCACCTGGGCGGCAACAACTTCCAGTTCTACACCGACAGTCTGCAGGCCAGCACGCTGGAGCGTCTGCAACTGGAAAACCAGCTGCGCAAAGCCATCGAGGACAAGCAGCTCAACGTCTTCTATCAACCGAAACTGTGCCTGGCGACCGGCCGTCTCAACGCGGCAGAAGCGCTGGTGCGTTGGGATCACCCGACCATGGGTCGGGTGCCGCCGGGGGACTTCATCGGTCTGGCCGAAGAGACGGGGCTGATCGGGCCGATCGGTGAGTTCGTGCTGCGCCAGGCCTGTTGGCAGGCGTGCGAATGGCAACGCCAGGGGCTTACGCCGATCCGGGTTTCGGTGAACCTGTCGGTGCATCAACTGCGCCAGGGCAAACTGGTCAGTCTGGTGCGCCAGGTGCTGGAAGAAACCGGTCTGGCACCGCACTACCTCGAACTGGAACTGACCGAAAGCCAGCTGCTCGACAGCGTCGAACACATCATCGCCACGTTCCAGCAGTTGCGGGATCTGGGGGTGAAGTTGGCGATCGACGACTTTGGCACTGGCTATTCATCGCTGAGCTATCTGAAGCGGATTCCAGTGGACTACGTGAAGATCGATCAGGCCTTTATCCGCGGGTTGGGCGAGGGCAGCGAAGACGCAGCGATCACCCGGGCGATCATTGCGATGGCTCACGGGTTGTCACTGAAAGTTGTCGCCGAAGGTGTCGAGCGTTCCGAGCAACTGGCGTTTCTGAAAGCTGAAGGCTGCGACGAAGTGCAGGGCTATCTGATCAGTCGTCCGGTGGAGGCGGTCGGCCTTGCCGCGTTGCTGCGTGAACAGGAAAAACCGCTGTAAAGGGCTACATGCAGCGCATGTCGCCTGATCCGGGGGGATCCAGTTACGCATTGAGCAGGCAAAAAGCCGATTCATGTAGTATAACTACAAGCTTGCTACATCCCCGGCATCTGGCCAAAGCACATCTTTCCATAACAAGAGTCCAGCCCCTTGAATCTGCTGCAACACATCGCCCAGTCACGTCACCTGTTACGCAAGTCGGAGCTCAAGGTCGCCGACCACGTGCTGCTTGACCCTGCGGCAGTGATGCACAGTTCCATGGCCGACCTGGCCCACAGCGTCGGCATCAGCGAGCCGACCATCGTGCGCTTCTGTCGCGCCATCGGCTGCTCCGGTTTTCAGGATCTGAAACTCAAGCTCGCGCAAAGCCTCGCGGCCGGCGCCAGCTTCGGTCAGTTCGCGATTCATGAGGACGATTCCGTCGCCGATTACAGCCTGAAAATCTTCGACACCACGTTGCACACGCTGATGGAGGTTCGCGAAAAGCTCGATCCTCTGGAGCTGCAGCGGGCGGTGACGCTGATGTCCCAGGCCCAGCGTGTCGAGTTCTACGGTTTTGGTGCGTCGGGTGCGGTGGCGGCGGATGCGCAGCACAAGTTCTTCCGTCTGCTGCTGACCGCCGCGGCGTATTCCGACCCGCACATGCAGGCAATGTCGGCGGTAACGCTGAAGCCGACCGATGTGGCGATCTGCATTTCCCAGTCCGGCCGTTCCAAAGATTTGCTGATCACCGCCAACCTCGTTCGCGAGAGCGGTGCGTCGCTGATTACCTTGTGCCCGAGCCAGACGCCGCTGGCTGAGCTGTCGACCGTCAACCTGGCGATCGATGTTCACGAAGACACCGAAATCTATACGCCGCTGACCTCACGCATCGCCCACCTGGTGGTGATCGACGTGCTGGCGATGGGCGTGGCCATGGCGCGCGGGCCGAGCCTGGTCAACCACCTCAAGAGCGTCAAGCGCAGCCTGCGCAGCTTGCGGCTGTCGCCAAAATCGGTGAAAGCGCTGGACGACTGATTGTCTTGGGGTGACGGTAATCTTCATCTGCCTGTAACCCCGACGCAGCCAAATCGTCATCCCCCGGGCCTATCGTGAAACTCCCGTACTCGCCTTGGGAGACTCGAAATGGCTCAGCCCTACGAAGAACGTAACAGCGCCGCGAAAACCCGTCGTCAGCAGGAAGACCAGCGCCGCATGGAATTTCGCCGCGCCATCGAAGATCGCTTCGAACTTCGCCAGCTTCAGAGCGCGATCAGCGATTTTCCCGAGGACATTGAACTCAACTACTGGCAGGCCGCGCCGGCAGCTTCCCGTCGAAGCGCTCAACCAGCGCGCTGATCTGCACCCGTTCGCTGCGGATAAACGCCAGGAAGGCGTGCGCCACCGGTGACAGCCGTTTGGCTTTGGCTTGCACCAGGCACCAGCTGCGAAACAGCGGTAACTCTTCGACCGGCAGCTCGACCAGGCCGCCGGTCGCCAGCTCCAGGTTCAGGGCGTGGCGCGTCAACAGCGCCAGGCCCAGACCCGCCACCACGCATTCACGCTGGGCTTCGGCTGACGCCACTTCCTGGGTCTGGGTGAAGTGCACGCGCTTCTCTTTGAAATACTCCTCGCAGGCCAGTCGCGTGCCCGAGCCGGGTTCGCGGATCAGCAAGGTATACGGTTCGAGATCCTGCAAGCGCAGCGGGCCCATGTGTGCCAACGGATGATCCGGACGCGCCACGGCGACGATCGGATTGTTGAGGAACGGCAGGAATTCCAGGCCCATGTCCTGCGGCACCATCGACATGATCACCAGATCATCGCGGTTGTCGGAGAGCCGGCGGATGACCTGGCCACGGTTGACCACCGTCAGTTGCAGGTTTACTTCGGGATGCTGGCGCTTGAATGCCGCGAACAGGTGCGGCACGAAGTATTTGGCGCTGGATTCCACCGCCAGCTTCAATTGGCCCTGCAGCGAGCCCTGCATGTCCGAGAGCTGCATGTCGAGGTTTTCCAGGCGGCCGAAAATGTCCCGGCTGGCGCGCTGAAGTGCTTCGGCCGCTTCGGTCATGTAGAGTTTTTTGCCGACGTAATCGAATAATGGCTGGCCGATCAGCTCTTCTAGCTGACGAATCTGTAGGCTGACGGCCGGTTGTGTGAGCGACATTTCGTCGGCTGCGCGGCTGTAGGAGCGCAAATCACACACTTCGTTGAAGATCTGCAATTGACGCAATGTCATACGCATCAAGGACTTACGCATTTTCTACCGACTCTGGCCATTGGCTGATGCGCTGACTATAAGTCTTTACTTATGTCTGACCCAATTTTTATTCATTTTTGTTAATCCCTTGGCAGCGCTAGTGTGGAGCCGAGACCAGATTGAAACATTTGGTCACGTGCCGACCTGGGTCTAGCAGGTCGTGGTGCCACCGGCTCAAGGGAACCTCCAAGTGATAACAAAGATCCTGATCGCCAACCGTGGTGAGATTGCCGTACGAATCGTGCGTGCCTGCGCCGAGATGGGCATCCGCTCGGTCGCGATCTATTCCGACGCCGACCGGCATGCCTTGCATGTCAAACGTGCGGACGAGGCCCACAGCATTGGTGCCGAGCCGCTGGCCGGTTACCTGAACCCGCGCAAGCTGGTGAACCTGGCCGTGGAAACCGGCTGCGATGCGCTGCACCCCGGCTACGGTTTCCTCTCGGAAAACGCCGAGCTGGCAGACATCTGCGCCGAACGCGGGATCAAATTCATCGGCCCGTCGGCGGAAGTCATCCGCCGCATGGGCGACAAGACCGAAGCGCGCCGCAGCATGATCAAGGCCGGTGTGCCGGTCACGCCGGGCACCGAAGGCAACGTCTCGGGCATCGAGGAAGCATTGAGCGAGGGCGACCGCATCGGTTACCCGGTGATGCTCAAGGCCACTTCCGGTGGTGGCGGTCGCGGTATCCGTCGCTGCAACAGCCGCGAAGAACTCGAACAGAACTTCCCTCGCGTCATTTCCGAAGCCACCAAGGCCTTCGGTTCGGCGGAAGTGTTCCTGGAAAAATGCATCGTCAATCCCAAGCACATCGAAGCGCAGATACTCGGCGACAGCTTCGGCAACGTCGTGCATCTGTTCGAACGTGACTGCTCGATCCAGCGCCGCAACCAGAAGCTGATCGAAATCGCCCCGAGCCCGCAACTGACCCCGGAACAGCGCGCCTACATCGGCGACCTGTCGGTGCGTGCGGCCAAGGCCGTGGGCTACGAGAACGCCGGCACCGTGGAGTTTTTGCTCGCCGAGGGCGAGGTGTACTTCATGGAGATGAACACCCGGGTGCAGGTGGAACACACCATCACCGAAGAAATCACCGGGATCGACATCGTCCGCGAACAGATCCGCATCGCCTCCGGCCTGCCGCTGTCGGTGAAGCAGGAAGACATTCAGCATCGCGGTTTTGCCCTGCAATTCCGGATCAACGCCGAAGACCCGAAGAACAACTTCCTGCCGAGCTTCGGCAAGATCACCCGTTACTACGCCCCCGGCGGACCTGGCGTGCGTACCGACACGGCGATCTACACCGGCTACACCATTCCACCGTTCTACGACTCGATGTGCCTGAAACTGGTGGTCTGGGCGCTGACCTGGGAAGAGGCCATGGACCGTGGTCTGCGCGCGCTCGACGACATGCGTCTGCAAGGCGTGAAGACCACCGCCGCGTACTACCAGGAAATCCTGCGCAACCCGGAATTCCGTAGCGGCCAGTTCAATACCAGCTTCGTCGAAAGCCACCCCGAACTGACCAACTACTCGATCAAGCGCAAACCCGAAGAGCTGGCCCTGGCCATCGCCGCCGCCATCGCCGCCCACGCAGGCCTGTGAGGAATACAAGAATGAGCAAGAAGATCTTTGTCACCGATACCATCCTGCGCGACGCTCACCAATCGCTGCTCGCCACCCGCATGCGCACCGAAGACATGCTGCCGATCTGCGACAAGCTCGACAAAGTCGGCTACTGGTCACTGGAATGCTGGGGCGGCGCAACCTTCGACGCCTGCGTACGTTTCCTGAA
Source organism: Pseudomonas glycinae (assembly GCF_001594225.2). Classification (GTDB taxonomy): domain Bacteria; phylum Pseudomonadota; class Gammaproteobacteria; order Pseudomonadales; family Pseudomonadaceae; genus Aquipseudomonas; species Aquipseudomonas glycinae. The sequence goes on from NZ_CP014205.2 coordinate 4,782,093, forward strand.
AGAAGACCCGTGGGAGCGCCTGCGCCAGCTGCGCGCCGCGCTGCCCAACACCCGTCTGCAAATGCTCCTGCGCGGGCAGAACCTGCTGGGCTACCGCCACTACAGCGATGACGTGGTCAAGGCGTTCGTCGCCAAGGCCGCGGTCAACGGCATCGACGTGTTCCGCATCTTCGACGCGATGAACGATGTGCGTAACCTGCGCGTGGCGATCGAAGCGGTGAAGGCTGCCGGTAAACATGCCCAAGGCACCATCGCCTACACCACCAGCCCGGTGCACACCATTGACGCGTTCGTCGCCCAGGCCAAGCAAATGGAAGCCATGGGTTGCGACTCGGTGGCGATCAAGGACATGGCCGGTCTGCTGACCCCATACGCGACCGGTGAACTGGTACGTGCACTGAAAGCCGAGCAGTCGCTGCCAGTGTTTATCCACTCCCACGACACCGCCGGCCTGGCAACCATGTGCCAGCTCAAGGCCATTGAAAACGGTGCCGACCACATCGACACCGCGATCTCCAGCTTCGCTTCGGGCACCAGTCACCCTGGCACCGAATCGATGGTTGCTGCGCTCAAAGGCACCGAGTTCGATACCGGTCTGAACCTGGAGCTGCTGCAGGAAATCGGCCTGTACTTCTACGCCGTGCGCAAGAAGTACCACCAGTTCGAAAGCGAATTCACCGCCGTCGATACCCGTGTTCAAGTCAACCAGGTGCCTGGCGGGATGATTTCCAACCTGGCCAACCAGTTGAAAGAGCAGGGCGCTCTCAACCGCATGGGCGAAGTGCTGGCGGAGATCCCGCGCGTACGTGAAGACCTCGGCTTCCCGCCGCTGGTGACCCCGACTTCGCAGATCGTCGGCACCCAGGCGTTCTTCAACGTGTTGGCCGGCGAGCGCTACAAGACCATCACCAACGAAGTGAAGCTTTACCTGCAAGGCGGCTACGGCAAGGCGCCGGGCACCGTGAACGAGAAGCTGCGTCGTCAGGCCATTGGCAGCGAAGAGGTGATCGACGTACGCCCGGCCGATCTGCTCAAGCCGGAAATGACCAAGCTGCGTGCCGATATCGGCGCACTGGCCAAGTCCGAAGAAGACGTGCTGACCTTCGCGATGTTCCCGGACATCGGCCGCAAGTTCCTCGAAGAGCGTGCCGCCGGCACTCTCACCCCGGAAGTGCTGCTGCCGATCCCGGAAGCGGGCAAGGTGGCTTCGGCCGGCGGCGAAGGCGTACCGACCGAGTTCGTCATCGACGTTCACGGCGAGACCTACCGTGTGGACATCACCGGTGTCGGCGTCAAGGCTGAAGGCAAGCGTCACTTCTACCTGTCCATCGACGGCATGCCGGAAGAAGTGGTGTTCGAACCGCTCAACGAATTCGTCGGCGGCGGCAGCAGTAAGCGCAAGCAGGCTTCGGCTCCGGGGCACGTCAGCACCACCATGCCGGGCAACATCGTCGATGTACTGGTCAAGGAAGGCGACACCGTCAAGGCCGGCCAGGCTGTGCTGATCACCGAAGCGATGAAGATGGAGACCGAAGTCCAGGCGGCGATTGCCGGCAAGGTCACCGCCATCCACGTTGCCAAGGGCGACCGGGTCAACCCGGGCGAAATCCTGATCGAGATCGAAGGCTGAGATAACAGCATCGATACAACGCTTTAAACCTCGGGGGAGCATGTGCTCCCCTTTTTTTATTCAGGTATCTGAAGTGCGGACTTGCACTGTTCCCAAAACGCGTTCTTCCGGCAGAGGGGAAGTCGTGCTGGCATACTTGCCTATGACTTCGTAGGCTCCCTTTGCCATGACTTTAGGAACGCTAAAGAACATTGTATCTGGCTCGAATCTACAGACCGAAACCGAATTCTCGACCTCTCCATTTTTGAAAAGAACGCGAAAAATCCCCGTCAGCGAGTGCGTATTTTCATTTTTCAGAACCAGAGCTTGCCCAGGTGTTACTTCCCCAGGAAGCGTGGGGTTTGCATCAGTGGCGTCGGAAGGTTTCATCGTCTGAACTCCTTGTGAGTGGAGCGGAATCTGCACCTTCAGCAGCGGATTCCACTCACTCAGGCTAAGTCTGCCCCTGACATCCGGTCTACTGTCAGATCTGACAGGTGCCATCGCCAAGTTGTATCAGAACGTCATTTGCCACCTGCCTGAGATGCCGTGGTTTCGGCTGTCGGTACCGATCTCGCCCGACAAGCCAACGCCGAATGTGTGGCTGGACGAGACTGCCAGATCAAGCCCGGTGTCCAGCGTCAGGCTATTGCGATCCAGCTCTGCGCCGTAAACGGTGTAGCCATGGCCGCCGGTGACCAGACGTTGTCGGGTGCTGGTGTAGGTCTCGCCGTAAAGGTGTTTCCATCCCGCGCTGAATCGTGGCGTGAGGCGCATACCGTTATCCAGTGTGCTGACGTTCGCCATGCGCAGACCGACGGTAGTGTTGAAGTTGCCTTGGGATTGATCATCCACCCTGAGCGCCGCCGCCCCGCCTTTCTCGGTGTAGCCGTCACGCTGATAGCGTTGATAGCCGATACCGACAAAGGGTTCGATGCTGACGTTGGCCCGCCCCAGGTTGTATCCCGACTCGATGAACGCTTGCTGGGTGCTGGCCTGGTAGTTGCCTTTTAGTCGGTCATGGAAGCGGCCGAACGCGACTTCGCGGCGGGTACTGCCTTCATGGTTGCTCCAGGCTGCGCCGAGCCGAAGTGACAGCGGGCCGGTCTGGCGCATGGCGTAGGCGCCGAGGTGCCAACTGTCGAGATCGCCGTCCAGTTCCTCGCTATCAATACGCGTGTCGGAGGTGCCGCCCATCAAGCCCAGTCTCCATTCTTCGTTGAGGCGCCAGTCCGCACCGAGCAGCAGTCCTTTGGTGGAATGCTGCATGGGCTCCACATCGCGATCCAGTTTGCCGCTATGACCGAGGGCTTGCAGCCAGATCCTGCCGCTCTCGGCGTTTCCGGCCGCGTGGCGGGGTGCGCTTGGCTGGTTGTCATGCGGGTCGTCGAGCTGAAGCATGGCCGACAGCAGGCTGGCGCTGACCGGTGTGACGCTGCTCAAGGTGGCCTTGGCGAGGTTGGCGTTGCTGCCGCCGGACAGTTGATTGAGGGCGAGTGCTGCGGTGGTTTCGTCGGCAGCGAGCAGAGCCGCAATGGCTGAGTTGCCTGCTGGTGAAGGGGAATCCGTTGACGGCGGCTGGTCTACCACTTGGGTTTGTTGAGCTGCGGACGTTTCGGCCAGAACCGATTCCGGTAAGGGCGCTGGTTTTTCCAGGCTTTCTTTGAGTGCGCTGCCGCTTTGCGTCGTGGCGACTTTCCCGGATGGAATGTCATCGGGTGCAGGAAGGGGTGCCGCTGGAATCTCAGTGCTGACCGGAAATGTTTCTGGCGTCGGAGCGATACTTTCTGCAAGCAGTGGCTTTGGAGCGAGACTGGGCGGAGCAGGTTTTTCTTTCTTCTTGCGCGCAGGTTTGGGTTTCACTTCGTCCACGACGGGCGCGTCGGGCTCCGACTGCTCTGCCAGAGAAAATTCCACGAAACCGACTGTCAGAGCAACCGCCAGGACAAGATGTTGGAGCTTGTATTTGCATTGAATGGGCATTCAGTTTGGCCTCATGAAGGTTGAGGCCAAACTGTAAAAGTCGATGCCGGTCCATCGATGCCGGGCAATTCCGAGTCGGATGCAGGCGATGACGTCTGCTTTTGTAGCCCGGTCGCTGGCGGGTAATGAACCCGCCATGATTACCCGATCGACCAGACGCCTTTACCTACAACGCCCGCTGAAATCCGGATTGGCGAAATCTCAGAAACTCATCTGCCACTGCCCGATCAACCCGTGATTTCGACTGTTGCTGCCAATCTCGCCGCTGTATCCCAGCCCCAGCGTCTGCCGCGCGGAAATACCAAGATCCAGCCCTGCTTCGAGCACCAGACTGTCACGATCCAGCGAGCTGCCATCGACACTGAACGCCGTGCCGCCGACCACAAACGCCTGACGGGTCGAGCTGCTGACATCGCCGTAGGTGTGCTTCCAGCCGGCGGCCATTCGCGGGGTGAAGCTCATGCCATTGTCCAGCGAGCCGAGGTGCGCCAGGCGCAGGCCGAAGGTGCTGCTGAAGTTGTCCTGAGTCTGGCTGTCGACTTGTAACGCCGCCGCACCGCCCTTTTCCTGATAGCGCTCGCGGTGATAGCGCTGGTAGCCGAGGCTGGCGAACGGTTCGGCGCTCATTCGGCCGCTGCCCATGGCGTAGCCGAGTTCGGCGAAGGCTTGCTGGCTGTCGGCGTCGTAATCGCCTTTGGGGCGATCGCTGAAACCATTGAATGCGATGGTGCGCTTGCTTTCGCCCTGATGACCGCTGTAAGCCGCGCCCAGGCGCAAGGCGATCGGACCGTTTTGATGCAGCGCATAAACGCCGGCGTGCCAGCTCTCGACATTGCCGTCGACGCCGCTGGCATCCAGATCGGTCTTCGAATAGCCACCGAGCACGCCCAGACGCCATTGCGGATTCAGTGCCCAGTCGGCGCCGAGCACACTGCCCTTGGTGCGTTGTTCCAGGCCGCTGCTGCCGTGTTCGCCATCCAGCTTGCCGTAGCCGCCGATGGCCTGCAGCCAGAGCCGGCCACGGGCGTTCGGGTCATTCAGGTTTCGCGCTTCGGACGGTACGCCGTTGGCCGCGAGGATCGGCGTATCACGCTGATCGAGGCCGACCATCAAGCCTGGGCTGCCACCGATTTGCTGCATCGCCGAGAGCATGCTGCTGCCGACCTGGCTGCTGGCGCCGAGGGTGGCGCTGGTCAGGTTGGCGTTGCTGGCACCGGCCAGTTGCTCGATGGCCGCGCCTGCACTGCTTTGAGTGGTGTTGAGCAACGCGTTGTACAGCGCATTGTTCTTGCCGATCGAGGCCAGGCTGTTGGCGGCGTTGCTGCCGTTGCCGGTGGCGGCGAATTCGTTGAAGGCCACGTCATTGCGGGTGTAAGTCAGGTCGACCTGCGTTGGCGTGTAAGCGAGGGTCGGCGTGAGGAAGGCGTAGTCGCTGGTGACTGCACCGAATGTGCCGTTGACCCGCGCAGCCTGCAGCACCGTGTAATGGCTCTGCCACGGATAGGTGCCGCTGCCGGGATTGACCGCCAGCGTTGCGCCATTGAGGTTGGCCGTGCCGCCGACCTTGGTCGGCGCGCTGCTGCCATCGGCGTTGACACCGTAGACGAGGGTGGAGGCGCTACTCATGTTCAAGTCGTGCACGATGCTCGCGGTGCCGAGGCGGGTGTCGGTGCGCAACGTGCCGTTGACGTTGAGGCTGCCTACCGACCCGCCGCCGGCATACACACCACCGGCGTCCACGGTCAGATTGCCGGCGATGCCACCCTGGTTGACCAACGTGGCGCCGTTGCGCACGGCACCGCCGTCGCTGAAGTCGCCGCTGCCGGTCAGTGTCCAGGCACCTTGTTTGACTTCCAGCCATTCAAAGTTGCGGCTGGCACCGAAGCTGCCGCCCGCCGCATCGTCCATCACTACGCTGTCATAACCGCTGCCGCCATCGACCGTACCTACGAAGCGGCTGCCGCTGCGTAGGGTCAGGCTGTCATTGCCGCCACCCAGGTCCAGCGCCAGACCGTTGCTGCCGCTGATCGTGCCGCCGTTAATCACGCTGTCGGCGAATTCACCGACGAACTTCACGCCGAAACCGTCGAGGCCCTGGATCGTGCCGTAGTTTTCCAGCGAGGTGGCTGCCAGTCCCGAACCACCGCTGCCGTCATCCACCAGAATGGCGCTGTTGGCGCCGCTGATCAGCGCATCCCTGGCGTTAAGAATGTAACCGCCGCCCAGCGCAATGCCTTCACTGCCATTGGCAAAACCGCCCTTGTCCACACCACCGGCGCCGACGCCCTGAATGGTGCCGTAGTTTTCGATGTGGGCGATCTTGTCGATGTCCACGCCATCGCCGTCGCCATTGGCTTGCAACCCGGAATATGCTCCGGTGATGGTGCCGTGGTTGATCACCGTGCCGTCGCCGTCGGAACCGAAACCGGAGCCGTTGCGCCCGGTGATTTGCCCGTAGTTGACCAGCGTCGCTCCGAGGTCGGTGGTGATGCCATGCCGGCCGCCGGAAATCACGCCGTAGTTGGTCACGCTGACGCCGGTCGCGGTGTCGATATCGATGCCGTCGAACTTCTGATCGGCGTTGTGCGAGTCGCCAGTGGAAATTTCGCCGTAGTTGCTGATGGTCGCGTTGGCGCCGGTTTTCATGCCGTCGCTGGCGTCGCCACGAATCAGCCCGCCCGCGCGGTTGATGATCGTGGTTTTCACCCCGTCACTGCGCAACGCATCCAGATCCAGCCCTTGGCCGGTGGTCGAGCGAATGGTGCCGCTGTTGTCGATCAACAGGCTGCCGCTGACGAAGTTGCTGTCGATGCGAATCGCGTCGTTGGAACCGAGAATCTGCCCGCCGCTGCGGTTATAGAGGGTGTAGTTGCGCGCCTGGGTCAGGTCGCCGCTGCTGTCGATGGCCCGGCCGCCGCTGGAAATGATCTTGCCGGCGTTGTCGATGATCACGCCGATCCCACTGGTACCATCCTTGAGGCTCACGGCCTTGCCGCTGTTGGTAATGCTGCCCGGTGCGGAAATCGTCAGCGTGTCGCTGCCACCCAGTGTCTGCGCTGCAGTGGTGGCGGTGTCGATCTGCACGGTCTTGCCGTGGGCGGCGCTGGTGGCGATCAGCAGGGCAATGGCAAGCGACAGGCGCTGGGGCGGGAAGGGCATGGGCAGAACGTCCTTTTTGTTATAAGCGGGGCGTCCTGTATAGCGGAGGGTTTTTACAGAATGATGTCCGTGGCGGACTCAGCAGCATCTGCATTATTTTGCGTTTATTTCGAGGTTTAAACTCTTGATCTGCACTTTAATGCAGATAAACCAGTCTCTTGATCTTCTGAAATGCACTATATTGCACTTGTAGTTCACCAAACGACCGCAGCAATGCATTTAACTGCAGATGAGAGCCGCATGCACAACCTGACATTGCAGATATTCGACGCCGGTAAATGGCACGACGCGATGGTGTTGAGTTTTGACTCGCCCGAAAAAGGCTTCGAAAGCCGCTGCAGTTTTGGCTACGAGTCGGCGTATCTGGTCGAAAACATTGAGGCCATTGGCTCCCCTTTTTCCAAGGCCGTGAGTGCGCTGTTTCCCCTTGATTGGGAAGGGCGGCGATCCATCACGCCTGCATTCGTGCATGACATCGCACCGGCAGGCGCCGCTAAAAGGTTTCTTCTTGCACGTTTGGGGCAGGAGAAACCTGCAGGCATCAGTGCCGATCTTTATCTGCTTGGTCGCTGCACTCCGGCTCCGATCGGCAACATGCGGATAAAAGAATCGGCTGAGGCTGTCGATGAGCGCAAGCCCATCGGTTTTCAGCGTCAGGAGGTCGTCAGCCGTGACCACCGCTTCCTTGAATATGCCTATGAAATGGGAGCTGCGATTGGTGGGGCGACAGGGGCCGGAGGTGAGGCTCCCAAGATTCTTCTGGCGGAGGATCACGCCGGTCTTTTGTACCCCGATGCCGTGCTGGATGATGAAAACGTCCGTCAGCACTGGTTTGTGAAATTCGCCCGGAATAAGGGAAGTCAAACCGATCAAGACATCCTGCGCAGCGAATTCCACTACTACCAGGCGCTTCAGGCACTGGGTATCGAAACCGTCGCAGCAGAAGGTCTGGCGTTAGAGGAAGCGAACAAGCCCAGCTTGTGGATGCAGCGTTTTGATCGCCAGGTGACGAGCCGTGGGGTCGAGCGTTTTGCCGTGGAGTCGATTTATTCGCTGGCCGAAGTGACGACGCCGGGAAGCGCGATGAGCCATATGGATGTCATTCGCATGCTCGCCGAACTCTGGCGCAATGCGGGGCAAGCGAATCAGATTCCGGCACTGGTGGCGGACTATTTACGTCGGGACCTGATCAACAAAATTCTTGGTAACTCGGATAACCACGGTCGCAATACCGCAATCATTCGTGACGAGGGCTCGTATCGTCTGGCCCCCATTTATGATCTGGCCCCCATGGTCATGGATGACGAAGGTGTGACCCGCACGACCAAATGGCCAAAAGAGCTGGAGAGGGCGGGAGATGTCGATTGGCGAGGGGTTTGTCGCGCATTGGCGGATATTTCCGATCCGGATGACCCATTGGCAGGGTTGTCCGACGCGCCGGAGTCTTTCGAGCGTCTGCGTGAAGATGCGCAGTGCCTGGCCGAGTTGCCGGATATTTTGAGCGCCAGCGGTTTGCCTGACCGCACAATGAATCATCCGGGCGTCCACCTGAAAAACCTGGAGCAACGATTGAAAGAGTGGGATCTGAAATGAGCATGACCGTCGCCGAGCGCACCGTGCTCATCGAAAGCATTCAAGAAGCGCTGGCTGAAGGAACCGTAGAAATCGGTGAAGCAGTTCGCCGTTTACGCGTGGAGGTGACCGGGTTGCATCAGACCCAGTTCGCGAAGATGTGCAAGATTTCGGTACGCACGCTGGTGCACATCGAACACGGCGAAGGTAATCAGACACTGAAATCCCTGAATGCCGTGTTCCGCCCGTTCGGGCTGAAAATGGGCGTGGTACGGGTTCGGCGAAACAACAGCTGAACCCGCAACCTGTTTAGTGTCGATCAAGTTTCAACCGCGGCACTCAACCAACCCCTTCACCTGCCCATCCGCCGTCTGATTCTCATCGCTCAACCAGCGCTCGAATCCCGCTGCAATCGCCGGCCATTCCGAGTCCAGAATCGAATACCACGCGGTATCGCGGTTCTGGCCCTTGACCACCATGTGCTGGCGGAACACGCCTTCGAAGCTGAAGCCCAGACGCTCGGCCGCGTATTTGGAGCGGGCGTTGCCGTTGTTGCATTTCCATTCCAGGCGGCGGTAGCCGAGGGCGAAGGATTCTTTGGCCAGCAGGTAGACCGCCTCGGTGCTTTTCGGCGAGCGCTGCATCGGGGCGCCGAAGGTGACGTGGCCGATTTCGATGCGGCCCTGGGCCGGGACGATCGACATCAGGCTGAGGAGGCCTTGCACCTGGCCGCTGGCGCGGTCGATGACGCTGAAGAAATACGGATCGCTGTGGGCGGCGTGGTTGTTCAGCCAGTCATTGAAAGCGCTGCGCTCCGGAAACGGGCCGTAGGGCAAGTAATCCCAGAGTTTCGGATCGGCGCCGGGGCCTTGCAGAGCGTTGAACAGGTCGTCACCGTGGCGTGCCGGGTCGAGTTTTTCCAGGCGGATGAAGCGGCCTTCGATCAGGGTGGTGGAGGGCGGCGGTACGCCTTTCCAGTCGGCAAGTGAAGTCGTCATGGGCAGGGCTCCTTAAATGGCTTTGCGAAACTGGATGAAACCCGGGCGTTCGGCGATGCGCTCGTAGAGCTGGATCGCCGTGGCATTGGTTTCGTGGGTCAGCCAGTGCACCTTGCAGCAACCGTCCGCCTTGGCCGTGGCGTAAACGTGTTCGATCAGCAGGCGACCCACGCCGGTGCCACGGGTTTGCGGCTCCACCAGCAGGTCTTGCAGGTAGCAGGAGTTTTCGATGCTCCAGTTCGAACGATGGTAGATGAAATGCACCATGCCCACCGCTTTGCCGTCGGCCCAGGCGAGGGCGGCGTGAGTCGGTTCGTTCGGGTCGAGAAAGCGCTGCCAGGTGCTTTGGCTGACGGCGTCCGGCAACTCGGTGTTGTAGAAGCGCAGGTAGGCCTGCCACAGCGGCAGCCAAGCGGCGTGATCGGCGGCGCTGACCGGGCGGATGTCGATCTGACTCATGGTGATTTCCTTAACGCATCAAGTGAGCGAGGGTTTGATCGTTGATGTCGGGGCTGGCGGCCAGGCCTTCGCGCACGCCGGCGATGTCTTCGGCGCTGCGGTTCTGGCTGAGCTTGCGCTTGCCTTCGAGGCGGTCGATCGGAATGGCGAACCCGACGATGGCCTTGAGCATGCCGTCGATGTAATCGGCCGGGGCATCGTCAACCGACCAGGGCTGGGCGCGGCCCGCTTCATGGCGATCGGTGAGGGTGCTGACGATGTCCAGCAGCCGACCGCCATCGCTGAAGGTCTCGGCGTGACCGTAGGCGTGTACGGCGACGTAATTCCAGGTCGGCACGACTTTGCCGTGCTCGGCCTTGCTCGGGTAAAAGCCGGGGCTTACGTAGGCATCGGCACCGGGAAAAATCAGTATCGCTTCGGCGCCGTCACGCAGGTCTTTCCACTGCGGATTGGCCTTGGCCAGATGCCCGTACAGCGTGCCGTTCGGACCTTGTTCGCGATGCAACAACACCGGCACATGACTGGCCTGCAAGCCTTGTTCGCCGTGGGTGACCAGGATGGCGAGGCGGGTGGCGAGGATCAGTTCGTGCAGTTGGGACAGATCGTCGATGGCAAAGGCGCGGGGCGTGTACATGGAGAAAATTTCCTTGGCGAATGCCTGCATCGTAGGCAGGCTATTGGTCTGTTGTAAGAGCCATTGATGACCAATTTCATAGGTCCATTGTCATGCCCGATTCGACCACGCTGTCGCTGCCGTTCAACCCTGCCGGTATCGAGCTCGACCGCCGCAAAGGCCTGAGCCGTCAGCTCTATCAGGCCTTGCGCCTGCGGGTGCTCGACGGACGTCTGGCCAGCGGCACGCGCCTGCCGGCCAGTCGCGATCTGGCGGCAGCGTTGGGGATTTCCCGCAACAGCGTGGTGCGTGCCTACGATCAGCTGTATGCGGAGGGCTTCATTGAAGGCCGGGTCGGGGACGGCACTTATGTGGCGCAGTTACCGCAATCGGTGGCGCCCGCGAAAAAATTATCCACAAAAGTATCCACAGGGTTTTCAACAAGCTTACCCACAGCCTTATCCACAATTTCGGCCAATTCCACTGGGGATTTATCCAGCAAAGTTATCCACAGTGGTGCATTGCAGCGGCTTGAGCAGAACCATTTACCGATGCCACCGAGCGGTCCGCCGCGAGCATTCCGGGTCGGTGTTCCGGCGTTTGATCTGTTCCCGTTCGATGTCTGGGCCAAGCTGAACGCGGCGTTCTGGCGCAAACCCGATTTGCAGCAACTGTGTTACGGCGACCCGGCGGGCGATGCGCGCCTGCGTGGTCTGATCGCTGCGTATTTGCGCAGCTCACGCGGCATGCAGTGTTCGGCTGAGCAAATTGTGATCACCAGTGGCGCGCAGCAGGGAATCAGCCTTTGTGCACAGTTGTTGGTGGAACCGGGCGCCGGCGTGGGCATCGAGAATCCCGGTTATCGCGCAGCGGGTCATGCGTTCGCGCTGGCCGGCGGTCGATTGCACGGCATTGCCGTGGACGAAGAGGGCATCGACTGCGCGGCACTGGCGGCCGCCGAAGATTGCCGGGTGGCGTATGTCACACCGTCTCATCAATACCCGACCGGGCTGGTGATGAGCCTGGCGCGACGTCTGGAACTGCTGGCCTGGGCCGAGCGCAACGGCGGCTGGATCGTCGAGGACGACTACGACGGCGAGTATCGCTACACCGGCGCACCCTTGGCCCCGCTGGCAGCACTCGACCGCCAGGGCCGCGTGTTGTATGTCGGCACCTTCGGCAAAGTCGCGTTCCCGGCGCTGCGCCTGGGGTATCTGGTGTTGCCGCCGGGACTGGTGGAGGCGTTTGCGCAGCGGCGGGCGGTGGATGTCCGGCATTCCGAAGTGAGCACTCAAGCGGTGATGGCCGAATTCATGGCGGCCGGGCACTTCCAGCGGCACATCCGGCGGATGCGTCGGGCCGCACTGAGCCGGCGCAATGTACTTCTCAATGGCTGGCCCGAGGGGCTGGCGGGTGTCGGCGAACTGCCAGCCGTGTCGGCCGGACTGCATCTCACCGTGGCGGTCGATAGCGTGGCCCGTGAACAGCAATTGATCGAACAGGCCGCCAGGGTAAAGGTGGAAGTCAATGGCTTGAGCAAATATTGGCTGCCGGACTCGACGACGCCGCTCGATCAGCGCGCCGGTCTGGTGCTGGGTTTTGCGGCGGTGCCGGAGCCGGCGATCGAGTCGGCCCTGGCCCGTTTGCGGCAAGCCTGGGGTGAGTGAAGACGCAGCGTCGGTATCCAAAGACCCGCCGGGGCGGGTCCGGATTGGATGAGCAGGTTTCAGGTGCCGGATTTGATCTTCGTCCACGCCCGCGTGCGTGCCCGTTCCGCATCGCGCGGCAATGGCTGCAGGGTGTACAGCGTATTCATCGCCGCATCGGTCGGGTACAGATTCGGATTGTTGCGAATCGCCGGGTCGACAAGTTCGGTGGCGTCCTTGTTCGGGTTCGGATAACCGACAAAATCGCTGACCGGCGCGATCACCTGCGGTTGCAGCAGGTAGTTGATGAAGGTGTAGGCGTCCTGCGGGTTCTTCGCGCCTTTCGGGATCGCGAGCATGTCGAACCAGATCGGCGCGCCTTCTTTCGGCAGACGCATGTCCACCACCACGCCATTCTTCGCTTCCTTCGCACGGTTGGCCGCTTGCGAGAAGCTGCCCGAATAACCGACCGCGACGCAGATGTCGCCGTTGGCGATGTCGGCCATGTACTTGGACGAATGGAAGTAGGTCACGTACGGGCGAATCTTCATCAACAGCGCTTCAGCCTTGGCGTAGTCCGCCGGGTTCTTGCTGTTGGGATCCAGGCCGAGGTGTTGCAGGGCCAGCGGCAGGATCTCCGACGGCGAATCGAGCAGGGCCACGCCGCACTGCTTGAGCTTGCTGATGTTCTCTTCCTTGAAGATCAGGTCCCAGCTGTCCACCGGCGCGTTGTCGCCCAGCGTGGCCTTGACCTTGGCCGGGTTGAAGCCGATCAGGATGGTGCCGTACATGTACGGCACGGCGAACTTGTTGCCCGGATCGTTGGCTTCGATCAGCTTCATCAGTTTCGGGTCGAGGTGGTTCCAGTTCGGCAACTGGCTGCGATCCAGCGGCTGGAACACCCCGGCCTCGATCTGCTTGGCGAGGAACACGTTGGACGGCACCACCACGTCGTAGCCGGAGTTGCCGGTCAGCAGCTTGGCCTCCAGTGCTTCGTTGGTGTCGAAGATGTCGTAGACCAGTCTGGTCTGGCTGTTCTGCGCCTTGAAATCTTCCAGTGCCTTGGGGGTGATGTAGTCGAACCAGTTGTAGACCCGCAGGGTGCGTTCCTCGGCGTGTGCGGCGCCGCTTAGCAGAGCCGCGCACAACGCCGGCGCGATGAAGTGCTTGAGTCTGCTCATTGTTCGAAACCTTCAAGCACGTTCACCGCGTTGATGCCGATTTCTTCCACCGCGTAGCCACCTTCCATGACGAACAGGGTCGGTTTGCCGAGGGCCGCGATGCGCTTGCCCATGGCCAGGTAGTCCGGGCTGTCGAGCTTGAACTGCGAAATCGGATCGTCCTTGAAGGTGTCCACACCCAGCGACACGACGATGATGTCGGCGCCGTAGTTGTCGATCTCCTGGCAGGCCTGATCCAGTGCCGCACTCCAGATATCCCAGCCGGAACCGGCTGGCAGCGGATAGTTGAAGTTGAAGCCTTCCCCGGCGCCTTCCCCGCGTTCGTCTTCGTAGCCGAGGAAGAACGGGAATTCCGCTTCCGGGTGGCCATGGATCGAGGTGAACAGCACGTCGCTGCGCTCGTAGAAAATCGATTGGGTGCCATTGCCGTGGTGGTAGTCGACGTCGAGGATCGCGACCTTCTTGTGGCCCTGATCGAGGAATGCCTGCGCGGCGATGGCGGCGTTGTTGAGGTAGCAATAACCGCCCATCAAATCACCGGCAGCGTGGTGTCCCGGTGGACGGCACAGGGCGAAGGCACCGCGGGCGCCGCGCTGGATTTCCGCTTGTGCGGTCAGCGCCACTTGCGCCGCGCTGTACGCCGCTTGCCAGGTGCCGGCGGTGATCGGCGCGCCTCCGTCGAAGCTGTAATAGCCGAGCTGGCCGTGCAGGCTGGTCGGCTTGACCTGACGCAAGGTGCGCGCCGGCCAGGTGTAAGGCAGCAAGTCGCCGTCGGTGTTGAACTCGGTCCAGCGTGCCCACGCGCCTTTGAAAAAGTCGAGGTAGTCGCGGCTGTGAATGCGCTCGATCGGCCCGAGGCCGAAATCCTTCGGTGCCTCGACCGGGCCGAGGTTTTGATTTTTTACCCGTTGCAGCACGTGGTCGGCGCGCGACGGCATTTCGAAGCAAGGCTTGAGTTGCCCGTCGATCAATTCGCAGCGGCCATGGTGCAGGTGGTGATCGTCAGAGTAGATCGTCAGCATTTGTTGTTCTCCGCAGGGGCTGATTCGGTTGGCTCCAGTGTTGCGGCGCGGGGCGAATCGGAGAACGTCAGGAGCGGCCAAAAGGGGATCGATATGGCCAAAAGAACTGACCGAAATTCGCCCCTCCTCTGGCCCTTTGATTTGGAACGCAGAACATGTGGGAGCTGGCTTGCCAGCGATAGCGGAGTGTCAGGCGACTTCAATGCCGAGTGTGTCGACGCCATCGCTGGCCAGTCAGCTCCCGTAAAGTAAGTATCAGTGTGGCCGGAACTGACTCGGTGCCACACCGCTCCAGCGCACGAACGCATGGCGAAAGCTCGCGGTCTCGCTGAAACCCAGGGTTTCGGCGATGCGGTAGATCGGCAGTTGATCTTCGCAAAGCATCTGCTTGGCCCGCTCGAAACGCAGCTCGTCGAGCAGCTCCTGATAACTGCAGCCCATGTCCTTCAGATGCCGGCGCAGGGTGCGCGGCGAGCAGTTCATCTGCTGCGCCAGACCTTCCAGGCCCGGTGCGGCATTGAGTTGCGCACTGAGCAACTGGCGGATCCGCCCCAGCCACGCCTGGCGGCCGGTGAACTCGGTGTTCTGTTTGCGGCAGCGTTCGGCCATGGCCTGGTGGGTGATGATGTCGGCCAGCGGCAGCGGCTGGTCGAGCCAGCGCCGGTCGAAGGCGAAGGCGTTGTCCTTGGCGCCGAAGTGCAGGGGCGCCTTGAAGTGATCGGCGTAGCTGTCGCGGTAATCCGGCGCGGCGTGTTCGAAGCGCGCGGCCAGCAATGGCAGCGGATGGCCGAGCAGGTCGTCGCAGATGACTTTCAGCGACACCAGACAGAACTCCGCGTTGAACACCGCCATCGCCGGGCTCTCGCGATAATCGGCGGCGACGAACCAGACGCGCTCGCCGTCGTCTTCCAGGCTCAGTTCGAAAAGTGTTCCCAGCAGCGCCGGATAACGGATCGCCAGCCGCAAAGCGTCACCGAAGGTGGCACAGGTCAGCAGCGCGTAACCGAGGATGCCGTAGCAGGAAACATGCATGCGCCGGCCCAGCTCCAGGCCGATGTCGTGCTTGAGCGCGACCGCATTGGCGCAGACCTGCATCTCCTGATTGGTGGTAATGCGGGTGTCGGCCCGGCTTAGATCCGCCGCGCTGATGCCGCTGCCGGCGAGCAGTGCTTCGCTGGACAGGCCTTGATCCCTGAAGGTGTTGAGCACCAGGGCGACGGCGTTGAGGGTGGTGAGGTGGGAGTGAAGCATAGGATCTTCCAGCCGGGCGGTGCCGGAAAGGCGAGCAAGTTATGTGCCGGCGACAGCTGTCGAAAATCAGCAAGATAACTTTGCCCGATTCGTTAGTTGGACGATTTGTTGTTTTTTAAATGCTCATCACAAGCAAAAATAGAAATTTGGCAGTAATAAGTTAGAGCGGCGCTCAATTAATTTATATTATTTGATATTTGCTGGCTACTGTCAGAAGTTACAGGTTTTTCCCGTAAAGTGTACCGTTTGTCGGGAGCGGTTTTTGGTTTGACTTGGTGCACTTCCGCATCTATTTTCGAATGGTCGTGTCACTGGATTCGGCCTGTTGGAGTACGATCAATCTGGAGTTGGCAATGGGTTGACGGCTTTCATTCTGGCAAATTCATAGACTGAACCATGGCAGTAACAGATGTGAAATCCAGTTTTATCCCTACGGAGAATCAGGCAATGAAATCTTTTGAAGATCTGAATAAAAAAATCGATCTAATCGCGAAAAACGCGCTTGAGGGCGAGATTAAGATAAATCGTGATGGGCAAGATGTCAGGCTCTCTGCCTACAGGCTTGACCCTGAAAGTAATATTTTGATTGCTTTCGCCATTTTGGGTCCTGACAATAAACTCGAGCAAACGATCGCGTTCTTCATTGATGCAAAAGATCTTGGAAAAAAGGTTCGTATTCCAGAAGAGTACGGGTCCATTCAAGCTATCTACAAAGATGAACATAATATTGCTACGAGCGGGGTCATCCAAATAAATCGGGATCCCATCGGCGGATATTTTTACGGAATCGTGGAGGCCGAGTTCGCTCATCCAGACAGCACGATCAAACAGTTAAAAGACGGCATTTTCAGCATCAAGTGATTAACGCAAATCTTCACGTATCGAGAGCGAGAAGCCTGTGGAGTTGTCCAGGTCTATTGACCCTGCCCCCTAACATCCATTGGGGCAGGGCCATATCTATCCGGCTGCAGGTTTGTACGTCGAATCAGATTAGCTCACTTCATAGATCGAGTTCGACCAGACGTCGTACTTCGGCCGTTTCAAGGCCTGCCCCCACCAGCAAGGCATTCAACTTGCCAAACGCTGCCTCACGATTCATCCCGCCACCGGACAGCATGCCCACACCACGCAAGCGGCTGCCCGCTTCGACTGCGTGACCGCAACCACGAAGATGCACGCCCGGCGCCAGGCCGTGGCCGAGGGCGACTCGTTCCGCCGCACCGATGCTGCTGCCGGCCAGCAGCGCTTCGCTGGACAGGCCCTGATCCCTGAAGGTGATGAGCATCAGGGAGACGGCGTTGAGGGTGGTGAGGTGGGAGTGGAGCATGGGAATGTCCTGAGCGAATACAACTTTGAAGGGGCAAATTACATGCCACCTGCCGGTTTCAGTTGTTTGCGCTAATTAAAGTTAACAGAGGAGACCAGATTGATTTGTTAGTTATAGGGTCATGGCTCCCGCCTGTTTAACTTAATGCGAGATTGCTCTTTTGACGACTGTCAGAAGTAACAGGTTTTTAAATATAAGTGCACCGCTGGTCGTTTAGTTACTGGTTTTCTTGATTTTCGTTTTTTTATTTGATTTGTATTTTTCTGGGGCTACGCTCAAGTTTGCAGTCGTAATGTCTGTGAAGTTTTTCAATAGAGGAGAATGGGAAATGAGTTCGAAAGATAGTGATGTCGAAGCTCAATGGGATGATATGGAAGAGATATGGGAAAAATATGGAAATGGAAAGAATCCTGCAACTGAGGGGCGCGTTGAAGGGGCAGTAGATAACAAATCCTTACTCTCTGATGCCAACTCTTTTGTGGTAAATAATGGTCAACACGGAACAAGTATAATTTTTATATTTAAGAGCAAGCATTCTGATTTTAACCTTGAGATCCCGGAGTCAGCGCTGAAATTGAGCACCTATACTCTTCAAATGAGTAAGCGCGAATATTTAAATACGAAGCCTAGTGTTGCTGAGGCGCGTTGGTGGGCGGACACAACAAGGCTTTCAAATGCAACGTTTGACAGCGTCACGGGAAAGTATGAATGCGACGTTGATGCAACAGTTTATCGAGGTAATCCGCAAAATCCTGAAACGGCAAAATTGAAGGCGCATCTTTTTATTGTTCAGGTGAAATAGTTGATACCCCTCCATTGGCAGTAAGGAGGGGTATTTTTGTTCATCATTGATCAGTTGACTGCAGAACAAACCAAGTTACAAAGACAGTTCTCCACAGAGATCCAGTTCCACAAGCTGCCGAATGTTTGTTACTTCGAGTCCTGCCCCCAGCAACCCGTGTAACTTGCCGAACGCTGCCTCCCGCGTCATGCCCCCACCCGACAGTACACCGACACCACGCAAGCGGCTGCCGGCTTCGTACACATCCAGTTCCACACCGCCTTCATGGCACTGCGTGACCGCCACCACGACCACGCCGCTGTCCCGCGCCCGGCCGAGGCTGGCGAGGAACTCTGGGTTGTCGCTCGGCCCGGTGCCGCTGCCGTAGCATTCCAGCACCAGGCCCTGAATGTCGCTGTCGAGCAGGCCGTCGATGATTTGGGCGCCAATGCCCGGGAACAGGGGCAATACCGCAACCCTGGCCAGTTGCTTGGGCTGGTTGTAGTTCAGCGCTGCCGGCAGGGAAGTGGCTTTCACGCCGCCGCCCTGACGGTCCAGGCGCTTGAATGGATGACGGCCGAAGCTGCGCACTTTCGCGCAACGGGTCGGCGCCAGCAGTTCGCCGTGGAAATACAGATGCACGCCCGGCGCCAGGCCGTGACCGAGGGCGACCAGTGCGCCGCTGAGGTTTTCCCAGGCGTCGCTGTCGGTGACGCCGGCCGGCAGCATCGAACCGGTGAAGCACACGCGGGCATGCAGGCCGAGCAGCTGGAAGCTCATGGCGGCGGCGCTGTAGGCCAGGGTGTCGGTGCCGTGCAGGATCAGCACGCTGTCGCAACCTTGCACATCGACGGCGTCGACCACCGCTTCACGCAGTTGCTGCCAGTAGGCCGGGGTCATGTTGGCGCTGTCGATCAGCGGCGACATCTCGCGAAAGCGCCACTGCGGCACCACCAGCTCCGGCTGGCTGTGCAGGTAATCGCGCATCCGCGCTTCGAAACCGGACGCCGGAGCCAGGCCATTGGCGCTGGCCTGCATGCCGATGGTGCCACCGGTGTACAGCACCATGACGTGCTGGGCGGCAGGGTAGGTCGAGGAATTCATGGGGAGTTCTCCTGAACGAGGACAGCATGCGGTCGAGCATGACGCCGACCGCTGCTTGTGTCACGCCGGGCGCAGGATCTGCGCCCGGTTTTTACCCGATCAGCGTTGCGCTGCCGGGATGCCTTGCGGCTGAGCGTTGGCCTGGGTGTCGGCCGACGGATTGGCAGGCCAGGCTTTCAGGTCCAGATCCAGGTCGCTGAACTTGCTGGAGTCGAATACCGGCTGGTCGACGCCGGCGCGGCGCTGCGCATCGTAGTCGCGCATCACGCGCATGCCGACCTTGAACAGCAGGGCCAGGGCCATCAGGTTGACGAAGGCCAGGCAGGTCATGGTGATGTCGGCGAAGGCGAATACGGTCGACAGGTCTTGCATCGAACCCCAGACCACCAGCGCCAGCACCAGGCCGCGGAAGGTCATCAGCGCAGCACGGTTGCGAGTGAGGAACTGCAGGCTGTTTTCGCCCAGGTAGTAGTTGTAGAGGATGCAAGTGAAGACGAACAGCGACAGCGCGACGCTGACGAACATGCGGCCCCAGTCACCCACCACGGCGGCCAGCGAGTTCTGGGTCAGGACGATGCCGTCACCTTCGAAGCCCGGGGTGTAGAAGCCCGACAGCAGGATCAGCAGCGCGGTGCAGGTGCAGATCACGAAGGTGTCGAGGAACACGCTGAACGCCTGAACCACGCCTTGAGCGCCCGGGTGCTTCACGGCGGCCACGGCGGCGACGTTCGGCGCACTGCCCAGGCCCGCTTCGTTGGCAAACACGCCACGCTTCACGCCCATGACAATCGCGCTGCCGAGCAGGCCGCCGAAGGCCGGGTCGAGACCGAAGGCGCTTTTGAAGATGGTGACCAGCATGGCTGGCACGTGTTCGATCTGGGTGCCGATCACGTAGAGGGTCACGCCGATGTAGGCCAGGGTCTTGATCGGCACCAGCAGGTCGGACACCGAAGCGATGCGCTTGATGCCGCCGATGAAGGTAATGGCCAGCAGCACTGCCAGGACGATACCGGTGTGTTGCGGATCAAAGGCAAAGGCGTTTTGCAGCGAGTGGGTCACGGTGTAGGACTGCAGGCCGATGAAGGCGAAGCCGTAGGTGACCAGCAGCAGGATCGAGAACACCACCGCCATGCCTTTGAGCTTCAGGCCGTGCTGGATGTAGTAAGCCGGACCGCCACGGTACAGGCCGTCGCCATCGGCACGCTTGTAGACCTGGGCCAGCGTACATTCGAAGAAGCTGCTGGACATGCCGACCAGAGCGGTTACCCACATCCAGAACACCGCCCCCGGACCACCCAGGGTCACGGCGATGCCGACACCGGCGATGTTGCCTGCACCGACGCGGCCGGCGAGGCTGAGCATCAGGGCCTGGAACGAGCTGAGTTGCCCGGCGCTGCCTTTGAGGCTGTCGCGGAACACCGCGAACATGTGGAAGAAGTGGCGCAATTGAACGAAACGCGAGCGAATCGTGAAGTAGCTACCGAGCCCGACAATGAGCACGATCAGTACTTTCCCTGAGAGGAAGTCGTTGATGACTTCGAGCATGGATTTTTCCTCGCTGTTTATTGTTTAAGCAAATGCTGGATGGTCAGAAACATCGCGTTACACCGGTGTGCGTGCGGCACAACGGGCGAGGCGAGGGTTTCGTCCCGGATCCATATCGCGGGTTTGTTATTAGTTCGGGTTTCGCATGGGTTATGGCCTCGTTACCGACGACCGCTCACGCGAAGAGGGGCGGCACTATACCGATCAGTGCGGCGCCCGTCTGCACGGTTGTGGTGCAAGCGACGAAACGAAGCTTTGAAACACCCGACGTTACCGGCGTCGGGCTTGTCTGGGAGCCGGTTTGCAGCCAGCTTCCATACATACGGTTCTCAGGTTCAAACAGTTAAAAAAAAGGGCTCGGGGAATGCTCCCCAAGCCCTCAAAAGGTGAGAGGTGTCTAGTCCCTCGACCTGGTGAGCGGTGCTACACGTCACGCGTCGGCTCAGGCTTTGAGCGGAACCAGACGCGGAGCAATCATGTTTTCCGGGCGCAGGATGTCGGCGAGCATGGCTTCGTCGAGCAGACCTTCTTCGCGCACCAGTTCCAGCACGCCGCGGCCGCTTTCAAGGGCGATACGGGCGATGCGGGTGGCGTTTTTGTAGCCGATGTACGGGTTCAGTGCGGTGACCAGACCGATCGAGTGTTCGACCAGTTCGCGGCAGCGCGCTTCGTTGGCGGTGATGCCGACGATGCAGTGCTCGCGCAGCATGTCCATGGCGCGTTGCAGCAGGCGGATCGAGTCGAGGATCTTGAAGGCGATCAGCGGCTCCATCACGTTCAGTTGCAGTTGGCCGCCTTCGGCTGCCATGGTCAGCGCCAGATCGTTACCGATGACCTGGAATGCCACCTGGTTCACGGCTTCCGGGATTACCGGGTTGACCTTGCCTGGCATGATCGAGCTGCCTGGCTGACGCGCCGGCAGGTTGATTTCGTTGATGCCGGTGCGCGGGCCGCTGGACAGCAGGCGCAGGTCGTTGCAGATCTTCGACAGTTTGACCGCGGTGCGCTTGAGCATGCCGGAGAACAGCACGAAGGCGCCCATGTCGGAAGTGGCTTCAATCAGGTCGGCGGCTGGAACCAGCGGTTGACCGCTGATCAGCGCCAGACGCTGTACGGCCAGGGCCTGGTAGCGCGGGTCGGCGTTGATGCCGGTGCCGATCGCGGTACCGCCCAGGTTCACTTCGGTCAGCAGTTCCGGGGCCAGCGTCTTCAGACGGGCCAGGTCTTCGCCCATGGTGGTGGCGAAAGCACGGAATTCCTGACCCAGGGTCATCGGTACGGCGTCTTGCAGCTGGGTACGGCCCATCTTCAGGACGTGATTGAATTCTTCACCCTTGGCCGCGAACGCCTGAATCAGGCTGTCGAGGCTGGCCAGCAGCGCGTCGTGACCCAGCAGCAGACCCAGACGGATCGCGGTCGGATAGGCGTCGTTGGTCGACTGCGCCATGTTCACGTCGTCGTTCGGGTGCAGGTACTGGTATTCGCCTTTCTGGTGACCCATCGCTTCCAGCGCGATGTTGGCGATCACTTCGTTGGCGTTCATGTTGGTGGAGGTACCGGCGCCACCTTGAATCATGTCGACCACGAACTCTTCGTGGAAATCGCCGCGGATCAGACGGGCACAGGCTTCGCTGATGGCAGCGTGCTTGGCTTCGCTCAGGTGACCCAGCTCGCGGTTGGCGTCAGCGGCAGCCTGTTTGACCATCGCCAGACCGACAACCAGCTTCGGGTAGTGCGAAATCGGAACGCCGGAGAGACGGAAGTTGTTCACCGCTCGCAGGGTCTGGATGCCGTAATACGCTTGAGCAGGGACTTCGAGGGTGCCAAGCAGGTCGTTTTCTGTGCGGAATGATGCAGCGGAGGACATGATAGAAATCATCTCGATATGGACCCGGTCTGTGCCGGAACGCTGCGAATGCTAGGCTTGTGGGAATTTTTGGGCCAATGCTGTTAAACACTGCCCTATGCACATTCGGCATAATGCCCGTGTGACGCCGCGTGCGCGGCAGACGTGTGACCTGTTTTGGTGCGTGTCCGGGAGGACGTGATGAATCTGGAAAGCAAATGGCTCGAGGACTTCAGTGCTCTGGCCGCCACCCGCAGCTTCTCGCAGGCGGCCGAACGGCGCTTCGTGACCCAGCCGGCGTTCAGTCGGCGGATCCGCAGCCTGGAAGCGGCTCTCGGACTGACGCTGGTCAACCGCTCGCGTACGCCGATCGAGCTGACGGCGGCGGGACAACTGTTCCTGGTGACCGCGCGCACCGTGGTCGAACAGCTCGGTGAGGTGTTGCGCCATTTGCATCACCTCGAAGGTGGGCAAGGCGAAGTGATCCAGGTCGCAGCGGCGCATTCGTTGGCGCTCGGATTCTTCCCGCGCTGGATCGCTCAACTGCGCAACGAAGGCCTGAACATTGCCACGCGGCTGGTAGCGACCAACGTCGGTGACGCGGTTCACGCGCTGCGGGAAGGTGGTTGCGATCTGATGCTGGCGTTCTATGACCCGGACGCCGCCATGCAGATGGACCCGGAAATCTTCCCGTCGCTGCACCTGGGCCAGACCGAAATGCTCCCGGTGTGCGCGGCGGATGCCGACGGCAAACCGATGTTCGATCTGGAAGGCGAGGGCAGTGTGCCGCTGCTGGCGTACAGCGCCGGGGCGTTTCTCGGGCGTTCTGTGAATGGCTTGCTGCGCCAGCGTCAGCTGCGTTTCACCACGATCTATGAAACCGCCATGGCCGACAGTCTGAAAAGCATGGCGCTGGAAGGCCTCGGTATCGCCTGGGTTCCGCAACTGAGCGTACGAGCCGAACTGGCCCGTGGCGAACTGGTGGTCTGCGGCGGCGCGCAATGGCATGTGCCGCTGGAGATCCGCCTGTACCGCTGCGCGCTGGTGCGCAAGGCCAATGTGCGGTTGTTGTGGCGCAAGCTGGAAGGCGGTGCAGCGAGTGGCAATAACTGAGTGAAAGCAGAGGCGAATGTTGTTTTTCGCCTCTGCCAAGCCGGGTGAGCTTTATTAAAATACGAGAGCTCGTGGGATGCGGCAGGTTTGCATCAGTTCAATCGTCGTCCCAGTCGTCTTGGGGGCGCGGCACGGCCCGCTGTGCAATCGGTTTGTCCAGGTAATTGCGAATGTTCTCTCTGTTTTTATCACTGAAGCGGTTGGCATTGCTTCGAAGTGGTGAGAAATCATCATCACTCATGATTGTTTCGCTCCACCAGCCGTTGTACAGGATTTCGCTGTCTTCATGAGTCGCGCCGAACATGTGGCCTGCTTCGTGAGCAGGAACCATGTCGCTTCTTATCGAGGATATACCCGCGTAACCCTTGCTTTGTGCAATTCCCATTGTGCTCGGGTTTATATTGTCGCGGGTCAGTAATAGATACTTGTTGAATCTTGTGTGCGAGTCTTGCAGGAGCACGGAGCCGAAATGGCTTCTTAGTTTTTCTGCCCAAGCGTCCAAAGAACTGGCGGCAGATATTTTTTTATAATCAAAACCACTCAAGGTTTCTGCTTCTGACGGGGTGAACATATTGACTGATAGCTTGCGGCCAGAAAGTTTCTGGATTTCGTCGGTAAACCAGGAAAAATGAGTGTTGTACAAGTCTCGTCTGCTGTCGTCCGATAAGTCCTCATGGATGAAGACATTCAGTGTTAAAGGCTGTTTGGCCATGTTCCGTTCCTTGGATGATTGCAATTTACTTGATAGTGACGGGCAGGCCTGATGGTGCCGACTGTCCTGCCGTTGTGATTTTGGAAGTGCTTTTAATATGGATTTGTTGCTGTGCAATATAAGTTTTTGTTTTTGGTGGGCTCTCTGTTTTTTTGTTTCATGCTTGGTTGTATATCATTTAAATTTTATTGTGGCTCTTGGGAATATTTTGATTTTTATTACATGAACTCATGCGGAAATTTGAGTGCGCTCTCCATTCGACCTGTTGATCATGTTTCCCGTGGGAAAAAACGAAGCAGTATTCTTGAACCTCGAGTCAGCAAAATGTGTGGTTAGGTTCAGATGACAGATGGTCGCGACGGGGGCTGTTTATTGCTTTCTTTGCGGTATACTGCGCGGCCTTCGGCCGGTTCGTCCGGCCATTTTTCCTACAACAAGCCACGCATTCTGCGTGGCTTGTTGTTTTTGACGCGCCTGCGGGCGCCCAGAGAGAAGAGGCGCGACGATGAGTGCACTGGTTGGCGTGATCATGGGCTCCAAGTCCGATTGGTCCACCCTTAGCCACACCGCCGATATGCTGGAAAAGCTCGGCATCCCGTACGAGGTCAAGGTGGTTTCCGCCCACCGCACCCCGGATCTGCTGTTCCAGTACGCCGAAGAGGCTGAAGGCCGCGGCATCGAGGTGATCATCGCCGGTGCCGGTGGCGCAGCCCACCTGCCAGGCATGTGTGCGGCCAAGACCCACCTGCCGGTGCTGGGCGTGCCGGTGCAGTCGGCGATGCTCTCGGGCGTCGACTCGCTGCTGTCGATCGTGCAGATGCCGGCCGGTATTCCGGTCGCCACTCTGGCCATCGGCAAGGCCGGCGCGATCAACGCAGCGCTGCTGTCGGCGAGCATCCTGGGCGCCAAGCATCCACAATTCCACGCGGTACTGAAAACCTTCCGTGCCGAGCAGACAGACAGCGTCCTGGACAATCCAGACCCACGTATTGCCTGAGGTTGTTGAGATGAAGATCGGTGTAATCGGTGGCGGCCAGTTGGGTCGCATGTTGGCTCTGGCGGGCACTCCGCTGGGCATGAACTTCGCTTTCCTCGACCCTGCGCCGGACGCGTGCGCCGCTGCGCTGGGCGAACACCTGCGGGCCGATTACGGCGATCAGGATCATCTGCGCCAGTTGGCCGATGAAGTCGACCTGGTGACCTTCGAGTTCGAAAGCGTTCCGGCCGAAACCGTGGCGTTCCTTTCGCAATTTGTGCCGGTCTACCCGAGCGCCGAAGCGCTGCGCATCGCTCGCGACCGCTGGTTCGAAAAGAGCATGTTCAAGGACCTGGGGATTCCGACCCCGGCGTTCGCCGACATCCAGTCGCAAGCCGACCTGGACGCCGCCGTCGCGTCGATCGGCCTGCCGGCCGTGCTGAAAACCCGCACTCTGGGTTACGACGGCAAGGGTCAGAAAGTCCTGCGCAAGCCGGAAGACGTGGTCGGTACCTTCGCCGAACTGGGCAGCGTGCCTTGCCTGCTGGAAGGCTTCGTGCCATTCACCGGCGAAGTGTCGCTGATCGCCGTGCGCGCCCGCGATGGCGAGACGAAGTTCTATCCACTGGTGCACAACACCCACGACAGCGGCATCCTCAAGCTGTCGGTCGCCAGCTCCGATCACCCGCTCCAGGCCCTGGCCGAAGATTATTCCAGCCGCGTGCTGAAGCAGCTGGATTATGTCGGTGTGATGGCGTTCGAGTTCTTTGAAGTCGACGGCGGCCTCAAGGCCAACGAAATCGCACCGCGCGTGCACAACTCCGGGCACTGGACCACCGAAGGCGCCGAGTGCAGCCAGTTCGAAAACCATCTGCGGGCCGTTGCCGGTCTGCCGCTGGGTTCGACCGCCAAGGTCGGCGAGAGCGCGATGCTCAACTTCATCGGCGTTGTTCCGCCGGTTGAAAAAGTCATCGCCATCGACGATTGCCACCTGCATCACTACGGCAAGGCCTTCAAGGCCGGGCGCAAGGTCGGTCACGCCAACCTGCGCTGCAAGGACAAGGCAACTCTCGAGCAACAGATCCTCAAGGTCGAAGCGCTGATCGCCGAGTAACGACAGTTTCATCTGGCAGCGGCGGAACCATTAAGGGGCCGCCGTTCTCTGATGGCAGGATGCGAAAGTCTGGCTAGGCTTCATCGCATATCTACCATTCAGAGGGAAATGCCATGGGAATTATCGGAACCATCTTTATCGGCCTCATTGTCGGCCTGCTGGCGCGGTTCCTGAAACCGGGCGATGACAGCATGGGCTGGATCATGACCATCCTGCTCGGTATCGGCGGTTCGCTGGCAGCCACCTACGGCGGCCAGGCCCTGGGCATCTATCAGGCCGGTCAGGGCGCAGGCTTCATCGGCGCACTGGTCGGCGCGATCGTGCTGCTGGTGATCTACGGCCTGATCAAAAAGAACTGATCCAAAGCGACAAAGCCCTCTCTGCCAATCCGGCGGGGAGGGCTAGAATGCTCGGCGATTCAGCGTTCCCTCCCTATTCGAGCATCCTTTACCGAGCACTTTCATGCGCCGTCTTCTGTTGACTCTCCTTTTGCTGGGCAGTGGTCTGGCCCACGCCGGCGAACTGCCGGAAACCGACTGGCTGGAACTGATGCCCAAGTCGGACCAGAAAGCCCTTGAGGCCATGCCTGAAATCGACCACAACTCTCCGGAAGCCACCGGCACCTTCACCCAGAAAGGCGGGATGAAGCAGGCCAAAGGTTTGCCGGCGGTGATGTATTCGACCAAGACCGTGGCGTCGATGAACGACAAACACATCCGCATCGGTGGTTATCCGGTGCCGCTGGAATCCGACGCCAAGGGTCGCAGCACGCTGTTCTTCCTCGTGCCGTATCCGGGCGCGTGCATCCACGTGCCGCCACCGCCACCGAATCAACTGGTGCTGGTGCGCTATCCAAAGGGCTTGAAGCTGGATGACATCTACACACCGCTGTGGGTGACCGGCACGCTGAAGATCGAAAAGGTCAGCAATGATCTGGCCGATGCGGCGTACGCGCTGGAAGCGGACAAGGTGCGGGTGGTGCAGGAATCTGATCTGTAATACACAGCCGCAAACGAAAATCGCAGCCCCGGGGCTGCGATTTTTGTTTTCAGAGTGGCTGGCTGCCGATGCGGACACCCATCGTGTGACTAGCGCCCGGTGCCAGTGTCACGACATCGTCTATCACGTTCGCCGTCTCGATGCACAGCATGCGCTGCCAGCCGTCGTTGTCCATGTCGCTGAGCGCCGCTGCGCGGTCGATCCACGGGTTCCAGATCACCGCTGTGCGCGAGCCGGTAGCCGTCAGCACAATGCGCCGCTCCCAGGCCGGGTCGACGATGCTCAGTTGCGGCGGGGCGTCGAGATAGATGCGGTCGGTTTCGCCGGCAAAGTGCAGGTCGCCTTGCTGGGTGCAGGTCTTCCAGTCGTCGAGGGTCTCGATGTAGTTCAAGCCATCGACGCCGGCGACGCGCACGTTGCGCACGTCGCTGACGGAAAAATACGTGTGCAACGCCTGACTGAGGCTGACGGTGTCGTTGCCACGGTTGTGGCTGGTCAGGCTGAACTGCAATTGCTCGGACAAGTGCAGGGTCAGGGTCAGATCGACCTGATGCGGCCAGCCCGGCAGTCCGCCTTCGGGACGGGGCAGCCTGAATTCGACCTTGACGCCGTCAGCCTCTGATTCGATGCCGCCCAGCTCCCAATCCATTGCCCGCACCAGGCCGTGCGCGGGGGCTGGTTGCGCACCTGTGTACATGGCCTGCACGCTCTGCGGGTTGCGTTCGAACTTGCCGAACCACGGCCAGCACACCGGCACACCGGCGCGGATGCTTTTGCCGGTCTGGAACACGGCCTTGTCGTTGAGCCAGATGATCGGCGGCTGGCCATCGATCTGATAACTGAGAATGTGCGCACCTTGCTGGGCCACCAGCACTTCGGCCTGACCGTGGCGGATGCGCCAGCAGTTCAGTTCATCCAGTTTCACGGCTTCAACGTTGGGCGTGTTCATGGGGCAACTCTCGATCAGCAACTTGGACGACTATCGACCGTGAAACGGTCGCGAGGTTTAACGTGCGCGTGGCGGAACCGAGCGGGTGCGACCGCTGCCATCGATGGCAACGAACACAAACACCGCTTCAGTCACCTTGCGCCACTCGCTGGACAGCGGGTCGTCGCTCCACACCTCGACCATCATCTGGATCGAGCTGCGGCCGATTTCCAGGGTCTGGGTATAAAAGGACAATTGCGCGCCGACGGCCACCGGGACCAGAAACGCCATGCGATCAATGGCAACGGTCGCGACACGGCCACCGGCAACACGGCTGGCCATGGCCGTGCCGGCCAGGTCCATCTGTGCCACCAGCCATCCGCCGAAAATATCGCCGAAGCCGTTGGTTTCGCGGGGAAGCGCGGTGATTTGCAAAGCCAGGTCGCCTTGCGGGATCGGATCTTCTTGTTCTAGCTCTATCATGCCGGGGGGCCTCTGACCCGTGACTCTTCGTGGGTGCTGCTGGTGGTAGCCGTCTTCGGGAAAAACGATTCAGCACCGAACATACTACGTTCGTCACGTTTTCCATCAGGCGCCTAAGGAGAAACTCTGCGAAACCGGCTAATCCCGAGCAAAGGTCGGGCCAACGACGTTTTCGCACAGCAACCCCCTACAAACCGGAGCAAGGTTGCGAGTATATCGGTCGGTAGACTCCGCGACGACCGTCCGGTTCTCATTTCGACCGGCAAATACGCGCCTCTATGTGCTTTTTCGAACAATTTGCTATGGTGCCGAACCTGCCCGAGCCACAGCCAGCGTTGTTGTGGCGGCAGATCCGACTATAAGAGAAGACCTTGCCATGACCACAGCGCCCTCGAGCCTCGCGCAGCCCGACCAACCCGCACGACCGTTGACCCGCAATGACTACAAGACTCTGTCGCTATCGGCCCTGGGGGGCGCGCTGGAGTTCTACGATTTCATCATTTTCGTGTTCTTTGCCACCGTGGTCGGCAAATTGTTCTTCCCGGCCGACATGCCTGAGTGGCTGCGCCTGATGCAGACCTTCGGCATCTTTGCCGCCGGTTATCTGGCGCGGCCGCTGGGCGGAATCGTGATGGCGCACTTCGGCGACCTGCTGGGGCGCAAGAAGATGTTCACCCTGAGCATTTTCATGATGGCGGTGCCGACCCTGATCATGGGCCTGCTGCCGACCTACGCGCAGATCGGCATGTGGGCGCCGATTCTGCTGCTGTTGATGCGCGTCATTCAGGGCGCGGCGATTGGCGGCGAAGTGCCGGGGGCGTGGGTCTTCGTTTCCGAACACGTGCCCGGCAAGCACATCGGCTACGCCTGCGGCACCCTGACCAGCGGCCTGACGGCGGGCATCCTGCTCGGCTCGCTGGTCGCTACTGCGATCAACAGTATCTATACGCCTGTGGAAGTTGCGGATTACGCCTGGCGGATCCCGTTCCTGCTCGGCGGCGTGTTCGGTCTGTTCTCGGTCTACCTGCGTCG
This sequence comes from Pseudomonas glycinae, assembly GCF_001594225.2. Classification (GTDB taxonomy): domain Bacteria; phylum Pseudomonadota; class Gammaproteobacteria; order Pseudomonadales; family Pseudomonadaceae; genus Aquipseudomonas; species Aquipseudomonas glycinae. Next base: position 4,811,546 of record NZ_CP014205.2, read on the forward strand.
CTGGCTGCACGAGACCCCGGTGTTCGCCGAGCTGCAACAGCGCAAGGCGCTGGCCGAGGAAGTGCCGCTGCGCGCCGTACTGCGCGACCATCGCGGGGCCATTGCAGTGTCGATGCTGCTGACCTGGCTGCTGTCCGCCGGCATCGTCGTGGTGATCCTGATGACCCCGACCGTGCTGCAGACGGTCTATCACTTCTCGCCGACCACCGCGCTGCAATCCAACAGCCTGGCAATCGTGTTCCTGAGCTTTGGTTGCATCATTTCCGGCGCGCTGGCGGATCGCTTTGGTGCCGGTCGCGTGTTTGTATTCGGTTGCCTGGGCTTGCTGGCCAGTTCCTGGACGTTCTATCACAGCCTCGCTGATCACCCGAACTGGCTGTTCCCGCTGTACGCGCTGACCGGTTTCCTGGTCGGCACCATTGGCGCGGTGCCATATGTGATGGTCAAGGCGTTTCCGCCGGTGGTGCGCTTCAGCGGTCTGTCCTTCTCTTATAACGTCGCTTACGCGATCTTCGGCGGCCTGACCCCGATGGTGGTCAGCCTGCTGCTGAAAGAAAGCGCGATGGGGCCTGCCTACTATGTGGCGGTGCTGTGCGGGATGGGGATCCTGGTCGGTGCGTGGTTGTGGAGCAAAGGTCGCTGATTCAGTTTCAGAACTCAGGGCTTTCGCCAGCGCGAAAGCCTTGTTTCACACTCGCCAACCGGCAGGCGAGCACCGTGTTCGAGCATGTGAGCCAAAGCATTTGCGGCTTCTGTTTAGTCGATGACTTGGTGCTCTACCATTAAATCGAGCAGCCATAGCGCGCCGTGTACCTGTAGCCCATCTCTTTGGGCCTGACGGCGCAACCGGCCATCTCCAGTGAGTAAAGGACGGCCCGTTTCCTGTGCAAGCAGGTAGCAGGAGACGTCGGCTAAAGAGCTGTTGTTGTGCTCGATCCTCAACCCCGACAATCGTATTACACCTGCCTCATCGAACGACTCGACAATCAACCCTCTATCGAGCAGTTCGTCGTGTGAAAAGTCGTCGAGTTCGTACATTACAAAGTCAGTGCAACACAGCGTAAACGGCAAGCTGAACATCTGCTCCAGTAATCCGGCATTTCTGAAGTCGATCCAGATATTCGTATCACTGATATAGATCAGATTCATGCACTCTCCAGTGAGCCCAAGAAATTGGGATCAAGTGCGCTCACTGGTTTGCGCAGGAGTTCAGCAGCCCGCGACTTGGTGATCAATCCTTCCGCCAATCCCCAGAACACCAGTGAATCAAAGCGCTGGGGTGGTTTGCACGGCATAGGTTCAGGCTCAGCTTTGCGCCAGCCGTTGGCACTGAATTGAATAGTGAGGGATTTGTAGCCACTTTCGCTAAGTAGCTTCAAATCCTTCAGTCGTCTCAACGCAGCGTGCATTGATATTCCGTATTGGCGTTTGGCGATGAGTAGCTCTCGTGGGTGCACTCTGGACCGGGGATGGCTGCCGAAATCGCCGGTTACGCTTTTGGCGGGATAGAGAAATGCACCGGCAAAACGGTGACAACAGTTTTCTTTGTCTTTCTCCGGCATGTCTTCAGGTAACGCCATAACCCAATGGCCGAGCTCATGAGCAGCCGTAAATCGGATTCGCTCACCTGGACGGTCAGAATTCAAAGCAATCAATACATGGTCGCCGTCACCGGTAGCCGCGCAAGCTCCGTCAAAATCATCTGGGCCGTTGAGCATCGCAACCTTGATGCTGTGCTCTTCCAGTTGCTCAGTCAGATTGGCAATGGGATCGCTACCGATTCCCCAAAATTGGCGCAGCTTCTCGGCTGCGAGCTCAGCCTCTTCCAGGGTCGACACCGGGAGCATCTGCGCGGGGGTGGCAGGGGTGTGGATATCCGCAGGATCGAAGCATTGCTCAAGTGAAATGTAGCGTTCGAGATGTTCCCGAATTTTTTCTTCAACCTGAGCTTGGCGATACTTGGGCATTTTGGCCAGCTTTCGAAACTCAAGAGGTGCCAGCGGAATAACCTCCGCGCGGAAAAAATATTCGGGACTGACCTGAAGTGCCTTGGCCAGTTGCAGCAGGCGAGAAGAGTTTGGAGTGCTCAACCCCTTCTCATATTTGCTTAACGCTTGTTTAGTGATGTCGCCAAGCTGGGCCGCCAGACCTTCTAGGGTGAGGCCTCGTTGCAGGCGGGCGCGGCGAATTCGGTCGTTTATCATGAGTTCCTCTCGTGGTTGACAAGGCTATCTTTTGCATTTGATTTGTCAACCTGCTGCGGAATTCATTTTTTGTGACGCCTCGGATGCTGGCCTTTCATCCAATTGTCATATTTCAGCCATAGAGTGTTCACACGGCCTGCTGATACTTGGCCCCGACTTAACACACCCTATCTGCTAGGAGTAAGGCATGAAACTGAAGCGTTTGATGGCGGCAATGACTTTTGTCGCTGCTGGCGTTGCGACTGCCAACGCGGTTGCCGCTGTTGACCCTGCTATCCCGAGCTACACCAAGACCACTGGTGTGTCGGGCAACCTGTCCAGCGTCGGTTCCGATACCCTGGCCAACCTCATGACCCTCTGGGCTGAGAACTACAAAAAAGAATACCCGAACGTAAACATTCAGATTCAGGCTGCTGGCTCCGCCACTGCGCCACCTGCGCTGACTGAAGGCACCTCCAACTTAGGTCCCATGAGCCGCAAGATGAAGGACACCGAACTGGCGGCCTTCGAACAGAAATACGGCTACAAGCCAACCGCTATCCCGGTTGCCGTGGACGCCCTGGCTGTTTTCGTACACAAGGACAACCCGATCCAGCACCTGACCATGGAACAGGTTGACGCGATCTTCTCGTCCACCCGTCTGTGCGGCGCCAAGACCGACGTGAAAACCTGGGGTGACCTGGGCGTGACCGGCGACCTGGCCAACAAGCCGGTTCAACTGTTCGGCCGTAACTCGGTATCCGGCACCTACGGCTACTTCAAGGAAGAAGCCCTGTGCAAAGGCGACTACAAGCCTAACGTCAACGAACAACCAGGCTCGGCTTCGGTCGTGCAGTCGATCAGCTCCTCGCTGAACGGCATCGGTTACTCGGGCATCGGCTACAAGACCGCCAGCGTGAAAACCGTTGCTCTGTCGAAGAAGGGCAGCACTGACTTCATCGAAGACACCGAAGAAAACGCCCTGAACGGCAAATACCCGCTGTCGCGTTTCCTGTACGTGTACGTCAACAAGGCCCCGAACAAGCCTCTGGCCCCGCTGGAAGCCGAGTTCGTGAAACTGGTTCTGTCGAAACAGGGCCAGGAAGTGGTCGTGAAAGACGGCTACATCCCGCTGCCAGCCAAGGTTGCTGCAAAAGCACTGGCTGACCTGGGTCTGCAGGAAGGCGGCGCTGAAGTCGCAAAAAAGTAACAAACTGAGTCAGGGGTGAACCCCGCCTGACTCCCGTGTGGGGCCCGGCCCGCAAGCGGCCCGGCCCCCACACTCCCCGAATTCTTCTATCCACTGCCAGTGCCCTGCTGGCGGCGGATTTGGTGCGTCACTGCATTGTCATCTTTCTGTCATACAGGATCGCTAGGGTGTGCGCATGAATGATCTGGCCAATTCCAAAATGACTACGAACCCTCCCAAGCGCATTGACTTCAATACGCCTGAGTTGCAACGCAAGCGCCGCATTCGCGCGCTCAAGGATCGCTTCACCCGCTGGTACGTCCTCGTCGGCGGTCTGGCGGTGCTGGCAGCCATCACCCTGATCTTCTTCTTCCTCGCCTACGTGGTCGCGCCGCTGTTCAAAGGTGCTGACCTGACTGCGAAAGATGCAATCACCCCGGCCTGGATGCAGGACGCCGGCAAGCCGCTGATGATTTCGCTCGAAGAGCAGAATCAGGTGGCCATGCGCGTTTCCGACAAGGGCCAGGCGCTGTTCTTCGACATCGACAGTGGCGCTGAATTGAAGCGCGTCGATCTGCCCCTGCCGGCAGGCGCCAGTGTGACCTCCATCGGCGAAGACCAGCCCGGCCATCCGCTGGTGGCCGTGGGCCTGTCCAACGGCCAGGCGCTGGTGTTCCGTCACACCTATAAAGTCAGCTACCCGGATGGCAAGAAGACCATCACTCCGGCCATCGAGTACCCGTACGGCGAGACACCAATCGCACTCAATGAAAGCGGCGGTGCGCTGGAGCATGTCAGCCTCAATGCCACCGATTCGACCCTGATGCTGGTCGGCTCCACCGGTTCGCAACTCAATGTGCTGTCGCTGACCAGCGAAGAAAACATGATGACCGGCGAAGTCACCAACGAGCAGAAGCGTATCGATCTGCCGCAGATGACTGAACCTGTGAAAAACATCTTCGTCGACCCGCGCCAGCAGTGGCTGTACGTGGTCAACGGGCGTGCCCAGGCCGACGTGTTCAGCCTGCGCGACAAGAGCCTCAACGGACGCTACAAGCTGCTGGAAAACGCCGACGCCGAAGTCACCGCCGCCACGCAACTGGTGGGTGGCATCTCGCTGATCGTCGGTGACTCCAAGGGTGGCCTGGCCCAGTGGTTCATGGCCCGCGACACCGACGGCGAACTGCGCCTGAAGCAGATCCGCACCTTCCAGATGGGCACCACGCCGATCGTGGAAATTTCCGCCGAAGAACGTCGCAAGGGCTTCCTGGCCCTGGATGCCAGCGGCAAGCTCGGCGTGTTCCACAGCACCGCGCACCGCACCTTACTGGTCGATCAAGTCGTCGAAGGCCAGGGCCTGTTCGGTCTGTCGCCGCGCGCCAACCGCGTGATCGTCGAAGCCGGCGGCAAGCTGCAACCGCTGCTGCTCGACAACCCGCACCCCGAAGTCTCGTGGAGCGCGCTGTGGAGCAAGGTCTGGTACGAGAACTACGACGAGCCTAAATACGTCTGGCAATCGACTGCGGCCAACACCGATTTCGAACCGAAACTGAGCCTGTCGCCACTGACCTTCGGCACCCTGAAAGCCGCGTTCTACGCGATGCTGCTGGCTGCTCCGCTGGCCGTCGCCGCGGCGATCTACACCGCGTACTTCATGGCCCCGGGCATGCGCCGCAAGGTCAAGCCGGTGATCGAGCTGATGGAAGCGATGCCGACAGTAATCCTCGGCTTCTTCGCCGGCCTGTTCCTCGCGCCTTATGTAGAAGGGCATCTGCCGGGCATCTTCAGCCTGCTGATGCTGCTGCCGATCGGCATCCTGGTCGCCGGTTTCACCTTCAGCCGCCTGCCTGAGTCGATCCGCCTGAAAGTCCCGGACGGCTGGGAAAGTGCGCTGCTGATTCCGGTGATCCTGTTCGTGGGCTGGCTGTCGCTGTACATGAGCCCGTTTATGGAGAACTGGTTCTTCGGCGGTGACATGCGCATGTGGATTTCTCACGACCTGGGCATCACCTACGACCAGCGCAACGCCCTGGTGGTCGGTCTGGCCATGGGTTTTGCGGTGATTCCGAACATCTACTCGATCGCCGAAGACGCCGTGTTCAGCGTGCCGCGCGGCCTGACCCTGGGCTCGCTGGCCCTCGGTGCCACGCCGTGGCAGACCATGACTCGCGTGGTCATCCTGACCGCCAGCCCGGGCATTTTCTCGGCGCTGATGATCGGCATGGGACGTGCGGTCGGCGAAACCATGATCGTGCTGATGGCCACCGGCAACACCCCGGTCATGGAAATGAACCTGTTCGAAGGCCTGCGCACCCTGGCCGCCAACGTCGCGGTGGAAATGCCGGAGTCGGAAGTCGGCGGCAGCCACTACCGCGTGCTGTTCCTCTCGGCGCTGGTGCTGCTGTTGTTCACCTTCGTCATGAACACCCTCGCGGAACTGATTCGTCAGCGTCTGCGCAAGAAATACTCGTCGCTTTAAGCAAAGGTAGAAGTCTGTGAAACAGAACTCCCTGAAAGGATGGTTCAAGAGCGGCGCCCCCGGCGTCTGGATCAGCGGCGGCGCGGTGTCCATCGCGGTCATCATGACCATTGGCCTGCTGGCGGTGATCGCCGTGCGCGGTCTGGGTCACTTCTGGCCGGCGGATCTGATCCACGCCAGCTATGACGTACCGGGCCAGGGCCAGCATCTGGTCGTGGGCGAGGTGGTGCAGAAAGAAGAAGTGCCGCGCGCCCGTCTGAAGAGCGCCGGCCTGCCGGTGCCGGACGAAGGTCCGGAATTCATGACCCGCGAGCTGATCAAGGTCGGTAACCGTGACCTGAACGGCAACGACTTCACCTGGATCGTCGGCGAGTGGCTGACCGACCAGAAGAATCCGCCGGAGCTGATGGCGCTGGAGCGTCGTGAGTGGGGCAACTTCTACGGCTACCTGGTCAACGTCAAACAGGACGGCAAGGTGATCGCCGAAGGCGAAGCGGCCTGGCCTGAGCTGCAAGCGCGGATCGATCGCGTGAACAAACTTGCCGCCCAGCTCAAGACTCTGGAAAAAGTCGATATCGGTGCGATCAACGCCGGCCTCGAGCGCATCCGTCTGCACGGTCGCAAGCTGGAGCTGGAAGGCAAGCTCGACGCCACCGCGCAAGCGGACATGGAATCCGAGCGCGCCGAGCTGAACGCCCGCTATCAGGACATCGAAGCCCGTCTGGCCGACCTGCACGCGCAGTTCAACCGTGACGCCTTGACCGCTCGTGATGCGAACGGCAAGGAAATCGAAATCGGCCTGGGCAAAGTGGTTCACGCCTACCAGCCGAACGCGATGGGTACGTTCACCAAGATCGGTTTCTACTTCAGCAAGGTCTGGGAATTCCTGTCCGACGACCCGCGTGAAGCGAACACCGAAGGCGGGATTTTCCCGGCGATCTTCGGCACCGTGATGATGACCCTGATCATGGCGATGATCGTGACCCCGTTCGGTGTGCTGGCGGCGGTGTACCTGCGTGAATACGCCAAGCAGAACACCCTGACCCGGGTGATCCGGATCGCGGTGAACAACCTGGCGGGTGTTCCGGCGATTGTTTACGGCGTGTTCGGTCTGGGCTTCTTCGTCTACGTGCTGGGTGGCTCGCTCGACCGTCTGTTCTTCCCTGAAGCGCTGCCGGCACCGACCTTCGGTACACCGGGTCTGCTCTGGGCTTCGTTGACCCTGGCGCTGCTGGCGGTGCCGGTGGTGATCGTGGCCACCGAAGAAGGTCTGGCGCGTATCCCGCGCACCGTGCGTGAGGGCTCGCTGGCCCTCGGCGCGACCAAGGCTGAAACCCTGTGGAAGATCGTTCTGCCGATGGCCAGTCCGGCCATGATGACCGGCATGATCCTCGCCGTGGCTCGCGCCGCCGGCGAAGTGGCGCCGCTGATGCTGGTGGGTGTGGTGAAACTGGCGCCGTCGCTGCCGGTGGACGGCAACTACCCGTACCTGCACCTGGATCAGAAGATCATGCACCTGGGCTTCCACATCTATGACGTTGGCTTTCAGAGCCCGAACGTCGAGGCCGCGCGGCCGCTGGTGTACGCCACGGCGCTGTTGCTGGTGCTGGTGATCGCCACCCTGAACCTGTCGGCGGTGTACATCCGTAACCACCTGCGCGAGAAGTACAAAGCTCTAGACAGTTAAAACAAATCCTGTGGGAGCTGGCTTGCCAGCGATGCAGGCGACATGGTGTTTCAGTTACACCGCAGTGATGCCATCGCTGGCAAGCCAGCTCCCACAGGGATCGCGACAAAAACTGAATTTGCGTTACCCGCTGGTTTGGCCAGTGGTTCAACGAACCGAATTTGTTAGCACAGGGGATCTCCCATGCAGCACGAAACACATACCCACGGCATCAACATGTCTGCCCTGGGCCGCGACAAGCAGAGCCTGAACCTCGAGCAGGAAACCGTAGCCATCGAAGTGCCGGGCCTGAGCCTGTACTACGGCGAGAAACAGGCGCTGTTCGATGTCAGCATGAACATTCCGAAACAGCGCGTGACCGCCTTCATCGGCCCGTCCGGTTGCGGCAAGTCCACGCTGCTGCGTACCTTCAACCGCATGAACGATCTGGTGGACGGCTGCCGCGTCGAAGGCGCGATCAACCTGTACGGCAACAACATCTACCGCAAGGGCGAAGACGTGGCCGAGCTGCGTCGCCGGGTCGGCATGGTGTTCCAGAAGCCGAACCCGTTCCCGAAGACCATCTACGAAAACGTGGTCTACGGCCTGCGCATCCAGGGCATCAACAAGAAGCGCATCCTCGACGAAGCCGTCGAGTGGGCACTGAAAGGCGCGGCCCTGTGGGATGAAGTGAAAGACCGTCTGCATGACTCGGCCCTCGGCCTGTCCGGTGGTCAGCAACAGCGTCTGGTGATCGCCCGTACCATCGCCGTGGAGCCGGAAGTGCTGCTGCTCGACGAACCGTGCTCGGCCCTCGACCCGATCTCGACCCTGAAAGTCGAAGAGCTGATCTACGAGCTCAAATCCAAGTTCACCATCGTCATCGTGACCCACAACATGCAGCAGGCGGCGCGGGTGTCCGACTACACGGCGTTCATGTACATGGGCAAACTGGTGGAATTCGGCGATACCGATACCCTGTTCACCAATCCGGCCAAGAAGCAGACCGAAGACTACATCACAGGGCGATACGGCTAGCCGTACAGCTGCAAGCGGCAAGCTTCAAGCGGCAAGTTAGAAGCGATGCGGCAGGGAACACCACATAACAGCTTGCAGCTCGTAGCTTGCAGCTCTTGGTTAAACGCTTTTTCGGAGCGAACGCATGATTTCCAAAGAAGGCCTCACTCATCACATTTCCGCGCAGTTCAACGCCGAACTGGAAGAAGTGCGCAGCCACCTGCTGGCCATGGGCGGGCTGGTCGAGAAGCAGGTCAACGACGCGGTCACCGCGCTGATCGAGGCCGACTCGGGCCTGGCCCAGCAAGTGCGCGAGATCGACGACCAGATCAACCAGATGGAACGTAACATCGACGAAGAATGCCTGCGCATTCTGGCCCGTCGTCAGCCTGCGGCCTCCGACCTGCGTCTGATCATCAGCATCTCCAAGTCGGTGATCGACCTTGAGCGCATCGGCGACGAAGCGACCAAGATCGCCCGCCGCGCGATTCAGCTGTGCGAAGAAGGCGAAGCGCCGCGCGGTTACGTCGAAGTGCGCCACATCGGTGACCAGGTGCGCAACATGGTGCGCGATGCGCTGGACGCGTTTGCCCGCTTCGACGCCGATCTGGCGTTGTCGGTGGCGCAGTACGACAAGATCATCGACCGCGAATACAAAACCGCTCTGCGCGAACTGGCGACCTACATGATGGAAGACCCGCGCTCTATCTCGCGGGTCTTGAGCATTATCTGGGTGCTGCGTTCGCTGGAGCGGATCGGCGACCACGCCCGCAACATCTCCGAGCTGGTGATCTATCTGGTGCGCGGCACCGATGTGCGCCACATGGGCCTCAAGCGCATGAAGGAAGAAGTTGAAGGGACAAGTGGTGAAACCGCTAATGTTCCGGGCGATGCTGACGATAAGTAAGATTGCCTGAGAAAAGCGCCCGGCCCTTTGGCCGGGCGTTTTTGTTTCTGCTTTTCATAGGCAGAACCGAATTAAAAAGCAGCACCCGCGAACGAAAAGTCCCGGCGTGACTGAAGAGTTTTGGCAATGTGCCATCAGCCAGCGTTATGCTTGCCGGGATTTTAATAGGGGTGTTGGATGAGCAAGATCAGTGTGTTGGTCGTGGACGATGCATCGTTCATTCGTGACCTGGTGAAAAAGTGCCTGCGTAATTACTTCCCGGGGATTCGCACCGAGGACGCCATCAACGGCAAGAAGGCCCAGGCCATGCTGGCCAAGGAAGCCTTCGACCTGGTGCTGTGCGACTGGGAAATGCCGGAAATGTCCGGCCTCGAACTGCTGACCTGGTGCCGTGAGCAGGACAATCTCAAGACCATGCCGTTCATCATGGTCACCAGCCGGGGCGACAAGGAAAACGTCGTGCAGGCGATCCAGGCCGGTGTCACCGGTTACGTCAGCAAGCCGTTCACCAACGAGCAATTGCTGACCAAGGTCAAGCAGGCCCTGAACAAGGTCGGCAAACTCGACACCCTGATGAACAGCGCCCCGACCAAGATGAACTCGGCGTTCGGCAACGACTCTTTGAGCGCGTTGACCGGCGGTAAGGCTGCCGTGGTCGGTTCCGCACCGACTGCTGCGGCTGTGAATCCGTTTGCCAAGCCTGCCGCTGCGGCCCCGGCACCTGCCGCCGCGCCACAGCGTGGCCTGCTCAACAGCCCGCCGGTGAAAGCCCCGGCAGCCTCCAGCGCTCCGGCCGGCGGTCGCGGTCAGGGCCAGCTGCGCCTGCCGAGCGGCACCCAGCAATGCGTGATCAAGGCCCTGAGCATCAAGGAAGCGCTGCTGGTGGTGAAACGCACCGACACCCTGCCGCAGATCCTCGACAGCGCCGTGCTGGACCTGGAGCAGGGTGACAATGCGGAAATCGCCCGCCTCAACGGCTACCTGCACGCCGTCGTCGCCCACGAGCCGAAACCCGACAGCGACTGGCTGCAATTGACCTTCCGCTTCGTCGACCAGGACGCGCAGAAACTCGACTACATCTCCCGCCTGATCGCCCGCGGCACAGCGCAGAAGCACTTCGTTCCGGGCGCGTAAGCGCAGTTTTACGCTGATCGTTCCCACGCTCCGCGTGGGAGTGCCTCAAGGGACGCTCTGCGTCCTCACGCATGGGACGCAGAGCGTCCCGGGCTGCATCTCCACGCAGAGCGTGGGGACGATCATTCGCGCATTTTTGAAACATCTGTCGACTAGCCTGGTCTGCTTCAGCTGCTAGGCTCATTCCCAGGCCTTACTCGACAGAATTTTTGCCCATGCCCCTGCGCCTGCTGTTTTTCTGTGGTCTGTTCATGGCCTCCACCTCGACTGTGGCCATGACGATCTACAAATCCACCGATGCCAACGGAGTGGTTTCGTACAGCGACCGTCCGAGCAAAGGCTCCCAGGTGTTCGTGTTTCAGGATCGGATGGTCGAGCGCCTCGAGCGCCAGGTCTATCTCGACATCAAGAAGCAGAAGGGCGCGGACGTGGTATTCGTGCGCAACGATCTGTATGCGCCGGTCGAGATTGCCCTGGCGTTTACCGGAATGAGCAATGTACGCGGCGCACCGACGCAAACGATCCGCCGGGTGTTGCCGGCGCGCAGCAATACGCGGCTGGCGCTGCTGACGGCGGTGTCCGGTGGCAAGCCGCTGGTGTACACGCCGCAGTTCCATTATTCCCTCGGTGACCCGGCTGGCGCGGCTCAGGGCTATCGTTATCCGTTTCCGTGGCGTGGCGGGCCGTTCCGCCTCAGCCAGGGCGCCAACGGCGATTACAGCCACTTCGGGCCAAAGAACAAGTACGCAATGGACATCGCCATGCCGGTCGGTACGCCGATCATTGCGGCGCGTGCCGGGGTGGTGGTGAAGACCGAGAACTCCCAGAACGGGCGTGGCACCGATCCCTCCGGCAACTTCGTGCGGATACTGCACGACGACGGCACGATGGGTGTGTACCTGCATCTCAAGCAAGGATCGGTGAGTGTCCGGGAGGGGCAACGGGTTACGGTGGGCAGCCCGCTGGCGCTGTCAGGCAATACCGGCAACAGCAGCGGCCCGCACCTGCACTTCGTGGTGCAGCGCAATACCGGGATGGGGCTGGTGTCGATTCCGTATCAGTTCAACCGGCCGCTGGGGGCGTTGCCCAACTTTGCGTTGGGCAAGCAGTAAACCCGTCAGTCGAGCATCAGCACCTTGGCCAGAATGATCTTCGGACCTTTCATCTTCTTGATGATGATCCGCAGACCTTCGACTTCCAGCACTTCTTCCTCTTCCGGCACCCGTTTCAGGGTTTCGTAGATCAGCCCGGCGAGGGTTTCGGCTTCGATGTGATCCAGGTCGATCCCCAGCAGGCGCTCGACCTTGAACAGCGGTGTATCGCCCCGCACCAGCAACTTGCCCGGCTGGTAGGCGAGGATCCCGCGTTCGGCCTTGCGGTGTTCGTCCTGGATATCGCCGACCAGCACTTCCAGCACGTCTTCCATGGTCAGGTAGCCGATGATGTTGCCGTCGGCCTCTTCGACCACCGCGAAGTGCGAGCCGCCCTTGCGGAACTGTTCCAGCAGCTGCGACAACGGCATGTGCCGGGAGACGCGCTCCAGCGGGCGGGTCAGTTCGGCGAGGTTGAACGACTCGGGAATGTGATCCAGCGCTGCCAGTTCCAGCAGCAGGTCCTTGATGTGCAGCAGGCCGACGAACTCCTTGCGCTCGCTGTCGTACACCGGATAACGGCTGAACTTGTGGCGGCGGAACATCGCCAGGATTTCTTTCAGCGGGGCGTTGAACTCAAGGGTGATCAGGTCTTCCCGGGAGTTGGCCCAGTCGACCACTTCCAGCTCGCCCATTTCCACCGCCGAGGCCAGCACGCGCATGCCCTGGTCGCTCGGGTCCTGGCCACGGCTGGAGTGCAGGATCAGTTTCAGTTCTTCGCGGCTGTAATGGTGCTCGTGATGCGGGCCGGGTTCACCTTGCCCCGCGATGCGCAGGATGGTGTTGGCACTGGCATTGAGCAGGTAGATCGCCGGGTACATGGCCCAGTAGAACAGGTACAGCGGCACCGCCGTCCACAGCGACAGCAGCTCGGGTTTGCGGATTGCCCAGGACTTGGGTGCGAGTTCGCCGACCACGATGTGCAGGTAGGAAATGATGAAGAACGCGGTGAAGAACGAAATGCCTTTGACGACCTCGGCCGACTGCACGCCGACCGCGCTCAGCAGCGGTTCGAGAATGTGCGCGAACGCCGGCTCGCCGACCCAGCCCAGGCCGAGGGAGGCGAGGGTGATACCGAGCTGGCACGCCGAGAGGTAAGCATCGAGCTGACTGTGTACGGTGCGCAGGATGTGCCCGCGCCAGCCGTGCTGTTCAGCGATGGCTTCGACCCGGGTCGAGCGCAGTTTGACCATGGCGAACTCCGCCGCAACGAAGAAGCCGTTGAGCAGAACCAGGATCAGAGCGAAAAGAATCATGCCGAAATCGGCGAATATTGTTGCGAGGGACAAGCCAGGGGAAGGGTCCATGATGGAGTTTTGCGGGTTCCGTGTGATTCGAAAGAAAGAAAAATCCGCACCTGAAAGGCAGGCGCAAGTCAGCCAATGTAGCGGCTGACCTGGCGATTGCCTAGTCCGGCATTACTCAGCGGCGCTGATGACCCGTGCCTGAGCGACCTGCGCCGGGGCGAAATGGCAGGTGAACGTGCTGCCATGACCGGGCACGCTGCTGATCTCCATCCGCGCGCGATGGCGCAACAACACGTGTTTGACGATGGCCAGGCCCAGGCCCGTACCGCCGGTGTTGGAGTTGCGGCTGGAGTCGACGCGGTAGAAGCGCTCGGTCAGGCGCGGCAGGTGTTTGCTGTCGATGCCGATTCCGGAATCCTGCACGCTCAGGTGCGCGCCCTGATCGTCGCCCCACCAGCGGATGCGGATATTGCCTTCGGCCGGGGTGTATTTGACGGCGTTGAACACCAGGTTGGAAAACGCACTGCGCAGTTCCGCCTCGCTGCCCTTGAGCAGAATGCTGGTGTCGGCTTCCAGGGTGATTTTCTGATTCTTCGAACCTGACAGCTGCTGGGCGTCGCTCTTGATCGACTGCAGCAGGGTGCCGATGTGCACCGGCTGATTGTCCGACGGGTAATCGGTGGCTTCCAGCTTGGCCAGCAACAGCAAGTCGTTGAGCAGGGTCTGCATGCGCCCGCCCTGTTGCTGCATCTGCTGCAGGGCGCGGCTCCAGCGCGGGTTCACTTCCTCGACGTTGTCGAGCAGGGTTTCCAGGTAGCCGCAGATCACCGTCAGCGGGGTGCGCAGCTCATGGGAGACGTTGGCGATGAAGTCTTTGCGCATTTGTTCAAGCTGATGGATGCGCGTGACGTCGCGCACCAGCATCAGGTGTTCGTTGTTGCCGTAGCGCGTGAGGTACAGCTGAATGCGTACGCGATCGTTGGTGGGCGAGGGGATTTCCAGCGGCTCGGCGTAGCTTTCCTGCTCGAAGTATTCCTTGAAGCGCGGATGGCGTACCAGGTTGGTCACCGGTTGACCGCTGTCCTGCGGGGTCTTGAGGCCGAGCAGGGTTTCGGCGGCGCGGTTCCACCATTCCAGGTTGCCGTCGCTGTCGAGCATGATCACCGCGTCTTTCAGCGCAGCGGTGGACTCCTGAACGCGGTCGATCACCGCTTGCAGGCGCCCGCGTACGCGTTGGTCGCGGCGTTGCAGGTGGTAGATGCTGTCGAACACCTCACCCCACAGGCCGTAACCGTCGGGCGGTGCTTCATCGGGTTGGTGCAGGCGCAGCCATTCGTGCAGGCGCAGCAGTTGCTTGAGCGTCCAGGCCAGGTACAGGCCCAGGCCTGCCGCCAGACTCCAGCCGTAATAACCGGTGATCAAACCGATCACCAGGCAGCCGGTGACCAGCAACAGCATGTGGCGAATCAGGGTGCCATGCCAGTTTTGGTTCACGGAAAATGCGGTCCTTGTCTACGGGGGCTGGCGCTCGGCTCAGGCTTTGGTGGAGAACCGGTAGCCGGTGCCGCGCACGGTTTGTACCAGATTTTCGTAGGCGTCGCCGAGGGCCTTGCGCAGGCGCCGGATGTGCACGTCGACGGTGCGCTCTTCAACATAGACGTTGCCGCCCCAGACCTGGTCCAGCAACTGGCCACGGGTGTAGGCGCGCTCCTGGTGGGTCATGAAGAATTGCAGCAGACGGTATTCGGTCGGGCCCATCTCGGCCGGGCGGCCGTCGATGGTCACGCGGTGGCTGATGGGGTCGAGCAGCAGGCCGCCGACTTCGATCGGCGCTTCGCCATCGGTCGGGCCGGCGCGACGCAGCACGGCCTTGAGGCGTGCGACCAGTTCGCGTGGGGAAAACGGTTTGGTGATGTAGTCGTCGGCGCCGACTTCCAGGCCCTGGATCTTGTTGTCCTCTTCGCCCTTGGCGGTGAGCATGATGATCGGGATGTCCCCGGTCAGTTCGTCACGCTTGAGGCGGCGGGCCAGCTCGATGCCGGAGGTGCCGGGCAGCATCCAGTCGAGCAGGATCAGGTCCGGCTTGCGGTCGACGATGATGGCGTGGGCCTGCTGCGAATTCTCTGCCTCGAGGCAGTCATAGCCGGCCATTTCCAACGCAACGGCGATCATTTCGCGAATGGGCGCTTCGTCGTCGACGATCAGAATGCTCCTGCCAACCATGCCTTAATCCTCTTGTCATTTAACTGTCTTGCGCCGCATTAGATAACGGAATTATTGCAGTCGTGTGACAGTATTTTAGTCCGGCGGCGATTGTGCGAATCCTGAACTAAGCTCTAAGTCCGAATCCTGACAACCACAAGAGAAGGTTTCCATGACTCAAATGACTGCTTCCTTTAAGGCTTTGCTGATGGCTGCCGCCCTGACTCTGCCTGGACTGGCGATGGCGGCCGAGCCGGCCATGATGAAAGACGGAATGATGGTCGACCACAACGGCATGACGCTTTACACGTTCGACAAGGACAGTGGCGGCAAGTCGATGTGCAACGGCGACTGCGCCAAGAACTGGCCGCCGCTGATGGCTCCCGCAGGCGCCAAGGCCGAAGGCAAATGGACGGTGATCAAGCGCGATGACGGCATGATGCAGTACGCCTACGACGGCAAACCGCTGTATACCTTTGTGAAAGATGCCAAGCCGGGCGATATGACCGGCGACAAGATGAAGGACGTGTGGCACGTGATGCGCGAGCACAAATAAACGCAAATGCCCTGTGGGAGCGAGCAAACTCGCTCCCACAGGTTCTGTGGATCAACGCAACGCATAATCCAGCACGATCCCGACGAAAATCGCCAGCCCGGCCCAGTGGTTGTGCAGGAACGCCTTGAAGCAACGCATCCGGTCCCGGTCGCGGGTGTACCAGAACTCCCAGACGTAGCACCCGGCCGCCACCAGCAGGCCGAGGTGGAACCATATCCCCAGCTCGAATTTCGACCCCGCGAGCACCAGGCAGCCCAGTGACAGAGCCTGCAAGGTCAGGATGATCACCCGGTCCGCGTCGCCGAACAGGATCGCCGTGGACTTCACGCCGATCTTCAGGTCATCGTCGCGGTCGGTCATCGCGTAATAAGTGTCGTAGCCCACCGTCCACAGCAAATTGGCGATCCACAGTAACCAGGCGGTCGCCGGCAACTCACCGGTTTCGGCGGTGAACGCCATCGGCATCCCCCAGGAAAACGCCGCCCCCAGCACCACCTGCGGGTAATAGGTGTAGCGCTTCATGAACGGATAGGTGAACGCCAGCGCCAGACCACCCAGCGACAGCCAGATGGTTGCGGCGTTGGTGCACAGCACCAGCAGGAAACTCACGCCCATCAGCAGCGCGAAGAACACCAGCGCCTCTTTCGAACTGATCTTGCCAGCAGCAATAGGCCTCTGCGCGGTGCGTTTGACGTGGCCGTCGACCTTGCGGTCGGCCCAGTCGTTGATCACGCAGCCGCCGGCACGGGTCAGCACCACGCCGAGGACGAAAATCACGATGTTGGCCAGCGATGGCGAGCCTTTGCCGGCAATCCACAGGGCCCAGAGCGTTGGCCACAGCAGCAGGTAAATGCCGATCGGCTTGTCCATCCGGGTCAGCTGGATGAAGTCCCAGGCGCGCGGGTTCAAGCGATTCAGGGATTTGAGCAGGCTTTGATACATCAGCAGTTCTCCGGACGGGCGCGGACGGCTTCCCACAGCGCAGGCAGGAAAATCTCCGCCACCAGTACGCTCAATGCACCACGGTCGAAACGCGAACGACGGCCCCACAGACCGGTGGCCCGGGAACACTCGGGCAGCCAGTGCTCCGGGTAATGACAGACCTCGATGGCGCGACGCTGGAAGGCTTGATCGCAGAACAGCAGTTCGCCCAGCGAGCGGCTGCCCAGTTCATCCATGTGCAAGCCGTCGCCCTGCAAGGCACTGCGCGACGCCACGCTGCGGGCGAACACCCACGCCTGGCCATGGCCGCGCAGATACACCTCGCGCACCCAGCCCTCGCTGCCTTCGGCCAGGTCCAGCGCGGCGCATTCGTCGTCGCGCAGGGTCTGCCAGCCTTCGAACAGCGGTGTGATGCTGAAGCCGTCATCGGACAGACGGGTCAGGCGGCGGGTCAGGGAGCCTTCGTCGAACAGCCAGTCGAGCGTGGATGTGTCGGGGAGGGGTGTCAGGTGGCTTTGCGGGCACCACAGCGGGGCATTTTTGAGTTGCACAATGAGTCAGTATTGGCAGCAAATGAGGCGGCGAGCTTACCATGGTGAGCCGCGAGTTTGATTGATCCGGGTCGCCGCTGCGCCGAACAGGCTTGCATCTGCCCGGTACGATCAGTACAAAACGCCCTGAGCCGGACGGCAGCGCTGCACCATCGACCGTCCGCGCCGGATTAAGCCTGAACCCTGAGGAAGTACCTGAATGAAAAAGTGGCAATGTGTGGTCTGCGGCCTGATCTACAACGAAGCCGACGGCTGGCCGGATGACGGCATTGCGCCGGGCACCCTGTGGCAGGACGTGCCGGAAGACTGGCTGTGCCCGGACTGCGGCGTCGGCAAGATGGACTTCGAAATGATCGAAATCAACTGAGAAAACACTGAGGAGTAGGGCATGAGCGCACCTGTCGTAATCGTTGGCACTGGGCTTGCGGGTTACAACCTGGCCCGCGAGTTTCGCAAACTCGATGGCGAAACCCCGCTGCTGCTGATTACCGCCGATGACGGTCGCTCCTACTCCAAGCCGATGCTGTCCACCGGCTTCGGCAAGAACAAGGACGCCGATGGCCTGAGCATGGCCGAGCCGGGCGCCATGGCCGATCAGTTGAAGGCCGAAATCCGCACCCACACCCGCATCAGCGGCATCGATCCCGGCCACAAGCGTTTGTGGATCGGCGAGGAAGCAGTGAGCTATCGCGACCTGATCCTGGCCTGGGGCGCCGAAACCGTGCGCGTGCCGATCGAAGGCGATGGCGCGGACCTGGTGTTCCCGATCAACGATCTCGAAGACTACGCCCGTTTTCGCGCCGCAGCGGCCGGCAAGCGTCGAGTTTTGCTGCTCGGTGCCGGTCTGATCGGCTGCGAGTTCGCCAATGACCTGATTCTGGGCGGCTACGAGGTGCAACTGGTTGCACCGTGTGAACAGGTGATGCCGACCCTGCTGCATCCCGCGGCGGCGGCTGCGGTGCAGGCCGGGCTGGAAAGCCTCGGCGCACGTTTTCATCTCGGCCCGGTGCTGACCCGCCTGCAAAAAGTCGCGGATGGGCTGGAAGCGCACCTGTCCGATGGCCAGGTTGTCCCGTGCGATGTGGTGGTCTCGGCCATCGGCCTGCGCCCGCGGATCGATCTGGCAGCGGCAGCCGGCATCCAGACCAATCGCGGCGTGGTGGTCGACCGTCACCTGCAAACCTCGCACGCCAACATTTACGCCCTGGGCGACTGCGCCGAGGTCGACGGGCTGAATCTTCTGTACGTCATGCCCCTCATGAGTTGTGCGCGAGCGCTGGCACAAACCCTGGCCGGCAACCCGACCGTGGTGAACTACGGACCGATGCCGATCACCGTGAAAACCCCGGTCTGCCCGCTGGTGGTTTCCCCGCCGCCACGGGGCCGCGAGGGCGTCTGGACGGTCGAAGGGCAGGGCGCCGACGTCAAGGTGCTGTGCCACGACGCCGAAGGGCAATTGCTCGGTTACGCCCTGACCGGCGCGGCGGTGATGGAAAAACTCGCACTGAACAAACAGCTTCCGGCCTTACTGGCGTAAATACCGGTCGTTCTGTCGGAATCACCCCGCTTTTGCCCCCACAAACGTCGCGGGGAGACTGGCGCCGCCCTTAACCGCGTGCCATCCTCACTCCCGTCTGCCGCAGAGTAGAGCCTGCGGCGCCTTGGGCGCTGTTCCAACGAGAACAGCACGGACATAACAACAAAAAACCGTCAAAGGGGCTTCACTAATGCGTAAACCAGAACTCGCCGCTGCAATCGCTGAAAAAGCGGATCTGACCAAAGAGCAGGCCAACCGCGTTCTCAACGCCGTTCTCGAAGAAATCACCGGCGCCCTGCACCGCAAGGACAGCGTCACGCTGGTGGGCTTCGGCACCTTCCTGCAACGCCACCGCGGTGCCCGCACCGGCAAAAACCCGCAAACCGGTGAACCGGTGAAGATCAAGGCCAGCAACACCGTTGCGTTCAAGCCAGGCAAATCGTTGAAAGACAGCGTCAATCCATAATCGCGGCGAACGCCCGGTCAGCCGGGCGCGTTGCATGAAAAATGGGCATACCGATTGCGGTCGGATGCCCATTTTTTTGGCTGATGGCGAGCCGAGCTGGTCTTGGTGGATCGTTATGGGATTCGTCTAGCCGGTTACCCGTAGGTGGCCAGCACCATTCTGGCGAACTCGTTCTTGCTTGGCTGGTGTCCATAAGATTTCAGGTATTTACGCCACTCGGACTCGAGTATGGGACTTTCGTATTCGCCCTCCGTCGCTAGATGCGCAGCTGCATCGTCTATCAAGGCTTGGGTGTAATGTTTCGAGGGGCCGTCCGAACTGGCGTCTGAAGTTGTAATGAACGGTCCAACCGTTGTGAATAGCAACCCGATCCCGGTCAGCATCGAGAACTCCAAGGGGCCACCGTTCAACAGGCATCCAAATCCGATGCAGCCCTCAGCACGAGCAGAGGTGCTGGTTGTGAGCGTTAGCATGACAACCAAAGCGCATCCAAACCCTGATATTGATCGTTTATTGTGTCTGCCGCTCATGATGGTTTAACGCTCCCTGACGTTACTTATGGATCCCTTTGTTCAGTGATTGCAGATTGGCAAGTGACTGGAGGGGGTGAGATGCCTTACCAGCTCCCGAAGGGGATGCCGTATTTTTCGATGTAGGTTTTGGACTCCGGTGAAAGAGGTAGCGCGTAGCGTCCTCCATTTTTCCCTTGATACGGCCCCTGCTTGACGATGCTCCCTTCAACCCGAGCAATCTCGACAGGCTTGAGACAAGGCCCACGCTGCCAAACCTTGGCAATGCCGCCGGGCGCCAATCCAATAGTTACGCGATCGCGGTAATCCGTGATCCATTTGCCATCCAGTCTGCAGTACGCCTTTTCCGGTTTGTGCATGATTTCCCGCGCAGATTCGGGAATCACAATGTAGGCCTCATAGGTTTGAGGCTCAGCCAGTGATTGCCATCGCACATAGATCAAGCGGGGAAGATCGGCACCAGTGACGTCACGTCCGCCGCCACTACCGGGGCTGTCAGGCCAGCCTGCGGGCTTGCCCTTGTTGTCGGCGGGTGTGTTCACCGAGGCAATCCCGGCTCCGGCGCGTTTGAACACACGTTCACGGATATCCACCACGTCGGCCGTTTCAATCCAGACCTCCATGTAGGCGGGTGCTCCGAAGCCGAGATACCAAGGCCGTTTGGTGATCGGTTGTGCATGACTTTGAGTGCAAAGCACCAACAGCAATCCGAAGACGAACCCCGTGTGTTTTTTGACGGGCCGAGTGAATTTATTCATGGGGGTGCACCACTCGTTGTTTGTTCTTTGTTGGGCGGTTGATAAAAACAACGCTCCAGTCGCTGTTGTTGAAATCTTTGGCTGCGTTCCAGTGCGCAGATAGGTGGATATAGCGACTGCGTAACAAAGCCCGTTCTTTGATAGTCAGCCCTTCAACAGATGACTCACCCAAGGCGTAAGCCTGAAGTTTTTTGTGAATGGGTACTAACTCTGCGGGCAAATTTAGCGCTGACCTGTCGGGAATCAGCTTGAGCGGCACCCCGGCTCTTACCGCCAGCTCACGCATGATGCGTAAATACACCAGCGACAACTCACCGTGTACCGGGCGTTCAATCATGGCCGCAGCATAAACCCGCTTCTGGGGCTCCGGTGTGGATCTGCCCCTTTCCAATCGTTGAATGACAGGGGCTTCCCAGAGTGCAACCCGCAGTTGATTGCCTGGAGCGTCATCTTCGATGACGCCTTTCGTATACCAGGCAAACGCCTCCTTTTCGGCAGAGACATAGGCTGCGCTCCGGGTCGCTTCCTTGCTTTGGCTGATGGTGCTGGTGATCGGACTGCTCAACAGAAGTTTCTCCCTGGCCCTGGGCAGATAGCCACCTCCCAGATCCGAGTGGGCGCCGGGTAATACCAGATCAATCTCACCCAGGCTATTAAGGGCAAAGTTCTCGCGATGTTCATCACGCGCCACCAGGTGCACCACTTTGTTGGCGCAACCCTCCGGCAGCTTCAAGTTCAGTCCCGGATTTCTGCTGTTGGCGCCAGTGAAGTCGAGCAACCATGGATTGGCGATTGCCGCGACGGTATCAAACAGACCAATGAAATTGATGCTGATACTGGATTGTGAAACCCAGTCAAAGCTACTGACCAAGAACGGAGAGCCTGCTGGCAACGCCTTTGCGAGAATGCTGCGCTTGCCTTTTAGCACCTCGTTTGCGAAGTGCCGTGCAGCGGCGGCGCCTCGACTGAAACCGAAAATATCGAATTCGATTCTTTCTATTAGCGTGTTGGGGTTGCTATCAATCAGTGACCGAATTTGCTCCATGATTTTTTCAGGGCTCTGCTCCACACGAGCCAGAACACCCGTTTCGCCTCGGCCGGTTGCCTGTGCGTAAAGTGAGTCGTCTCCGTCAGCGGTTGTACCGATGCCTTCGATGTATACGCGCAAAGAAGCCTGTTTCGTGTTCTCTGGTAATACGTCAAAGGCATGGTCTGTATACAGCTCATGCAACCGCACGATATTGCTTACATCATTGCCGTAGCTGTTATCCGGCGAGTTGCCATTTCCGTCATAGCCATAAGCGGCGCAGTGCTTCTGAATCTCTTCGGCTGCCTCCGCCAGATTGGCATCTGGCGCATAGCAAGCCGCGACCGTTTCGCTGTTGGCCTTGTTGTTCCCCGTCCCATCGAAAAACACGCCGATCCGCAAGGTGATGCCGGCAGGCATTTCATCTTCCAGTTCAACTTCTTCCTCCTCTTCTTCGAGTTCGGCGACTTCCGGGTCTTGAGTGGATGAGGCCGTCAGTCCGGCCGCCAAGGCTCCCGCCATTGCGGCTTCTGGATGATCAGCGGCTCCGCTGGCGGACGTCTTTCCTCCCGCCACGACCTCGGTACTGCTGAAGATCCCGCCCCTGTCGATCACGATATGGTGACCGCCCGCCTTCAGCGTGATGCTGGCGCCGGCATCCAGCACCACGCTGGCGCCGGCCTTGATCTGCACCTGCTGGCCCGCCTCGACGGTAATGATTTTCCCGGCCGTCGTCTGGCTGCTGCCCTGGATGCTTTCCCATCGATCGCGCCCGACCACCAGCCGGCTGTCATGGAGAACCTGCCGCTCCATGTCGCGCTGGGCACGCAGGTAGACCAGTTCCAGTCCGGCGCGGTCTTCAATCATCAATTCGCTGTAGCCGCCGGTGTCAGGCGAGCTGCGACTGCGCAACACGGTTCGGGTCTTGTGCTCGGGAAGTTTGTAGGGTGCAGGGGTGACCTTGTTGATCACGCAGCCGGTAATCAGCGGCTTGTCGGGATCACCTTCCACGAAGGTCACCACCACTTCCATCCCGATGCGGGGGAGGGTGACGACACCGAAACCGTTCCCGGCCCAGCTCGACGAGACCCGCACCCAGCAACTGCTGCGCTCACTGTTTAATTCGGCTCGGTCCCAGTGGAATTCGACTTTTACGCGACCGAACTCATCGCAGTAGATCTCTTCGCCTTTGGGGCCGGTCACCCGGGCGGTCTGGCTGACCAGCGGTGGCCTGCGTGCGGGAAGCGGCGGACGGAAAACTACCTCGGCCGGAATGGCGTGGAAGGTGTTGCGATAGCCTTGGGTAAAACCGTCCGCCGATTGAGTTTCGCTGCTAACCGACTCTTCGAGCACTTGCGGCTGCCGCCCGGTGTGGGTGATCCCGAGCAGCAGCCACAGACCGTTGTATTTCTGGCGAGGGTGTTCGGTCAGTTCAAACAGATGGCCGCAGCGCAAGGTAGGTTGGTTGCTTTGACCCTCTGCCATTTCATAGTCTGCGCGATGGCGCTCCAGGGCCTGACGGGCCAGTTGCTTGCCACGCTTTTCGTTGTCCAGCGGCAACGGGTATTGGTAGTCCTCAAGCGTCGGGGTGAATTCGGCGCTGAAGCGGCTTTCGATTAAAAGCGTCGGTCGCCTCAGGTCATAGTCGCGTCGCGTGACCCGGCTTGTCCGGGTGGCGGCGCGCAAGGAAAACCTGCTGACTACTGGATATTCCGGGACCATCCCGCTATCCCGGCGATAGGGTGTGGCGCGCAATGTCGGGAGGAACACCGCGTCATCGGTGAACACCAGCAAATGGCCTTGCGCGGAGTGCTGGTGATGCCAGGCGATTCCGTCCTCGGCACACAGGCGCTGAATGAACTCGAAATCGCTTTCGCCGTATTGGGTGCAGTAATCCCGTGCCGCTAGGGGCTGGACATGGAAGGTGAACGCATCGGCGAGGATGCCATGTCGCTTGAGCGTTTGCGTGATGATCTGCGGGACAGTCTGCTCCTGGTAAATCCGTTGATCGTGACTGAACTGCAAATAGTGGAGGCTCGGCACCAGTATCAGGCGATAACGGGTCAGGCGTTTTCCCGACTCACCCGCCAACACATCTTCGATGCGCCCGTGAATGCCTTCACCGTTCAGGCCGAACTGCAGGAAGGCAGGCTGACCGAGCAGGCCTTCCATATCGAAGTCGGGGTCTTCACTGACCAGTTCGACGTGGATGGCATAAAGGGTGCTGATGGTCTCGGTGCCTTCGAAGGCCAGCACCTTGAAGTCGTTGCGAACAGCGTGAATCTGCAGCGTAAAGCGCGCAGAACTGACAGCTCCAGACATACGCTTGTCCTTAAGCAGAGAGGGGAAGACGGCGTGATGTCGAAACCCTCCCTGGTCAGCGCACGCGAACATTGGCCGGCACGCTAACAAGGCGTTAAACAGATTTATGTAAGAAGGATCGCTTGTTTAAGTCGGAGCTTTCCGGGTTGTAAAACAACGTGGAAATTGTGGGAAATGGCTGCGGGAAAGTGACGGCGGGTGATTGGAATCCTGCGTAATAGTCTTATGCAGGCAAGGATCCAAGACTATTAAACATATAAATGCCATCAATTTGATGGCACTTTTAATGTTGTCTGTTGTCGCCAGTCATTTGTTAATAAATGGTGGTGTATTTTCGGAAGCGTCCTACTTCAAATTTTTTCGGGGTTTGTCATGCTTTCTCCGCTTACTTGTGGAACGAGCGTGCAGATGCTCTCGACGCCGCGCGCCGGCCGCTCTGGCCCAATGCTTTCGGAAGGGATAGGCTTAAAAGTGAAATATAAAGGGACATCAGGGAATCCCCTGTCACATATAGGGCGATCTCCTACAGAGCCCAATGAACAGTTCGTCTTGTTGTTTAATCAGATGCTTGCTAGTGGCCATCATTGTGATTACGATGCGCGCACTTGAAAGAGCAAACACTCAATTGGATGAGTCTTCCGACTGCTCTTCGATACTGTCCCGCGCCGCTGCAACTCCAATAGGCGCACGACCGTAATCCTTATAAAGGCCATGGATGTCCTACTCAAGCAAACTTTCCGCCCATTACCTCGAACTCGCTAAAGTCTCTGTTTCCAAAGAGAATTTTGCGGGCGAAGACGTTCGCTTCTCGAGCGAATTCGAGGCCCTGGAAAGCGAGCTGGCCAAAGCCTCGTCGATGCACGAAAGCGGGCAGATCGACTGGCTGAAAATTCGCGAAAACAGCGAAAACCTCCTGCGTACCCAATCCAAGGACTTGCGTGTCGGCGCCTGGCTGACCTGGTCGCTGTACCAGCGTGAATCCTTCCCCGGCCTGCTGGCCGGCCTCGGTTTTCTGCACCATTTGTCGGAAAACAACTGGGCCGAGATTCACCCGCTCAAACCCCGCACCCGGGCCGCCGCCATCGGCTGGCTGGTGCCGCGTCTTGAGCAGGTGATCACCGAGAACATCGCGATCAAGGAACAGCTGCCGATGTTCCGGCAGTTGTCCGAGCATCTGTCCGGTCTCGACGCCGTCTGCACCGAGCATCTGGGCGATGATGCGCCGCTGCTGCTGCCGCTCTCCCGTCGTCTGAAAACCATGATCCAGCGCGCCGCCGACAACCAGCCGGCGCCCGGCGTGGTGGGCGCGGCGGTGGCCCAGGTCAAGCAGGCGGCGACTCAGTTGCTGGCACCCGGTGCGCCGATCGACAACGAGAAAGAAGCCCACAAGGCCCTGCGCGCCCAGCAGGAAAGCGCCCGCCCGTTGTGCGCCTGGTGGCTCAAGCAGAAAGCCACCGACCTGCGCGCGCTGCGCCTCAACCGCACCTTGCTGTGGATGACGATCGACGCGGTGCCCGAGCGCAACGCCGAGCAGATCACCGTGCTGCGCGGGTTGCCGGTCGACAAGCTCAAGCAGTATCAGGACCGCTTCGATCAGGGCAAATACGCCGACCTGCTGGTGGAACTGGAGGCGAGCCTGGCGAAGGCACCGTTCTGGTTCGATGGCCAGAGGATGGTCTGGGAATGTCTCCAGAACCTCAACGCCGAGCTGGCCATGCGCGAAGTGGAAATCCACTTCGCGCTTTTGATTCAACGCCTGCCCGGCATCATCGAGCTGCGTTTCCATGACGGCGCGCCGTTCGCCGATCCGTCCACCCGGGCGTGGATCGCCGCCAACGTCATGCCGCACCTGCAAAGCGCCAGCGCGCCGCGCAAGGTCGAAACCGAAAACGCCGAAACCCAGCCGGCCTGGGAAAAGGCCCTCGAAGAAGTCCAGCCGATCCTGCGCAAGGAAGGCCTCAAGCCCGCAGTGCAGATCCTCAAGCAGGGCCTGCAATCGGCGCACGGCGGGCGCGAACGCTTCTTCTGGCAGTTCGCCCTCGCGCGGCTGTGTTTCCTGGCCAAGAAATACGAACTGGCCAAGAACCAGCTCGAAACCCTCGATCAGACATTACAGGACTCAGGCCTGCACGCCTGGGAGCCCGATCTTGCATTGGAAGTGCTGCACCTGCTGCACAGTTGCTGCGAGTTGTTACCGCAGAACCATGCCGTACGTGAACGCAAGGAAGAGATTTATCGCAGGCTGTGCCACCTCGACCTCGAAGTGGTACTCGAATAGGCCCCAGGGCCACAACCGCAAGGAGAAAAGCCATGGCCAAAGAAGGCTCGGTAGCCCCCAAGGAACGCATCAACGTCACCTTCAAACCCGCCACCGGCGGTGCTCAGGAAGAGATTGAACTGCCGCTGAAGCTGCTGGCAATCGGTGACTACACCCACCGCAAGGACGATCGCAAGATCGAGGATCGCAAGCCGATCAGCATCGACAAGATGACCTTCGACGAAGTGCTGGCCAAGCAAGAGCTGGGTCTGACGCTGAGCGTGCCGAACCGTCTGCAGGAAGATGGCGAGGCCGACGAGCTGGCTGTGCAACTGCGCGTCAACTCCATGAAGGACTTCAACCCGGCCAGCCTGGTCGAGCAAGTGCCTGAGCTGAAAAAACTGATGGAACTGCGCGACGCGCTGGTGGCCCTCAAAGGCCCGCTGGGTAACGCACCTGCGTTCCGTAAAGCCATCGAAGGCGTGCTCGCCGACGATGAATCCCGCGGTCGCGTACTCGGTGAGCTGGGCCTGAACGCCGCAGCTCCGGACGCTTGAGACTCCAGCAGCCAAGGAAGCCAACACAATGAGCACTAGCGCAGCACAACAGAACGCCGCAGAAAACGGCGAGTACAGCATTCTCGACAGCATCATCGCCGAAACCCGCCTGACGCCGGACGACGAAGCCTACGACATCGCCAAGCGCGGTGTGTCGGCGTTCATCGAAGAGCTGCTCAAGCCGCAGAACAACGGTGAGCCGGTCAAGAAAGCCATGGTTGACCGCATGATCGCCGAGATCGATGCCAAGCTCAGCCGTCAGATGGACGAAATCCTGCACCACCCGGACTTCCAGGCCCTGGAATCGTCGTGGCGTGGCCTGCAACTGCTGGTCGACCGCACCAACTTCCGCGAAAACATCAAGATCGAAATCCTCAACGTCTCCAAAGAAGACCTGCTTGACGATTTCGAAGACTCGCCGGAAGTCATGCAGTCGGGCCTGTACAAGCACATCTACACCGCTGAATACGGCCAGTTCGGTGGTCAGCCGGTTGGCGCGATCATTGCCAACTACTACATGTCCCCAAGCTCGCCGGACGTGAAGCTGATGCAGTACGTGTCCAGCGTAGCCTGCATGTCCCACGCGCCGTTCATCGCCGCCGCCGGCCCGAAATTCTTCGGCCTGGAAAGCTTCACCGGTCTGCCGGACCTGAAGGATCTGAAAGATCACTTCGAAGGCCCGCAATTCGCCAAATGGCAGAGCTTCCGTACCTCCGAAGACTCCCGCTACGTTGGCCTGACCGTGCCGCGTTTCCTGCTGCGTAACCCGTACGACCCGGAAGAGAACCCGGTCAAATCGTTCGTGTACAAGGAAAACGTTGCCAACAGCCACGAGCACTACCTGTGGGGCAACACCGCTTACGCGTTCGGCACCAAGCTGACCGACAGCTTCGCCAAATTCCGCTGGTGCCCGAACATCATCGGCCCACAGAGCGGTGGCGCGGTTGAAGACCTGCCTCTGCACCACTTCGAAAGCATGGGCGAAATCGAAACCAAGATTCCTACCGAGGTTCTGGTTTCCGACCGTCGTGAATACGAACTGGCCGAGGAAGGCTTCATCTCCCTGACCATGCGTAAAGGCTCCGACAACGCGGCGTTCTTCTCCGCGAGCTCGGTGCAGAAGCCGAAGTTCTTCGGCATCAGCGCAGAAGGCAAGGCCGCAGAGCTGAACTACAAGCTCGGCACCCAACTGCCGTACATGATGATCGTCAACCGCCTGGCTCACTACCTGAAAGTGCTGCAGCGCGAGCAACTCGGTTCGTGGAAAGAGCGGACCGACCTCGAGCTGGAACTGAACAAGTGGATCCGCCAGTACGTGGCCGACCAGGAAAACCCGAGCGCCGAAGTGCGTGGCCGTCGTCCGCTGCGCGCTGCGCAAGTGATCGTCAGCGACGTTGAAGGCGAGCCGGGCTGGTACCGCGTCAGCCTGAACGTGCGTCCGCACTTCAAGTACATGGGGGCCGATTTCACCCTGTCGCTGGTTGGCAAGCTGGACAAAGAGTAAGAGCGACTCATGGACGGATACGGCAGCCTTTTCGAGCGCCTCAACGGCGACGCGGAACAGCGCAAGGGCAAGAGCCTCGAGGCTTCGGCCATGGCGTCGGTGGCTGCCCATCTGGCCAAAATGCTCAGCACCCGGGCCGGCAGCGTGCAAACGCTGTCCGACTACGGGTTGCCCGATCTCAATGACATGCGCCTGAGCCTGCACGACTCCCTGAGTCAGGCCCGCCTGGCCATCGAAAGCTTCATCGAAGCCTACGAACCGCGCCTGAGCAACGTGCGTGTCATTTCCCTGCCGCGAGACCACGACCAGCTACGCCTGGCCTTCAGCATCGAAGGCCTGCTGGAAGTCGAGGGTTTCAAGCGTCAGGTCAGTTTCGCCGCGCGCCTGGATGGCAGCGGTCAAGTGAAGGTCAACTAAGGAGAACCCCGATGTCTGGCAAACCTGCAGCACGCGTATCCGACCCCACCGCTTGCCCGCTCCCCGGCCACGGCACCAATCCGATCGCCGCCGGTTCCGGCGACGTGTTCTTCGACGGCCTCCCGGCGGCCCGCGAAGGCGATGCCTCCGCGTGTGGTGGTGCGATGGTCGGCGGTTTGGCCACGACGGTGAAAATCAACAGCAAGTCTGCTGTCACTGTTGATTCCGTAGGCTCCCACGGTAACAAAGTCACCGCCGGTTCCGGGACGGTGATTATCGGGAATTCACATTCGCCGGCGCCGTTTGTGCCGCCGGAGCCGGTCATCATTCCTGGAATATTCAATCGTGTCTTTGAATTCAAAACTGCAGATGGCAGGACGGTTGAAAATTTAAACTACACCATGCGTTCTGATAGCGGGATTGAGAAAACAGGCTCAACGTCTACAGGTATGTCAGGTGGTTTTTCAACTGGCAAAACAGCAGAGCCTGTAACTATATATATTTCGGCGGACTAATAAGCATGGAGACCATAATCAACATCGATGGTGTCGCTTACACGTTTGTGACGCAGGATGAAGTGACGACGCTTAAGGTTCTTGCTGAAACAACTGAAAGCAAAGATACAAAACCAAAGAAAGTTGACCTTCCGTCGGCGTGGATTATTACCAGGAAAAACGGCGTTCCTCTCTTCGCCTTGAAACCAGGTAAGGATGACTCTGCATTCAGAATTATCACCGCAGAAAAGCTATACGCAGAAAAAGGTCAATGGTTTGAACCGTTGGCCAGATATTACAGAGAACTTATCTGGCTTAATCCTGAAACAATGCAGGCTGGAACGGATTCAAATACCGCATATAAGCATGTTACTTGGCAGGAGCTGATTGACTTTGCGGTTGTTGACCGTTTTTCTTTTACCTTCCACTCCGGACTGCCAGGTGACTGGAAATTCCAGAGCGCTGGCGGTGACGAATTCCTGATGGTGTTCATGGAGGATAAACCCTATTGGGCTGATGGAATCGGCCAAGTGCCTTTTGCGGTTAATACCTATAGAAAATATCTACGAGAAACAAAGCAGGTAGATCTCGCGATAAAGATGGCTGGCGAAACGGGCGTGAAGTGGGGCGACGGTAAGGCCTATACTGGCGCAGAGAAAGGTCCGAAAGACGTTTACGACAACTTCATCATATTGCGAGGGATTTTGTGGGCGAAAGAAAACTGTAAGTTAGTGGTAAAAAAAGACACGGTATACGATAAAGGTATTCCTCACGTAATTGAACTTACTGAGGCGCCTTACGTTCCCGTTTCTAATGCTAAGTTGGTAAATTCTATCTCGCAAGGCGATATGGATCAGTACGGGACATGGAATAAATGAGTGTGAGTCGCTGGATCGGTCTTGTGCCGCATTTAATAGTGTGCGTAATTTACATTCCTTTGCATAATTATTGCGTCGATGTATATATAGATATGTATGGTGGGCTGACATCTAGAGGCGTCGGTATCGGCATGACGCCGGATCTAATGGTTCAGTATTTTGTGTTGATGAATGCTATAACTTTTTTTATTTCAAAGCTTAAACTCAAACTCGTTTTTGTTGCATTCATGCTGTCGCTTATTTTGTATTATTTTTTGCCACACTATCCCGTCCGTGCGATGGCATACACATTAATGGGTGGCATTCTGACTTTTGCGGCGATATTCGCTGGTCAATTAATTGATCGCCTTTTTTTTCGAAAATAAAAGTTGAAACATGACTGTAGGGTGTCATCGCCGATGTAGCCCGCGTGAGTCGTTCTGCTGTTTTTTAATGAGTTCCACTACCAGGCAGGTAACCCGTGTCCTTTAACCACTACTACCAAAGCGAACTCACCGCACTGCGCCAACTGGGCCGCCGTTTTGCCGAGCGTAGTCCGGCGTTGGCGCCGTTCCTGGGGCAGGCCGGGCGGGATCCGGATGTGGAGCGGTTGCTGGAAGGCTTTGCGTTTCTGACCGGGCGGCTGCGCCAGAAGCTCGATGACGAGTTGCCGGAGCTCAGCCATTCCCTGATGCAGTTGTTGTGGCCGAACTACATGCGCCCGCTGCCGGCGTTCAGCATTCTGCAGTTCGATCCGCTCAAGCGTTCCGGGCCGGCGCTGAAGGTCGAGCGTGATACGCCGATCGAGAGCGTGCCGATCGAAGACGTGCGTTGCCGCTTTCGCACCTGCTACCCGACCGAAGTCATGGCGCTGGATCTGGCCGCGCTGAACTACTCGGTGAAGGGCGACGGTTCGCTGCTCAGCCTGCGCCTGGAGATGAGTGCCGACGGCCACCTCGGCGAGCTTGAGCTGAGCAAGCTGCGCCTGCACTTTGCCGGCGAGCGCTACATCAGCCAGATGCTCTACCTGAGCCTGCTGCGCAACCTCGACGGCATCGAACTTATCCCGCTCGACGGCGCCGGCAAGCCGATCGATGGCGTGAGCGGCAAGCCGATGGCGTTCAAGATTCCGGGCGACCGGGTCAAACCGGTGGGCTTTGCCGAAGAAGAAGCGTTGATCCCGTATCCGCTGAACACTTTCCGCGGCTATCGCTATCTGCAGGAATACTTCGCCTTCCAGGACAAGTTCCTGTTCGTCGATGTCCACGGCCTCGACATCCTCAAGGCGCTGCCGGAAGACACCCTCAAGCAGATGCGCGGCCTGGAATTGCGCTTCGACATCCGCAAGAGCGGCATCATGCGCATGCGTCCGACCCTGGATAACGTGAAGCTGTTCTGCACGCCGATCGTCAATCTGTTCAAGCACGACGCACTGCCGATCCGCCTCGACGGCAAACAGGACGAATACCTGCTGCTGCCGGCTGAATACGATCTGGAAAACTGCGGCGTGTTCTCGGTGGAAACCGTGACCGGCTGGAAGCCCGGTGGGCTCGGTTATCAGGAGTACGTGCCGTTCGAATCCTTCGAGCACGACCCTAGTTTCGACGTGCCCAACAGCCGTCCGCATTACAGCATCCGTCAGCGTTCGTCGCTGCTGCACGACGGCCTCGACACCTACCTGAGCTTCGGCATCCGCCACACCGAAGCCCATGAAACCCTGTCGATCGAGCTGGTCTGCACCAACCAGAACCTGCCGCGCAAACTCAAGCTCGGGCAGATCTGCATGGCCTGCGAAGAGACCCCGGAGTTCCTGAGTTTCCGCAACATCACCCCGGCCACTTCGAGTTTTGCGCCGCCGCTGAACCGTGACTTCCTGTGGAAGCTGATCAGCAACATGTCGCTTAACTATCTGTCGCTGGCCGACGTCAATGCACTGAAGGTGATTCTCGAAACCTACGACCTGCCGCGCTACTACGACCAGCACGCGGAGAAGGTCAGCAAACGCCTGCTCGGCGGTCTCAAGCACATCAAGCATCACCACGTGGACCGCTTGCACCGTGGTTTGCCGGTGCGCGGTCTGCGCACCGAACTGACCATCGACCCGGAAGGGTATATCGGCGAAGGCGACCTGTTCGTCTTCGCCTCGGTTCTCAACGAGTTTTTCGCGCTTTACGCCAGTCTCAATTCATTCCATGAGCTGCGGGTAAAAAGCACACAGGGAGAGGTGTACCAATGGACACCACGTATGGGCCTGCAGCCCCTGCTTTAAGCGGGCTGACGAAGGTAATACGCGAGTACTCGCTGTTTCAGGCCGTGCTGCTGGTGATCGACCGGCTGCGCGATGCGCACCCGTACCTGAGCGAAGACGATTTGTACGACCAGCTGGAATTCCAGGCCAACCCGAGCCTCGGATTTCCGCGCAGCGACGTCGATCGCGTGGAGTTTTTTGAAGAGCACGGGCAGATGCGCGCGCGCCTGCGGTTCAACCTGATCGGTCTGGTCGGTTCCGGTTCGCCGCTGCCGGCGTTCTACGGCGAGCAAGCCCTGGGCGACAGCGAAGACGGCAACCCGACGCGCAACTTCCTCGACCTGTTCCACCATCGCCTGCAACGGCTGATGCTGCCGATCTGGCGCAAGTACCGCTATCGCGCGAGCTTCCAGAGCGGCGCGGTCGACCCGTTTTCGTCGCAGCTGTTCGCCCTGATCGGCCTCGGTGGCGACGAGATCCGCAAGGCCAAGGAACTGAACTGGAAGCGCCTGCTGCCGTACCTCGGCCTGCTGAGCCTGCGGGCGCACTCGGCGGCGCTGATCGAAGCGGTGCTGCGTTACTACTTCAAGCACGAAGACCTGGTCATCGAGCAGTGCATCGAGCGCCGCGTGGAAATCCTCGAAGAACAGCGCAACCGCCTCGGCTTCGCCAACAGTGTGCTGGGTGAAGACCTGGTGCTGGGCGAACGCGTGCGCGATCGCAGCGGCAAGTTCCGCATTCACATCACCGAACTCGACTGGGAGCGATTCCACGAATTCCTGCCCATCGGTTTCGGTTACCAGCCGCTTTGCGCGCTGGTGCGGTTCACCTTGCGTGACCCGCTCGATTACGACATTCGCCTGGTGCTGCGCCCGGAAGAAATCCGCGAACTGCGCATTGGCGAGAAGAACGACTGTCGCCTGGGTTGGACCAGTTGGCTGGGCTGCGAGAAAGCAGACGGCGTGGTGACCCTGGGCAGCAAAATTCATTAAGGACGTGAGCCATGATCAACGTAGACCTGCAACAACTCATCCAGGCGCTGGACGCCGAAACCCGTCGCGATCTGGAGCGTTCGGCCGAGCGCTGCGTGGCCCGTGGCGGCAGCAAGATTCTGGTCGAAGACTTGCTGCTCGGCCTGCTGGAGCGCCCGAACGGTTTGCTCTCGCGGGCACTGCAGGATGCCGACGTTGATGCCGGCGAACTGAGCGCCGCCCTGCAATCGCGGGTCGAGCACAGCGCTTCGCGCAACCCGGTGTTCGCTCCGGAACTGGTGCAGTGGCTGCAAGACGCGCTGCTGGTGGCCAACCTTGAGCTGGGCCAGACCTCGGTCGAAGACGCGGCGCTGATCCTCGCGCTGCTGCGCAACCCGATGCGCTACGCCGGCAGCCGCTACCAGCCGTTGCTGGCCAAACTGAACATTGATCGCCTGAAGGAATTTGCCCTGTCGCAACAGCCTCAGGCAGCGGCCAACGGTAAGCCGGCCGCCCAGGGCGAATCGCTGCTGGAGCGCTTCACCCATAACCTGACCCAACAGGCCCGCGACGGCAAACTCGACCCGGTGCTGTGCCGCGATGGCGCGATCCGCCAGATGGTCGACATCCTTGCCCGTCGCCGCAAGAACAACCCGATCGTGGTCGGTGAGGCCGGTGTCGGTAAAACCGCCATCGTCGAAGGCCTGGCCTCGCGCATCGCTGCCGGTGAAGTGCCGCAAGTGCTCAAGGGTGTCGAGCTGCTGTCGCTGGACATGGGCCTGTTGCAGGCCGGTGCCAGCGTCAAAGGTGAATTCGAGCGTCGTCTGAAAGGCGTGATCGACGAGGTCAAAGCCTCGCCGAAGCCGATCATCCTGTTCATCGACGAAGCCCACACCCTGATCGGCGCGGGCGGCAATGCCGGCGGTTCCGATGCGGCCAACCTGCTGAAGCCGGCACTGGCGCGCGGCGAACTGCGCACCATCGCCGCGACCACCTGGGCCGAGTACAAGAAATACTTCGAGAAAGACCCGGCGCTGGCCCGTCGTTTCCAGCCGGTTCAACTGCACGAACCGACCGTGAGCGAAGCCGTCACCATCCTGCGTGGCCTGGCTCAGGTCTACGAGAAAAGTCATGGCATCTATCTGCGCGATGACGCGGTGGTGTCCGCCGCTGAGTTGTCCGCCCGCTATCTGGCCGGTCGCCAGCTGCCGGACAAAGCCGTCGACGTTCTCGACACCGCGTGCGCCCGCGTGCGCATCAGCCTCGCTGCTGCCCCGGAAAGCCTGGAACGCCTGCGTGGCGAACTGGCTGAAGGCGGTCGTCAGCGTCAGGCCCTGCGCCGCGATGCCGAAGCCGGTCTGCTGATCGACCACGAAGCGCTGGAGGCACTGGAAGCGCGCCTGGACGAAGCCGAAGCCGAAATGGTCGCACTGGAAACCCAGTGGACCGAGCAAAAACAACTGGCCGAGCGCCTGCTGGAACTGCGCCAGCAACTGGCCAAGGCCCGTGAAGCCGCTGCGGTCGAGCCGGTGGTGACCGTTGAAGAAGACGCCGAAGGCACCGTGATCGAAACCCACGCCGCCGAAGTTGACGAAGCTCTTAGCGTCGAAGCGCTGGAAGCGCAACTCAACGAAACCCACAGCGCCCTGACCGCCGCTCAGGTCAAGGAGCGTCTGGTCAGCTTCGAAGTCTGCCCGCGTCTGGTGGCCGAAGTGATCAGCGCCTGGACCGGCGTGCCGCTGGCGCAACTGGCCCGCGAGCACAACGCCAAGGTCGCCAGCTTCGCCACCGACCTGCGCACCCGCATCCGGGGTCAGGAACAAGCCGTGCACGCCCTGGATCGCTCGATGCGCGCCACCGCTGCCGGCCTGAACAAGCCTGACGCACCGGTCGGCGTGTTCCTGCTGGTCGGCCCGAGCGGCGTCGGCAAGACCGAAACCGCACTGGCACTTGCCGACCTGCTGTACGGCGGCGACCGTTTCATCACCACCATCAACATGTCCGAGTTCCAGGAGAAGCACACCGTTTCCCGCCTGATCGGTGCACCGCCAGGTTACGTCGGTTACGGCGAGGGCGGCATGCTCACCGAGGCCGTGCGCCAGAAGCCGTACTCGGTGGTGCTGCTCGATGAAGTCGAGAAGGCCGACCCGGACGTGCTCAACCTGTTCTACCAAATCTTCGACAAAGGCGTGGCCAACGACGGCGAAGGGCGCGAGATCGACTTCCGTAATACGTTGATCCTGATGACCTCGAACCTGGGCAGCGACAAGATCAGCGACCTCTGCGAAGACGGCGCGCGTCCGACTGCCGAAGTGCTGGAAGAAACCATTCGCCCGGTGCTCAGCAAACACTTCAAACCGGCGCTGCTGGCGCGGATGAAAGTGGTGCCGTACTACCCGGTCGGCGGCCCGGTGCTGCGCGAGCTGATCGAGATCAAGCTCGGTCGCTTGGGCGAGCGTCTGAACCGTCGCCAGCTGGATTTCACCTGGTGCCAGAACCTCGTCGATCACCTGTCCGAGCGCTGCACCCAAAGCGAAAGCGGTGCACGCCTGATCGACCACTTGCTCGACCAGCACGTGCTGCCGCTGGTGGCCGACCGCTTGCTCGACGCCATGGCCACCGGTGAAAGCCTCAAGCGCGTGCATGCGACGCTCGACGGTGAAGCCAGCGTGACCTGCGAGTTCGCCTGAGGTGAGTGTGATGTTCACTCAAGTGCCGCAGCCACTGCTCTATGCCGAAGCCTTGGTGGCGCAGTTCGCCAGCCTGTCGCGCGCGGCGGACGGTGCTGCGCTGCTGGGTGACTTCGTGCGCGGTCTGGCCGGGCTGAGCGGTTGCGAACTGACGCAGCTGTACTTGCTGGACGCTACGCACACGTCGCTGGGGATGAATGCCGAATGCCTGGACGGCGTGCTGCAACCGCGCAGCGCGGCGAGTCTGCCGGCGGACTACAACGGCGAGCAACTGTTGCAGTTCGCCCTGTGCCAGAACCGCGTGGTGAGCTTCGACGACCTGGGCGGCAGCCTGCACGAAACCAGTTTTCTGCCGGCGTCGTCCACGCCGTGGCAGTCGCTGTTGTGCGTGCCGCTGGTCAATCAGCAGAAGGCCGTCGAAGGCCTGTTGCTGTGCGCCAGTCGTCGCCACATCGACCTGCAAGGCTTCGCCGATTCCCTCGGCCAGCTCGGCTCGTTCGTGCTTGGTCAACTGCACTTGCTGCAGCGTCTGCGCCAGCCAGTGGATGCGGCCGCACCGGTCGTGCGCAATCTGCCGAGTGCCAGCGGCTACGGCTTGATCGGCAAGAGCGCGGCGATGCGCCAGACCTACTCGCTGATCAGCAAAGTCCTGCACAGCCCGTACACCGTGCTGTTGCGTGGCGAGACCGGCACCGGCAAGGAAGTGGTCGCGCGGGCGATCCACGATTGCGGCCCGCGTCGGTCGCAAGCGTTCATCGTGCAGAACTGCGCGGCGTTCCCGGAAAACCTGCTGGAAAGTGAGCTGTTCGGCTATCGCAAAGGTGCGTTCACCGGCGCCGATCGCGACCGCGCCGGGCTGTTCGACGCGGCCAACGGCGGCACTCTGTTGCTCGATGAAATCGGCGACATGCCGCTGTCGCTGCAAGCCAAATTGCTGCGTGTATTGCAGGAAGGCGAGATCCGTCCGCTGGGTTCCAACGACACCCACAAGATCGACGTGCGCATCATCGCTGCGACGCACCGCGATTTGTCGGTGTTGGTCAGCGAAGGCAAATTCCGCGAAGACCTGTACTACCGTCTCGCGCAATTTCCGATCGAGTTGCCGGCCCTGCGTCAGCGTGAAGGCGACATCCTCGACCTGGCCAAGCACTTCGCCGACAAGGCCTGCACCTTCCTGCAACGTGACCCGGTGCGCTGGTCGGACGCAGCGCTGGAACACCTTTCCGGTTACACCTTCCCCGGCAACGTGCGTGAACTCAAAGGCCTGGTCGAGCGGGCGGTGCTGTTGTGCGAGGGCGGCGAATTGCTGGCGGAGCATTTCTCGCTGCGCCTGGAATCGGCGCCGGTGCCGGAAGACCACTGCGGCCTCAATCTGCGCGAACGACTGGAAGCGGTCGAACGCAATCTGCTGCTCGATTGCCTGCGCAAGAACGACGGCAACCAGACGCTCGCCGCCCGTGAACTGGGCTTGCCGCGACGCACGCTGCTGTACCGGCTCGGCCGCTTGAACATCAATCTGGGTGATTTCGATGGGTAGGCGAAAGTCCGTCGGATTCACCTCGAACACCTATTTCAGCGCCGCCCGCAAGGGTCGGCGCTTTGTGCTTTGTCTACACCTGGAGACCCTCTGATGTCTGTTCGTCACTGGCACGCTGTCCTGCTGACCCTCGTCGTTCTATGCGGCCTCGGCGGCTGCAGCGGCAATTACAAATTCAACGATAACGATTACCGCCCGCTGGGTGATCCGCAGGCGGTCAATCGCGGCAAGTGACCGCAAGGAGCATCAAACATGGAATTGGTTTTCGAAATGCTGAACACCAAGCAGTTCGTGCCCACCGAGCTGTGCCAGCGGACCTTCAAACAGGCCGGCGGCGTGATCGGGCGGGGCGAGGACTGCGACTGGATCATCCCTGACCGCAAGCGGCACTTGTCCAACCACCACGCCATCGTCAGCTATCGCGAGGGTTCGTTCTTCCTGACCGACACCAGCAGCAACGGTGTGCAGGACGGCGACAGCGGCGCACGCCTGCACAAGGGCGAACCGGTGCGCATCGAGCACGGCAGCACCTACGTGCTGGGCGACTTCGAGATTCGCGCACGACTGGTGCGCGACCCGGCGACGTTCGACGGTGAAGTCGGCCTGCCGCGTGCCGCCGGCAGCATCATTCCGGACGACGCGTTCCTCGATCTCGATCCGCTGAAGTCGCTGGAGCAGCAAGAGCGCGTGTACTCGGAATTCGAGGAAATGCTCGCACCGGTGACCGACCCTGAAGACTCCCGTCAGCGCGCCGACTACGCGCGTATCGACATGGAAAGCCTGATGGTGCCGGAGCTGATCGTCGAGCCCAAGCCTGAGCCTGCACCGGCACCGAAAGCGGTCGAGCGCCAGAGCGAAACCTTCTGGGACAAATTCGGCGCGGCCCTCGGCGTGAACGTGAAGAACCTCAGCCACGACGAGCGTGAAGCCCTCGCGCTGAACGCCGCACGTCTGCTGCGCCAGAGCATCGGCGGTCTGCAACAGAGCCTGCGCACTCGTTCCGAGCTGAAGAACGAACTGCGTCTGGCCCAGACCACCGTGCAAGGCACCAACAAGAATCCGCTGAAATTCGCCGTCGATCCGAGCGAAGCGCTGGACATCCTGTTGCAGCCGCACAAGCCGGGCCACTTGCCGGCCGAGCAGGCGATCTCCCGGGCGTTCCGCGACTTGCAGGCGCATCAGGTGGCGCTGCTGACCGCCAGCCGCGCGGCGGTACGCGGCACTCTGGAACACTTCTCGCCGGAGCAACTGACCCTGCGTTTCGAGCGCGACAACAAGCCGTTGCTCGCCACCGCTGGCGGGCGCTGGAGAGCGTTCAACCGTTACCACCATGCGCTGCGTCAGGACGACGACTGGAGCGAGCGCCTGCTGGCCCGCGACTTCGCCCAGGCCTACGAAGAACAGATCCGCCTGATCTCCACCCTCCACACCGACCACCAAGGATGATGCGCATGTCTCGCCGCTCGACCGCTTTTTTCAAGACGCTGACCGCGCTCACCCTGTTGGTGCTGCTTGCCGGTTGCTCGTCGCTGTCGCCGTATTCGAAAGTGACCAAGATCAACCTGAAGCTGACCGGCAGCGATCAATTGAACCCGGACCTCAACGGTCGTCCGTCGCCGATCGTGGTGCGCCTGTTCGAACTCAAGCACCCGGTGACGTTCGAGAACGCCGATTTCTTCAGCCTCTACGAGCGCGCCAAGGAATCCCTCAACCCGGATCTGGTGGCCAGCGAAGAACTCGAACTGCGCCCGGGTGAAACCGTGGAGCTGAAACTCAGCGTGGAGGAGGGCAGCCGCTTCATCGGCATCCTCGCCGCGTACCGCGACCTGCCGGAAACCAAGTGGCGCCACACCTTTCCGATCACGCCGCTGGAAGTCACCGAAGCCGATCTGACCCTGGATCAGGCCGGTATCCGCAAGACCAACGAAGTGCTCGCCAAGGCGGATGACTGATCATGAATACCCATAAAGTCATCTGGCAGGAAGGCATGCTGCTGCGTCCGCAGCACTTCCAGCACAACGACCGCTACTACGATCACCAGATGAAGACCCGCACCCAGTTGCTGGGCGGCTACACCTGGGGTTTCCTGAATCTCGAGATCGACCTGCAGTTCCTCAACATGGGCAAACTGGTGATCAGTGAAGCCTCGGGGATCCTGCCGGACGGCAGCCTGTTCGAACTCGGTGGCAACACCGAGCCGCTGGCGCTGGACGTACCGCCGAACACCGGCAACATGCCGATCTACCTGGCGCTGCCGCTGGTCACCGGTAACCACATCGAGGCCCGGCGCCCGGAGCAGTCCGATGTGCTGGCGCGCTACACCGCATATGACGCCGAAGTCGCCGACTCCAACGCCGGTGATGATTCCGCCAGTCAGGTCAGTTGCGGCCGCCCGGACTTCAAGCTGTTGCTCGGCGAGCAGCAGAGTGACCAGGCTTACGTGAAGCTGAAGATCTGCGATGTGCTCGACACCACGCCGGACGGCGTGATCAGCCTCGATCCGGATTTCGTGCCGACCTACATTCAGGCCCACGCCTCCAGCTACCTGCTGTCGTGCCTGAAAGAAGTGATCAGCATGCTCGGCCACCGGGGCGACACCATTGCCGAGCGTATTCGTTCGAACGGCAAGGTCGGCGGCGCGGAAATCGGCGACTTCATGATGCTGCAACTGATCAACCGCACCGAACTGCTGCTGCGCCACTACCTGGGCCTGGAGCAGGTTCACCCGGAAGAGTTGTACCGTACGCTGCTGACCATGCTCGGCGATCTGGCGACGTTCTCCAGCGACAGCAAACGCCCGCGTCTGGACAGCCGCTACTCCCACGCCGACCAGGGCGCGAGCTTCCGCAAACTGATGGAGTCGATCCGTCAGGTGCTGTCGATGGTGCTGGAACAGCACGCCATCGAACTGATCCTGCAAGCGCGTCAGTACGGGATCATCGTATCGCCGCTGCACGACCACAAACTGCTGGGCTCGGCGTCGTTCGTGCTGGCAGCCAGTGCCAACTGCGACTCCGAAGAACTGCGCAATCGCTTGCCTGCGCACCTCAAGGTCGGCCCGGTGGAGCGCATCCGCCAACTGGTCAACCTGCACCTGCCGGGGATCAAGGTCAAACCGTTGCCGGTGGCCCCGCGGCAGATCGCGTTCCACTCCAACAAAACCTATTTCATCCTCGAACTCAGTTCCGAAGACCTGGCACAACTCGAGCGCTCCGGCGGCTTCGCGTTCCATGTGTCCGGCGAATTCGCCGAGCTTGAACTGAAATTCTGGGCCATCAGGAACTGACCGACATGATCAAGGACATGGAACACAACCAGGACGACAAAACCGTCCTGCTCGACCGTCAGGGCCATGGCCCGGCGGCGAGTCCGCTGACCGACTTCGCCGCGCCGCCGCGCTTCGAACAACTGGAAGAACGGATGATCTACGCCGCGCGCCTGCGCCCGGCGGAGGCCTTCAACATCAGCCTCAATTCGCTGGTGGCCGCGTCGTCCGAACTGCTGTCGGAAGTGGTGCGCCTCAAACACAGCGAAACCCGCGAAGACCTCTACGCGCTCAACGAGCGCCTGACCGCCGGGCTCAAGCTGTTCGAAGTGCGCGCCCTGCACAACGGCGCCGAAAGCAGCCAGGTGATGGCCGCCCGTTACGTGCTCTGCACCGTGGTCGACGAAGCCGTCGTGACCACGCCGTGGGGCAACGAAAGCGAGTGGTCGCAGATGAGCCTGCTCAGCAGCTTCCACAACGAAACCTTCGGTGGCGAGAAGTTCTTCCAGCTGCTCGATCGGCTGTCGAAAAACCCGGTCAAGCACCTGCCGATGCTGGAGCTGATGTACCTGTGCCTGTCCCTCGGTTTCGAGGGCAAGTACCGCGTGCAGGCGCGCGGCATGCTGGAACTCGAAGGCATCCGCGACGCCCTGTACCGGCAGATCCGTCAGTTGCGTGGCGATGTGCCGCGTGAATTGTCGCCGCAGTGGGAAGGCCTCAACGATCAGCGCCGCAATCTGGTGCGCATCGTGCCGGCGTGGATGGTGGTGCTGTTCACCTTCGTCTGTCTGGTGATGATGTATTCGGGCTTCGCCTGGGTCTTGGGCGAGCAGCGCGACACCGTTCTGCAACCTTATCAGCCGCTTGATCCGGCCGCGGTTCAGCCGCAGTCGCAGCCGTAAACAGGGACGTGTGATGAAAAAGTTTTTCAAGAAAGTCGGCGCCTTCCTGCGCCAGACCTGGGTCTGGACCTTGCTGCTGGTGCTGTTCGTGGCGCTGCTGGTGTGGTTCGTCGGCCCGTTGTTGGCAGTGGATGACTACAAGTTCTGGGAAAGCGCGACCTCGCGTCTGCTGACCATCAGCGTGCTGTTCCTGATCTGGGGCCTGACCATGGTCTTCGTCAGCTGGCGCGCCGGGATCCGCAAGAAAGCCGTCGAAGAAACCGAAGACGGCCAGGACCGTATCCGCCGCGAAGAGTTGATCGACGAAGAGCAGAAAGAGTTGAAGGAGCGTTTCAAGGACGCCCTGAAAACCCTCAAGACTTCGAGCCTGTATCGCGGCCGCAGCGAGCGCTGGCGCAATGACTTGCCGTGGTACTTGCTGATCGGCCCGCAGGCCAGCGGCAAGACCAGCCTGCTGGACTTCTCCGGGCTGGAATTCCCGATCAACAAGATTGACCGCAAGCTGACCCGTGACACCCACGGCACCCGTCATTGCGACTGGTACTTCGCCGATCACGGTGTACTGATCGACACCGCCGGCCGCTACCTGACCCAGCCGGATGCGGAAGTCGACGGCAGCGCCTGGACCACCCTGCTGGAGCTGCTGCGCAAGCGTCGTCGCGGTCGTCCGCTGAACGGCGTGCTGGTGACCATTCCGGTGGAAACCCTGACCGGTGGCAGCGAACAGGACATCGAAACCCTGGCCCGTCAGGTGCGTGCGCGTCTGCAAGACGTCTATCAGAAGCTGCACGTCGATGTGCCGGTGTATCTGGTGCTGAGCAAGGCCGACAAGCTGCTGGGCTTCGACGAGTTCTTCGATCAACTGACCCGCGAAGAAAGCGATCAGGTGCTGGGTACCAGTTTCCGCAAGGATCAGGTCGGCACCGACGTGACGGTACTGCGCAACGAGTTCGAAGAGCTGCTGCGTCGCCTCAACAGCCAGGTGATCATGCGCATGCACTCCGAGCGCGACACCCAGCGCCGTGGCCGCATCCTCGACTTCCCGCACCAGATGGGCCAGATCGGCGAGCGTCTGTGCCTGCTGGTCGACATGGCGTTCACCGGCAACCGCTACCAGCGTGCGACGCAACTGCGTGGTTTCTACCTGACCAGCGCACCGCACCTGACTCAGGAAATGGATTCGACCACCGCCGGCATCGGCGCGAGTCTGGGCATGAGCGCCGGCGTGTTGCCGACCCTGCGCAGCGGTCGTTCGCGTTTCATCCATCACTTGCTTAGCCGGGTGATTTTCCCCGAGGCCGATCTGGCCGGTCTGGACAAGCGCGAACGCAGCCGCATCCACTGGGGCCAGCGTGCGTTGTACGTCGGCGCACTGGGTGCGCTGGTGCTGTTCGGCATGCTCTGGGCCGGTGGTTTCTCGGCCAACTACGAGCGCCTGGAAAACCTGCGCAATCTGGCGCAGAACTGGACTCAGCAGCGTACGGCACTGTCGCCGCGCGATGACGCCATGGGCGCACTGAAAACCCTCGACACCAGCTACGCTGCCACCCAGGTGTTCCCGAAAAAAGGCGACGCGGCGTACCACGAACGGATGGGGCTGTATCAGGGCCAGGACGTCAATCCGGTGGTCAAGGAGGCTTACGAGCGCGAGCTTGAAAAGCAACTGCTGCCACGCGTCGCGACGATGCTTGAAGGCCAGATCCGCGCCAACATGAAGGACCGCGAAAAGCTGATCAACAGCTTGCGCGCGTACCTGATGCTGAACATGAAGGATCGTCGTGACGCGGCATGGCTCAAGGACTGGATCGCGGCTGACTGGTCGCAGCGCTACACCGGCAACACCGCAGTGCAGAACGGTCTGAACACGCACCTTGAGCGTCTGTTGCAGCAGCCGTTTATCTATCCGCTCAACGAGCAGCTGGTGACTCAGGCGCGTCAGGTGCTGCGCAGCGAATCGCTGGCGACCGTGGTTTACCGCATGCTCCGCGAGCAGGCGCGCAACCTGCCGGACTACCGTTTCAGCCAGCACCTCGGGCCGCAGGGCTCGCTGTTCATCGGCACTGAATACGTGATTCCGGGCTTCTACACCCAGACCGGTTATCAGCAGTATTTCTCGGTCCAAGGCGCGTCGCTGGTGACCGACATCCTGCGCGACAACTGGGTGCTGGGCGAAGGCGCGGGCATCAGCGACATGGACTTGCGTCGCCTGATGGTCGAGCTGGAGCAACTGTACTTCCGCGACTACGCCAATTACTGGAGCGAAGCCGTTGGCCAGGTGGCGCTGCCGCCGATCAGCGATGCCGGTGAAGGAGCCGAGCAACTGGCGGGCCTGACCTCGGCCAACTCGCCGGTGCTGGCGCTGCTGACCGAAGTGCGTGAGAACACCCGTTTCCCGGCCGCTGCCGATCCGGTGGACGAGGCGGGTGACGCGGCTGATGCGCTGGCCGGACAGAAAGGCAAACTGGGCAAGGTCGGCAAACTCGCCGCGGCGGCAGCGGACAAGGCCTCGGCCTTGAACGTGGCGAAGAACCTGCCGGACACCGCCAAAAAGTCGCTGCAACGTCGCTTCGAGCCGTTGCACAAGTTGCTCGACGACAACAACGGCCCGGCCGCTGACCTGACCCCGGCCTTCACCGCGCTCAACGACCTGCAACTGCAACTGGCGGGCCTTGCCCGTTCCAGCACGCCGGAGCAGGCCGCGTTCGAACTGGCCAAGACCCGCATGAGCGGCCAGCGTGATGCGCTGACCAACCTGCGCAATGCGTCCGGTCGTCTGCCGCGTCCGCTGAGCGTGTGGTTCAACGTGCTGGCCGAAGACTCGTGGCGCCTGGTGCTCAACGATGCCTACCAGTACCTGAACGGCCGTTATCAGAACGAGCTGTACAGCGTGTATGGCAAGACGATCAACAAGCGTTACCCGTTCAGCGCCTCGAGCACCAGCGATGTGGCGATCAGCGATTTCCGCGAGTTCTTCCGGGCTCAAGGCACCATCGACCGCTTCTTCGACAGCTACATGCGTCCGTTCGTCAGCGGTGATCCGGGCAACTACCGGATGCGCAGCATCGACGGTCGCAGCCTGCCGGTGTCGAAGGTGTTCCTCGACCAGATGGCGGCGGCCCTGAACATTCGCCAGAGCTTCTTCTCGATCAACCCGG
Organism: Pseudomonas glycinae; assembly: GCF_001594225.2. Classification (GTDB taxonomy): domain Bacteria; phylum Pseudomonadota; class Gammaproteobacteria; order Pseudomonadales; family Pseudomonadaceae; genus Aquipseudomonas; species Aquipseudomonas glycinae. The sequence goes on from NZ_CP014205.2 coordinate 4,856,264, forward strand.
CCGAACCGACCGTGCAGTTCAAACTTGAGCCGTACACCCTCGATCCGGCGGTCAGCCGTTCCGAGTTCAAGTTCGGCGACAAGACCATGGAGTACCGCCACGGTCCGATCCTGCCCATGAGCTTCAAGTGGCCGACCGATGCTGAAGACGGTCGCACCAGCCTGGTCATGGACAAGATGGCCGGGCGCCCGATCGGCATCGAGAAGAACTCCGGCCCGTGGTCGCTGTTCCGTCTGTTCGACCTGATGCAGACCGAGTACCTGACCGGTCGCGACGTGCTGGTGCTGAAAGCCGACGTGGGTGGCCTGCGCGCCAACTACCTGCTGACCAGCCAGCGCACGCCGAACCCGTTCGACATGGGCGTGCTGCGCACCTTCCGTATGCCGGTGCAGCTCTGATGCTGGTGGCCAGTCCCTGGCGCAGCGCGGCGCGAACCGACCCGGGCAAGGTGCGGTCGCGCAACGAAGATGCCTTCCTCGACACCCCGCAGCATGGGCTGTGGGTGGTCGCGGACGGCATGGGCGGTCATCAGGGGGGCGACATCGCCAGCCAGTTGATCGTCGCCAGCCTGGCTGAACTGCCGCAACACGAGGACTTCGACGAACGCCTCAAAGCCATCCGCCAGTGCCTGCACTGGCTGAACCGGCGCCTGGGGCAGGAGTTGACCGTCACCGCCGGGCGCCACGACAGCATCATGGGCAGCACCGTCGTGGCGCTGCTGGTGGAAGGCAACCGTGCGGCCTGCATCTGGGCCGGCGACAGCCGTTGCTACATGTGGCGCGGGCAGCGGTTATATCAGCTGTCGAAGGATCACTCGCTGCAGCAACAACTGATCGACGAGCAACAGATGAGCGTCGAACAGGCAGCGGCGCACCCGGCGGCCCAGGCCTTGACCCGGGCGGTCGGAGCGGCGGAACAACTGACCCTGGATGTGCTGGAGCTTGAGGTGTATCCGGGCGATGTGTTCCTGCTGTGCAGCGATGGTTTGTATCAAGGCCTGAGCAGCGATGCCCTCGGCAACGCCCTCAGCCTGGCGGCGCCGCATGTGGCGCTGGAACGTCTGTTCGACGGCGCCCTGCGTGGCGCCGCCCGCGACAATCTGACGGCCGTGGTGATCCGCCAATGACTGAAATCGAATCCTCAGTCGACGACTTGCTGATGAGCGAAGAGCAGGCCAACAACCTGACCTATTTTGCTTTCGCAAAGCAGCACAACGCCGAACCCGCGCTGGCGCCGACCAAGGCCAGCGTCGGCGAACTGCCGGATGTTCTGGCAGGCCGCTACCACCTCGAGCGCCTGCTCGGGGCCGGCGGCATGGGTGCGGTTTACCGGGCCCGGGATCTGCTGCACGAACAGTTCGGCGATCCCGATCCTTACATTGCGCTGAAAATCCTCAGCGAAGAATTTGCCGAGTCGCCGGACGCCAGTGCCTTGCTCTACAGCGAGTTCGCCCTGACCCGACGCCTGCGCCACGACAACGTGCTGCGACCGCACACGTTCGAAGTGGACACCGATTGCCAGCGGGCCTTCATCACCATGGAACTCATGCGTGGCCTGACCCTGGACAAACTGCTCTGCGAGCGGCCACTGGGCCTGCCGTGGAAAGAACTGCGCGACATCGCGCTGCCGCTGCTCGACGCGCTGGCCTACGCCCACCGTCGCGGCGTGCTGCACGGTGACATGAAACCGAGCAACGTCATGCTCAGCGAAGACGGCGTGCGCCTCTTTGACTTCGGTCTCGGGCAAGCCGAGGAGGGCATCCTGCCCGGCCTGCCGCACCTGAGCCGCGAGCGCTTCAACGCCTGGACCCCGGGCTACGCCGCCCCCGAACTGCTTGAGGGCCAACCGCTGTCGGCCAGCGCGGACCTGTACGGCGTGGCCTGCGTGATCTATGAACTGGCGGGCGGCAAACACCCGTTCCGCCGCTTGCCCTCGACCCAGGCCCGTGACGAACACCTGGATCGTGAACTGCAAGCCCCGGCAAATCTGCCGACACACTGCTGGCCCGCACTGCGCACCGCGCTGGCCTTTGACGCGGCAGAGCGCACCATCACTGCCGACCAATTGCGTGACGCCTTGGGCGCCACTTCGTCCTGGCTGCAGCGTTTGCGACTGCGGGCGTAACGGATGACATTCGAACAGGGAGCACTTTATGTTCAACCCAGCTAACGAAACGCACTTCAGCCTGACCGTTGAAGACTACGTGGGCGACCTGCAAGTCCTGTCGTTCACCGGCACCGAAGGCATCAGCCAGCCGTTCCGTTTCGACCTGGAACTGGTCAGCGAAAACCCGGATCTGGACCTGGAAAAGCTTCTGCACAAACAGGCATTCCTCGCCCTCGATCCGCAGGGCTCTGGCATCCACGGCCAGATCTACCGCGTCGCCCAGGGCGATGCCGGCAAGCGCCTGACCCGCTACAAGGTTTCGCTGGTGCCGCAGCTGCAATACCTGCATCACCGCACCAACCAGCGCATCTACCAGCAGATGTCGGCGCCGAAAATCATCGCGCTGATCCTCGACGAGCACGGCATCAAGGGCAACGCCTACAGCTTCCAGCTCAGCCAGCCGTGCCCGGATCGCGACTACTGCGTGCAGTACGACGAAACCGACCTGCATTTCGTCCAGCGTCTGTGCGAAGAAGAAGGCATTCACTACCACTTCCAGCACAGCAAGAAAGGTCACCTGCTGGTGTTCGGTGACGACCAGACCGTGTTCCCCAACCTCGGCCAACCGACCGCGTATGTGCAGGGCAGCGGCATGGTCGCCGAAGAACCGGTGATCAAAGGCTTCAAGCTGCGCCTGGAAACCCGCACCAGCCGCACCACCCGCCGCGACTACGATTTCGAGAAACCGCGCCTGCAAATGGAGGCTGCGTACAGACCTGATGGCGAGAGCACTGAACCGGATCTGGAAGACTACGACTACCCCGGCCGTTTCATCGACCGCGCGCGCGGCAAGTTCCTCAGCCAGCGCGCCCTCGAACGCCACCGCGCCGACTACCGCCAGGCCGAAGGTCGCGGTGACCAGACCAGACTCGTCAGCGGCCACTTCATGGAAATGTCCGACCACCCGCGCAGCGAGTGGAACGACCTGTGGCTGCTCACCGAAATCTTCCACGAAGGCAAACAGCCGCAAGTCCTCGAAGAATCGGTGACCAGCGACACCACCGACAACAAGGATGACTTCCACCAGGGCTATCGCAACCGCTTCCTCGCCACCCCGTGGGACGTGTTCTACCGCCCGGCCCTCGAACACCCGAAACCCCGCGTGCTCGGCAGCCAGACCGCCATGGTCACCGGCCCGAAAGGCGAAGAAATCCACTGCGACCAATACGGCCGCATCAAAGTGCAATTCCACTGGGACCGCGAAGGCCTGGCCGACGACAAGACCAGCTGCTGGCTGCGCGTCTCCAGCTCCTGGGCCGGCGACCGCTACGGCGCCATCAGCATCCCGCGCATCGGCATGGAAGTCCTCGTCACCTTCCTCGAAGGCGACCCCGACCAGCCCCTCGTCACCGGCTGCCTGTACCACAAGGAAAACCCGGTGCCGTACGCCTTGCCGGCGAACAAAACCCGCAGCGTCTTCAAAACCCTCAGCTCCCCGGGCGGCGGTGGTTATAACGAACTGCGCATCGAAGACAAAAAAGGCGCCGAACAAATCTTCATCCACGCCCAGCGCGACTGGGATGAAAACGTCGAACACGACCAGAAGATTCGGGTCGGCAATGAACGTCACGACACGGTGGTGAAGAACACCTACACCGAACTCAAGGCTGAAGAGCACCGCACCACCATCAGCGACCGCAAGATTGAAGCGCGGATGGATGACCACCTCACTATTGGTGAGAGCCAGCATGTGAAGCTCGGGACGGCGCAACTGACCAGTGTCGGGAAAGAGATTCACATCAAGGCTGGGGACAAGATTGTCATTGAGGCGGGGACTGAGCTGACGATTCTCGGCGGCGGCAGTTTCATCAAGCTCGATGGCGGTGGTGTGACGGTGGTTGGGCCGGTGGTGAAGATTAATGCTGGCGGGTCGGCGGGGAGTGGCACCGGGATCGGGATCAAACCGCCGGTGCTGCCGGGGGCGGCGGATAAGGATAAGGCGGGGAGTTTGATGGATCAGGCGTTGTTGAATGCGCCGCCTGAGAAGGTTAAGCCGAAGGCTTTTTTTGTGTTTTCTGAGTGATGAGTTAGTTATGAAAATTAAAAAGAACGCCGGGAAATTCGGCTTGAGATGGATCGTGTTGCTGGTATTGGGCCTGAGTTCAGACGTATTCGCCATTCAGTGCCCTTCTGATAATTTTCATGGTTTTGTGAAAGAGTTTTTGGCGAAGCCAGAGGTGCAACGCGCGTTTACCGCTTCTCCTATCCACTTTTTGGAGGTTGTTGCCGAGGGTAGTCAACCTAAAGTGGTTGAGCGAGAAATTGAGGTACTAGGGGGGGGCGAGCTGAGCGCGGTCTCTCCCGAAGTAGTCGAAATGTCGAGTTTGGAGGTAAAGGTTCAACCTCCGAATAAGATCTTCGTACGTGATCGGGCAGGAGAGTTGCTGAAAATCCTTACATTCCAAAAAGCCGATTGCTGGTCTTTGAGTAGCCTTGAAAACTGGTCGCTAGAAACCGTGTTGGACTCTCAGGTTGATGCATCAAGTCTCCCTCCTGGGGAGCGCAGCTTGATGAGAGGGAAAAACTATGCTGATTTGGCGATGGAAGCAGAGTTTCCAGCATCAAGTCAGCTTTATATTTCTGCACTTGATAGCTATATGAACGGCGCAGATAAGGGCTCCATAGAAGCGGGGTATCAGGCAGTCTTGCTGAGCCTATCAGGTCAAGCGCCGCGCTTGGATGACGCAAGGATTCTTGAGCTTTTGCTCAGCGCGGCCAGCACTTCTGGAGCAGCAAATCTGGCACTAGCGAACTTCTATTGCGACGAAGGCCGTTATGACCAAGTCCGTCCCTGCGCAGATCCCCAAAAGTCTTTGAACGCCCTTGAGGCAGGTTCAAAACTGGGCTCTATGGAAGCGTTGAATCAATTGGGACTCTCATATGAAAGGGGGACCCTCGGTACTAAAAACATCAATCGTGCACTGGCGTGTTTCCAAGCTGCGGCTGCTCAAGGTTTTGAGTTATCCAAGGAAAATGCAGCGAGATTGATTGCCAAGAATGTAAAAACTGAATCCTCAAATTGCTTGAAGCAGGAAGCTAACTGATGACTACTGGAGTTCTTGAGCAGCGACCGCTCTATACCAAAGGCGATTATGTTTATGGTGGCGGCAAGGGAAAAGATACTGATGGCGACGGCAAAAAAGAGATTGATTGCTCAACTTTAGTGTGGGAAATGCTAAAGGCGGCTGGCTATAACGTTCCGTACAATAATACTGCTTTGCTCAAAACGAACGTCGACAATTACGATGTTATTGAGTGGAAAGATGTGTTGCCAGGGGACATCGCGCTTTGGCCAACCCATACGGGATTTGTCGAAGATATCGATGTCGAAAACAGAAGTGGAAACTTTTTCGGTTCACAAAATTCTACTGGTCCTGCTTCCGCTAAATTTGGGAACGGTTCAAATTATTGGCGAATGCCGATAAAGTTCTTACGAGTTAAGGAGATTTTTAAGACAGGTTCCCAACCTGCGTCTACCCCTGCGCCGACTCCCACAGCGCCGACTGCGCCAGCCGCTGCTCCTATAATGAATTTTCAATTTCCATTTAGAAAGGCTGATGGAACACAGTTCAAAGATTCTGAAGAGGTTTTTAAGGCCCTTGAGGGTGAGACTTCGGGAAATTTTTTATTAGGTAATCATGGTTTTTGGCATGGCGGAATTCATATATCACATAGGATTGCCCCGCAATGTATGCGAGACGAGCCTATTCGTTGTATTGGAGACGGTGTCGTCGTAGCCTACCGTTTGAATGAAGATTATCTAGCGACTGCATTTGAGGCATCAAATTCTACAGAAGTATTGAAATACTCAAATTCATTTTGTCTTGTTAGGCATGACTATAAGTCACCTCCGAATAAGGAAGTGACGCCTAACACTGAGAATGAGCTCGTATTTTATAGCCTGTATATGCATCTGCTACCATATGACAGGTATGCGGATGACCCAGAGCAACCAGGTGCTCCAAAAATAAAAATGATCGCAAGTGGGTTTAAAGCGCGAAGCGATATTCTTGGTGCAAGCGGCTGCGTCGAATATGGTTCAATTTCTGCTGGAACTGAAATTGAAATACTAGAAGAACATTCTGATCACGTCCACGCCAAGGGTAAGCTGATTAAAGGTACTGTTGGAGGGCGCACTCCAGGGCAAGATTTTTGGTTCGCCTATAAGCAAAACGGCATCGCCTATCCAAGAGGTGATGGAAGCCCGAGCTGGAGCGCAATAACTGCACCAGAGCGAAAGAAACCAGACTATTGGAAGGGCAAAGTCAGAGCTGTAGTTTCCGGAACGGGGCTTACTTTGCGAGCGGCTCCCTCAACGCAAAGTCACGGTGCTTTAGCTGGGGCTGCAATTAGACAGGTAAATAGTCTAGGACAGAACGCAGACTTAGTTCTTTGTACAAATAGCATAATAGAATTTGATAGCGGGAAAGTTTTTAGCCTGAAGATTGGCTCTAAGTTTTTCAAAATGGCGGAATGCTCCTTTGTACCGAGTGCTTCCGGCGCTGCAACCGGTTTGAAAAGCCACTCCACTCCTGTGCCCGCCACTTTTTGGGCTTGTGTTGAAAAACCTTATGTTCAATTGCAAGGCTTGGTTCCGACTGAGTTTGATAAGATTGTGCCGATGGATACGGCAATTAAGGCAGGCGACACAATTGGTTTTCTTGGTTTAAATGAAACATTGGCAGGTCCAGATGGTGGAGTTTCGAGAAGTTATCAAGTTCACGTGGAGATTTTCTCGGCTGATCCTAAAATTGAGGATTTTCTAAAAAATAAAGCAAATGTGAAACAGGGGAAACAATACCTACATTTGCCAGCGAATACGAACTTAAGAAGCAAGCCACCGCAAACCGGAGTGGTGACGATTTCTAATGAAAGCTTTGTAGAGCTTGGAAAGGCCGTTCTATATAAGGACACTGAAGAATGGTATGAAATAACTATAATTGATAACGCAGAAAGCAAAACCGGCTTGCTCAAAAAAGAAGGCGCAAAGCTCCTCAGTCAACACGATTGGGAAAAACTAGGTTTTCGTGTTGTTAAGGAGTCGAATTCAAATTCCGATGGTTTTCTGGATCCCGGAGATATGCCGGATTTTTTTCAAGCCTTATATAAGGATTTGGATAAGTTTGGTAATAAGGATCAAAAAGTCACTCCCGAAGATTTTCCAATTGCGCTTAAGAATGTAGAGTTTAGAAACCACTGGTCAAAGCTTATTGCATATCACCCAACAGAGTGGAGGTCTAAGTCTGATTCTGCCAAGTGGGCACGGCTAGATACGTTGCTCGAGGGGAATCCGTCTGTTTTAAAGCACGAGAAAGAACGGATAGATAGCTTAATATTTTGGGATGATCCGGTTACGCAGTCTAAAGGCGTGGGCGATGGAAATGTATGGCATTTTCATCCAATTGCTATGATCGGAAATATGATGCCTTCGTCGGGCACCAATATGTGCAAGAAGTGTGGCAGTAATATCGCGTTAACTAATGCATTGATGCGAAGCATTTGTCCATCCTCTGTAGCGGATACATTTATCAGTGAATTTGTTACGGTGGCGAACGAGCTTTTCCCCAAGTATGGTGTGAATACCTGTTCTCAGGTTTTCCATATAATGGGGCAGGGTAAGCACGAAACTTTTCAATTTTCTGCTTTCAGAGAGAGTCTAAATTATACTCGCCGTAGTTATACTGCCGAAAAACTCTATAGAATGGCACCGACCGCTATTAATGATGGTTTTGCAAGGCTGGGAATGTCACTAACCAGAGAGGAAAAACTTGAGTATATAGATCAGCATTTGATTGAAAACGATCCAGCGTACGGTAAACATAGCTTTGGTAGCAATCAGTACCCTCATAACGACTACAGGGGTAGAGGTCTTCTTCATTTGACTCACTATGCTAACTATCGTGAATGCGCTGTGGCGATAGGTGTGAATATCGATGCTAATCCAAACCTGGCACAAGACAATATGAAAGTCGCAATAGAGTCTGGTCTGTGGTTTTGGAAGTCGAAAGGTATCGGTGCGCTTGCGGATGCTAGCTCATCTGATATAGATGCCAAGATTAAGTCTGTAACTAGGGTTATCAACTCTGGGCTGAAAGAGCTTGATAAACGAGAGAAGTACACGAAAGAGATTGCTGAAAAATTTAAGGCTGGATTTGGAGGCTGTTCGTTATGAGAGCTTTGTTTAAGTCGGGATTTCTAATTTCATTTTGTCTGTATTCGGTAGCTTCATTTGCTTGCGATGTCCCTGAGAGTCAAGCTTACCATTCGATCTCAACAAAAGACGGTGCGATTGTTTTTGATCTGGTTCCCATAGAGGGTGAGGCGAGTAGTGACGGATCAAACAGTCAAATGGGTATAGATGTTAACTATATTGATTGTGCGAGTAGGGCTAAGACATTGGTCGGGCAGTTACCGTATTTGGCAGATACAGGACAAGTCCGTGCGGCTTTTTTTGCTGATGTAAAAGGCGGCTCTGAAAGTGAACTATTTGTAATTCACAGTGTGGGAATACATTCTGATACCGGAGTTAAGTACTCTGGCGAGTACTACAGTGTGCATGTTTACAAAAAGAGCGATGATGGTTACTCAAGGGATGAGCGGATTTCCAAGTATTTTGGTGAGGGTGGGGATATATTGACGGATGACTATAAGGGGTTTTTGTACGTGTTTCCTTACAAGGATCAATTATCTGTCAGTAATAAACTTGCTACCACGGCTTTTTCTAAATGGAATGACGGTATTCCTGTTCAGCTGACGATAAACAAAAAAGCCAAAATTTATAGTTCTCCGGTTTTTGACGATGTCACTCGTATGTATCTGATCGCTGGGGACAAGGTCCAGCAGGAAGCTGTTGAGGCTGGCTGGCTCTCGGTTATGTTCAAAACACCAAAAGGTAAAGAAATTCGCGGATGGATCTTATGTGGTGATGCGGATGGATGCTGATATCACGGGACTATGAACAGGGCAAAAAATTAGGGTTTGAATGGCGAGGGAAATGACCGCCGCCAAGCAATCCGTTTTGCAAAGCGCGAAGCGTGATGACCTGAATGAATCAAGGATTAAACACAGTGAAGCGTTTTTTTTTTGCGTTTATCGGCGGGTTTTTGCTGCCGGCTTCGGCGGTGTATGCGCAGGATGGCTGCACTCAGGTTACTTCGAGTCTGGAAATGGTGCCCTGTTCCGAATCGGCAATGAAGGCTGCCGATACGCAGCTGAACGTCAGCTATAAGCAATTGATGGCGCGGCTTGAGTCTGACTATCGAGCAGATCCGGCATTGGGCGCAGAGTACGCGGCGAAGGTTAAAGAGTCGCAACGCGCGTGGCTGAAATTGCGCGATGCGAATTGTCCATTGGAGGCATTCGAGATCGAGACGGGGATGCCGGCGCATGTGTTCGCGGTCAACTCGTGCATCACAAGAATGAGTCGCGAGCGCTCGGCGTACCTGGACAAGATCGTCCCTGTTCTTGCATCCGACAAGAGCACTTCGACGACGCCGGCCAACGGCGCTTGTCCTTCGGAGGAATTCCCTGCTTTCCTGACAGCGTTTTCCGCCAGCAGTGAATCACAGCGTCGTCTCACTGCGATGACGGTCAAGTTGCTTTTGTTGAAGCCGGTTGCAGGCAAGGACCGTAGTACCTTTGAGCCTTCGACCTCGGGCGTCAGCGGAGCTTCCTTCACCTATCCGCTGATGGCCGCCATCACACCCGGCAAGACACCTGGAGTCGAGATTGAAGAGGTCGATGACAGTCACGTCGATGTGGTCGATAAACGGGCGGGCAACAGCAATGTAAAAATCTTCAACTTCTCTCGTCAGGCGTGCTGGGTGCTTGAAGGCGTTGAAGACTGGTCGATCAGCGAGAAGGATCTTGTCGCAACACGTAACCCTGCAATGAGCCGTGCCGAGAACTTCTGTGATCAACGTGCCGAGGCTTTGGGAGGGCTGGGTTCGCTCGAGCAATACCGTCTGACTGCGGAATTGTTAGAAGCGTCCCTGGAAAATTATGTCTGTGCGGCTGAGTCGGGTGATCCAGAGGCGAGCCTGTCAGCGGCGAGCTTGAGTCTTTCGCAGATGGCGTCTCAGTTGGAAACCAGCAAGGTTGAAGCGTTGTTCAAAGCGGCTTCGAAAATACCGAGTGGTGCGTTGGGCTACGCCACGTTTCTTTGTTCAGGAAACTCCACCGACTATAACGGTCCTTGCCTTCATCCCAAGCAGGCAGAAGAGCAGGTCATTCGGGCGATTACCATGGGCTCAAAGGAAGCGATGTTTTATCTGGCATCTACCCTTGAGGGGGGCGAGTTGGGAACGAAAGATATGTCCCGGGCGTTAGCCTGTTATCAAATGGCGGCTGACAAAGGTTATCGGTCGGGCGTCGACAGTGTGGCGCGATTGAAGTCGCAAGTTCCAGAGCCGATCAAGGCGAGCCATTGCATTTGAAACTCGGAGCGCGGATGTGTCGCGATTCTTTGCCGTTAAATTCCAAGTGGGTGGAACTGTGCCTGACTTGTCGATACCGGGTTTCGTGAGGCCTCGATTTCTGCGGGTATTGCTGATCAGCGTTGCTGCGTTCGCGCAGGCCAGTCATGCCGCCGCAAGTGTTGTCTCGGTGGGCAATGCGTCGGGTCAGTCGCAGATCGCGCAAGGCCCAGCCGAAGCTGCGGTCGACATGACACCTTGCCGGTTCTCAATGACGCTCTCGAAAGATCAATGGTTGCAGTTCAATACGCCTGATCTGGTATTCATTGCGGCCAAACAACTGCCTGAAACCACTAACGCCCCGCGTTTATCGCAGGCTCAGACCTCGACTGGTTATGAGTGGAATTTCGAAAAGCCCGCAAAGCTGAGCCAGCCCTGGTTCGGTGTCATGTGTGAAAGTGCCAACAACCTTTCCGCGCTCACCACTCAGAAGCCGCCGCTTGATGACGCGATTGAGTTGCAACTAGTGCGAGAAAGTAACGACCTTAAATGCCCGGCGACCCTGACCGATCATGGTTGGGAACCGACGTTGTTGGCCGGTGATCCGCAATCCTTCACTTTCGAATCCCTGCAGAGCGCGAGTTCATCAGGATTCGTCATTGGTTACCACGGCAAGAATCCACGTCAGTTCAGTCGTATCACCTTCTGCTTGATGCATAACGAACAGGTGCTGATCGGTTCGGCGGAGTCGGGTTCATCCACCTCATTGGCGATCAGCGCCGAAGGCTTTGAACAAATCAAAACAGCGGTGCGCAGCATGGCTTTTGAGTAAGCCTGCGAAGACCGAACGGAGTTACAGCGTGAAAGGATGTTCAATTCTACTCGGTGGCCTCTTGGCCATTGCCACGTCCGTGGCTTTCACACCACACGCGCTCGCTGCACCCCAAGTCCTCAAGGAAATCCCGGCAAGCCTGCTGGGTGATGGATCACGGCAAAACGTGTTCGTTCTGGCGGGAGGCGCGGACGAGGCATCCAACCGGTTGTTGATCGCGCCGGTTCAAGGGCGCAATGAGGATATATTGCTCGATACGTCCAAGGCTTTGCCTCTTACGAAGAGTCAGTACTCGTCTGATCTTCTGGATAGTTTTAGCGTGCGGGTTTTCAACGGCCGGCCTGGAGCCATGACGGTTGTGGATCCACAAGAGGAAGAGGTTCTGGTCAAGCAGCGGTTCGTTGAGGCGGGGGACTACATTGCGCTGGTGACCAACGAAGAAGACAACGCTGTTTATAACTTCAATCTTTTGTTCACCTTCAATAAAGGCTCAAAGCAGTTCGAGCTGAAAAGTTTGCTGAAAGTGGTCAATAACGACTCCTGCGATCGCTCGCTTGTGAGCATCGCGGAGCTGCCGATTGAGACGCTTGGCCCAACCACTTTGGCTTCATTCAACGGCCTCGAAGCGCTTAAAAAGTTGCGGGCTGCAAACGTTGGCAGCCCTCAGGGCGGTTATAAAAAACTGATGACAGTTGGTTCGGCTGACCTGCTGGATAAAGCGCTGGCAGCCTATCGAAAGGGCGACAGCAGCTCGTTCAAGGAGGTGATGGGTAATATGTTGATGGGAAATGATGCGCATGGCGCGTGCTCTCCGGAAAGTTATATCGTCGGAAAGTACTTCTTCTCGCAGCAGCCTGGTTGGTCCAACGACGTCGGTTTTCTGCTGGGCGAGGCAGGTTACTACACGGAGTCTGTCCAGTTGCTGAATGCGGTGATTGCCCACAACCCGGAACGGACGGTGGCTTACCTGAATCTCGCAGATAGCTATTGGGCCATGAACAATAAAGAGCGGGCGGTGCCGGCGTACAAACAATATGCATCGCGTATGTCGGACGCGGGAAAGGCTTCGAAGATTCCCGCTCGGGTTGCTGAGCGCAGTGCCGGAGTATCCGGATCATGATCAAACTCAAGGCGTTCTTTGGGCTGATCGCAGGTGTTTCTTTGACTGCTTTGCTGGTTCCTGCGCATGCCCAGGAAACCTGCAATCCCGACAGCTTTTCCAATCCCGATTTGGTCATTTGCGGTCAGCAGACTTTCAAGAAAGTCGACGCAGTGTTGAATGAGCAATACAAGAAAGCGCTGGTCAGTCTGGCGCCCGCCGACAAGAAGCAACTGACTGACGTGCAAAAGAAGTGGGTGAGCTTCAAAGAGGCGTATTGCGAGGATATTTATCAGTCGGCCTTGCCCGGTGCAGAGGCGCCCATCGAAAAGCTTGGGTGCCTGGTGCAAACAACCAATGCCCGGTTGGGGGAATTGGTTGCTCTGCAGACTGGGTTACCCCTGGACGGTTTTTATAAAGCTGCATCGGCCATGGCGGGGCAGGATCGAGAAAAAGGTCTGGTGGCTTCGATGGAGCGATTGGGGGGTGACAACTTCGATGATCCGTTGTGGCGGCAATACGTCGATGGGCACTGTGAAATGAGTGAGCGCGTGTTCCGGGAGGACATCGCTAACTGCGCAGTGCGAATGCGTTTTCAGTTGCCTCTGAATCGTTGAAGGAATGATCAGATTGAAGTCACTGCGAGTTTTATCTGCTGCACTGTTTGTTCTCTTTCCTATGGCGGCGCACAGTGAGGTCTCGACGGAGATTTATTGCTTCCGTTCGCAAGAAAGCGCCAAAAGCATCAATTTCGAACTCAGAACTTATTACGACTCCTTCTCCAAATGGAGCGGAGCGGCTGTCAGGTACAGCAAGTCAAAGAAGGCCATTTCTCTGGTGTATCGGAATACCGAGCAAGAAATTCTGGCAGAGGATCGTCCGTATCAGTTCACTACGACTTGGGTTGAGGTATCGGAGGGCGCGCTGACGGGTGAGTATGAAATGGTGAGTCAGGGTGCCCGGGTCTATGGCATGACTTATACGAACTACAAAACCGGGAAGAAGTACTCCTTCGAACACGATTTCAGTATGGATTTCTCATCGGAGACGGGCTGTCAGTGGTGAGGAATTGGTCAGTTGGAAAAGGGGACTCATCGTCCCCTTTTTTCCGCCCGCGATTCAGCTACGGCTTGGCCTGATACTCCCGAAACTCAATGTGATCGAGCGTGCCTTCCACCATCAACCGCACGCCGTCCGCCATTCTGCTCAGGCCCAGTGCCATCGAGCGGCGGGGGCCGTCGAGGTCGTCGGCCAGGTTGGCGGCGAAGGCGCTGATGGACAGGAGGTCTTCGGAGGCGTTGGCCATGAGGGCTTCGGCGTCGGCGTTGGGGCAGAGGGCGAACAGGCCACCCAGGCGTTTTGGGCGTGGGGCGCTGGGTTTGAAATGGTGGTCGAGGGCGCGTTCGGCGGCTTCGTGGAGTTTCTTCGAGTCTGGGAATTCGTAAGGGGAAACTTCTTCGTCAGTGAAGGTTGGGTCGATCATCGGTGTAAATCCTTTTGAGTTGGAAAGATTTGCTCCGGTTTTCGGACTTGCACATCCGGTCACCGATTTTGCGGTGACACACAGAGGCTATCGACGATGGTCCAGCCTGCCTAGTTCATGGACAGCACCGCAGTTTGAAGGACATTTCCCAAGGATTTGCGAGGTAGAGGAACAAGAAACCACAGCCTTCGGCGGCTCCTACAGGAATGTGTTTCTTCAGGTGTAGGACGGGGGGGATGGTGTGACGCGGAGCGTCACGGGATGCATTCCCACGCGGAGCGTGGGAACGATCGGGTTCGGGGGTTGGAATTCATGACTTGGTAGTCATCTGGCAGGAAAAGCGCTACATCGTCTTCTATCAATCCAGGATAGTGGCGAATCCGTCCGAATCCCTTACACTCCCCCAGCCGTTCATTTTCCTTTTGAGGCTGTGCGCATGAAATTTCGTTTTCTTCTGTGGATGCTGGGTCTGTTGATGGGTAAGGCCAGTCGGACAAATCCTGCGTTCCAGCAGCAGTTGGGTGACAAGGATCTGGTGTTTCAGCTACAGACTCTGGACGGGAAAGTGGCGCGGCATTTCGTGGTGAAGGATCAGCGCATTACCAGCAAGTCCGGGGTGGTGGCGGAGCCGGCGTTTGCGATTGCCTTTAAAGACGCGGCGTTCGGGTTTGCCACGATGCAGGCCAAGAACAAGCAGTTGGCATTCATGCAGGGGATTCAGGACAAGTCGATCCAGCTCAAGGGGAATCCGGCGCTGGTGATGTGGTTTCAGGGGTTGATGAAGTATTTGAAGCCGCGGAAGGCCAAGCCGAAGTCATAGGGCTTTCAGGCAGCTTGTCGGGACGGGCCTGCCTCTTCAGCTTTCGGGCTCGGGAGGCTCGGCGTCCAGGGGCTGGGCCCGGTATGTCTTGTAGATCTGCTGGACTTGCGGGTTGTCCAGGTTTTCGTAAGTGATGTCTTCCTTGTCCAGGCCATCCAAGCCTCGGATGCCACTAATGGTCTCTGGCCATTCGTCACGACTGGATATATCGACTACGAACGGGTTGAGGTAGTTATCGAGATGCCTTTCGCGCGGCTCTCGGATCTCGTCGCTGAGGGCCCGCAAGTAGTCGTCTTTGTTTGTTCTTGACCAGTCGATGGCGAACCCGGCTCGATAACAGAGTTCCATGAAGACCAATAGAATCGCGCGTCCATTGCCGTCCAGGAAGGGGTGTGCGAAAGCCAGTTGGCCCATCACTCCACCGGGATGGTCTCTGAAGCGTTTTTTGTCTGATGCGAGCTTGAGTGCATAGTCGACAGACATTTTGATGGAGTCCGGGCGCTCGAAGACTGTGCTGCGAGGGTCGTCGAAAGAGCCCTTGAAGACCGCCAGATGGGGGACGAGCTCGTTCCGGTCTTTTCCTGCCCAGTGATAGAAGCCTGAGAACAGGATCTCGTGAACCTTGAGTACAGTCTGGTAATCGATTGGCTTTTTCTTGGCCAGATAGGCAAGCGCCTCTTCGATACTCAATTCGAACGAAAGATGCTCTGACTCTTTTACTTCGACGGGATCTTTCAGTTGCAGCGAGTTTTGAAGATATCCAGCCGTTTCGAAGTCGCCGAATGGATCAAAAGTCATGCGCTACGTTTCTGTGCACGCCTTTCCTGAAGATAGCGCCCTTGGAGCGCCAGGATTTCAGATTTGCTCAGAACGCCTTTTCGCTTGAGATTGACGAGCAACTGTTCGATGCCATCCAGCTCGACGACATCGCCAGACAAGCGGGTAATCCCCACGGCCATACGACTCATGCCGTCACGACTGGCTGTAACCTTGTTGTCTTTGGCAAGCTTGCGCACTTCGCTTGCAACGCTGACAGCATCTGTTTGGGTCATCGGAAATTCCTCTGAATGCCGTCAAATCATAGCAGGGCGCTTGTTTGCTGTCGTTGCTGGCAAAGTGGCCGAAATCTGTGGAGCCAGGGCCCTATCTGCAATCAAGACAGGCCCTGGTTGACGTTCCGAAGAATGCTTTAAGCCTGGCTGAACTGCGAAGCCAGTTCCCGCAGCAACACTTCCGCCTCAAGCACTTTGCTGACCACATCATTGGCCTTGTCGCGAGTCAAACCAACACGCTCCAGCAGCGCATCCGGAATATCTTCATCCGGGCCGGAGCCGATCCCGCGGCTGCGCAGCAGGCGCACGGCCAGGCAGACGAGGTTCGGGTATTCGGCGTAGGCGCCGTCGTAGTTCGGGTCGTGCTGGAAGCGCAGGGCGGTGGCCAGTTCGTCCGGCATGTCCCAGTAGCGCATCAGCCAGGAGCCGATCTGTTCGCGGCTGATGCCCAGCAGGTGTTGCTCGACATAGCTGTGGCACAGGTGCGGGTTGACCTCCAGGTGGCGACAGATCAGCGAGAAGTGCGGCGGGAACACGTGGGCCAGTAGCAGGTAGCCGAAGTTGTGCAGCAGGCCGGCGAGGTAGGTCAGGCCGGATTCCGGGCGCTGGGCGCGCGGCATGGCGCGGGTCAGGCCTTCGATGACGGCGGCGGTGTAGATCGACTGCTGCCAGTACGGCGTGGTGTGCTGCGGGTGATCCTTGGGCAGGCTCAGGGTCTTGCCGAGGGCCAGGCCCAGCGCCAGGTTGATCACCAGATCGAAGCCCAGCACGCGCACGATCGCGTCTTCCACCGAACGGATCTTGCCCGGCGAGGCGTAGTACGGCGATGCCGCCCAGCTCACCACTTGCGCGGCCAGCGCCGGGTCGGTTTCGACCACGCCGGTGATGTCGTCGATGGTGGCGTTCGGGTCTACGCGCAGCTTGATGATTTTTTGCGCGGTTTCGGCCAGCGGCGGAATCTCGATGGTCGCTTCCAGACGCTGCTGGATGCGCCGCGCGGTGAACGCCTGCACGGCCTGGGTGATTTCCTCGCGGTCATCGTCCGGGCGGTCGAGGTTCGGGCGGATGCTGCTCAGGGCTTCGCCGAAGTTGGCGGCGCTGGCCTTGGTCAGCATGGTCTTGAAGTCTTCGCTGGCGATTTCCAGCAGCAGACCCGGCTCGCCGGAGTTGATCAGCAACTTCGGCTCGCGCAGCAGGCCTTCTTCGTAGAGGCACGGCGAGCTGGTCAGCGCCGGCAGGCCCGGCAGCAGGCTCAGGCTGTGTTTGCCGAGCATCTTTTCCAGGCGCTCGGTGGACACGGCGGTCAGGCGACGGCCCGTCAGTTCGGCGAGGCGGTTGAGATCCAGCAACTGGCTCTGTGGAAACAGCACCATCAGCGCACCGACCGCGTCGTCCAGCAACACCGCCTGCACTTTGCGCGAGGCATTGAGGCCGTGGTGGTCGAGCACTTCTTCGTAGGCGACGCCCAGCTTGTTGAGCAGCAGCCGAATAACAGACGGAGCGTGCGGTGATTCGGGGGCGAGAGCAGCTTCGGTCATGGTCTGTATCCGTTTTTGAAACAATTGCAGGAGTATAACCAGCTTGGTTGGAACGAGCTGTCAGAAACTGCGACGGTGCTCACACTTGGCCGTATTGCTGCCCGTGTCGCAGCCAGCGGTCGAGCAACGGGCTGACGTGGGTGGGCCAGCGCTCGAGCAAGGCCTGTGCGGCATCGCGCACGGCGGGCAGCAGATCGGCGTCGCGCATCAGGTCGGCGACCTTGAATTGCAGCAGGCCGGTCTGGCGGGTGCCGAGCATTTCGCCGGGGCCGCGCAGTTCGAGGTCTTTTTCGGCGATGACGAAGCCGTCGTTGGTCTCGCGCATGATGCCCAGGCGCTGGCGGCCGATCTGTGACAGCGGCGGATGGTAGAGCAGCACGCAATGGCTGACCGCGCTGCCCCGGCCGACGCGACCGCGCAACTGGTGCAGTTGCGCAAGGCCGAGACGCTCAGGGTTCTCGATGATCATCAGGCTGGCGTTGGGTACGTCGACGCCGACTTCGATCACGGTGGTGGCGACCAGCAGTTGCAGGTTGCCGGCCTTGAATTCGGCCATGACGGCGGCTTTTTCGGCAGGTTTCATGCGGCCGTGGATCAGCCCGACTTTCAACTCGCCGAGGGCGGCGGTCAGGTCTTCGAAAGTGGTTTCGGCGGCCTGGCAGGTCAGCTCTTCGGACTCTTCGATCAGCGTGCACACCCAATAGGCCTGACGACCTTCGGCGCAGGCGCTGCGCACCCGCTCGATGACTTCGACGCGACGCGTGTCGGTGACCAGCACGGTGTTGACCGGGGTTCGGCCGGGCGGCAATTCGTCGAGGATCGAGGTGTCGAGGTCGGCGTAGGCGCTCATCGCCAGCGTCCGGGGAATCGGCGTGGCGGTCATGATCAGTTGATGCGGGCACATGCGCCCGCCGACGCCTTTCTGCCGCAGCGCCAGACGTTGCTGCACGCCGAAGCGGTGCTGTTCGTCGATGATCACCAGCGCGAGGTTCTTGAACTGCACTTCATCCTGGAACAGCGCGTGGGTGCCGACCACCATCGGTGTGCCGCTGGCGATCTGCTCCAGCGCGGCGACGCGGTTCTTGCCCTTGAGCTTGCCGGCCAGCCACGCCACGTCGATGCCCAGCGGTTCGAGCCAGCGCTTGAAGGTGATGAAGTGCTGCTCGGCGAGGATCTCGGTCGGCGCCATCAACGCGACCTGATAACCCGCCTCCAGCGCTTGCAGCGCGGCGAGGGCGGCGACCACGGTTTTGCCCGCGCCGACGTCGCCCTGAATCAGTCGCAGCATCGGTTCGTGCTGACTGAGGTCGTAGGCGATTTCGTTGCCGACCCGTTGCTGAGCGCCGGTCGGGTTGAAGCCGAGGTTGGCCAGGTATTTCGCCGGCAGTTTGGTGGCTTTCGGCATCGCTGGCGCACGCAAGGAGCGCATGCTCTCGCGCAGGCGTTGCTGCGATAGCTGGTGAGTCAGCAGTTCTTCGAAGGCCAGGCGATGCTGGGCCCAGTGATGACCGAGGGCGAGTTCATCGACGTCGGCATCAGCGGGCGGGTTGTGCAGGTAGCGGATCGCATCGGCCAGCGGCGCCAGTTGATAGTCGCGGGCCAGTTCGGTCGGCAGCCAGTCGGGCAGGGTGGCCGGTTTGAGCAGGGTCAGGGTCTGCATGCACAACTGACGCAGACGCGCCTGGGTCAGGCCTTCGGTCAGCGGGTAGACCGGGGTCAGGGTTTCATCCACCGGCGGCGGTTCGTCGCCGTTGATGGCGCGGTATTCCGGGTGGTAGATCTCCAGCCCCGAGGCGCCGGGCCGGGCTTCGCCGTAGCAGCGAATCCGCGTGCCGCGCTTGAGGCCTTCTTTTTGCGCGTTGCTGAAGTGGTAGAAGCGCAGGCTCAGGCCGCCGGTGCCGTCCTGCAAGCGCACGACGAGGCTGCGGCGCCGGCCCATGACCACGTCGGCGCCGCTGACGGTGCCTTCGACCACGGCGTCCTGCCCCGGCCGCAACGCGCCGATCGGCACCACGCGGGTGCGATCCTGATAACGCAGTGGCAGGTGGAACAGCACGTCCTGGAGGTTTTCCAGACCGACCTTGGCCAGTTTCTCGGCCATGGCTTCACCGACACCCTTGAGTGCGGTGACCGACACCTGCGACAGCTCCGTCATGACGCTGGCTTAACCGGCCGTGACCGGCGCGGCAGGCTTGGCGACCGAGCACAGGCGAATGGAGTCGGCGAGGATCTCGATGGCTTTCGGCCGTGGGAAGCTCGCGCGCCAGGCGATGGCCACGGTGCGGAACGGCACCGGTGCCGACAGCGGGCGCACTTCGATCACGCCGGGGGCGTAGTGGTGACTGTCCACCGCCGACAGCGGCAGGATCGAGATGCCCAGGCCGGACGCGACCATGTGGCGAATGGTTTCCAGCGAGCTGGATTCGACCGTGGTGTGTTTGGCGCCGTCGTTGCCTTTGGTCAGGGTCGGGCAGGCCTCCAGCACCTGATCGCGGAAGCAGTGACCCTCGCCGAGCAGCAGCAGGCTCTTGTCGTTGAGCAGGGCGGCGTCGATGGATTCTTTCTGGGTCCACGGGTGCTGGGCCGGCATCAGGACGTAGAACGGCTCGTCGTAGAGTGGCAGGGTCAGCACGTCGGCTTCGTTGAACGGCAGGGCGATGATGATCGCGTCCAGCTCGCCGTTGCGTAGTTTGTCGCGCAGCACGTGAGTGAAGTTTTCTTCGATGTACAACGGCATCTGCGGGGCGACCCGGTGCAGTTGTGGAATCAGATGCGGAAACAGGTACGGGCCGACGGTGTAGATCGCGCCGACTTTCAGCGGGGCGGTCAACTGGTTCTTGCCGGCCTGCGCCAGTTCGCGGATGCCCTGGGCCTGCTCCAGCACTTTCTGCGCCTGGGCGACGATGCCTTCACCGACCGGGGTCAGACGCACGGCGCTTTTGCTGCGCTCGAAAATCAGCACACCGAGTTCGTCTTCAAGCTTTTTCACGCCCACCGACAGGGTCGGCTGGCTGACGTGGCAACGCTCGGCCGCGTGGCCGAAATGCTGCTCTTGGGCGAGGGTAACGATGTAGCGTAATTCTGTGAGAGTCATAGCAAGCGTCCATGAAGATGCGGGCCAAGCATACCGGCTGCAATCGATAGACGCACGTTATCAGACTGAGTGATGAATGCGACACCGGGCAATGCCGGTTTGCCGTTTGCAGATATGACAAAGGCACCTTTCGGTGCCTTTTGGGCGGGATCGAGCCGTGTTCTGCCAGTGCAGATCAGCGGCGGCGTTCCAGCGAGTAAACAAACGGCGCAACAATTTCGATCGAGCCATTGGTCAACATGTCGGCCGGTGGCTTGGGCAGCGGTTGGGCGCGGCGGATCATGTCCAGGGTGGCCCGGTCCAGATCGGCGTTGCCGGAGCGGCCCACCAGTTCGAACGACAGCACGTTGCCTTCGCCATCGACCACGAAGCGCAACCGGTTCAAGCCTTCCTTGCCCCGTGCCTGAGCGCTGGCCGGGTACTTCTTGTACTTGGCCAGATGCGCGAGCAGGGTGCCTTGCCAGCTGGCCTTGGCGGCCAATTGTGCAGGCGACGGGCCCGGTGCAGGCTGGGCGGATTTCTCCGTCGGGGCCTGAGTCGGCTGGGTATCGGCCGGCTTCTCTTCGGACGGTTTCTCCTTCGGCGGATCGGGCAGTTTCTTCTCGATCGGCTTCGGCGGTTTGGGTTTCGGCTTGGGCTTCGGTTTCTGCACCGCGATCTCGGCTTTCGGCGCTTCGGCCAGTTTCGGGATCGGCAGTTCCTCAACCGGAGCCGGTGGCTGCGGTGGCGTGACGACTTTCGGCGGTGCGGGCGGTGGCGGGGCCGGAACCGGCGCCAGCTCGACCATCATTGCCTGCGGCGGCAATTCGATGGGCGGGCGGACGTTCCAGTTCAGCGCCAGCGCGATGGCCAGCGCGTGAACACCCAGCACCACGGCCAGGCTACCGCTGTAACGCGTCAGCTTATGGCGCGTCGTGATCATTTCTTGACTGCGCTCTCGAGTCCGACCAGACCGACCTTCAGGTAACCGGCGGCGCGCAGGTTATCCATCACGCTCATCAGATCGCCGTAATCCACGCCTTTGTCGGCCTGGAAAAAGATCGTCGTGTCTTTCTTGCCCTGGGTCTTGGCGTCGAGTGCGGCGCCGAGGGTTTCGGCTTTCACTTCGTCATCGCCAATGAACAGGCGCTGGTCTGCCTTCACGCTGAGAAACACCGGTTTCTCCGGCCGCGGCGCCGGTTTGGCGGTCGAGGCGGGAAGGTCCACCTTGATGTCCACGGTGGCCAGCGGAGCGGCGACCATGAAGATGATCAACAGCACCAGCATCACGTCGATGAACGGCGTGACGTTGATTTCGTGGTTCTCGGCCAGATCGTCGTCTGCGCCTTCTTTCAAATGCAGGCCCATGGCCGATTACCCCACTTTCACCATGTGCGGATGCGAGCTGCTGCGCTCAGGCTGGTGGTCGAGGTCGCGGCTGACCAGCAGCAGCACCTGAGCCGACGCATCGGACACCTGAGCCTTGTAACCGGCGATGGAGCGGGCGAAGACGTTGTAGATGACCACGGCAGGAATCGCGGCCACCAGACCCAGTGCGGTAGCCAGCAGCGCTTCAGCGATACCCGGTGCTACGACGGCAAGGTTGGTGGTCTGGGTTTTGGCGATGCCGATGAAGCTGTTCATGATGCCCCACACGGTACCGAACAGACCGACGAACGGCGCGGTGGAGCCGATGGTGGCGAGGACGCCGGTGCCGCTGCTCATGTTGCGGCCACAGGCTGCAACCAGACGCTCGAGGCGGAAGCTGACGCGTTCCTTGATGCCTTCTTTCTCGCGGGCGTTGGCCGACAGGCGCATTTCTTCGAGGGCGTCGTGTACCAGCAGGTTGGCCAGGGTGCCTTCTTTCGCGGCGGTGGCGCTGGCTTCCTTGAGGGAGGCGGCTTTTTTCAGGTTGGCGATCTCACCGCGCAGGCGGCGTTTGGCGCCCATCAGTTCGAAACCCTTGGCGATCCAGATGGTCCAGGTGATGATCGAGGCGATGGCCAGGCCGATCATCACGGCTTTAACGATCACGTCGGCGTTCTGGTACATACCCCATGGCGACAGATCGTGGGCCATGCCCAGAGTGTTGTCGGCTTCGAGGGCTTCCGGTGCGTCGGCGGCGCTGGCGTCTACGGCCTGCACCGGGTCGGTCGCGGCAGGTGCGGCGGCCGGAGCGCTCTGCTCGGTGGCGGCTGGTGCGGCCGGGGCTTGTGCGTCAGCGAAGGCGGCGACCGGCGCCAGCATCAGGCTGAGCAGCAGGGCAGCCACGGCGCTCCAGGCGCGAGGTCGGTTGGTTGGCGAAGCGGAGTTTTGAATGCGTGTCATGCTGGCCGGACCTGAGATAGAAAAACGGTGATGCTCTTCCAGGCCTCGTGAGGCCGAGAACAAAAGTGGCATGCATTATTGCAAGTAATTCTTGTTAACAAAAGTAATAGAGTTGCTTTTTTTCCTTCATTGCTAGCCGCTCGTCCCTTGCCGAGGCTAGTCTGTAGCTTTCCGATGGGAGATTTTTGATGTCCGCGCCTTCTGTTTTGATCGCCGGTTGCGGTGATGTCGGCAGCCGTCTGGCCACGCAATTGCTGGCTGCCGGCTTCCAGGTCTACGGCCTGCGCCGGGATGTTTCGCGTTTGCCGGACGGCGTTATCGGTGTCGCTGGTGACTTGTTCAACGAGGATTGCCCGGCGACCTGGCCGGTGGGTGCCATCGATTACCTGGTGTATAGCGCGGCGGCGACCGATCACGATGAGGCCGGATATCGCGCGGCTTATGTGCAGGGTTTGCAGCATGTGCTGGGCTGGCTGAACGATTACGGGCAGGAGCCGGAGCGGCTGCTGTTCGTTTCCAGCAGCAGTGTTTATGGGCAGCAGAACGGCGAATGGGTCGATGAAAAATCCGAAACCGTCGCCGCTGGTTATTCCGGGCGGGTGATGCTGGAAGCCGAGCAGGTTGCGCTCAACTCTGGCATTCCCGCAAGCATCGTGCGCCTGACCGGCATTTACGGCCCCGGCCGTGAATGGCTGCTGACCCAGGTGCGTCGTGGCTATCGCGTGGCGGTCGATCCGCCGCTGTATGGCAATCGCATCCATGCCGATGACGCGGCGGGGTTGATGGCGTTCTTGCTGGACGCGGATTGCAAGGGTGTGGAACTGGATAACGTTTACATCGGCGTGGACGATGCGCCGGCGCCGCTGGCCGAGGTGGTGGCGTGGCTGCGTGATTATCTGGATGTCACCGAATGGTCGGAAGACGAGAGCGTACGTCGCACCGGCAGCAAGCGCTGCAGCAATGCCCGGGCGAAAGCCTTGGGTTGGGTGCCGAAGTATCCGAGTTATCGCGAGGGGTATGCCGCGATTCTTGAGGGCAAGTGCTGAATTTCAAGCGCAACAAATAACCGTGGGAGCGAGCTTGCTCGCGATGGTGGCATAACAGTCAGCATAAATGTTGAATGCTATGGCCTCATCGCGGGCAAGCCCGCTCCCACAGGGTTATATGCTGTTCTCAGGTGCAGTTACTGCTTCTCGAGCAACCACTTGCGCTCACCCGGGGTGAACTGCGGTTGTTCGTCCGCCAGCGCCGTGTTCACGGCCTGCAGGATTTCCAGCTCTTTGCCCTTGCGCACAAAGATCCAGTTGTTGCCCTGACCGTTCTGCTGCAACCACATGCTGTCGTTGCCGCTGCTCATCGACGCGCAATCGCCTGCGAGGCACAGCGCATAACGATCGGCACCCGGCAGGCCGGAGACTTGCCCGTCCGCCTGGAATTGCACGGTGGCGCCTTCGCCCTGGCCGCTGGTGATCGTCCAGTTGCCGCCCAGATAAGCGGAATACAGCGCGCGTTCGAAGCTGGCGCCGATCGGTGCGCCTTCCGGAACCGGAATCTGTGCGCGGTCGAAGACCTGTTCCGGTTCGTTTTCGTTGGCGGCTTGTCGCAGTTGACCGCCGTCACGTTTCAGCTCGCTGGCGGAGCTGCCATAGAAGTCGACCTTCCAGGCACCGGCCTGTTCGCCGAGCAAGCGACCTTCGACGTTTTCGAAACCGTTGGTGTAGCGGGCCTGACCGGCCTTGGTGTTGACGTCCCACTCCAGGTTCGGGCCGTAAGCCTGAAGCGCTTCGCGCAGGGGGCCGCCCTTGGCAGCGGCATCGATGGCGACCTGATTGATCCAGGTGCCGCTGATGTCACGGTCGGCAGGGTTGCTGGCGCAACCGCCGAGGAAAATGGCGAGCAGCGAGAGAGCAAGCGCTTTGCGCATGGTGGAATCCTTTCAAAACCTTTTCTTTACCGCAGAGCAGTCGGCGCGGCGTCTAGGGCCGCGCCGTGCGCATTACTCGATGACCAGAATGGCATCCATTTCAACCTGCGAACCCTTTGGCAGGGCTGCCACGCCGATGGCGGCGCGGGCCGGGTACGGCTGGTCGAAGTACTTGCCCATGATCTCGTTGACCTTGGCGAAGTGGCTCAGGTCGGTGAGGAAGATGTTCAGCTTGACGATGTCCTTGAACGAACCACCGGCGGCTTCGGCCACGGCTTTCAGGTTCTCGAACACCTGGACGGTCTGGGCTTCGAAGCCTTCGACCAGTTCCATGGTTTTTGGATCGAGGGGAATCTGACCCGACATGTAAACGGTGTTACCGGCCTTGATCGCCTGGGAGTAAGTACCGATGGCGGCCGGGGCCTTGTCGCTGGTGATAACGGTCTTGGTCATGTATGACTCCTTGTAATGTTTGAGTTATGCACGCATGCGGGTGATGCGGATCACCCCGGTCAGGGCGCGCAGTTTCTTGATCACGCGGGCCAGGTGCACACGGTCGTGGACGCTGACCACCAACTGGACAACGCTGATGCGGCCATCGCGTTCGTCCATGCTGATTTTCTCGATATTGCCGTCGGCTGCGTTGACGCTGCTGGCCAGCAGGGCGATCAGGCCGCGCTGGTGTTCCAGCTCGACGCGCAGCTCGACGTTGAATTCGCCGGTGACATCCTTGGCCCACGAGAGCTGGATGCATTTTTCCGGGTTGTGGCGGATTTCGCTGATGTTGCGGCAGTTGTCCAAGTGCACGACCATGCCTTTGCCTGCCGACAGGTGACCGACAATCGGGTCGCCCGGGATCGGTGTGCAACATTTGGCGTAGCTGAGGACCAGGCCTTCGGTGCCGCGAATCGCCAGCGGGCCTTCCGGGCTTGGCAGTTGCTCGCCTTCGCCGAGCAGGCGGCGCGCCACGACGTAGGCCATGCGATTGCCGAGGCCGATGTCTTCCAGCAAGTCTTCGATCAGTTCGAGGCGGTACTCGGTGAGCATTGCCTTCACGCGTTCGGCCGGAATCTGTTCCAGCGCGCTGTCGAAGCCATTGAGCACCTTGTTCAGCAGGCGTTCGCCGAGGCTGATGGATTCGGAGCGGCGTTGCAGTTTCAGTGCGTGGCGGATGTGAGTGCGCGCCTTGCCGGTGACCACGAAGTTGAGCCACGCCGGGTTCGGCCGTGCGCCGGGAGCGCTGACGATCTCGACCGTGGAGCCGCTTTGCAGCGGTTCGGACAGCGGCGCGAGACGACGGTTGATCCGACAGGCGATGCAGCTATTGCCGACGTCGGTGTGCACCGCGTAGGCAAAGTCGACCGCCGTGGAGCCTTTGGGCAGCTCCATGATCCGGCCCTTGGGCGTGAACACGTAGACCTCGTCCGGGAACAGGTCGATCTTCACGCTCTCGATGAATTCCAGCGAATTGCCGGCACGTTGCTGCATTTCCAGCACGCCTTTGACCCACTGACGGGCCCGGGCATGAGTGCCTTTCGGCTGCTCGTCGCCGCTGGATTTGTACAGCCAATGAGCGGCGATGCCGTTATTGGCCATCTCTTCCATTTCACGGGTGCGGATCTGGATTTCGATCGGTACACCGTGCATGCCGAACAGCGTGGTGTGCAGTGACTGATAGCCGTTGGCCTTGGGGATCGCGATGTAATCCTTGAAGCGCCCCGGCAACGGTTTGTACAAATTATGTACAGCACCCAGCACGCGGTAGCAGGTATCGACCTTGTCAACGATGATCCGGAACGCATAGACGTCCATGATCTCGTTGAAGGCCCGACGCTTGCCGCGCATTTTCTTGTAGATGCCGTAGAGGTGTTTCTGGCGACCGCTGACTTCGCCCTGGATGCCGTCGATGGCGAGGCAGTGGGCAAGGGACTCTTCGATCTTGTTGACGATTTCCTTGCGGTTGCCCCGGGCGCGTTTGACGGCCTGGTAGATCCGCGCGGAACGCATCGGGTGCATCGCCTTGAAGCCGAGGTCTTCGAACTCGATGCGGATCGCGTGCATGCCCAGCCGGTTGGCGATGGGTGCGTAGATCTCGAGGGTTTCCTTGGCGATGCGCCGGCGTTTTTCGCCGGACAGCACTTCCAGCGTGCGCATGTTGTGCAGGCGGTCGGCGAGCTTGACCAGGATCACGCGAATGTCGCGTGCCATCGCCATCGCCATCTTCTGGAAGTTTTCAGCCTGGGCTTCGGCCTTGGTCTCGAAGTTCATCTGGGTCAGTTTGCTGACCCCGTCGACCAGTTCGGCCACGGTTTCACCGAACTGCGCTTGCAGCGCTTCCTTGGCGATACCGGTGTCTTCGATCACGTCATGCAGCATCGCGGCCATCAGGCTCTGATGGTCCATGTGCATGTCGGCAAGAATGTTAGCCACGGCGAGAGGATGCGTGACGTACGCCTCGCCGCTGCGGCGGCGTTGGCCGTCGTGGGCTTGTTCGGCGTAGAAATACGCTCGGCGGACCAGGTTGACCTGGTCGTTGCCGAGGTAGGTCGATAAGCGATCGGCGAGGGCGTCTATGCTCGGCATGATGTCTCCTGCCGCAAGCTGTGATCCCGCGCCGTGCTACGTCGACCAGGCATAGGCTTAGACGGCCTCGTTGGACTCGTCCTCGAACGCAGCGAAGACAGGGTCTTCGTGGACGATTTCCTGCTCGGCGATGAACTCGTAGCTCATCAGGCCTTCAGCGATTTCACGCAGCGCAACAACGGTCGGTTTGTCGTTTTCCCACTGAACCAGGGGCTCTTTGCCGCCGGTGGCCAGTTGACGGGCACGCTTGGTAGAGAGCATGACCAGCTCAAAGCGGTTTTCCACGTGTTCTAGGCAGTCTTCAACGGTTACGCGGGCCATGGTATTCCTCGGAGCGAATGCAATATGCGCGCTGCCCGGTTGGGCGAGCGGACTCAACAGTTTAAAAAATCACCAGCGATTAGGGAAGCGCTGATTTTTTGACCAGACTCTTCAACGCGCTGCAAGTGCCAATGTAAAGCCCTTGCAGCGGTTTTGGGAAGTGCTGTTTCAGCCCAGCAATTCAGCCAGCAATTTGCCGAAACGCACTTGCTGACGTTTCTGTTGCAACTGATTGGCGCGGAAAATCGCCTTCAGATCGTCCAGCGCATGGGCGAAATCGTCGTTGATGATCAGGTAGTCGTACTCGACGTAGTGGCTCATTTCGCTGACCGCTTCACGCATCCGGCCATCGATGATCTCGTCGCTGTCCTGGCCACGGTTGGTCAGGCGCTGGTGCAGGGCCTGCAGTGATGGCGGCAGGATGAAGATCGAACGGGCCTGCGGCATCAGCTTGCGCACTTGCTCGGCGCCTTGCCAGTCGATTTCCAGAATCAGGTCGTGGCCTTCGTCCAGGGTCTGCTGCAGGCGGCTTTGCGAGGTGCCGTAGAAGTTGCCGAAGACTTCGGCGCGTTCCAGAAAATCGCCGTGCTCGCCCATCTTCACGAACTCTTCGCGGGTCACGAAGTGATAGTTCACGCCGTCCACTTCACCCGGGCGCATGGCGCGGGTGGTGTGGGAAATCGAGACGCGAATGTCCGGATTGGTGTCGGTCAGGGCCTTGACCAGACTGCTCTTGCCCGCACCCGAAGGGGCGGAAATGATGTACAGGGTGCCGGTGCTGTGGGTCATGTCGGGGTAGCCTTACTCAATATTCTGCACTTGTTCGCGCATCTGCTCGATCAACACCTTGAGGTTGACCGCTGCCTGTGTGCTGCGCGGGTCGAAGGCCTTGGAGCCCAGTGTGTTGGCTTCGCGGTTGAGCTCCTGCATCAGGAAGTCCAGGCGCCGGCCGGCGGCCCCGCCGGATTTCAGCACCCGGCGAACTTCAATGATGTGGGTGCTCAGGCGATCCAGTTCTTCGGCCACGTCGCTCTTCTGCGCGAGGATGACCATTTCCTGTTCCAGGCGCTGCGGATCCAGTTCGGCCTTCATGTCGGCAAAGCGGTCGAGGACTTTCTGACGCTGGGTGGCGAGCATCTGCGGAACCAGTTCGCGCAGGGTCACCACATCTTCTTCGATGGAGGTCAGGCGATCGTTGATCAGGCGGGCCAGCTCCGCGCCTTCGCGCTCGCGGCCGGCCTTGAGGTCTTTCAGAGCCTGATTGAACAAGGCTAGCGCCTCGGCGTTCAGCGCCTGCGGGTCGGTGGCGTCGGCGACCAGTACGCCTGGCCAGGCCAACACTTCCAACGGGTTCAGCGCCGCCGGATTCTTGATCAGGCCGGCAACCGTTTCGGCCGCGGCGACCAGTTGCGCGGCGCGCTCGCGATCCACCTGCAACGGCTTGCCGGTGCTTTCCTCGGTGAAGCGCAGGGTGCATTCCAGTTTGCCGCGCGACAGGCCCTGGCGGAGGGCTTCGCGGACGGCGCCTTCGAGGTCGCGGAACGACTCAGGCAGGCGCAGGTGGGGTTCCAGGTAGCGGCTGTTGACCGAGCGCAGTTCCCAGCTCAGGGTGCCCTGGACGCCGGCTTTTTCGACGCGGGCGAAGGCGGTCATGCTGTGCACCATGGTGGTACCTCGCAATGCAGATCGGCGCAGAAACGACGTTCCGCGCGGACGATCTCAATGAATGTAAGCCGACTGGCAGCAAAGGCGCAGGATTGTAGCGCAGTGCGGCGGATGCGCCCAAACACACGGTGTGACAAAGGGCTGCAGGCCGTCGGCAAAGCGCGTTTCAGGGCCTTCGGTCGTCGGCCGGATTTTTTAACGAGTGCCCAGGCGCGGTGCACAGCTCTATAATGCTCCGCAGTTTTCCGTCCCCAGTACAGGTATCTCCTATGAAACGTCCAAGTGGTCGCGCTGCCGATCAGCTCCGCTCGATCCGCATTACCCGCAACTACACCAAACACGCCGAGGGATCGGTACTGGTCGAATTCGGTGATACCAAAGTCATCTGCACCGTCAGCGTCGAGAACGGCGTGCCGCGTTTCCTCAAAGGGCAGGGCCAGGGTTGGCTGACCGCCGAATACGGCATGTTGCCGCGCGCCACCGGCGAGCGTAACCAGCGCGAAGCGAGCCGCGGCAAGCAGGGCGGCCGTACCCTGGAAATCCAGCGCCTGATCGGTCGTTCCCTGCGCGCCGCGCTGGACATGTCCAAGCTGGGCGACGTCACCCTTTACGTCGACTGCGACGTGATCCAGGCTGACGGCGGTACCCGCACCGCGTCGATCACCGGCGCCATGGTTGCGCTGGTCGATGCACTTAAAGTGATCAAGAAGCGTGGCGGCCTGAAGGGCGGCGACCCGCTCAAGCAAATGATCGGCGCTATTTCCGTGGGCATGTACCAGGGCGAGCCGGTGCTGGATCTGGACTATCTTGAAGATTCCGCCGCCGAGACCGACCTCAACGTGGTGATGACCAGCACCGGCGGTTTCATCGAAGTGCAGGGTACTGCCGAAGGCGCCCCGTTCCAGCCTGAAGAGCTGAACGCGATGCTGGAACTGGCGAAGAAAGGCATGAACGAAATCTTCGAACTGCAAAAGGCTGCACTGGCCGACTGAGCAGGTTCGTAACCCGCAAGGAGGACGCAATGAGTGATGAGCAAGAGTTGCTGCCCAAACCGAGCCAGGAGGTTCGCCAATGGGCCATGTTTTGTCACTTGTCCGCCTTGCTGGGGATCTGGATTCCGTTCGGCACGCTGATCGGGCCGCTGGTTCTGTGGCAGATGAAGCGCGAGACCGATCCGTTCATCGACGCCCAGGGCAAGGAAGCGCTGAATTTTCAGATCACCGTGGCGATCGCTTCGATGATCTGCTTCGTGCTGATGCTGTTGCTTATCGGGTTCGTGCTGTTTGGCCTGCTGGCCATCGCGGCGCTGGTGTTGACGATTATCGGTGGGGTGAAAGCCAACGAAGGTTTCCCGTACCGTTATCCGTTCACCTGGCGGTTGATCAAATAACGAACGATCGCCCACAAAAAAACCGACAGTGATGTCGGTTTTTTTGTGTCTGCGAAAGGCTGCTTAGATGGTCAGCGTCCAGTCGTAGTCGACGATCAGCGGCGCATGCTGCGAGAACCGTGGCTGACGCGGCAGGCGTGCGCTGCGCACGAAGCGCCGCAGGCCAGGGGTCAGGATCTGGTAATCGAAGCGCCAGCCCAGATTCAACATCTCGGCCTGTTCGTTGTCCGGCCACCAGCTGTACTGGTCGCCTTCGCGGCTGACTTCGCGCAGGGCATCTACGTAGCCCATGTTGCCGACAATCTCGTCCATCCAGGCGCGTTCCGGCGCCAGGAAACCCGGGGATTGCTGGCTGTCGCGCCAGTTCTTGATGTCGAGCTTCTGCTGCGCGACGTACAGCGAGCCACAATAAATGTACTCGCGACGTTTGCGCCGCTGTTTGTCCAGGTACTTGCCGAAGTCGTCCATGAGCTTGAACTTCTGGTTCAAGTCCTCATCGCCGTTCATCCCCGAAGGAAGCAGCAAGGTGGCAATACTGACTTTGTCGAAATCTGCTTGCAGGTAGCGCCCGTAGCGGTCGGCCGTCTCGAAACCGAGACCGCTGATGACAGCCTTCGGTTGCAACCGCGAATACAAAGCCACGCCGCCTTGGGCAGGGACTTCAGCATCGCAGGCATAAAGGAAGTAGCCGTCCAGTTGGAAGGCTGGGTCATCCAGTTCAAAGGCGGAGGCACGGGTGTCCTGCAGGCAGATGACGTCGGCATTCTGTGCCTGCAGCCAACTGAGCAAACCGCGCTCGACTGCAGCCTGAATACCATTGACGTTCACACTGATGATCCGCATAAATGGCCCCAAAAATCGCGTGCGTGTATGATACACGGCGTCAAGCTAATTAGCTAAATCCGTGGTATTTGGGGTTTTTTTCATGCAAGCGTATCAGCGCGATTTCATTCGTTTTGCCATCGATCGCGGCGTTTTGCGCTTCGGTGAGTTCACCCTGAAGTCCGGGCGTACCAGTCCTTACTTCTTCAATGCCGGCCTGTTCAACTCGGGTTCCGCGCTGGCGCAGCTGGGTCGTTTCTACGCTGCGGCCATCGCCGAGAGCGGCATTCCGTTCGACGTGCTGTTCGGCCCGGCCTACAAAGGCATCCCGTTGGCGGCAACCACTGCCGTGGCGCTGGCCGAACACCACAACCGTGACCTGCCATGGTGCTTCAACCGCAAGGAAGCCAAGGCCCACGGCGAAGGTGGCAGCCTGGTCGGCGCACCGCTGACCGGCGACGTGCTGATCATCGACGACGTGATCACCGCTGGCACCGCGATCCGTGAAGTGATGCAGATCATCGCTTCCCAGGACGGCGCCAAGGCCGCCGGCGTGCTGATCGCCCTGAACCGTCAGGAGCGCGGCAACGGCGAGCTGTCGGCAATCCAGGAAGTCGAGCGTGATTTCGGCATCCCGGTCATCAGCATCGTATCGCTGAACCAGGTACTGGAATTCCTGGCAGACGACCCGCAACTCAAGCAGCACCTGCCAGCCGTTGAAGCCTATCGCGCCCAGTTCGGCGTCTGATAGATAAAAGAAAGGCCCTGAGAATCAGGGCCTTTCTTTTTTTGTAGCTTTAGTCCCGCAGTCGCAAGGCGCGTAGCAAAGCATCCACCTGTCCGAAGGCATCCTGCTGCCACTGATCCGGTGTTCGATCTTCAAGGATTTGGCTGTCTTCAACAAAGCGTCTAACTGACGTTGGGCCGTACCCGTCAATGACGTCGAACTTCTGGCTGATGTATATAAAGCCTTGTTCGCCACTTCCTGTTTCCAACACTGACCGGCACTCATCAGCAAGTGATTCTGTGCCTCCGGGATAATTGCGGACGCAGTAGTAGATGTCGTAGGCGTCTTTCTGTTTGTGTCTCCCATTCAAGGCGTAACCCTTCATCGCAAGAAGTGCTGGTATGGAACATACGGCAACTTCTACACGATTTTTACCGCCTGTGGGCATAGGTCCTTCGATTGCTACCATCTGGTAGAAACGGATGGCCAGGTCGGCGCCGTCAGCGCGTTGTACTGCAAAGTCGCTGAGAATGGGTGGCCTGTTTTTGATGATTTCGGCGTCGCGTGGCATCAAAAAATCCACGATCACATCTATCGGGGCTCCCCCGTCTTCGGCGGGCACCTGACGAACGAGTTGGAAGCGTCGTAAGTCGCCTCTTTGTTCATAGCCGTTGCCCATCAAGGCCTCGATCAAGGTTGCGTACTCGCCGTCACCCAGTGCCTGCGGATCCAGGCTCAAGTCGACGTCCAGAGTCCCGACATGTTGCATGTCATCATTTGCAAGCAGTAACCATGGCACCGCACCGCCTATCACTGTGAACTTGCCTCTGAAGCTACCAAGAATTTGTCCCATTTCAACGAGTACAGCTTTCACTGCGGTCGTTGTTCTGTCGTCATATTCCGAGGCATTTTGAGGTTCTTGAGGCACTAACGGGGCCATGTCAATTGCTCCTGTCGTAGATGCTCGGCAGCTTCCTTGCCGCGTTCTCCTGAAACAGATAAATCCAGATAGGTCTGAACAGGACTGGTGCAAATGACACCAGGTGCTGCTTCGACGGTGTCCAGCAAAATCCCTTCGTCCTTGGGAAGAGTGATCACGACATTTTCACCCTTGGACGCGGGAGCGAGCTTTAACGCCTTGATCAACACGTCTACTCCTTTTTCGTCTGCGTAGAAGTGATGGGTGCTGACGCGCGCGTAAGGGGCTAACCACTGTGCGGCAGAAAACGAGGAAAAGAGCACAGTTGCGTCGTTATGTTGGCTGATAGCATTTCGAGCCGCGCTTTCCAGGGCGCTGCCATGTAATGGGGTGTAGAACGTCTTGCGCACTCCTGGTGGCGGTTCATAGGCCTCAATCCAGGCATCCAGAACGGTCTGAGGATCGCGCAAGAGAAATCCATTGTTTGTCGCTTCTGCCCATTCTCGGTTGAGCAGAGCGGTGCGGACGTTGCTGACTTGACCAAGGCTGACGCCGGAAGCTTGAGAAAGCTCTATTACTCGCCATTCATGAGCTGGCTCTCGAAGCATCCTGCGAATAATCTGCGCCGATTTTGGTTTGAACAGAGACTTCAGCTCTCTATGTTCAGACGGGGGCTTTTCAGCGACTTGATGATCAATGAAAACACCCGCGAACGAAATCCAGGCGTTTCCTTCCAGATCCAGATACCCAACGTCTTTTTCTCGACAGGCTTGTCGGGCTGCCGGGGAAAGATAAGGGGCTATCAGGATGGGTGTGGCATCGATCTCCCGCGTGTTGATGTAGTCACGAAGTTGCAGGATGGCGGAGTTTACAAATCTGGGTTGTCCACTCGCCTTTGCTTCGCAGACCAGCGTGTACGACTTCCCGGATGTGATGATTTCGACAACGAAGTCAGGCTCCCAGGCTTCGGAGTGCTCAGTCGATTTAAGGCTTTTAACTTCAAGAATCGGAATTTTTGCAATAAGGCCGTGAAGCGCGTCTTTTGAATTTTTTTCGAGCTCTTTCATCAAACAGCTCCTTTTCAACGAATGCTGAAAATAATCATTCTGATGAAAAAAAACTACATTTTTCACTCAATTTGATAATTTCATCAGATGCTGAAAGATAGAAAAGTAATGAAATCGCGTAAAGAAGCGTACCGGCGCGGCTGCCGTACGGCTATAAAAAAACCGCAGGCTTCAGAATCTCCTGCGGGATTCTCCTTTACATTCGGAATCCTCGTAGGAGCTGCTAAAGGCTGCGATCTTTTCGTTTTCGGTTATTACGGACGCTTGCGATTGCTGATCAGCGTACCCACACCGGTGTCGGTGAAGATTTCCAGCAGGATCGCGTTCGGTACGCGGCCGTCGATGATCAGCGAGCTGCCCACACCGCCCTGAACCGCTTCCAGCGCACAGCGGATCTTCGGCAGCATGCCGCCATAGATAGTGCCGTCGGCGATCAGGTCGTCGACCTGCTGGGTGCTCAGGCCGGTCAGCACGGTGCCCGACTTGTCCATCAGGCCGGCGATGTTGGTCAGCAGCATCAGCTTCTCGGCTTTCAGCGCTTCGGCGACCTTGCCGGCCACCAGGTCAGCGTTGATGTTGTACGACTCGCCGTTTTCACCCACACCGATCGGCGCGATCACCGGGATGAAGTTGCCTTTGACCAGCAGATTCAGCAGTTCGGTGTTGATCCCGACCACTTCGCCCACATGACCGATGTCGATGATTTCCGGCTGGGTCATCTCCGGGGTCTGGCGGGTGACGGTGAGCTTTTTCGCACGAATCAGCCCGGCATCTTTACCGGTCAGGCCAATGGCGCTGCCGCCGTGACGGTTGATCAGGTTGACGATGCTTTTGTTGACCTGGCCGCCGAGGACCATTTCCACCACGTCCATGGTCGCGGCGTCGGTGACGCGCATGCCGTCGACGAAATGGCTTTCGATCGACAGGCGCTTGAGCAGATCGCCGATCTGCGGGCCACCGCCGTGCACGACCACCGGGTTGATGCCCACGGCCTTCATCAGCACGATGTCGCGGGCGAAGCCGGTTTTCAGCTCCTCGCTTTCCATCGCGTTGCCGCCGTATTTGATCACCAGGGTCTTGCCGACGTATCGGCGGATATAAGGCAGCGCTTCGGACAGGACCTTGGCAGTGTTGGCGGCGGCATCGCGTTCGAGGGTCATTCAGGGCTCCGGGTGAATCAGCAATCAGAACGGTAGTTGGAGATCAGGTGCAACGCGTTTCAGTTGGGCATGGAACACAGCCTTGATGCGCTGCAGTTCCGCCTCGTCATCGGCCTCGAAACGCAGCACCAGCACCGGTGTGGTGTTGGACGCGCGCACCAGGCCCCAGCCTTTGGCGTAGTCGACCCGCACGCCGTCAATGGTAGTCAGGTCGGCGCCTGGGCCCCACTGTGCATCGTGCAGTGCATCAATGATGCTGAATTTGCTCTCTTCGGTCACATGGATATTGATTTCCGGCGTGGAAATATCGTTCGGGAAGGTCGCGAACAGCTCTTCGGCCGAAGATTTTTCCTTGCTGAGGATTTCCAGCAGCCGTGCGGCGCTGTAAATGCCGTCGTCGAAACCGAACCAGCGCTCCTTGAAGAAAATGTGCCCGCTCATTTCACCGGCCAGCAGTGCGCCGGACTGTTTCATTTTCTTTTTGATCAACGAGTGACCGGTCTTCCACATTAGCGGCCGACCGCCATATTCCTTGATCAGCGGGATCAGGCGGCGGGTGCATTTGACGTCGAAGATGATCTCCGCGTCCGGGTTGCGCGCCACCACGTCACGGGCGAACAGCATCAGCAGGCGATCCGGGAACACGATGGTGCCAGTGTTGGTCACCACGCCGACGCGGTCGCCGTCGCCGTCGAAGGCCAGGCCGATGTCGGCGTTGGTTTCCTTGACCTTGGCGATCAGGTCGACGAGGTTCTCAGGCTTGCCCGGATCCGGGTGATGGTTCGGGAAATTACCGTCGACTTCGCAGTACAGAGGGATGACTTCGCAGTTCAGCGCCTCGATCAGTTGTGGGGCGATTACGCCGGCCGCGCCGTTGCCACAGTCGACCACGACTTTCAGGCGCCGGGCCAGTTTGATGTCCTGGACGATTTCGGTGTTGTAGCGGTCAAGGATCTCGACCTGGGTCACGCTGCCGGTGCCGCTGCTCAGGTTGCCGGTCTTGAGGCGCTCGTGCAGGGCCTGGATCTGTTCGTTGGCGAGGGTGTCGCCGGCGATCACGATCTTGAAGCCGTTGTAGTTCGACGGGTTGTGGCTGCCGGTGAGCATCACACCGGATTTGCCGGCCAGCACGTTGGCGGCGTAGTACAGCGCAGGCGTCGGCACCAGGCCAACGTCGCTGACATGGCAGCCGCTCTCGGCGATGCCGCGGATCAGTTCGGCAACCAGTTCCGGACCGGACAGGCGGCCGTCACGACCGACGGACACGTTCGGTTCGCCTTGGGCCAGGCTTTGGGAGCCGATGGCGCGGCCGATCCAGTAGGCGGTTTCGGCATTGAGGAATTCCGGCACGGTGCCGCGAATGTCGTAGGCGCGGAAGATGCTGTCAGGAAGCTTCGGGGCGACTTGGGCGGGGGTGCTCATCTGCAAAAATGCTCCATCTCGAAAGTGGCTGGACACACCGACGATTATTCGACGGCAAGCTCAAACTGAAGGGTATGACGGCGGTTTTCACAGAGAGTTCGTGGTGTGAAAGGGCCATGACGCCTTGTCCGGCGTGGTGTTGGCCTGCCAATGCGTTGATTTTCAGCGCTAAACCTTGCAGATGACATTTTGAAGTTCGTGGCGGGGGATGCCTCCTCGCCACGACGGGTTTTCAGCCGATCACTTGGTGCCGGAATGGCCGAAACCACCCGTGCCGCGCTCGGTCTCGACGAACTCTTCAACCATTTCGAAGTGCGCCTGCACCACGGGTACCAGTACCAGTTGAGCCAGGCGCTCGCCGACCGGCATGGTGAATTCGGTCTGGCCACGGTTCCAGCAGGACACCATCAGCGGGCCCTGGTAGTCGGAGTCGATCAGGCCGACGAGGTTGCCCAGCACGATCCCGTGCTTATGGCCCATGCCCGAGCGCGGCAGGATCAGCGCGGCGAGGTTCGGGTCGCCGATATAGACCGACAGACCGGTAGGAATCAGCACCGTTTCACCCGGCTTGATCACGATGTCCTCTTGCAGCATGGCGCGCAGGTCGAGACCGGCGGAGCCCGGTGTGGCGTATTGCGGCAGCGGGAATTCGGTACCGATGCGTGGGTCGAGGATCTTGGCTTGCAAAGCGTGCATGTAAATTAAACCTGGTTCAGACGTTCGGCGATAAAAGTGACCAGTTGGCGAGCGATTTTGCCCTTGCTGGTCTGGGCGAAAACCGTGGCGTGCAGCGCACGGTCGATGACGCTGCAGGCGTTTTCTTCGCTGTTGAAACCGATGCTCGGGTTGGCGACGTCGTTGGCGACGATCAGATCGAGATTCTTGTCCTTCAGCTTGCGCGCAGCGTAGTCGAGCAGGTGTTCGGTCTCGGCGGCGAAGCCGACACTGAACGGACGGTCGGGACGGGTCGCGATGGTGGCCAGGATGTCCGGGTTGCGCACCATTTGCAGGACGAAGCCGTCGCCGCTCGTAGGGTCTTTCTTCAATTTTTGCGGGGCGACGACTTCCGGACGGTAGTCCGCAACCGCCGCCGAGGCGATAAAGATGTCGCAAGGGATCGCGGCTTCACACGCGGCGAGCATGTCGCGGGCGCTGACCACGTCGATCCGGGTGACGCGATCCGGCGTCGGCAAATGCACCGGGCCGCTGATCAGGGTCACGCGGGCGCCGGCTTCCACCGCCGCTTCCGCCAGGGCGAAGCCCATTTTGCCGGAGCTGTGGTTGGTGATGTAGCGCACCGGGTCGATGTTTTCCTGGGTCGGGCCGGCGGTGATCACTACGTGTTTGCCGGTCAATGCCTGACGCTGGAAGCAGTCCGCCGCAAGCTGGGCCAGATCGGTGGCTTCCATCATGCGGCCCATGCCGACGTCGCCGCAGGCCTGGCTGCCCGAGGCCGGGCCGAAGGTCTTCAGGCCGCGACTTTCAAGGAGTTGCAGGTTGGCCTGGGTCGCCGGATCGCGCCACATGGCCTGGTTCATGGCCGGGGCGACTGCGACGATGGCGTCGGTGGCCAGCACCAATGTCGTTAGCAAATCATTGGCGATGCCTTGGGCCAGGCGAGCGAGCAGGTCGGCGGTGGCCGGAGCGATCAGCACCAGATCGGCCCATTTGGCCAGTTCGATGTGGCCCATCGCCGCTTCGGCAGCCGGGTCGAGCAAGTCCAGGTGAACCGGGTGGCCGGACAGCGCCTGCATGGTCAGCGGGGTGATGAATTCGCTGCCGCCGCGGGTCATGACCACGCGCACTTCGGCGCCCTGATCGATCAGGCGGCGCACGAGGTCGGCGCTCTTGTAGGCAGCAATGCCGCCGCCGACGCCCAGAACGATGCGTTTCCGATACAGCCGCTGCATAGGTCTGCCTTTCATTTCGTTGGTGACATACGTGGCGAAACCCCCTCCCCAGGGTGAATTCGCCCGCAAAAAAGATGGGCTACGATATCACAGCGACCGCTACGGAACAGCGGCGCCCACAGACAAGGAATGTGTATGAGTATTCGCGATTGGCCGGCGGCGGAAAGGCCGCGGGAGAAGCTGTTGGAACAGGGCTCGGGAAGTCTTTCCGATGCCGAATTGCTGGCGATTTTTCTGCGAACCGGGGTATCCGGCAAAAGCGCGGTGGATCTGGCGCGACACTTGTTGAATCAGTTCGGTAGTCTCCGTGCGTTGCTGGAGGCTGATCTTGGGGCGTTCAGCGAGCAATTAGGCCTGGGGCCGGCGAAGTTTGCCCAACTGCAGGCTGTACTGGAGATGGGGCGGCGACATTTGGCCGAGCGCATGCGGCAGAAAACGGCGCTGGAAAATCCACAAGTGGTCCGTGATTATCTCAAAGCCATGTTGCGCCACGAGCCGCACGAGGTTTTCGGCTGCCTGTTTCTGGACTCCAAACATCAAGTGTTGACCTTTGAAACGCTGTTTCGCGGCT
Source organism: Pseudomonas glycinae (assembly GCF_001594225.2). Classification (GTDB taxonomy): domain Bacteria; phylum Pseudomonadota; class Gammaproteobacteria; order Pseudomonadales; family Pseudomonadaceae; genus Aquipseudomonas; species Aquipseudomonas glycinae. Next base: position 4,895,550 of record NZ_CP014205.2, read on the forward strand.
CGATCGACAACACCGCCGTGCATCCCCGGGAAGTCGTGAAGCGTTCCCTGGCCAACAACGCGGCGGCGGTGATCCTGTGCCACAACCATCCGTCGGGAAACAGCGATCCGAGTCAGGCTGATCGATTATTGACCAAGCGCTTGCAAAAGGCTTTGGAGTTGATCGATGTGCGGGTGCTCGATCACTTCATCGTGGGCGATGGTGAGCCGTTGTCGATGGCGGAATGTGGCTGGATGTAGCTTTCAAGAACAAACGCTAGCCCCTGTGGGAGCGGGCTTGCCCGCGAAATCGGAGTGTCAGTCGACAACTGTGTTGGCTGATCCACCGCATTCGCGGGCAAGCCCGCTCCCACAAAGGTTCTGTGTTGTGGCGGGTTATTTAAGGGTGACCTTGGAGTAGTCCTGCCGCCCGAACGGGCTCACCGAGTAACCCTGCACGTCTTTACGCGTCAGCGCATACGCCGTCGGATGTGCCAGCGGCAGCCACAGCGCCTGCTGCTGGATCTGCGCCTGTGCCTGTTCGTAGAGCTTGGTGCGCACACCTTGCTCGCTGGTGGTCTTGCCGGCGCTGATCAGTTTGTCCAGGTCGGCATTGCAATAGCGGGCGAAGTTGGTGCCGGACTTCACCGCCGCGCAGGAAAACTGCGGGGTGAGGAAGTTGTCCGGATCACCGTTGTCGCCGGCCCAGCCCATGAACAGCAGGTCATGTTCGCCAGCCTTGGAGCGGCGGATCAGCTCGCCCCATTCGATCACGCGGATTTCTGCCTGAATGCCGATTTCCGCCAGATCCGATTGCAGCAGTTGTGCGCCGAGGCTCGGATTCGGGTTGAGCAGGCTGCCGGACGGACGCGTCCAGATGGTGGTCTGGAAACCGTCCTTCAATCCGGCCTTGGCGAGCAGTGCCTTGGCCTTGTCCACGTCGTGGGCGTAACCCGGCAGGTTTTTCGCGTAGCTCCAGGTATTCGGCGGATACGGACCGTTGGCGGCTTCGGCGGTGTCTTCGAATACAGCCTTGAGGTAGTTGGCCTTGTCGAAGGCGAGGTTGATCGCCTGGCGCACTTCCGGTTTGTCCAGCGGCGGATGCTGGCTGTTGATGCCGACGAAGGCGGTCATGAACGCGTCAGTCTTTTCGACTTTCAGCGTCGGCTCCTGCTTCGCGGCCTGTACGTCCAATGGTTTTGGCGACAGGGCGATCTGGCACTCGTTGCGCCGCAACTTTTGCAGACGCACGTTGGCGTCCGGAGTGATGGCGAAGATCAGCGGGTCCACTGCCGGTTTGCCGCGGAAGTAGTCCGGGTTGGCCTTGTAGCGGATCGAGGCGTCTTTCTGGAATCGGGTGAAGACGAACGGTCCGGTGCCGATCGGTTGGCTGTTGAGTTTGTCGGTCGCGCCAGCCTTCAGCAGCTTGTCGGCGTATTCAGCAGAATAAATGGAGGCGAAGCCCATGCTCAGGGTCGCGAGGAACGTCGAGTCCGGATGATCGAGAGTGAAGCGCACGGTCAGCGGATCCAGTGCGTCGATCTTCTTGATCAGGCTCGGCAACTGCATCGACTGGGCGTGGGGGAAGCCGCTCTGGGCGACCTTGTGCCACGGGTTGGCCGGGTCGAGCATGCGATCGAAACTGAATTTGACGTCTTCGGCGGTCAGTTCGCGGGTCGGTTTGAAGTAGTCGGTGGTGTGGAACTTCACCTGCGGATGCAACTTGAACACGTAGGTCAGGCCATCGGTGCTGACTTCCCAGCTGTCGGCCAGGCTTGGGACGACCTTGCCGCTGGCGGTGTCGAAATCCACCAGACGATTCATCAGCACGTCAGCCGAGGCGTTGGTGGTGGTCAGCGAGTTGTACTGCACCACGTCGAAGCCCTCGGGGCTGGCCTCGGTGCAGACGCTCAGGGCGGCGGCCTGGGCCAGTGGACTCAGTAACAGCGGGGCGAAGAGCAGGGGGAGGGCAGCGAGGCGCATGGTCGGCTTCCTTTACAGATCGAAGGCCCATCTGCAAGTGCAGTCTGGAAAAGTCCTACCCTAGTGGTCGCGATTGCAAATGACTATCCCCTTTTTGCATTTTCGGGGCTGCGCGGCGGAGGATTTGTCGCAAGTGACGGCAGGAAAAGTCGCGATAGCGGGTATGATCGGTTTTCTTCGACGAATGGTAAAAATTGCCGGCAGCCTTTGTCCAAGGCGCTTGCGGCCGGGAAAAGCGGCTTTTTAGCCATTCTTTGCGCACGGAAAGTTGTTGCTCCGTGGTCTTTCTGGTATAAAGCAGCGCTCTTTTCTAGGGGCCCGGTTCCTTCGCTTGTAGGTGTAGCCGGTAAGACCTCTAAAGAATCGCGGCGCCTGGCGCCACAATGACTAGAGATTAAGCGGCCAACCCATGCCGGGTTGGGCATGTGGTTTTAGAGGGCTGAGGCATGTCTAGAGTATGTCAAGTTACCGGTAAGGGTCCGGTGACTGGGAACAACATTTCCCACGCAAACAACAAAACCCGTCGTCGTTTCCTGCCGAACCTGCAGCATCACCGCTTCTGGGTTGAAGAAGAGAAACGTTTCGTACGCCTGCGCGTTTCCGCCAAAGGCATGCGTATCATCGACAAGCGTGGCATCAGCGTTGTGCTGGCCGAGCTGCGTCGCGACGGCAAGGTTTAAGGGAGCTAATCATGCGTGAATTGATTCGTTTGATCTCGAGCGCCGGTACTGGTCACTTCTACACTACCGACAAGAACAAGCGTACTACCCCGGACAAAATCGAGATCAAGAAATATGATCCGGTTGTTCGCAAGCACGTGATCTACAAGGAAGGCAAAATCAAGTAATTGATTTTTCCTGACTTACGAAAAAGGCCCGTATCTCACGATACGGGCCTTTTTTGTTGCCCAGGATTTTGTGGTGCCTGTGCGGGCCTCATCGCTGGCAAGTCAGCTCCCACAGGGGTAATTGGCGTTCACAAGATTTGTGCACACCGCCGAAATTGTGGGAGCTGGCTTGCCAGCGATTGGGGCCAGATCAGTCAACGAAAACCTCAAGCCTTCTGTTCGAAGATCACATAGACCTTGCGGCAGGCTTCCAGCACTTCCCAGGTGCCACGGAAACCGGCCGGAATCACGAAGCGATCACCGACGCGCAGGGTCTTGGCATTGCCTTCGCTGTCGCGCAGCACCGATACGCCTTGCAGGATCTCGCAGTATTCGTGTTCGGTGTAGTTCACCGTCCACTGCCCGACCGCACCTTCCCACACGCCGACACCCATTTGCCCGCAAGGACTGTCGTACTGATTGAACACCGCTTGTTCGGGATCGCCCTTGAGCACTTTGGCCGGGTCCGGGCGATAGCGTTCGGCTTCGGTTGTGGTCAGGCTGATGTCGACGACGTGCTGGATGTTCATTGTTGTTTTCTCCCGTAATGACGGCGCGATGGCGTGAAAGGGCCAAAGTCTATGTTGATTAAATTGAACGCCGCAAGGCCGTATGGCGAGCTTATGTCAAATATATTGAAACAACCCCGGCCGCTGGTTTAGGGTGGCGGATGCCTTGGGCCGAAAAGCAGGCTGGCCGGGCAGTATTCCTGAGGACGACCGCGACGATCGCGGCGCTCGTATTGAACAAGAGGAGGACACTCGAATGACCACCCTGACTCGTGCCGACTGGGAACAACGCGCCCGCGACCTGAAGATCGAAGGCCGCGCCTACCTCAATGGCGAGTACACCGATGCCGTCTCCGGCGAGACCTTCGAGTGCATCAGCCCGGTCGATGGCCGTCTGCTGGGCAAGATTGCCAGCTGTGACGCCGCCGACGCCCAGCGCGCCGTGGAAAACGCCCGCGCCACCTTCAACTCCGGCGTCTGGTCGCGCCTGGCGCCGACCAAACGCAAAGCCACCATGATCCGTTTCGCCGGCCTGCTCAAGCAGCACGCCGAAGAACTGGCCCTGCTCGAAACCCTCGACATGGGCAAGCCGATCAGCGATTCGCTGTACATCGACGTGCCGGGCGCTGCGCAAGCGCTGAGCTGGAGCGGTGAGGCGATCGACAAAATCTACGACGAAGTCGCCGCTACGCCGCACGATCAACTGGGTCTGGTGACCCGCGAGCCAGTGGGCGTGGTTGGCGCCATCGTGCCGTGGAACTTCCCGCTGATGATGGCCTGCTGGAAACTCGGTCCGGCCCTGTCGACCGGTAACTCGGTGATCCTCAAGCCATCGGAAAAATCCCCGCTGACCGCCATCCGCATCGCCGAGCTGGCAGTCGAGGCCGGCATTCCGAAAGGCGTGCTGAACGTGCTGCCGGGTTACGGCCACACCGTCGGCAAGGCGCTCGCTCTGCATAACGATGTCGACACCCTGGTGTTCACCGGTTCGACCAAGATCGCCAAGCAGCTGATGATTTATTCCGGTGAATCGAACATGAAACGTGTGTGGCTGGAAGCCGGCGGCAAGAGCCCGAACATCGTGTTTGCCGATGCGCCGGATCTGCAAGCCGCTGCCGAATCCGCCGCCAGCGCCATCGCCTTCAACCAGGGCGAAGTCTGCACCGCAGGTTCGCGTCTGCTGGTCGAGCGTTCGATCAAGGACAAATTCCTGCCGATGGTGATCGAGGCGCTGAAAACCTGGAAACCGGGCAACCCGCTGGATCCGGCCACCAACGTTGGCGCGCTGGTCGATACCCAGCAGATGAACACCGTGTTGTCCTACATCGAGTCGGGCCACTCCGATGGCGCCAAACTGGTGGCCGGCGGCAAGCGCATCCTTCAGGAAACCGGTGGCACCTACGTCGAGCCGACGATTTTCGACGGCGTGAGCAATGCGATGAAGATTGCCCAGGAAGAAATCTTCGGCCCGGTGCTGTCGGTCATCGCGTTCGATACCGCCGAGGAAGCGATCAACATCGCCAACGACACGCCTTACGGCCTGGCGGCAGCGGTGTGGACTCAGGACATTTCCAAGGCGCACCTGACCGCCAAGGCCCTGCGGGCCGGCAGCGTGTGGGTCAACCAGTACGATGGCGGTGACATGACCGCGCCGTTCGGCGGCTTCAAGCAGTCGGGCAACGGTCGTGACAAGTCGCTGCACGCGTTCGACAAATACACCGAGCTGAAGGCGACCTGGATCAAGCTGTAAACCGTTGAGGGAGCCTGCCGAGGCGGGCTCCCGAACGATACAAAGATCCCTGTGGGAGCGAGCTTGCTCGCGAAAGCGGTGTATCAGTCAGCACATTTGCTGAATGTGAAACCGTTATCGCGAGCAAGCTCGCTTGTATGTGTAGACCATTGACAGCCGGATAGGCGTAATAACTTCGTATAGCATACATTATACGAAGTTATACGACAGAGCGAAGCCCATTTTGCGTTGAGCACCGGGGCAACAAACCAGCGGTACATGGTCGTGCGCGCGACCATCCAGTCATTGCGCCTGAACAGGCCGAAGAACGGATGCACCTTGGCTTTCGGGCAAGGCTGGGTGCCGTCGCGCGGGTCGTTCTGGCGCGTTATCTAACCAGTGAACAGCACCGGCTGCGGGTCTGGAGCCCACCACCACGGCACTACACGGTGTTGAAAAGTCTGCTAAACAAGCGTGTGCAGCTGATGAAGGCCCGAGTCAGTATCATGCTGAGCTGGTCAAACGAACCTCTCCTTGAAGATCTTTTGGCCCATGGGTTGGAGCATTTCAAACAGCTTGATCAGGCCATTCAGGAATTACTCCGCAAAGTCAGCCAAGAGGCCGGCATTAGCGAAAACATCAGACGCTGCAAAGCGATTGAAGGGATTGGTGAACTCACGGCAACGGGCTTGGCAACTACGTATATGCGAGGTGAGTTCGCCAGCGCCGATGCGTTCATCGCCTTTCTGGGAATGGATTTGAAGGCAAAGGACTCAGGCAAGAAACACAGTCCTCGCCACTTGAGCAAAAAAGGTGACGGAGAATTACGGCGTCTTGCACACAATGCAGCTATGGCAGCTTGTCGGTCCCCTGTTTGGAAACCGTTCTATGAATCCTATCTGGCAAGAGGTCTAGCCAGAACTCAGGCTTTGGTCATCCTCGCCCGTAAGCTTTGCCGGGTGGCATTCGCCCTCATGAAAAATCAGAGCGAATACCAACCCAATTTAAGGTTGCAGGGTTCCCCTGCAACATAGAATCTCCCACAGGGTCAGCCTATGTACTCGGAATTCTGGAAAAAAACCGGAGCCCATATCAGGCTCCGGTTTTTTTTGGTCAGTGGGTTCTCATCCCCGCCGCATACATCGCCAGTTTCAACAGACTCGCCACCACCGCCAACGAGACCACGCTGCCGGACCAGATCAGCAACAGCCAGCCCAGGCGCTTGTACCAGCGACTTTTCACTTCACGCATTTCAATGGTAGCCATCGCCGATCCTCACTTTGCCGCGGAACACGTAGTAGCTCCAGAAGGTGTACATCAGGATCACCGGCAGGATGAACAGCGCACCGATCAAGGCGAACAGCTGGCTGGTGGCCGGTGAAGCCGCCGCCCACAGGCTGACCGACGGCGGGATGATGTTCGGCCAGATGCTCAGCGCCAGCCCGATGTAACCGAGGAACATCAGCACCAGGGTGAACACGAACGGCCAGTGGGTGTGCCGCTGACGCAACGAACGCAACAGCCCGAACAGCGCCAGCACCGCCAACACCACCAGCCCGGCGAACACGATCAGATGCGCATGGTTGAACCAACGTGTGGCCAGTTCCGGGTGCAGTTGCAACGTCCACGCGCCGATCACCACCACCATCGCCAACAACAGCCACGCCAGTGGACGGCTGTAGTGACGCATCCGCGATTCGAGCATGCCTTCGGTCTTGACCAGCAGCCAGGTACTGCCGAGCAAGGCGTAAGCAATCACCAGACCGACGCCGCAAACCAGCGGAAATGGCGCCAGCCAGTCGAGACCGCCACCGGCAAACTGCCGATCCACCACCGGAATCCCGGCCACATACGCGCCGATCACCACGCCCTGGGAGAACGTCGCCAGCAGCGAACCGCCGATGAACGCCCAGTCCCACAGGTGACGTTTTTCCGCCGGCGCCTTGAAGCGAAACTCGAACGCCACACCGCGGAAAATCAGCCCCGCGAGCATGAAGATCAGCGGCAGATACAACGCCTCCAGAATCACTCCGTAAGCCAGCGGAAACGCGCCGTACAACGCCGCGCCGCCGAGCACCAGCCAGGTTTCGTTGCCGTCCCAGACGGGTGCGACGGTGTTCATCATCACATCGCGTTCCTGCTCGTCGCTGATCATCGGGAACAGGATCCCGAGGCCCAGATCGAAACCGTCCATGATCACGTACATCATCACCCCGAAGGCAATGATCACGCCCCAGATCAACGAGAGATCGATACCTTGAATACCCATGACTCAACGCTCCTTTATCAGTGGATCCGGGTCGCGGATTCGAGGTTGTCGGTAACCGCCGAAAGTGGCCGACGCGGGGTCTGCAGCTGAGTGCCTTCGGGCGGGTGTTCGTGGTGCGGCTGCGGGCCCTTGCTCACCAGTTTCATCATGTAGCCGATGCCCACGGTGAACACCGAGCAGTAGATGACGACGAACAGCGCCAGCGAGGTGCTCATCTGCGCCACCGAGTGATGGGACGCGGCGTCATGGGTGCGCATCAGGCCGTAAACCACCCACGGCTGACGCCCGACTTCGGTGGTGATCCAACCGGCCAGCAGCGCAATCAGTCCGCTCGGCCCCATCAGCAGCACCAGTCGCTGGAAGCCGCGATGCCGGTAGACCTTGCCGTTGCGCCGCAACGCCAGACCCAGCACGCCGACGAGGATCATCAACATGCCCAGCCCGGCCATCACGCGGAAGCTCCAGAAAATCACGGTCGAGTTCGGCCGGTCTTCTTTCGGAAAGCTCTTGAGCGCCGGGATCTGCTTGTCGAGGCTGTGGGTGAGGATCAGGCTGCCGAGGTACGGAATCTCGATCGCGTATTTGGTCTTCTCCGCCTGCATGTCCGGAATGCCGAACAGCACCAGCGGGGTCGGCCCGTTGTCGGCGTTTTCCCAGTGGCCCTCGATGGCGGCGATTTTCGCCGGTTGGTGTTCCAGGGTGTTCAAGCCATGAGCGTCACCGACCACCGCTTGAATCGGCGCCACGATCAGCGCCATCCACAGCGCCATGGAGAACATCTTGCGCACTGGTTTGCTGTCGTTGCCGCGTAGCAAATGCCAGGCCGCCGAAGCGCCGACGAAGAACGCCGTGGCGACGAACGCAGCAATCGCCATGTGCGCCAGACGGAACGGGAACGACGGGTTGAACACGATCGCCAGCCAGTCGACCGGCATTACCCGACCGTCGACAATTTCGAAGCCTTGCGGGGTCTGCATCCAGCTGTTGGAGGCGAGAATCCAGAAGGTCGAGATCAGCGTGCCGATGGCGACCATCACCGTGGCGAAGAAATGCAAGCCACGGCCCACGCGGTTCCAGCCGAACAGCATCACCCCGAGGAAACCGGCTTCGAGGAAGAACGCGGTCAGCACTTCATAGGTCAGCAACGGCCCGGTGACGCTGCCGGCGAAGTCGGAAAACCCGCTCCAGTTAGTGCCGAACTGGTACGCCATGACCAGCCCCGACACCACGCCCATGCCGAAGTTGACGGCGAAGATCTTCGACCAGAAATGGTAGAGATCGCGGTAAGTGTCGTTACGGGTTTTCAGCCACAGGCCTTCGAGCACCGCCAGGAAACTCGCGAGACCAATGGTGATCGCCGGGAAAATGATGTGGAACGAAACCGTGAACGCGAATTGAATTCGCGCCAGGTCCAGTGCCTCCAGGTTGAACATGATGATGTCCTCATCAAGGCTGAAAAGCGGCAGCACACGGCCGGGCCACCGCCAGGCGCGAACGCCTGCAGCCAGTCAAAATGCAAAAGGGTTGGATCGCGTGGGTCGGCTACGCCACCGACGACGGGATCAGGTTGCTCGCCTCGGCGGCTTCGAGGCGGATCGCCACGAATTTCGAGGTCGGCGTGTAGGTGCGGTCACCGTAGCTTTCCAGCGGCACCAGCGGATTGGTCTCCGGGTAGTACGCAGCGGCTTGCCCCGCTGGAACGTCGTAGGCGATCAGAGTGAAACCGCTGACCCGACGCTCGCGCTCGTCGCCCCACAGCGCCACCAGATCAACCTTCTGCCCCGGTTCGAAACCCAGTCGGCGGATGTCCTGTTCGTTGGCGAACACCACGTCGCGCATGCCGTAAACCCCGCGATAACGGTCGTCGAGGCCGTACAGCGTGGTGTTGTACTGGTCGTGGGAACGCATGGTTTGCAGGATCAGATGCGGTTTGACCGGCAGGTTGCGAACGCCTTCGCTGATCAGGTGCTCCGGCAGCACGCACGGAGTGAACTGGGCCTTGCCGGACTCGGTTTTCCAGACCCGGTCGGAAGCGTTGTTGCCGAGATGGAAACCACCGGGGATCAGCAGCTTCTCGTTGAAGTTCTCGAAGCCCGGAATCACGTCGGCGATCAGGTTGCGGATACGCCCGTAGTCGCCCACCGCCCATTCCCAATCGATCGGGTGTTTGCCCAACGTGGCGGCGGCGATCCCGGCAATAATCGCCGGCTCGGATTTCAGATGCGCCGACTTCGGCTTCAGTTGGCCGAACGACAAGTGCACCATGCTGAAGGTGTCTTCCACCGTTACGCCTTGCGGGCCTTCGGCCTGGACGTCGATGTCGGTACGGCCCAGGCACGGCAGGATCAGCGCATCACGCCCGGTCACCAGATGGCTGCGGTTGAGTTTGGTCGAGATGTGCACGCTCAGGTCGAGTTTGCGCATCGCGGCGTGGGTGCGCGGGGTGTCCGGCGTAGCTTGAGCGAAGTTGCCGCCGAGCCCGATAAACACCTTGGCTTCGCCACGTTCCATGGCACCAATCGCCATGACCGTGTTGTGGCCGTGCATCCGCGGCACCTTGAAGTTGAAGCGCTTTTCCAGGGCATCCATCAGTTCGGTCGGGGCCAGTTCGTTGATGCCCATGGTGCGGTCGCCCTGCACGTTACTGTGGCCGCGCACCGGCGACAGCCCGGCCCCCGGACGGCCGACATTGCCGCGCAGCAGTTGCAGGTTGATGACTTCCTGCAGGGTCGGCACGGAGTGCACGTGTTGGGTCAGGCCCATGGCCCAGCACATGATCACGCTCTTGGCCCGGGCATACATGCGTGCGGCCAGTTCGATGTCATGCAGCGGCACACCGGACTGCTCGACGATGTGCTCCCAACTCGTGGCATCAATTTCGGCCAGATAACTGTCGAGACCCGACGTGTGCTCGGCAATGAAGGCGTGATCGAACACCGGTTCGCCGCCGGTAGCCTGGGCTTCGCGCTCCCACTCCAGCAGGAACTTGGCCATGCCGCGAATCATCGCCATGTCGCCGCCCAAGGCCGGACGGAAATACGCGGTGTTGGTCGCTTCCCAGCCGTTGCTGAGCATTTCGATCGGGTTCTGCGGGTTCTGGAATCGCTCCAGCCCACGCTCTTTCAGCGGGTTGATGCACACCACCTGCGCGCCACGCTTCACCGCTTCACGCAACGGTTCGAGCATGCGCGGGTGGTTGGTGCCGGGGTTCTGGCCGATCACGAAAATCGCGTCGGCGTGGTGCAGGTCTTCATAGACCACCGTGCCTTTGCCGACGCCCAGGCTCTCGCCCATGCTCACCGCGCTGGCTTCGTGGCACATGTTCGAGCAGTCCGGGAAGTTGTTGGTGCCGTAGGCGCGGACGAACAACTGATAGAGAAACGCCGCTTCGTTGCTGGCACGACCCGAGGTGTAGAACTCGGCCTCGTGGGGCGATTTCAAGCCTTTGAGGTGTTTGGCGATCAGCGCGAAGGCATCGTCCCAGGTAGTTTCCACATAGCGGTCGACCCGCGCGTCGTAGCGCATCGGATGGGTGATCCGGCCCTGGTATTCGAGCCAGTAATCGCTTTGCTCGGCCAGCGTCGAGACTGTGTACTTGTTGAAGAACGCCGGATCGACCAGGCGGCCGGTGGCTTCCCAGTTCACCGCTTTGGCGCCGTTCTCGCAGAACTTCAGCATGCTCGCGCCGGGTGCTTCACCCCAGGCACAACCTGGGCAGTCAAAGCCGCCGTTCTGGTTGGTCTTGAGCATGGCGCGGATGTTTTTCAGGGCGTTCTCACTGCCCAGCCAGTTCTTGGTGAGGCTGATGACAGCGCCCCAACCCGCAGCGGCGCCCTTGTAGGGTTTGTAACGGTCGACTTGTGACATGGGACTTCTCCATGACGATGCACACAGGCAAAAACCTGATCGGGTTTAAACAGCGACGACTGACTTTCAAGTTAGAAAACGGTCGTTTCGTTTGACGGTGCCAAGGATAGGAACCGCTGCAAAAACTTGTCTAATCGCTATTAATGACTGCGTTATCGAAAGCATCTATCACGGACTTAAACCCTTTAAATACGGGCACTTGCAAAACTAAGAAGGGAAAAACAGCAAATAATTATTTCATCATCGACAGCATCAATCGGCCGGTCATTAAGAGTGATTGGACGCTGTCTCAAGTTGCTCATAACCTGCGCCGACCCAATCCCTTCAATAGCGGATTTCACCCAAGCGAGGCTGTCATGTCAGAGCGCGTCTTGATCGATGGTTACAACCGCCGCGTCGACTATCTGCGCATGTCGGTCACCGACCGCTGCGACTTTCGCTGCGTGTATTGCATGGCTGAAGACATGCAGTTTCTGCCGCGCCAACGGGTGCTGACGCTGGAGGAGATCTATCAACTGGCGCAGAGCTTCGTTGCGTTGGGCACCCGCAAGATCCGCTTGACCGGTGGTGAGCCGCTGATTCGCCCGGGCGTCGTCGGGTTGTGCAAGCAGATCGCCGCCCTGCCCGGCCTGCGCGAACTGTGCCTGACCACCAACGGCTCGCAGCTCGGCAAACTCGCCAGTCCGCTGTTCGACGCCGGGGTCAAACGCCTCAACGTCAGTCTCGACAGTCTTGATGCCGAGCGCTTCAAGCAGATGACCCGCACCGGTGACCTGACCCAGGTGATCGACGGCATCGACGCCGCGCGCGCCGCCGGATTTACCCGCACTAAACTCAACTGCGTGGTGATGCAGGGCCGCAACGATCACGAGATCAACGATCTGGTGCAGTTCGCCATCGAGCGCGATCTGGATATTTCCTTCATCGAGGAAATGCCGCTGGGGATCATCAGCGAACACAGCCGTGCCGAGTCGTTCTTTTCCAGCACTCAGGTGCGCGAAAAGATCGCCGAACGCTACACCCTGATCGACTCCGCCGAATCGACCCAGGGCCCGTCGCGGTATTGGCGGCTGGCGGAGGCACCGCACATTCGGCTGGGGTTCATCTCGCCCCACAGCCACAACTTCTGCGGCACCTGCAACCGGGTGCGGCTGACCGTCGAGGGGCGTTTGCTACTGTGTCTGGGGAACGAGCATTCGGTGGACTTGAAGGCAGTGCTGCGCGCTCATCCGGGCCAACCGGAACGGCTGGAGAAAGCCATCATCGAAGCGATGAAGCTCAAGCCTTACCGGCACAACTTTGAAGTGAACGACGACGTGCAAGTGGTGCGTTTCATGAACATGACCGGCGGCTGATCCGCCACGTTTGCAAGGCAGAGAGCCGCATGATCATCCGACCCAAGGTCAATCAATTCGCCATTCTCTTCACCCTCAAGGGCTCGATTGCCAAGCGCATCGCCCTGCGCGCCCTGATGGTCACGCTGCTGGCGTCGGCCATCGTGCTGGTGGAAATGCTCCACCCGAGCAACTTCACCAAGGTCAACGCCACGCCGTTCACACTGCTCGGCCTGTCGCTGTCGATCTTCATGAATTTTCGCAACAACGCCTGCTACGACCGCTGGTACGAAGCGCGCAAGGCCTGGGGCGAAGTGATCGTGCATGTGCGTTCGGTGATTCGCGAGACCCATGTGATCCGCGAATCTGCCCAGCGTCGGTTATTGCTGCTTAACCTTTGTGGGTTCGCTCATGCGTTGAATGCGCGACTGCGCCGGGAAGACGAAGCCGCCGCCAGCGCCGAGTGGATCACCCCGCAACACGATGCGCAGGTGCCGGACTACAGCGGGCGAATTCTGCAGACGGTGGGTCAGCAATGCTCCGATCTGCATGAGGCGGGCGTTCTCAGTGAATGGCGCTACATGCTGCTGGCCAATCACCTGACCAGCCTGACCCAGGCGCAGGCGGTGTGCGAGCGGATCAAGAACACGCCGCTGCCCTTCCCCTACACCCTGCTGCTGCATCGCACGATTTACCTGTTCTGCATCCTGCTGCCGTTCGCCATGGCCGAACCGCTGGGGTGGCTGACGCCGCTGTTCACGGCGATTGTCAGCTACACCTTCTTCGGCCTGGATGCGATTGCCGATGAGCTGGAGGACCCGTTCGGCCGGGATGAAAACGATTTGCCGACCGATGCGCTGGTGCGGGGTATCGAGCGGGATATTCTCTCGGAGCTGGGGACTGAGCCGTTGCCGCCGGCGCTGAAACCGGTGGACTACGTCCTCAGTTAATCGACTGCCTCCCCTTCCGGGGAGGGAGACTCATCAATCCAGATGCGCCCAGGTCATGCGGAACGAAGCGCCGCCCCACGGCGAGTCGCCGACCTCGACCTGCCCGCCATGGGATTGCGACACCCGTCGCACCAGTGCCAGGCCAAGTCCGAAACCGCCCGTGCGGCGGTCGCGGCTGGCGTCCAGACGCGAGAACGGTTCGAAAATCTTCTCTCGACCGGCCAGCGGCACGCCCGGCCCGTCGTCGTTGACCTGAACTTCGTATTGATCGCCGATGCGCACCAGCGACACCTCGACCCGCTGCTCGGCATACCGGATGGCATTGCGCAGCAGATTGATCACCGCCCGCGCCATGAAACGCGGTTCGATCCGCACTTCGTCGACCCGGCAATCTACGATCAACAGCTGTACCCCGGCGGCCTCGGCTTCCAGCGCCACGCTACCGACCACGCTGTCGAGCCAGTTGGCAGCCTGAATGTTTTCGCGGGTGATCACCGTCGCGCCGCGTTCAAGGCTGGCGTAGGTCAGCAGTTCGGAGACCATTTCTTCCAGCTCGCCGAGGTCGGCGTACATGTCGGCGATCAGTTCGCGGTTCTGGCTGGCGTCCGGTTGCTGCTTGAGCTGATCGAGCTCGAACGACAACCGGGCAATCGGCGTGCGCAGTTCGTGAGAGACCGCGTTGGTCAGTTCGCGCTGATTGGCGATCAGGCCTTCGATGCGCGCCGCCATCAGGTTGAAGTGGCCGGCCAAGTCGCGGATGTTCGAGCGCTTGGACAGCTGGATACGTACCGAGAGGTCGTTGTCGCCGAAACGCTCGGCGGCCAGCCGCAGTTTTTCCAGATCGCGCCAGTGCGGGCGAACCCAGAAGTACAGGACGATGCCCAGCAGCACCGCCAGCATCAGGTAGGCCCCGGCAATGTAGAACGGCATCAGGCTCGGCTCGGGCGGCAGCTTGATGCTGAGCAACTGCGAACCACCGTCGATGTTGCTGATGAACTGGGTGTAATCGTCGCGGATCACCAACAGATCCTGAGCCAGTTCGGCTTTTTCCTGATCGTTGAGGTTCAGTTGGTCAGCCTCGATCAGGCTCAACGTCAGCCCGTAGTGCGGCCGCAACGCCTCCAGTTGCGCCTCGCGCGCCGCGCCCTGCTGGTCGCGCATGTGTTCGACCAGCGACCAGGCCTGACCGCGCACCGCCTCGCGGTTGTAGGCCTGCATCTGGTTGTCGAGCAACGCGTTGAAGGTGTGTTCGACGGTTTGCAGCGCCGCCACCAGTCCGACGGTCATCACCAGAAACAGCCCGAGAAATAACCGCAGCATCTACAACTCCCACGCGAACGGATTGAACAGGTAACCCTTGCCCCACACGGTCTTGATGCACACCGGTTCGCGAGGGTTGTCCTTGAGTTTGTTGCGCAACTTGCTGATGTACACGTCGACGCTGCGGTTGAGGCCATCGAACGCGATGCCGCGCATGCGGTTGAGAATGTCATCGCGCGACAGGATCTTGCCGGCAGCGCTGGCCAGCAGCCACAGCAGTTCGAATTCCATGGTGGTCAGTTCGATCAGCTCGCCCGCCAGACGCACTTCGCGGCAACTGCGGTCGATGACCAGATTGCCGAATTCCAGCGAGCTGACCACACCGCTGTCCGGCACCTGCCGGCGTTGCAGGGCCCGCAGGCGTGCGAGCAGAACAGGCGGCTTGATCGGTTTGATCACGTAGTCGTCGGCCCCGGACTCCAGGCCCAGAATATGGTCGAGGTCATCTTCCTTGGCCGTCAGAATAACAATCGGCGTGTCCGACACGCTGCGGATTTCCCGGCAGACGTGCAGGCCGCTCTGCCCCGGCAGCATCAGGTCGAGCACCACCACTTTGGGCTTGAATTCGAGAAACGCGGCCACGGCCAGGTCGCCGCGATGCACCGTGCGTACCTCGTAGCCGTGTTGTTCGAGAAAGTGGGCGATCAGTGCGGCCAGCCGCTCATCGTCTTCCACCAGCAGGACTCTGCCAAAACCCAGGTTATCCATAACAACCGCCGCCAACCCTCAGTGAAGTGGGCGACATTATGGCGGCATTCACAGGCGAGACACCTATTGCGGGCAGCAAAAACCGGCCACTTGGGCCGGTTTTCGCTGATGTTTCATACTCTTAAGAGTTTTTAACAATTCAGGCCGCGACAGGTACGCCGCTGTGGAAACGGAATTCCTCGTCCGGCGACTCGATCAGGTCCTGCTCGGCGGCGCGGACTCTCTCGATCACCTGGGCGATGTCCTTGGCGTCACCGTACTGGTAGGCCAGTTTCAGGTAACCCTGGAAATGCCGGGCCTCGCTTTTCAGCAGGCCGAAGTAGAACTTGCCGAGTTCTTCGTCCAGATGCGGCACCAGCGCTTCGAACCGCTCGCAACTGCGCGCTTCGATAAAGGCGCCGACCACCAGGGTGTCGACCAGTTTCACCGGTTCATGGCTGCGCACCACTTTGCGCAGGCTCGAGGCATAACGGCCGGCGTGGAGCTGGCGCAGTTCGATCTTGCGTCGCTTCATGATGCGCATCACCTGCTCGTGGTGCACCAGCTCTTCCCGGGCCAGACGCGACATCATGTTGATCAGATCGACGTGGGAATGGTACTTGGCGATCAGGCTCAACGCGGTGCTGGCGGCCTTGAACTCGCAGTTCTTGTGGTCGATCAGCAGGGTTTCCTGATCGGCCAGCGCGGCCTGGACCCAGGCGTCAGGCGTGCGGCAACCAAGGAATTCGTGGATTTCGGGAAGGATCATGGGGCTCACGGTCAAAAGGTGTTCGAGCGAAGGGCGCCGATTATACCGGCCTGCCCGCAGACCACCAGCCGCGCGCGTTGATATGCATCAAGTCGCAGACGGATGCGCAGCAACTATAGTTGTGCAACGCCGTGCCTTTTCATTGCTGGAGACTCACTCATGCAAGCCATTCGCAGCATTCTGGTGGTCATCGAACCCGAACACGCGGAAAGCCTGGCGCTCAAGCGCGCCAAACTGATCGCCGGGGTGACCCAGGCCCATCTGCACCTGCTGGTCTGCGACAAGAAGCACGATCACGCCGGCATGCTCAGCGTGCTCAAGGCCGCGCTGCTGGCGGACGGCTACAGCGTCACCACCGAACAGGCGTGGAACGAGAGCCTGCACGAAACCATCATCGATGTGCAGCAGGCTGAAGGCTGCGGGCTGGTGATCAAGCAGCACTTCCCCGACAGCCCGTTGAAAAAGGCCCTGCTGACCCCGGCGGACTGGAAACTGCTGCGCCACTGCCCTACTCCGGTGCTGCTGGTGAAGACCGCCGGTTCGTGGAAGGACAAGGTGATTCTGGCAGCGGTCGACGTGGGCAATGCCGACGGCGAACACCGTCATCTGCACACCACGATCATCGACCATGGGTTCGACATTGCCAGCCTGGCCAAGGGGCATCTGCATGTGATTACCGCTCATCCGTCGCCGATGCTGTCGGCGGCCGACCCGACGTTCCAGCTTAAGGAAACCATCGAGGCGCGCTATCGCGAGCAATGCCGGGCGTTTCAGGCTGAGTTCGACATCGATGACGAGCATTTGCATGTCGAGGAAGGCCCGGCGGACGTGTTGATTCCGTTCATGGCGCACAAGCTGCAGGCGGCTGTGACGGTGATCGGTACCGTGGCGCGCAGTGGCGTATCCGGTGCCTTGATCGGCAACACGGCAGAGCAGGTGCTGGATCAATTGGAGAGTGATGTGCTGGTGCTCAAACCGCAGGAGGTTGAAGACCATTTGGTGGAGTTGGCGGTGAAGCATTAACTATTGGGGCGCCTGCAAGGCCGTCATCGCTGGCAAGCCAGCTCCCACAGGGACTTAGGTGTGCACTCCATGGAGAGCTTTACACCATCATTGTGGGAGCTGGCTTGCCAGCGATAGCAATAGATCAGTCGCCGAGGGCGTCCTTGAGGAAACCGGGCGCGATGTAGCGCTGATAGTGCGCTTCCGATAGCAGGAAAAATTCCCGATCAATGGCATCGCGCAGTTCCGGCAGGTTCCAGTCGCGAAACTCCGGCAGCAATACCATTCCGTAGGCTTCCAGATTAATGATCACCCGCGCGCCCCGGGCGATCAGCTGATACGCCCAGCAATATTCCGACTGATGCGGCACGAAGCGGATCTTGCGCTGTTCCAGTTGCAGACGCAGGCGCGCCGGGTCGAAGACCTCGACCTTGCTCGCCATCACTTGTGACAGCAATTGCTCAAGACGCAGCCACACCGCACGCTTTTCTTCCTCGTTGTAACCGTTCCAATGGATCACTTCGTGGTGGAAACGCTTGCAGCCACGGCACACCAGATCACCGTAAACGGTGGAGCAGAGGCCGACGCAGGGGGTCTTGATGGTCTGATTGGGCATAAATGGGCAGAACACTTGAAACGCGGAACAGGTCGGCATGTTAGCCCTTTGTCCGCCATTCATCACCCCTCAAACGTCAGGGGCAAGCGCTGGATCAAGGTTTGCCCGAGCCGCGCACAACGCAACCAAAGTCCAATAGAGCGCGACTTACCTTTAAATTTTTTTTGCCGTAGAATCAGCCAGCCTTTTTAGGCGCCAATGTCCGTTAGAAGCTGTTTTCAAAGCGTCACGAGCACAGTCGTTCCTTCAGAGCGGTGTTGGCGTAGGGTTTTTCCAGCGGGGAAAAGCCCAACGCCAACCCTCATCAGCTCCCCGTTCTGCAGGCGTAAAACTTTGAAAGCAGCTTCTGTAAGGAATGCCCGGTAATTCTGGCTAAGCGGCCCACAACGCCACGCAGCGCATGAGTACGAGCATTTCGGGATGAGCGTCCCGGACACCCATTTGGGACCACTGATGAGGGTAATAACTGTGCTTGAAGCCTACCGCAAACATATCGAAGAGCGTGCAGCCCTGGGTATCGTTCCCCAGCCGCTTAACGCCGAACAAACTGCAGGCCTGGTCGAGCTGCTGAAGAATCCTCCGGCTGGCGAAGAAGCTTTCCTCGTTGACCTGATCACCAATCGCGTACCACCAGGAGTGGACGAAGCCGCCTACGTCAAGGCCGGTTTCCTCTCCGCACTGGCCAAGGGCGAAGTCTCCTCCCCTCTGCTGGACAAGAAACGCGCTGTAGAACTGCTCGGCACCATGCAGGGCGGCTACAACATCGTGACCCTGGTTGAACTGCTGGACGACGCCGAGCTGGCGCCAGTGGCCGCCGAAGAACTCAAGCACACCCTGCTGATGTTCGATGCCTTCCACGACGTGGCTGAAAAAGCCAAGAACGGCAACGTTCACGCCAAGGCCGTGCTGCAATCCTGGGCTGACGGCGAGTGGTTCAAGAAGCGCCCTGTACTGGCCGACAAGATCAGCCTGCGCGTCTTCAAGGTGACTGGCGAAACCAACACCGACGACCTGTCCCCTGCCCCGGACGCCTGGTCGCGTCCAGACATCCCGCTGCACGCCCTGGCCATGCTGAAAATGGCCCGTGACGGCATCGTTCCGGACGAGCAAGGCAAGACCGGCCCGATGAAGCAGATCGAAGAAATGCGCGGCCAGGGCTTCCCTATCGCCTACGTCGGTGACGTGGTCGGTACCGGTTCCTCGCGTAAATCGGCGACCAACTCGGTGCTGTGGTTCTTCGGCGACGACATCCCTTACGTGCCGAACAAGCGCGCTGGCGGTTTCTGCTTCGGCAGCAAAATCGCTCCGATCTTCTACAACACCATGGAAGATGCCGGCGCACTGCCAATCGAGTTCGACGTATCGAACATGAACATGGGCGACGTGATCGACCTGTACCCGCACGCTGGCAAAGTCTGCAAGCACGATACCGACGAAGTCATCACCACCTTCGAAATGAAGACCCCGGTCCTGCTGGACGAAGTCCGCGCCGGCGGCCGTATCCCGCTGATCATCGGCCGTGGCCTGACCGAGAAGGCTCGCGCCGAACTGGGTCTGCCAGCGTTCGACCTGTTCAAGAAGCCGGAAGCACCGGCTGAAAGCACCAAGGGCTTCACCCTGGCGCAGAAAATGGTCGGCAAGGCTTGCGGTCTGGCAGAAGGCAAAGGCGTTCGTCCTGGCACCTACTGCGAACCGAAGATGACCACCGTAGGTTCTCAGGACACCACCGGTCCAATGACCCGTGACGAACTGAAAGACCTGGCGTGCCTGGGCTTCTCCGCTGATCTGGTGATGCAGTCCTTCTGCCACACCGCGGCTTATCCAAAGCCGATCGACGTGACCACCCACCACACCCTGCCTGACTTCATCATGACCCGCGGCGGTGTTTCCCTGCGTCCGGGCGACGGCATCATCCACTCGTGGCTGAACCGCATGCTGCTGCCGGACACCGTCGGTACCGGTGGTGACTCGCACACCCGTTTCCCGATGGGCATCTCGTTCCCGGCCGGTTCCGGTCTGGTCGCGTTCGCCGCAGCCACCGGCGTCATGCCGCTGGACATGCCGGAATCGATCCTGGTGCGCTTCAAAGGTAAAATGAAACCTGGCATCACCCTGCGTGACCTGGTTCATGCCATCCCTTACTTCGCCATCCAGAACGGTCTGCTGACCGTTGAGAAGAAAGGCAAGAAAAACGCCTTCTCCGGCCGCATCCTGGAAATCGAAGGCCTGGAAGGTCTGACCCTGGAACAGGCGTTCGAACTGTCCGACGCCTCGGCCGAACGTTCGGCTGCCGGTTGCACCATCAAGCTGTCGAAAGAGTCGATCACCGAGTACCTGCAGTCCAACATCACCCTGCTGCGCTGGATGATCGGCGAAGGCTACGGCGATGCCCGAACCCTGGAACGTCGCGCCCAAGCGATGGAAGCCTGGATCGCCAACCCGCAACTGATGGAAGCCGATGCCGACGCCGAATACGCCGAAGTCATCGAAATCGATCTGGCCGACATCAGCGAGCCTGTACTGTGCGCGCCGAACGACCCGGACGACGCCCGCCTGCTGTCCAGCGTTGCTGGCGAGAAGATCGACGAAGTGTTCATCGGTTCGTGCATGACCAACATCGGTCACTTCCGCGCTGCCGGTAAGCTGCTGGATCAGGTCAAGGGTCAGCTGCCAACCCGTCTGTGGCTGTCGCCGCCGACCAAGATGGACGCTCACCAACTGACCGAAGAAGGCTACTACGGCATCTACGGCAAGGCCGGCGCCCGCATGGAAATGCCAGGCTGCTCGCTGTGCATGGGTAACCAGGCACGCGTCGAGCCGAACAGCACCGTGGTGTCGACGTCGACCCGTAACTTCCCGAACCGTCTGGGCGACGGCGCGAACGTCTACCTGGCCTCGGCTGAGCTGGCGTCCGTTGCTTCGATCCTGGGTCGCCTGCCGACCGTCGAGGAGTACATGGAGTACGCTGGCAAGATCGACAGCATGGCGGCCGACGTTTACCGCTACCTGTCCTTCGACCAGATTGCCGAGTTCCGTGAAGCTGCTGCGAACGCCAAGATCCCTGTCGTTCAAGCCTAACGCTGCAACGCAATGATAAACGCCGCCCATCGCGAGATGAGCGGCGTTTTTTTATGCCTGCCGGATGGGGCCTCGCCCCGCGCTGATCGTTCCCACGCTCCGCGTGGGAACGATCATCTTGGGAGCGAACCTGCCCGCGAAGATCGCAGGCACAAAAAAGGCCGACCTGCGAGGCAGATCGGCCTTTCTTTTTCACAAGATCAATTAGAACCTTGTTGCTGAACCTTAAGCAGTCAGCGAGTAGATCAACGCCGAAATCGCCACCAGACCCACTGCGGTGACAAACACGTTCGACATCTGCCCACGATAACGGGCCATCGCCGGCACTTTGCGGATCGCGTACATCGGCATCAGGAACAGGATCGCCGCGATGACCGGGCCACCGATGGTTTCGATCATGCCGAGGATGCTCGGGTTCAGGGTCGCCACGATCCAGCACACCACCAGCATGAACGCCGCCACAATGCGATCCAGCGCCTTGGCGCCCGGACGCTTGCCGCTTTTGACGATCAAGCCTTTCAGGCCTTCGCTGGCACCGATGTAGTGACCAAGGAACGACTTGGAGATCGCCACGAACGCAATCAGCGGCGCCGCGAACGCGATGGTCGGGTTGCTGAAGTGGTTGGCCAGGTACGACAGGATCGACAGGTTCTGCGCCTTGGCTTGCGCCAGTTGCTCCGGCGACAGGGTCAGTACGCAACTGAAGACGAAGAACAGCACCATCACCACCATCAGCAGGTGGGCGCGGGACAGGATCTGCGAGCTACGCTCGTCGGCGTGGACACCGTAACGGCGCTTCTGATCCACCGCAAACGCCGAGATGATCGGCGAGTGGTTGAACGAGAACACCATCACCGGAATCGCCAGCCACAGCGTGTGCAGCAGCGCCGACGGTGCCGGCACTTGCGAAGCCGTGGTCAGGATGCCGCCGTTCCAGTGCGGAATCAGGTACACCGCCAGGAACAGCAGCGCAACGATGAACGGATACACCATCAGGCTCATGGCCTTGACGATCACTTGCTCGCCGCAGCGCACCACGGCCAGCAGGCCGAGGATCAGCACGAACGACAGCAGCGCGCGCGGTGGCGGCGTGATGTGCAGTTGGTGTTCGAGGAAACTGGCGACCGTGTTGGTCAGGCCGACGCTGTAGATCAGCAGGATCGGGAAGATTGCGAAGAAGTACAGCAACGTGATCAGCGCGCCGGCCTTGATGCCGAAATGCTGCTCCACCACGTCAGTGATGTCGGCGCCTTCGCGACCGGAGAGCACGAAGCGGGTCAGACCGCGGTGTGCGTAGAACGTCATCGGGAAGGCCAGCAGCGCGAGGATCACCAGCGGCCAGAAGCCACCCAGACCTGCGTTGATCGGCAAAAACAGGGTACCGGCGCCGATGGCCGTCCCGAACAGTCCCAACATCCAGGTAGTGTCATGGCGATTCCAGCTCGACAGTTCGGCTGGTGCTGCCGCCTCAAAGCGTTGTTCGACGCTATTGGCCTGATCATTCATCCGGTCGGATCTCCGCATTCCGGTCACTTGCCACTCGGTCAGGACGCGTCGGAAAAAACCGACAGACATGCTCCGGCCGAAACAGGGGCGCGATTCTCCGCGATAAATGAGCAGAAGCAAAGACTTAGCTGAGGAATGGTTGTGCGGAGCAGACCGGAGGATTGTCGTTTTTGGGAAAAAGACTGTCGGCGCCAGATACGCGATATGTCGTTTTATGGCATGTACCGGCGCCGAATGTGCCATGGGAAAACCCGATCAGATCGATCGGGCCAATATGAAGCCGAGGAACATGCAAAAGATGC
Organism: Pseudomonas glycinae; assembly: GCF_001594225.2. GTDB lineage: Bacteria > Pseudomonadota > Gammaproteobacteria > Pseudomonadales > Pseudomonadaceae > Aquipseudomonas > Aquipseudomonas glycinae. The sequence continues at coordinate 4,918,335 of NZ_CP014205.2, forward strand.
CCAGACCCATCAACGCCCAGATCGGGCGCATTTCTTTCCTGTCTTTGATACGTATTTTTTCGGCCCACTCATCGTGTTCCCGTTCCAGTTGTTCCATTCTGGCTTTGGCGTCATAGGTGCTCATGTTGATTTCCTTTTGAGTCATGTGTCTGAAGATTGCGAAAACGAACGCTCAAAACTTGAAAAAGACGCCTGCCAATGCCGCGCTTGCCGTCAACACGCCGGCCACCACCGCAACTGGATAAAAATACGTCTCCCACTTCAGCTTCTTCTGTTCCGCCATAAGCTTCTGCCGCTCAGCTATCAGTTTTCGCGTTTCGTTATGCAGCCTGTCGAGTTCCAGGTTTTCGCGGTTGTTCTGAAGCATTGGCCTTCCTTGGCTGATGGCAATTTCCGTCCGGATTACTGCTTCGTCATGAAGAACGCATCCCGTCCTGCTCTCTATAATTCCGCGCTTCTCACCCCGCCGTATAGCGGATGAATCCGGCAGCACTCGTAGGCAACATCCGTAAATCCAGCAGGACGGTGCGTCCATTTCCTAACGTTTTTAAACAACCTCACCGACTGGTATTTTTCGGCTATACCCAATGGCGAATTGACTGACATCCCCGTCCAGTCCCCTCACCTGTGGAGCCATCCCATGCCTCTCGTCCGCGTCGACATCAAGAAAAACCCGGACCCGACGTTCGCCAAACGCATTGGCGAAGTGATCTACGCCGCCCTGCGCAGCGAGATCAATGTGCCGGAACACGACAATTTCCAGGTGCTGGCCGAGCACGACGACCAGCACTTCGTCTATGACCCGCAATACCTGGGGATCCGGCGCAGCGACGGCATCGTGTTCATCCAGCTGACCATCAGCGAAGGCCGCACCGTAGAAATGAAACAACGGCTGTTCCAGACCATCGCGCGCAACCTGAACGAGCAACTGGCCGTGCGCCAGGAGGACGTGTTCATCAATCTGGTGGAGGTGAAAAAAGAGAACTGGTCGTTCGGCAACGGCATCGCCCAGTACGTGACCTGATCCTGTGACCACCGGCGCCGGCATCACCTTCTGACGAAGCACCCGCGCACTCCCCGCGTCAGCTCCTACACTGCCTGATGCGGGGCCGCGCCAGCCATTGCCAAACCGCTCTGGAATCAGCACTCTGAACCGACTTTTGCGCCCGAAGACCGACGATCACAGGAGCCGAGCAATGCCCGCCACCGTTCTGGTACTGGTTGAAACCATCAATGATTATTTGCCGATTCTCGAACGACAGGGTTTTCATCTGATTCTCGCGCCGACCCCTGCCGAACGCGCGCAGGCCATTGCCACCCACGGGGCACGGATCGACGCGGTACTGACCCGTGGCCCGCTGGGCTTATACGCCGAAGAAATGGCAGCATTGCCCGCGCTGAAAATCATCTGCGTGATCGGCGCCGGTTACGAGCAGGTCGACCTGCAAGCCGCCAGCGACCGTGGGCTGACCGTGACCAACGGCGCCGGCGTCAACGCTTCGTCGGTGGCCGACCACGCCATGGCGATGCTGCTGGCGCTGGTGCGCGACATTCCGCGCTGCGATGCCGCAGTGCGTCGGGGCGAGTGGCCGAAGATCATGCGCCCTTCGCTGGCCGGCAAGCGCCTGGGCATTCTCGGGCTGGGCGCGGTGGGGATGGCGATTGCCAAACGCGCGGGGCTGGGCTTCGACATGGAGATCAGCTATCACAACCGTCAGGTGCGCAGCGATGTGCCTTACGCGTTCTGCTCGACCCCGACCGAACTGGCCCGGGCCTCGGACTTTCTGGTGGTTGCCACGCCCGGCGGCATCGGCAGCCAGCATCTGGTGACCCGCCCGGTGCTTGATGCCCTGGGGCCCAATGGTTTCATCGTCAACATTGCCCGTGCCAGCGTGATCGCCACTGCCGACTTGATCGCCGCACTGGAACAACGTCGAATCGCCGGCGCAGCGCTGGATGTGTTCGATCACGAGCCGCAAGTGCCCGATGCGCTGAAAAATCTCAGCAACGTGCTTCTTACCCCTCACGTCGCCGGGTTGTCACCGGAAGCCACTCAAGGCACCGTTGAGCTGGTGGGCAAGAATCTGGTGGCGTTCTTCTCAGGGCAACCGGTACTGACGCCGCTCCAGCTACCGCCGAAACTCAACAACCAGCGCGTGCACTGAAGCACGCTGGGCAAAGTCCTCAGACGCCAGGCTGCGCATGGAAGGGCGGCGCTGGCACAGACTTTCGCGCAGCCTGTTTCCAGGCTCGTTTCTGAACAAGGCATACGCGCTAAACATTAGTCGCGAGCGGCCCGCCGCGCCCATTCCCAAAGTTGATTACCGTCCAACACGCTAACCTATAAGACCGAACCGCGCTTGTGACCGCCCGAGCGCGCCATTAGATTAGCCAATGATGTCTGGCCTCCAAAATAAGCAGAAGGGATAAGCATGGCGCTTACTGACCAGTCCACCCGTATCCGCTCTGGCGAAGAACTCGATGCCAGCCTGATCGATCCGTACCTCAAGGCGCACATTCCGGGCCTGACCGGCACACCGCAGATCAGCCAGTTTCCCGGCGGCGCGTCGAACCTGACCTACCTGCTGGAATACCCGGACCAGGAATTCGTCCTGCGCCGTCCGCCGTTCGGCCACAAAGCCAAGTCCGCCCACGACATGGGCCGCGAATTCCGCATCCTCAACCAGTTGCGCGACGGTTTCCCGTATTGCCCGAAAGCCTATGTGCACTGCACCGATGAGTCAGTGATCGGTGCCGAGTTCTATGTGATGGAACGGGTCAGGGGGATCATCCTGCGCTCGGACCTGCCGCCGGAACTGGGCCTGGACGCGGCCAAAACCGAAGCCCTGTGCAAGAGTTTCATCGACCGTTTCGTCGAGCTGCATCGGGTCGACTACAAAGCCTGCGGCCTCGGCGATCTGGGCAAACCGGAAGGCTACGTCGCCCGCCAGATCAAAGGCTGGAGCGAACGCTACGAGAAAGCCCTGACCCCGGACGCACCGCACTGGGAACAGGTCAAAGCCTGGCTCAACGACAAGATGCCGGCCGATCACCCGACCTCCAGCATCGTCCACAACGACTACCGCTTCGACAACGTCATCCTCGACCCGAGCAACCCGATGCAGATCATCGGCGTGCTCGACTGGGAACTGACTACCCTTGGCGATCCATTGATGGATCTGGGCAACACCCTCGCCTACTGGATCCAGGCCGACGATCCGGCGCCGGTACAACTGATGCGCCGCCAGCCAAGCCACGCCCCGGGCATGCTGACGCGCCGCGAATTCGTCGATTACTACGCCGAGCGTTCGGGCATCCAGATCGACAATTTCGACTTCTACTACACCTACGGCCTGTTCCGCCTGGCCGGCATCGTGCAGCAGATTTACTACCGCTTCTTCCATGGCCAGACCCAGGACAAACGCTTCGCGCAGTTCATTCACATGAACAAACTGCTGGAACAGATGAGCCTGCAGGTCATTGACAAATCCAGCCTCTGATGACGGCGTTATAACAAGGCTTACTACAAGGGAATCCCATGTCCAAGACTCAGTTGTTCGACCTCGACGGCAAGATCGCTTTCGTCTCCGGCGCCAGCCGCGGCATCGGTGAAGCCATCGCCAAACTGCTGGCCCAGCAAGGCGCCCACGTGATCGTTTCGAGCCGCAAGCTCGAAGGCTGCCAACACGTGGCCGACGCCATCATCGCCGCCGGCGGCAAGGCCACCGCCATCGCCTGCCACATCGGCGAAATGGAACAGATCAGCCAGGTCTTCGCCGGCATCAAGGAACAGTTCGGGCGCCTGGACATCCTGGTCAACAACGCCGCGACCAACCCACAGTTCTGCAACGTGCTGGACACCGACCTCGGCGCCTTCCAGAAAACCGTCGACGTGAACATCCGCGGCTACTTCTTCATGTCGGTGGAAGCCGGCAAGCTGATGCGCGAAAACGGCGGCGGCAGCATCATCAACGTGGCCTCGATCAACGGCATTTCGCCGGGGATCTTCCAGGGCATCTACTCGGTGACCAAAGCTGCCGTGATCAACATGACCAAGGTCTTCGCCAAGGAATGCGCGCAGTTCGGCATCCGCTGCAACGCCCTGCTGCCGGGCCTGACCGACACCAAATTCGCCTCGGCCCTGGTGAAGAACGACGCGATCCTGAAACAGGCCCTGACACAGATCCCGCTCAAACGCGTAGCCGACCCGAGCGAAATGGCCGGCGCCGTGCTGTACCTGGCGAGCGATGCCTCGAGCTACACCACCGGCGTATCGCTGAACGTGGACGGCGGATTCCTGTCCTGATCCGCTTCTGACGCAAAAGAAAAGGCAGCCCAAGGGCTGCCTTTTTCATGCCCCCGGCACCTTCGGCAACTGCCAGCCGAAATGCACCGACAACAACCGCAACAACAAACACGCCGCTCCGGCCAGCAACGCAGCTGCCACCGGCGGAACACCCAGCCTGCGCCCGACAATCAACACCGCCGCGCCAACAAACGCCGAACTGGCATACAAGTCCGCCTGCAACACCACTGGCACTCGCGCCAGCACAATGTCACGCAGCACCCCGCCACCGACCCCGGTAATCGTGCCCATCAGCATGGCCACAAACGGCGAGATCCCGAAATTCAAGGCCTTCTGCGCCCCGGCCACGGCAAACAACGCCAACCCCGCCGCATCCAGCACGATCAGCGTCGAACCGGACCAACCCAGCACCAGCTCATGAAAAACAAACGCCACCCCGCCCATGGCAAACGCCAGCGCCGGATAGCGCCAGTCCGCCACAGCCTTGGGCGGCGCCGCACCGATCAACAGATCACGCGTCACCCCGCCACCGAGCGCAACGATGAACGCAATCACCATCACCCCGAGCAGATCGAGCTGACTGCGCATCGCCGCAATCGCGCCTTCAACCGCAAACACCGCCGTGCCGACCAGATCGGCCACCAGCACAATCCACTCGACCCGCGCCTTCACAGGCGCCCGGCTTATTGAGTGACGCAACGGGTCTTGGTGATGTGTCGAGTCACTTGCCCGTCGGCGTAGGCATCACCGGCGACCTCGGTATTTTCCATGACCTGACAAGTCCGCTCAGGTGGCGGAGGCGGCGCAGCTGGCGGAGGCGGTGGAGGACTGGCGCACCCACTGAGCAGCACCAGACCGACAGCCGACAACAACGAAAAACACACGCGTTTCCCAGGATTGTTCATAGGATGACCCGCGATGAATGGAAGAAAACTCCCGTCGCCGAGCAGGACAACGCCCGGTTATGGAAACCGAACCACTCATTCCTTATAGACCAGTGGACTGCAAGTGCCAGTGAAATGGCTCGAACTGGCAGGATTTGCTGTCGATTTTCGGGATGAGTCGACTAATCCATCGCCACCGCCGACAAGCCATCACCCACAGGTGAACCTCGGATTGGGACGCAGAGCGTCCCGGGCTGCATTCCCACGCGGAGCGTGGGAACGATCAAACTCAAGCTTTGAAGACCACACAAGTCGGCTTCGCGCTCCTCACCACTCAAAACGATGAGCGTTAGCTCAAGTACCGCTTTTGATCGCAGAGCCCGTCGGCAGGCTGAGTGGAGGGATTGATCCGGGGGTGGGAGCGCAGCGACCGTTTGGCGAAGCCAAACACATCGAGAGGAGGTGCAGCGAAGCAAACCGTAGGCGATGCCCCCGGATCAATCCCGGAGCGAAGGAACCCGAGCCACAGCGAGGGCCGTACGTCAGGGTAAAGCCTTTTGGGTTACCTTTTCGGCGTTTGGAAAAGGTGACTCGCCGTAAGGGCGAAACCGCCAGCGGCTGCACCCGAAGAACCGGATATTCACCTAAACCGAACAAGAACCTGGTCGGCCCAAAGGCCGCCAAGCTCAACTGGGCGAACGCAAAGAATTACTCTCAAGCTCATACCGCAACTCACCAATCAAAGCATCCACCGCTTCCGGAGTACGCAAGGCACCAAGACTCAACCCACTGATCACCAGATCCACCCGCCCCGAAACCGGCTCATAAAGCTTCACAGTAAGGGAATGATCCCCATCCACCACACACTCACAAGCCAACGGCGAAAAACTGCGCTCAAGCCGAGCCCGCAACTGCGCCAGATAAATCATAGCGCCAGCTCCGACAATCGACGCAACACGCCAGGTTTAATGACAAACAACACATTCATGGTCAAATCCATTAACAACGACGGAGGGGACACGATCACGAACAAAACCCGCATCGCACCTCACCAGACTAAGAACAGCCCGCCCCGCCAGACACCCGAATTTGCACCCCATGAACTAGTGCATTTGCACCTTACCGCTGCCCCCGACCGCCCCCCGAAAACAACCCGCGCTCGCGAGCCCAGACAATCGCCTCGCTTCGACTGTGCACATCCAGCTTCGAATACACCGTCGCCACATGATTGCGCACCGTGTTCGGCGCCAGCTTCAGCCGCGCAGCAATCTCCTTGTCCGCCAGCCCCTCACAGATCAGCGCCAGCACATCACGCTCCCGGGCCGTCAGATCGGTGAACGACACGCTCGGCAGCTGCGGCGAGTTGACCTTCTTCACATTGGCCAGCTTTTCGATCAACGTCCGACTGAACCAGGATGCATCCTTCATCACCTCTTCAATCGCCGCCACCAGCTCAAGCTCGGTGCGCTTGCGCTCGGTGATGTCCATCAGCACCAGCAGATAGCACACCGCGTCCTGGATGTTGACGGTGTCGGCGGACATCGCGCACTCCAGCAGCTCGGCGTCTTTCCTGCGGATCCGCATATCGACGCGGTCAACGCGGCCGGTTTTCTCCAGTGCCGCCAGTAACCGGGCGCGTTCCGCCGGTTCATCGATGAAGTCCAGTTGCGCGACGGTCTTGCCGAGCACGTCGTCGCTCTCGTAAGCCAAGGTATCGAGAAAGGCCTGATTGACGTCGATCAGCCGCTGCTCATCGGCGCTGCAAATCAGGATCGGTACCGGCGTCAGGCGAAAGGCCTTGGCGAACCGCTCTTCACTCTGGCGCAGGGCGACTTCGGCCTTATGCCTGAGCTCCATGTCGACGAACGAGAACAGCATGCAATCCTCGTCATTGAGCACCAATGGCTGCCCCGCGACGATCACCTGTTTACTGCCACCGTCCGGCAATCGCAGCTCGGCCTGCATCTGCGGGATCGTCGCGACATCGCGCAAGCGCTGGATCGCCAGGTCCTTGCGCTCGGCCTGTTCGAGAATATCCAGCTCATAGGTCGAGGCGCCGATCACCTGATCGCGGGTGTAGCCGGTCATTTCCAGAAAACCCGGATTGACCTTGATGTAACGCAGATCGCTGAGGCGGCAGATCACCGCCGGCGCCGGGTTGGCGTTGAAGGTTTTTTCGAAGCGCTGCTCGGCGTTGGCCCAATCGGTGACGTCGCTCATGATCAGCACCAACGATTCGATGTCGCCGTCCCGATCGGTCAGCACCATGCTGCGCACACTGTGCACCCAGGTGCGTTCTTCATCGCTGCGCGGGGAAACCTCTACCAGCACATCACTGAACGTTTCCCCGGTCGCCACGCGGCTGATCGGGTATTGCTCCGGCGTCAACGTGTGGTTGTTGCGATACCGCAGGTTGAAGCGCTCGACGTATTCCCCGGCGTTGTTGCCCAGCTCGCCGATCCGGCTGACACCATGCATCGCCAGCGCGGCTTCGTTGGCCCAGAGAATCGTCTGGTCGAGCTCCAGCAGAATCACCCCGTCGGACAGGCCGGCAATGATCTGCTGCAACTGACGGCGATTGGTTTCGGTGGTCAGGACGTCCCGGCTCATTGGTTCTCCACAAGTTCGCGCATGTGAAGTTTACGACCGCAGGCGGTTGTGATCGTGCCGACAATCTCGGACATGCCGCCCTCTCTGTGATCCGCACAAGTGTGCGGGTATTCGCGCGCCCACGGTTTCTCGACTAACGTTAGTACCTCATCGGATTGAGCCCCTGCCAGCCACACCGGGCTCTTGATCAAGGAGAGACTGATGACATCCCGCCGCCTCATCGAACAGACCTATCGCAGCTGGTCCAGCCCCATCCTGCTGGAACTGAAAAAGCGCGAACACCAGATGGCGCCAGTCGAGCGTCAGGCGCTAGAGAATGTAATGGTGGAAAGACGATTGCTGGACGTTGGCAACCCGAATGGCGTTGAGCGACGAAAAGCGCAGTGAAAGGAAATACTGCTCGGGGCAGTCCACCGTAAGCTTTGCGCGTGGTGCGGGCCTGGCGTAGGCATCAATGTCCAGATACGCCGAGCCTGAGGTGATGACTTTGATAAGCGACATTGCGCGTCCTGACTTCCTTTTCAGGGGCGGCAACGTCGCACATTTTCATGAACGATTAATGAACGTCAGGCAGCGCGTTGCCCCCCGGCCACCGCTGCCGAAGCCGCCAGCATCGCCCGCAACAACACCGCACAGCCCGCCGCCAGATCGTCCGGCGCGGCGTTTTCGATTTCGTTGTGGCTGATGCCGCCTTCGCACGGCACGAAGATCATCCCGGCCGGGCCGAGTTCGGCGAGGAAAATCGCGTCGTGGCCGGCGCCGCTGACGATGTCCATGTGCGACAGGCCCAGGCCTTTGGCGGCGCCGCGCACGGCTTCGACGCAGCCCTTTTCGAAATACAGCGGCGGGAAGTCGGCGGTCGGGGTCAGTTCATAGGTCAGGCCGTGTTCCTCGCAGGTCGCTTCGATGACTTGCTTGACCTCGGCGATCATCGAGTCGAGGCGTGCCGGTTCCAGGTGGCGGAAGTCGAGGGTCATGCGCACTTCGCCGGGAATGACGTTGCGCGAACCGGGATAGGCTTGCAGGCAACCGACCGTGCCGCAGGCGTGGGGTTGATGACCGAGCGCTGCACGATTGACTGCACCGACAATCACCGAGGCGCCGACCAGGGCGTCCTTGCGCAGGTGCATCGGGGTCGGGCCGGCGTGGGCTTCGACACCGCGCAGTTTCAGGTCGAACCACTTCTGCCCCAGAGCGCCGAGCACTACGCCGATGGTTTTCTGTTCGTCCTCAAGGATCGGTCCTTGTTCGATGTGCGCTTCGAAATAGGCGCCGACCTTGTGCCCGCTGACCTTGCGCGGCCCGGCGTAGCCGATGGCGTTCAGTGCTTCGCCGACGGTTACGCCGTCGGCATCGACCTTGGCCAGGGTTTCTTCGAGGGTGAATTTTTCGGCGAACACGCCGGAGCCCATCATGCATGGGGCGAAGCGCGAGCCTTCTTCGTTGGTCCAGACCACCACTTCCAGCGGTGCCTCGGTTTCCACGCCGAGGTCGTTGAGGGTGCGCAACACTTCGACCCCGGCCAGCACGCCGAAGCAACCGTCGAACTTGCCGCCGGTGGGTTGGGTGTCGATGTGGCTGCCGGTCATCACCGGCGGCAGGTTCGGATTGCGGCCGGGGCGGCGGGCGAAGATGTTGCCGACTTCATCGACCATGACGCTGCAACCGGCGTCCTTGCACCACTGCACGAACAGGTCGCGGGCCTGGCGGTCGAGGTCGGTCAGGGCCAGGCGACAGACCCCGCCCTTGACCGTGGCGCCCAGCTTCGCCAGTTCCATGAGCGACGCCCACAAGCGGTCGCGGTTGATGTGCTGATGGGTCGATTGCAGAACGTCTACGGCTGCGTTCATGGGGATCTCCTCAGGCTGCTGTTCTTATGGATGTCGCTGTGGTGTCTGGTAGACCGCTATCGCTGGCAAGCCAGCTCCCACAGGATTTTGAGTGAACACACAATTTGTGTACGACTCGATCCCTGTGGGAGCTGGCTTGCCAGCGATGAGGCCTGTCGCTACGCCGGTGTTTTCACGGCAGAGGGCTGCGCACGCATCGCGCACAACCCGTAATAGATCAACCCGCCCAGCGCCGAGCCGGTGAACCAGCCGTAGCTGTAGAACCAGCTGAATGCGCTGCTGCCCAGCGACAGCAGGGTCAGCACCACCGGCACGCCGAAAGCGATGAACCCGGACCAGTTCCACGCCGGGTACACGTCGTCGCGGTACAGGCCGGCCAGGTCCAGTTGCTGTTTCTTGATCAGGAAATAGTCCACCACCATGATCCCGGCAATCGGCCCGAGCAGACTGGAATAGCCCAGCAGCCAGTTCGAATACACGGTTTCCAGGCTGACATCGGAGACGATCAGCCCAAGCTTTTTCAGCAGCTCATGGCCCATCAGCGCCAGCCCGACGAACCCGGTGAGAATCACCGCTTTGGTGCGGTTGATGACTTTGGGCGCGATGTTCTGGAAGTCGTTGGTTGGCGAGACAATGTTCGCGGCAGTGTTGGTCGACAGCGTGGCGATGATGATCAGCGCCATGGCCACCGCAACCCACACCGGGCTCTGGATATGGCCGATCAACGTCACCGGATCGGAGACGCTGACGCCCACCAGTTTCACCGAGGCGGCGGTCATCACCACGCCCAGTGCGGCGAACAGGAACATGGTCAGCGGCAGACCGAAAATCTGCCCGAGGATCTGATCCTTCTGGCTGCGGGCATACCGGCTGAAGTCAGGAATGTTCAGCGACAACGTGGCCCAGAAACCGACCATCGCCGTCAGCCCGGCGGCGAAGTAACTGACCACGCTCGCACCTTCGGGACGCTTCGGCGGAATCGCCAGCAACTCGGTCATCGACACATTCGGCATGGCCCATACCAGCAGCCCGATGCCGACCGCCACCAGCAGCGGCGCGGAAAGGGTTTCCAGCCATTTGATCGACTCGGCGCCACGGATCACCACCCACAGGTTCAGCGCCCAGAAGATCATGAAACCGATCACCTCCCCCGTCCCGCCGAGGGATTTCCAGCCGTCGAACACCGAGCCGAGAAACAGGTGAATCGCCAGCCCGCCAAACATGGTCTGGATGCCGAACCAGCCGCACGCCACCAACGCGCGGATCAGGCACGGCACATTGGAGCCGAGAATGCCAAACGACGAGCGCAGCAGCACCGGAAACGGAATGCCGTATTTGGTGCCGGGAAACGCGTTGAGTGTGAGGGGAATCAGGACGATGACGTTGGCAAACAGAATCGCCAGCAGCGCCTCACCGACGGTCAAACCGAAATACGCGGTGAGCACGCCGCCGAGGGTGTAGGTCGGCACGCAGATCGACATGCCGACCCACAGTGCGGTGATGTGCCACTTGTTCCAGGTTCGTTCGCGCACCTTGGTCGGTGCCATGTCGTGGTTGTAACGGGGACTGTCGAGGACGTCGCTGCCGGCTTCGAGTTCGAACAAGCCGTCGCGCTCGGTCACTTGCGATCTGTTCTGTTGCATGGCCGCTCCACTGTTCTTCTGATTATTTTTTGCTCATCAGGCGGCTGCACACGCAAGTGCGAACCGGACGATGGCCGGAGGAACTGACAACTTTCATGCACCGGCCATGGTGTCAGCGGCGACATCAATAAACGTGCCGGGGGAACCGCCTGGCGCCAGGGCCGTGCTTTGATCTTGTTGTAACTGACTGATGTTTATCAGTTTTAATTATTCACCTGGTCAGGCCGCGAAAACTTGACTGAACACTCAGGCCAAATGCCAGGCAAGTTGTCCGAACTGTCAGGACTCAATCTGGTGCACTGCATTATTTTTCTTCAGGACGCCTCACTCCCCGCTCAACTTCAAGCGGCTGATTTCACATAGGAAATCTTGCTCATATTTCCATCCTGTCAAGTGCGTCAAAATGGTGAAGCACCTCACCATTTTGGTGATTTTGTATTTTTATCGTTATTTTTCAATTACTTAAAACAGTCATAAGCTTATAAAAAATAATCTTGATCAATTGCATAACTGCGACTAGCGTCTATTCCTGACAGCGCTGACAAGATTACGCATTCGGCGCTGCAGACAATAAAACACTAGAACCGGCACAAGTCGGTCATGCCTGCGAGGAACTCGGAATGTCTCTGTTGATCCGTGGCGCCACCGTTGTTACCCATGATGAAAGTTACCGCGCCGATGTCTATTGCGCTGACGGCGTGATCAAAGCCATTGGTGAAAACCTGGATATTCCCGCCGGCGCCGAAGTGCTCGACGGCAGCGGCCAATACCTGATGCCCGGCGGCATCGATCCGCACACCCACATGCAACTCCCGTTCATGGGCACCGTGGCCAGCGAAGACTTCTACAGCGGCACCGCTGCAGGGCTGGCCGGCGGCACCACCTCGATCATCGATTTCGTGATTCCCAATCCGCAGCAGTCGCTGCTCGAAGCCTTTCACCAGTGGCGCGGCTGGGCGGAAAAGTCCGCCTCCGACTACGGCTTCCACGTCGCGATTACCTGGTGGAGTGAGCAGGTGCGGGAGGAAATGGCCGAGCTGGTCAGCCATCACGGGATCAACAGCTTCAAGCATTTCATGGCTTACAAGAACGCGATCATGGCCGCCGATGACACGCTGGTGGCGAGCTTCGAGCGCTGCCTGGAACTCGGCGCGGTGCCGACCGTGCACGCGGAAAACGGCGAGCTGGTCTATCACCTGCAACGCAAGTTGATGGCCCAGGGCATCACCGGGCCGGAAGCGCATCCGCTGTCGCGGCCCTCGCAGGTCGAAGGCGAAGCCGCGAGCCGGGCGATCCGTATCGCGGAAACCATCGGCACACCGCTGTACCTGGTGCATGTTTCGACCAAAGAGGCCCTCGACGAAATCACCTACGCCCGCAGCAAGGGCCAACCGGTTTACGGCGAAGTGCTGGCCGGGCATCTGCTGCTGGACGACAGTGTCTATCAGCATCCGGACTGGCAGACCGCCGCCGGTTATGTGATGAGCCCGCCGTTCCGTCCGCGCGGGCATCAGGATGCGCTGTGGCATGGTTTGCAGAGCGGCAATCTGCACACCACCGCCACCGACCATTGCTGCTTCTGCGCCGAGCAGAAAGCCGCCGGCCGCGACGACTTCAGCAAGATCCCCAACGGCACTGCCGGCATCGAAGACCGCATGGCGGTGTTGTGGGATGAAGGGGTGAACTCGGGACGGTTGTCGATGCAGGACTTCGTCGCCCTCACCTCCACCAACACTGCGAAGATCTTCAACCTCCACCCGCGCAAAGGCGCGATCCGCGTCGGCGCCGATGCCGACCTGGTGCTGTGGGACCCGCAAGGCACCCGCACCATCTCCGCCAAGACCCACCATCAGCAGGTGGACTTCAACATCTTCGAAGGCAAGACCGTGACCGGTGTGCCAAGCCATACCGTCAGCCAGGGCCGGGTGGTCTGGGCCGACGGTGACCTGCGCGCCGAGCGTGGGGCGGGCCGGTATATCGAACGGCCGGCGTATCCGGCGGTGTTTGATTTGCTAAGCAAGCGGGCTGAGTTGCACAGGCCTGTGGCCGTCAAGCGCTGATTCCCTGATTGCCGATGATCGTTCCCACGCTCTGCGTGGGAATGCCTCAAGGGACGCTCTGCGTCCAGTGACGCGGAGCGTCACGGGCTGCATTCCCACGCGGAGCGTGGGAACGATCAAACACACCACAAAAAACCACTGCCCGACAGAGGCAGAAACCTCAATTAACCGTGAGGCAAAAAACCGTGATCGAGACCCTGAACCATCTCCCGCACCCGCACGAAAGTGCGGCCGCCCTCGCCGGCCATTTCACCGATCTGGCGCCACCGCTCAACGACCGTCAGGCGCATCTGGAAGCCTCGCGCTGCCTGTATTGCTACGACGCGCCGTGCGTGAATGCATGCCCGAGCGAGATCGACATTCCGTCGTTCATCCGCAATATCCATCAGGACAACGTGCCCGGGGCGGCGCAGAAAATCCTCTCGGCGAACATCCTCGGCGGCAGTTGCGCCCGCGTCTGTCCGACCGAGATCCTCTGCCAGCAAGCCTGCGTGCGCAACAACGCCCACGAATGCGCACCGGTACTGATCGGCCTGCTGCAGCGCTACGCAGTGGACAACGCGAACTTTACCGAGCATCCGTTCCAGCGCGCCGCCGCCACCGGCAAACGCATCGCGGTGGTCGGTGCCGGCCCGGCGGGTTTGTCCTGCGCGCATCGCAGCGCCATGCACGGTCATGACGTGGTGATTTTCGAAGCGCGGGAGAAGGCTGGCGGGCTCAACGAATACGGGATCGCCAAGTACAAACTGGTCGACGATTACGCGCAGAAGGAACTGGATTTCCTCCTGCAGATCGGCGGCATCGAAATCCGTCACGGCCAGAAACTCGGTGAAAATCTGACCCTCAGCGAACTGCATCAACAGTTCGACGCGGTGTTCCTCGGCCTCGGCCTGAACGCCAGCAAGCAACTCGGCCTGGCCCACGAAGACGCCCCCGGCCTGCTCGCCGCCACCGACTACATCCGCGAACTGCGCCAGGCCGATGACCTGTCGCAACTGCCGTTGGCCGAACATTGCATCGTCCTCGGTGCCGGCAATACCGCCATCGACATGGCCGTGCAAATGGCCCGCCTCGGCGCCCGCGACGTCAATCTGGTCTATCGCCGTGGCGCAGCGGACATGGGCGCCACCGGCCACGAACAGGACATCGCCAAGGCCAATCAGGTGCGGCTGCTGACCTGGGCGCAACCGGACGAAGTGCTGCTCGACGTTCAAGGCAAGGTGCGCGGCATGCGTTTCGCCCGCACCCATCTGGTGGACGGTCGCCTGCAAACCACTGGCGAGACTTTCGAACTGGCCGCCGATGCGATCTTCAAAGCCATCGGTCAGGCCTTCGACGGCAGCGCCCTCGCCGACCCGCTGGCCCGCGAACTCAAGCGTCAGGGCGAACGCATCCAGGTCGATGAAAACCTGCGCACCAGTATCCCCGGCGTGTACGCAGGCGGCGACTGCACCAGCCTCGATCAGGACCTGACCGTGCAAGCGGTGCAACACGGCAAGCGCGCCGCCGAGGCGATCAACGCTCAACTGATGCTCAATGTGGAGGCTGCGTAAATGGCCGATCTCTCGATAGTCTTCGCCGGTATCAAAGCCCCCAATCCGTTCTGGCTGGCCTCCGCGCCACCGACCGACAAAGCCTACAACGTGGTGCGCGCCTTCGAGGCCGGCTGGGGTGGCGTGGTCTGGAAAACCTTGGGTGAAGACCCGGCGGCGGTCAACGTGTCGTCGCGCTACTCGGCGCATTACGGCAACAACCGCGAAGTGCTGGGCATCAACAACATCGAACTGATCACCGACCGCTCGCTGGAAATCAACCTGCGGGAAATCACCCAGGTGAAAAAGGACTGGCCGGATCGCGCGCTGATCGTGTCGCTGATGGTGCCGTGTGTCGAGGAGTCGTGGAAACACATCCTGCCGCTGGTGGAGGCCACTGGCGCCGATGGGATCGAGCTGAACTTCGGCTGCCCCCACGGCATGCCCGAGCGCGGCATGGGCGCGGCGGTCGGTCAGGTGCCGGAGTACGTCGAGCAGGTGACGCGCTGGTGCAAGACCTATTGCTCGCTGCCGGTGATCGTCAAACTGACGCCGAACATCACCGACATCCGCGTCGCCGCCCGCGCTGCACACCGGGGCGGCGCCGATGCGGTGTCGCTGATCAACACCATCAACTCGATCACCAGCGTCGACCTCGAACACATGGTCGCCCTGCCCACCGTCGGCAGCAAAAGCACCCACGGCGGTTATTGCGGCTCGGCAGTGAAGCCGATCGCGCTGAACATGGTCGCGGAAATCGCCCGTGATCCACAGACCCAGGGCCTGCCGATCTGCGGCATTGGCGGCATTGGCAGCTGGCGTGACGCGGCGGAGTTCATCGCACTGGGCAGCGGCGCGGTGCAGGTGTGCACGGCGGCGATGCTGCACGGCTTCCGGATTGTCGATGAGATGAAGGATGGCCTGTCGCGGTGGATGGACAGTCAGGGTTACGCCAGCATTGCCGAGTTTTCCGGGCGCGCGGTGGGCAACACCACGGACTGGAAGTATTTGGACATCAACTATCAGGTGATCGCGAAGATCGACCAGGCGGCGTGCATCGGTTGCGGGCGTTGCCACATTGCCTGCGAAGACACTTCACACCAGGCGATCAGCAGCCTGAAACAGGCCGATGGCACGCATAAATATGAAGTGATCGATGATGAGTGTGTGGGGTGCAATCTGTGTCAGATCACTTGTCCGGTGGCGGATTGCATCGAGATGGTGCCGATGGAGACGGGCAAGCCGTTTCTGGACTGGAATCATGATCCGAGGAATCCGTATCACGTCAGCCCTTGAATGATCGTTCCCACGCTGAAAGATCGTTCCCACGCTCCGCGTGGGAATGCAGCCATGGACGCTCTGCGTCCGCTTCAGAGCATGACGCAGAGCGTCACCGGAGGCATTCCCACGCGGAGCGTGGGAACGATCAGTTACGAGGCTCAAGGTTCTAATCCGATCCCCCGCAAAATCACGCTGGTCACCGTCTGCACCGCCCGCTCGAACTGCATGTCCGACAGCGGCTGATGCTCATTCAAAATATTCACCTGATGATCGAAGTCGGCATAGTGCTGTGTCGAGGCCCAGATCATGTACAGCAGGCTCGACGGCTCCACCGGCAGAATCCGCTTGTCCTCGACCCACTGCCGGATCTTCGCCTCCTTCATCTTCGCCCAGTCGTACAGGCTCACATCCAGCGCCTCGCCGAGGGTCGGGGCGCCGTGGATGATTTCGTTGGCCCAGACTTTCGACCCGTAAGGCCGACTGCGCGAGTGGTTCATCTTGGCGCGGATGTAGCTGCTGAGCACCACACGAGGATCATCGAACATCTCGAAGCACAGCGCGTCCTGCTTCCACACTTCCAGCAGGTCGAACAGCACCGCGCTGTACAGCTCGCTCTTGGTCGAAAAGTAGTAATGCAGGTTGGATCGCGGCAGCTGCACTTCAGCAGCAATGTCCGCCATGGCGGTGCCGCCGAAACCTTTTTCGGCGAAGACTTTTTCCGCCGCCAGCAGGATCTTGTCGACGTTGGTGCGGCGGATTTCGATCTTGTGATTGCCCATGAGGGCTCCCTGAAAACAACGTTGTTGAAGACTAGCATCCGCTCTGGGCACGGGGCGACAGCCGAGAACGATTCTTCACACACTTGGGCTTTTTTCTGGTTTAGGATCGCCCTCCTTCTCCCCGTCAGACACTGAAGGATCTGTCCATGACCATTCGAAAGCGCGTCGCTGCGGATGATCCGCAGCTCGCCGCACTGTGGGAGCGCTCGGTCCGCGCCACCCACGATTTCCTCCCGGAAGACGACATTCACCGGCTGTTCCCGCTGGTGCGTGACACCTACCTGCCTGCCCTGAATGTGCAGGTTTTCGAGAACCCCGATCACTCTCCGGCAGGCTTCATCGCCACCGACGACGACACCGTGCAGATGCTGTTCATCGACCCGGCGTTTCGTGGCCAGGGCATCGGCCGACGTTTGCTCGACCATGTCCGCCGCCCGTTGCTGAAGGTCGACGTCAATGAACAGAACCCGCAGGCCCATGGTTTCTACCGGCACTACGGCTTCGAAGACATCGGCCGCTCGGCACTCGACGGCGAAGGCCGGCCGTTTCCGGTCATTCACATGCGCCTGAAAGCCCTGTAATCCACGTCCTATACTCAGCCCGCCATTTCACTGAAAGGAATCGTTCCATGTCGATGAAAAAACTGTTCACCGCTGGCGCGCTGCTGGCCTCGCTGATCGTCACTTCCCAGGCCTTCGCCCACGCCCATCTGAAAAGTCAGACCCCGGCCGCCGACAGCACCGTCGCCGCACCGGCGGATCTGCGCCTGGTGTTTTCCGAAGGCGTCGAAGCCAGCTTCACCAAAGTCACCGTGACCCACGACGGCAAGCCGGTGGCGGTCAAACCGCTGACCACCGAAGGTGACAAGAAAACCCTGATCGTCACCCCCGAAGCACCGCTGACCGCTGGCGAATACAAGGTGGAATGGCATGCGGTGTCGGTCGACACGCACAAGAGCGAAGGCGCCTATCAGTTCAAGGTTGGCCAGTAACTCATGAGCGAAGCGCTGGTGCTGTGCCGGTTCCTGCATTTCATCGTGGTGTTGATGCTGTTCGGGGCCTGGCTGTTCCGGCCGCTGCTGCTCAAGGGTGAAGCGCCGGCGCTGGATCGGCGGCTGGCGCAACTGTCCCGCTGGCTGGCGGCAATTGCTCTGGCCAGCGGCGTCTGTTGGGCGTTGTTGATTACCGCCAGCATGGCCGGTTCGGCGGCTGCGGCGTTTGATCCGGCCACCGTCGAGCTGGTTCTCGGTCATACGTTTTTCGGTCAGGTCTGGCGCTGGCATCTGTTGATCAATGCGCTGTTGCTCGCGTTGCTGTTTACGCCGTGGCGTTCGAACCGGCCATTGCGGTTGGGCCTGAGCGCGCTGCTGCTGATGACGCTGGCACCGGTCGGACACGGCGCGATGCTCGATGGTTTCAGCGGACAGATGCTGATCCTCAATCAATTGATACACCTGACCTGCGTCGGTGCCTGGCTTGGCGGGCTGCTGATGCTGGTGATGATCCTGCGCCAACCTGACAAAAACATTCGCGAAATCCTGCGGCGATTCAGTGGGCTCGGTTACGGGCTGGTCGCCGGCCTGCTGATCACCGGGTTGATCAACGTGCGCGTGCTCACCGGCCAGTGGTGGCCGACACCGCTGTTCTCGGGATTCGCCCTGATCCTGTTGATCAAGGCGCTGCTGGTGTCCGGCATGCTTGCACTGGCGCTGTTCAATCGCCTGCGGATCAACGATTGCGAACAGCGTATGGACACCCTCAAGCGCAGCGTCATGCTCGAATGGCTGCTGGGGATCGGCGCCGTGGCGGCGGTTTCGGTGCTCGGCACCCTGCCGCCGATGATCGCTGCCTGAAGGCTCACCACACATCCCTGTGGGAGCGGGCTTGCCCGCGATCGCGAAATATCAGAAACAGAGATCGTGTAGTGCCGACCCCATCGCGGGCAAGCCGGCTCCCACAAATTGATGTGTTGATCAGTGAGGTTGTGTATCACCGGCGGCCGTATCAATGCTGACCACCACCGACATCCCCGGCCGCAAGCGCTCGCTCTCCTGCTGATCCGGATCGATGGTGATGCGCACCGGCACCCGCTGGGCGATTTTCACAAAGTTGCCGGTGGCGTTGTCGGCCTGCAACAACGCGAATTCAGAACCGGTGCCCGGCGAGATGTGCTGCACGTGGCCGGTGAATTTGCGGTGGTTCAAGGCATCGACGGTGAAGCTCGCCGGTTGCCCGACGCGCACGTTGTCCATCTGGGTTTCCTTGAGGTTGGCGATTACCCATTTCTGGTTCGGTACCAGCGCCATCAACTGCGCCCCGGAGTTGACGTAGGCGCCGAGGCGCACGCCGATCTGCCCGAGCTGACCGTCACGCGGGGCGATGATCCGGGTGTTGGACAAGTCGATCCGCGCCAGCTGCACTGCCGCCTCGGCACTTGCCACCGCGGCTTCCAGCGAGCCGCGATTGACGATCACCGTTTGCAGATCCTGCCGGGCGATTTCCAGATTGGCCTTGGCCTGCGCCACCGCCGCAATGCTTTGCGCATTGGCAGCCAGCGCCACGTCCATCTCACGCTTGGACACCGAACCGTCATTGACCAGCGCCTTGTTGCGACGCAGATCCGCCTCGCTTTTACGTAACTGCGCTTCACTGTCGGCCACCACCGCCTGACGTAATTTGATCGTCGCTTCGGCGCTGTTGCGCTGCTGCACGACGTTGGCCAGCGAAGCCTTCTGCACCGCCAGTTGCGCCAGCGATTGGTCGAGGCGTTGCTGATAGATGCGGTCATCAAGACGCACCAGCAAATCCCCTTCCTTCACAAACTGGAAATCCTGCACCGGCACTTCAAACACATAACCGCTGAGCTGCGGACCGATGATCGTCACCTGCCCGCGCACCAAGGCATTTTCAGTGGTCTCGACCGCGCTGCTGAACGGAGGTAGTTGCCAGGCATACAACACGATCAGCACACCGACGATGGCAATCGCGGCAAAGCCCAGCGACGAGATGATCCGCACCCGCAACGAGCGCGGCTCGGTGTTCGGTGATGACGGCGGCGCCACGCCTTCAGGGGTGGCGGCGATGGCATTGGTGGTTGTGGTGGTCGGTTCGGTCATGAAGAGGTGGCACCGCTGGAAGGTACGGAAGATGTCGGGGCGACGGCTCGGGTGGTGCTGATCAGCCACAGCGCACGGATGGAAATCCAGATCATGGTCAGGATCGCGATCACCGCGATCAGCATGAACACATCGTTGTAGGCCAGCACATTGGCTTCGCGGGTGGCGGCGTTGGCCAGGCTGCGAATGCCTTGCAGATTGCGCAGACTCGGGTCGGCAATCACGGAGCCGACCGCCGACCCGCCGCTCTGCACCCGGGCGGCGACACGCGGATCAGACATCACCAGTTGCTCGACGATGTGGCTGGAATGAAACTTTTCGCGCACGATCTGGAACGTCCCTAGCAACGCCGCGCCGATCAGGCCGCCGAGGTTGTTGCAGATCCCGAACAACACCGAAAAACTCACAAGGTTGCGCGGGTTGGTCAGCACGTTGCGCGTGCCCAGCACCATGGTCGGCCCGAGGAAAAAGGTACTGCCGAACGCCAGCAGAAACTGGCTGAAATACAGGTTGCCGGGGCGGGTCAGGTTGTTCGATGAGCTGTCCATGATCGAGCCGGTGGCCATCAACGCCAGCGAAATGATCAGCGGCATCAGCAGGTGTTTCGGGTCGATGGTCAGCGCACTGGTCAGCAGCCCGGCGACGCTGCCGATCAGCATCACCACATACAGGCTATGAAGCTGCTGGCTGCTCATGTTTAGGTTCTGCATGAAGCCCACGGCGCCGGTGGATTGCTCCGAGGTGACCATGCGAATCAGGATCACCGCCAGCGCCAGGCGGATCATCACCCCGCTGCCGAGCCAGCGGGTCATCAGCATCGGATTGCTGCGGTTATGTTCGATAGCCAGCCCCGCGAGAATCAGGGCAATCGACGCGGCCAGGGCGATACCGATCCAGTCGGCCTCCAGCCACCAGTCGATCCGCCCGAGAGACAACACGGCGCACAACAGGGCCACGCCACTGGCAAGGATCGCAAAGGTCAGGAAGTCGAGGGGTTCGAAGGTCTTGAAGCGGTCACCCGGCGGCAGTTTGAGCAACAAGACGCAGCCCAGCGACAGCAACGCCATGCCCAATTCAAACAGGTACAGGCCGCGCCATTCGGCGATCTGCAGCAGGTCTTCGGAAAACAGTCGCGCCAGTGGTAAGGCCAGCTGTGAGGTGCCGAGGCCCAGCACCAGCGCCTTCATCCGCCATTTGGCCGGGAACGCCTGCACCATGTAATACAGGCCCAGCGAACTGAGCGCCGCACCGACCATGCCATGGGCCGCACGCACGGCGACCGCCGAATTCAGGTCATTGACGAACAGATGACCGAAGGTCACCAGCGCATACAGCACCAGAAACACTTCGGTGAACGCCCGCAGGCCGAACTGCTGGCGAAATTTCACAAGCAGCAGGTTCATCGACACGTTGGTCATCACATACGCCGCCGGCAGCCAGGCCATCTCCGCTGTGGTCGCCCCGAGCGCGCCTTGCAGGTAAGGCAGGTTGGCGACCACCAGCGCATTGCCCAGACCACCGGTCACCGCGACAAGCACGCCCACCAGCGCATAAGCCAGGCGCTTGGGGTTGGAATGCAGCGGCGTCGAGGGGGAACCGGGCAGACTGGGCTTCTCGTGCGGCTGCCAGTTGCGCGGGGCGTATTGATCCATTGAAAGGCCTTGTCTTGTAGTCGCTTAAGTGTGCCGCAATTCCTGGTCGAACACCTATCCAGTGTGAGAGCAAGCTCGCTCCCACAAAGGGATTTTGGGTGGATTCGTAAATTCTGTTTAAAAGACATCTCGCCCGCAGCTGATTTTTCCCAAGCGTAGCGGATGCCAACCTTGCAGCACTTCTCAACCTGCAAGGTGCCCGATATGACCACTCCCCGCTGGCAACGCTCCCCGCGTCTGCTGAAAAACCTGCTGGCCGCCACGCTGTTGCTGCCCGCCCTCGCCTTCGCCCAGGAACGCCCATGGCCGGATGGCTCGCAACTGGTGATTTCGGTGTCGATGCAATTCGAAACCGGCGGCCAGCCCGAGGGCGCCGAAAGTCCGTTCTCCGGCACACCGCTGCCAAAAGGTTATCCGGACCTGCCGGCGCAGACCTGGTTCGATTACGGCTACAAGGAAGGCCTGTGGCGCATGCTCGATCTGTGGGATCGCACCGGCATCAAAGTCACCTCCCACGTGGTCGGCGAAGCGGCGCTCAAGCACCCGGAACTGGCCAAGGCGATCGCCGAGCGCGGTCATGAACTGGCGGCCCACGGCATGCGCTGGGCCGATTCGTACAACATGAACTACGCCCAGGAAAAACAGTTCATCGGTGATGGCGTCGCCGCGGTGGAAAAAATCACCGGCCAGCGCTCGGTCGGCTACAACGCCAACTGGCTGCGCCGCAGCCCCAATACGCTGAAGGTGCTGCAGGATCTGAATTTCACCTATCACATCGACGATGTCAGCCGTGACGAGCCGTTCGTGACCATGGTTCGCGGGCGTAAATTTGCCGTGGTGCCATACACCCTGCGCAACAACGACATCGTGCTGGTCGAGGGCCGGCATTTCTCTGCCGAGCAGTTCTATCAGCAACTGGTGCTGGAATTTGATCGCCTCTACGCCGAAGGCGCGAGCAAGCGGCGGATGATGTCGGTGAGTCTGCACGACCGCATCGGCGGCACCCCGGCGATGGTCGAGGCCATGGAGCGCTTCATCCGGTACGCCCAGTCGCATCCGAAGGTGAGTTTCATGCGCAAGGACCAGATCGCGCAGATCGTGCTGACCGAAAAAAATCCCCTGATCGATAACACTGAAGCGCTCTACAACCAATAAACGTGCCGAAAGCAGCCCTCCTCACAGCGCTTTGAGGGCTGCCCGCTCACCCAAAGTCATCGTACGACGGCCTGTTGACATTTCCGGAAAACCTCGCAAATATCCGCAACCATGTTGTACGACGACGTATAACAAATAATAAAAACAACAAATGAAACAGGGAGCGTCACAGTGAGCACACTCGTCTGCAATTCCGTCCGCACGTCCCGTTTTTCTGTCCCCCGCCCGCGTTCCACCCTGAGCCTGATCGGCTGCAGCAGTCTCGCTCTCGTCTTGCCGATGAGTGCCGATGCCGAGGGTTTCCTCGAAGACAGCAAAGCCACCCTGAACCTGCGCAACGCCTACTTCAATCGCAACTTCGTCAACCCCAACTACCCGCAGGGCAAGGCTGAAGAGTGGACACAGAACTTCATCCTCGACGCCAAATCCGGTTTCACCCAGGGCACGGTCGGGTTTGGCCTGGACGTGCTGGGTATGTATTCGCAGAAACTCGATGGCGGCAAAGGCACCGGCGGTACGCAACTGCTACCGATCCACGATGACGGGCGGCCAGCGGATAATTTCGGGCGCCTGGGTGTAGCGCTCAAGGCGAAGGTGTCGAAGACCGAATTGAAGGTGGGTGAATGGATGCCGGTGCTGCCCATCCTGCGCTCGGATGATGGTCGATCACTGCCCCAGACCTTTCGCGGCGGCCAGATCACGTCTACCGAAATCAATGGCCTGACCCTTTACGGTGGCCAGTTCCGCGGCAACAGCCCGCGCAACGATGCCAGCATGGAAGACATGTCGATGAACGGCCGCGGCGCCTTCACCTCCGACCGTTTCAACTTCGGCGGCGGCGAATACACCTTCAACGACAAACGCACGCTTGTCGGTGTGTGGTACGCCGAACTCAGCGACATCTACCAGCAGCAGTATTTCAACCTCAGCCACAGCCAGCCACTGGGCGACTGGACACTCGGCGCCAACCTCGGTTTCTTCACCGGCAAGGAGGACGGCAGCGCTCAAGCCGGCGACCTCGACAACAAAACCGCGTTCGCCATGCTTTCGGCCAGGTACGGCGGCAACACGTTCTACATCGGCTTGCAAAAGCTCAGCGGCGACGATGCCTGGATGCGCGTCAATGGCACCAGCGGCGGCACCCTGGCCAACGACAGCTACAACGCCAGTTACGACAACGCGAAGGAGCGCTCCTGGCAGATTCGCCACGACTACAACTTCGTCGTCCTCGGCGTCCCCGGCTTGACGCTGATGAACCGCTACATCAGCGGTGACAACGTGCACATCGGCACCATCACCGATGGCAAGGAATGGGGTCGCGAATCGGAACTGGCCTACACCGTGCAGAGCGGCCCGCTGAAGAACCTCAACGTCAAATGGCGCAACGCGACGATTCGCCGGGACTTCAGCACCAATGAATTCGACGAGAACCGGATCTTCATCAGTTACCCGATTTCCTTGCTGTAAACCCGAACATGGCATCAGCGGAAGG
This sequence comes from Pseudomonas glycinae, assembly GCF_001594225.2. GTDB lineage: Bacteria > Pseudomonadota > Gammaproteobacteria > Pseudomonadales > Pseudomonadaceae > Aquipseudomonas > Aquipseudomonas glycinae. Next base: position 4,942,694 of record NZ_CP014205.2, read on the forward strand.
TGAATCAGCCTTCCGTCATTTACACCGAAAGTCGCGTTGACAAGTTCCGGAAACCCTACCGATACTTCAACGCAGTCATACGACAACCTACAACAAACCTAATAACAACGTGTAAGGGATTGCCATGACGTCCACCTCCACCGCCCCAACTCCGTTCAATCGCCTGCTGCTGACCGGCGCCGCCGGTGGCCTGGGCAAAGTCTTGCGCGAACGTCTGCGCCCGTATGCCAACGTGCTGCGCCTGTCGGATATCGCCGCCCTCGCCCCGGCCATCGATGACCGGGAAGAAATCGTGCTCTGCGACCTCGCCGACAAAACCGCCGTGCATCAACTGGTCGAAGGCGTGGATGCGATCCTGCATTTCGGTGGCGTTTCAGTGGAGCGCCCCTTCGAAGAAATCCTCGGTGCCAATATCTGTGGCGTGTTCCATATCTATGAAGCGGCACGCCGCCACGGCGTCAAACGGGTGATCTTCGCCAGTTCCAACCATGTGATCGGTTTCTACAAACAGGATGAGCATCTCGACGCCAGCTCCGCTCGCCGCCCCGATGGCTACTACGGTCTGTCCAAGTCCTACGGCGAAGACATGGCCAGTTTCTACTTCGATCGCTATGGCATCGAAACCGTCAGCATCCGCATCGGCTCGTCGTTTCCCGAACCGCAGAACCGCCGAATGATGCACACCTGGCTCAGCTTCGACGACCTCACCCAATTGCTCGAGCGTTCGCTGTACACCCCCAACGTCGGCCACACCGTGGTTTATGGCATATCCGCCAACAAGGATGTGTGGTGGGACAACCGCTTCGCCAGCCACCTCGGCTTCGAGGCCAAGGACACCTCCGAAGTGTTTCGCGACAAGGTCGAAGCGCAGCCGATGCCCGCCAGCGATGACCCGGCGCGGATCTATCAGGGCGGGGCCTTTGTTGCGGCGGGCCCGTTCGGCGATTGACCGGCGCGTTTCACCTCTCCAACAAAACCAAGGGAATGAGTATGCAAGCCGAATTGATCGTCGACGCCCGCAACGCGGTGGGTGAAAGCCCGGTGTGGGTGCCGCAGGAAAATGCGCTCTACTGGGTCGACATCCCCAACGGTGGCCTGCAACGCTGGGATGCCGACACTGGCCATGTTCACGCCTGGAAGGCTCCCGAGATGCTCGCCTGCCTCGCCCGACACAGCCGGGGCGGCTGGGTGGCCGGCATGGAGAGCGGGTTCTTTCAACTGCGCCCCCACAGCGATGGCAGCCTTGACAGCGACCTGCTCGCGACCGTGGAACACAGCCGCCAGGACATGCGCCTGAACGACGGCCGCTGCGACCGTCAGGGCCGGTTCTGGGCCGGCAGCATGGTGCTGAACATGGGCCTGAATCTGCCCGAGGGCCGGCTCTATCGTTACGGTGCCGGGCAAACAGGCGTGATAGCGGCACAACTTGATGGCTTCATCGTGCCCAATGGTCTGGGCTTCAGCCCGGACGGCAAAACCATGTACCTGTCGGACTCGCACCCGAACGTGCAACTGATCTGGGCTTTCGATTACGACACCGAGACAGGCACACCCTCCAACCGCAGGGTGTTCGTGGACATGAACCATTTTTACGGCCGTCCCGACGGCGCTGCCGTGGATGCCGATGGCTGCTACTGGATCTGCGCCAACGATGTCGGCCTGATCCACCGGTTCACCCCGGAAGGCCGCCTTGACCGCTCGCTGCCGGTACCGGTGAAAAAACCCACCATGTGCGCCTTCGGTGGCAGCCGGATGGACACCTTGTTCGTGACTTCCATCCGCCCCGCCGACGACCAGGACCCGCATTCGCTGGCCGGCGGCGTGTTCGCCCTCAACCCCGGCGTCAAAGGCCTGCCGGAGCCATTGTTCGACGACCTGCTGTAACCCCCTGCTGCATCGCTGTGCCTTGAACACAAAAATAACAAGACTGGAGAACCCCTCATGGACTTCAAACGCACGTTGCTCGCCGCCGCTCTCCCCCTCGCGCTCACCTTCGGCAGCGCCGCCCAGGCGCTGGAAATCAAATTCGCCGACATCCACCCCGCCGGGTATCCGACCGTGGTCGCCGAAGAACAGTTGGGCAAGACCCTGGTTGCCGAAAGTGACGGCAAGCTGACCTTCAAGATGTTCCCTGGCGGCGTACTCGGCTCGGAAAAGGAAGTGGTCGAACAGGCACAGGTCGGCGCCATTCAAATGGCCCGCGTCAGCCTCGGCATCGTCGGCCCGGTGGTGCCGGACGTGAACGTGTTCAACATGCCGTTCGTGTTCCGTGACCAGGCGCACATGCGCAAGATCATCGACGGTGAAATCGGTGACGAGATCCTCGACAAGATCACTCAATCCGAATTCAACCTCGTCGCTCTGGCGTGGATGGACGGCGGCACGCGCAACATCTACACCAAGAAACCGGTGCGCAGCCTTGAAGACCTCAAGGGGATGAAAATCCGCGTGCAGGGCAACCCGATGTTCATCGAAACCATCAACGCCATGGGCGGCAACGGGATCGCCATGGACACCGGCGAAATCTTCAGTGCGCTGCAGACCGGCGTCATCGACGGCGCGGAAAACAACCCACCGACCCTGCTTGAACACAACCACTACCAGAACGCCAAGTTCTACAGCCTGACCGGGCACCTGATCCTGCCCGAACCGATCGTGATGTCGAAAATCACCTGGGAAAAACTCACGCCCGATCAGCAGACGCTGGTGAAAAAAGCCGCCAAGGCTGCACAGGCTCAGGAGCGCACGCTGTGGGACGCCAAGTCCGTCAGCAGCGAGGAAAAACTCAAGGCGGCCGGCGTCGAGTTCATCACCGTCGACAAGAAGCCCTTCTATGAGGCCACCGCCTCGATCCGTGAAAAATACGGCGCGCCCTACGCCGACCTGATCAAGCGCATCGAAGCCGTTCAGTAAACCTCCCAGCCCTTTGCAAAAGGCCCGGCAGCGCTGACGTCGCCTGATGTCCGCGCATGCCCGGTTACGGTGGAACCCGATGAAGAATTTGCTGCTGCGCATCAATGACCGGATCTACATGGCCTGCATCTGGGTCGCCGGTCTGTCGGTGCTGACCATTTCCCTGATCATCCCCTGGGGCGTGTTCGCCCGTTACGTCCTCGGCACAGGTTCGAGCTGGCCGGAGCCCACCGCCATCCTGCTGATGATGGTCTTCACTTTCATCGGCGCCGCCGCCAGCTATCGCGCCGGCGCGCACATGGCAGTGGCGATGGTCACCGACCGCCTGCAACCAAAGATGCGCCGAACCATGAGCATCGTTTCGCAAGTGCTCATGGGCACCATCTGCCTGTTCATGACCATCTGGGGCACCAAGCTGTGCCTGTCGACGTGGAACCAGTTCATGAGCGCCCTGCCGACATTGCGGGTCGGCATCACTTACATGCCGATCCCGATTGGCGGTGCGCTGACGCTGGTTTTCGTACTGGAAAAACTCTTGCTCGGCGATCAAAGCAATCGCCGCGTGGTGCGGTTCGACCTGGTTGAAGAAAACGAAGGGGCTGCCTGATGGACGCATTGATTCTGCTGGGCAGTTTTATCGCACTGATCCTGATCGGCATGCCGGTTGCCTATGCCCTCGGGCTGTCGGCGCTGATCGGCGCGTGGTGGATCGACATCCCATTCCAGGCCTTGATGATTCAGGTGGCGGGCGGGGTGAACAAATTCTCGCTGCTGGCGATTCCGTTCTTTGTGCTGGCCGGCGCGATCATGGCCGAGGGCGGCATGTCTCGGCGGCTAGTGGCGTTCGCCGGGGTCCTGGTGGGCTTCGTGCGTGGCGGGCTGTCGCTGGTCAACATCATGGCCTCGACCTTTTTCGGCGCGATTTCCGGCTCGTCGGTGGCCGACACCGCGTCGGTGGGTTCGGTGCTGATCCCGGAAATGGAGCGCAAGGGCTACCCTCGGGAATTCTCCACAGCGGTCACCGTCAGCGGTTCGGTACAAGCCCTGCTGACCCCGCCGAGTCACAACTCGGTGCTCTACTCGCTGGCGGCCGGCGGCACCGTTTCCATTGCGTCGCTGTTCATGGCCGGCGTGGTGCCGGGCCTGCTGATGAGCGCGTGCCTGATGGTGTTGTGTCTGATTTTTGCGCGCAAACGCGACTACCCCAAGGGCGAAGTGATCCCGCTGCGCGAAGCCCTGAAGATCTGCGGCGAAGCCTTGTGGGGCCTGATGGCGATGGTGATCATTCTCGGCGGGATTCTGTCGGGGATCTTCACGGCCACCGAGTCGGCGGCCATTGCCGTGCTGTGGTCGTTTTTCGTCACCATGTTCATCTACCGCGACTACAAATGGAGTGAGCTGCCGAAATTGATGCATCGCACGGTGCGCACCATTTCCATCGTGATGATTCTGATCGGCTTCGCCGCCAGTTTCGGCTACATCATGACCCTGATGCAGATCCCGGCGAAGATCACCACGCTGTTCCTGACCCTGTCCGACAACCGCTACGTGATCCTGATGTGCATCAACGTCATGCTGCTGTTGCTCGGCACCGTGATGGACATGGCACCGCTGATCCTGATCCTCACACCGATCCTGATGCCGGTGATTCTCGGTATCGGCGTCGACCCGGTGCAGTTCGGCATGATCATGCTGGTCAACCTCGGTATAGGCCTGATAACGCCGCCGGTGGGCGCCGTGCTGTTCGTGGGTTCGGCGGTGGGCAAAGTCAGTATCGAAAGCACGGTGAAGGCGCTGCTGCCGTTCTACGCCGTGCTGTTCCTGGTGCTGATGCTGGTGACCTACGTTCCGGCGCTGTCGCTGTGGTTACCGCACCTGGTGTTGTAACGCGATCACTGTGGCGAGGGCGCTTGCTCCCTCGCCACAGGTGTTGTCTCACGCCCGCAGCAACATGTAAGCCGCAACCACCAGGCACACACTGGCAAACCCCACATGCAACGTCCTCGCCGGCACCCGCGCGCAGAGTTTGCGGCCGATGATCATGCCGACGATGCTCGCTACGATGAACGACGCACCCAGATGATCGATCCGCACCCCGGCATGGAACGCACCGATTACGCCGATGGCGGAAATCAGGCTGATGACCATCAGTGAAGTGGCGACGATGCCGCGCATCTGCACATCGGTCAGTTGCTTGAACGCCGGCACGATCAGAAACCCGCCGCCAACCCCCAGCAACCCGGACACCACACCCGTGACCGCGCCCAGTGCCGCGAGGGTCGCGGTGCATTTGGCGGTCCAGTCGAAACGGCCGGTCTGCTCATTGAGCATGCAGTTCTTCTGGCCCCAACTGGCGTGGCCATGATCGCTTGGCCCCTGCTGCTGGCGTTCGCGGCGCAGCATGCGCCACGCCACCATCACCATCAGCAGGCTGAACAGAATCATCAAAACCTTTTCCGGCAACTGATGGGCGAAGTAGATGCCCACTGGCGAAAACACCGCGCCGAGCGCTGCAATCAGCAGCGCCGCGCGATAGCGCACCAGACCGTGACGCAAACCATCGATCGCGCCGACCGCCGCCGCGCTGCCCACTGCAAACAACGCCACCGGCGCCGCCTGCGTCATCGTCCAGCCCAGCCCGAGCACCAGCGCCGGTACGGCGAGAATCCCGCCGCCGGCCCCGGTCAGACCGAGGATCAATCCCATCACCACGCCAAACAGACTTGCCAGCAACATAGAGTGTTCTCAGTCGACCCTGGACAGACGCGTCAGCCATTCGCGGCCCTTGAGCATGCCGTTCCAGTAGAACCACGGCAGCAGCGTCGCCTTCAGCCACCACGCGGAGCGGCGCGGCACGGTCGGGTCGAGGGGAAAGGTCGGCAACAATTTTCCGCCGTAGCCGAACTCGGCGAGGATCACCTTGCCCTTCTCTACCGTCAGCGGGCAGGAACCATAGCCGTCGTACTTCAGCGGCAGCGCCAGTTCTTTGCGCAGGGCCAGCAGGTTTTCCGCCACCACCACGACCTGCTTGCGCACTGCCGCGGCGGTTTTCGCATTGGTGGTGCCGCAGATATCGCCCAAGGCAAACACTTCCGGATAGCGCGGGTGTTGCAGCGTGTGCGGGTTGACCTCGCACCAGCCGGCGGCGTCGGCCAGCGGACTTTGCGCAATGAAATCCGGTGAAACCTGCGGCGGGACGACGTGCAACAAATCGAAAGTCTTGGCCTGACGGGTAACGTTGCCGTCCGCATCCTTGACGTCGAACCAGGCAGTTTTCGCCGGGCCGTCGACCTTCACCAGATTGGAATTGAATGCCAGCCGCGCGTTGTATTTCTCGATGTACTTCATCAGCGGCGGTACGAAGGTCGGCACGCCGAACAGCGCGGCACCGGCCAGATTGAACTCGACATCGACCTGACTCAGCACGTTGCGCTTGAGCCAGTGATCGCAGGACAAGTACAGCGCCTTTTGCGGCGCGCCGGCACACTTGATCGGGATCGGCGGCTGGGTGAACAGCGCTTTGCCGCCGCCCAGTTTCTGCACCTGATCCCAGGTGTATTGCGCGTGCTGATAGCTGTAGTTGGAGGTGACGCCGTGCTGGCCGAGACTGTCCTGCAGGCCTTCGATCTTCTCCCACGCCAGGCGCAGGCCGGGGCAGACGATCAGGTTCTGATAGGTAATGGTGCGTTGATCGTTGAGGGTGAGACGGCGCTGGTCGGGGTCGATGCCGGTCACGGCGGCCTGAATCCAGGTGGCCTGGCGCGGCATCACTTTGTTCATCGGTCGGGCGGTGTCTTTGGCGTCATAGGCGCCACCGCCGACCAGCGTCCACGCCGGTTGGTAGTAATGCAGGGTGCTCGGCTCGATCACCGTGATTTTCAGGCCGGGATCGCGCTTGAGCAGGCTCGCGACAAAACCGATGCCGGCAGTGCCGCCGCCGATGACCACGATGTCCGCACTGATGGATGGGCCCCAGTGTTGATCGTTCATTGTTTGTTCCTTATGGCTGCACGCAAGGATAGCCGGGTCTATTGCGCCCAGCTTTTGAGCACGGCTCCGCAGTAGAGTCCGGAGAGGGTTTTCATCACCTGGATCACTTCGTGACTGGCGAGACCGTAAAAAATGTACTTGCCTTCACGACGGGTCGCGACCAGCCCTTCATCACGCAGGATGCCCAGTTGCTGGGACAGGGTCGGCTGACGCACGCCGGTCATTTTCTCCAGTTCGCCGACGTTGCGCTCGCCCTGGGTCAACTGGCACAGGATCAACAGCCGATCCTCGTTGGCCAAGGCCTTGAGCAGCGAACAGGCCTTGGAGGCCGAGGCGCGCAGTTGCGCCACTTCACATTCGGTCAGACTGGATTGCATTTGCAGGATGCCTTCAACGTCACTTAAGCTGCGGACATTATGTGTTTACATAAAGTGTTGCAACCCTGACTTCCCACCTTCCCGCACAGGACCGTGTTCATGCCCGCGCTGATTGAAGCTTTCCTCGACCCCGCCTCTTCGACCTACAGCTATGTGGTCTACGAGGCCGACGGCGGGCAGTGCGCGATCGTTGACCCGGTGCTCGATTACGACGGCGCCGCCGGCCGCACCTGCACGGCTCAGGCGGACAGGATCATCGCCTTCGTGCGTGCCCATCACTTGCAAGTGCAATGGCTGCTGGAAACCCATGCCCACGCCGATCACCTGTCCGCCGCGCCCTACCTGCGCCGGGAACTGGGCGGGAAAATCGCCATTGGCGAATCGATCAGCAAAGTGCAGAACGTGTTCAAGGCACTGTTCAACCTGGAACCGGAATTTCGCGTCGACGGCTCGCAGTTCGATCACCTGTTCGCACCGAACGAATCGTTCAGGATCGGCAATCTCAAGGCCACCGCCCTGCATGTCCCCGGCCACACCCCGGCGGACATGGCCTACCTGATCGATGGCGAACAAATCCTGGTCGGCGACACGCTGTTCATGCCCGACGTCGGCACCGCCCGTTGCGACTTCCCAGGTGGCAACGCCCATCAGTTGTTCAATTCAATTCAAAAGCTGCTGGCCTTCCCTGCCAGCGTGAAGCTCTATGTCTGCCACGACTATCCGCCGCAAGGCCGCGACTCGCAGTGCCAGACCACCGTCGGCGAGCAGCGTAAAAGCAATATCCATGTACATGACGGCGTCGACGAAGCCGCGTTCGTCGAGATGCGTACCAAGCGCGATGCAGGACTGGGAATGCCGACGCTGTTGCTGCCGGCGATTCAGGTGAACGTGCGAGCAGGAAATCTGCCGCCGGCTGAAGGCAATGGCGTCGTCTACCTGAAGATCCCTATCAACTCCGTGTAAGAAAAAATCATTGAGGGAACTCAAAACAAGAGTATTCGTACCTGTCACGTCGAATGCCATGAGCTGGGCGTAATCTCCGCGGGCAGGCAGACTTCATTGGGCAATCAACCCATGGAGATTTGGCAATATGGATATTCGCCGTAACCACCGGGATCTGTCCCGGGAAGAGAAATCCGCCTTCATCAACGCAGTCCTCAGGCTGAAAAACAACGTCAACAGCGTGCTGCGTCCCGGTCAGCAAAGCCGTTACGATGACTTCGTTCAGATCCACAAAAACTCAATGGGACGTGGCAATCCGCTCGCACCCAGCCCTCATCAAAGCCCCTTGTTTTATCCGTGGCACCGGGTCCTGATCCGCCAGTTCGAACTGGCGCTGCAGGCCGCCGCCGATGACCCTCGCATCACACTGCCCTACTGGAACTGGCAAATCGGCGGCGCCGACAATCCATTCACCTCGGACTTCATGGGCGGCAACGGTGACAATACCCAGAATCAGCTGGTAACCAGCGGACCCTTTTCCAATAACCAGTCGCCATTCATCGTCTCGGTATGGGACGAGGGTGTCGGTGATGCGGGCTTGCGTCGCAATCTCGGGGCTGCCGGCGCCTTGCCGTCACCAGAAACCGTCATCTCGGCCCTGAACAGAACGTCCTATTGGATGGAGCCGGGCGGTTGGGAAAACTTTTCCGAACGTGAACTGCACAATCCCGTGCATGCCTGGATCGGAGGCAACATGATGGAGGCATCCTCCCCCAATGACCCGATATTCTTCCTGCATCATTGTTATCTGGATCTGCTCTGGGAGCGCTGGAAACACCAGCATCCGAACGTTCCCTCTTTCCCGCAGGAGGAACTGAGCAACTCGACACTGGTCTTTCACCCCGAAAACGAACTCGCTCCGTGGCCTCAAAGCTTCACCATTGAGCAGACTCTTTTTACCGAAGAACTGGGTTATCGATATGAATACCTGTGAACGGCACCGGATTCAGTTGCCCAGCGTCAAACCGTTCGCCGGCAGCGGCAATGCCGTCTTATAGCGCACCTGCTTGAGCGCAAAACTTGACCGAATGTTGGCCACGCCCGGCACCTTGGTCAGAAAGTCCATCATGAAGCGTTCGAGCGACTGAATGGTCGGCACCAGCACCCGGATCAAGTAGTCAGGGTCGCCGGCCATCAGGTAGCACTCCATGACTTCGGGACGATCGGAAATGGCTTCTTCGAAATGCTGCAGCGCTTCCTCTACCTGCTTCTCGAGACTGACGTGGATAAACACGTTGACGTGCAGTCCCAGCAGATCGGCATCGAGCAGGGTCACCTGCTCGCGGATCAGCCCCAGCTCTTCCATCGCCTTGACCCGGTTGAAGCACGGCGTCGGCGACAGATTGACCGAACGGGCCAGGTCGGCGTTGGTGATGCGCGCGTTCTCCTGAAGGCTGTTGAGAATGCCGATGTCGGTACGGTCCAGTTTGCGCATGAGACAAAACCACCTGTTTTTTATGTTTATGCAGAATTTCTATCTGCAAATGATCTTCAGCGCAACGAAACAGAGAGAAATATTCTTCTTGCCCGGGCCTATGATTGTTGTAGGACAAGATTTCTTTTATCGAAGAATGACTGCCAGCTCACTACAAGAAATTCACAAGATCGAGCGTAGAAGCCATGACCCAAGCGTATGAACCGCTGCGTCTGCACGTCCCTGAACCCTCGGGCCGCCCAGGCTGCAAAACCGACTTCTCCTACCTGCATCTGACCGATGCGGGCACGGTGCGTAAACCTTCCATCGACATTGAACCCGCCGACACCGCCGACCTGGCCCGTGGCCTGATTCGCGTGCTCGACGACCAGGGCAACGCCCTCGGCCCATGGGCTGAAAACGTGCCGGTCGAGATCCTGCGCAAAGGCATGCGCGCCATGCTCAAGACCCGGATCTACGACAACCGCATGGTGGTTGCCCAGCGTCAGAAAAAAATGTCGTTCTACATGCAGAGTCTTGGCGAAGAAGCCATTGGCAGTGCCCAGGCCCTGGCCTTGAACATCGACGACATGTGCTTCCCAACCTACCGCCAGCAAAGCATTCTGATGGCTCGCGACGTGCCATTGGTCGACCTGATCTGCCAACTTCTGTCCAACGAGCGCGACCCGCTCAAGGGCCGTCAGCTGCCGATCATGTATTCGGTCAAGGACGCCGGTTTCTTCACTATTTCCGGCAATCTCGCCACCCAGTTCATTCAAGGCGTGGGCTGGGGCATGGCCTCGGCGATCAAGGGCGACACCAAAATCGCCTCGGCCTGGATCGGCGACGGCGCCACCGCCGAATCTGACTTCCACACCGCCCTCACCTTCGCTCACGTCTATCGTGCGCCGGTGATCCTCAACGTGGTCAACAACCAGTGGGCGATCTCGACGTTCCAGGCCATCGCCGGTGGTGAAGCCACCACCTTCGCCGGACGCGGTGTCGGTTGCGGCATCGCCTCGCTGCGGGTGGATGGCAACGATTTCTACGCAGTCTATGCCGCCTCCGCTTGGGCTGCCGAACGCGCCCGCCGCAACCTCGGCCCGACCATGATCGAATGGGTCACCTACCGCGCCGGCCCGCACTCAACCTCCGATGATCCGTCCAAATACCGTCCTGCCGACGACTGGAGCCACTTCCCGCTGGGCGATCCGATTGCCCGCCTGAAACAGCACCTGATCAAGGTTGGCCACTGGTCGGAGGAAGAGCACGCCGCCGTCAGCGCCGAGCTGGAAGCCGAAGTGATCGCCGCACAGAAACAGGCCGAGCAGTACGGCACCCTGGCCGGTGGCCAGATTCCAAGCGCCGCGACCATGTTCGAAGACGTCTACAAAGAGATGCCGGAGCACTTGAAGCGCCAGCGTCAGCAGTTGGGGATCTGACATGAACGATCACAACAACAATATTCAGTTGGAAACCGCCATGACCACGACCACCATGACCATGATCCAGGCCCTGCGCTCGGCCATGGATGTGATGCTTGAGCGTGATGACAACGTGGTGGTGTTCGGCCAGGACGTCGGTTACTTCGGCGGCGTGTTCCGTTGCACCGAAGGCCTGCAGACCAAGTACGGTACTTCGCGGGTGTTCGACGCGCCGATTTCCGAGAGCGGCATCGTCGGTGTCGCCGTGGGCATGGGCGCTTATGGCTTGCGTCCGGTGGCCGAGATTCAGTTCGCCGACTACGTGTACCCGGCGTCCGACCAGATCATTTCCGAAGCCGCCCGCCTGCGTTATCGCTCGGCCGGCGAATTCACCGCGCCGATGACCCTGCGCATGCCCTGCGGCGGCGGCATCTACGGCGGCCAGACCCACAGCCAGAGCATCGAGGCGATGTTCACTCAGGTCTGTGGTCTGCGCACCGTCATGCCTTCCAACCCGTACGACGCCAAAGGCCTGCTGATCGCCTCCATCGAAAACGATGACCCGGTGATCTTCCTCGAGCCAAAACGCCTGTACAACGGCCCGTTCGACGGCCACCACGACCGCCCGGTGACCCCGTGGTCGAAACACCCGCAAGCCCAGGTGCCGGACGGTTACTACACCGTGCCGCTGGACGTTGCCGCGATTACCCGTCCGGGCAAGGACGTAACTGTGCTGACCTACGGCACTACCGTGTACGTGTCGCAAGTCGCTGCTGAAGAAAGCGGCGTTGACGCTGAAGTCATCGACCTGCGCAGCCTGTGGCCGCTGGACCTGGAAACCATCGTCAAATCCGTGAAGAAAACTGGCCGTTGCGTCGTGGTTCACGAAGCCACCCGCACCTGCGGTTTCGGCGCCGAACTGGTGTCGCTGGTGCAAGAGCATTGCTTCCATCACCTGGAAGCGCCGATCGAACGCGTCACCGGTTGGGACACCCCCTACCCGCACGCGCAGGAGTGGGCGTATTTCCCTGGGCCGTCCCGAGTGGGCGCGGCGCTGAAACGGGTCATGGAGGTCTGAATGGGCACGCACGTTATCAAGATGCCGGACATCGGCGAAGGCATCGCAGAAGTAGAACTGTCGCAGTGGCACGTCAAGGTCGGCGATCTGGTCGTTGAAGATCAGGTGCTGGCGGATGTGATGACCGACAAGGCGATGGTCGACATTCCGTCGCCGGTCCACGGCAAGGTCATTGCGCTGGGTGGTCAGCCGGGCGAAGTGATGGCGGTCGGCAGTGTGCTGATCAGCATCGAAGTGGAAGGCGCCGGTAATCTGAAGGAGTCGGACAAACCGGCGCCTGTTGCAGCTAAAGAAACACCTGTCGCACCCAAAGTTGAAGCTGTCGTTGAAAGCAAACCCGTCGCGCCCCGAACGGCTCCGGTTTGCCAAGGCCCGATGGTTGCCCGCGAAGCCAATGAGCGCCCGCTGGCCTCGCCAGCCGTGCGCAAACACGCGCTGGATCTGGGCATTCAATTGCGTCTGGTGCGCGGTTCCGGTCCGGCCGGTCGCGTGTTGCACGAAGACCTCGACGCCTATCTGGCGCAGGGTCAGTCGAATGCTTCGGCGCCGGTCGCCGCTGCGTACACCCAGCGTAACGATGAAGAACAGATTCAAGTGATCGGCATGCGCCGCAAGATTGCCCAGCGCATGCAGGACGCCACCCAGCGTGCTGCGCACTTCAGTTATGTAGAAGAAATCGACGTCACCGCGATTGAAGAACTGCGTGCCCACCTGAACGAAAAACATGGCGCCAGCCGTGGCAAGCTGACCTTGCTGCCGTTCCTGGTGCGCGCACTGGTCGTCGCCCTGCGCGACTTCCCGCAGATGAACGCCCGTTACGACGACGAAGCCCAGGTCATCACCCGCCTCGGCGCGGTGCATGTCGGCGTCGCCACCCAAAGCGACGTCGGCCTGATGGTGCCGGTGGTGCGTCACGCCGAAGCGCGCAGCCTGTGGGACAGCGCGGCGGAAATCTCGCGCCTGGCCAACGCCGCCCGCAATGGCAAGGCCAGCCGCGATGAACTGTCCGGCTCGACCATCACTCTGACCAGCCTCGGCGCCCTTGGCGGCATCGTCAGTACCCCGGTGCTGAACCTGCCGGAAGTGGCCATCGTCGGCGTGAACAAAATCGTCGAACGTCCGATGGTCGTCAAAGGCCAGGTGGTGATCCGCAAGATGATGAACCTCTCCAGCTCCTTCGATCACCGCGTGGTCGACGGTATGGACGCGGCGCTCTTCATCCAGGCCATTCGTGGTCTGCTCGAACAACCCGCGACCCTGTTTGTGGAGTGATGGCATGCAATCTCTGAACACCACGCTGCTGATTATCGGCGGCGGTCCCGGCGGTTACGTGACGGCCATTCGTGCCGGGCAACTGGGCATTTCGACCATTCTGGTCGAGGGTGAATCGCTGGGCGGCACCTGCCTGAACATCGGCTGCATTCCGTCGAAAGCGCTGATCCATGTGGCCGAGCAGTTTCACCAGACTCAACATCACAACCAGCATTCGGCACTGGGCATCAGCGTTTCGGAGCCTACCCTCGACATCACTAAAAGCGTCGAGTGGAAGGACGGCATCGTTGATCGCCTGACCACCGGCGTCGCCGCGCTGCTGAAGAAGAACAAGGTTCAGGTCATCAACGGCTGGGCCAAGGTCATCGACGGCAAGACTGTGGAAGTCGGCGACACCCGCATCCAGTGCGAGCATCTGGTGCTGGCCACCGGTTCGAAAAGCGTCAATTTGCCGATCCTGCCGATTGGCGGGCCGATCATATCGTCCACCGAGGCGCTGGCGCCGAAGTCGGTGCCGAAACGCCTGATCGTGGTGGGCGGTGGTTACATCGGTCTGGAATTGGGCATTGCCTATCGCAAGCTCGGCGCCGAGGTCAGTGTGGTCGAGGCGCAGGATCGGATCCTGCCGGCCTACGACGCCGAACTGACTCAACCGGTGCACGACGCGCTGAAGCAACTGGGCGTGAAGCTCTACCTCAAGCACAGCGTGCTGGGTTTCGACGGTACGTTGCAGGTGCGCGATCCGAACGGCGACACGCTGAATCTGGAAACCGATCAGGTGCTGGTGGCCGTCGGTCGCAAACCCAATACCCAGGGCTGGAACCTCGAAGCGCTGAACCTGGACATGAACGGTTCGGCGATCAAGATCGACAGCCGCTGCCAGACCAGCATGCGCAACGTCTACGCCATCGGCGACCTGAGCGGCGAGCCGATGCTGGCCCACCGCGCCATGGCCCAGGGCGAAATGGTCGCCGAGCTGATCAGCGGCAAGACCCGCGAATTCAACCCGACCGCCATCGCTGCCGTGTGCTTTACCGACCCGGAACTGGTGGTCGTCGGCAAGACGCCGGACGAGGCCAAGGCGGCGGGACTTGATTGCATCGTGTCGAACTTCCCGTTCGCGGCCAATGGCCGGGCGATGACACTGGAATCGAAAACCGGCTTCGTGCGGGTGGTCGCTCGTCGGGACAATCATGTGATTGTCGGCTGGCAGGCGGTCGGTGTCGGGGTCTCGGAATTGTCGACCGCGTTCGCGCAAAGCCTGGAAATGGGCGCGCGACTGGAAGACATCGGCGGCACCATCCATGCGCACCCGACCCTGGGTGAAGCGGTGCAGGAAGCGGCGTTGCGTGCGCTTGGGCACGCTTTGCACCTGTAACTCTCGGTCGCAGATCGTTCCCACGCTCTGCGTGGGAATGCCTCCACGGACGCTCCGCGTTCGGCTGTTGGGACGCGGAGCGTCCCGGGCTGCATTCCCACGCGGAGCATGGGAACGATCAAAGGCAGAGATTTCGGGCTGCGAAACCGCTCAAGAATGAAGTATTGTTGTGCCCATCCAAAAAAACGTCAGAAGCCTTGAACCGCTTCGGCGGTTGTTCAGTGATAGAGGGTGTCATGGGTAACGAAAGCATCAACTGGGACAAGCTGGGTTTTGACTACATCAAGACCGACAAACGCTATCTGTCGTACTTTCGCAACGGCGAGTGGGACAAAGGCACCCTGACCGAAGACAACGTGCTGCACATCAGCGAAGGCTCCACTGCCCTTCACTATGGCCAGCAATGCTTCGAAGGCCTGAAGGCCTATCGTTGCAAGGACGGCTCGATCAACCTGTTCCGTCCCGACCAGAACGCCGCGCGCATGCAACGCAGCTGCGCCCGCCTGCTGATGCCGCATGTGTCTACCGAGCAGTTCATCGAAGCGTGCAAGGAAGTGGTTCGCGCCAACGAGCGTTTCATCCCGCCTTACGGCACCGGCGGCGCGCTGTACCTGCGTCCGTTCGTGATCGGCGTGGGTGACAACATCGGCGTGCGTACCGCGCCTGAGTTCATCTTTTCGGTATTCGCGATCCCGGTTGGCGCCTACTTCAAGGGCGGCCTGACCCCGCACAACTTCCAGATCTCCAGCTACGACCGCGCCGCGCCACAAGGCACCGGTGCCGCCAAGGTCGGTGGCAACTACGCGGCCAGCCTGATGCCAGGCTCCCAGGCCAAGAAAGCGCACTTCGCTGACGCCATCTACCTGGATCCGCTGACCCACAAGAAGATCGAAGAAGTCGGTTCGGCCAACTTCTTCGGGATCACCCACGACAACAAGTTCGTGACCCCGAACTCGCCATCGGTACTGCCGGGTATCACCCGTCTGTCGCTGATCGAACTGGCCAAGTCCCGTCTGGGCCTGGAAGTGGTCGAAGGCGACGTATTCATCGACAAGCTGTCGGACTTCAAAGAGGCCGGCGCCTGCGGTACTGCGGCGGTGATCACCCCGATCGGTGGCATCAGCTACAACGACCACCTGCACGTATTCCACAGCGAAACAGAAGTCGGCCCTGTGACCCAGAAGCTCTACAAAGAGCTGACCGGCGTGCAGACCGGCGACGTCGAAGCGCCAGCAGGCTGGATCGTCAAGGTTTGACCTGACGGCCAGATGCACAAAAGCCCCCATCGAGTGATCGATGGGGGCTTTTTTATTCGTTTGGCTCGGTGGCCTTCATGGCAATCCGCTTGCCCGCGCGACCGGCAATCCCGCTCGCCTGTCCGTTCTGCTGCTTGCCCATTCGCGCCTGGGTAATCAATCCGGGAATCAGCTCTCCTTCCGGCAGGTTCTTCCAGAACCGCGTCGGCAAATGCCCTTGCATGACCTTCTCGTTCAACCGCGCCGGGTTGAAGATGTGGCTGTAGTACGTCAGCCACAAGTCACCGTGGGGGTCGTCGACGTTCTGCGCCAGTTGCTGCCACTCCAGCGGACACTGACGTTCATGGATCAGTTGTTCACCATCGTAATAAACCCCATCGCGGGGCGTGGCGATCAGCCAGCGATGCCGGCCCATGCGTCCGATGAAGTGTTCGCTGGCACTGTGCAGAATGTCGTGGGCCGGCTCGTGCCACGCGACGTATTGCGGGCCCGGCAGCTCTGGCGGGCGCTCGATGAAGCGCACGAACGCATGCAGATGATGGGCTTCGCGCTGCACCTGCTTGATCCGCCGCTGCAACTCGCTGCCCAGCTTGTCGCCGGCCATCATTGCCGTGCGGTCGCCGTGGCTGACTCGCCACAGCACTTCATACAGCAAACTCCAGCGCTGATCGCCACGGTATCGCGACGCTTGTTCCAGGGTGTCGAGCAACGCACGCGGAATCCGCGCCTGAAACGGTCCCTGCCCCTCGGGCACCGACACGTCACTGGCAAACAGATCACTCACGCCTTCCGACGCCCAGCTCACCAGACTCGGGTCGATTTCATGGCTGAGCAGCCAGCGCGCCTGTTGGCGCCAGGTGTCGAACAGGTCGTCGCAGTCGAGGTTGATCATCCCCACAGCCCCATCTGTTGCGGCATTGGTCGGTCGCGCAATTGCTGATAAAGCATCTGGCTGGTGACTTCCGCCTGCTGAGGGTGGTAATCGCTGGTGATGATGAACGGCTTGGCTTTGGCCAGCACACAGCGCATGCGCGCCACGTCTTCGTAGCGAATGCGCCGCTGCCGACGCAGTTCCACCAGACGTTCGGTGGTGCGCAGGCCAATGCCGGGGATGCGTGAAATCAACGCCGGTTCGGCGCGATTGAGATCCAGCGGAAACACCTCACGATTCTGCAGCGCCCAGGCCAGTTTCGGGTCGATGTCCAACGCCAGATTGCCCGGCCCCTGAAGCAATTCACCGGCGGTATAGCCATAACCGCGCAACAGAAAATCCGCCTGATACAAGCGGTGCTCGCGCATCAGTGGCGGTGCGGCCAGCGGTACGCTTTTCGGGCTGTCGGGAATCGGGCTGAAGGCCGAGTAATAGACCCGGCGCAGACGGAAGTTGCCGTAGAGCGCCTGAGCGCTGTGCAGGATGGTGCTGTCGTCAGTGTCATCGGCACCGACGATCATCTGCGTGCTCTGCCCGGCCGGGGCGAACTTCGGGGCACGGGGTTCGTTGAGCACGGTCTGCACGCCGGTGTAGATCGTGTTCATCGCCTGTTTGATCGAGCCGATCTGCTTCTCCGGCGCCAGGGTTTGCAGGCTGGCATCGGTGGGCAATTCGATGTTGACGCTCAGGCGATCGGCGTAACGCCCGGCCTCTTCGATCAGAGCGGGATCGGCGTCAGGAATGGTCTTGAGATGGATGTAGCCACGGAACTCATGATCTTCGCGCAACAGCTTCGCGACACGCACCAGTTGCTCCATGGTGTAGTCCGCCGAACGGATGATCCCCGAGCTGAGGAACAACCCGCTGACGCAATTGCGCCGGTAGAAGTCCAGGGTCAGCGTCACCACTTCCTCGGGCGTGAAACGCGCACGGGGCACATCGCTGGAGCGGCGGTTGACGCAGTATTGGCAATCGTAGAGACAGAAGTTGGTCAGCAGAATCTTGAGCAGCGACACGCAACGCCCGTCCGGCGTGTAGCTGTGGCAGATGCCCATGCCATCGGTCGACCCCAGCCCGGTCTTGCCTTCGGAACTGCGCTTGGGCGCGCCGCTGCTGGCGCAGGAGGCGTCGTACTTGGCGGCGTCGGCGAGGATGCTGAGCTTGTCGATGATTTGCATGGCAGGCACTCGATACTGTTCACATATACAGTATAGAGAGCGGTTGGCTCATACAAGGCGCAACGCCGCTCTTCGTCGGAATGTCATGCCACAGCAGTCAGGTCAATTTGACTCAAGCGCAGTCAGATTGACTCGATGTAACAAAGGTCATAATGACTATCAAACCTGCGCAGCCCTTGATATTAAAGGCTCTCCGGCATGGCCCGAAAATTGACCGGTTCCCCGTAGCCATTTGGCTGAAGACCAAAAACGGGAGTCGAACATGGATCATATTTTTCAGGGCAAGATTGCCGTCATCACCGGCGCCAGTTCGGGCATAGGCCTGGCCGCTACCGAGCGTCTGCTGGATCAAGGCGCACGCGTGTTGGCCATGTCGCGAAAGCTCGGCCCACTGGCCGAACTGCTTGAGCGGTATCCGCAGCAACTGGTCTGGCATCCCGGCGATGTCACTCAAGCCTCTGACCTTGCCTCCTTGGCCGAGCAAGCTGCACACATCGGTCCGGTAAGCTTCGTGGTGCCCAACGCCGGTATCGCAGAACTGGCCGACGGACTCGACAGTTCGGCGTTCGATCGCCAATGGGCAGTAAACGGCGCCGGCGCCCTGAACACCTTGGCCGCCCTGCGCCCGCACCTTGCAGGCAAGGCGTCAGTGGTGTTCATCGGTACTTTTCTGGCCCAAATCAGTTTCGCGGGACTGGCCGCCTACATCGCGTCAAAAGCGGCGTTGATCGCCCATGCCCGAACCCTTGCGGTCGAGCTGGCACCCCATGGCGTGCGCATCAATTGTGTCTCCCCCGGCCCGACCGCAACGCCGATCTGGTCAACGCTGGGCCTGAGTGACGAAGCGCTCGGCGACGTCGCCCAAGGCGTCAACAAACGACTGTTGGGCGGACAATTCCTGGAACCTGCGGCGGTGGCCGACGTCATTCTTTTCCAGCTGGGCAATGGTGCTCGCGGCGTCATCGGTCAGGATTGGGTGGTCGATAGCGGATACACCTTGAGCTAACGCGCATGCAGCGATCCGGGCGTGGAATCCGTCAGCTGGCGGCCTGACGATTCCCGCCCGGCCCCAGGCAAAACCAGTCCCCAGCG
The DNA here is from genome assembly GCF_001594225.2 of Pseudomonas glycinae. Taxonomy (GTDB): domain Bacteria; phylum Pseudomonadota; class Gammaproteobacteria; order Pseudomonadales; family Pseudomonadaceae; genus Aquipseudomonas; species Aquipseudomonas glycinae. The sequence continues at coordinate 4,961,999 of NZ_CP014205.2, forward strand.
CGACGCCAGTTCCCGACGCCCCTGCACCGTCAACGTCAGTGCCCGACTGTCCAGATCCTGCGTCACCCATTTGCGCTTCAACGCGGTCTGCAACAGCGACGCTCCAAGTGATCCACCCAGATGAGGCCGACGCATGCTCCAGTCCAGGCACGGGCAGGCAAAGCGTCGGCGCAAGGTCGACAGATCCCTGACCTCAACCCCCAAGCCTTCGAACAGCGCTTCTCCACTCTCGCTCAAGCGGTACGCCTGCTCATCGGTTTCCACCAGCCAACCACCCTCCAGCAACCGGTCATGCAGCAGCACTGCCAGCGTGCCGGCCATGTGGTCGTAGCAAGTACGGGCGAATTGCAGGCGATCCGGTGTGTGGGGTTTGAAGGCCGGCGCGGGGTTCTGTCCGATCACCATCAGCGCTTCGAGGGCCTGGGCCACACGCTTGTCGGCGAGGCTGTAATAACGATGGCGGCCCTGCACATGCAGGCGCACCAGCGCCAGGTCCTTGAGCTTGGCCAGGTGTGCGCTGGCGGTCGAGGCGCTGACGTCGGCGAGGCTCGCCAGCTCCGTGGCGGTGCGGGCGTGGCCGTCCATCAGCGAACACAGCATTTTGGTCCGCGCCGGTTCCGCGATGGCGGCGGCCACTTGCGAGACGCCGATGTCTTGATGTGCTGCGTGCATATTTCGCTCCCGGACGAATCATCGCTCTCAAGGACTGGAGATAGTAGCAACACTTCCCCCACCGACAAGGTTGCGATCCATGGACCCGATCATCGCTGCGACTCACGCCGATCCCTACCCCTACTACGCCGAACTGCGCGCGGCGGGCGGGCTGACCTTTCATCACGGACTGAAACTGTGGGTTGCCAGCAGCGCCCGCGCGGTGTGCGCGGTGCTGGCGCATCCGGATTGCCGGGTGCGTCCGGTGCAGGAACCGGTGCCCAAAGCCATCGTCGATGGCATGGCGGGCAAGGTGTTTGGCCTTTTGATGCGTATGAATGACGGCGAAGCTCAGCGCTGCCCGCGTTCGGCCATCGAGCCGCCGCTGGGATTGATTGATCGGGAAGAAGTCAGCGATCTGGTGTCCGCGCGGTTGATCACGAACGATGCCGACGGCCTCTATAAAGCCATGTTTCGCGGCCCGGTGTGCGTGGTTGCATCGCTGCTCGGGTTCACCCCGGCGCAGGCGCGGGTCATCAGTGAACTGACGGCGGATTTCGCGGCGTGTCTGTCGCCGTTGAGCAATGACCTGCAACTGGCGGCAGCCCATCGGGCGGCGGAGCAATTGCGCGGATACTTCATCGAATTGCTGGCGGATCCGAATCCGTTTCTCGCCGACATTCGCCAGCGTTTTGTCGGCAATGAGGACGTGCTGCTCGCCAACCTGATCGGCCTCTGTTCGCAGACGTTGGAGGCTACCGCCGGGTTGATTGGCAATGCGCTGGTGGCGCTACAGCGGCAGCCTGAATTACACAATGCGTCCTTAGATTCGCTGCTCGCCGAAGTCCAGCGTTTCGATCCCTCGGTACAGAACACCCGTCGATTTGTGGCGAAAAGCTGCGAAATCGACGGCGTGCGGCTGGAAGCCGGCGACGTGATTCTGGTGCTGCTGGCCTCGGCCAATCGAGACCCGGCACTGAATGAAAACCCGGATTGCTTTATGGTGGATCGCCCGAACCGACGCAGCTTCACGTTCGGCAGCGGTCGGCATCAATGTCCCGGACAGACGCTGGCAATGACGATCGCCAGCGCCACGCTCACCGAAATCCTCGCCCACAACATTGATCCGGGAAGATTCGCGTGGCACTACCGGCCTTCGCTGAATGGACGAATTCCGATGTTCAGCGAGGTGCAGCCTTAAGCGTTGCGCAATTCGATGGTCAGGTGCGAAAGTTCATGCACAGGCGCCAGGCGCTCACGGATCGCGTCGGCAGTCACGCCCGCCACCGCGACCACACTGACAATCGCCGCCCGCGCCTGTGGGCCGACCTGCCAGACATGCAAATCGCTGATGCGCACATCATCGGAGGTTTCCAGCAGTTCGCGGATCTCCTCGGCCACGGGTTCATCGGTGGTGTCGAGCAACACGGCGGCGCTGTCGCGCATCAGGTTCCAGGCCCATTTGGCGATGACGATGGAACCGACGATGCCCATCACCGGGTCCATCCACACCCAGCCCAGATAGCGCCCGGCCAGCAGCGCGGCAATCGCCAGTACCGATGTCAACGCGTCCGCCAATACGTGCACGTAGGCTGAACGCAGGTTGTTGTCGTGATGGTGGTGATGACGATGATCGTGGCTGTGGTCGTGACTATGGCCGTGGTCGTGATGGCTGTGGTGACCGGCCAGCAGAAAAGCGCTGAGCAGGTTGACGCCCAGGCCGACCACGGCAATCAAGGTTGCTTCGCCGAACGCCACACTGGTTGGCTGGAACAGACGGAAAACCGATTCCCCGGCAATCCCCAGCGACACCAGCCCCAACACCATCGCCGAGGCAAAACCCGCCAGATCACCGACCTTGCCGGTGCCGAAACTGTAGCGTCGGTTGTTGGCGTTACGCCGGGCAAAACCATAGGCTGCCGCCGCGATGCCCAAGGCGCCGGCGTGGGTCGCCATATGGAAACCGTCGGCCAGCAATGCCATGGAACCGGTGAGATAACCGGCGGCAATTTCGCCGATCATCATCACGAAAGTCAGCACCACCACCCACAGGGTGCGGCGGGCGTTTTCATCGTGCGAAGCACCGAGAAACTGATGGTTGTGGGAAAAGTCATCAACCTTGAGGGTCATGATGTCGGCGCTCACTTGGAATATCGGCGGATGGCCAGCAGCAACTCTTCCACGCCCTGGGCGCGGGCTTCGTCGCTGAGGTCGGGACGGGCGACATGCTCGCGGGCGTGGGCCTCGATGAACTGCTCCATCAAGCCATTGACCGCGCCGCGAATCGCCGCCATCAGGTGCAACGTCTTGGCACAATCGGCCTCGGATTCCAGCGCTTTTTCAACAGCCTGAACCTGCCCGGCAATGCGCCGAACCCGGTTGAGCAACTCGCCTTTGTGTTCATGCGTGTGCGACATACCTATACCCCCTACCCCTATATAACGAGCATGGTCGCTGTTCCGATCGGAAGGGGCAAGGCCTGTTTGGGATTGGAGGACAAACGGATGACTTCAGCCTACGCATACCCCTGTGGGAGCGAGCTTGCTCGCGATGGCGGACTGAAAAATGACGCATCATTTTGCCCCCATCCGAGAGGCTACATCGCCTTGCGCCTTTGCCTACAACTACGCCAGAATCCGCCGGCTTGTGCGGTTTTGAGGGCGTCGGTAACTTGGTTCGCGTCACTGAATGGTCAGTGATCGGGTTTAGTCGCTCGATGATTTCTCAAAACTTTACATGTGCTCCAGACAGTCAGGTGACCTTCATCTGCACTCTATGGCGGCTGTGTGCAGGGCACCCTCGGGTGCGCCGGTTTTGGGAAGTCGCCGGTCGACTAACCTGCGTACAGCTGCCACCTTTTCGTTTAGTCGCGAGGTGGTGTCGGCATCACTTTGAGGCTTTCCCGAATGTTCAAATACGTCCCCGATCCACCCGAAACAGACAAACCCAACGAATCCGATCCGGCCTCGCCCTACGCCTCCGCCGATTCCAGAAAACTCCACGAAGCCGCCGAGCGCGCCCTCGACCATTACCTGAAACCCACCGCCCCGAAACAACACTGCCCCGGCCGCATGTTCCTGGTCGCCCCCGACCTGGATCAGCATGCCCTGCTGGCCCACGCCTGCGAATCGATGACTTCGGCCAGCGTGATGCTCAGCGACTTCGCCGCGCTGCTGGACCCGCCCTACCGCAACACTGTGCTGGGCATCGCCCAAGTTGTGATGTGTGGCGAACTGGCTGTGAACCGGGCGCTGGACACTCTCGATGCCACGACCTGAGGAACACCCATGGAAAGCAAATCCGATGCACACATCATCGCCGCCCTGATCTCCATCGGCCTCAACGAGAAAGACAGCCAATGGGCCCAGAAAGCCTGTCTGCTACTGCTCGAGAGCGAACGGAAATCCATTGTCAGCGCCGCCCTCACCGCCCTCGTCCAGATTGCCCGCGACCATGGCGAACTGGACCGCAACCGCCTGCTGCCGGCACTCACCAGCGTAAAGCGCCGATTCCCAAGCCTGACCGGCACGATTGCCGCGACGCTGGATGAGATCGCGATGGCTGCGTAACACCTGGGGTACAAGGCAAGAAAAAACCCGCTGTCTCCGTGAAGGGAGGCAGCGGGTTTTTATGACTTCAGCAATGAAACGGTCATCAATCCTCCCGCGTCAAAACCTCAAGCAACTCAATCTCGAACACCAGATTCGAATTCGGCGGAATCTTGCCCATCGTCCGCTCGCCATAACCCAGATGCGCCGGCACCAGCAGTTTGCGCTTGCCGCCAACCTGCATCCCCATGATGCCCTGATCCCAACCCTTGATCACCCGGCCCGTGCCGATCACGCACTGAAACGGTTTGCCCCGGCTCCAGGACGAATCGAACTCGGTGCCGTCTTCCAGCCAACCCGTGTATTGGGTGGTGATCAACGCGCCTTTGACGGCGGCTTTTCCGTCTCCGGTCTGAAGATCGATTATCTGCAGTTCATCATTCATAACATTCACTCTATTGTTCCGCTGGCCGCCGTTTTCCCAGAAATACCGGTCATTGGCAACCGTTTGACCCTACGTCGGCCGTGATGGATGATGGCCACCCGCTACCAATCCTGATCGATACGCCATGACAGCGACGCTTGAATGACTCAACTCTGGATCAGCTTCGCCATTGTCGTTGTGCTGTTGGTCGTGATCGCCGTTCTGATCCGCCGAGTGCGCGCGCTTCGTCAGCAACTCGCCGAGTATCGCGAACTGCTCACCCGCGCCGCCGAGGGCCAGAACATCCGTCAGGATGGCGACGCCGACCGCTTCAAGCGCAGCCAGTATTTTGCGCGGATCGGCACTTGGGATTGGGAAGTCGACACGGATCGACTCTATTGGTCCGACGCAATATTCGGCATGTTCGGCTTCAAGATCGGCGAAGTGACGCCCTCCTACGCGCTGTTCTGTTCCTGCGTACACCCCGATGACCGCGCCAGGGTGCGCGCGGGGGAATTGCGATGCCTGGAGACCGGCGAAAACCACGACGAGGAGTACCGCGTGGTCTGGCCCGACGGCACGATTCGCTGGCTGCGGGAAACCGGCAATGTGGTGCGCAACGATCACGACGCGGTGATCAAGATGATGGGCGTGGTGCGCGACATCACCGAAGAAAAGGCCTCGGCCAGCTACCTCCAGCACCTCGCTCATTTCGACCCGCTGACCGGCCTGCCGAATCGGCTGGTACTGGAAGAGCGGCTATCGGAAGCACTGGAACATGCGCGCATGACCGAAACGCGGGTAGCGTTGGTGTTTATCGATCTCAACGGCTTCAAAGCGATCAACGACCGCTACGGTCACGCCGCCGGCGACCGCGTTCTCATCACCACCGCCACGCGCCTGAAACGCATCCTGCGGGTCAGCGACACCGTCGCGCGCATCGGCGGCGATGAATTCGTGGTCATTCTGCAAGGCCTCGCCCCCGGCCTGAACCTGCAGGACGAAGCGCGCAGCATCTGCCAGAAGATCTTCATCGAACTGTCCCCGCCCATTCCCATCGGCAACGACCAACGCCACATCGGCACCAGCCTCGGCGTCGCCGTCTTCCCCGACCACGCACCGACCATGGACCGGTTGCTGCACATTGCGGATCTGGCGATGTATGAGGCCAAGCGCAGTGGGAACAATCAGTATCGATTGGTTGGCGGGCAGACGCTGAGTCATGGCCGGGCTGATTGAGCCCGACGCTATTTCTCCACCGGCTGAATCGCCACAATCGTCCCGTTGGTGATCATCACCATCACATATTTATCGTTGATCTGTACCCACTGCGCCTGCGGTTCCGGCTGCTTGAGGCCTTTCTGTTTCCAGTTTTTGATGGCTTTTTCGCTGCGCTGGTAAATGTCCGGGGCGCGGTCGTTGACGTTCAGTTCGCGGTTGCCGGTCGGTGATTGTTCGACAGTGTCGTTCGAGGTTTGCGCCGCTTGAACGAGGGGGCTGATCCCGGCGATGCTGGCGACGAGGGCCAGGCTGGCGATTAGGGTCTTGTTGTTCATCGGTGAACCTCCTTCAGATGTGTGATACCTGAACTCCGACTGCGAGGTTCGGGAATCATTCCTTGTTTATTGATGGACGTTGAGATTGTAGCCACGCTCCGGAACGCGATCCGGGCTAACCCGCCACCGGGCCAATACAGTCAACAGCATCCATTTGCGATAAGATCGCGCCCGCCCTCGCCGAGTGAACAAGGACATCACTGTGAAAATCTACCTCATCGTCAATCTGGTATTGCTTGCGCTTCTGGGGCTCTACGCTGTCAATCTTTTCAATAAGCTCGTTGCCCGGCGCAACGAGATCAAAAACGCATTTGCCCAGGTCGAAGTGCAGCTCAAACGCCGCTATGACCTGATCCCCAATCTGGTCAGCATCGCCAAGGGTTATCTGGCCCATGAGCGCGAAACCCTTGAAGCCGTAATCGCCGCACGCAATGCCGCCGTGGCCGGACTTGAGGCTGCACAGGCGAAACCGGGCAGCGCCCAGAACATCGCGCAATTGGGGCTGGCGGACAGCGCACTCAGCAGCGCGGTGGATCGCTTGAACCTGACGCTGGAGGCTTATCCGGAACTCAAGGCCTCGCAGAACATGCAACAGCTGAGCGAAGAGCTGAGCAGCACCGAAAACAAAGTGAGTTTCGCGCGCCAGGCGTTCAACGATGCGGTGATGGCCTACAACACGCTCAAGCAGAGCTTTCCGGCAGTGCTGCTGGCGGCCAGTTTTGGCCATCGCGAGGATGCGGTTCCGTTGAAGTTTGCCGATACGCTGGCCATCAAGACCGCGCCCAACGTTTCTTTCTGATTGCTGCTCTCCATGGATGGCCCGATGAATTTTTTTGAACGACAAACCCAGGCCCGAAACCAAACGTCACGGCTGGTTTACCTGATGATTCTGGCGATTGTCATGCTGATCGGGATGACCAGCCTGCCCTTCGTCTTCAATGGTTTTGAGGATTACCTGAGCGGGACCGGCACGCTGGCGGATGCGCTACTGGCAATGGCCGTTATCGCATTGTTCATCAGCAGCATCGTGGTGATTGGCGGTCTGCTGAAATATCGACAGCTGCGCGCGGGCGGCAAGGTCGTCGCGGAGAAACTGGGTGGCCGCCTGCTCAACGGCAATGCGCACACCCTGGACGAGCAACGGTTGATGAACGTCGTCGAAGAAATGGCAATTGCCTCCGGCACCCGCGTGCCATCGGTATATCTGCTACAAGACGAAAGCATCAACGCCTTCGCGGCCGGATTTACACCGGAAGACGCGGCCATTGGTGTGACCCGTGGCGCAGTGAAACTACTGACTCGAGAAGAACTGCAAGGGGTGATCGCCCACGAATTCAGTCACATTTTCAACGGGGACATGCGCCTCAACACGCAACTGGTGGCGGTGGTGCACGGCCTGTTGGTGCTGGGGCTGGCTGGCACTTACATACTGGCCAGCCTGCTCAAGCGCGACAAACGCGACGTGCGATTGATGCTGGTGGTTTTTGCGCTCGGTGCCGCACTGTGCGTGGCCGGGTTTATCGGGAATCTGTACGGCAATCTGATCAAGGCCGCAGTCAGTCGTCAGCGTGAGTTCCTCGCTGATGCCAGCGCGGTGCAGTACACGCGCAATCCGCAAAGCATTGTCGGTGCCCTGAAAAAAATCGGCGCCCATAAACAAGGTTCCGTCATCAACTCCCCCCGTGCCGCCGAATTCAGTCATTTGTTCTTCAGCACAGGCGGCTCAGGTTGGCTGAGCCGGATGTTTGCGACCCACCCTGATCTGAGCGTGCGGATTCGTCGGATCGATCCGCAGTGGGACGGGAGTTTTACGACGGCTGCCGCAGCGGGCAAACCGGTGCCTGATCAGATGGCGGCAACGGCGGATTGATTCAGACTCCACGTCCACGGATGGCTAGATGAATTTCTTTGAACAACAGTGCCGGGCCAAACGTCGCTCGGTGCAGCTCGTGATCCTGATGTTTCTCGCCGTACTCGGCTTGATTCTTGTGTCCTTCATGCTACTGATTCTGCCGATCTCGTACGGCAAAACGCTCGAGGATCTGGCGGAAAACTGGCAGTTTTTCGCGATCATTGCAGCGCTGGTAACGGGTGTTGTGTTGCTCGGCGGGCTGGTCAAATACATCGAACTGAAAGGGGGCGGCAAAGTGGTCGCGCGCCGTTTGGGTGGTCGTCTGATCAACCATGACGCGCGGACTCTGGAAGAGCGCCGTTTGGTCAACGTGGTGGAGGAAATGGCCTTGGCGTCCGGCACCGCAGTCCCTCCCGTGTATCTGCTGCCGGATACGGGCATCAATGCATTTGCCGCCGGTTTCACCCCTCAGGATGCAGTGATCGGCGTCACTCAAGGTGCGATAAGCCTGTTGTCACGCGATGAACTGCAAGGCGTGATCGCCCACGAATTCAGCCACATCTATAACGGCGACATGCGCCTGAACACCCAACTGGTCGCGATCGTTCACGGGATCATGGTGATCGGGTTGGCGGGAAACCATCTCTTGCGCGGTCTTGAGGACACACCACACTCATCTGCCAATCGTAAGCAGCCGACCATTCTGGTCAGCATGTTTGGCACTGCGCTGTGCATTGTCGGATTCTCCGGGACGTTCTTCGGCAACCTGATCAAGGCTGCAGTCAGCCGGCAACGCGAATTCCTGGCCGATGCGACCGCCGTGCAATACACCCGCAACCCCGACAGTATTGCCGGGGCACTGAAGAAAATCGGCGGATACAAAATGGGCTCGACCCTCAAGGCCGCCCGTGCCGCCGAGTTCAGCCACCTGTTTTTCGGCCCTGGCACTTCCAGCTCTCTTCTGCTCTCGGGCCATCCGGATCTGCGTGAACGCATTCGCAGGATAGACCCTGACTGGGACGGGACTTTTGTGAACATCGCCGCACCAGCGCAAGACTCGATGGTAGCCAGAACCGTGCAGGCAGCGACGCCAAAACAGCTGCCATAGCACGCCATTGATCTGCATAGCACATCAATCCATGCCAACAATGCAATTAACAAATCGATCCCTGCGCGCCACTATCCGCCCCAATAAGAACCGTGCGCCGCCTCCCCGTCGCGCACGTCATAAAAGCGGTGGAGTACTTTTCTATGACAGCCTCAATCCCACACGGCGGCTCGCGGGCCGGCGCCATTTTCCGGGTGACCTCGGGTAACTTCCTCGAACAGTTCGACTTCTTTCTGTTCGGTTTCTACGCCACGCAGATCGCGGCGGTGTTCTTTCCGGCGAGCAGTGAGTTCGCGTCCCTGATGATGACTTTCGCAGTGTTCGGCGCAGGCTTTTTGATGCGTCCGCTGGGGGCCATCGTGCTCGGCGCGTACATCGATGACGTCGGTCGGCGCAAAGGTTTGATCGTGACGCTGTCGATCATGGCCAGCGGCACGATATTGATTGTGCTGGTGCCCGGATACGAAACCATCGGCCTGTTTGCCCCGGCGCTGGTGTTGATCGGAAGGCTGTTGCAAGGTTTCTCCGCCGGTGCGGAACTGGGCGGAGTTTCGGTGTATCTCTCCGAAATCGCCACGCCCGGTCGCAAAGGCTTTTTCACCGCCTGGCAGTCGGCCAGTCAGCAGGTGGCCATCGTCGTCGCCGCTGCGCTGGGTTATGGCTTGAACCAATGGATGGCGCCGGAAGCGGTCGCCGATTGGGGCTGGCGGATTCCGTTTTTCGTCGGCTGCATGATCGTTCCGTTCATCTTCTTTCTGCGACGCAATCTGGCGGAAACCGAAGAGTTCGCCGCTCGCAAACATCGTCCAAGCATGAAGGAAGTGTTCCGCACCCTCGGTCAGAACTGGGGCGTGGTGCTGGGCGGGATGCTGATGGTTGCCCTGACTACCACTGCGTTCTACCTGATCACCGTGTACGCACCGACCTTCGGCAAAACCGTGCTGCACCTGAGCACATCCGATGCGTTGCTGGTGACGTTGCTGGTGGGCGTTTCCAACTTCTTCTGGCTGCCGATTGGCGGTGCATTGTCCGATCGCGTCGGCCGCCGTCCGGTGCTGATCGCCATGGCGCTGCTGGCGCTGGCCACCACGTATCCAGCGCTGTCGTACCTGGTGCAGGCGCCGAGCTTCAGTCACATGCTGCTGTCGCTGTTGTGGCTGTCGTTTATCTACGGCCTGTACAACGGCGCGATGATTCCCGCGCTGACCGAGATCATGCCGGTGGAAGTGCGAGTGGCCGGTTTCTCCCTGGCCTATAGCCTCGCCACTGCCGTGTTCGGCGGATTCACTCCAGCGATGTCGACCTTCCTGATCCAGTACACCGGCGACAAAGCCGCACCGGGTTACTGGATGAGCATTGGCGCGCTCTGCGCATTGGGCGCGACGCTTTATCTGTATCGCCGGGCCGGCGGTCGTCTGCAACCTGTTACTGCCTGAGAACATCACCATGAAAAAATTGTTTACCGTTTCCGCCCTGCTCGCCGGTCTTGCGTTCAACGTTGCGGCGCAGGCCGAAGAACTGCGGGTCATGACTTCCGGCGGTTTCACCGCCGCCTACAAGATCCTCGGACCAAAATTCGCCGCCGCCACCGGCAACACGCTGGACACCCAACTCGGCCCGTCGATGGGCAAGGCGCCGGAGGCAATCCCCAATCGCCTCGCCCGTGGTGAAAAGGCCGACGTGGTGATCATGGTCGGTTACGCCCTCGATGACTTGATCAAACAAGGCAAGGTCGACCCGGCGTCGCGGGTGGAGCTGGCGGATTCGCGGATCGGCCTGGTGGTGCGCGAGGGCGCGCCGAAACCGGACATCAGCAACGTCGACGCCCTGAAGAAAACCCTGTTGGATGCAAAATCGGTGGCCTACTCCGACAGCGCCAGCGGCGTGTACATCGAGCAGCAATTGTTCAAGAAACTGGGTATCGAAGATCAACTGAAACCGAAGGCGAAGATGATCCCGAAAATCCCGGTGGGTTCGGTGGTCGCGACCGGCGACTATCAACTGGGCTTCCAGCAGGTCAGCGAATTGCTGCCGGTGCCGGGGGTGAGTTTTGTGGCGAAGATTCCGGAGTCGGTGCAGTCGGTGACCCGATTTGCAGCGGGCATTCCAGTGGGTGCGCAGCATCCGCAGGAAGCCAAGGCGTTGCTCGCTTATCTCGCCGCACCCGCCGCCCAGCCTGACGTGCAGGCCACCGGTCTGGATTCGGTCAAGCGCTGACCGTCGGCGGCTGGACTTTCATTTCCACCACCAGCCGCTCCAGTTCCAATGCCGCCGGGGTCAGCGTACGACCCCGGCGTTTGATGATGCCGACGCTGCGCATCACTTGCGGATCGGTCAGCGGCACCCGCGTCAGGATCGGATGATCCGCCGCCGGCATCGCCATCAATGGCACCGCTGCCACCCCCAATCCCGCTTCCACCAGACCGATCATGGTCGTCACATGCCGCGTCTCGCAGATGCTCGGGCGCTGCGGCACCACTTTCGCCAGCGCTTGATCGAGCAAAAAGCGATTGCCCGATGTCTTGTCGAGCGAGATGTAATCCTGCCGGTAGAACTCGTCCCAGGTGACGCTGCTGCGCCCGGCCAGCGGATGATCGCGGCGACAGGCGACTACGTAGCTCTCCTGCACCAGCGGCTCGAAATCCACGCCCGCCTCCTGGGTACCCATGAAACTCAGACCGAAATCCGCCTCGCCGTTGACCACCGCGCTCAGCACATCGTGGGCGCTGGAGTCGAGGACTTTGACTTTGATTCGCGGAAACTGCCGGTGATAACGGGCGACGACGCTCGGCATGAAGTAGTACGCCGCCGACGGCACGCAAGCGACGGTCACGTGGCCCTGCCGATTCGAGGCGACCTCACTGATGCCGAGCAACGCGACGTCCAGATCGTCGAGCAAGCGTTCGACGCTGGGCATGAAACCGCGTCCGGCCTGGGTCAGGCTGACCTTGCGCGTGGTGCGCTCGAACAGCTTCACGCCGAGAGCGTCTTCGAGCTTTTCGATGCGCCGGCTCAGGGCCGGTTGCGACAGGCGCACGGTGTCGGCGGCCTTGCGGAAACTGCCCTGCTCGACCACGGCGCGAAAGGCTTGCAGGTCATTGAGGTCGAAGTTGATGGCCATGAAAGACTCGAAGGAATTGATTCGTTGAGGTTATAAATGTAACCAATTGATGCAAATTATTACAGAAGCACATCTGCTCAAGCGGGGCCGGCGGTAGATCTGCCATCGTTGCAACCTTTATCCTTGTCGCCCCCCGCCGTACCGCGTTACTGGAGTTCCGCTCATGCCCCATGAAGGCAATCTGTTACAAGCCGCCGTCGTCTTTCTCTTCGCCGCCGTGCTCACCGTTCCCCTGGCCAAGCGCCTGCAACTGGGCGCGGTGCTCGGTTATCTGTTTGCCGGGGTGATCATCGGCCCGTCGGTGCTCGGCCTGATCGGCAATCCGCAAAGTGTCAGCCATATTTCGGAACTGGGCGTGGTGCTGCTGTTGTTCATCATCGGTCTGGAGCTGTCGCCGCGACGTTTGTGGGTGATGCGCAAATCGGTGTTCGGCGTGGGTCTGGCGCAGGTGCTGCTGACCGGTTCGGTGATCGGTGTGCTGGCGTTGTCGGTGTTTGGCCAGCCATTGAACAGCGCGATTGTTCTGGGCCTCGGTCTGGCGCTGTCGTCTACCGCGTTTGGCCTGCAAAGCCTTGCCGAGCGCAAGGAATTGACCAGCCCCCACGGGCGGCTGGCGTTTGCGATTCTGCTGTTCCAGGACATCGCCGCGATCCCGTTGATCGCGCTGGTACCGATGCTCGCGGGGGTCGATCACCACACCAGCACCGCCGACGACGTTCGCCACAGTTTGCAGGTGCTCGGCGGCATCGCGGTGGTGGTGATCGGTGGACGTTATCTGCTGCGTCCGGTGTTCCGCATCGTGGCGAAAACCGGTCTGCCGGAAGTCTCCACCGCCACCGCGTTGCTGGTGGTGATCGGCACCGCATGGCTGATGGACATGGTCGGTGTGTCGATGGCGCTGGGCGCATTTCTCGCCGGGTTGCTGCTGGCGGATTCGGAATATCGCCATGAGCTGGAAGCGCAGATCGAGCCATTCAAGGGCCTGCTGCTGGGGCTGTTTTTCATCAGCGTCGGCATGGGCGCCAACCTCAGTCTGCTGCTCAGCGCGCCGATCACGGTGCTGGGGCTGACGCTGCTGCTGATCGCCCTGAAGTTGCCGTTGCTGTTTGTGGTCGGGCGCCTGGCCGGTGGGTTGAACAAGGTCAGCGCGATTCGCCTCGGCATCGTGCTGGCAGCGGGCGGTGAATTTGCGTTTGTGGTGTTCAAGATCGGCCGCGATCAGGGCCTGTTTGAACCACGTCTGTACGACCTGCTGGTACTGACCATCACCCTGTCGATGGCGGTGACGCCGCTGTTGCTGCTGGTCTGCGCACGACTGGTCAGCCCGAAGGTGCAGCCGGTGGAAGTGCCGGAGAAATTCCGCCAGATCGAGACCGAATCGCCACGGGTGGTGATTGCCGGTATGGGTCGGATGGGTCAGATCGTGGCGCGGATTCTGCGGGCGCAGAACATCAAGTTCGTCGCGCTGGACACCTCGGTGGAAACCATCGAACTGTCGCGCAGTTTCGGTGGCGTGCCGGTGTTCTACGGTGACCCGATGCGTCCGGAAATCCTCAGTGCGGCCAAGGTCGGTGAAGCGGAGTACTTCGTGATTGCCACGGATGATCCGGAAACCAACATCAAGACCGCCGAGATCGTGCGCAAGCTCTACCCAGACATGAAGATCATCGCCCGGGCGCGTAACCGGCAGCATGTTCATCGGTTGGTGGATGTGGGGGCCGATCCGATTCGGGAAACCTATTACTCCAGTCTGGAAATGAGCCGCCGTACGCTGGTTGGCCTCGGCTTGACCCAGGCCCAGGCCGATGCGCGGATCAAGCGCTTCAAGCACCATGACGAACAGGTACTCGAGGCTCAACACGCGGTGTACGACGACGCGGCCAAAGTGCTGCAGACCGCCCAGGAAGCGCGGGCGGAACTGGCCCGGTTGTTCGAGTCGGATCAACTGGAAGAACAATCGGGCAAGTCCTGAGCCCCCGCACACTGCGCGCGCCGACCGCCTGACCCTGATCGTTCCCACGCTCTGCGTGGGAATGCAGCCCGGGACGCTCCGCGTCCCTTCCAGAGCTGGAACGCGGAGCGTCCCTTGAGGCATTCCCACGCGGAGCGTGGGAACGATCACAAGTCAGGCCATCTCCAGCGCCCGTTTTTCCTGCACAGGCGCCACTTCAAACCGGTCCGCCAGAAACGGCGTGATGTCCAGCGGCAACGGTTCATCGTTGATCAGCTTGTCCAGCAACACCCCGGTGATCGCCGACGTCAGCACCCCGGTGCGGAAATGCCCGCAGGCGTTGAGGTAACCGTCGACCCCGGCCATCGGCCCGAGAATCGGCAACTCGTCCGGCGAGCCCGGCCGCAATCCGGCCCAGGTACGCTTGAGGTTGATGTCCGCCAATTCCGGCAAGCAACGGACGGCGCCCTGCACCAGCCCGGCGATTTCCGGCCAGGTGGTGGTGACGTCGAAGCCTTTGTCCTCGGTGGTGCTGCCGATCAGGATTTCGCCGTTGTCCTTCTGCGCCATGTAGCAATCGCTGGTGGTCAGGCAGCCGTTGAGGATTTTCGGCAGACGTTCGGTCAGCAGGATCTGGCCTTTCACCGGTTTCACCGGAATACGGATGCCCGTGGCCCACTCGCTCAAGTCCGCTGCCCAGGCGCCGGCAGCGTTGATCAGGGTCTTGCAGTGGAACACCCCGGCTTCAGTCGTCTGCACCCCGGTCACCCGCGTGCCGTGATGCAGCACGCCGGTGATGTTGGTGTTGACGTACATGTCCACGCCATTCTGTCGGGCGCCTTCGGTGTAGGCGTCGGCCAGGCGGAACGGGCTGACCTGATGATCGCAGAGGAATTCCAGCGCCCCGCGTGCCTCGTGGCTGACGCTCGGCTCGGACTCGCGCAACGCCGCCTGATCCAGCCAGCGCACTTGATCGGCCAGGTGCGGAATGCAGCCGACGATGTGCTCGGCGTACAACCGGTCCTCATCGTCATAGATCACGAATTTGAGCCCGGTCTTTTCGAACTTGAAATCCATCCCGTGGTTGTCCTTCAGCTCGCGATGCAACGCCGGGTACAGCGCATTGGATTGTAAGGCGAAATCGAAGAACGACGGCGGCAGGATGTGCGGCGTGCTGGCGTCCACCGCCACCGCCGCACCCTGGGTTTCGCGCTTGCGGTTGGCCGACATCATGCGGAAGAAAATCACCCCGCAGCCCAGCCCCACCGACTCGCCAATCGCCCACAAGCCACCGGCCGAGGCGCGGGTCGCGTTGCCCGGACGCTTGGCGTCGATCAGCGCAACCTTGAGGCCTTTGCGTTTGGACAACTGATAGGCGATGGAGGCGCCGATCACACCGCCGCCAGCGATGACCACGTCATAGAACTTACTCATGGGAAACGGCCTCCGTGCCGAGGGACTGGAACGCGGAAAAAGGGATCGGATCGATCGGGAAACGCGGGCGCAGCCAGCCGACATCCTTGCGTCCGGTGGCCTGACGCAAGCGGTCGCTGCAATAGCCGACGCACATCCGCCCCTGACAGTCGCCCATACTTACGCGGGTGCGCATTTTCAGGCTGGCGATGTCTTGCACGCCCTGCTCCAGCGCGCGGTCGATGTCGGCGCGGGTCGCGTGTTCGCAGCGGCAGATCACCGTGTCGGCGGCTGGCAACGCGGTTTGCCCGACGCCGCGTTCGGTGTAGCGATCCACCGCAGCGCGGAAACGTACGATTGCTTTGAGTTTGCCCAGGTAACGGTCGCGACGGACGCGCGCCAGTTCCTCTTCGAGCACACCGCGTTGTAGCAGGATCGAGGTTGCCGCGATCTTGCCGGCGAGCATCGCCGCTTCGCCGCCGCGAATCCCGCCCATGTCACCGGCCAGGTGCACGTGGGGCTCGCTGCTTTGCTGCCAGATGTTGGCGTTGGCACGCAGGTAACCGTCGTCACTGAAGCCGTGATCCAGACCCATTTGCTGACTCAGTTGCGTGCGCGGGATAAAGCCGTAACCGACCGCGAGCGTCTTCGCTTCGAAGCGTTCGACGCGGCTCATGTCCGGCTCCCACGTTGCCGAGTACGGCGCCACGCTGACGCTTTTCAGTTCGCCGTCGCCGTGCGCTTCGACCACGCCCCAGCCGTAGTTCATCGGGATGCCATGCAATTTCAGATAGGCGAGCATGCTCAAGCCATCGAGGAACAGCTGCGGCTTGTTCAGCAGCGCCAGGCTCTCCTTGGCGATCTTGCCGAATGCGCAAGCCTCGTAGACCCCCGCCACACTCACGCCCGACGCGTGCAACTGGGTCGCCACCAGCGGCAACAGCGGCCCGGTGCCGGCGATCACCACCGGCCCCTGCGGTTTGACCACCCCGCTTTTGATCTGCAATTGCAGACCGCCCAGCATGATCACGCCGGGCAGCGTCCAGCCTGGAAACGGCACGCTGCGTTCGTGGCAACCGGCGGCCAGCAGCAACTGCGGGTATTCGATTTCGTGCAGACGCTCGTCGCCGTCCAGCACCACCAGCGAGCGCGTGCCTTCGGCGCCGACCACGCGATGGTTGAGGCGCACGTCGATCAGCCCGGACTGCTCCTGGAAATCACCGTGCAATTTGCCCAACGCCTCGGAATAGCGCGGCCCCAGATAATCCAGCTGCACGCCGTCACGCAGCGGCCCGCGATAGACCACGCCACCCAGGCGCGATGCTTCTTCGAGCAAGGTGCAGCGCACCCCGTGCAGGGCCAGTTCGATGGCCGCCGCCATTCCCGCCGGGCCACCCCCTACGATCACCGGATTCTGGCTCATAGCACCTCCTGCCCGTGAATGCGGTTGACCCGGGTCTCGATCAGCATGCCGTCGCGCACCACGGTCTGGCAGGCACGCCGCTTGTGCCGGCCGTTGATTTTCACCAGGCAGCACTGGCACACGCCCATGCCGCAATAGGCGCCGCTGATCTGGTTGTGATCGTTGCGCGCGACCTGGCGCACGCCGAGGGACTGAATGACGCTGAGCACGGTTTCGCCAATAGCGGCAGTGACCGGCTGGCCGTTGATGTGGACAGTCATATCCGCCTGCGCCAAAGGCTGGATATCGAAGGTTCTTTCTAGGCAGTGCATTGCGATGATCATCCGTGAAAAGTTCAGGTGAGGTTGAAACAGCTCCTTGCTGCACTACACCTCGCCGGCTCGTGGGGGTTATCGCTCTCTATCGGGCCGGCAGGCGGGTTTTGCTCGCGCAGCAGAGTGCGCGCAAGCAATGTAGTCGATCCAGCGGCAAGGGCCTGGAAATTTCACGTTAGGGGATATTGCGTTAACGGATATTGATCCAGGCCATGGAAATGACTGTACGGTTCTGCGCCTTCGGCCCCGCGCAGAAAGCAAAAAGCCGCTTCAACCCGAAGGTGGAAGCGGCCAAGGCATGTGCCTCAAGGAATCAGTGCACGAACAGGGCGATCAGGATGATGATCGGGATTGGAACGCCGAGGAAAAACAGCAGTAGTGAGCGCATGGTGATTCTCCTTGATTAACGGACTGGCGGCAGCGTGGTCGTGGTGTAGGTTTCGACTTCGACGTACTCGACCGCATCCCGGCGGCGACCGCCGAAGGTGGCCGAGAGGCTGGCGAAGAACGCACCGGCCAACAGTGCGATGAACATCCATAGCGAAGTCCAGGCAGCGACTTTGGCGGCGGTGTCGGCGGCTTGTTGCGCTTTCACTTTGGCGTCCGCGATAGCTTTCTGGGTACGGGCGTAGATTTCATCGACCCGACGTTCGGCGTCGGCCTGGGTCAGGTTGGTACGCTGAGCGACCAGTTGCGCGAGGTAGGTACGGTCTTCGGCGCTGAGCTGACCGTTGGCCAGGCTCTGGGCGAAGATCCGGGTCACGGTGCCACGGGCGGCGTCATCGCTGACGGCGGCGGGACGATCGTCGCGGAACAGGCTGTCGACGAAGTAGCCGTACTGGTCACTGTCGGTGTTGCCGGCCGCCGTGCCGGCCGCTTGCGTCATGGCACCGGCAGCGCCGCCGACAACACTCGCACCGGCCTGCACGCCACCGCTGACGATGCTGCTGACCGAGCCGACCACCAGCGTTGCGGTGACCAGAGTCGCTACACACCAGGAGAGAAAGCCATGAGCGGTGTCGCGGAAATACACCTCGTCACCGTGCATGTTGGCCCACTTCACCCGCAAGCGACCGGCGATGTAGCCGCCGAGCCCCGAAGCGATGATTTGGGTGGCCGCCAGCCAGATGATGGTGGAAATGCCCAGGCCCTTGGCGCTGACGCCCTCCCCGGCCCACGGTGAAACGGCGGAGAAGCCCAGACCGAAGCCCAGCAGCACGAGAATCAGCGACAGTGCCGCCGCAGCGGCAGCCCCTGCGAAGATCGCGCCCCAGGACACCCCCGAGACGTTGCTCGACTCTCCTTCGTAGGCAGGATAAAACCCATCAGAGGATCTATTCATTGTTGTAGTGCTCCAGGCATGAAAAATGGTGTTACAACTCGTCATCAGAGAAATTGCAGTGACCGTGCCAGTCGCCAACATTAAATAAATCGTTTGGATTCAATCAGTTAAAAAGTCTGAACTTCCCAGAACCATGCAATTTGCAACAACGGCTCGATAACAGCGGGTTTTATGCATTGGCACAAAAGCCCGGTCGTAGCGTTTATATCCGCTAAAACATGAAAGTTAATTTAAAGCGCCCGCGTAAAATCTTGGCAAAATGCTGCCATTGCGTTTGAACAGACCAGCAGGCCCACCATGACTCGCATCCTCACCATCGAAGACGACGCCGTGACCGCCCGGGAAATTGTCGCCGAATTGAGCAGCCACGGCCTCGACGTGGACTGGGTCGACAACGGCCGTGAAGGCCTGGACCGTGCCGTCAGCGGCAACTACGACCTGATCACCCTCGACCGCATGCTGCCGGAACTCGATGGCCTGGCCATCGTCACCACCCTGCGCACCATGGGCGTGGCGACGCCGATCCTGATGATCAGCGCGCTCTCTGACGTCGACGAGCGTGTGCGTGGCTTGCGCGCCGGCGGCGATGACTACCTGACCAAACCGTTCGCCACCGATGAAATGGCCGCCCGAGTCGAAGTGTTGCTGCGTCGGCAGAACAGCAACGGCGCCCAGCCGACCACGTTGCAGGTGGCGGATCTGCAACTCGATCTGATCAGCCACGAAGCCCGGCGCGCCGAGCAGGTGCTGACATTGTTGCCGACCGAGTACAAATTGCTGGAGTTCCTGATGCGCAACAGCGGCCAGATCCTGTCGCGGATGATGATTTTCGAGGAAGTCTGGGGCTATCACTTCGACCCCGGCACTAACCTGATCGATGTGCACATCGGCCGCCTGCGCAAGAAGATCGACCCGCCGGGCAATGTCCCGCTGATCCGCACGGTGCGAGGCTCGGGTTATGTCATTGCCGAACCCGTCTGACGGTTGGCGTTCTTCCAGCAGCCGACTGCTGGCGCTGTACAGTTCATTGTTCGTGGCCTGGAGCGCGATCCTCATGGGGGTCATGTACTTCGAGGTCTCCGGTTACCTCGACAACCTGGCCAAGCATTCGCTGATGCAACGTCAGCACCTGTTTTCGCACTTTCGCGGTGATCAGCTGGAAGACGCGCTCGCCGCCAGCATGACCTTCGACATTCGCGGCATCGACGCCTATGGGTTGTTTGACGCTCAGCATCGCTACCTCGGCGGCGCATTGCAGAAGATTCCTGAAGGCCTGCCGCTGGACGGCAAGATCCACATGCTCAGCGAATGCGCCGACTCCGACGACCCGACCCTGCCCACCGACAGCTGCGACGCGGTCGCCACTCCGACCCGCGACGGCCGCTGGCTGGTGTTGTTGCGTGACAACGGTTCACTGTTCGCGGTGACCAGGATCATTCTGCATGCGTTGTTCTGGGGCGTGTCGCTGACGATTGTGCCGGGGATTATCGGCTGGCACTTGCTGCGTCGCCGGCCGTTGCGGCGGATCCGGGCGATCCAGGCCAGCGCCCAGTCGATTGTCGCCGGCGACCTGACTCACCGTTTGCCGCTGTCCAATCGTCGCGATGAACTGGACATGCTCGCCGCCATCGTCAACGCCATGCTTGATCGCATCGAACGCTTGATGAACGAAGTCAAAGGTGTGTGCGACAACATCGCCCATGACTTGCGCACCCCGCTGACCCGTTTGCGCGCGCAGTTGTATCGCATGCAGCAGCAGGCCGGCGAAGGCTCGCCGGAAGCGGCGCAACTGGATCTGGTGCTGGCCGAGGCCGATACGCTGATGGCGCGGTTCCGCGGTTTATTGAGGATTTCCGAACTGGAGGATCGTCAGCGGCGCTCGGGTTTTGTCGAGCTCGATCCGGTGTTGCTGCTGCAGGAATTGCACGAGTTCTATCTGCCGCTGGCCGAAGACGACGAGCTGCGCTTCGAGCTGAACATGCCGGAAACCCTGCCGATGCTGAACGGTGATCGAGCGTTGCTGTTTGAAGCGCTGGCGAACCTGTTGAGCAACTCGATCAAGTTCACCCCGGCCGGTGGCACGGTGGTGTTGCGCGGGGTCAATGATGCGGGGCATACGCGGATCGAAGTGCACGACTCCGGGCCCGGCATTCCCGAGACCGAGCGGGAGGCGGTGTTCCAGCGTTTCTACCGCGCCGAGGGCGGGCAACTGCAGAATGGTTTTGGTCTGGGGCTGTCGATCGTCGCAGCGATCGTCAACCTGCACGGGTTCAGTCTTGAGGTGGGACGCAGTGATCTGGGCGGGGCGAAGCTGGTGCTGGATTGTCGGCAGAGCCTGATTTCACAATCTTGAGATAGATCGTTCCCACGCTCTGCGTGGGAATGCCTAAAGGGACGCTCCGCGTTCCAGCTCTGGAAGGGACGCGGAGCGTCCCGGGCTGCATTCCCACGCGGAGCGTGGGAACGATCATCAACAAACTCAGGCGGGGTAGTTGGCGCGCAGCGCCTCAAGCCCACCCTGATAGATCCCGCTGAACAGCGCCACCACTTCCTCCTCGCTCACGCCCTTGGCCGTAAACCGTCCCGACCACGTCACCTTCGCGCCCTGCCCCTGGGCTTCGACACGAATCGTCGCCAGATAATCGGTGGCCGGAAACGGTGCCTGCAGAATCGAATAGCTGTAGGTTTTGCCCGCGTTATCGAACGTCTCAAGACGCTCGACCACCACTGCGCCGTCAGCGGTTTGCAAAGTGCGCACACGCCCGCCTTCGCTCAGTTCGCTGTTGGGAATGAACGGCAGCCAGTCCGGCAAGGTGTTGAAGCCGCCAATCAATTGCCAGACCTGTTCGGCCGAAGCCGGGATGTCGATGGTTGCTGATGCTGTTGCCATAAATAAAAAGTCTCTCTCGATGAATTCAGATAGTCAGGCTGTCGACCACGCCGCCGTCGACCCGCAACGCGGCGCCGGTGGTGGCCGAAGACAGCGGTGAAGCGATGTAGGTGACCAGGTGCGCGACCTCTTCGACATCCGCCACGCGCTGGATGATCGAGCTCGGACGGGCCCGGCGCACAAAGGCGTCGGCTTCGTCACGCAGGCTGCGGCCAGACTCGGCGGCAGCATCCTTGAGCATTTCCTCGACACCGTCGGTGAAGGTCGGCCCGGGCAAAATCGCATTAACCGTAACCCCGGTGCCAGCCAGACGTTTAGCCAGGCCATGGGACACCGCAAGGTTGGCGCTTTTGGTCACGCCATAGTTGATCATGTCGGCCGGGGTGGCCACGCCGGATTCCGAAGACAGGAAGATCACCCGGCCCCAGCCCTGCTCGACCATCGCCGGCACGTAATGCCGCGACAGGCGCACACCGGAGATCACGTTGATTTCATAGAAGCGCGTCCACTCATCGTCCGGCGCGTCGAAGAAATCCACGGCGTTGTAGATGCCGAGGTTGTTCACCAGGATGTCGGCTTTCGGTTCGGCGGCGAACAGTTTCTGCGCGCCTTCGGCCGTGCCCAGATCCGCCGTCAGACCGCGCAGTTGCGCGCCCGGCACCTTGTCGCGAATGCTTGCCAGCGCCTGTTCGACCTTGGCCGCGTCCCGACCGATCACCACCACCGTGGCGCCCGCCTCGGCCAGCGACTGGCTGATGCCCAAACCGATGCCCGCCGTGCTGCCGCTGACAATCGCCAGTTTTCCGCTCAGATCGATCTTCATGCTTTCACCTCGTCGATGGGTAATGGTGCACGTTCGGACACCAGTTTCGCTTCACGCATGGCCTGCCAGAAACCGGCCGGAATGACCGCCGACAGCGCCGCCACATCTTCAGCGATGCGCCCCGGTTTGCTCGCGCCGGGAATCACGGCCGCCACGGCCGGATTGGCCAGCGAGAATTGTAGTGCAGCCGCTTTGACATCGACGCCGTGGGCTGCGGCGATGCGTTTGATCTGCTCGACCCTGGCAACGATTTCAGGACTGGCTTTCTGGTATTCGAAGTGCGCACCGCCGGCCAGGATCCCCGAGCTGTAGGGACCGCCGACCACGATTTCTACGTTCTGCGCCCGCGCCGAATCCATCAAACGCTGCAAGGCGCGGTCGTGATCGAGCAAGGTGTAGCGGCCGGCCAGCAGAAAGCCGTCAGGCTGCGCCTCGGTCAGGTCCAGCGTCAACTCGCACGGCTCGACCTTGTTCACGCCCAGGCCCCAGCCCTGGATCACGCCTTCTTCACGCAGACGCGTCAGGACTTTGAAGGCGCCGGTACGGGCCTGATTGAAGTACTCGAGCCATTGATCGCCGTAGAAATCCTGAGCGATATCGTGGACCCAGACGATGTCGAGGCGATCGGTTTTCAGACGTTTGAGGCTGTCTTCGATCGAGCGCGAGGTGGCGTCAGCGCTGTAGTCGTTGACGATCTTGTTCGGGCGGCCGTGTTCGAACACCCCGCTTTTCTCGCCCAGATCCCGCGCGGCGGCGTCTTCGACTTCATCGAGAATCACCCGGCCGACCTTGGTGCTGAGCACATAGTCGTCGCGCTTGTAGCGGGACAGTGCTTCGCCGAGGCGGATTTCCGAGAGGCCCGAACCGTAGAACGGCGCGGTGTCGAAGTAACGCACGCCGGCATCCCATGCCGCGTGCACGGTGGCTTGCGCTTCGTCTTCAGGAATGGCGCGGAACATGTTGCCCAGCGGCGCGGTGCCGAAGCCGAGTTGGCCGGGGAGTTTGTCTTTCAAGCTCATGATGCTGTCCTCGTAAGTCGTGGTCGGTGTTGACCGTTGAGCAGATCCTAGATTGCGCCACTCAGACCGTCCAAGACATAATCCGCAGCACTTGAGTCCCTGAAGGTCTGACATGATCGACATCCGCCAATTGCGCTACTTCGTCGCCGTCGCCGAGGAAGAACACGTCGGCCGCGCCGCCGAGCGCCTGCACATTTCCCAGTCGCCCCTCAGCCGGCAGATCGCCCAGCTCGAAGAGCGCCTGGGCCTGACTCTGTTCGAACGCAGCCAGCAACGCATCCGCCTGACCCGCGACGGCCAGACCTTTCTCGCCGAAACCCGCGCCCTGCTGACCCACGCCAACCGCTTGGAATCCCTCGGCAAACGCCTGGGCCGTGGCGAAGAAGGTGGCCTGTGCATCGGCTACATCGAGAACGCGATGCACGCCGGGGTCTTGCCCAATGCCTTGCGCGTGCTGCGGGTCGACCGGCCGAACGTGCATGTCGCGCTGTACAACCTCAGCTCCGCCGAACAACTCGAAGGCCTGCGTCAGCGTAGTCTCGATATCGCACTGGTCAGCGAACCACCGACGACCGACGATCCGGATCTACTGGGCTTTCAAGTGCTGGACGACCCGATGCTGTTGGCGCTGCCCGAACATCACCCGTTGGCGACGCAGGCTTCGCTAACCCCGGACCATCTGGCCGATCAGGAATGGATTGGCGTGCAACCGCGCCAAGGGGCCGACGATGAGTTCGTCAGCGCCTGCATCCGCGCAGGTTTCACGCCGGATGTGCGGATGCAGGCCACCGAGCCGTTTACCGCGTTGGGGTTGGTCGCCTCGGGACTGGGGATCGCGATGATCCAGAAAGGCCTGAGCCATAACGCACCGCCGGGCGTGGTGCTGCGGGAAGTGCCGTGGCTGGCGTTCACCACGCCGTTGTGGGCGGCTTGGCACCGAGTCAATTTACGGCCGTTGGTGGAGACGTTTCGTAAAGTGTTGACCGGGTCCGATATCTCCGGCGCCTGAAAATCCGCAGGCCGTTGATCCTCCATACGCCGTTGCCACCGGCTAAACGCCGGGGATCGTGCCGGGATCTACACTGAACGGAACAGCTGTGAGGTGCCTATGAAAATGTCTGCGCAAATGACCGTGGTCGCCGTGCTCGCCACCCTCGCCTATCTGGGCCTGGCGATGTGGGGCATCGGTGGCGTGGCGGTGTTTTTTTCTCACGGGGCGTTGGTCGTGGTGGCACTGGCCACGCTCGCCATGGTGGTGGCGTCGTTGTTCACGGAAGTGAATCTGAGTACCGGCGAACGCGAGGACCGGGCCAATCGCTGGGTGATTCCGGCGTTTGCCGTGATCGGACTGGTCAGTGCCTTTCTGCCGGCTTACTGCGACCGCATCGGTTTCTGGACCATCGGCCGCGAAGGTACCCGTTGGCTGGGCGCGTTGCTGTTTATCGTTGGTGGTGGATTGCGCTTGTGGCCGGTGTTTGTGCTCGGCCATCGGTTCAGCGGGCTGGTGGCGATTCAGCCGGGGCACCGACTAGTCACCGAAGGAATTTACCGGCATCTGCGCAACCCCAGTTATCTGGGGCTGGTGATCAATGCGATCGGTTGGGCGCTGGCGTTCCGTTCGGTGGTCGGCCTGTTGCTGGCGGCGCTGACGCTGATTCCGCTGATCGCCCGCATCCACTCCGAAGAGGCCCTGCTGCGCACGCAGTTCGGCGCCGAATACGACGCTTATTGCGCCCGCAGCTGGCGATTGCTGCCCGGGGTTTATTGAGGTTGCAGGCGCAGCTGGCCGTCGCTGTCGATGCTCAGCGCAATGTCGCGGTAACTGGCGATGGTCGCGTGGGCGGTTTCAAGCGGATGCTGGTGAGTCGTGGTGATGATCATCAACGGCGCACCCGCGGCTTCAGCGGCCTCGATGCCGACGGTGGCGTCTTCGAAAATCAGGCAGTCCGCCGGTTCCAGGCCCAGACGTCTGGCCGCCAGACGATAACCGGCCGGATCCGGTTTGCCAGCGGTCACATCTTCAGCGGTCACCATCACCGCCGGCTCCGGAATCCCCGCCGCCGCCATCCGCCGCAACGCCAGATCCCGTGGCGCCGAGGTCACCATGGCCCAGCGATCCGCCGGCAACGACTTGAGAAACGCAGCCGCGCCGGGGATCTCGACGATGCCTTCGACGTCTTCGATTTCCGCCTTGGTGATGAACGCCGCTTGCGCCTCGGCGTCCACGCCCGGCAGGTTCAAACGCGTGATGGTGTCGATGGCGCGCACGCCATGGATGGTCGGCAGGAACGTTTCGACATTCACCCCGTGGCGCACGGCCCAAGCGGACCAGATCCGCTCGGCGGCGGCGATGGAGTTGAGGACGGTGCCGTCCATGTCGAACAG